>NZ_JACJTU010000016.1 GCF_014698835.1 Nostoc paludosum FACHB-159 | reverse complement strand
CATACTTCTCTACGAGAGGCTGCGCCAACGGCTCCGCTCAGTACAAGTCTCCTCATACTTCTCTACGAGAGGCTGCGCCAACGGCTCCGCTCAGTACAAGTCTCCTCCACTACTACTTTCATAAACCATGAGTCAAACCAGTTCTTTCCCACCTCATAAAATCATTGGCGTTGCCGTAATTTGGAATGACCAAAAACAAATCTTAATTGACCGTCGTCGTCCACAAGGAGCGATGGGTGGTTTGTGGGAATTCCCTGGTGGCAAGATTGAGCTTGGTGAAACTATCCAAGAGTGTATTCAACGGGAAATTTACGAAGAATTGGGAATCGCGATCGAAGTGGGAGAACATCTAATCACCGTCGATCATACCTATACAGATTTGCACGTTACCCTGACAGTACATCACTGCCGTCATGTTGCGGGTGTTCCCCAACCCTTGGAATGCGACGAAATCCGCTGGGTAAGTTTGGAAGAACTCGAAAAGTTTAGTTTTCCAAAAGCAAATATTCAAATTATTGATGCTCTTAAGGTGAGTGGGGAGTAAGGAGATGGGGAGGTGGCGAGATGAGGGAACAAGGAAACAAGGAAAATAATTGTTAATTCCTAACTCCTAACTCCTAACTCCTTAATCAACACTCCCATGCCCCAATCCCGTAACAATCTATTAATTGCATCAGGTTGAGTCCCGCAATTTTCTACAATAATCGCAGGGACTTTGATAAATGGTATCAGTAAACAAATGCCTAAAACCGTTGCCGACGTTATGAGCCGCGATCCGATTGTGGTTCAGGAACAAACTCCACTCAAGGAAGCTATCCAAATTCTCGCAGAACGTCACATCAGCGGGCTACCTGTTGTGGATGATGGCGGTAAGTTAGTGGGCATTATTTCAGAAACCGATTTGATGTGGCAAGAAACTGGTGTCACTCCACCTGCATACATCATGTTTCTTGATAGTGTCATCTATTTGAAAAACCCTGCTACATACGAACGTGATTTGCATAAAGCTTTAGGGCAAACCGTTGGGGAAGTGATGAGTAAAAACCCGATCGCTATTTCCCCTGAGAAAACTTTAAAGGAAGCTGCTACAGTCATGCACGATCGCAGTGTTCACCGCTTGCCAGTACTTGACAGCACGGGCCAAGTAATTGGTATCCTCACTCGTGGTGATATTATTCGGGCAATGGCAGCAAGTCAAGATTAGTCATTGGGCATTGGGCATTGGGGATGGGGCATGGGGCATTGGTAATTGGTAATTGGTGGTTATCCACTAACCATTACTATGTCTCTCATCTACCCTTGTCTGTTTGTCACCTTGTCCTTTTCATTGACCCTTGACTCTTTTTTATACGTTTGAAAATCAAGGATAATAAAATGAGTATTAATCCAGAGTCTGTTAAGGAACTGCTTAGTTCTCAGGATGTGGGCGATCGCTTGCGTGCAGTAAATCAAATCCGTCAATTAGAACAATCCATCGGTTTTGAATTGATTCAAACTGCGATTGCCGATCGCAACGCCCGTGTCCGATACTCGGCAGTGAGTCAAATGGATACACTGGGAAAACAGGATTTACAGTTATCTTTGGAAATTTTACGCGATCGCTTGCTCAATGACCCCGAAATAGATGTACAAGCAGCCGCCGCAGATTGCTTGGGCGCTCTGAAATTAAGTGAAGCTCTGGAAGACTTAGAGAAAGTTTACAATACAACTAATGAATGGCTAGTACAATTCAGTATCATTGCTACACTAGGCGAGTTAGGCGATCCACGAGGTTTTGAACTACTTAAAGAGGCACTCTCTTCAGACAATGAACTAGTCCAAACTGCGGCTATTAGTTCTTTAGGCGAGTTGGGAAATGTAGAAGCGGTTCCCCTTTTAGCTCCTTATGCTACCAATCCAGATTCGCAAATCCGTTACAGACTTGTACAAGCGTTGATTCATTTGGGTAGTCCAGAAGCTAAATCTATATTAGAAACTCTGGTAGATGATGATATAGAAACGATCGCTAGTGAAGCTAGAAAATATTTGCAATCAGCTTAAGCTTATTGACTCCACATTTAATTAAGTATACCGATAGGGGCACAACATGTTGTGCCCCTATTACTATCTCAGGACTTACGCACTGAAGCTTGAAAGCCCTGATCCCCCTTTTCAAGGGGGGAACCTCTAAAGCCTCCTTTTTAATGGGTTTGGGGGATCTGAGTGCGTAATACCAAATCCTTGTTAACTACCCTGTTTTTTAAAAAAGGAGGGGAGGCAGGGGAGAAGAAAGAGGGGTTATAAAAACAGATTTGGTATAAGTTCTATATCTGTACCTCACCCTGTTGTAAGAAAAAATTGTATAAAAAATAACTTAAAAAAGTTTTTTTTCTAAAAATATTCATATATAGCGATTTACTAATAAAGATTGTGTGAATTAAGACCCAAGTAGATGCGCTTACGTAATTGCCCGGTTAATATACAAATACAGAGAAACAAATGAAAACAAAATTTTTCATCTAAAAAATTACTAATCAGAGGAAAAAAATCTAATGAAAAAGTTAACTATTTTAGCAACAACAATTGCAGCATCTACTATCGGTTTAAATGTAATTGGTGGTGTATCTAAAGCTCAAGCTGCTTCTTTAGTTCCTCCAGTAGAAGGGGAAATTAAACTGACAAATGTTGCGTGTTTAACTGGTAGCTGTATCGATACAACTCCTTATGGTTACACAGTTACCAGCCAGAATTACAATCCAGATTACAAACCAAGCCTATTATTTAGTGATGATAGTGCAACCTCAAATTCTTATGGTTTTGGTATTTCCTTCGGTAAGCCAGATGGAGGAACTAACACAATTGCAGGTGAAAATTGGTTCCGTCCTGTAGCTAGAAGAACTAATGGTAAACTACCTGAAAACGGTCAATTAGAAGTTGGTCAGTTTAAGTTTGACTTTACTAGCACAATTAGCGAGTTAGTACTATCATTCTTTGATGTGGAAGATATAGGTACTTCGATTCTTAGTGTTAATGGTGTTGCTTATGGAGGAGCAATTACTCCAGGAAGTGACGCTAATATCAAAAAAGTGACTTTGACAAATGTCAAATCCTTGGAGTTAAAACTGGGTAATATTGGTGGTAGATTTGCCACTGGTGATGGTGTTCGCTTGGATGTGAATCAAACTGTTCCCGAACCAGGAACCACTATGAGCTTAGGTGTTTTGGGATTAGTAGCTTTGTTTGGTTTGCAAAAGCGTAGAAAAAACTCACAAACAGTCTAATTTTTCCCATAGCTGACCTTCAAATCAAGGTGAAAAATTCAAACAATAATTAATTTTGAATTTTAAATCTTGTATACAAAACATTAATGCTTGTGTGTATCTGTTAGTAGCAAATTAAGCTTTTCACCGTTATATTGAGTAGATCGAATAACTAATCATGCCAATTAGTTGTTCTATCTACTCAATTTTATTATGTGAGCAAATCCAGTAAACGCTTTGATAAATTTTAAGCGCCGTATACTTGCGGCCAAGTTGTAATTATAAATACTGTAACAGCAGCGATCGCCAACAACCCTTGAATCAAATTTCCAACCAGTGTACCGACGACAATTCCGATACCTGCTTTAACTGCTAAACCTAATTCACGTCGGTAAAAATACTCACCAATAATTGCTCCCAATAGCGGCCCTAGTAAAATTCCTAATAGTGGGCCTCCAAAGGGTAAAGCTGGCAATAATCCCAAAAATCCCAGCACTAGACCGACAACTGCGCCAATTTGTCCCCACTTGCTGGCTCCTGCTTGTCTTGCTCCTACATAACTGGCTAAAAAATCCACGCCGACACTGAGTAGTAAAACAATAATTGTTACAATTAATGGAATCTTGATAGCTGCGAAGGAACTGCTAACAATTCCCCAGATGATAATTGCAATTAAAATTAAGCTAGCACCGGGAATCGCAGGAACTACTGCGCCGATAATCCCCACAACCATTACGGCAATTAATAGCCAATAGATAATTTGCATAGATAAAATTTGAAATTTGCAAATCAGTTAGTCTTTTGTAGGGTAGCATCGCCGTGCTACCCTAAAACGTGCTACATCCAAAAAACAGCATCTAAAAAATGATTAATTTATAAAGTAAATTTATTGCATTTTCTCAAAAATGCTTGCTCATTGGAGCAAGATGCTGGCAAAAGCTTGGGCTTCAACCTTAATTAAAGATGCGATTTATACTATTTAAAAAAACTAAACAGCAAGTAAAAGCACTTAGCGCTGGAAATTAGAAATCAATGCAGAGAAAAATATTAACTGGATTAAATTCGCAAACTTACGAACACCCTTTTGATCGCAAAGCCTTAGCATCTTTACAAAAGATGCCTGGTGTCTCTTTGCTACTGAAAAAAATTAATGAATACGGTATCGATCGCCTACTCCGCATCCAAAGCCTTGGCAGTAGTATCAGAATTACCCCTCGTAATTTTCCCCAATTGCATCAAGCATTAGTAGAAACTTGTGAAATTCTTGATGTTAACCCCCTTCCTGAACTATATCTGTTTCGAGCCACAGGTCACATTCTCAGCTACATTGTCGGAGTAGAAAAACCTCTCATTGGTATCAATTTAGATGCAATGGAGTGGCTTGATACAGATGAGTTGCTTTATATTTTGGGACATGAAGTTGCTCGTATTAAGAGTCAGCACATGGTTTATCACCAAATGGCGTTTGTGATGCCGACTTTAAAAAATCTGTTGAGTAGTACTACATTGGGGGTTGGTGGCTTGGTAGCCAGTGGTATGGAATTGGCTTTATATAATTGGCAAATGATGGCTAGATTCACCGCCGATCGCGCTGGTTTGTTGGCTTGTCAGGATATTAATGTAGCAACCAGCGCACTGATAAAAATTGCAGGTTTACCGAGTGAATACTTAACTACTGCTGTGATTGAAGATTTTCTAACTCAAGCGCGTGAGTTTGCATCCCAGAATATTGATACCGCAGATCAGGTTACCAAAATATTAAGTTATACAGAAGCTACACTTCCTTGGGTTGTGATGCGGGCTGGCGAATTATTAAAATGGGTTGATTCTGGAGATTATGAGAATTTAATTCAACAAAAAAATTTCAATACGCCAGAACAAAAACAAGAAAATACACCAGAAGAAACAGAAGGGTGGAATTTTTTAACTTCTTGGTGATTGAATTTTAGATTTTAGATTTTAGATTTTCGATTGGGAATTTACAAATAAAAACATATCTATCTAATTATTGATTGTCAGGTGTCTCGCCCGTCGATAATTATCCACAGGCAAGATGGCTCCCACAAGATTGAATAATAGATTTGTTTAAAATTCCTTAGTAATTTGAGATGAAATTTTTCAAAATACTTCGATTGAAAATAGGTCAATCTAAGTAGGTAGACATAACTAAATGTAAGATGCCGACCTCCAGGAACTAGATAAGATAACTCTTTTCCTTTCTGGCGTCTGCCTTCTTCCTTGGAGCCTTCTACTTAAAATCCAAAATCTAAAATTGGCTAATCTAAATTTGGCTAAGAGTAACAGCTAATTTATCAGCAATTCCGGCGATCCACTTTTCATCTTGTTTGGTGTAACTGCGAGGCGCGTTCGCTCCCAAAATCAGGACACCCCGATCGCCAATAGGTTGACAAATTACCCCTTGAGTATTTTCAGGTAAATAATCAAATTCAATCTTACCGGGATACACCTTTAGCGCCACTAGATAAATCGGCTTTTGTTTTTCGAGTACCTGTTTTAAGATTGCTCCTGGTACAACCTCAGATTTGATACCTAAAATTCCTCGACGCAACAAAACTTTACCTTGATAAAAAACTACTAGCGATCGCGTTACTGTATTGGTCAACAATAAATGAGATGCCCAAGCTAGCTCAGTTTTCACGGCTTCTGGCAAGTCTGGTGCTAGTACAAAACCCTCTTCTCCGATTAGTTCTACAGTATCAGGCGATCGCGGCTGTACCTGCTGCCAAATTAAACCCGTCAAAATTAACACCGCACTCAAAATCACACCCAACACATCACCACGCGCTTGAGATTCAGTTAGTTGCGGTGTCAACAAGCGGTTAATTAGCAAAAGTACAGCGCCTAGTCCACCTACAACAATGGGTAGACGCCGCAAAACTCGATTTGGATCGGATTTAGCCATTAGTCATCAGTCATTAGTCATTGGGCTTTTTCTTCACTTCATCCTTTCCCTGATTTTCCCGCGTCCCCGCGTCTCACTCCTCTCCCGGTTCAATAATTCGCTGGAAAAGGTAACCAGTACCTCTGGCTGTCAATATTAATTCTGGGTTGCTGGGATCGTCTTCTAGTTTTGCCCGCAAACGGGATATATGCACATCTACTACACGGGTATCTACGTGGCGTTCTGGTGTGTAACCCCAAACTTCCTGCAAAATTTCTGAACGGGAAAAAGCTTCTCCAGAGCGACTGACTAACAACTCTAGTAAGCTAAACTCCATGCCTGTCAATCGAATCCGTTCGTCGCCTTTATAGACTTGTCGCTTATTGGTATCGATTTTAATGTTAGCGACATGAATCACACCAGAACTAGGAATGCCAGTAGCACTAGTTTTGTCTACTCGCCGCAGCACTGAGCGAATCCGGGCTTCTAGTTCTTTGGGGGAAAACGGCTTAACTACGTAGTCGTCAGCACCTAATTCTAGTCCAGTGATGCGATCGGCTACATCCCCCAAGGCTGTTAGCATAATAATGGGGACATCAGATTCCTTGCGTAATTCTTGACAAACACCGTAGCCATCTAGCTTTGGCATCATCACATCTAAAACTACTAGGTCAGGATCGGCTTTGCGAAAAGTTTCCAAAGCTTCTTCTCCGTCACCAGCTGTCACGACATCGTAGCCAATCATTGAAAGGCGCGTTTCCAAAATCCGGCGAATGCTGGCTTCATCGTCTACTACCAAGATTTTTTCTTTATGACTTTCCAAGTTAATCAACGCTCCTTCACTAAAAATTTACATGATTAATTTTTAATACCATAATATTAAGATATCATTCCACAAATTGATTTGGAAAAAGCTCTAATTACTACTATTATTGGATTTTAGTGTTCTCCAAAAATTTAAGTAAATATTAAGATTATTTAATAAGATTTACGAATGGCAAAGCCAAAAAGTTTTTTCGTTTGTAACGATTGTGGGGCAGAATCCCCTCAATGGTTTGGTAAGTGTCCAGCCTGTGGTACTTACAATTCTCTAGAAGAACAAATTCTCATCCAATCTTCTGTAGATGTACCTACTCGTGGAGGAGTAAGTGGTTGGCAAGCTGCACCCAATAATGGCAAATCTAATGCTAAAGCTCCAAAGCAACGGGCTTCACTGACATTTGACCAAATTAGCGATCGCCAAGTCACTCGTTGGGAGTCTGGTTATGGAGAACTAGATCGGGTACTAGGTGGTGGAGTTGTTCCTGGTTCGATGGTGTTGATTGGCGGCGACCCAGGAATTGGCAAATCTACTTTACTACTGCAAGTATCAAATCAATTGGCGCAAAGATACCGCATCCTTTATATTTCTGGAGAAGAATCAGGACAGCAAATAAAATTAAGAGCTTCTCGCTTAGGAGTAGCAAAACCTCTAAGTGTTGTTGGTGATGACAACGAACCAGTAGCAGAAAATCCTCCTAAATCACAAGCACCGGAAAACGTAGGAGCGGATTTATACGTATTGCCAGAAACAGATTTAGAAGAGATTTTGCGGGAAGTAGATTCACTTAAACCGAATGTAGCTGTAATTGATAGTATTCAAACAGTATTCTTTCCCGCCTTGACTTCCGCGCCTGGTTCCGTGGCTCAGGTACGCGAATGTACTGCGGCTTTGATGAAGGTGGCGAAGCACGAAGATATTACCATGTTGATTGTCGGACACGTTACCAAAGAAGGAGCGATCGCCGGGCCAAAAGTCTTAGAACATTTAGTAGATACAGTGTTGTATTTTGAAGGCGATCGCTTTGCCTCCCATCGGTTATTACGCACAGTCAAAAATCGCTTTGGGGCAACACATGAAATCGGCATCTTTGAAATGGTGTCACATGGGCTGCGGGAAGTTCCTAACCCCTCAGAGTTATTTTTAGGCAATCGTGACGACCCAGCACCAGGTACAGCAATTGTAGTGGCTTGTGAAGGTACTCGCCCCATTGTTGTGGAATTGCAAGCCCTTGTAAGTCCCACCAGCTACCCCTCACCCCGACGTGCAGCCACCGGCATAGACTATAACCGCCTCGTGCAAATTCTCGCCGTCTTAGAAAAACGCGTGGGAATTCCCATGTCGAAATTAGATTCTTACGTTGCTTCTGCTGGCGGATTGAATGTAGAAGAACCAGCAGTAGATTTAGGAATAGCAATTGCCATCGTTGCTAGTTTCCGCGATCGCATCGTTGACCCAGGTACAGTATTGATAGGGGAAGTTGGGTTAGGCGGACAAGTGCGATCGGTTTCCCAAATGGAACTGCGGTTGAAAGAAGCCGCTAAATTGGGATTTAAAAGAGCGATCGTGCCAAAGGGACAAAAATTTCCCGACCTAAATATTGAGATTCTACCAGTATCTAAAGTCATAGATGCAATTATCGCCGCCATCCCCCATCAAGAACTGACAACCGACGATTTAGAACCCGATGAATATGAGTAAAGGGACTGGGTGCTGGTGGCTAGGTACTGGGTAGTGGGTATTAGAAAAACATTCCCCAATCCCCAATCCCCAGTCCCCAATCCCCAGCCCCTACACAAAAGGAAAACCCATCATGACAGTCATCACCCAAGATTACAAAATCACTTGGGAAAAACTCCCCAATGATTACAAACTGCCAGATGACCCAGTGGACAACATCAACCAACCAGCCTTAGCTGCTGCACTCACAGAAAGCCTACAATTAGCCGGAAAAATTTCAGCTAATGCCCTGACAACAACTAATTACGGAATTTGTGCCACTCTCAATAACAAAATAGTCATTAAAGCCCCTGATTGGGCTTTCATTGCCAAAATTAATGTTAATAGAGAAGAAGTAATCCGCAGTTACACGCCTCAATTACAGGGTGATATTCCTGTAATTGTGATGGAATTTGTTTCTGATACACAGGAGACAGAGTATTCTATCAAATCGACATATCCCCCTGGAAAATGGTTTTTCTACGAACGCATCTTGAAAGTACCAAACTACATCATTTTTGAGCCAGAAAGCGGCAGTATCGAAACGTATCGCTTACAAAATCCAGAAGAGTACATCTTGCAAGAACCTGATGAAAATCAACGCTACTGGATACCGGAAATCAATCTTTTCCTTGGCGTGTCGGAAGGGACTCGTGAAAATCGTACAGGAAAGTGGTTACGGTGGTGGGACGAACAAGGAAACCTTCTACTTTGGGGTACAGAATTAGCCGAACAAGAACGCCAACGCACTGAACAAGAACGCCAACGCGCCAAACAAGAACGCCAACGCGCCGAACAAGAACGCCAACGCGCCGAACGACTAGCAGCACAATTGCGGGCTGCTGGAATTGAACCTGAAGATTAGACTTTTTGTAAATAATTAAAGATTGCTAGGTTTAGTTAAAAATTTGCTAAATCTAGCATTTTTTTTATAGCAATGAAATTTTAAATATCTCGAATTAGACATAATCTATTCTCGTTAAAACTTGGGAATTATTGATAGAAATTTTTGAATTTATATTTGACAAGTATAAATTTATACATTAAAATGAAAGCATGATAAAGGCGATCGCCCAATCCCGCAAAGATGAATGCGATCGCCCTTATCTGTCCCCCTTATCAGGAGATAAATACAATCATGGCACAACCAGAAGATTCCGCCCAGTCAAAGTTAGAACAGTTCCTGAGTGAAAATTTAGATACACCCAGCGTCAATCAACCAACTCAAAAGCCAGTTCCTCAAAGAAAACCGGTTAAGCATCTACTGATTGGTTCAACCAAAGCCGTTACCAGTACAATTCACTACTTGCAGGTAATTGGCTACGCCAGTGTAGGGGAATGGAGTCCACTGATACCCACCGGCAACTCAGATGAGGTAATGAGTATTTTAATTCGGCAAATTCTGATGCAATAACCTAGATGTAGAGACGTTGCATTGCAACGTCTCTAAATTTTTTAGACATTAGTTTTTATCTAATTTCTGTTCCCAAGTCTCATTTTCCTGGGATTGTTGCGCCTCATTAGCAATCATCCCATTCATGTAAGTAACAATTACGATTAATTCGCCGATCGCTTCTAGTTCCGCCGCTTGTTCTGGTGTAAGAGAGTCTGCTTGTTTTCCATCTACAAGTTCTTGCATTCGAGCTTGCAATTCGTCTGTCAATTTAAAAAAATTCAGATTATTAACTTTTGTGACTACAATACCATTTTCTAGCCAGGAAGAGGGTTTAACAACTGCGATCGCCATAAGTTGATTACGATTGAATACACTGCTTATTGTAGGCTGCATCAGAATTGCCTCAAATCTCCTTTGCCAAACGCCGACATCTATGGTATGCCAAAATAAATATCAGTAAAACTACGGTTTTGACCAATGGCGTGGAATCCAGGGCAGCAGTTGTTTGGCAGACGCTACATCATCGAGAGAAAATTAGGCGAAGGTGGTATGGGTATTACTTACCTGGCTAAAAATAGTCAGGGTGAACTATGCGTAATTAAAACCCTGTCCGAAAGTATTCTAAATTATGCTTTTAATAATCAAAGCAAAATCAAGCAAGACTTTAAGAATGAAGCAGTACGCTTGGCAGTGTGTCACCATCCCCACATTGTAAAAGTAGAAAACGTGTTTGATGAGGGTGACTTACCCTGCATGGCGATGGAGTACATCGAAGGGGAAGATTTACATGAGCGAATAACCAAAAAGGGGGTATTGCCAGAGGCAGAAGCACTGCAATATATTCAGCAAATTGGCGATGCTTTGACAGTAGTTCACGCAAAAGGCTTGCTGCATCGAGATTTAAAGCCCAGTAACATCATGATACGTGCAGGTAAGCCAGAAGTTGTACTTATTGACTTTGGTCTTGCTAGACAATTTATTCCTGGTGAAGTTTTACAGCATACACAACTATTAACCCCTGGTTATGCACCACCAGAGCAATATTTAGAGGATGCAGAAAGGGGAGAATATATTGATGTTTACGCCTTAGCTGCCACATTATATTATTTGCTAACTGGAGAGTGGCCTATTCAAGCAAGAGCTAGAGAGCAACATGATACCCTGCAAGCACCGAAAGATTTAAATATCAACATCAGTGACAGGGTAAATGAGGCAATCATGAAGGGGATGGAGCTAGATTACAAATCCCGTCCCCAATCGGTGCAGGAATGGTTGGGTTTGTTGGGATTACTCAAATCAATTAACTGGGAGTGCGCCTATGTTATCCCAAAAATTTCAGAAAAAATAGTCTTTAGTCCTAATGAAGATATTTTAGCAACTGTAGCAGATAGTCTTATTCACTTATTTTCTTCAACTACAGGTGAAGTTATCCGTACTCTTCCCTCAGAAGACTACGCTTACACGGGTCATACCGAGTGGGTTTATTCTATAGCTTTTAGTCATGATGGGCAAATACTGGCTAGTAGTAGTTTTGACAAAACTATCAAACTATGGGAGGTGGCAACAGGTAGAGAAATTCGCACTCTCACTGGTCATACCGAAGCAGTTTATTCTGTTGCTTTTAGTCATGATGGGCAAATGCTGGCTAGTAGTAGTTATGACAAAACTATAAAACTATGGGAAGTGGCAACAGGTATAGAAATTCGCACCATCACTACTGAAAGTTCTATTGATTTTCTAGTCTTCAGTAGTGATGGGCGAATACTGGTTGATAGTCATTACAAACTGTGGGAAGTGGCAACAGGCAGAGAAATTTGTACCTTAACTTTAACTGTTAATTCCAGGTTTATTTACCCGATCCCCTTGAGTCATGATGGGCGAATGCTGGCTGGTAGTGATGGAAATAGTATCAGACTGTGGGATGTGACAAAAAACAGAGAAATTCACACTCTCAAGGGTCATACTGAATCAGTTAAGTTTATTGCTTTTAGTAATGATGGTCGAATGCTGGCTAGTAGTAGTTATGACAACACTATCAAACTGTGGAATGTAGCAACAGGCAAAGAAATTCACACTCTCAACGGTAATACCAAACCAATTAAATTTATTGCTTTTAGTAAAGATGGTCGAATACTGGCTAGTAGTAGTTATGACAAAACTATAAAACTGTGGAATGTAGCAACAGGCAAAGAAATTCACACTCTCAACGGTCATACCAAATTAGTTAAATTCATTGCTTTCAGCCATAATGGTCGAATGCTGGTTAGTAGTACTGGTAGGGATCATATTGTTAATGACACAACTATCAAACTGTGGGAAGTGGCAACAGGCAGAGAAATTCCCATTCTCAACGGTCATAACGAGTATGTTTCCGTCGCTTTTAGTAGTGATGGGCGAACACTGGCTACTAGTGGTAGGTACAACAAAATTATCAAGCTATGGGAAGTGGCTAGTGGTGGTTCGTGCAAAACTATCGAACTACAGGAAGCAGCAACAGGTAAACAAATTGATGATTTTTCGCTTGTCTTCGAGTCTTTTACCTCAGTAGACTCTCCAGCTTTCAGTAGTGATATGCGAATTTTGGCTAGTACTAGTAGGGAAACGTTCGGCAATATCACGTTGTGGGACGTAGCAACAGGCAGAGAAATTCGCACTCTTAAGCTATCTATAGGCGATCGCCTTTCTCTAACTTTCAGTAGTGATGGGCGAATGCTGGCTAGCGGGGGGGACTACAACACTATCAAACTATGGGAAGTGGCAACAGGAAAAGAAATTCGCACTCTCCCTAGACCATTTTTCAGCTCGTTTATTTTGTGTAACATTAATTCCCTAGCTTTCAGTAGTGATGGACGAATGCTAGCTAGTAGTAGCAGACATACGATAAGACTGTGGGAAGTGGCAACAGGAAAAGAAATTCGCACTCTAACTAGTCATCATTCCAAAACAGTTAATTCAGTGGCTTTGAGTAGTGATGGACTAATGGTGGCTGGTGGTGAGAGTTACAACACCATAACACTCTGGGAAGTGACAACAGGCAGAAAAATTCGCACTCTCGTTCATTCCCACTCTGTTAAATCTGTAGCTTTTAGTAATGATGGGCGAATGCTGGCTAGTGGTAGTTATGACAAAACTATTAAATTGTGGGAGGTCGCAACAGGGAAAGAAATTTGCACTCTCAGTCATTTTAGTCAGGTTTATTCTGTCGCCTTTAGTCCTGATGGAAATTGGCTTGCTGCTGGCGACGAAAGCGGAAACATCAAAATTTGGAGATGCAGCTAGTTGTAGAATAACAGCGTCACAATAATATTAGAACTAGCAGGCGATCGAAACAACATGAAAGCATACGAATTTCCAGCGAATGTCACTAGCGAAGGCAAAATAGAATTACCAGATGTGATTTTGCAACAGTTAGTAAATAAACAGCAGGTAAAAGTAATTATTCTTGTCAATGAACCCACAGAAGAAGAACAAGAAGAAGCAGCTTGGCATCGTCTTGCATCTGAGCAATTATTAAAAGGCTATAGCGAAGATGATGCTATCTACGACACGATTTAAGCAATGCAAAATTATCAATCTGGCTCAGTTCTTTTACTCAAATTGCCTTTTTCTGATGCAGTAACATTCAAACTGCGTCCGGTATTATTGCTTTTAGATACAGGAGATGATGATGTTATTGTGGCGCGGATTACCAGTCAAACAAGATATTAAGTCACAAAGTCTTACTTGGGCGATCGCACTGCAAAATCGCCTGATTCGCGTCAAAAAGCAGAATCAACCCAAATCCAGTCGACAAGTTTTCATCATTCAAGAATACTCAAGATAAGTGCCAAAGGTGTTGAGCAAACACAAATTTTTAATTTGAAACGAAAACGTTTTGACTTCAAACCAAAACATTCTCACTTCAAACGAGAACTTTCTCACTTCAAACCGAAATGTTCTCGTTTCAAACCAAAACGTTTTTACTTCAACCCAAAACATTCTCACTTCAAATCGGAATGTTCTCGTTTCAAACGAAAACGTTCTCACTTGAAACCAAAATATTAATGCTCTGAACTCGGAGTATCTCACTTGAAACTGAAACACCCAAGCTCAGAGCAACAAGTTTTATGTTTTTAGGTACAAGCGTCGAGTTAATTTCTCAACTTATGAAGTTTGTGGTTGCACTTTTTTAGCTTTACGGGCGAATCTTCGCCCTAAATCATCAACCATTGACTCTAAACCTGCGCCTTTACCGCTGACTTTGGCATAGTTATATACCATCAAACCCGCCGCATAAGCTTCGCTACCAACAGCCACAGATGTATCATCCACCAGTCCTTGCAGTTGCGTCAACGACAGCATAATGGGATACAGGGCTTCAAATAATTCAATATCTTGGCGCATTTCATTCAAGTCAAAAGAACGAGGTAAGAAATCAGGGTTTTGTGTGGCGATTTCCAACGCCTTACTCACAAACGCCCGACTCTTATCTCCCAGTTTGGGTAAAGCTTTACGTTCCTCGGTTGTCAAATCAATCAAGAAGGGTAACTTTTCACGGATAGTAGTTATAGCTTGCATCACGGCTTCCCTGTCTGTAGAGGAAAGTTTTGCACTAACTTTATTATCTGCCATTTTTCATACACCTTTAATGCTACTAAACTTCAGTATTCCCGAAAATATTTAGGCAGTAATAGTTATTTATTAGCAATTAAGAAAAAAATTTTATACTTTTAAATAAGTGATATCTCGCTAATTACCAACCTTGACTAAGTTTGACGATTGGAGTCCAGTGGCATTTGACCCAAGGAAGCCGAACATTTAGAGATAATAGTAGTAGCGGCAATCTCAAAATTTGCCATTAGCGGTGCGGTGTGCTAGCACTTGTGTCTATGCGATCGCCTGATTTTTAACACAGTCACTACACCAGTTTTATCATTAAAGTACATTGGGCGATCGCAGCAAGACTTAGAATAATTCTAAAAACAAGTTATGACTTATTTTCCTTCCTTTATTCCCCAATCCGATCCGCCGCTTCCTCCTTGGGAAACCCTACCAACGATGTATGATTTACCCAGCGACAACCCAGAGGAACCAGGTTTGCCAGACGATTTTCACTTTTTACAGCCTTTACTTTTATACTTAACTTTTCAGCCAATTAACTGGAATCCCGAACTAGTTTACAGCGCTGCTGACCTCAATCTCTACTACACTATCGAGCATCCTTTGTGGTACAAACGTCCAGATTGGTTCGGTGTAGTAGGAGTACAAAAACTATACAAAGGTCAAGATTTACGTTTAAGTTATGTAACCTGGCAAGAACCAGCAAATCCTTTTGTAATTGTGGAATTACTATCTCCAGGTACAGAAGAAGAAGATTTAGGCATCAAAAAAAGTGCAACGGATAAACCTCCTAGTAAATGGGAAGTTTACGAACAAATTTTGCGGATTCCTTACTATGTTGTTTTCAGTCGCTACACTAATGAACTTCAAGCATTTCAGTTAGTAGGCGGCCATTACGAACCGATGAATTTGACTGAGGGACGCATACTAATGCCAGAAATAGATTTAAGTTTAGGCTTATGGCAGGGTTCATTTCGAGACGTTGAAAGGTTGTGGTTAAGGTGGTTTACTTTAGCAGGAGAATTAATTCCCGCACCCACAGAAGAAGCTGTTGCCGCTAGCCAACGAGCTATAATTGCTGAACAAGAGGCTGCTCAAGCTAAACAAGAAGCTGCTCAAGCTAAACAAAAAGCAGAAAAACTGGCGGAACGTTTACGTCAGTTAGGCGTGAATCCTGACGAGATAGATTAAATATTGTAACTGCGGATATTATTTCTTTATTTTTTATTAATTTATGTTACTAATAACCAGCTTTTACAACACAGAGAAGAAACAATAAAAGTAGAAATTCCTCTATTAAGGAGCATAATTTTCTATTTTAGAACAATACTGACTTATACTCAGAGTTTATATATTATGTTGATGTAGCAACATCAGGTTGCACAAAGGTTAATTTTTAAGAGCGATCGCACATAGAGTACTTGAAATAAATATAATATTTTAGTTTGATAAATCTATAGCAACTTCAGTTTTGTCAAAAACTATGAGGTCATGCTAGATGCTAGGTGTTTGTAGGCTGAGTAGCGATCGCGCTACTGAGGCTAAGATAAGGTTAAACAGCCAATCTCAAAAGCGATTCCCAAAGCACTCGCAGATATTACCGCAGACACGGGGTATATCCCGACTGCTAAAATACTTATATATCAAGTAGTACTAAATTACTAAAACCTACTCAACAAAAAATTGCTAATTTGGTCACACAAGACCATCTAGAGATTGTAGAAAAGTGTATTTCCTAGTATTGACAGTGGTGCTAACCTCTATTTTATAGATGATATAAGCCTTTATCTGCTAGAGTTTCTGACTTTGAGCAACTAAATAATTTATCACTAATGTAAGATCGCTAGGAGTGCGATGATGATGTCACAGTCCCCTTTGACAAGACCAGAAATAGCCGCTGGAACTCTAATTGATAACCGCTATATTATCCAAAAACTTTTGGGGCAAGGAGGATTGGGGCGAACTTATTTGGCGTTTGATACCCGTCGCTTTAATGAAGCTTGTGTTCTCAAAGAGTTTGCACCCATCGGTACAGGCGAAAGTGGACTCGAACAATATCGTAACTTATTTAAAAGAGAAGCTAAAATTCTTCACCAACTGCAACATTCTCAAATTCCCAAGTTTTTGGCTTGCTTTGAAGGAGACGGTCGGCTGTTTTTAGTACAAGAATATGTCGATGGTAAAACATATTCTCGGCTGCTAGGAGAACTTCAACGCCAAGGAAGAAGTTTTTCTGAAGAGGAAGTTATCCAATGGCTAAAAAATCTATTGCCTGTGTTGGAATATGTCCACCAGCATAACATTATCCATCGAGATATTTCCCCCGACAACATTATGTTGCCAGACGGCAAAGATTTGCCAGTACTGATTGATTTTGGTGTCGGCAAACAAATTACTGATATCAACGAAACCAAAACTTCTAACCAAGTAACTTTCGTCGGTAAAATGTCCCTCGTGGGTAAAGTAGGATATGCTCCCCGCGAACAGATTAGCTTAGGTTTATGTTCTCCCTGTAGTGATATTTATGCATTAGGAGTAACAGCTATTGTACTGCTCACAGGTAAAGATCCATCCTTATTAATGGATCAGTATTCCTTAGAATGGAACTGGCGTTATTATGCCTATGTTACTGATGGTTTCGCTCAAGTACTCGATCGCATGTTAGCCGATAGACCCAACAAGCGATACCAAACAGCAACAGAAGTAATCGCGGATTTAGAGCGTCTCGAACAACCACAAATAGTGATGTATTCTGCGACGGCGAATGATTTGCCTCCCACCGTATTTAATCCTGAATATCAGGCCATGTCCGCAATTTCCGACTCATACAACCAAATGGGAGAAACCATATTTAGTTCGCCCGGTTTGCCTATGAGTCAACAATTGGGGCAAATAGAACAACAACAACCTTCTCTTAATCCAGCATTTGTGAAGCATTGTCAGCAAGAGTTAGCTTACCATATTGGGCCAATGGCAACTCTAGTTATAGAAGAAATATTGGCTCAAAATCCTTACATTCCACCTGACCATTTTGTAGAATTGATAGCCGCAGAAATTCCTGACTTTCAAGCAGCTTTTGAATTTAAAAAAAGCCTATTTTCCTAAGGCTTTAAATAATTCGTAATTAAGTTTACGCACACTCTACAAATTCTTGTAACTATTCTCTACGAGACACTACGCCAACGCGTTGGCGTTCTCGCACAGAAGCTGTTTTGGCAGCAGCCTCTGTCTTACCGCAAATAGCTTTTTAGCAATTTTTACTTAAGTGCTGCTTAATTACGAATTATGAATTACGAATTACGAATTATTTTAATCTCCCGTGCTTCCATGAGTACGTTTGATTCGTTTCATTGCCATTTCTAAGCTTAATTGCATCCGCTTAAAAGCTCTAGCTAGATTACCAATTTCATCATTAGACATCTGCTCAAATTCAACTTCTAAATGTCCCGTACTGACTTCCTCAGCAATGCGAGTCATACGTTTGAGAGGCATCACAACCTGTCGATTTAAGAAAAAGTTCACTAACAGAATAGTTGCGATAAAAATCGTTGATACGATGAGAACGATTAGTAAAGAAGATTGATTAGCTTTGTTAATAACGTTATTAGCTGGTACTGATATAATTTGGGCGCCAACAATTTCATTCAGCTTCCACCCAAATCCATTCGCTGTACCATAAAGAGTAATCATACTTTGAGGTGCAGCTTCAGGTACACTGTGACACTTCAAACAACTTTCTTCAGAAATTGGCAACGGACGAGCAACATAAAAGATATCTCCACCAGGAATTGAGCGAAATCCACTCACTTCTTTCAAGTCTGGTTTATTTCTGAACTTTTCTACAACTTCTGTCTCAAAACCGTCTGCTTTATCTCGAAGATTCGTGGGATTGAGAGTTGCTTCTTTATAAAAGAAGTCACGGTAATCTGGTGTTTTCCGCAAAATTTCAAATACCTCTCGTGCTGAGTATGCAGGTACACTTTGCGGCAAAAACTCCGTTACTAATTTATCAGCTAACTCAGGATTGACTTGAGTACTGGTGTACTTACGAACAGAACTCATTGTTTGCATCAGCATCAAAGCTGTTGAGCTAATATCTTGTTTGGCATTCTCCCTCAGCAAAGAAGAAAGGGCAAATCCGCTTAAGCTTAGACCAAATGTCAAAATCACTAGTAGCAGAATTGTAAACTTTTGTTTCAAATTTAGATTCTTCAGCATAATTTTAGATTACCTACAAGTCAAATTATTATGAACAAATATGGCTAAAGTCATCGTTGATAAGATGAGCGATCGAGTTTCATATTTTGGTGTAAAGGCATAGTTTAACTAAAACTATAAGGATATATCCAACTTTATACTATTAATTAATAGTAATTATTGAGGTGATGAAAATGTTATCTAAGTAACTAACTTCAGAAAGCTACAACAACAATACAAATGGAATTCCCAAAAATTCGTGTTGGCTGTTCTGATACCGTGCCAAAATAAATACCAGAAAACGTCAAATATTACTAATGGTGTGGAATCCAGGAAAGTCTTTATTCGGAGGGCGCTACATTATTGAAAGCCAACTAGGCGAAGGTGGAATTGGCATCACTTATCTTGCCAGAAATCAAAGAAATCAACAGCGAGTCATAAAAACTCTCAAAGAAGAAATCCTGAATCACCCCGCTTGGATACTCCACCGAAATAAATTACGGCAAGACTTCCGTGATGAAGCAGTTCGGCTGGCTGTGTGTCACCATCCTCATATAGTAAAAATCGAAAACGTCTTTGATGAAGGAAATTCGCCTTGTATGGTGATGGAGTACATCCAAGGCGAGGACTTAGGACAACGCTTGAAGCGGGTAGGTTTGCTATCAGAAACAGAAGCACTGTTGTATATCCGGCAAATTGGCGACGCTTTAACGCTGATTCATTCTAAAGGGCTGTTGCATCGGGATCTCAAACCGCGCAACATCATGATTCGCATTGATAAATCAGAAGCAGTGCTGATAGACTTTGGCATTTCCAGAGAATTTATTCCCAATGTAGTTCAAAGGCATACAGTGTATCGCACTCCTGGTTTTGCCCCACCAGAACAGTATGAATTAGAAGCCCCACGAGGAGAATACATTGATATTTATGCCCTAGCCGCGACTTTGTATAATTTGCTTACAGGAGTTGTACCAACAAGTGCAGACGATCGCCGTCACAATGTTAATTTAGAACCACCACAATACTTTAATCCCAACATCAGTAATAGAGTAAATCAAGCTATCATGTGCGGCATGGATTTGGAGTCAACTTATCGTCCCCAGTCCGTGCAGGAGTGGTTGAATTTACTTGAAGGCGATTCTAGAGAAGATTTAGCAACAATACCATTATCTTTAGCGGCCAAGCCCAAACAAGAATCAGCTAGACCCGTTGTTCAATCACCTGGGCCTGTTGTCATACTAGATCAGCAGAACTGGCAATGCATACAGACCCTTAAAGGTCATTCTAGTATGGTTCATGCGATCGCCATTAGCCCAGACGGACAATATCTTGCCAGTGGTAGCAACGACAAAACTATCAAACTTTGGCAACTAAGTACTGGTAAGCTAGTGCGTCAACTGGGTCGTTGGTTTTCTGGTCATTCCAGCATGGTTCATTCCCTTGCCTTTAGCCCAATTTCCCTAAATTCTTCTTATCAAGGAGAGTCTGGCAGAACTGGGGGGTTAACAGATATCAACTCAAGAATTTTGGCTAGCGGGAGTTGGGACAACACTATTAAATTGTGGGATGTCAACACAGGCAAAGAAATTCGTACTCTCATTGGTCATACCAACTGGGTAAATTCCGTTGCCTTCAGTCCAGATGGCAAACTGCTCCTGAGTGGTGGTGCTGACTGTACAATAAAGCTTTGGCAGGTACACACTGGTATAGAAATCCAAACCTTTAAAGGTCATGCCGACCCAGTTTCATCAGTCGCCTACTCTCCGAGAACAGCTACAACCGCCAACAGCCAAGAAAGACAGCTTGTAGCTAGTGGCAGTAATGACTACACCATCAAACTTTGGCAAGTATACACAGGCAGAAACATTTGCACGCTGGTTGGACATAGCTTTTTTGTCAACTGTATCGCCTTCAGCCACGACGGAGAAATCATCGCTAGTGGGAGTGGCGATAACACAATTAAACTGTGGCATGTCAACACAGGCAGAGAAATTCGCACACTCAGCGGTCATTCTGATTCAGTTTGGTCAGTCGCCTTTAGCCGGGATAGGCAATTTATTGCTAGTGGTAGTTGGGACAACACCATCAAACTGTGGCATTTACACAGTGGTACAGAAGTCAGCACACTAACAGGCCATTCCAGTTATGTCAGATGTGTTGCTTTCAGTCCTGATGGACAAACCTTAGTCAGTGGCGGTGATGACGATACGATCAAAATTTGGCGACGTGGGAAGTAAGACAGATGGGGAGATGACGAAGTGTGGGGAGTGTGGGGAGTGTGGGGAGTGTGGGGAGAGAGGGGAGTGTGGGAAGAGAGGGGGGAGAGGGGAGTGTGGGGGGAAAGAGAATTAATGCTTCCCCATCCTCCCACACCTCCCACCCCTCCTACACTTCCTGCTTGCCCCATGCCCCATGCCCTATGTCCACCTCCCCATCTCTTCTAGCCTTGCGATAGAATTGCGATCGCCCAAAAATTGTCACAATAATGGCGGCAACCGTTATTTTTGACCAATAAATAAATTTATGGGCTTTGGTATAGGCGATTTATTTTGGATTTTCCTGCTTCTTACTTCTTTGCAACCCCTTTGGCAAAAACGCCAAATAGAATATCGGCGCTTGCGTGCTTTACAAGAATTCCAGCAGCAACGCAAAAGTCGGGTGATTTTGTTAATTCACCGTCAAGAGTCCATTAGCTTACTGGGAATTCCCTTATCTCGCTATATCACTATCGAAGACTCAGAACAGATACTGCGAGCAATTCGTCTCACTCCCCCAGATGTGCCAATTGATTTAATTTTGCATACTCCTGGTGGTTTGGTTTTAGCTACAGAACAAATTGCTAGAGCATTAATTCGCCACCAAGCAAAAGTTACAGTCTTCGTACCCCACTACGCCATGAGTGGCGGTACCATGCTAGCTCTAGCTTCTGATGAAATTGTTATGGATGCCAACGCCGTTTTAGGGCCAGTCGATCCCCAACTCGGTAACTTCCCAGCAGCTAGTATCATCAAAGTAGTCGAAGATAAACCCATCAGTGAAGTTGATGACCAAACTTTAATTATGGCTGACCTCGCACGCAAAGCAATACAGCAAGTACAACGCTTTGTGCGGACTTTGCTCAAAGACAGTATACCTAAACAAAAAGTTCAGCCAGAAAATATCGAATCGATTATCGAAGCCTTAACAACTGGACGCGTTACCCACGACTATCCCATCACTGTTGAGGAAGCTACAGAAATGGGGCTGCCCATAACCGTCGGACTGCCCAATTCTATTTATGATTTGATGGATTTGTACCCACAGCCACAAGGAGGACGACCCACTGTCCAGTACATTCCTATGCCTTACAATGACCGTAGTCCATCTCTACCTGTGCCCAAAGGCAGACCTTTAGAAGAACCCAATAATCTGTAATTCGTAAATTGATAAGGTAGGGCATTTAGACCCCAACTAATTCAAGACCACCAAATCGGAGATTTTGGTAGAGGACTCAAACCCAATAATTACGAATTAGTAATTAATTGAGAAGCCTACACCTCCCTTTGGGGAAGTGTAGGAAATGTCACAAATTAACAACTACGAATTATCTTGAGTTGAGGCTTCGAGGTAGAAATTTTTTGGTGGCAATTAAGGTGTAGATGTAGGTGAAGCAGTTGGCGTAGCTGTTGGTGTAGCAGTTGGTGTCGCTGTTGGCGTAGCAGTTGGCGTAGCAGTTGGTGTCGCCGTCGGCGTCGGACTTGGTGTAGCCGTTGGTGTCGGACTCGGTACACTTCTTGGTTTAGTCGTCGGTTTAGCCGTCGGTGTTGGTGATGGCTTAGGAGTTGGCTGACCCACAAGTCCTTTTGCTTCTGCATCCAGTTTTTGCCGGAGTGCTAAATTAGCAATTCCGGTTTCTTGCAACTGATTTTTCTTTTGGTATTCCTTCACCGCAGCTTCAGTCTGAGGACCATAAAAATTATCGCGAGGAAGCGGAGGATTAGGCTTCACCACCGCATTCAAATTCCCTTGCAGAATTTTAACGATGTTAGCAGCATAAGCTTGGGTTTGTGGCCCCGCTATGCCATCAACTGGTTTTAGCCTATAACCAGTCTGAAATTCACGAATTGCTTTTTTGGTTTCTTCGTCCGTCAACGGCGTATTTGTTACCTTGACGTTGTAGCCTAATCCCCGCAACACAGCACGAAATTGCTGTGGCGTATAACTACGTTGAGGGGCTGCAAAACTTGTGTCTACAACTACTATGCTAGCAGTTAACAAGCAAGTAGCAGCAAAAGCCGCGCTTGATTTTCCAAACCCACACCACATAAATGAAAACTCCTTTGGGTTAAATCAGCAGGATTATAGACGTTAACAGCTGCATTTTAAGTTTCTTTAATAACTTTTTTCGTAATTGTTTAATGATTTTTGAATAATTTGTAATTTATGTTTGTCAAACTTAACTGCCAATACAAAAACTAATCTGTGTCATCCATCAAAAGAAGTATCTTATATTAGCGGAGATAATTGGTTGCCGAAATTTGGTAGTCAATAAATCAGAGAGTTAATATTGGAAATCACGGAAAAATGTATAATTCAAAACAAAAAAAATGAAAAATATAAAAACTTCTGACAAGCGCAATCTTTGGTTTGAAAGATTTATGGCAATCCTGGCCACGGTAAATTTAAGTTTAGTTTTGTTTGATTTAAGTTACGTACATTGGCGGGATTTATACTTACAAAAACTTCCCCAAATTGTCCAAATTTATGACCCTATCAAAGGTATTGAACCGCATCGAGAGACGAAAAAGTATCTAGAAACCTTAGACGCATTGGAAGAACAAGTCAGCCAAACAGGATTACAGTCGCCTGAAGTCAAAAGCAAACTAGAGGAAATAACTCGTCTGAGCAACGAGATAATTGACACTAACCCATTTGCAGGGGCGAATAAGAGTGGTACCCTAGAAAAAATCAAAAATCGGATGCGCGATCGCATCGACAATGAATCTGCAAAACAGTCCTTTGCCATTTTTTGGAGTCAACCGTACTTAACCCAAAAAGGCTGGCTTCCAGAAATTAATTTTTTCAACCAGAGAATCCGCCCTTTGATTGCCACTAACTACTACCGCCGAATTGGCGAAAGTGGCGAATTTATCAATAATTTCTGGATTATCGACTCAGTATTTGTGATTTTATTTGCCCTAGAATTGCTGGGGCGTACCTTTTTAATCAGACGCCAACATCCTGGTTTAAGCTTCTTAGAAGCACTCTTGTGGCGTTGGTACGACCTGTTACTATTAATACCATTTTTTAGATGGCTGCGGGTTCTACCCGTATTGGTTCGTCTCGACCAAGCAAAGTTATTGAGCTTGTATCGAGTGCGCCGACAAATTAATCAGGGAATTGTTGCCAATTTTGCCGAAGAACTGACAGAAATTGTAGTGGTAAGGGTAATTAACCAAGTCCAGGCTTCAATTAAGCGGGGTGAATTAATCCGCTGGCTGTCGCAACAAGAGAATGTGCGTTCCTACATAGATATTAATAATGTCAATGAAATAGAAGCGATCGCAGGCCTTTTGGTAAAAACAGTTGTTTACCAAGTGCTACCCGAAATCCAGCCGGCGATCGTTGCCATTTTGCGTCACAATATCGAAACCGTCATCCATCAAGTTCCCATCTACCGCAACCTCCAGAACCTCCCAGGCGTCGGGCAAGCCCAAACCCAACTCAGCCAACAACTAGCAACCCAAATCACAACAAATCTTTACAAAACTTTAGTTAGTGCTGTTGAAGACCCTGTTGGTGCAAAACTCACCAGTCAACTAGTACAAAGTTTCACCGAAGCCTTGACAGGGCAAATCAAAGAAAAGCACTTGCTTGCAGAAATTGAAAGCTTACTTTCTGACTTCTTAGAAGAAATCAAACTCAACTACGTTCAGCGTTTGTCCCAAGAAGATATCGAGCAAATCATCGAGCAAACCAGACAACTACGAACACAAGCATCACTTCCAGCAGCAGTGGAAAGATGAGGGAGGGAGAGAAGAGGACAAAGGGACAAGGGGACAAGGGGAGAATAACTCCTAACTCCTAACTCCACAGTCCCAATGCCCAATGCCCAATGCCCCACTACAAAAGAAATGCGCTAAACTCGAATTAGGGCGAACCTGTATTGGTTCGTCACAAGACTTCTTGGAAGATATCCCTATCGCAGGAAGTGGGTCGATGCCCACTTTTTTTATTGAATTTTCTCATGGCTCATCCCTTAGTACCAAAAATTATTGATTTGGCAACACCAGTGGCAGAAGAACTGGGATTAGAACTAGTGGGCGTGGTTTTTCATACTAACCAAAGTCCACCAGTACTGCGGGTAGATATTCGCAATCCTCAGCACGACACTGGGTTAAATGATTGTGAGAAGATGAGCCGTGCTTTAGAAACCTCCTTAGATGCTGCGGAAATCTTTCCAGATGCTTATGTCTTGGAAGTGTCCAGTCCTGGTATTTCGCGGCAATTGGTCACCGACAGGGAGTTTATCTCTTTCAAAGGATTTCCTGTCATTATCTCCACTTCCCCACCTTATGAGGGACAACAAGAGTGGACTGGTCAGCTGATTCGCCGGGATGAGACAGCAGTTTACTTAAACCAAAAAGGTCGTGTAGTCGAAATTCAGCGCTCTCTAATTACTAGAGTGCAGCTAGACGAACGTCGATAAACAAATGACTAAAGACTAGGGACTAGGGATTAGGGACTGGGGACTGCGGACTGCGGACTGGGGACTAAGAACTGGGGGAGCTTCAGGTGCAGAGGGGCTTCAGGTGCAGAGGGAAAGTTGCAGTAAATCTTTCCCCTCCGTCCCCCTGTGTCTTACCATGCCCCATGCCCCATGACGCCACTTGCTCCACATTTGGAGACCAAATGACCGCAGTGGCTCCCCCATGCCCCAATCCCCAGTCCCCAATACCTAGTCCCTAATTTTTACAGGAGATTGCTTATGTCAATGGTTACTTTACCTGGATTAAAAGAATTAATTGAAAGTATTAGTCGAGAGCGTAATTTACCTCGTCTTGCAGTTCAATCAGCTATTAGAGAAGCACTACTCAAAGGCTACGAACGTTATCGTCGCGCTCAAAATTTAGAGCGCAAACAGTTTGACGAAGATTATTTTGAGAATTTTGAAGTAGAACTGGATATAGAAGAAGAAGGATTTCGCGTTCTTTCCACTAAAACTATTGTTGAAAAAGTCAGTAATACAGACCATCAAATTTCTCTAGACGAAGTTCAACTAGTAGCTCCCGAAGCACAGTTAGGCGACTCCGTAGTACTGGATGTGACACCAGATCAAGGAGAATTTGGTCGCATGGCAGCCATGCAAACCAAGCAAGTACTAGCGCAAAAACTCCGGGATCAACAGCGCCAGATGGTGCAAGAAGAGTTCCAAGATTTAGAAGGAACCGTTCTGCAAGCAAGAGTCCTGCGGTTTGAACGTCAATCAGTAATTTTGGCAGTTAGCAGTGGTTTTGGTCAGCCAGAAGTGGAAGCGGAATTACCAAAGCGCGAACAGCTACCCAACGATAATTATCGGGCAAACGCCACTTTCAAGGTATATCTCAAAAAAGTTTCCCAAGGTCAGCAACGGGGGCCGCAGTTACTAGTATCGAGAGCCGATGCTGGTTTGGTAGTTTATCTGTTTGCTAATGAAGTACCAGAAATCGAAGACGAAGTAGTACGGATTGTTGCCGTAGCTAGGGAGGCAAACCCCCCTTCCCGTTATGTAGGCCCCCGGACTAAAATAGCAGTAGATACTCTCGATCGCGATGTAGACCCAGTTGGTGCATGTATCGGAGCTAGGGGTTCGCGAATTCAAGTGGTAGTCAACGAATTACGTGGTGAAAAAATAGATGTAATTCGCTGGTCACCAGACCCAGCAACATATATCGCTAATGCCTTGAGTCCAGCACGGGTAGATGAAGTCCGCCTCATGGATCCAGAAACCCGGCAAACTCACGTACTAGTGGCTGAAGACCAACTGAGTTTGGCCATTGGCAAAGAAGGACAAAATGTCCGTTTAGCAGCACGCCTGACGGGCTGGAAAATTGATATCAAAGACAAAGCCAAGTACGACCATGCCGGAGAAGATGCTAAATTTATAGCTTCGAGAGCGAAATATCAAGCAGAGCAAGAAGAGGATGAAGATGATGTTGATTTTGAAGAATTAGAGTCGGAAAATCAAGACGACTTGGAAGAAGAACTAGATAATGATACTTTTGATGCTGAGGATGAAGAATAATTTCTCAATTTTGTTAAATTTTGTTACTGTTGATTTTAATCCCAATCTCAAAGATTTTTTGTTGAAAACGAGTTGGTATAAGTAAAAAATAGTAATAACGAACTTCTTTCTACACGGAAAATGCTGAACTGAGATCCTCACAAAACTGATGAAACCAAATTATCGGCGCTGTATTAGCTGCCGCAAACTAGGTTTAAAAGAAGAGTTTTGGCGGATTGTACGCGTCTTTCCTTCTGGAAAGGTACAATTAGATCGGGGTATGGGGCGTTCCGCCTATATTTGTCCTCAAGCGAGTTGCCTACAAGCAGCTCAAAAGAAAAATCGACTAGGGCGATCGCTACATGCATCAGTGCCAGAAACGCTGTACCAAAGCTTGTCGCAACGTCTAGCCAGCAATAATACCCAAAATCAAATTTAATTATTTGGAACAACTTAGTAGCGTCATCAGTAGAGAAATTGTGCGAAAGTCGAATTAGTCGCGCCTTTTTCATATTCTCTGTCGAACGTTAGGGTTAGTGCCAAAATAGTAAATGGGTGTAGAAAGCATTCGGCTCTTTTGTCAAAAGAGGGGCGGAGCAACACTACCAGAACAAATGTACTCGATTGTGTTGTGGAAGACTCAGAATCAGCAAAACAAAAAACTAGAAAATGGCAACCTGGTAGCGCTCAGGCGCATTTCGGCGTCAAGGGTTCCCATAAAAATCTTTTATTTAAAAAATTTTTATGGGCATCTCTCAACCATCATTCTTGGTGGGGATGCCATCATTAAACCGAAACATCTCTCTTTCCTGATTGGAGGCACCGGCAAAATCACCAAGGGCAACCTAAAAACAGTAATCAAAGGATGGAGATGTCGCAAACCAGGCAGCCATCCGCTAAAACTGTAAATTAAAGGGGAAGAGTGGATGAACAACGGCAAAGTTAGAATCTATGAATTATCAAAGGAATTGAATTTGGATAACAAAGAGCTATTAGCAATTTGCGACCAGCTCAACATTGCGGTCAAAAGCCATAGCAGCACGATTTCAGAATCCGAGGCAGAACAGATTCGTACTGCTGCACAAAAACTCGCAGCGACAAATGTCACGCCTAAAAAGGAACCAGGTACAACCAGCCATAAATCAAATTCACTACCAAACGGCGGACGTAACCGACCTGCTGCACCCCACAAACAGCAAATTTTGGAAATACGCAAACCGAAAATATTGAGAAATACTACCTCCAACGCCTCAGAGGCGTCAGTTGCTACCAATACCCAAGCTGCTTTGTCTGAAGCTAATCCTCCCTCACCTCCACGGCCTTTCGCTACACCAGTCTCACCCATGAAGCCGACGGCACCAACTCGACCCGTACCCCGGAATCAATCTGAGACCACAGAGCAACCTCCTGTGCAAGATTTGGAACAAACACCTCCTCCAAATCAGCCACAGGAAAAAACAGTTGCCCAAAAACCGGAAAAAGTAATTTCACCCAGACCGAAACCGGAGAAACCTCAAAAACCGCAATTAGTTGCGCCACCGGCAAGACCAGCGGCAGAACAACCACAGGTAGCTGACCAGCAACCTCCGGCAGACAAACCGATCCTCAAACGCGAACGTCCACGGCCCGCAGAAGGCGATCGCGACCATCAAATTATTAAGCCAAAAGTCGCTAAGCTGCCAACAGACCAGGCCTCGCCAGCGGCACCACAAAAACAGCCTCGTCCCACTACTTCACCCGGCAAACCGGAGCCAAGGGGAAGTCGTCCATCAGCACCATCACCAATAGGAGATGGGCAACGACCAAGACCTGCCCGTTCTGGTGAAGCTGTAGCAGCAGCAATGCCAATTGCTACTCCACCAAGACATTTGTCAGCAATAGCGGCGAAAACCGAGGTATTAGGTGAGGAGCCAATCGCCCCTGACCTCCTGGATTTAAAACGCCCAACTCCACCCCGACCAACCAAAGGCGGCAAAAAGTGGGTAGAAGAAGAAATCATCGACGAAGTTAAAGAAAAAGCAGGCAAGGCCGGCGTTAAAGGCAAGCGAAGCAAGCCAATACTTCTGGATGATGACGAGTTTGAAGACGATTTGCTGGATGATGACGATCTAGACGCACCAGCCACCGTCCAAGTCAGCCTTTCCATCGCCCGTCCCCCCAAACCCAAATCGGCTCGGCCCGCACAAGCCCCAGCGGCAGCCTTGGTTAGTGCCCCAACAGCAAGAGGTAAAAAATCGACTTCTAACCGCGACCAAAACCGTCGCCAAGAAGTCGAAACCAAGCGCGAACGTCCAGAAAAAGTTGTGGTCACAGGGCCAATGACTGTCCAAGAATTGGCTGACCTGTTGGTTGTTGCCGATACAGAGATTGTGAAAATCCTGTTCCTCAAAGGCATGGCAGTCAGTATCACCCAAAATCTGGATATTCCAACAATTACTCTGGTAGCAAAAGAACTAGAAATAGAAGTTGAAACTGCCGAACCAGAAGCAGAAGCTCGGAAAGTTACCGAAATGGTCAGCGCTGAAGATATGGAAAATCTCCATCGCCGTCCGCCAGTGGTAACAATTATGGGTCACGTAGACCACGGTAAAACAACTCTACTCGACTCGATTCGTAAAACCAAAGTAGCTGCTGGCGAAGCAGGTGGTATTACCCAACACATTGGTGCATATCATGTGGATGTGGTACATGAAGGCAAACCACAGCAGATAGTCTTCCTAGATACCCCTGGTCACGAAGCCTTTACAGCGATGCGGGCACGAGGAGCGCGGGTAACAGATATTGCTGTGTTAGTAGTAGCTGCGGATGACGGCGTTCGTCCCCAAACCATCGAAGCTATTAGCCACGCCCAAGCAGCAGGAGTGCCAATTGTCGTCGCCATCAACAAAATTGATAAAGAAGCTGCCCAGCCAGACCGGGTGAAACAAGAACTCACTCAGTATGGTTTAACAGCAGAAGAATGGGGCGGCGACACAATTATGGTGCCGGTGAGCGCTATCAAAGGCGAAAACCTAGATACGCTCTTAGAAATGATTCTCTTGGTAGCAGAGGTAGCAGAACTATCTGCCAACCCAGACCGGGCTGCAAGAGGAACTGTCATTGAAGCACATCTGGATAAAGCCAAGGGAGCAGTTGCTACCCTGTTGATTCAGAATGGTACATTGCATGTAGGAGATATGCTAGTAGCAGGCTCCGCCTTTGGTAAGGTGCGGGCAATGGTGAACGACAGAGGCGTCAGAGTAGAAGCAGCCTCTCCCTCCTTTGCTGTTGAGGTATTGGGCTTAAGTGATGTACCAGCAGCAGGCGACGAGTTCGAGGTCTTCGAGAACGAAAAAGAAGCCAGAACCCTAGCAGGCGATCGCGCCGACAAACAAAGGCTATCCCGCCTGTTGCAAGGACGTGTCACCCTCACAACCCTCTCAGCTCAGGCACAAGAAGGCGAGTTGAAAGAACTCAACTTAATCTTGAAGGGAGACGTGCAAGGTTCTGTGGAAGCCATTGTGGGAGCGCTCAAGCAAATCCCCCAAAACGAAGTCCAAATTCGGATGTTATTGGCTACCGCTGGGGAAATTACCGAAACAGATATCGACTTAGCATCAGCTAGTAACGCTGTAATTATTGGCTTCAACACTACCTTTGCCAGTGGCGCAAGACAAGCCGCTGATGAAGCGGGTGTAGATGTTCGGGAATACAACGTTATCTACAAACTCTTGGAAGATATCCAAGATGCCTTGGAAGGTCTTCTCGAACCAGAGTTGGTGGAAGAGCCCTTGGGTCAAACCGAAGTCCGCGCCGTCTTCCCAGTTGGTCGTGGTGCCGTTGCTGGGTGTTACGTTCAATCTGGCAAGCTAGTTCGCAACTGCAAAGTGCGGGTGCGACGTGGCGGTAAAGTGATTTATGAAGGCGTGCTGGACTCCCTCAAACGGATGAAAGAAGACGCCCGCGAGGTAAATGCTGGTTATGAATGCGGTGTCGGCATTGATAAATTCAATGACTGGGCTGAAGGTGATATCATCGAAGCCTATCAAATGGTTACCAAGCGCCGTACTCTCACCTTAACTAGATAGTGCTGAGGGTAAAATGGTTACAAGTTAGGAGTTAGGAGTTATGAGTTAAAACTCTCTAACTCCTAACTCTTAACTTTTAGCTCATAACTTTAATATATGGCTTCATTTCGCTCTGAACCAATTTTATGGATTCACGTCGCCGGATTAGCGACGTTACCTATTTTTTCAATACTCTGCTTATTGTTCCTGTCTGTGGGTGAGCCGTTTTTGCCCGTCTGGATGGAACTATTCTTAGTAGCCGCCATTGGTGTTGTGCCGCTGCTATGGATGCAGCTGCGTCGCCCCTTTTACATCTTTGGCCTTTTGGGAATAGCCTTAAAACCAGAAAATTTGACAGAGCGGCAGCGAAAAATTCTTTATTTAACTAATACAAAGTTAAATCGTATCCTAGCCCTAGTAACAGCAGTATTGTCGATTTGGGCGTTGTGGCATATATATCAATTTGCCCCATCAGTAGCAAATACAGCTAAGTTTTTACCGCAATGGCGCAGCCTTGGTTTAATACTTGCTGCCTTAGCCTTTTTAGCCAGTAATCTATTTTTACAAATACCCGTTAGTGTCATGCGAGTTTTAGTGACTAATGACACAGAATTTGCAGCCATAGAACCGTTATCTTTAGAAAAGATTAAACAAGATTTTACAATTTTAGGCGTGCGGGTTAATCAAATGTTACCCCGATTGTTTGAATCTTTGTTCGCAAGAAAAATAGATTCGCAGCAGCCCCCAGAGTAAATACTATTTTATTTGAAGTGGCTAGGAGCAGACGGTCTTACGCGCGGACATGAGGGAGTGAGCGAGAAGTATTAACCAATACCCCATGCCCAATGCCCAATTACTAATAACAGAGGAATGAGGAATTATGGCTCAAATTCCAGCTTATAGTGATCGCCAATTTTCTGCTGATAGTGAAATTTGGTATAGCCTCAAATGTGCTATTTCTACTAGTTCTGGTTTTCAACGCTGGCAACTAGAACGCGGCGCTCAATTACAGGGACTTCGCTTAGAACAGCAGGTACAACGATATTTACGAGAAACTTTAGAAACTTTAGCTTATTAGATACTCAGTAAATCTTGTAGGTAACAAAGTTGGTGGTAGCCGTTGTCCAAGCGATCGCCACAACTTCCAGTCATGATATCCCAGCATAATTAATTCCGAAATCCAGCTATAGTACTTTGACCCAGTAAGGAATTTAAACCCTTGTCTGGTTAATGGAGACTTTAGCTGGATTTATGCTGTGCTGTACTATTAGGACTTGAAAAGGCTGATTCTCCACTCCTACGGAAGTCAAAAATCAGATCCGATTGCCATAGTAAAATTTTCTGAATTAAAGTATATAACTTATGTATAAGTTCTGTGATTTATCTCAGGAATTTAGCTGAATTAGTGCTAATCATTCGGTATAGTTTTGCATGGGTTTTATAGCAGCTTACAAAACTGCTAGCTTTAACCTTGTTCGACATACCGTAATTCAGCACATCACAGACTCAAAAATGAAACATCGGGGTTTTGAGACTTCTCCAGCGAAAAATTTTCGCCATCTTTCTGGCAATCATCTCAGATATAGTCTACGCATGGCAGCCGGGCTAACGGCTTTGTTAGTTGTTTCTGGTGGGTCAATAGTACTACCTGGTGAGGTCAATGCTGGTGCTACTCACCCAGAAGGTATCGTCCCAATCACAGCGCAAGTTCCCACCACTGCAACAGTCATTTACGTTAATCCTACAACTGGTGCAGATAACGCTGGTGCTGGTACTACCGCTAATGCACCTTACAAGAGCATAAGTTTTGCTCTTAGTCAAGCCCAACCAGGGACAACAATTCAGCTTGCACCTGGAAATTATAGCCAGGAAACTGGGGAAACCTTTCCCATCTTGCTGAAACCAGGGGTGACACTGCGGGGTGATGAAGCTACTAGAGGTCAGGGAATATTAATTTCGGGTGGAGGTTTCTACACTAGCCGCACCTTTGCCAGACAGGACATTACCATCCTTGCCGACCAAAATACGACCATTACAGGGGTCACTGTCACCAACCCAAATAGCCGAGGTACTGGTGTTTGGGTGGAATCAACGAATCCCATCATCAAAAACAGTACTTTTACTAACAGCATCAGAGAGGGCGTTTTTGTTACTGGTACAGGCAACCCCAAAATCGAAAGTAACATCTTTGTGCAAAATAAAGGCAATGGAGTTTCAGTTGCTAAATCTGCCCAAGGAGAAATCCGCAGTAACTTATTTCAGGATACTGGTTTTGGTATAGCGATCGGTGGCACTTCTACACCCTTAGTTGTAGAAAACCAAATCATCGAAAACCAAGACGGTCTTTTTATCTCAGAGTCAGCTAAGCCCGTATTACGTAAGAATGTCATTCAAAACAATAAGCGGGATGGTGTTGTAGCGACTGTTAGTGCTTTACCTGACCTTGGTACCAATGAAAATCCTGGTGGTAATCTGATTCGTAATAATGCTCGTTATGATGTCAACAATGCTACTAAAACTGGTACAATTCTCGCTGTTGGCAATGATATCGATCAAAAACGAATTGCTGGTTCAGTAGATTTTGTTGCCGCAGTTGTTGACGTACCCCCAGGAGGAACTGTCGCCTTTAAAGATGTGCCAGCAAATTACTGGGCAAAAGTGTACATCGAAGCCTTAGCTTCCCAAAATATTATTGCTGGGTTTCCTGATGGTACTTTTAAACCCAATGAACCTGTAACCCGCGCCCAATTTGCCACCATTATCACTAAGGCTCTGACACCACCAGCCAAGCGCCCAGCTATTAAATTTAAGGATGTAGCAAGCAATTTTTGGGCTTTTGCTGCAATTCAATCTGCTTACCAAAGTCAATTTGTTTCTGGTTATCCTGATGGTACTTTTAAGCCACAACAACAAATTCCGAGAGTGCAGGCGTTGGTAGCTTTAGCAAATGGTTTGGGCTTGACTGCCAACGATCAAAGTGTTCTTTCGTTTTACACCGATGCTGGTCAGATTCCTAATTATGCGATCGCCCCTGTTGCTGCTGCAACTGTACGACAGCTAGTAATCAATTATCCGACTGCTAAGCAACTCAATCCTAATCGTCAGGCGACTAGAGCAGAAGTCGCTGCCTTTGTTTACCAAGCACTTGTTAATAGTGGACGTGCCCAACCAATTCCTTCATCGTATTTGGTAACGGTTCAATAAAGAGTGCTCAGTTGTAAAGGCTTAATTGATTAATTGAAAGCGCCAGACTGGTAAATTACCAGTCTGGCGCTTTCAGTATTGTGAATTTTATTAAATTTCAGGTTTGAGTTATAAAATTTGGGGTCTTTAAATATAGTTGACCCCATTTGAATGAAATTGAGTTTATAGTCAGGGTCTTTATATTGGCTGACCCCGTTTCAACGATTTATAGTTTCTCAGAAATTTTTACTTTTTGAGATTTCGTAATAATTTCTTTATTTTTTCTTTCCTGATATTTTAATTATTATCAAAATATTTAAGCTGATAAAGATATGTAAAAAAGCATTGCAAAAATTAACAATCCAAATGGATTCAGGAATTAGTATTTTTACCAGATTTGCGGCTTTCTTGGCGACGCTGCTCCCAGCGCCAAAGAAAAACCATCAAGGTAACGATTCCTATTTGGAGAGCTAAATTCGGCAAAGCACTGTCAATATCGCGCCCTGCAAGCACTCTGAAAAAAAAGATGAATGCCCCAATTAAGCCAGAAGCACCAAAAGTAATATAGAAAAATTGTCGCAAGCCCCGATAAGGCGCTGCCATTTCTGCTTTGAGGCGGTTATATTGTTCGGGGCTAAGGCGATTTTTCGGATTTGGATTTACCATAGGTGAATCATGCTATACTATTCGATTGTGTACGCCGATGTGGCTCAGTGGTAGAGCAGCTGATTCGTAATCAGCAGGCCGTGGGTTCAAATCCCATCATCGGCTTTTATCAAGTATTACTAAACACTAAAGCTTGGCATAAAGCAAGCATTTAGCCAAATCAGTGTCAAAAAATAGCATAGCTAGATCGATTAACGATGGTGAATCAGGCTAAAAAATCCAAAAAATTAAATCTCCAACTCAGTTTCGCAGAAGGCTTTTAATAAATCAATACAATTAGCGATCGCTCCTAAATGAGCAATTTCATAACCGTGGGTATTTTGAGTAGGAAATGCTAAACAAGCAGCACGTCCAACATGTCCAAATTTCATGGCAATTGAACCATCGCTACCAAATCCACTCAGAGTTGTGAACTGAATTGGCATATCCAACTGCTTAGCACATTGGCGTATTTGTCCATTTAATCTCTCATCATATATCCCATAAGCATCTTGAGATAAAAGTACAGGGATTTCCCCATCCTTAACAGGATATTCCTCAGATAATGGACAAATTTCTAAAGCAATTAAGGCATCTAAACGCTGATTTTGAGTAAAAAATAAGGCGCCAATTGCCCCGACTTCTTCTTTTGCTGAAGCCACCAGATAAACATCCACAGGTGGCTGTTTTAGACTTTCAGCTAAAGCTAGCAAAATGGCAACAGAGGCTTTGTTATCTAATGTGTAACTAGCAATATGATCCTTTAATCTAATTGGCAACTTGCGATGTTTGCCAATCACCATTCTCGTTCCAGGTCGAATCCCAGCAGTTTCGAGTTCAGCCGTAGTGCGTTTGGTTTCAATCCAGGCATTTTCCCACTTGACGCTAGTATCTTCCTGCTGGACTTTTTGCGGAGATTCGTGGGAAACGTGGCGGGAACCAAAGCTGAGAATTCCGTTGATGGTTTCATTGTCTCCCAGCAAATCTACCACACCTTCGCCGTAAATCCAGGGAAAAGAACCGCCGAGTTTGCGGACTTCAACGCGACCTTCATCACCGATATTTTTAACAATCCCACCAATTTCATCTTTATGGGCTGTAATGGCGATGGCTCGGTCTGGACTTCGCCCAGGGATTTTTGCAATAATGTTGTCGGCGCGATCGCACCAGACTTCTACACCCAGTGCTGTAAATCGTTGGATTAACAACTGGTTAATTTCGGCTTCTGCACCACTAGGAGAATGATGCATCACCAACTCTGCAATAATTTGAAATAAGCGATCGTAATCCCACATTAATAATATTACTTGTCAACTGTATGAGACGATTGTGCGCTAGAAACCAGACCCGCAGTCGTAAGTGCCGACCTTTTTTGCTGGCGCTTGAGTACTCCTACTGTACCGAAAGTACCAACTGCCAACAATGTCCCCAACTCTGTCGAAGGTTCCGGAACAGACTTAGCCTCAATCGCCGCCAGTGTAGTGTCCGCTATCACCTGATGAGTAACGGTGGTTGGGTGGTAATTGCCCCAGATGAGAAGCTTGTTGTTGACAGGGTTACATATATCTAACTGAGATCGACAAGATTCCATTACATTCGTAAAACCCAATTCACTTGCCTGATTAAATTAAAGAATAAATATTAACAGGGGTAATCTTTGATATTTGTTAGACCTGTGAAGATTTTTAATAAGTTTAAAAATCATCAAGGGCGATAATGTGACAACTTGTTTTTCTGGCTTACTTCAAAACTAGGCAACTCTGTTAAGTTTCTTTACGTTATTTTACTTAACTATGCCTTAAAATTTCATCAATCACAGATAAAAATGCTGTAAATACTTAGATTTACATTATCTTTGATAAAGTAGGCAATAACTTTAACTTTGCTTTAATTTCAACGCATCAGCCGCTGAGACACCTTCCCCTTGAGTTCCGAAGTACCACAAAGCTGTAGCAGCCTCAGCACGAGTTACTGGTTTTTTGGGTTGAAACAAGGTCGTATAGCCAAATACCCGCCGAATATTCGATTGTTCCCCATTTTGAAAATCAGCCAAAACTGCTCTTAAAGCCTTAGAATCAATTCGGGCTGCGTCTTGAAAACCCCAGGTTTGTTTGACAGCATCCAAGTTAGCAGAGGGTAAGGCTTGGCGAGTATCTAAGGGTAATTTCCACAGCAGTAACACCTCCCGTGTTAAGGGAGCATCAGGACGAAACAAAACAGCTGTAGAATCTCCAGATAAAGGACTGGGAATTAACCCAGCCTCAGCTAATCCCTGAATTGCTGGAAAATCAGGGTCTTTTGAGGATACATCACTAAAAGCTGGTTGAGTGCTTTCTGCTGCTAGGCGAATTTGTTTAGCTGAATTGCTGGCATACATAGCATTATTAGCAGCAATTAGCCAACGGGCGTATTCGCGACGTGTAACGATTTTACCGGGTTCAAATTGGTTAGTTGTGGCAGCAGAATTACTCTTAGTTGTCTTTGGTTCTATAGACAAAACACCTAAAGCAGCTAAATCTTGAATGTGCTGTCGCCATTCTTGTGGTGCTTTATTGAGATCGTTGAATGTCTGAGATTCACGTGTGACTGTGGGAGTTGTTTGGTTATTAGTTGTGGTTGGTGGCTGCGATGCCGAGTTTGCAGGTGGTACAGGGCCGATGAACTGCGGATCTCCTGCTTGGGGAACATCCTTACTACTATTGTTAGCATTTGTACTTGGAGTAGGTTGTGCTGTTGCAGTACTACTATTTGGTACGTACTCAATCAGTAATTCTGTGGCTGTTTGGGGTTGATTCGGTGTAGCGTTAGTAACTGATTGAGGCTGAATCGAAACTTTCAACAGTGAATTATCACGACGTGCCTCAAAAGCACCTACTCCATCATCTGTTGGCTGTTGCGAAATTTGCCAGTTATTTGTTTGCAACTGGTTACGATAAAAGCTAGCAATCAAGTTGCTAGGATCGGAACTCAACCAACGAGTTGAGACTTTGTTTTCGGAATCGCTAGCAGGTGTAACTTCCTGTAGTTTGGCATTGGAATATAGTGGAATATCTTTAGGGAAATCAGCTGGTAACTGAACTGTTGAGTCGTTTTGCTGTGCTTGTGGTTGGTTAGTCTGAGATTCTCCAAAGACAACCGGATTATTTTGCAGTTTAGGATCTGCTGCCAAAGACTCCTCAAGGTTTTTGGACACTGGACTGTTAGCACAGGCTGTTAACGAAGTGAATAAAACAGCCAAACTCAGAAATACAGCTGGACGTTTAGCAGGAAGCACAGGAAATCACAAATTGAGTTTCAGTTCCTACCCTAGCGCAAACTGTCCATTAAATGGGAATGGAGGATGGGGGGACGTGGGACAGGGAGACGCAAAAACATGGAGAAATTACTCACTGCATCTTCTTCTCTCACTGCATCTTCTTCTTTCACCCCGTCACCGCGTCCCCCAGTCTCCGCGTCTTCTTTATTGAGAATGTCTCAAAAAATTAGTAAACGGTAGCAGAAGCTACCGTGTTGTCTTCGTTTTACAGCCATTAGGTTTTGATAATTCCCATGCTTATTTATAGATTTCCCTAAAATTCTGCGAAAGTAACATTTTTGGGAAAAAACATAAATAAACCCACAGTGGTTACCATAGAGGAGTTTTATGCTGTAAATACTCAAATTTTAGGATGGTTATTGAGATTTTTCGTTACTAGACAGGATAATTGATTGATATCTCATTAAATAACAATCTAGCAAGCAAAAGCGTCAACCTACGCCCAAATGCACTAATTTGATGCGATCGCCAAACAACTGAAGTGGTAGACTATGAATAAAGCCCCCCTTAGCCTCATCAAAAAAGGGGAATCAATGAAATTGGCTAACGCTGGCTTAAATATCGATTCTGAAGATTATTCATCTGACGATGGTAAGCTGGATAATGAAATGTCTGAAAAATGCCAGTGTTGAGTAATTCCAGGAACTTAGCGTAAGTTTTTAGTTCTTGAGGGTAGGGGTTATGTAAAGCAGTTAACTGGTTTTGGATTTTGGATGAAAACACACCACGAGGCTAGCGCGCTGCTGAGGATTTTAGATTTGTTTCACTCACTAGGGGTGAGGTATGTAGCTTGCTAAAAAGCAGCAGTGCTAAAAAATCTCAAATCTCAAATCTCAAATCTCAAGTTCCTAGTTAAGTGTCGTAGCCGTTTGGGTAGCATCTAGCAATGATTCTTTACCAAGAGTGCTACTTATGCTCTAGTGAAGAGTTTGTTGGTAGCGCTACATAGGCGGCACATCACCCCCGAACGATTAAACAAACACTTTCTCCTCGCCACTCCCGTATGTTTCTTAAAAGCCTCAAAAGTAGTGAGTGCTTCCTCTTAAAGTGCGATCGCTGGTATGTTATCCAAAGCTCCTTCAAAGCAACTTAACCTCTATTCTTTTGGAATAGCAAAGCAGTTGTTTGAGAAAGGCCCCCAACACCCCGTCCCTGGCAATTTATGAAGGCAGTAATTACTATAGACTATTTGCCAATCCTACTGTTGATTGGATAGAGGTACAAAAGATACTTCATCGAACGCACTGGCAGTTGAAAAAACTACACTCTTGGCCTAAATAGTTAACAGCTACCTGATAGATCGGATACAATTAGCATCTACGTTTGGTTCAGTGTTCCCTTGTTCAAAACGACTAATCATATTCACATACTGCTGTACTAGCCAATTTGACATAGTATTAAATTTTTGACATGCTGACTCTGCCGAAAAATTTTGATTCAGGGCAAATAAGGCTTATATTCAAGGAATATGAGTGTTTCTTGAAGATGAAGTCAGCCAAAAGAAGGCAAAAGGCTCAAAAACGTATATCTTATGTCAAAAATGCAGATCTGATATGAGTATGAAAAATCTAAAATAGATATTAAATTGAAGACAAACCAACGACCATCGACAACCATTAGTCCATTTTACTTTTTGTAAAGCGTCGCCGGGTTGTTACCAGTGCTGAAACACGATTACATGCAAGTTTCCCAGGATCAGCCTATTTATTCTGAGGCTCCACTCCAGCTGCTACTTTTTGTCGATGGCCGCCCAAAGTCCCGACAGCAAGTGCAGCGAATACGTGCTTACTTAAAAGAGTTGCAGGCTGAGTATAGTTTTGAACTGCAAATAATCGATGTTGGTCAACAACCTTACTTAGCAGAACACTTTAAATTGGTAGCAACACCAGCTTTAATCAAAATCCATCCGGAGCCACGGCAGATTCTAGCTGGGAGTAATATAGTAGCGCAATTGAAAAACTGGTGGCCTCGCTGGCAAACCGCCGTAGACACCTATTTAAAATTACAGGAAGACTTACAAGAGCGTATAGACGATAATGGTCGGGTGGCCTCACCCAAATCTACAATTCGTTCGGTCGCCGTTTCTGCTGAACTTATCCGCCTTTCAGACGAAATTTTTCGCTTGAAACAGGAAAAAGAAAACCTTCAGGAACAGCTACAGTTTAAAGACCGAGTGATTGCTATGTTGGCACACGACCTCCGCAATCCCCTAACTGCTGCGGCGATCGCCATAGAAACTCTTCAATCTAACTACAATGTAGAAACAGGCGAATTCCAGCGCCTCAAACCGTCCATGACGGCACATTTATTAAAACAAGCCCGCGGTCAAACTAAAATTATTGACCGGATGATTGCCGACCTTTTGCAGGTAGGTCGTGGCAAAGACACGGAGATACCTATTTTACCACAAAAAGTAGAACTAGGTAAACTGTGTTTAGATGTGCTAGAAGAATTACGCGATCGCTACACCGCAAAATGCCAAGAGGTAGAAACCGATATCCCCAAAGACTTGCCATGCGTATATGCTGACCCAGAACGCATCCGGCAGGTGGTAGTAAATCTGTTGGATAATGCGATCAAATATACACCCAAAGGCGGGAAAATTAGCATTGCTGGATTACACCGCACCACCCAGAAAGTTCAGTTCAGTATTGGTGATACTGGGCCTGGTATTCCTGTAGAAAATCGCGATCGCATCTTTGAAAACCACTTCCGCCTGCAACGGGATGAAGGTACAGAAGGTTACGGCATTGGCCTTTGTTTATGCCAACGCATCGTTCGAGCACATTACGGTCAAATTTGGGTAGACTCTGCCCCCAATAATGGGGCATGGTTCCACTTCACACTACCGGTTTATCCTTCTTAGTCATTGCGTATGGGGCATTGGTTCTTGTGAACTCACAAAGGACTAATGGCCAATGATTAATAGATCTGCCTTGAAAATAGGGACTGGGGACTGGGGACTGGTGACTAGGAAAGAAATATTTTCATTCCTTCGTTGTGAATTTTGTTCATGGAGTCTCTTGCATAAATCAAAAATAAGAACCCCAAACACCCAAAGCTATGCTTTGTCTCCCCCCGCAGGCGGGGTGGGGTGTTTGGGACTTCTGCAAAAGGTCTAATGAATACTTGAAACAAAGCGATCGCGCCCCCCAGCTTTTGCTTGGTAGAGTGCTTTATCTGCCCGCACAATTAAATCTAAAGGTGAGGATTCCCAAGTCGGGACAACAGTTGCTACGCCCATACTGAGGGTGACGTACCGACTCACCGCTGAACCATCATGAACAATTTGCAAATCTCTGACTGCTGCTTGCATTCCTGCGGCAACGTGAACTGCACCAGAGGCATGTGTATATGGCATAATCACAGCAAATTCTTCGCCACCATAACGGGCTACTAAATCCTGATGTTTTTGTGCCTTTTGGCTTAAGACAGTACCCACCTTTTGTAAACAGACATCGCCGGCAGGATGACCATATTTATCGTTGTAAAATTTAAAATAGTCGATATCGCATAAAATAAGTGACAGGGGGCATTCCTCCTGTGCTAAATTAATCCACTGAGTATTAAGATAATCGTCAAAACGACGACGATTCGGTAAACCTGTTAAGCCATCAACATTTGCGAGGTGCTGCAAAGCTTGGTTTGCTGCTTCTAGCTGTTTGTATACTTGCGCTTGCTGTAGTAGTCGGCGTAGCCTTTGGCGCAATACAGGCCAGTGAATTGGCTTAGTAACATAATCAGTTGCTCCTGCCTCAAAAGCACGGTCTACAGATTCCTCATCGTCCAAGCATGTGATCATCAAAATGGGAGTTCGCTCCCATATCTTGGAGATTACAGTATTGCCAAGCACAGAATCAGTATCAAAGGTTGCGAGTGCTGAGATCAGATTATTTCTAGCAATCTGAAGCAATTGTTTACAGCAAGTAAAGCCATCCATTACGGGCATTACAGCATCCAGCAAAACTATATCTGGTTTAATAGTCTCATAAGCATCTAAACATTGCTTACCATCATTGACCTCGACCACTCGGTAACCTTCTTGCTCCATAGCTTTACGCAGCAACACTCGAATGGTCTTGTCGTCATCAGCCACTAGAATCAGTGGTGGTTGCTTAGAAAGAGAAAATGGGCTTATGCCTGACATGAGTTACATTCTACTTGCGAGACTATCCTGAAAAAGGCTGAGCAATCACATCGCATCGGAGCGATCGCTGTTTCCATCGACGCCAGCATTTGTGGCAAGGGTATGTTTAGCTTGACAATCAACTGTTTTTTGAGAATAGACTGCTCAATATTATTGAGCCAAGCAAGCGGTAGATAACTAATTTGCATATACAATCTATAATTGGAACTCAAAGGCAATTGCTACCTTTTTGTTCCCCTATGGTTAGGGACGAAATGTTACTGTTATATTTCCCCATTATTAAAGTTAAATTGCAATTCTCTTGAGAATTGTAAATTCACAGCTTAATTATTTAATTTTGTCGTTCGTTTAAAAACGTAGCTAGATAGGTCAAAGTAATTGTCAACCCTGAGTGAGAATATAGCTAATACTAAATAAATAGGAATATTACTTAAATTCAACCAATTGAGTCTATTCGTCAACCATTGAAGTGATTTAGTATAATTACATAAGATTGATATTCATTATGTAGAAAGGTTTATTCTTTAATTAATCATTCTTGAAGAAATCAGTAAAAATTCTTATGTTCGCTCATGAATTTAGGATACTTAGGATACTTAAATCAGTTGAGAGCAGATTAATTTAGTAATTAAGATTTTATAAATATAATTAATAAAAAATTTAAAATATAATTTTTATATATATCAAAATAAAATTTATAATTAGATTAAAATCAAGACACCAAAATCGAGCATTCGATGATTGTTGATGAATCCAAAAGAATAAGCGATCGCGTAAACAAGGAAAACTCAGAGTAACAAAGTAAGCAGATAAAATCTTTAGATATTATTTACAGAATTGTTACACAAAATTTATGATTTGATTGCTGTATAAATTATGCTTTTTATACAAAATAAACACTAATTTTTTTGCAAAAAAAATCAAAACCATCTACATTCACTAAAACTCAAAAATGCCAAATCCATTAATGTATCAACAAGATAATTTTGTTGTTCTAGAAACCAATCAACCAGAACAATTTCTGACATTATCAGAGTTATTAGAAAAACTTAAAACAACTATCCAGCAACTTCAAATTCAAGATTTGCCACCTGACTTGCAAAAATTTGATACTGTCGAGACCCAAGCACAACATTTAATCGACACCAGTTGTGAATTAGATATTGGCCCTGGACAATATTTGCAATGGTATGCAGTTCGTCTAGAAAAGTAATACCATTTTGGATTTTAGATTTTGAATTGGGAATTGCTTTGTGTGCCTGAATTGTATGAATTAGGTGGGGAGCAAAGGGGCAGAGGAAGAGGAAGCACAGGGGAGAGTAATCGCTTCTCAGTCAACAATAAACACTCTCAGTCCCCAGTCCCCAGTCACCAATATTATTGACTATTGACTATTGGCTCCTTTTGAGCATCTTTTATTAATGCTACTTCAATTTTATTTTCAGATGGTTGGGTTATTTGAATTTCAACTCCAGGCCCGAAATAATTGGTCATCTTTTCTTGTTTTTTTTGCCATAAGTCAATTGGTATTAGCGGTGAATCAAATTCTAAAATTAAGGTGTAACTTCCATTGACTTCTGTTTCTCGTAACCCTGTAACTATTGGTCGTTCTTCATCGCTAGGACTCAAACCCAAAAAATCAAGTGTTGTATCAAAATGGGCATCTTGACCATAGCAATATCTGGTAATGTCTTTGCGAATTTTATTTTGAGTTACAGTTGCTTGCTGCTGACGCAATTTTAATGTTGATGGTGACGTAGGTTGGCTAAAGGGTATTGGCTTGAGTTCATTAGCTTTCAGTGCCAGCCCCCCCAACAATAGAGGAATCCCGTAAAAAAATCCGACAAGATTGAGTGTCGCATTATCAGCAGCATAGGCAACAAAGCCAATGACGGTTAATATGCTACCGATAGTTAAACCGAGTGTTCCCAAAGAGATTTGGCCTAGCATGAGCTTAGATGAGTATAAATTGCTAATATTTCATACTATTTCTCAAAATCTTGGCAACAAATGAATTGCCTGTAGGGGTTTACAGTTGTGTGCGCCTACCTACGTACCTATAGTAGGAATTTTATGAAATAGTATTAGTTTTATTATCATCGGCTATGAGTCACAAATTACGAAAGAGTATTAGCCCATCTTGCTTGCAGCATTCTCAATGAGTCATACCAATTTTGGATTTTGGATTTTGGATTTTGGATTAAAACCCTTTGCCAACTGTCTTTAGAAGCAAATACGCTTGGGTTAAAGGAAGTCAAACCCAGCCTACTTAGTGTTCCAGAATATTAGATTATGAGTTAAGTTTAAACTTAAAGGTACTTAACACGAAGAAAAAATAATGGATCTACAGACTATAAAAGAACGAATCGCCGTAGTGCAAAGTAAGCGGGACTACTTGCTGAGTCTACTGGAACAGCCAAACTTGGGAACTTTAAGAATTGACGTAAATCAGGCTTTGGAGGAACTAGATGAGTTAATTGATGAATTTAGACGCACGGTTCCGGAAACAGAAGTATAGTTAGGGAACTCCAAGACATAAAAACAACCCCTTGAAGTTGCTGACTGATGACCGTTGACTGTGAACAGTGGGATATTTTTTTATTTGGAAGTGCCTTCAGCTAGGCTCTCCATTAGAGTAGAAAGTATGAAAAAGCGCGTCGGTGTAACCTTAAACTTCAGGATATACCGACGTTTCTTAAGAATATAGTGTCTTCAAATCCCTGGAATTGAGCTAAGCTTGGGCTGCTAATGTAATATATTATCAATCATTCACTCTGTGACTGTGCCATTTCCTGCACGCATACCTAACTGCCTAACTAAAGCAATTAGTTCTGAGGTAGGTACGTCTTTTTTACAAACATCATCAAAGCTAGACATTTTTTTTGTCTTCTGGAAACTTACATCCTCTACTGAAGAGTAAGCAAGGATTTGAGTGTTAGGAGATATAGCTTTGATTTGGCTAGATGCACTCCAGCCATCCATGACTGGCATTTGTAAGTCTAGAACAATTACATCAGGTTGCCAACGTTTAACCATTTCTATTGCTTCTTGACCATTACTGGCTAAGCCTACAACTTGGATATTTTCCTGGCAGGAAAAAGCCAATTGTAAGGTTAAACGAGTAAGTTCGTGGTCATCAACTACTAGAACGCGCAAGGTAGAAAACTCACAGGATAACATTAACATTGAGGGATAAAGACAAAATTATTTACAATAACCCCTCTAGTTTATGGGAATAAGTGCCAGTACTTACTCTATCCTATGGTTGAATAACTTCTATAAACCTATGACAAATAACTTAGATAACTTTTCAAAAAATTAAAATTTTGTAAAGAAAACTAAGTCGATCTAGTTTTGACACTCCCAACAGCTAGAAGCTGGCAGATTCTTGCTTGACAGGGATTCAAAATAGGTAGAAGCTAGCAACTTGCGCCTTTGATTTTCGGTCAAGATATGGGGAACTTAATATTTATTAATCAATCAGGTTTGAGGCTACACCAGTTGAGCGTAAGGCCATATTAAGCAGAGTTTTTTGAGAATTGGCTTCTGGAGAATCATCATAAGGACGCCGTTGAATATAAGTGCCATCGGCTTGTAATTCCCAAGCTTGACGATTATCTGCGAGCATAATTCCTAGAATTTCTTGCAAATCTTTAGCAATATCTGGGTCTTTGATTGGGGTAATTACTTCCACTCGTCGATCTAAGTTGCGGCGCATCCAGTCGGCACTGCCAATATAAATTTCCTCCTGTGTGTTGTTATGAAAATAATAAATCCGAGAGTGTTCTAGAAAGCGACCGACAATGCTGATTATATGAATGTTTTCACTAATGTCTTTGAGTCCTGGGCGTAAACAACAAATGCCTCTCACAATTAAATCAATTTGCACTCCAGCGCGGGAAGCTTCATATAAAGTAGCGATAATTTCTGGATCTACTAGAGAATTCATTTTGGCAACAATGCGTCCAGAAAAGCCATTTTGAACATTTTCGATTTCGCGGCGAATAAGTGCCAAAAAACGATCGCGCATATTCACAGGTGCAACCATCACCTCTCGATAAGACTTTTGCCGAGAGTAGCCTGTTAAGAAATTAAATAAATCTGTGATGTCAGCACCCACTTCTTCACGGCAAGTAAACAATCCCAAATCTGTATACAACCGTGCAGTTTTCGGGTTATAATTACCAGTTCCAATATGTACGTAGCGACGCATCCGGTCTTTTTCTCGTCGTACCACCAAGACGGTTTTACTATGAGTTTTTAGCCCGACTAAACCATAGACAACATGAACTCCAACTCTTTCTAGTCGTCTTGCCCAGTAAATATTATTTTCTTCATCAAACCGCGCTTTTAATTCCACTAGCACAGATACCTGCTTGCCATTTTCGGCGGCGGCGATTAAAGCGTTAACGATGGGTGAGTCGCCAGAAGTCCGATAAAGAGTCATTTTGATGGCTAGCACATTCGGGTCGTAGGCGGCGTAGGTAATAAAGCGCACCACCGAAGCCGAAAAAGATTGATAGGGATGGTGTACTAACAAATCTTTTTCGCGAATTACCGCAAAAAAGTCTTTTCCTTCGTCTGTTTCTAGTGCATCTGGGTCTAAACTGGGTTCTCTAAGACGTTGGAGGCGTGATGGTACAACAGATTGACGTGGTGGATCTTTGAGTTCTGGTAGTGGTAAGGACATGAAAGACATCAAATCCCGCAGTCCTAAAAGGCCATCTACTTCGTAAACATCACTGTCTGTTAATTCTAAATCTTGCAATAATCGCGATCGCACTGGTTCAGGTGTTTGGGATTGAATTTCTAGCCGCACTGGACTTCCACCCAAACGCCGTTTTCGCAGTTCTTGTTCGATCGCTAATAATAAATCATCTGCTTCATCTTCTTCTAAGATTAAATCGGCGTCGCGGGTAATCCGAAATGGATGATATTCTTGAATATTCATCCCTGGAAATAAAGATTCTAAGTTATGAGCGATCGCTTGTTCTAAAGGTACGCCAACCCAATGAATTGGCTTTTCATTATCTAGGGTTGCTAACTCAGGAGGTAACGGTAAAAATCGCGGCAGAACGTTAGGAACTTTAACTCTGGCAAAAAATTCTTCATCGGTGTCTGGATTTTTCACCACAACTGCCAAATTCAGACTGAGATTAGAAATAAAAGGAAAGGGATGACTGGGGTCAACAGCCAGGGGAGTCAAAACAGGAAAAACTTGTTCTTCAAAATAGCTGTCGAGATGATTCCGCTGTGTCTGATTTAAATCTATATAATTCAGGATATGGATGCCGTAATTTGCTAATAGCGGGCGGAGTACTTGCTCAAAATGTTGATGCTGTTTCTTTACCTGGGGAATCAGGGTAGACCGAATATCGTCTAGCTGTTGTTGTGGTGTGCGACCATCGGGAGTTAACAGGCTGACCTTCGCTTCAACTTGTTGCTTTAAAGCAGCAACGCGCACCATGAAAAACTCATCTAAATTAGAACAGAAGATTCCTAAAAACTTCAGGCGTTCGAGAAGAGGAGTGCGATCGTCACACGCTTCATGTAAAACTCTGCCATTAAATTCTAACCAGCTTAACTCTCGGTTAAGATAATATTGTGGATCGTTAAGATTAATAGGGGTAGTGCTTTTTTTAGATTTCGCCATAATGACTTAAGGGCAGGCAGGTGTAGCCATTTAACTTGGGGATACTAAACATAGTAAGTTAAATGGTGCTTGAGCGTTACCTGAGGCAACAGTTAGTTATAGCTGCTTTTAATTATGTGGAATATTAATATTTCGTAGGGGCGCACAGCTGTGCGCCCCTAAAACGTTATGTCTTAGAATTCAAATCATTGCTCAGAGCATATTACCCATGAAGATGCACTCAAGATTTAGCAAAGATATGACATGGTTAATTTGGAAAATTTCCGAGCAATTATTAAGCGCAGTTTACAGATGATTTTGGTCTAAAAGTAAGTCTCAAGTCATACCTTTAGTATTTTTTAGATGTAGTTTATAAAATACAAAGTTTAGTAAACATTACCACAACTGCTATACAGGCATCGATTAGGCAAAAGGTTTGCTGAATCTCTTGTATAATTGAGATTTTGTTGTTGGCATTGAGATCTACACTCACAATTTTTTTATTAATTTTTTTAATTTATGACCACCAGTATTTTGAAAAAATTCAGTGTTATCACTGAAATGTTTATGGAGAGCAATAGTTATATTGAAAACGCAAAGATGAATACACAAGGAGCTTGTGAATCATGAAACTTTCTACAATTATCAAAGGCAGTGTTTGCGTATTAGGTTTAGTTGGTGTTAGCAATTTCTTTGCTGCACCTGCAAAAGCAGATCAAGCTGCTGCTCGTGGTGCGGTTACAATCGTTAGACCATCAGGTTCTTCTATTAGTGTTAGTGGTGAAGTAGTTGCAGCTCCAGGTGCAGACTTTAGCGCTGTTAAGGTTGAATTTACAAGTTCTGGTACAATAGGTTCAAACCAAGAAACTCTCACAGATTTAACAGTAACCCCAACTGCGGGTAGTGGAACAGTGGCAGATGCCAGTACAATCGAAGGGGCGATCGCAGCACTAATTACTAGTGACACTTTTTCAACAGTTGAAGACATAGCAACCCTTGTCAGAGCAAATAGTGCTGGCGGTTTAGAATAGATTGATTGTTAGCTCAAAGAAAATCACGATAGTGTAAAAACTCATAGGCTTTTAGTCTAGATTTTCTTGGCTTTGGTTTTAGGAAGCATTGCCAGCAGTAGAGATAAAATCATTGTGCATCCCCACGCTAGGCATTTGCATCGAAATATTTGGTAATAGGCAGATTAATTCCCTGACTCAATCTCCTTTATCTATATCCATAATCTTGATGCGGGATAAGATAAACGGGAAGATGTAAAAGATTTAAGAAAAAATACAGCCCCTTAAATGTAGTTTAGGGGCGGTATTTCCAAACTTATCCACAATATTACCATATAAACCCGGTTTCTCTAAGAAATCGGGCTTTTAATCTTTGTTTAAATAGATACTTCACGAAATCTTCTTAATAAGGCAAGAGGCAAGAGGCAATAGGCAATAGTCAATAGCTAAAAGGCAATAGGGACAAGACAATAACGCAATAATTACTCTTGCCTTTTGCCCTTTGCCTTTTGCCTTTATTGCCTAAGTGTCAATCGTTATACCAAATTTTAGTAGTCTAGCAATCAAATCTTTTGGGAAGTTACCGCTATATTTCTCATGCCAATTTAAAACAGCATGAGGAATAAATCAGACATGTATAGCGTATTTTGCCAACTATCTGTAACGTGCAAAAAAAGCATTTATTTGCTGGGCTTTATCAGTTTAACTAATTTTATTGCATCGCCAGTAAATGCACAAGAAGCTGTGGCGCGTGGTGCTGTTTCTATAGTTTCGCCTTCTGGCGCTTATCAAAGTGTTAGTGGTGAACTGTTTTTACCTGTTAGTAATAATGTTTTAAATCCCGGCACAAGCACCACTCTAACAGTCACACCTACTTTTACAAATATTGGCACAATTAATGAAAGAATAACTTCCTTATCTCTCACGGTAGGAACAGCCACAGAAGTAATAACAAACAATAACAATTCACTTTTGAATCAAAATGTAGAAACAGTCAATAATTTAACATCAATTACCGATGCAGGCTCTCTGATTGAGACAATTAACGATACTAACAGTTTAGGAGCTTTAGAATAATTCATAAGTATTTAATGTTCTGGCTGCATCTACAAATATCAGGAATTTCGAGACAATAGGCAAGAAGTTTTAAGTTTCTAATTTTTTGAGAAAATAAATAATCACTCTATTCTGTTTTTGGGGATATTGAATAATCAATATAGATCTCTAAAAAACTACATATAGTACATTTGATTTTTGAAATATAGGTAGGGTGTGTTATGCCGTAGGCTAACGCACCGCAAATAATTCATTCAAGGTGCGTTGCGCTGCGCGACAACGCACCCTACATGTACCACATCTTGCAGCATCTAAAACCTATAACCTCCTTTAATTTGCATATCAAACCCATTTTCGCCCGTACCAATTAGAGACTCTAAAAAAACATTATTATCTGGAAACTGATGTCTAAAAATTAATCCGTAATTTATGCCAGAGACTCGGCTATTTAAACCAACATTTCTCGTGGCATAATTTTTAACATAAGCACCAAGAGAGAAATTTGTACCGAGTCTTTGTAAACCCTTTAATTCATAGAATAAATTTTCACCAAATTCTAGGTTTGCATTAATATTTAAACCCGTGCTAGTGCTGAGTTCACCACTAAATAAGCCTAATAATTCACCATTGCTATTTTCTTGAATATAAGCGATCGCAGGCGCTAAAGAAAAGCTTAAATATTTTTGTTGACGATTAAAGTAATAGCTTAAGACGGCAGACAAAGGATTATTGACATTCGATGCACTATTCCAGTTAACTTGTAACGACGGTACGTGAGTATTGATAGCTACTGGTTTTTTATTTGCATCTAACTGGACATGAGTTTTAATCTGGTTAACCAAAGCAGTAACATATATACCTACAGATGGTTCTGGTAATCCTAAATTATTATTAGAAACTCCTGGTGCTGATTGAGCATCTACATTAAACCAAGTTCCCAGGCTAGCGCTATAGTTTAAATCACCACTGGAACCAGCTGCTAATAATTCGACTGAAGGTAAAGAAAGATAACCATTAAAACCGTTAAAACTCACACCTATGAGGTCAACTCTGGTGAGTTCAAAATAATCGAATGCCAAATCAAATGTCCGGACTGGAAGTGGCACTATAGTATTATCTGCTGAACTAAATTTTTGTACAAATTGTCTGCCTTGGGAATTAGTTAAAATAACTTCAGCGGCACTAGATTCGTTAATGGGACTAATACCAGTATTATTCAAAGGAATTTGATTTCCTATGAAAGTCAAAGGGCCAAATCTTTCATTAGAAAGTCTCAGGGTTGAAAAGAATGTATCGCCTGGATCTAAAAGTTCAATATCTCTTTGTAAAAATTGGACGGCGCGTTTGTGATTTCCTGTTCTCAGTTCTAAGATACTAGAATTATTGGGAGTAATTTTACTCTCAATTGTCATATTACCAGATACTTGTTCCAGGTTACTTGCTGCATTAGAATAGGCTAAAGTACGATTAAGTCTGTTATTAATTTGTCTTCTTTGATTTGGTGTAGACTTTGTATTTAATTCAGCAAAACTTTCTCCATTTTTAAATCTTTCCCGCGCCTCTTTTAAACTTTCATCGATATTATCTATTTTAATTAATTTAAAAATTCCACCTAATGCCAGTCCTAAAGTAGAATTAACTGTTTGTATGCCATCAATATTAAAGTCACTAAAATTAGCTGTAATCGAGAATCCTGGGCTAGCAAAAACATTAGAATAACTGGCACTAATTTTTTCTGGGTCGTATTGAATAATAGTGCGGTTATGAGGATAGCTAGCATATAACCTGTGCCAATCAGAAGTTTTTTGTGGAGCCTGGGATACAACCTCAAATTGGGGGTCTCTTTTGCCAAAAGATACCCAAAATAAAGAATTTAAATAACTTAAGTCTCTCTCAGTTTGTGTGAGATAAGGATTGACTGCTATATTTAATAAATCAGGATTACCAAATCTCCCTCGTTGGGCAATCTTAACGCCTGGTAATGAAGAAACAGGAGCAGTAAAACCAAAACCTTCACCTGTTAAGATATCGCCCCAAAAAATGCCAGCTGCTTCTAGAGCCGAATTAGGAATAATTTCGCCGCGTTCGAGTCTAACATTTCCTCCATCTAATAAAGGCTTTAAATTAGTAGTCGGAAAGGCTTGCAAAATTCGAGGGGTATTAGTAGCATCTAATAAATCAAATAAAGCTTCGCCACCTTGATTACTCAAAGTCGAACCACTGCCAAGATTTGGGGTAGGATTTCTCAAAATTGTGACATTAGGATCTTCAGGATTAACTCCGCTATTAATTATCACTCTCCCAGCAGGTACTCCTTCAGGATTAATTAGTTGCCCTGCTATAGAAACTATAGAAAAATTATCAACTCCAACTTCGCCGATTAACTCGTCAAAATTGACAGGTAAAGCAGTGAGAGATTGTAAACCCCAAAATGCTTGGGTTGATGTCATATTTTGGGTACTGTAATTTTCTCTAGATCTACCTTGGTAAAGAATACCTGCTTGTGTACCTTTAGTTTCAATTACTAATCTATTGTTATCGAGAACCCAGTAAAATTGGTCAGATTCAGGAAATTTTCCATAGGTAAATTTTTCAATAACCTGATTATCTTCAGAAAATCTGATACTTAAATCTGTATCTATATAATTTTCGTCTTGATTTGGCTTAAATAATTGAGGTTTAAAAGTCAGGTTATCTGTAGGATTAGTAATCCAAGGATACCTAGTGGCACTTGCAGTCAGAGCATCAATAATTATTTTCTTTTGGGTTGCTTGGGGTTGTTTTTTTGTTCGACGTAGTTTTTCTATTAGTATTCTTTGCTGGAGTGTATATGGTTTTGGTTGATTTGTATTTGATGGTTTAATTGTATCTGGTTGAGGTTTTTCTTCATCTTCTTCGGGTGGCTTGGGAGGGTTATCTTTATATTCTTCGATTGGGATAACGTCAGCTATTATCGTTCTATGTAACTGTTTTGGCTTGTCTAAATTAGATTTAGCGTTTTTTAAAGCTTGTTTTAAAATTTCTTGACTTTGAGAGTTATTTATTGCATCAGATTTGATTAACGGTCTGTTAGGATTAGCAATTAAATCAACATTGCTTTGATTGTCTACGGTGATGGCGATCGCAGATATTTCAATACACACAATTCTGCAAAAAATCGTTGAAGATAAAAAATATATCCCTATAATTTTTAGCTTCTTTTTGAATCTCATTAGGGAGATATTAACAATTGCCTGAGTTGATTTTTTCAAAGATTTCACAAGAAAAGATGTTTGCAGTTCAAAGTATTTGATATTGGTTAATCTGGGAAATTAATAATTATTTAAAATTCGGATTTATTATTCGTTTATTTGATTCGATGCATTCAACAGTTTTGCAGTAAATATAGATACTCGAAAAAAAAGTTGATTTGTTATCCTGCCTGTAAAGAATAAAATAGGATTCAGCAGATTTACTGCAACAAGAGTGTAATTGTTGAGCAAAAATTCAACCTCAGCAAAATCACCAAAACTCAGATATTTAGGTATTTTTTAGCCGTATAAATACGTAAAGTGAGGATATTCATACCGTTTCTTTGTGAAGCTGCGCCAAACTCTCTCAAACTCTTACCTTGGCGCTCTTCTCTACGAGACGCTACGCGTTGGTGGAAGCCTCTCGTAGAGAAGGCGGTTCGTTAAAAAATTAAATGCATCTTCATACAGAGTTGGTATCAGTCAAAAAAATGGAGTAAAAAATATGTTTCAAGCTACTCGCCGCCGTCTGGCAATTTGGTACACCACCGTAACTGCTGTATTACTACTACTGTTTGCAAGCGGTGTTTATTTATACGTCCGTAGTACACTGATTGAGCGAATTGACGATACCCTTAACCATGTAGTGGAAATAGTAGAGCGATGTTTAACAACAAACCCATGTGCATCTAGACTCATAGTTGAGCCAGTCAATTCCAGCGCTGATAAATTTTTGATGAATGTAGAGGCGAGTTTTCCTGAGAATGCCAACAGCGTAGAAGATGACCACATCGACCTAGAGTGGTTTAATCCCACTGGTGAATTAATTTGGTCAACGCTATCTGAACCTTTAAATATTCCCATTCATGCCAACCGCACTGGTGAAACTGTCCATGTAGTTAAGGCAGAAAAAAATCAAGATAATAATCTGCATTCCCCACTGTTATTACGACAAGTCACACAACGGGTGGAAGTGGGACGGCAAGTATTAGGATATTTGCGTGTTAGTCATCCTTGGTTTGAAGTTACTAAGCCGAGCCGCGAATTTATTTTTGATTTGGCGTTGGGTATTGGGTTAATGCTGGTTTCTGTGGGAGCAAGTGGCTGGTTTCTTTCGGGTAAAGCTATGGAACCAGTTGGCGAGTCTTATCAACGTCTCAAACAATTTACTGCTGATGCTTCTCATGAACTGAGAAGTCCCATTACTTTGATTCAAACCAATGTGCAAGTCGCCCTTGCTGACTTGGAGTTAGCAGAGGCAGAAACTACTGCTTCTGTGCAGTATCGGCAACAGTTAAAGATGGTGGAACGGTTAACACAGCGTTTAGGTAGGTTAGTCAACGATTTACTCTTTTTAGCAAGACAAGATAGTGGTATCAGCAAAGATGCCTTTGCGGCTTGTCCTTTGGATGCTTTGTTGATGGAAGTAATTGAAGAACAACAACTACTATTTCCTGAAAAACAAATTGCTTTGACTCTAGACTTAGTTGACCCTCCCGCCTCGGAAACTAGCCCCAAATTACTAGAAAATTGGTTTACCCTTGTGGGCAATTGGGATCAACTGGTGCGACTGTTCACAAATTTGATTGCGAATGCCTTGCATTACACACCAGCAGGCGGACAGGTGAAAGTAGAATTGGCACGGATAGAGGGAATACATCGCGTTTCTGGGCGACGTTACGCCAGTGGCCAACTGCAAGTTAAAGTGAGTGACACCGGAGTTGGAATTCCACCAGAGGCCTTACCGCGCTTGTTTGACCGCTTTTATCGGGTAGACCCAGCACGCACTCATAGCACTGGGAATAAAGCTACAGCCAGTGTTAGTGGTTCAGGATTGGGATTAGCGATCGCTGCTGCTATTGTCGAACATCACCAGGGTCATATTCAAGTTGAAAGCACCCAAGGTATTGGTACTACCTTTACTGTGACTTTACCAATAACTCTTGAGTCTTAAATTCTCTATTCAATAAATTTGCTTTGATTTTTGAATTTGTTAGGCAGGGAGTGGGTTAAGACGCGATTAACGGCGTCTGTACGGAGTAGGGAATCAGCATTTTTTAGTTGATGGCGAGTTTTTCACCCAATCAAATATCGGTCCGATATTGTTTCTTGTGGCAGATGTAAATGTTTAGCTTTTTTACTAGCGGCATCTGGAAAAACAGAGAAATTAATTAATACCAAAATGCCCAAGCTAAAAATAATCAAAGTATCTACAGTTTTTGAATGGTTGAGCTTTTCAGCCTTCAGAAGTAAATTTTATGTCCAAAAATATATGATTTTCAAGTCTAGAGTTAGATGTAAAACACGTAAATATTTATTAATTTAAAAATGTAATTCAAGAATTTAGAACTCAAAATTCAAAAGTCAGAGGTGTTAAAGAACTAAGATTACATACCGAATTAATATATTTATCTTTCTAAAATCCTGACAAATTTTGAATTCTGATACCTAAATTCTTAACATTTAAAAGTTTTCCAAATCAGCCAACCTAAGTCTTTCTAGGAGTTAATAATGATTAATAATTATCCAGTTTTTCGCAAATCTGCTGAATTTTTAGGTGCTATTTGCGGAGGACTACTAATTACACTGCCAGCGATTCCTCAAGCAGTAGCACAACAATCTACCCCCCGCGTTAACCCTTGTCCTAGTATTTTCTACGAAGAACCACATAACTCTCGCGTTGTGGTTCCCCAAGGATGTCCTCCCAACGCGCTAACCCAAAGACTAGCAGCCCAAGGGCTTCTTCCCGTCCCTGCAACTCCATCACCAGAACAAGCAAGATTAGGTGTCGGTGGTGAAGAATCTCCAGTACCATCACAACCAGGTGCTATTCCACCAAGTCCGGTTCCACCAACTCAAGGGCAAGTACCTCCTACCTCACCACAACCAGGTGCTATTCCACCAAGCCAGGGCCAAGTACCTCCTACATCACCACAACCAGGTGCTACGGTACCTGTACAACCAGCACAAACCCCGAACATTACGATCGCACTCACAAATAGTAGAGTTGATATCAAGTTGGTGAATGACACTGCGGCTAATGTAACTTACCAAGTCATCGGCGATACGGCACCGCGATTGCTACGAGGTAAATCCAGTGTCACACTCCAACGCTTAACCGTACCCGTAAGCGTGACATTCCAACGAGAAGATGGCGGACAACTGACGGTAACTCCACAAACCTCATCAGAAGCAGGAACCTTAGAAGTTACATTTAACGAAACTGCCGATGCAAGTCAAGGTAGAAGTGCCTTGAGAATTGAGCAAAACGGTTCAGTGTTCTTTAATTAAAAGAGAATTGAGGATTAGTTAGGAGTTAGGAGTTAGGAGTGAGGAGTTAGTTATATGGCAACGTGTTAGGCTAAAGCCATAACGCACGCTACTTAAGAGCTACTCCTAAACCAAACTCCAAACTCTTAACTCCTAACTCCTAACTTTATTCACCGCCTGAGCATTTTAGTCAGTTTATCCAGCAATAGCACTTCTTGTTTGCTGTCTTCTAATTTTCGCGCCAGTATAATCGCTCTTTCGTAAAAATTACGAGCAGTTGGGTAATTACCTAACTGCTCGTATAATTGAGCATAGGATTCAAAAGATTTTAATTCTTCTCGCACATTTTGTAATTCTTTGGCAAGTATTAAACGCTCTTGTAATAAATCAAAAGCGCGTTGGTGGCGACCGGCAGCACTGTGAGCTGTAACTAAACCATCAATTGCTCGTAATTCATTAGTGCGATCGCGATTAATTTTAGCAATCTGCATCGCTGCACCATAAGTACCAATGGTATCTTGATAATTTCCCGATGCTAAATAAGCCTCACCTAAATTATTTAAGGTGTTCGCCTCACCAATGGCATCACCAGTTTGACGCCGAAAAATTAAAGCATTCTCATATAATTTAATTGCTTTATTATAATCTCCCAACCTCGCTGTGGCTAATCCTAAATTACTCAAAGATAGTCCTTGACCTTCAATATTTTTGACATTCTGAGCAATTGTAAGTGCCTCTTGGGCAGTTTTGCCAGCAGCGACAAATTCTCCTTCTTGTAATAGAAATGTCGCAATATTATTCAGAACAAAAATCTGAGATTGAAAATCTTTAGTATCACGAGCGATGGCTAATCCTCGCCGTAAAGCATCTTCCGCTTCTTTTGGACTACCTAGCTGGATATAAGCCTTAGCAAGCAAATTATAAGCCAAACCCTGGGCTTTCAGGTCGCCAATTGAGTGGTATAGTTCTAGTGCCCGCAGGCAAGAGGCAATTGTTTTGTTAGCATACCCAGAGGCATATTGTTGTTCGCCGATACGCAGTAAACTGTCTGCTTCATCTCTCGATTGTCGCCCAACGGAACTATTTAAAGGACGGTGGAGTTGTTCGGTAATATCAACCGCACCCGCCGCTATGGGAGTCAGCAAAAAAGTAAACAATAAAAAGCCGTGCAAAAATACTTGACGCTGAAAAATCCCAGTTACATCAACTAAGTCTACCTTGTGCCTTGGAAATACAAGCTGTTGTCTCATAAAACTTACCCATCAAATTGCAGGCTTAAGTAGAAGGTCTAAAGTGAAGTTTTAATTTTAATTTGAAGACAACTAATACTCGCATTTATACGTAAGCTACGCTTGAGCAAAATCTTCACCAAGATAAATAGCACGAATATCTGTGGGTAATTTGTCCTCTAGCATACGATAGCCTTCTTGGAGAAAATTGGCTACTTCGTTAGGGGCGATCGCTTCTCCTTCAGCTTGCAAATAAGCAGCAATTCTAGTGTCACTCCAATGAAAAGTTTGAGACATCAACACAATTAAGCGCAGAATTGGAGGTAATTGATCTAATGCTTGTTCTACATAGCACCATAGCGGCGGCGAAGTTGCCTCTAAAGAATAATGGATTGCTTCTGTGGGTGGTACTTTAATCTCGTTAATACAAAAAGCAGTCATGTTAATTAACCAATTTTGCATGGTTAAGGTTTCTTGGTTCGATTCACCACGAGTTAAATTTAATCCGCCGAGTTCGTAGTAGATATGTCGCCAAGTGAGGGCAAACAGATAATCTGCTTGCACAGGCGATCGCGCCGAATGCCGAATTAAGGTATACACTATGGGGCTATAGCGGCAAAAAATCACTGTAAAATACTTGCCAGCATCAGGATACTGCTGAAACAGAGTCAGTAATTCATCGTCACTATGATGAAACAGTGACTTAACCAGGGGGTGATTAGCTTCAGGAAAAGAAGGAATTTGCATCAGCCTTTAGATTGATAGTTGTTAAAAATAATTTTGGCAATTGCACTCTTGTAGTTAATCGCATAATATCTTGGTGTTGCTCAAGTTGTAGCCCCAGACTCAGACTAGTTAAATATTGATAAACTAAAAACAAGGACTTGATTTTAGTCTTAATCGACAATCATAAAAGCCTCTCCCTTATAGAATCCTTATTTGTTCATGGTTATAGCAGTTAGCGTGATATCGTTCCTTTTCAGTCCCCTTACTTTAGCCTCCTTTTTGCCCTCCCTGCCTTTGGATAGCCTCTTCTCCACCCAAGGGATCATGGTGATGCTGTTGGCGGCTTATGCTGGTGCCATGTGGATGTTCCTCACCAGTGCGCCAAAAGTACACACTGTGATGGTGTCAGATTTGGAGATTGCCCGACAGCTGTATGAAGGGCTGCTAGATTTGCCAGCAGCGGAAGTGCCTTTGCACTACTACTACAACTACGAACAAACCATAGGTGCAACTGGAATCGATCCGCTTTATATGTCTACCTCACCGAGTTTGTCTAGCAAAACGATGAATAATGGCAGTGAAGGACTGTGGTATCAATTGAAGAAAAATACCCAGCTACACGTCATTACTGGTGCAAGTTTAGGTAGCAAAAATCAGCAACGTCACGTCTGCTTTGACCACGAATGTCTGGAAATGATTTTAATGCGAGTGGAAGTGCGCGGTTTAAAATTCAAGATTCGTAACAGCAAGCCCCTGAATTTTTTGGTCAAGGACTATGAAGGCCGGATTATTGAACTAGCTGAAGTAGCGAATTAGTTCTTCAAAATTTTAGATGATTTCAGATTGGGTGGGGCAATTCGCTTCACCCAATATTTGTTTTTGGATTTTCGATTTTGGTACAGCGTTACTACAAGCAGTGTAAATAAACTACGCGATCGCTCAAAATCTTCAAAGGCTTTTTTAAATCTATTTAATATTACTTAAATACGCTGTTATCAGATGTTCATATTCATATTCTGTATCCCCAAATTCTTGTTGCATATTAATTTCAATAACACTTAGTAATGCTTAATCAAAAAATTATGCAAACTTATCCAATAATTCTTCAGCTAAATCCGCCAGCTAAATTTCATTAAATTCATCACTTATTGCCAGTTGAATAGTTCTTGAATAACCCGCAGTTAAACCAGCCATTATCTAAGCTTAATGTGAATCAAATAACTTTTCAGTGAATCCGCTGGATTATCAAGAAAAAAGACTAAGCAGAAGAATGGCATTTTCAAGACGTAGATTTCTCTCCATAGCTGGTGCTAGCGCGGCTGGTGTTTCAATGCTTTCGCCCTTGGAAGCTTTATATGCTAGGGCTGCTCGTGGTCAAGTTGCACGAGGAATTGGTTATGGCCCCTTAGAAGCGAAACTGGCTGAAAATGCAGGTGAACTTGTTGGTGTTGCTTTTAATGGTGTTGAGTTGAGCACAAACCCCGTGTTGGAACTTCCTCCCGGTTTTAACTACACCGTAATTTCATATACAGGCCAATTCATGGATGATGGGAACAAAGTACCAGGCGCTCATGATGGCATGGCTGCTTTTCCCGGCCCTAACAACAGGACAATTCTGGTACGAAATCACGAGTTAAATCCGACTCCTAATGGTGCTGTTGCACGTCCGGAATTTGTGTATGACCAAATTGGGGGAGGTACAACAACTATTGTTGTTGGCCCCGATCGTCGAGTAGAAAAACATTTTGTGTCTCTGGCGGGGACTATTCGTAACTGCGCTGGTGGGCCGACTCCTTGGGGTTCTTGGGTTAGCTGTGAAGAGACTCTGACTATTGCTGCCAAAAGGCATGGCTATAATTTTGAGGTTCCTGTAACATCTGAGATTAAGGTTGCCGACCCAGTTCCCCTGGTAGCAATGGGTCGCTTTAACCACGAAGCGATCGCAGTCGATCCGGCAACTGGATGGGTATACCAAACTGAAGATGATGGAACTAGCTCCTTCTATCGCTTCATTCCAAATGAATATGGCAACCTCCGAAGTGGTGGAACCCTTGAGGCGCTGGTCATTGACGGAAAGTTTAGAGTGAATACTCGGACGAATTTCGCTCAATATAAAAACCAACCACTACCAGTCAGTTGGGTAAAAATAGGGAATGTCGATCCTGGTCCGAATGAAACTCCCGTGAAGACTCAGGCACAAAATAATGGTGCGGCGATCTTCTCACGCGGTGAAGGTTGTTGGTATGGCAATGGGTTGGTCTACTTTACCTGTACCAATGGTGGCAATGTAGGACAAGGACAAATTTTTGCTTATAACCCTAGCAACGATACTATCACGCTAGTTGTGGAGTCTACTGGTATTGAGGAACTTAATGCCCCTGATAACGTTACTGTAGCTCCGTTTGGAGACCTCTTTGTGTGTGAAGATGGTAGCGGTATAGAATACGTTCAGGGCGTTAACCAACGAGGTGAAGTGTATCGCTTCGCAGCAAACGCTATACCTGCTCCCTTTAATGGCAGTGAATTTGCTGGTGCTTGCTTCTCCCCGGATGGTAAAACATTATTTGTCAATATCCAAAGTCCAGGAATTACCTGTGCGATTTGGGGCCCTTGGACACGTCGTCGCAGCTAAATTCCATGCCTCTGGTGAACTACAGAAAATAACTTTTAGTAGTCCAACAGTGAAATAAAATTAGGCAATAAATTTTTGGTTGGTGTATTAGGGTTTGAGGTGTTGAGAATTTTACTCATACCTTACTTACACCCACAATGCAACATCAAATCAAGATATAAAATGTCTTACAGTTATTCTTATTTATAACTGTAAGATTTTCCTATATGAATATTTGATTATGGCTTTGGTGATAAAAATTGGCACTTTAGCAGATTTTTTTTGAATATATCTGATACTAAATTACAAACTTTTACTATATTTTCTAATATTTCACAATAGTCAAATTTCATTTTTGTTATTCTATTTTTTTTGATATAAAAAGAAATTCTATTATTTTGATTTTTTGCCCACTCTATAGCAAATTCTTCATAAGAATAAACTTTTAAAGCATCCTGATAAGCTAATAATGCTTTTTCCAAATTCTCTATTTGATCGCCATAAATACGGTTTCCATAGGCAGTTCCCAAATTCATTTTAGATATACCCCAAAACTTATGACAATTATCAAAATTAAAAATAATTTCAATAACCTCGTAACAGGCAATTGCAATATCTAAATTGTTAGCTATGTTTCCATGTGGAAATTGTGCAATTAATACACCAAAATTACCAATAACACCTGCTAGTGCTTGATCCGCCTTGTATGAGCTTTCTTCAGCAAAGTAATAAGTAATTTTTAGTCCAATGACGCAACAATTCAGCAAAATTTAAACTGAGTTTATCTAAATTATCTTGCAAGAAAGGATAAATTACCTTAGTACGCTAAACCAGGATCTATAACAGATGCTTTCTGTATGAGTAATCTTAATAGTTGTTTAATTTCTTGGGCTTGCAAATAATGATAAACCTCAAAACTGGAGTTACTCGCTGGAATTTTTAAGATTATTTTATCAGTCTAAGCAATGGGTGTAAAATTCCCCGTCTTAAGATTGGAGATATAGCACCAAGCTAGACTATAGTCTGTACCAGTTTAAATATCTGCCAATCTCTCCAGCAATTCTTCAGCTAAATCTAATAACTCAATTTCATCAAATTCATCGCTAGTTCCCCGATTCATTTGTCCACCCGTCACATTAGCAGCCAACACATTTTTCACAGCAAAAATTCTATCTTCTTCTTCAGATAAACTAAGACATTTTTCCAATTGAGCCGCAACTTCTTGGATTGTCCTTGTACCCAAACGCTCTCTAACTTTCACTGCTGTCGGATCGTTACTTTCCAAGAATTTAACCACATCATCCCCACCAGAAAACTTCTTAACGGCTACACGCACATATTCCCGCACGCTCATGTTTGCCGCCAATGCCTTTTGGAAAACTACATCTGGTACATCTACTAGCAATACACCTTCGTTATCGCTGGCTTGATATAAGTCATCCCCTTGTTTGACGGCTACCAGTAAATCTGCGCCCAAAGCATGTAAATAGTGCAACACTGATTCTAACTCATGTTCTTTTAAAGCTGACTCCAATTTGGACACCGCCGCCTGCTTTACTCCCAGCTTTTCTGCTAGCTGTGCCTGAGTCAATCCTGATTTATTACGTATTTCCCGCATAGCATCGGTAAGATATAGCCGCAGGTACTCTAACTTACCCGCCAAAATCACCTCTGGGTCATCGCTTACCTTTTGCTGCAACCAAGCTTGAAAATTAGGCTTTTTCATCATTCCTCTGCTGCAATTCACGTAATCTTACTCTTGCAGGTTCTTTGTCTCTATCTTTGATAGCGTCGTCATATTTTTTCATAAAGGCGTGCAGCACCACGAAACGCCCAGGTGTAGCAGCCGTTAAGATAAAGCGTGGATTATGTTCGCTCTTAGTCATCCGTAACTCATACAAGTCATCTTCCAGCTTCTCAAATATGCCACTGGTAAGTGATGCGAGTCCTTTGTTACAGAGGTAGCCAAGATTAACTTGCAGACGCCTGGTTTCGGAAGCACTTAGTAATGGTTTTGGTGGATTTTCTGGTTGTTCCTCTTCAGGAATCATCCTGATGAAAAAAGCAAGCAAATCTTTGGGGATTTCCCCATTGACATCTTGATAAAGTTCCCAAGTCCAAGTCACTTCCTACCTCACAGCATAATATTCTTTATAAAGAATGTCAATTGTGTTATTCTTTAAAAAGAATATTATATAGTAAAAGTAAGTGCGAGTTAGGTAAAAAAAGAAATAGTCATAAAAATGGTGCGTTAGGCTAAAGCCACAACGCACCCTACTGTTGAATGCTAGTTAGTGCCTCAACTCAATTGTTCATACTTGAATTTCCCCTTAATAAACTTGTTAAAATATTGACCTTTGGACGGTGCATTATCTAAGCTTTCCTTAATACTAGAAGGTACTTTGAAATACTCGTAAACACTTCCGCTATCAAATTCAATAGTTAGTGTTTGAGTTTTTTCATCGTGGCTAAATTGCTTAATAAGGCTACCTTCAGGCTTGAGTAGGGGGAAGGCAATTACATCGCGAATGCTGGGAGAATCAGTTAGTAACATTACTAAGCGATCAATCCCAATTCCTAAACCACCAGTAGGCGGCATACCATATTCCAAAGCTGCCAAAAAGTCTTCGTCTACACCATGCGCTTCTAAATCACCAGCGGCTTTTCTAGCAGATTGCGCTTCTAAACGTTCTCTTTGGTCAATGGGATCGGTAAGTTCTGAGAAGCTATTACCAGTTTCTCGCCCTACTATGAATAACTCAAATCTTTCCACCAAACCAGGTTGAGAACGGTGGGGTTTTGCTAACGGCGAAATTTCTACCGGGTAATCAATTACAAAGGTAGGCTGAATTAACTTTTCTTCTACCTTTTGTTCAAAGGCTTCATTTAAGAGTTTGCCAATGGATTGCACATCATCTATTGCTTCCAATCCAGCATTTTTACTTGCTGTTTTTGCTTCTTCCAAAGTTTGGAAAGAACTGAAATCTAATCCCGTAAACTCTTTAACTAAATCGTTCATCGTCACCCGCCGCCAAGGTGGTGTTAAATCTATGGATTCACCTTGGTAACTAATTTGTAGGGTGCCGAGTACCTCTTGGGCAACAGTGGTAATAATCCCTTCTGTTAGCGCCATCATATCGTTGTAGTCGGCGTAGGCTTGGTAAATTTCAATTGTTGTAAATTCGGGATTGTGTCGAGTCGAAATTCCCTCATTGCGGAAAATTCGCCCTAATTCAAACACCTTTTCAAATCCACCCACAATTAATCGCTTCAGATGGAGTTCTGTGGCAATTCGCAGATACAACTCCATTTCTAAAGTGTTGTGGTAAGTGATAAATGGGCGTGCATCTGCACCCCCAGCTTCACTTTGTAAAACTGGCGTTTCAATTTCTAGAAAATCCCGCTGTTCCAAATAGCGACGAATACCGGCAGTGATTTGGGCGCGACGGCGGAAAGTTTGCCGCACTTCGGGGTTAACAATCAAATCAACGTAGCGCTGACGGTAGCGCTTGGCAACATCCGTTAATCCATGCCACTTGTCGGGTAGGGGCAACAGAGATTTAGTCAGGATGGTGTATTGTTTGACGTAGACAGATAACTCGCCCTTTTCAGTCCGTTTAATAGTACCTTTAGCTCCCAGGATGTCACCTGCATCTGTGAGTTGTTTCAAGTGATTGAACGCATCGGCATCAATCTCTGCCATGCCTTCTTGGATGCGATTTTTCTCTAAATAAAGCTGAATCGTGCCGGTTTCATCTTGCAAGGTGAAGAAAGCCAATTTACCGAAAACCCGACGCGCCATAATGCGTCCTGCTATGGCAACTTCTAAATCAACTTCCTCACCACTGGCTAAATCGGCAAATTGTTCTTGCAACTGCGCTGCGTGATGGGTGGATTCCCAACGATAGGCGTAGGGATTAGTGCCTAACTGCTTTAGCTGGTCTACTTTTTCCAGCCTCGCGGCACGGAGATCTTCTTCCGACATGTTAACGAACTAAATAGGGCAAGATTAATTATAGATGCTGCAAAAGTTGGCAGTGAGACATAATCGCCTAAAACTCATGTGCGTAGGCGTAGCCCACCGTAGGTATCGCCAAACCAAATACAATGACACAAACTAGAGTCCGCTTGTGGAATATAGATGAATATCACCGGATGCTTGAGACGGGTATTATCGCAGCCGATGAACGGGTGGAACTGATAGAAGGGCAAGTTATCCCCATGAGTGCCAAAAATCCGCCACACGCAGCCACAACCCTATGTGCATCTGATTATCTCAAGCGGCTGCTAGCAGAAGTCGCCCTAGTTCGCGTACAAGACCCTATTCAATTAACCCAATATTCGGAACCTGAACCAGACATTGCTGTTGTCCGAATTGATGCGCGAAAGTATATTAATCATCATCCTGCACCGAATGAAATCTTTTTACTCATTGAGGTGGCGGATACAACATTAGATGGCGATCGCAAACAAAAAGCGCCTCTTTATGCTAAAGCCGGAATTACTGACTACTGGATTTTAGATGTGAATCAGCGTCAGGTTTATGTTTTCCGGGAACCTGGCTTAGAAGGCTACAATCTAGAATTTATTTTGCCAGAAGATGCAACGTTATCGTCGATCGCATTTCCAGAAATTGAAATTCAGATTAGTCAACTGTTTCCATAAGTGTGGCGATCGCCAACATTTTACTCTAGAAATCAAACTTTATTTTTGATTTACTTTTAGCAAATACCGAGATAGAATCGCCTTCATTTTCAAGTTAGTAAACTTCTGTATTGCGTCTACTAATTCTTGCTGTTCTGGTTGTAAATTGAGTTTTTTTAGAGCTTGATTGATATCATTACCAGCGCGGAGATTGCGAGCAAGTTGGGCACGCTGGGATGAGTTTAATACTGCCTGAATTTCCTTATTTCGTCTCTGACGTATACCCTGGAGTTGTTGGCGTTGTTGGGGAGTCAGGTTAATCTCTGAAATTGAGTTAGAATCGCTGGTAGCTTTAATAGTTTTGGCGACAAGAATACTAGAATTAGTATTTAGTTGAACGGGTGCAGCTAAAGCAATTCCCTGCATAAATAGAATAAAAGCAAGGATATTAGATAACACAAAAAGCCGTTTTGTCAAGAGAATTGCCATATTGAAAAATGCTTAATTTAATACTCGGATATGGGTATGGGGATTGGGGCATTGGGCATTAGTATTTTTTCCTTATTTCCCCATCTCCCCGCTCCCTTTTAAGAATTATTATCAGGCCTTTTCATTCTGTTAATTTCGCGTTGTAATTCTTCAATTTGGCGGCGCAAAGTTTCTTTTTCATTTTCGGAAGAATCTGCGGGAACATTTACAGCTCCTGAGGCGGGCGATCGCTGGTAGTTTCCTCGGCGAATTTGCTGATATTCTTCTGATACTGCCCACTGCTGTAAGTAGTGCAAGCGCTCTACAGGAAAAGGATGAGTTGGCATTCCACCTTGAAACCCAGTGTACATTAAGAATTTATACACTTGGTTGAGTCCATCTTCATCAAGTGCTTGATAATTTTCAGACTGCTTAATAAATTCTTGTAAACTGCATTCATTGGCATATTTGATACTACCGCCTGTGACTTTCATCATCGAAGTCATTACAGTATTTAAGTCATCTATAACTAATAAAGCGGCGCGATCTGACGATAGCTCAGCTTTACGTCGCCATTCGTAAAAAGCCAGCAACAAACCCTGACTAACAAAATCACCAATGCCAAAGGTTAATTCCCCAACTCTAGAAGCGACACTCCTCGCCCATATCGCCATTTGAATTAAAATAGTATGACCACATTTAATATGCCCCAGTTCATGGGCTAGCACCGCCCTAATTTCGACTTCGTTTAGTAAGTCTAATGTACCTGTATTTATGACTATGTAAGGATGCTCTTGTCCAAGTGCGTAGCTATTAGCTTGGGAATTTTGCTCAACAAACAGTGCGGGTTCTGGATAAATGTCCAAATCTCGCACGCATTCCCGAAAAATCTGGTAGATGGTGGAATATTGACGCGGCCCGACTTGGATGGTGTTGCCCATTAAATAAACTAACTGAGGGCGTTCAGCGAAAAATTCCACAAATTTACGGGCCAAAAAATCAAATCCCGGTAAATTACGTAAAGCTTGCTCAGCTTGGCTATCCAGGGGATGCCTGAAGGCTTCGCTGGAAATTCCTGTGTAGGTTGGCATAATTAGGTAATTGGTGATTGGTCATTAGTCATTGGTCATTGGTCATTAGTCATTAGTCATTAGTTTTAGACAAAGAACAAATGACAAAGCCCAAAGTTAAAAGCTAAGGCTTCCTTATATTCAGACGCCAGTTGCTATCCTACGGTAACGCTCAGGGCGAACAAGCTCAAAGAACCGTGGAATGCAGTGGCTCAACGGCAGTTCCTTTAAGCGGGGGAACCCCGCCACCGGACTGCCTGAACCTTGTAAGAGAAGACAAATGACAAATGATAAATGACAAAGGACAACATAATAGAAATGGGGCTTTATTCGTAAAAGTCACTTTGTTATGGGATTAAAAGCGTGTGATTGAGGCAGAAGTTCATTTGTCACTACATAACTTTTTGCGATCGCAGGCGGGGTTCCCTTCCTGGCCCCATCATTTGACGATGGCACGGTTGGTAGCACGCGCCTTGCGCCTTGAACGTAGCGCCCTCATTCAAGTGGGGGCTGTTTGTGGCTATCAAGGACGATATCGTACCAGTTTCGTAGCATCAGCCCTGATGTGGCATGGCCCTGTAATTATTGTTGCTCAAGAAGCAGTGCAACAACTTCTGTTGCGGGTGGAAATTCCCCGCCTACAGCAGTGGCTACCAGCCAACAAACCGATTAGGACAGGTGACGCATGGCCTGATGCCCAGTTCCAAGGGCTACTGTTGACCTCCCCAGAAGCTTGGTTAAAAGGACAGTTGGCTGATGGCGATCGCTTTCCCCCAGGTATTCCTACAATTATTGATGGTGTAGACGATCTCGAAGATTGGGTGCGTCATCAGCTTACCCAAGAAATTCAACCCCATGATTGGGATCGACTCATGTTAGCTTGCCCAAACCAAGCTGAAGCAATTCGCGAAGCACGGATACAACTGACACACGAACTTTTTCAGCATCCTGCTAATCCCTATGAGTGCTATCTCATCTCTGGACTAGAAATAGACATTTTAAACCGTCTTTATTCTACTTTAGACCTCAGTAATCTCCCAGATAATTGGAAACATTTCTGGCAAGAATTTCAATTGCTCAACGAAAATCTTTCCTCTCCTACCTCCCCTGCTTCCCCTGCCCTCTTCTGGGCGACTGTTGCCCGTCGCCAAGGTTTATTTTCTTTACACTACGCCCCAATGGAATTAGGGAAAATACTTTCCCCCATTTGGCAGCGACAACCAGTAGTTTTAATTGGCAGTGCTATAGAACCAGAAACAGAGGCTCCCCTTTTCCGCGAACGTTTGGGTTTGGAAGATGTAACTTGCCTGAAATTTTCTTCTGAAAGTCAAGCCGAAGCAATTCAACTGTATGTACCCTATAAATTACCCCTACCCAATACACCAGAATTTCAAGCGGCGTTTATTCACAAAGTCCGCACGCTGGTTTGTCTAAGTGCTACAGCACCAGGATTGACTGTTATTTTGGTGGGCGATGTCCCACTCAAGTCCCAAGTCGGGACAATTTTGGCCTCAGAATTTGGTTCGCGGGTACAGGTAGAAAAAACTTGTTTAGATGAAAATGGTATTTTGGTGAGCGGTTGGGAATTTTGGCGAGAACATCAGCGAGTCTTGCCTGCACCCCAGCTGTTAATTATTGCGACTTTACCGCTACCATCTTTGGAAAATCCTCTAGTAGCTGGTAGGGTAGCCCGTTATAAGCGATCGCATCAAGATTGGTTCCGTTTATATTTATTACCAACCGCCTTGAATGAATTACAACGAGCGATCGCTCCAGTGCGAGAAAGTCAAGGTATTGTAGCTTTACTTGATAGTCGTGTAGTTAACCGCAGCTACGGCGCCCAAATCCTCGCTGCCTTAAGTCCTTTAGCACGCATTAACTATCTCGATCCCAGTCTGTTTTCTAATACAGATGAGGAAAATTCTGCATAAGGGCATTGGGCATTGGGCATTGGGCATGGGTTATTAATTCTTATCCCTCACTTTCTGACTCCCTCATCTCCCAATACGGTTCGGTTAAAGGGGAAAGGGAAAAGGGAAAAGGTTAATTTCAAACTTTTTCCCTTTTCCCCTTACCCTTTTCCCAGCCCACATCAGAGATGAAAAATGCTTATCCGAACCGTATTGCCTCATCTCCCTCATCCCCATGCCCAATATTAATTGTCTATAACCACAATTCCTGGCAAGATAAAGTTAGAGCCAAAGTTGATTTCAATTGCTAATTATGGGTGAAGCAAAACGTCGGAAAACCGCACTAGGGGAAGCATACGGTCAAGAAAGTCGCGTCTTGTCTTGGGTTCCCATCACAAAAAGCCAAGCGGAATTATTTGTTGCTTGGACTACTCGCGGTGCTTGGATAGGTATTGGTCTCATGGTTGCAGCATGGCTAACCATTCGTTTTATCGGCCCTGCTTTTGGTTGGTGGCAAGTAGTTGCTTAATAATTATTGAGTATTTTGAACACCAGCTAAAATTAATGCGATCGCCTCTTGAGAGTGCTGTTCTAACATTACTGCACTCAAAAGTCTCTTGTCTTGAGGATAATGCTGAGCATTTCCAATGCCAATAAAGTAAAACAAGCAAGTTCCCATAATATTAATCGCTGATTGTAAGGGATCGAGTTTGCGAAAGATACCTGTGGCGACTCCTCGCTCTAAAATTTTCACCAATATTTTGTCAATACTCAAAGAACTACTGTGTTTGTAATATTGCCCTTGATTTTGCACTGCTTCGTGAAACATAATCAACGGTAAATTGGGATTGCGCGATACACAATCGAGCAATGCTACCAGAAATGTCTCTAAGGCAACTTCCGGAGAAAGATCGTCTAAATCTAATTGTTGAGTAGTTTGCAAAAGGTCTGAGTGCGATCGCTCTAAGACAGCCTGATATAATCCTTCTTTGTCCTGAAAGTAGTAATAAATCATTGACTTTGCCACACCTGTTTTCGCGGCAATTGCTTCGGTTCTGGCTGCGGTTAGACCATGTTTGGCAAACTCTTCTTGGGCTGCTGCTAAAATCACAGCTTGAGTTGCTTCAGCATCTCGAACCTGCCTAGTATTTAATGATTTTTTCCCTTTTGCTTGACGTGCCACGAGATTTCTAATTGAGCAATAGACTTGTCATATCATCTTTGGTAAAAGAGTTATATCAGGGAACAGGCAATAGGCAAGAGACTGGAAAATTTTTTGTGTACGGGTTCAATGCTTGGCTTAGCCCTAATACGAAATCCAAAATCCTTTCATCGAAAATTGTCTGACTTTGTTTTCCATAGAAAAAGCTCAAGCATTGCTGCCTGAGCTTTTTCCAGAGTAAATTAATTTACTGGTGTCTAATTAATTTAGTAACGGTTACGGTTGTAGCCACCACCGCCACGGTTACCACCACCGAAGGAGCCACCTCTATCTTCTCTGGGCTTGGCTTTATTAACTTTCAAGTCACGACCCAGCCATTCAGCACCGTCAAGAGCTTCAATGGCAGCTGCTTCTTCAGCATCTGAACTCATTTCCACAAAACCAAAGCCGCGTAAGCGACCTGTTTCACGGTCTGTAGGCAACTGAACGCGCTTTACAGAACCATATTCTGCAAAAACAGCACTCAGAGCTTCTTGTGTAACTTCATAAGAGAGGTTACCTACGTAAATTGACATGAAATATCTCCAAAATCATAAAAGTATGCAGAGATTTAGATTTCGGAGAGAAGTCTGTAATACCACAAGGAAAAAGCCTGTCAATACTAAGAACAAACACTGTCGCCGAATTAATTCTCATTTCATTCCCCATGATGACACAATAGTCAACCTTCTGGGGGAAAGGTTGAAAAATTTTTATAAAAATTTATGTTAACTAGCTCAATAACCGTATCGGAGTCGGGAGATGAGGGAAACAAATGAATTCAAAATTCACGCATTCCCTCTTGGAAAGTTCTGATGGTCGGAAATCGTCGATCAGACTTTCCGCAAAATTCTTGCATTAAAGAAATTCTGCCTTCTGCCTCCTAACTTGAAAATACTACTTCGACCAATATCGATGTAGATATCTCTATACCCTGATGCCTCTGCCTCCTCTTTTCCCATGCCCAATGCCCAACTAATAAATATTTATCTTTTGAATTCAGTTGACAAACTACGGTAAATATTAGTATTTTTAGTTGAATAGAGTTATGATTTAAAAACAAACAAATCTTTTAATACCACCCATATTTAAACATGGGAAAAAAGTTTCATATCTTCGGTTAAAGCCAGTTTTCTCCTATGGGTAGATTACAGAAAACTGAAAACTATTTATACTAAGTTTATAATTGATTAGCTGCAAGAAGATTGTCTACCTCTGCATAAGAAGTAGCGTGGTGAGAATTGTGGGATTTTTATGGGAAAACAGAGAGTTTCTGTATTTAGAAACTTTTTGTTAGAGAGCTTATTCATTCTCGCCGTTTTTTATTGAAAATATCTCTCAGAATTACTTGGGAAAACACGGCTGTTTAATCCCAAAGGCTCCCCCATAGGAGAAAACTAGATGATTTTGGACATAAATAAGCCGCACAAACAGGTGAAAATGACAGATTCTGTAAACAATACCCAGCTAATTAATATCAAGTTACATTCAGTTGCGAAAACTCAGGTAGCGATGCCTGCGGCTGGCTGTGCCAACGCAGATGTCAAAAACAAACTTCTGGCAAAAAGTGGGGAAAGGGAAAATTTTTTTGCCTCCACTTCTTTGAGGAGTTTATTGATACCCTGTTTAGTTGGTATAGGCCTACTAACAGCCAGCTGCGGGGCGCTACCTAAGGAATCAGCTGAGGCACAATCTCAGAGTCCTGGTGGACGGGCAAGGGGTGGTGGTGCAACACCTGTAGATATGGCGATCGCTCGAACAGAGGCGCTGCAAACACAACCAGAATATACAGGTAACACAACACCCTTTCGGATAGTGTCACTGCGATCGCAGGTTGAAGCACGATTGTTAGCTTTGAACCTAGATGTGGGGGATACAGTTAACCAAGGCCAGACTGTGGGGCAATTAGATGATGCCCTGTTACTAACAGCTTTCAAGCAAGCGGAAGCCGAACTTGCAGCCCTCAAATCAGAAGTAGTCAGGGCAACTACCCAAGTAAGTAATGCCCGTGCAGACGTGGAACGCGCGAGGCTAGAAGTAGTGCAAGCTCAGGCAGACTCGCAAAGGCAACAGAAACTATTCCAAGCCGGAGCGATCGCTCAACAAACTGCCGAACAAGCGCGTACCCAGGCACAAACAGCTGCCCAGGCATTGCGGGCGGCTCAAGAGCAAGTCCGTACAGAACAGCAAGCCGTCGCCGCTGCTCAAGGCAGAGTGTTAGCCCAACAGGCTTTGGTTGCAGAAGCCAAAGAACGCAGATCTTATGCTCGGCTCACATCCCCCATTACTGGCGTAGTTACAGAAAAAGTCACAGAACCAGGCAATCTTTTGCAAGCAGGTAGTGAAGTTTTAAAAATTGGCGACTTTAACCGTGTGAAAGTAGTCGTCCAAGTTTCCGAATTAGAACTAGCACAAATTCAGGTTGGACAATCTGTAAAAGTCCGCTTGGATGCTTTCCCCAGTGAAACATTAATTGGTAGATTGACACGGATTTCTCCAGCTGCTGATGCTACAGCTCGTTTGATTCCTGTAGAAGTAGTAATTCCCAACAGTGATGGGAAAATTGGCAGCGGACTATTGGCGCGAGTCAATTTTGAAAGCCAAACAGCGCAACGGGTAGTCGTGCCGCAAACAGCTATTCAAAAACAAGCTCTTCAGCAGAAAAGCAATAGAGCAGACACACAAAACAAAACTGGAACCTTATTTGTTGTCACTGATGCACAAGGCAAAGCAAAAGTAGCGGCGCGTGCTGTCACCTTAGGGAAAAGAGCTGATGGCAAAGTGGAGATTTTGTCTGGCTTGCAACCGGGGGAACGCTATGTTGTTCGTAGTGGTAAGCCGTTAAAAGAAGGTGATGCTGTAAGTCTCTCAATTCTTTCAGAAAAACAATAGTAGGGTGAGCAATAACCACCATACCGATGAAAAAAGTACTTACTAGTCATTACTCAGCACTTAGGACTTAGCACTTAGTATCATGCAACAAGCAAATAATAATGGCAATAGCGGATTTAGTCTGAGTACGATCGCTATCCGCCAACACATTGGTACATTCATGCTCACCGTGGCAGTAATTGTCATTGGGATATTTTTTCTCACAACTATCCAAGTCGATCTCTTACCCGCAATTACCTATCCACGAATTGGCGTTCGGCTAGAAGCCCCCGGTATTTCCCCAGAAGTAGCAGTAGATGAAATCACCAGACCTTTAGAAGAAGCTTTACGGGCAACCGAGAATGTAGTGCAAGTTTTTTCCCGCACCCGTGAAGGACAAGTGAGCCTCGATTTATACTTCCAACCAGGGGGCGATATTGACCAAGCCCTAAACGATGCGACTGCTGCTTTTAACCGAGGTCGAGGACAACTACCAGATACGATCGAGGAGCCACGCTTATTTAAAGTCGATCCCTCCCAATTGCCGGTTTATGAATTGGCACTGACATCTGCTTCGTTGCCAGGTAAAGATTTACGCGTATTTGCTGATGAAGAGTTAACGCGTGAACTCAGTGTTGTGCCGGGAGTCGCCTCAATCGATGTATCTGGTGGTGCTGAGGAAGAAGTAAGAGTGCTTGTTGACTTAAACCGATTGCAAGCTTTGGGTGTGGGCTTAAATGATGTATTAGATGAATTAACAGCTCGTAACCAAGACACTTCTGGCGGTCGGATTCTGGGGCAAAATTCCGAGCCATTGACTCGGACTGTAGGACGCTTCCAAAATGCTAGTGAAATTGAAAACCTCTCTTTAGAAGTTTCCTCCCCTACCTCCCCTGCCTCCCCTGCCTCCCCTGCTTCTCCTACTCCTTCGCGCCGCGTCTACTTGCGAGATTTTGCGGAGGTAATTGACGACACAGAAGAACAGCGAGTATTTGTTTACCTCAATCGTCAACCTGCTGTGAAAGTTTCAGTCCAAAAGCAGCCTGAAGCCAACACAATTACCGTTGTCAATGCTGTTAAGCAGCGAATTGAACAATTACGGCAATCGGGTTTAATTCCAGCAGACATGAGCTTGAGTCCTACCACAGATGAATCTGTTTTCATCCGCAATTCTTTAAATGATGTCATCTTTTCGGGGATTTCTGGGGCATTGCTAGCAGCAGCAGCAGTGTTATTATTTTTGGGATCGTTTAGACAAACATTAATTATCAGTTTGACGATTCCGCTGTGTACTCTGGCAGCGATCGCTTTGATGAAAATCTTTGGCTTAACTTTGAATGTGTTTAGTTTGGCAGGTCTGACATTAGGAGTCGGTCAAGCAATTGACACATCGGTTGTGATCCTAGAGAACATCTCCGAAAAAGCAGGGATGACTCCCAATCAGAAAGAAATGGAGGCAGAGGGACAGAGGAGAAATTCAAAATTCTTTATTGACACTGCCATTAATGCTTCCCAAGAAGTTGAATCTGCTTTAGTTGCTGCCACAGGCGCCAACTTAGTTTCTGTAGTACCATTTCTCTTGATTGGCGGCTTTATTGCACTGCTATTTAATGAACTAATTCTGACAATTAGCTTCGCAGTGGCAGCTTCCCTGGTCGTTGCGATTACAGTAGTGCCCATGCTGTCTTCTCGACTTTTGGGAATTTCCTGGTCTAGTCGCATCAGTGAATTTTGGCTGCTTAGACAGTTTAATCATCGATTTGAAGATGCTACGCGGGGATACAGTAACTTTTTAACCAAGGTTTTACGCCATCGGCTCCTAGTAGTAACTGCTGCTTTACTAATTTTAGGTGGCAGTAGCTTCTTGATGTTTGGTCAAATTCCCCAAGAAATTTTACCCCGCATCAGTACCGGACAAGCTAACTTGAGAGCGCAGTTTCCTCCCGGTACACCTTTAGCAACTTCTGAGAAAGTTATGCAAATTGTCGATGATATTTTGCTCAAACAACCAGAAACGGAGTCTGCTTTCACAACTGTCGGTGGTAATTTATTTGGCAGCAATACTACAGAAAATCCTTTACGTGCCAGCAGCACCATCAATCTCAAACCAGGCACCGATGTCGAAGCCTTCGTCAAAAAAGTAACTCAGGAATTTAACAAACTCAACTTGGCAGGAATTCTGCTGCGCCTCAATCCTGGTCAAGTGCGGGGTTTAATCTTGAGTAATTCTCCAGTGCAAGGCTCAGAAATTGACGTGATTTTGCAAGGCGAGAATGAAGAGAGCTTAACCCAAGCAGGCGCACAAGTGCTGGAGGCATTGCAGGAAAGGGCAAAATTAGCGACATTCAGACCAGATGCCGACCCCCGACAACCGGAAATCCAAATTCGCCCAGACTGGGAACGGGTTTCGGCTTTAGGATTGAGCGCTCAAGAAATTGGTGCAACAGTCCAGACAGCAATTGAAGGTTCAGTTCCCACGCAAATTCAACGTGGTAATCGTTTAGTTGATGTGCGGGTGCAGCTGAATAAAGAAGCTATTGAGCGTCCTTCACAGCTAGAGCAATTACCGCTATTTACAGAAAATAATCAACTAATCCGCCTTTCAGACGTTGCCAACATTCAAGAAGGTCAAGCGCCTGGTGAGGTGCAACGGATTAATCAGCGCCAAGCTTTTATTGTGGCAGGTAATCTCAGCGAGGGAGCTAGTCTAGGTGAAGCCATAGCAGAAGTCAATGAAATACTTCGGGACGTAGACTTACCTGATGGCGTCTCAATTGTCCCTAGTTCTGCTCAAGAAACCAATCAGCAACTTCAGGATGCTTTAAAAACTTTGGGAGCGTTGGCGACGTTCTTAATCTTTGTAGTGATGGCGGTGCAATACAATTCGCTGATTGACCCATTGGTAATTATGTTTACCGTACCACTGGCGTTAGCTGGGGGAATTTTTGGACTTTACATTACCCAAACTGCCATTGGTGCAACTGTAATTGTTGGTGTGGTGTTGCTGGTGGGAATTGTGGTGAACGCGGGGATTCTCATGGTAGAACTGGCAAACCAAATTCGGGAAGAAGTTGGTTGTACTCGCCAAATCGCCATTATCAAAGCTGCTCCTCAACGCTTGCGCCCAATTATGATGACTACAGTCACTACCATTTTGGGACTGTTTCCCTTGGCATTAGGTATTGGCGAAGGTTCTGAGTTTTTGCAGCCTTTAGGGATTGTAGTTTTCTTCGGGATGGCGATCGCAACAATGCTAACGTTGTTTATCATCCCCTGTTTTTATGTCCTACTCCACGATTTGCTGGGTGGAAATTGGGCAAAGCCAGTGTTAACCATGTTGCGTGGATTTAAGAAAAAACTTATTTCCATCACTGATAAGCATTAAAAATTACAGCACAATTCAGGAGTCAGAATAGTTTCTCACTTGATGTGCCAACGAGATTTTTTTCGTTGGCACATTCTTTATTGGACTACTACAAGAGGGTTGACTCCCCAATGCCCTATGCCCTATGCCCCATGCCCCTTTACATATCTTCTAATTCAATTCCTTTGGTTTCTTTAATAAAAAACAGAACGAAGAAGAAGGAAATAGCTGCCGCAATTGTATATAGGCCGTAAGCAGCACCTAGTCCGAAATATTGGAGGATGGGAGGAAATGTTGTAGAAACGGCAAAATTAGCAACCCATTGTATTGCCGCAGCCACTGAAAGTGCAGCAGCTCGGATCTTGTTATTAAACATTTCTCCTAACAGCACCCAGGTGACTGGCCCCCAGGAGAAACCGAAGCAAAATACATAAAAATTAGCTGCTAAAAGAGCAATCAGACCGGCTGAACCGTTAAGAGTCAGGTTGCCAGCAGCGTCTAGTTGCGCGGTTCTAAAAACAGCAGTCATCGTCCCCAAGGTCACGACCATACCAAGTGACCCTAAAATCAGCAAAGGCTTGCGACCAAATTTATCTACAAAGGCGATCGCAATTAAAGTAGTAATAATATTGACCGCCGCTGTAATTACTGTAGTCGTCAGAGAATCTTTTTCAGAAAAACCAACTGCCCGCCACAAAACGCTGCTGTAATAAAAGATGACATTAATCCCAACCAATTGCTGGAATACGGATAAACCTATTCCTATCCAAACAATCGGCAAAAGCCCACCACTTCTTCCTAACAAATCAGAAAACTTAGGCTGACGTTCGCGTAAAACTGTTTGCCGAATTTCTTCGATTTTTGCCAGTGCGTTACCCCCCAAAATCTTAGTCAGCACGCTAGCAGCTTCTGGTTCCCGTCCTTGAGCAACCAAGTAACGTGGGGATTCCGGAATCATTAAAGCTGCCATTCCGTAGAGTACCGCAGGAGGAATCTCTGTCCAAAACATCCACCGCCAAGCCGCTATTCCAAACAAAAACGGCGACTCGGCTGAACCAGCTGATACAGCAATAAAGTAGTCACATAACAATGCGATGAAAATACCAACTACAATCGCTAATTGCTGGAGAGATCCCAACCTTCCTCGCAAATGGGTAGGAGAACATTCTGCAATGTAAGCTGGCGCGATGACGCTAGCAGCCCCAACTGCAAGCCCACCCAATAGCCGCCAAAAGGTAAAATCCCAAATACCTACACCAAGACCGGAACCAATGGCACTAATGGTAAACAACACCGAAGCAACTACCATTGCCTTAACTCGACCATAACGGTCTGCAATTTTTCCTGCATAAAAGGCTCCCACCGCAGATCCCAACAATGCCAGCGACACAGCAAGGCCAGTCTCTACACTGTTAGCGTTAAAAGCTTTGGAGATAGCTGCAACTGCACCGTTAATCACTGCGGTGTCAAAACCAAACAAAAAACCGCCAAGAGCCGCAGCACCAGCAATCAAAATCACATAAAACGTGTTGGATTTTCGACGTTCAGTAGTACTAGTCATGGTTATATCTCATAGATTAGTTAACCTGAATAGAATGAAAAATCTATTGTTATTAAATCAAGATAGAAGGATAATTTTGTATAGCAGTACCTCATATTTATGAGGCAATGCGTTACTTTTGGTTCGGAATTTGAAGCAATGGAATTTAAAATTTATATTGCATTGAGACATGCAGATAAAGTTTATATTGTCATGTTTCAAACTTGGAAAGTTTTCAATTTTTTATAGAATTTTATACACAGATTTAAACTTCAATAGAAGGCAGCATGGGCTTACGTCTATCTGTGCTACATGACCATAAAAGTCTGTATTTTATTCAAAGTAAACTTCTGTATGTACAGCTAATTAAACCAAAAACAAGGAAATTTTTGGTTTAAAAATCAAAACATAAGCCTTTTATTACATACAAATAATCACATGATAATATTTGTGAATATATGTCTGTAATCGCAAAAAATGACCAGCTTTTTACTAAAACTTTCAGAAGCTGATATTTTTCAAGAAAACAAAATTGTATTTATATTTACATTATTTTTAGCTTAACCTGCATCATTGCAAATGCGATCGCTGTTTATTGAACTTTACAAAATAAACCAGATTATTACGTCTTTAGATATATACAGCAGTTTGAAAATTAGCGGAATGCAAAACCTAAAACTCAAAATCAGATATAGACATTTTTTGCCTTCTGCACGTCTCAAAATCTCTAACTTTGTATTTCATGCAAACAAAAACTACATTAGTTCAAAATTGCATCACCAAATAATTTGCAAAAATTCAATTGCTTTTAGCTTCAGCACTATTAAAAAAACTTAATAATAATCATTCAATTTCTATTAATAAAAAACTATTAAGCATTATTACTTATTGACAAATGCTTAATTTTCTGAATTTATTATCAGGGGTTACACTTAAGTTCTAACTTATATTTTTTATAAAGATTACGTGAAATTACTAGTAATAGTGATAAAGCAATATAAGAATTGCTTTATAAATCAACCTATGGGTAAATATCAAATAAGTAAACAAACGCAGATTAACTGTTATTTAAGTAGCAAGTAGATAGCAGTTGAAGCATTAATCTTAATTGTTTGATTTAACTCACCCGGTATACATAGCATTCTCTCAATCAATATAAAGAGGACGTAAAATGGCTAAAATAGCAACCAAAATAGCCTTGTCTATTCTAGGAGCAGCAGGAATTAGTTTTTTATCTTTGGCACCAGCAAGAGGCGTCATCTTCGTAGAACCCATTGTGACGACTATAAATGAAGATGTATTTGAAACCAGACCCCCAAGAACCCTTGGAGCAGATATTCTCCCAGGGCAAATAATAGAATATGGTGTTCCAGATCGAGCGAATAACTTGCTTAATGGTACTGGTAATGATATTGGCAGCTTAGTCTTTGACTTAAAAACGCTTTTCTATACTAATCCGGATTCTACTCCAGCATTTGATAATGAGCCGGTGCAGTGGGGAGACGTTGATGGAGATGGCAAAATTGGTTTCTCTAGTGTTCCTGAACTTAAAGATATCTTTGCAAACGTTACCGTTGAGGACAACATTCTTACTTACAGTGGTGGTGTAATCCCAGACGGAACGATATTTTTTAATAGATTTGCTACCCAGCCCAATTTAACCCCAGGTGAGGGAATCATTCCAGCGATACCAGAAGGCCAAGTGGATAGAGATGGCCCTATCAGAGTAGCTTCTTATTACACCGCCATTCCCGAACCAACTAGTGTTTTGGGTATCTTAGTGTTTGGCGCTTTGGGCGTAGCTTTCAAAGTAAAGCGATCGCAACACTGTTAATGCTTTAATTCCCGATATACTGCTAATGTTTCCTGATGGACACGGGCAACACTTAGCCGTTCCAGGTTTTGATTTGCCCGTTGTTTCCATTGTTGCAGCATCTCAGCATTACTAAGTAATTGTACTAAGAGGCCAGCTAAAGCATGGCTGTCTTTTGCTGGCACCAAAAGACCTGCTTGACCATTATCCAAAGCTTCGGGAATTCCATCTACCTGAGTGCCAATGATGGCAGTTCCAGCTTCTCTAGCTTCCGAAAGCACCAGGGGACAAGGGTCGCGGTGAGAAGCCAGCACAAATATGTCACAAGATTTCAAGTAGCGTTGGGGTTCTGGTTGGAAGCCCTCAAAATGAATGCGTTGTGCCACAGAAGTTGCTTGTGCCTGTGCCTCAAATAGCTGTTTATCAGGGCCATTGCCTACCAAATAAAGATGCACTTGCGGAAAATCCGAGGCAATTTGCTCAAAAGCAGCGATTAACTCAGCAATTCCCTTGCGTTGATACATTCCGGCTACAGTGGCGATCGCTGGACGCTGTAATGGTAAAGTTTGATAATCTTCTATTTGTCGCGTGCGGGGACTACCCAGCGTTCCATTGCACACTACCCGCAACTTATTTTCTGGGATACCGCGCCTAACCATAGAATCTTTTACAGCTTGACTGACGGCAATTACCCTGTTAGCTAAACCCATCAGTAGGCTAGCACGTTGAAATTCATTGTGTACTGTGGAAACTAAAGCATAACGATTTTGAAAAATGCGTGCTAGTAAGACTCCCGTCATCATATGTGCGTGAACGATATCGGGTTGGAATTTTGCTGCGATCGCTCTGTAACCAATAGCTGCTTTAATCGTATTTATAGGTTTGCGAGTTTGGTCTAGTTCGTAATGTTTAACACCAAACTTTTTTAGTAATATCTCGTATTCGCCACCACCAGAAATAACCGCTACCTCATGACCAGATTTTGCCTGTAAGCAAGCCAAATCCACAGCCACATTTACAATACCGTTACCTATCTCTTGAACATGGTTCAAAATATGTATAATCCGCATAATTGTGGAGATATGTATAAAAAATAAAGATAAATAACTGAGTAGACAAAGACACAATTCTTGAGTTTTTAAAGACAACTCAAAATTAGTCAGTAGTGTATAAAATTAGCAAATTACTACTGACTAATAGCGTTTTTCATCAGCTACTTAGCTTTAAAGACTTATTCAGTAACGGCTTAATAAATCGGGATAAAAGAAGATAAGAATTAGGTAAACTCTGGGTGATACTGCTTCCAAAAATTATCGCCCTGTGCCAGTTGCGTAAGTCCTGTAATTATTTAGTCAAATTTAGAACTTACGCATTGACAAAAAACAGTTGAATTCTGAATTCTGAATTCTTACGATTCAATCAACACAAATTTGCGAACTTGGGAATTGTTTCCCTGAGTGCGACGCGATAAAGCCGCACTTACCAAAAACTTCCAAGACTGAGGAGAAAGTGCAGACAGTTCAATCATTGAAAGAAAACTTTTAATATTTTTTTGCTTGAGTGCCACTATACTCCAATGTAGCTTTAGGTAATTTTTGATATCCTGAAAACGAGGAATTTTGAGGCGGTGTTCTTCATTGACTAAAGCGTAAATTTTTTCCTTCATTAAGATATTTGTCGCCAAGCGCCGAGATAAAGAAAACTTTTGATTATAAGCACCAGGCCAGATAGTCCGGTAAGCAAGACACTGATTTAAGAAAATAGCATCGCCAAACTGAGCAATCTTAATCCACGAATCGATATCATCACAGTTAGCATCAAGTGTAGAGTCCCAACCACCAGTTTGCACAAAAGCATCGCGCCGACAAGCTACTTGTGCAGGTGTGCCAAAGGGTACAACTTCTAAGAGCATACCGTAGTGAATATCGGCTTGGGGAATATAAAAAGCTAAACCGGGGCCAACTTGGGGAGTGCGGGAAAGTTCAACTTCATTGGCATCTACCTGAGCCGCCACACAAGAGCAGATTACAGCATCGGGACGAAGGGCGATCGCAGACGTTATTTCTTCTACACAATTAGCAGCTAAATAGTCATCATCATCAAGAAACTTAATCCAGTCACCAGTAGCTTTGGCAACTCCAGCATTTACCGTCGCTGCATGACCAAGGTTGACTTCATTACGATGATAAACAACCTTATCGCCTAAGCTTTTAACATAGTTTTGGGTGTCATCAGAAGAACAGTCATCAGCAACAACCACCTCACACTCGATTGTTTGGTTACAAGCCGAATCAATTGCTCTTTTGAGCAAATCCAAACGATTATAAGTAGTAATGACGACGCTAAATTTCATAAATTCATACCTGTGATACAGCATTTTGCAATATAGCTTCCCTTTGGAGGCTGTTGTATCAGTGAAATTATCAATCTGCAACAGGTAGACTGAAATGGGATTGTCGATTTATAATTGACGATCGTGAGTTTTTTAAGCAAACACCAAAGACTATGAACGCTCAAGAGATTATCCGCTCCATTGAAGCGGAACAGCTAAAATCAAATCTGCCCGATATATATGTGGGCGATACAGTAAAAGTAGGAGTGAAAATCAAAGAAGGCGATAAATACCGCGTACAACCCTACGAAGGAGTAGTGATTGCCAAGCGCAATGGTGGCATCAACGAAACTATTACAGTCCGCAAAGTTTTTCAAGGCGTGGGTGTTGAGAGAGTCTTTCTGTTGCATTCTCCCCGGATTGAGAGCATCAAAGTCATGCGTCGCGGTAAAGTACGCCGTGCCAAGTTGTATTATCTACGCGATCGCGTCGGCAAAGCAACCCGGATCAAGCAACGCTTCGACCGTCCTTTGTAGTTATTTTCTTAATAAAGTATGGGAGAAATCTCAAGCCTCAAGCGGCATCTGCCGCTGACTTGTTTTCTCCATAAAATTGATGTATGATAAAAATCTCAATCTTGCGTTAAACTAAAATTTAGTTCAGCGCAATGACTGAATGAAAAACAGCTTGTGCGCTCTTAGTTCAGTTGGTAGAACGCAGGTCTCCAAAACCTGATGTCGGGGGTTCAAGTCCTCCAGGGCGCGCTCAAGAGCAAAAAACAAAGCCCGAAATAATTACGCAAGCTGCTAAAATAGCAGTTAGTGTTAATAGTTTCGGGCATAGCTATTGCATTTGCAGCTGTTTTGCTTTCAGTAAAGTCGAATAGAGTCGAAGCTGCAAACCAGGACGACTGAATTTTAGATTTTAGATTTGAGATTTTGGATTGAGAAGAAATCTAAACATCTAAGATAAATGGACAACCCAAAATCTCAAGTTGAGCGTCCTTAGCCCAAATTTGGGTAAATCCAAAATCCAAAATCCAAAATCCAAAATTGAGTAACAAACGGGGGATAAAGGGTCGTGGCCAAAAAAAGTGAAGCAGAATTGCCAGAAAACACAAATGGGTTTAGTTTCGGCAACTTCATACAAGGAATCAAAGAAGAACTTGAAAAAGTAGTTTGGCCTAGTCGCAAACAGATAGTGAGCGAATCCGCCGCCGTGTTGTTAATGGTGGCACTCTCGGCATCTTTGATATACTTGGTCGATGCATTATTTGGTTGGGCAGCAAAACAGGTGTTCTAATGAGTTTTGCAACAGACGAACCGCGCAACTCAATGTTGCAGTCAGAGGAAACAACAGAAACAGCAGAAACAGCGTCAAAAGAAGCACGTTGGTATGCTGTCCAAGTCGCCTCAGGCTGTGAAAAGCGTGTAAAGACTAATTTAGAGCAGCGAATTCAAACTTTTGATGTCGCTGATAAAATTATCCAGGTGGAAATTCCCCACACACCAGCGGTCAAAATCCGCAAAGATGGTAGTCGCCAGCATACAGAAGAAAAAGTTTTTCCAGGCTATGTGCTGGTGCGGATGAAGATGGATGATGATACTTGGCAGGTGGTACGAAACACATCCCACGTGATTAATTTTGTTGGTTCAGAACAAAAACGCGGCAGTAGTAAAGGCCGCGGACACGTCAACCCCATACCACTGAGTGCTTCAGAAGTAGAACGTATCTTCAAACAGACCAGCGAACAAGAGCCGGTCGTTAAAATTGATATGGCTACTGGTGATAAGATAATTGTGCTTTCTGGCCCATTTAAGGACTTTGAAGGCGAGGTCATTGAAGTCTCCCCAGAACGAAGTAAGCTTAAAGCCTTGCTGTCGATATTTGGTAGAGATACACCAGTAGAATTGGAATTTAATCAGGTAGAGAAACAGAGCTAAATACAAATGGCGAAGAAAGTAGTGGCGGTCATTAAACTGGCCTTAAATGCTGGAAAAGCCAACCCAGCACCGCCAGTAGGCCCCGCCTTGGGTCAACACGGCGTCAACATCATGATGTTCTGCAAAGAGTACAACGCCAAAACAGCAGACCAAGCTGGAATGGTAATACCCGTAGAAATTTCGGTTTTTGAAGACCGGAGTTTTACATTTGTACTCAAGACGCCACCAGCGTCAGTACTGATTCGCAAGGCAGCGAAAATCGAAAGAGGCTCGAATGAACCCAACAAAAAGAAAGTTGGTAAAATTACCAGAGCGCAATTGCAAGAAATAGCCCAAACAAAACTTCCCGACCTCAACGCCAACGACATCGACGCGGCGATGAAGATTGTGGAAGGAACCGCTAAAAACATGGGCGTAACGGTAACGGATTAGTCATTGGTCTTTGATGAATAGACAAATCTAAAATCCAAAATCTAAAATCCAAAATTGTATCGGGGGAGAGGCAAGGCTTCGGAATGACCCCAGGAGAAAAAAATGACAAAAAAAGTATCGCGTCGCTTGCAGGCGCTACAAGCAAAAGTAGAAGATAGGGATTATCAACCCCTAGATGCTTTAGCGCTGTTAAAAGAAACAGCAACAGCTAAATTCGCCGAAGCCGCTGAAGCGCATATCCGGCTGGGAATTGACCCGAAGTATACAGACCAACAGTTGCGGACAACGGTAGCACTGCCCAAAGGTACAGGACAAATCGTCCGAGTGGCGGTGATTGCTAGAGGTGAAAAAGTAACAGAAGCAACAAACGCTGGTGCTGATTTGGCTGGTTCGGAAGAACTAATTGACGAAATTCAAAAAGGCATGATGGACTTTGACAAGCTCATTGCCACACCCGATGTCATGCCACAGGTAGCGAAGTTAGGTAAGTTGCTTGGGCCTCGTGGTTTGATGCCATCACCCAAGGGTGGAACCGTGACATTTGACATCGCAAGTGCGATCGCTGAATTCAAAGCTGGTAAATTAGAATTCCGCGCCGATCGAACTGGCATTGTGCATGTTATGTTTGGTAAGGCAACCTTCTCGCCTGAAGATTTGTTAGTCAACCTGAAGGCGTTGCAAGAAACAATTGATCGCAACCGTCCTTCAGGAGCTAAAGGCCGTTATTGGCGGACATTTTATGTAGCTGCTACTATGGGGCCAGCGATTAAAGTTGATATCAGCGCCCTACGAGATTTGAAACTAAGCGAAGCAGCATAGAATTTTAGATTTTAAATTTTAGATTTTAGATTGGAGGCTCATCACAAGAGACTGAAAATTTTATAGATTTTCAACTTCCGATCTGAAATCCAAAATCCAAAATCCAAAATCCAAAATTGAATAAGCTAAGCCGGAGACAGCAGGTGCTAATAGCTTAATATCCTGCCGAGGTAAAAACTCTAATTGCCAGAATGACCACCGATAAAGGTGTGATCACTATGGCCTCAGGAGTCTTACTAATCAACCCCGGCTATGTCAGCTGGGGTTTGTTGTTTTGGATTTAGTTGAGAAAAACGCAAAAGTAGGAAAATCGCTGATTGTTTTGAGGAGGTGAGATTGGAATGGGTAGAACGCTAGAAGATAAACAAGAGATCGTAGCTGAACTCAAAGAAACTTTGAGCCAGTCAACTCTGGCACTAGTAATTGAGTATCAGGGGCTAACGGTTGCTGAAATTACCGACTTACGGCGGCGGTTGCGTCCCAGTGGCACTGTTTGTAAGGTAACTAAAAATACCTTGATGGGCATTGCTATTCAAGATCAGGAAAAATGGCAGCCATTATCAGAACTGCTCAAAGGTTCTTCAGCTTTTTTGCTAGTCAAAGAAGATTTTTCATCTGCAATTAAGGCTTACCAAGACTTCCAGAAAGCCACCAAGAAGACAGAACTTCGCGGCGGTGTGATGGAAGGTCGCCTACTCAAAGAAAATGATGTCAAGGCTTTAGGTGACTTGCCATCTAAGGAACAACTCATGGGCCAAATTGCTGGTGCAATCAATTCCTTGGCAAGCAAGATTGCTGTGGGTATCAACGAAGTTCCAGGTTCGCTGGCTCGTGCTTTGCAGGCTGTGGCCGAAGCAGAAAAAGGTGGTAGCACCGAAACTACTGCTGAATAAAGTTAGTGGTTCATCAGTTAAGAGTCTACTGACTAATAAATAATCAAAAATTACAGGAGTTATATCAATGTCAACTGCAACCGATGAAATTTTGGAAAAACTTAAAGGCCTAACTTTGCTGGAAGCTGCTGAGTTAGTTAAGCAAATTGAAGAAGCTTTCGGTGTTAGTGCTGCTGCACCTGTTGGCGTGGCGATCGCCGGCCCTGGTCCTGCTGCTGCTGCTGCTGAACCAGTAGAAGAAAAAACCGAGTTTGACGTGATTCTCGAATCAGTTCCCGCTGATAAGAAGATTGCCGTACTGAAGATTGTACGCGAATTGACCGGTCTGGGTCTGAAAGAAGCTAAAGACTTGGTGGAAGCTGCACCAAAACCAGTTAAGGAAGGTATTGCTAAGGATGCTGCTGAAGATGCTAAGAAGCGCATCGAAGAAGCTGGCGGTCAGGTGACTATTAAGTAGTCACAATTACGTTACTTGTTTTTATATCGAGAAGCCTGAATTATTCAGGCTTCTTTTTTTGGGGTTGGTTAACTTTAACGCGAGCTTCCAACGAGCGGCATTCGTTATGCCTTAAGAGAAACTACTGGACAAATTATTGCCATGAAAATGCAGCAACACGATATCTTAAAGGTGGAAAATACTATAGTTGATGCCCATGTCTGCTAAAGATGTCTTTCATGAGGTTGTGAAAATAGCTTTACAAAAGGACGGTTGGCAGATAACTCATGACCCACTGTTATTTAACGTCGGTGGTGTAAAAATGTCGATTGATTTAGCAGCAGAAAAACTGATTGCAGCGGAACGAGACAATGAAAAAATTGCTGTTGAAGTCAAGAGTTTTCTAGAAAAATCTTCTGCTATTTCAGAATTTCACACTGCGTTAGGACAATTTATAAATTACAGAGGTGCATTAAGGCGACGAGATCCAGAACGGATTTTATATTTAGCAGTACCTTTGACTACTTATAGAACATTTTTTCAACTGGATTTTCCTAAAGAAATGGTAGAAGAAAATCGAGTGAAAATGATTGTTTACGATGTTGAAAGTGAGGTGATTGTTGAATGGAAAAAATAGTACGATATCGTGAGATTGTAAAACAGATGCTTGCAGAGCATGGTAAGCAAAAACCTGCTTACGGGAATATTGAAGTTGAGACAATTTTTGATACGGAACGCGACCATTATCAAATCGTTTATTTAGGCTGGGAAGGTCAGGATTGGGTACACAGCTGTATACTCCACATTGATATTAAAAATGGAAAAATTTGGCTGCAATGGAATGGTACGGAAGATGATATTGCAGCGGATTTGGTGAATGCTGGGGTGCCAAAGGAAGATATTGTTTTAGGATTTCAGTCACCATTTATGCGACAGTTTACAGAATATGCTGTGGGTTAATGTGGAAATGTTCAGCATAATTAGCTGTAATAAAGTGCGATCTCATTGGTAAAAATCCTATTGAGTTTATTAGGTAAGGCATGACACATATAACTATGAACTTTACAACGCTCACTAGTTTACATTACATCCTTTCTTCTAAAATTTTATTTATAAGTAGACCACGAACATTACGTCCTTTTCTACTAGCAGTACCTTGATGTGTATAATAATAATATTGAGCAAACATATTTATAGATACATCTTCTTTCTTATTTTTATATAGTTCCTCTTCTAAAGAATTTAAAGCATGAGCCAAAATTTGCTCTTGAGGTAAATAACCATACTTGTTTTTAATTTTTATTAATTCAACAATTAAAGTAAATAAACTAGACTTTTTTATCCACAAACTATCTGGAAGAAGATTACACGCAATAATTAATTTAGATACTTCATTAAAATTATCAGACATTAACTTTTTATTTGGATATTCATTATTATACTTCTCTACATAGGTCTTTACTTCTTTATCACTAGTAAAATAACCGCCTTCTTCTATCGTGGACATAATTAGCAAGACATATTCAAGGTCTTTCATACGAGAAAATTCACCTTCACTAAAAACCTCTAAATTTGTAAAAAGAAGATTATTTTCTAAAATATCTTTAGCAGTTGTGATGAACTCTCCTTCATATAGTGAGTTGCTAATTTCTATTGCATTGAGCGCATATTGTACAGAGTTTATTCTTTTAAAAACTTCTCGAATTTCACTTTCTGGAATTCTTCCTAAGTCTCTCACGACAACCGTATAATCAAAAAAATCTGTTTTTTCTTGTGTAGATAATTTTTCAAATTTCCTGATATTTTTAATATTGAATTCTGGTGAAGCTGTAACATATTGGTAGATTGTACTTAATCTTTGTTGTCCATCTACTACAAGTGTTTTTGATGTCTGAGTATCAAGATCGATTTCACCATCAGCCAGATATATTTCAGGAAAAGGAAGTTTTAATAAAATTGTTTCTATAAATTTTTCTTTATGGGCGTCATTCCATACAAGCTTTCTTTGAAAAGATGGAGCAAGTATTAAATTACCATTTTTCATCATATTGAATAAATCTAAAACTTTTTTATTAGTTGCAATACCATTTTTGTTCATTTTAAAACTCCTTTTGTCTCAGTTTTTTAATATTCTGCATGTGATATTTTTCAAACAACTCAGAATTATAATAAATAGCCCCCGCTATTTTTTGGGGTGTATATTTATAAGAAATTGATTTAAAATATTCAAACCAATTATTTGTGCCATAATATTTAAATGGAAATAAATCTGGTCTTAGCCAACCTTTAAAAAAATATTTTAAAAATTTTTGATATTTTTGTTCTTCTCTCTCAGTTCTAGATACCAAGCTTATATCGAAATCATATAACTCTGACCAAAATTTTTCAAAAATTTCTGTAGATATAATAGCTATATCTATATCTGATTCTTCAGAAAACAAATTCCAGAGTTTACTTGGAGCTACACTAAATCCTAATTTAGCTGAACCAACCATTAGTACACATTCTGGTCTTTCTTGAAAATGAGTAGCAATTTCATGTTTTAGGTCAAAATATTTACCTTCGTTATCTTTAAAAACATAAGGTGTACCATGTATTATATATTTTTGAACAATTAATTTCTCTGTTAGAGAAGAATCACGTAATGCTGCTTTGAATATATCAATCTTTTGATTAATATGACTTTGGTCAATTATTAGAGTCTGCCACATGGAGTATTTTGTTTAATCAACGTTGCTTGAGCCAAGTTTGATCGCTAAAAATATTATGTGAGTTTAAATGCCAAAAGCTACCAAGTCAATAAGTGCATATACTTAATCAAATAGTGATTTGATTTTTTAGGTTTGTTAGGTCGAACTAAAAACAACAGAAGTTAAAAACTATTAATAGCCAGAAAATACAACTGGATAATTAAAACAGGTATTTTTACAAAAACGCGATCGCAATTATTGAGTTTACCGCGATCGCCTTACTCATTCATTATGTAGTGGACAAGCTGTACATCTTGATAGCATTGAATGAAGTAACCGTCAGCAATGGAGCGAGGGCGATGTACGCAACCGTCACACAACCACTGACTTTTCAAGAGTTTCTTGTCTGGGACGATGGTTCAGGCAGAGAGTTTGAGTTATTGGATGGAATTCCTGTACCGTTATCAGAACCAAATGCAAATCATGAAGATTTAATCGAGAGGCTGTGTGCCTACCTTGAAAATCATTGCCAAGAAAATGACTTGCCTTACGTGTCGCGCCAGTCCAAGCAGGTTCGGCTCAAGACAGCACCACCAGAGAAGGAAAAAAGCCGCAAAGCAGATATTGTCATATTTGCTAAAGAAGAATGGCAGAGGATGAAAACTAGCTCTAGTTCTGCTGCTGCATATATTCCACCACCGGGAATTATTGAGGTGGTTAGCAACAATTGGAAGGACGACTATCTGACAAAACTTGCTGAATATGAAGAGTTGGGCGTTTTAGAATATATCATCGTGGACTATGCTGCTTTTGGTGGTATTCGGTTTATTGGCTCTCCCAAGCAGCCAACCATTACAATCTACCAACTTGAAGATGGAGAGTATTTACCCGCAAAGGTCTTTCGAGGGCAAGATGGAATTGATTCTCGATTGTTTCCAAACATTCTCTTAACGGCCGAACAGATTTTTGCAATGAGTCACTGATAGTCAACTATGGTTGAAGCACTACTTAAAACCAAGCTAGTAACTTTTGAAGAGTTCATACAGTGGAAACCAGAAAGTAACCGCTATGAACTACATCAGGGGGTAGTTGTTGAAATGAATCAACCTGTAGGAAAACATGAAGATATAATTTGTTTTTTAAATGAGAGAATTACGGCTGAATATCTTCGCTTAAATTTATCCTACGGAATACCCAAAACTGCTTTAGTAAAACCACCTGAAAGCGAATCAGCTTACTCACCTGATGTTTTGGTGTTAAATCGTCCCAACTTAGCAAACGAAACATTGTGGGAAAAAGAATCAACAGTTACTCAGGCTGCATCAATCTCCTTAGTAATTGAAATTGTCAGCACTAATTGGCGTGTTGATTATTTGATTAAAGCTGGAGAGTATGAGGAAATGGGTATTCGTGAATATTGGATTGTTGATTACTTAGGTTTAGGCGGTAGAAGATTTATTGGTAGTCCTAAACAACCAACTATCTCTGTTCATGAATTGATAGATGGGGAATATCAAGTTAGTCAGTTCAGGGGTAATGACCGGATAGTATCGCCAAATTTTCCAGAATTTTCGTTAACTGCTAACGAAATTTTTCAAGCAGAATGGCTTGTTTAAAAGAGAAGTCAGAATTCAGAAGTCAGAATTTAGAATCAATATAATCAAGTGAATTTTGACGACTGACGCCTTTATTCTTTCTTTTTTAAATCAAATAAAAAGCGATTTTTTATACTTTATTCGCTATCAAATCTCCGTTGCCAACCAAGCACGCAACACCTCTGCAACTGTCCAGGCTTGGGCAATACATCCGCGCGGAGTCATGGGGGCATCGCCATCAAAAATTTCGCTGAGACTGCCAATGCCATGCGTTGTTAGATGATTAGCCATTGGTTGCAGAAATTGACGCGCCTGCTTAGGATTTTTGTAGACGCGCAGGTGTGCTAAAACAAACGGCCCTAACAACCAACCCCAGACGGTTCCTTGGTGGTAACCGCCATCGCGTTGATACTGGTTGCCTCCGTATTTTCCTTGGTATTGGGGATGATTTGGGGCAAGCGATCGCAATCCATGTGAAGTTAGTAGCATCTGTCCGCAAATGTCTACCACTGCTTTTTGTTGGGCTGGTGTCAGCGGGCTTTCGGGTAAGGAAACGGCAAAAATTTGGTTAGGACGCGCAGATGGGTCATCTCCGTCGGGAGTATCCAACACATCGTAGCAGTAGCCAGTTTCTTGATTCCAAAAGCGAGAAAATCTGATTTGGGCGCGGTCGGCGATCGCCTGATACTCTTGGTGTGGCTTGCCAATCAAACGAGCAAATTTAGCCATTGTTCGCAAAGCATTATACCACAGAGCGTTGACTTCAATTGGTTTCCCAATGCGAGGCGTTACTACCCAATCTCCAACTTTTGCATCCATCCAAGTGAGTTGTACGCCTTTGTCTCCTGCATATAGTAAGCCATCAGTGGCGTCGAGGTGGATGTTGTAGCGGGTGCCGCGACAGTGCCAGTTGATGATGTCTGCCAGCACGGGAAACAGTTCCATCAGCAAATCATTATCTTCAGTGGCGTTGTAATAAGCTCGAATAGCTTCAAAATACCAAAGAGTTGCATCGACTGTGTTGTATTCTGGTGTCTGGCCTGCATCCGGGAAACGATTGGGCAACATTCCCTGATCTACGTGCCTAGCAAAGGTGCGAAGAATGGAACGTGCCACCTCTGGGCGACCGGTGGCGAGGGTTAAACCAGGGAGGCTAATCATGGTATCGCGTCCCCAGTCGCTAAACCAGGGATAACCAGCGATGATAGTTTTGCCATAAAGGTCTTCTGGAACTGAGCGATCGACGATAAACTGGTCGGCAGCTAAAACTAAATGATTCACCCAAGCAGGAGAATCGGCAGCATTCAGAGGTCGGTTAGATTTCCAGAGTCCGATTAATTTTTGTTCTAGGGTGTGACGGTGTTTGAGTGCTGCTTCGCCGTTCAATTCTGCTTGCTTGTGAGTGCTGGCAACAAAGGTAATAGATTCTCCTGAATTGAGGGTAACTTCAAAGGTGGCGGCGTGGAGGTGGTCTTCTTTGTCGGTTAATCCCCGATAGCGTTCAACTGCTAGGTCAAAGTTATAGTACCAATTATGGGCAGGGGAGGCGCTGGCACGGTCAGTAAGCAGATATATTGGTACGGCATCAGGATAGGCAGTTACACAAATTCCCTGTTCCACCGGTTCGACGGACATCTGCCAATCATTGTAATTATGGGTGTCGCTGTGATAATCGCGGTAGTTAACGATCGCTTTAAGTGTCAACTTCAGCGGTTGGGTGGCACGACGCAAAGTATATTGGACATAAGTTGTATTAGCTGCCTGTTGCATCCAAATTCGTTTTTCTAACAACGCATCAGCAACAGCAAAACGCCAGAGAGGAACTGTACCTTCTAAAGAAAAATGTTCAATCTGTAGATAGCCGTGGGGACTGACAGTACCATCTGCCCAACGATCGCAGTGTAGAGAATAAAAGCGATCGCCATACAAAACCGTTTCATCTAGCTTTGCCAACAGTAAGGTGCGACCGAGAGGCGGTTGCAAAGCTGCTACTAGTAAACCATGATAGCGGCGAGTCAATAAACCTGCCACCGTTCCAGAGGCGTAACCACCAATGCCGTTAGTAACCAACCATTCCCGTGACTCGGCTATGTCGAGATTACCGCAGATTTCCCGCCCAAATTCAATACACATAACTCAACACTCTTGCTGGCGATCGATATTTGGATTATCAGTTATCAACCCTGTAGTGTGGTGAGATGGACATTAAGAAATTATAAAAAAGTAATTGCTGAACCTAGAATCTTCGCAGATATCAATTCAGAAACGAGAAAGCCCTCATGTAGAGACGCGATTTACCCTTGTCTGTCTTACGTGTCAGTTTTTTAGACGCGATGAATGGCCGTCTCTACAGAGAATGTACTCGTAAATTGGCGTTGCTGATTTGATATATGAAAACGATTGTGCATAATATCAAAATCCTGTAGAGACGTTGCAATGCAACGTCTCTACTACAACGAGGTTAAGAAAATCTTCTTTCCCAGTCCTCAGTCCCCGGTCTCTATTTCAACACAGGCATCGAATCTATTTTACTTGTTAATTGTGATATTTTAGCAAACCATCTTTGGCTTTGCTGCTGAATTCATTAATTATGCTGTAAGTCTTTAGTAATTCAATTTTATGGCATCAACAAATGATGACGTTGCCGTAAGAGATAATAGTCATTCCTGAAAATGATTGTTAAACTTTAAGTTATAAATACAAGCATAATTAATTATTTTAGAAAACTATCCTACAGTTATTGTTTGGTAAAGTTGCAATTAATGAATAAACAAGTAAAAGCGATACGAGTTGCTTGGTGCAGTCCAACTGATTTGCCCCAACCAAACAATTTATTCCTCAACTTTGAGTGGATTCGAGTTGATATTTCAGCTTTATGTAATAAGGGTTTTGATGCTGTTGTACTCGATATCAAAACTTTTGAAAACTTAGAGGAACTTAAGAATATATACACCACTATTGGTTTACCAACAGTAGTTTTGATAGATACGATGGAGCAAGAATCTACTGCCCTTTCTTGGTTAGAAGCAGGAGATGAAACTTGTAAACGCGATGCAATTGATTGGCAAATAGGTTTGCGTTTGCAGCGCAGTGTGTGGCATAGCAAGCAAAAGCATTCATTTAACCTTGATAAGTTAACGGGAACTGCTAATTTTCGCAAGTTTAATGATTATGCCATCGAGCTTTTGACATCGAAAGAAGATGGAGAGTCTGTATGTTTGATTTACCTAGATATTGACCGTTTCAAGTTTATTAATGATAGTCATGGTCATATTGCCGGAGATCAGGTTTTGCAAGAGGTTGGGCAGATTCTCCAAAAGTACTCGCTAGGAGCAGGTATCGTCGCTCGGACAGGGGGTGATAAATTCGCTATTTGTATGCGTGGCAATACTGAGCAGGGAAAAGCTTTTGCAGAATTTCTTAGAACTCAGATTGAGACTCATGAATTCTGGCTTAATGAAAAGTCTTGCATTCATATCACAGCTTCTTTGGGAGTGGTGCCGATGACGGGACATTCATCTATGGAGCAACTATGGCAGGAAATTAATCAATGCGTCTATGCTGCTAAGCAAAAGGGACGCAACCAAGTTGTGACTGCTGAGGAATTTGATGCTATTGCAGATGCTTCTGGACAAGACAAGCTAATCACTGATTTTGAGCATCGAATTCGCGTGACTGCTGAGAGGATGATTAATGAAATGGTGCTTAAGGCGAGTCGTTTAGTGAAGAAATACAGAGCAGAAGCCGAACACGATGGCTTGACTGAGATTTTCAATCGTCGCTATCTCGACAGATTACTACCACGGGAAATAGAAAAGTCTCACAAATATCAGCAACCACTAACAGTGGTACTCCTTGATTTGGATCATTTCGGTGAAGTAAATCGAACCTACGGTTTCCCCACTGGAGATCGAACACTGACAACTGCTGCACAAGTATTTAAAAGTAACGTCAGAGCAGTGGATTGGGTTACACGTTATGGTGGCGAAGAATTTTGTATTATCATGTCCGATACCGATTTGAACACAGGATATCAGATAGCTGAACGAATTCGCCTAGCTCTGAGCGAAGAAATACTTACAGCTTACAACGGTCAGCAGTTTCGACTCACTGCTAGCATTGGAGTTGTGGAACTCATGCCAGAAGATAATCCTATTTCTTTGTTGCAGCGTGCTAGCGACAAAGTTCGAGAGGCTAAGAAAAACGGGCGCAATCAAACTCGCTTCTGATTGCTAATATTAGATAAATATTTGAAAGCTTGACTCTGGGTTTACTATCGGGCTGCTATTTGTTAGCGATCGCATTACCCCTGATAAATACTGACAGAGTACCAGAGACTGCACCAAAGAAATATAGAAGTGCGATCGCTTTATAATTCAACAATTAATTAACTGGCGATCGCAACTAGCTTTTTACGCTTAGAACGCTTGCGATCTGATTTTTTCTTCAATCCTACAGCTTGCGCTTGATCGCTATCTGAACCATATTGTCCGCGTATAACTTCTTTCATCGCTAACACAGTATTGTGAAATTCCCATTCTGCTAATCGCGCTGCATCCGCCGCGGCACGGTATAAAGTTAGCTTCTCTGTTTCCGCTTGTTGCTGCACCAACATTGCTTGATAAGCTTGCTGTAACTTATCAACAGAAGCATCAGCACGGGTTGTATCGTAGCTGGTGATAGTTTGTAAACCGTGCCATGAAGTTACATCTTGGCTTATAGATTGACGGCTCAAACGGCGTGTTGTGTCTTGGGCTGGCATAGAAGCATAAGTAGTAAACTATATATTTAATGTACCCATTATGACTAAATTTGTATCAGTAAATTGAAATAAAGAGTAATTTAATGGTTGCGAGGCGATACAACTCAATTGCGAAGCGACACAACTCAATTGCGAGTCGATGCAACTCAATTGCGAGACGACACAACTCAATTGCGAGACGACACAACTCAATTGCGAGGCGACACAACTCAATTGCGAAGCGACACAACTCAATTGCGAGTTGATGCAATAGCATTGTCAAGGATAAATCGTTGATGGAGATAGTTTTTTCTTAAACCTTGTGTCCTCTGCCCTCACCAGCCCATCATTGACAGCAAGACCTGGCAACACTCTAAAATAAAAACACAAGGGCATATATTATAGTAGATAATATATATGAATATCTTCTTTACTCCAGAATTAGAGCAATTTATCCAAAGTCAAGTTGCCAGTGGTAAGTATGCCTCGACCGAAGAAGTGATTGTTGCGGGTGTTAAACTGCTGGAGGAAAGGGAATCTATTTATAAAGGTAGATTTGAAGAATTGCGACGAGAAATCATGATTGGAGTCGAAGCTTCGGAACGTGGGGAAGTTATTGACGCAGAAACAGTTTTTCATCAACTAGAACAGAAACTACAGCAGCGTCGTCAGCAGGCTGGTGAATGAGCAATATTTGTAGATTTACTGCTCCTGCAAGTCGAGCCACTAACTTTTTCACAATCTAAAATCTAAAATCAAAAATGGCGTTATCTTGATATTAGCCACTACTGAAAATCTAACCATGACTAACAGCCTAGCCATTGCAGAAGACATCAAAACTCTTCGCCAAGTTGAGGAAAAACTAGGTTTAACACTGTCTTTTAATGGCGAGTTTTTTACTGAGTGGATGAATGAGCTACCTGCATTGACTGAAGCAGAACAAGTCAGGTTAGAACAAGTTAGAAAAAACTATCTTTATCAGATTTCTGATGGAATTCTTTTAGAAGAAACTGTAAAAATGGTAGTACTTTCACCATTGCTTGAGCTTGCAGGATTCTATCAAGCACCTTACAAATTTAAAACTGAAGTATCTGTAGAAATTGAAGCACAAGGAGATAATGAAGAAATTTTACGAGGACGGATTGATGCTTTGGTTTTACAAGATAGATTATGGATTGTTTTAATTGAGTCAAAGAAGACCACATTTGATTTAGAACTAGCCATACCTCAAACATTGGCATACATGGCGGCTCATCCTGAAATAGAACAACCTTTATACGGAATGATAGCTAATGGTAGCAGCTATTTATTTATCAAAACTTTGGGTAAACAGTATGCTATTTCTGACCTGTTTGCAACCCGTTCGCAATACCGCAATAATCTTTATCAGGTTCTAAAAATCCTCAAGCATTTGGGACAAATCATCGCATATCGTTAAAGTTTGATCGAACAGTAGCTTCAAGCATCACCTACCGTTGGCGTAGCGTCTCGTAGAGAAGCAACAAGACGATGTTCTCTATCAGCAGCAAATTCTAAGCAAGCCCTGATATCTGCTTCTGTCAATTCAGGAAAGTCTTCTAAAATCTCAGAGTGAGACATACCTGCTGCTAGCCAACCCAAAACATCGTAAACGGTGATTCTCATTCGTCGAATACAGGGTTTACCACCTCGTTTGTCAGGTTCTATAGTAATGATGTTGCGATAACTCATCTTTTTTATTAGCTGTATAATACCGTTTCTAAGTCTAGAGCAGCCTAAGACTGCGCTGCAACGGTCAAATAAAGCGATCGCCTTACCTACCACTTACATTAAGTGCGATCGGGCAATAATTTCAGATGTTTACGGAAAGTAATTATGTTGGGGTGATTTACCCCTAAACAAAGTTCAGCAATTTCCAAAACTTTTTGAAACAGTGGTTCAGCTTCACTGTAGCGTCCTTGGGAATAGTAGAGTAAAGCCAGATTGTTGTAACTGGTGGCGACATCTGGATGCTCTTCTCCTAAGAGCCGTTGTACTATAAATTTAAATGTAGGGTGCGTTGTCACGCAGTGCAACGCACCATCTTACAGCGCTTTTCATTTGGATGAAATACATACTTGAATACTAAATTATCGTAAGGGCACAACAATGTTGTACCCCTACTGTGGTCTATTCAACTGCAAATTGCTGTAAAAAGAACTAATTACACAAGCGATCGCTTTGAGAAGCAATATAAATTTAAATGTATAGCAGTTGAAGCAATACGGTTCGGTTAAGTTTTAATCATTTAAACATCCCCCCAACCCCCCGATAAATTGGCTACGGTGTACACACAAGTTGGAAATAGTAGTTTGTCAAGGAATAATTGACGAGTAAATTCTTTGTAGAGACGGCGATTTATCGCGCAATACAGTTCAGTTAAGCATTTCTTTCTTCTCTTTGCGTCTTTATACCAATTCTGTATGAAGATGCGCCGAATTATATAACGAACCACAAAGGACGCAAAGTACACAAAGAAACAGCTAAAGAAATTTAGCGCAGCCTCATAAAGAAACGGTATTAGCGTCCTTGGCGGTTTGTTAAAAAAAAAGAGTTTTGACTTTAACTGAACCGTATTGATTTATCGCGTCTGTATAACGTGACAGTAAAAAGACGCGATTCATCGCGTCTCTACATGAGGGGTTTTGGCCTATTGCCTCTTCCCTGCTATAATTTCCACAATGGAGAATAGGGAACTCGAATCCCTGACCTCTGCGGTGCGATCGCAGCGCTCTACCAACTGAGCTAATTCCCCTTAATTAATTCACCAATGAATATTTTATCATTCAGTTAGTGATGGCTGGGACTGTTTTTGAGAATAAACTTCTTGGACGCGTTCGAGTTCCAAATCAGTGAGGTAATCGACAGTCCAGTTACAGCAGCGCTGAAGCATGTGGAAGGGGTAAGTATTCGCTACACCCACCACTTGCATGTGCGATCGCTTTGCTGCTTGAATACCAGCTGGTGTATCTTCAATTGCTAAACACTCTTGCGGTTGCAGATTCAATTCGGGATATTCTTGGTTCAACTTCTTCACAGCCAGAAGATAACCGTCGGGTTCTGGTTTACTGGTAGTGATATCATCACCGGCGACAATAATTTTAAAATGTTCGCTCAGTTTAGCCCGATTGAGTACCAGTTCTATTTCTTTGCGAATAGCACCGCTGACTAATCCTAATTTCAGATTGCGCGATCGCATTTGAAATATCAAATCTTCTACACCTGGATATAAAGGCAGTTTCTCTATTTTTTCCAGTTCTAGTGCGTAAGCTTCGGCTTTGCGATGCAGCAGTTGAGTTAAATATTTTTCCGTAGCTACTCTACCACGATTGGAGAGTAGTTGAGTAAAACAAGCGCGATCGCTGCGTCCCAAAGAAGCTTGACGCTCATCAACCCGCTGTGGTTGGAGATTCTCTTGAATGAGAATCTCATCAATCAGTTGCAGGTGGATTGGCTCGTCGTTAATGATGACACCATTAAAATCAAAGAGAACTGCCTTTAAACTCATGCGATTATGCCAAAAGCTGGCGATCCAAGTTCCTCCAAATTATTATTATCTATTGTGGTGCCGATTGAAGTTGCACTATATTGACGGATATTTTCAGATGCAATCGGTTTAATGCCGCTAGTTACCTGATTTATCCACCAAACATCTTGAGTTCGCACTGCTTCAAACCCTGCTGCACCCATATTCGCTTCAACACTACCATTGGCATATTCACGAATATATGGTTCTTCAAAAAGGTCATTGAGCCATTCTAATTGACGCAGAGTCTTTTGATTGCCATCTTGAATTAACACTTGTCCTCCAGTTACCAGCAACCGGAAGCTTTCTCGCAAAATTGCTAGTGATACTGTATCTGGTATTTCGTGAAATAGTAAAGAAGCTGTCACCAAATCAAAGGAAGCATCGCTAAAACCAGTTTTCTCAGCATTCCCATGTCGCCAGACTATATCTAAACCAGCGGTTCGGCTTTTATCTTCTGCCCTTACCAACATATAAGGTGATAAATCCAAACCAATAACTTCGGCTTCCGGAAAAGCCTGTTTTAACATTAAAGTAGTGGAACCCGTACCGCAACCCAAATCAAGTATGCGTCGTGGTTTCACCTTCACAGCATCAATTAAAGCCTGACGGACAACACTTTCGCTAGGCGGGAGAACATATTGGGTTATGGGATCGTAAGTCACTGCTGCATCAGAGGTGAGATATCCGCCTTTAATCCCGTGAAAATTTTGGCTGCTGTAGTACGATGGAATTATGACATCAGCTCGGCGATAGCGATCGCTTTCTTTCTCCCAATCAATACTTTGTTGATAACGCCGCAACCCATCTTCATCAATGAAAAAACGCGCTACAGGCGATAAAAAACGTTCCCAGATTGTATCTTGACGCACTGCCATAGGTATATCACCAAGTGTAAAGACTGTTTTAATCAGGTCATTTTCTTTACAAATTTTAATACATCTTTTCATAGTGTAGCGATCGGTTGAGGCTTAAAACCGAAAGATACTACACTTGTAATATGAAATGGTTTTTGTAAGGTGGGCATGGGGCATTGGGCATTGGTTATTAATTCTTATCCCTCATCTCCCCTCGACTACCTAATGCCAAATTAGCAATTTAAAACCTAAAATTAAAAATCCCAAATTAGAAAACTATGCCCTACGAAAAATTAGAAATTACTACACCAGCACCTGTTTTATCTTGGGCGAATCACGCTTTGGGGCCAGAAGAAACCAAGATGGCAAAGAATGTGGCATCGCTGCCATTTGTCTTTAAGCATGTAGCTTTAATGCCAGATGTTCATTTAGGTAAAGGTGCTTTAGTTGGTTCTGTAATAGCCACCAAAGAAGCAATTATACCTGCTGCTGTGGGCGTAGATGTGGGTTGCGGGATGAGTGCTATCAAAACCCCATTTACTGGCGAACAATTGGAAGGTAAACTCAAAAAAATTCGTTTGGATATTGAAGCAGCAATTCCTACAGGATTTAACGAAAACAAAGACGTTGAGAAACCTGTCACCAATTGGCAAGGCTGGAATGATTTTAAAGACTTGCATCGCGGCGTACAAGATCTGCAAGGCAAAGCGATGAAACAAATGGGTTCTCTGGGTGGAGGGAATCATTTTATTGAAGTGTGTCTCGATACAGAGAATCAAGTTTGGTTAATGCTGCATTCTGGTTCGCGCCACATTGGCAATAATCTAGCTCAGTGTCACATTAACACAGCCAAAGAATTAGCCAAGATGGCAGGTGAGAAATTACCCGATCCCGATTTGGCTTACTTTGTCGCTGGTACGCCAGAATTTCAAGCATACTGGCACGATTTACAATGGGCGCAAGAGTATGCGCGTGTCAACCGCGATGTGATGATGGCGCGTTTTAAGCACATAGTCGCAAAGCATGTCGCAGGTGGAAAGGCTACTAAACCTTTATTAGAGGTGAATTGTCATCACAATTACGCCGAAAAAGAAGTGCATTTTGACGAGGATGTTTACGTTACTCGTAAAGGTGCAGTCCGCGCCCAAACAGAAGATTATGGCATTATCCCTGGTTCAATGGGGGCAAAGTCTTTCATTGTCAAAGGTAAAGGTAATGCCGACAGCTTTTGTTCTTGTTCTCATGGTGCAGGTCGTTTATTGTCTAGAAATAAGGCAAAAAATGTCTACACTCTTGATGATTTGATTGAGCAAACTCAAGGGGTAGAATGCCGAAAAGATACTGGGGTTTTAGATGAAATTCCCGGCGCTTACAAACCCATAGAACAAGTGATGGCAAATCAAGCGGATTTGGTGGAAGTTGTAGCAACACTCAAGCAAGTTATGTGTGTGAAAGGTTGAAAAAGAGGGAAAACGGATGAATAGGTTGACTTTTTATCCTTTCCCCTTGTTGAGAAATTATCACGCTGACTTTTGTTACAGCCTTTTTCATGTATTTGAACCACATCTGTCGTAGGGGTGCAAGGCCTTGTGCCCCTACCGCGTGGCTTATTTATGAAAATAGCTGTAAGTTATTCTGTTGGCACAAACGAAACATCTGGAGCAACCTTTGGTTTCATCGCTTTCAATGCTGGGCAAGATAAAGCCAGCACTAAAACCAGTAACACGTCTGAGCTTGCGGGGCGATCGCTTTATATAATGGGCGATTATTGAGTAGACTACATAAATATGTGAGTCTATATAGTGGTTTTAGAATTTATCGGAGATAAAAAATGAATATATTTGGTATCGGTCTGCCAGAAATGGCTGTAATTATGGTAGTAGCGCTGTTAATCTTTGGCCCAAAGAAGCTACCAGAGATTGGCCGCAGTGTAGGCAAAACAATTCGCAGTTTTCAAGAAGCTTCTAAGGAGTTTCAAAATGAGTTTCAAAAAGAAGCCGAACAATTAGAAGAAGCTGTGAAAACTACCGCTGAATTGGAACCCAAGCAAATCGAGCCTGCTAAATCACAGCAGGATACTGCTAATTCTTCACAGGTTGGTTAGGAAAACATACTAATTTGGGCATTGGGGATTGGGCATAGGGCATAGGGTATAGGGCATGGGGCATTGGGCATTGGAAAAGAACAAGGAAAAGACTTATTGCAATTTGTCTCCCCATCCTCCCATCTCCCCACCCCCCCATGCCCCATTCCCCATGCCCTATGCCCCTATAATTGATTGACTGTAGCAAAATGACAGAAGCTGTTACACAACCAGCTTTGGTGATTCCCCAGCTAATTGTCGGGTTGGGGAATCCAGAAAGCAAATATGACCAAACACGCCATAATATTGGCTTTGCTGCTGTGGAAGCTCTCTGTAGTGCTTGGCGCATTACCCTAGCGGAAAATCGCAAGTTTCAAGCAGAGTATGGGGAGGGTATGGCACCAGGTGGAGGTAAAATTCGCTTGCTCAAGCCTTTGACTTATATGAATCGCTCAGGACAAGCCATACAAGCGGTGACCAGTTGGTATAAATTACCGCCTGAGTCAGTATTGATCGTTTATGACGATATGGATTTACCCTTGGGTAAGACTCGTCTGCGCTTGTCTGGTTCCGCTGGGGGACATAATGGAATGAAAAGTGCGATCGCACATCTTAACACTCAAAATTTTCCCCGTTTGCGAATCGGTATTGGTAAACCCAAAAATGCAGTTAGTAAAGATGATTCAGATACTATCTCCCATGTACTAGGGCGATTTTCTGCTAGTGAAAATCAGCTGATGTCTCTTGTACTTCAGTTCGTGGTTGAGTGTGTAGAACTAAGCCTCAAGCAGGGAGTAGAAAAGGCGATGAATATTTGTAATAGCCGCACCATTAATAATTCTGATTCTTAGGATTCGACGAGAGTGTTGAGTTAAGAATTATTCTCCTTGTCTCCCTTGTCCCCTTGTCTTTCCAGTTCCCTCAACGGCGCTTATCTTGGTTGATGGGCAGCGATTTTAGCTTGCTCCATCCAACCAATATAAAGCTCCTATACACTCTGTGCATAGGTAAATTGACTTATCGACACCCTAACAAAGGGGTGCGGCACATCTTCCTTAATTTTTGTAAGTATAATGGCGCGGGCTATGCCTACGCGCCGTTACCTGTTGTAGGTTATTACCTCAAGCAACGTCAGTACCAAAGCAAATAGGTTTATTTAAAACGTCTTTTGCGTCTAGCTGCCACTGCCTTACGTTTGCGTTTTTCCAACGGTGTTTCAAAGTGCCGATGATATTTTACGTCAGCCAATATGCCAGCTTTGGAAACCTGGCGTTTAAACCGACGTAAAGCTGAATCTATTCCTTCGTTCTCTCCTAGAACAACCTGGGTCATTCTTGCCTTGTCCTCATAATCAATAGTTTCCATTGTAATAGTAGCCTCAACCTTAGTAAAACCCCCCCGAACAAAGCCATAATTAGGAGGCTATTGGTCTGGTTGAGATTGAGTTATCTGTACTTCACACTTGCTGAAATCAGCATTTAGCTACAAGTTTAATCCAATTCAGGTAGTTGACTGTTGACCGTTGACCGTTGACGGTTCACAGTTAACAATAGCAAGGGAATATTTTTTTACTTGGAAGTCCCTTACATAACTTCTTTACCTTTATTAAATTGTGAAGTTTGGTTATTGAAGCCTTATTAATTTTGCATTTTGACTTCTGAATTCTGGCTTTAAAAGTTGATTCTGCCCTGATTAAATAACTTATATCCGACCATTAATGCAGTGAAAGCAACCAATAAATTCCATAAGCTAGTCGATCTAAAAATTATTCCACCACTCAAAAAAACTAGTACTATACCAACACCTAACAAAATCCATCCCAAATTGCTAGCCTCTCTATGAAAAAAGACCAGTGTAAAAGCACCTGCCATCATTGCTAAAACTGAGGCTGTAGCAGGTAAACTACGGGAAAAAGAATAGTAACCCGTCACAAATATAATGTTTTGAGTAAAAAAATATAAGCCTGTAAACAGCAATATTAAACCTATAAGTTTGATCGACAGCCTGCCCATAGTATTTGTATATTATTTTATGTGGCTGAACCTAATTTTATTCGGAATTATACTGTGGTTTTGCAATTAGTACTAAAATTTACGTAAAATTAGTTTAATTTTGATTAAGTGAATGTACGTAAATAACTGAGCTGTGTGGAGGTGTTGGTGTAAGTAAAAGCGATTACAGAAAGTACTTCTTGCCAGGGTGCGATCGAGGTGCTTTAATAGCGATCGCATTCTGCAAAAGTTTCCTACATACAAGACGCCCAGCGGCTCAATATCAGACATTGCTGCTGGTGTCGATCAAATTACAGACTCAAAACATTTAACTCAAAGGTATGACAAGCTAGTAGCATATCCTTGACACTAGATTCTCCCAAACAGCTAAATAGGAGCATATATGGAGCCAATCATTGCTATAGTCTTAGCCCTTATAGGCTATGCCTTAGGTTCTGCCAAACTGATTAATCAAGGTAATGAAGCTTTAGTAGAACGCCTGGGACGGTATCATCGAAAACTTAAGCCAGGGCTAAACTTTATTGTTCCCTTGGTGGATCAAATTGTCATGGAAGATACCACGCGAGAGCAGTTTATTGACATCAAACCCCAGAATGTAATTACCAAAGATAATATTTACGTAGAAGTAGACGCAATTGTATACTGGCGGATTATAGATATTGAGAAAAGCTTTTACGCTATTGAAGATCTTCAAGGGGCATTGGTGCAGCTAGCCACAACTACGTTGCGGGAAATTATTGCTCAAAACACCCTTGAGCAAACCAACGTCTCTAGAGCGGAAATGGACAGAGCTATTCTAAATCAATTGAATGAAATTACGGCAGATTGGGGAGTACAAATTCTGCGCTTAGATCTTCAAAGAATTACTTTACCTGAGAGTGTACGTAAATCTAGAGAAGATGAGCAAGCTGCTGAAATCAGAAAACGGGCACTGATTACCGAAGCTGAAGGACAAAAAGAAGCCGCCATTCGCAAAGCAGAAGGAACTATGACTTCAGTTGAAATCATTTCTAAAGCCTTACGTTCTAATCCAGAAAGTAAGGAAATTCTGCGGTATCTCGTGGCTCAGGATTACGTCAAGGCTAGCCAACAACTAGGCGAGAGCAATAATGCCAAAATTGTCTTTGTCGATCCAGCTAACTCAACAGAAATGTTTCAGGAGTTGATTGCTGAGTCAGTGGATAACGACGATCGCCCCAGGAAATCAGAAAACGGGACTACCTAAAGGAACTCCAACAAATAAATTATCCTGCTTGAAGTTGTTGACAGATGATTGTTGACCGTTGACTGTGAATAGTAGGATATTTTTTATTTAGAAGTCCCTACTCCCCACTCACCGCATTTCTTAAGATTTACGCTGTGTGTGTCGGAATATTGCATCAGCTACCAGGGAAACATCGCGCATTTCTTGGACATCGTGAACCCGCAGGATATCAGCCCCATTCACGATCGCAGCACAACAAGCTGCTGCGGTTCCCCAAACTCGTGCTTTGGGATCTGGTTGATTGAGAATCTTACCAATAAAGCTTTTACGAGATGCTCCCACTAGAATAGGACAATTGAGTGCCCTGAGCGATCGCAATCGCTGAAAAATTTCTAAATTTTGCTCATAATTCTTCGCAAAACCAATACCAGGATCGATAATTATTTTATTTGGGTCAATGCCCACAGCAGTTGCAGCCGCGATTTGTTTTTCCAAAAAACTAAAAATCTCTGCCATCAAATCCTGATAATCAGTCATCTGTTGCATGGTTTGTGGCGTTCCCCGGATGTGCATTAAAATAATCGGCACACCTAAACTGGCCACGGTTGGCAACATTTCCGAATCAAAGCTACCGCCAGAAATATCATTAATCATATCTGCCCCAGCCTCTGTTGATGCCCTGGCTACAGCAGCACGGGTAGTATCTACAGAGATGGGTACTGAAATTTCCCGTCTGAGTACCTGTAACACCGATAGCACCCGGTCGAGTTCCTCTTGGAGAGTTATTTGTTTTGCTCCTGGTCGAGTTGATTGACCACCCACATCGATAATGTCAGCACCAGCAGCCACCAATGCTTGCGCCTGGACTAAAGCCGCAGAGGTGGTGTTAAACTCACCCCCATCGCTAAAGCTATCAGGCGTTACATTCAAAATGCCCATCAAATAAGTCCGCTGTCCCCACTCGAAACAGCGTCCCCTGATTATCAAGTTATTTGGCATAAAAAGCAGTCAAAAGTTGAGTTTAATTTACGCAAACTTTAAATGTTTTTAAGTGTGCTTGCTATAACACTGCTTACTGAGAAAAGGCTACAAAGTAAGGGTATTAACCAGCCATTATCCAGCATGAACTACGCCAAGCGATTAATCAGTGTATTGTTGACAGGAGCAATTTCAGTTTTAAGTTTCACCAGCGTTGCATCTGCCGAACGTGCAGAAAAATTTGTCAACGTTGGCTTTGATAGTGACGGCGACCCGTTCCTGTTGGACACCACGACAATGGGAAAAAGAGAGCGTGGATTTGGTAGCGTCCTCAAGGTTTATCAGCTCAAAAATGGACTGATGAGTGAGTTTTTGGTTCACGCGGCTTGCGGAGACGAGAGATTGTCAATTGTCGGTTTTAGAACCTACAGTCAAGGAGTTAAGTTGACTGAAGATAAGGTGCGCCAAGAAGTGGCTGTTAGAACTGATAGCCCTGTAAGCCAAGCAATGACTTACTACTGCCACTCTGTTGGCGCTCGTGGTTGGTAAAATATTGTCATCGTGTAGGAGATTAAAAACATTTTGTGGCGATCGCATTGATAGCAGATGCGATCGCTTTTTATTACTGCTATGCTCTACCTATTCGTTTGAGCAATTCGGCTTCAAATTCTTCATCTGTTGTGCAAAGCACACCGGGGCGAGCGCTTAGTCTGTCCATGTATTTGTGAAAAGCAGCGGTGTCCTGTGGATGAGTTCTCACATAGGCTAGCAACTCTTTATCTGACATCTGCTCAAAATCAGGCTGGGTCATTTGATAAATACCTCCCCGTTTGGAAATATTTCTACTTCGATTGTCTCTCCAATTAACACGAAAAGTCTTCTGTTTCGCTCGTCTAAACGAACTACGTTGATTGACTGCATTAAATTACTCGCTGCTACGCATCTTCGATATAACGCTTTTAACTGCTCCACCGTTGGCTCCAATTAATCCCCTCCTTTCCAGTCAACATCTGTTTATTGGTGCCATCGGTTGTTAGCTTCCTTGCATAGCATGGGAACGATAAAAGGCGCATCAGACTGACTTATAATTGACAATCCGAGCGAAACTCTCAGCTTCGAGACTTGCTCCTCCCACTAAAACGCCATCAATTTCTGGTTGAGCCATGATTTCATCAATATTATTTGGCTTGACTGAGCCACCATATTGAATTGATACATTTGGATTGCTCAATTGGCTACGAATTAAGCCAATTATTCGATTAGCTTCTACAGCTTCACAAGTATCACCAGTGCCAATTGCCCAAATTGGTTCATAGGCTATCACCAAATTGTTCTGATCTATATCTACCAAGCCTTTGTCGAGTTGGAGACTAATCAGCGATTCAGTTTCTCCCTTATCTCGTTGTTCTTTGGTTTCGCCAACACAGAGAATTGGGGTCAAACCAAACCTTTGAGCTGTTCGCAGGCGCAGATTAACGGTGGCGTCCGTTTCACCAAAGTATTGGCGTCGTTCGCTATGACCGACAATCACAAAGCGTGCGCCAATTTCTGTCAGCATAGGGGCAGAAATTTCACCTGTGTAGGCTCCATATTCTTCCCAATGAACATTTTGCGCCCCCAGTTGTACGCGACTACCATGTAAATTCCTAGACAAAACGCTGAGATTAGTGAAAGGAGGGCACAATAGTATTTCACGTTCTTCAGGCGTTTCCTGTAGGTGGGGCAGAAATCCTTGTAAAAACTCTTCGGACTCTGCCTGGGTTTTGTACATTTTCCAGTTACCGGCAATAACTATTTTTCGCACGGGTAATTTCGTCAAGATCCTAACGCTACTAGATGCATTTTTCACTCTACTACTTTTTCGTACACTCCTCGTCGCTTAAGGATTGAAACTGGCTCTAGTTATTACTCAACTACAATAAATTTAAAATCCTCAGCAAGAGTTAACTCAAATGGGTAAGCTAGTACTGCCAAATCTTCAGGGTAAGCAAATGGGGCAAGTAATAGTTACCCTCACTCTCACAAATCGAATCGACCGAGTTCTGGCTGAACGAGGCTTTATTTCTTCGGAGGAAGTGCGCTCTTGTACGCTGGATGATGTTTTAAGTAGGTCGGTGTGAATATTTATCGTTAGGAATAGGCAGGAGGCAGGAGGCAGAAGGCAGGAGTGAACAGGGTTTTAACCTAGTTTATGTTTCTTTACATACTTTGGTTTTTTTGAATCGTTCTACTTAGTCTCAGTATGCTGCCAGTTGTGTTACGGCGCAAGAAAATCAGGACAATTAATACTAATTAATGAAAAACCTTTTATTTATTTGTAGTCAAAATAGGTTGCGAAGTCCTACCGCCCAAGCTGTATTTTCTGAATATGAAGGGTTAGAAACGGACTCGGCAGGTTTAGATCGCTACGCAGAAGTACCAGTTTCAACAGAAGCCATCGCCTGGGCTGATATTATCTTTGTTATGGAAAAGTCCCATAAAAACAAGCTATCAAAAAATTTTCAGCACTGCCTTAAAGATAAAAAGATTATATGTTTAGATATACCAGATGAATATGAGTATATGGAACCAGCTTTAATTGAGTTGTTAAAACAAAAGGTGCTACCTTTATTAAAAATTAAACGCTGAGCATGATAAAAGATTTTAATTTCTACATCAAAAATATTGAATAAATAAAGTAAATATAGGAATTTATTTGTTAGCAATCTGACTTTTTGGGTTGTTTTACCACCCAGTAGTTAGAAATTACCAGTTATCAGTTACCAATGTTTTCTGATAACTGTTGACTGTTTACAGATTTAATATGGTAATCTCTAATTTTTATCTGAACATAAACATAGTAATGCTATGTACCTACCTCATTTCAGGAGTTTGTTGCAGGATTAATAAGGTATTGTATACCTCCTTTTTTAAGTTATTGTTATTTTGCAGTTCTATAGTAATTTTGTTGAAGCGATCGATACTCAGACCATTATCTTCGACAATTTTTTGAGAACGAGTACAGTAATTTACTGCGATATCTTGAGCTTTCCTGGGAAGACCATTGATGCTGTTAGAATCATTACAAACAATCTTCGGAATTTCTCCACTACCAATAAGTTTTTTAATTTCTTCAAACGCGTTTTGACGCGCTGGTTCCATTGCTAGCACCGCTTGGGCATAGCTTTTAATTTCTGTATTGTTTACTGGTGGAGTTTGACCATAAGCTTTTGAACTTGATGAAAAACCGTTGGAAATCAAACCCACAGTGGCTACAAAACCGAAAAATAATGATTGGGAAAGGATTTGCTTTCGGCTAGATTGAGAAAAGAAATGAGAAATTTTCTTCATATTATGTGTAATACAGAACTACATCAGGGATCTTATAACAACTTTGAATTATTTTCGGAGTAGGAAGTTCCAGTAACTACCTAATATATCGAGCTTTTATATTTATTGTGAACTTGCTCGGCATATTTGACAAAGCTCAATTACTTTCGTTTGGAGTGCTGACATTTCTGAGGCTCCTTGTTTAAGGCTCACTTCTAATTCCAGTAGTAGGGGTAAGCAAGAGATTAACTGCTCTAGAGAAAGGAGCCTGATTTCTTGCTGTAGGAAGTAGATGCGTTTAGGGTTACCGATATCAGCAGCTTGAGCGATCGCTTGTTGATTTCGCTCTCCACTTTCCATCATAATCTTTACCCATAGCCAAGTGCGAAATTGTCCAATTAATGTAGCAACTATCCGTAATCCTGGTTCGGCAGCATTCATGAGATCGGCCAAGGTAATCAAAGCTTTTGCAGTATCTCCTGTTCTAATTGCTGCTGCTAATTGTAAACTATTTTGGGTAGTATTTCTTACTAACTTCCTGACGATATCTACGTCTAAAGGTTTGTTGCTACCTTCGGCATATAGACGCAGTTTTTCCATTTCATTGTAAAGAAGGCGCGTATCATTTCCTACAGATTCAGCCAACAACTCAGCAGTATTGGCAGTGAGTTTTACGCCCAGAGTTTGAGCTGCTTGGTTAACAGATTGCACCAACAACTCTGTTTTCCAAGGGGGAATAAGTGGAAATTCTCTAAACTCGGTAGCAAATTGTTTTAACAATTTCGTAGACTTGAGGCGTTCATCCGGTTTATTACGGCTGGTGAGTAATAAAAAAGAATTTTCGGGGATTACTGATAGCGATCGCCCTAATTCTGCCAACACATTCTCTGGACAGTGCTGACAAACAGCGGTGTTAACTAGCCAAACCAAGCGCCCACCAGCGCCAAAACTTGGCGTCATCGCCTGATTTAACGCTTGGATGACAGCATTATCTCCATCCGGTGGAAATGAAGTGTAGTTAAAACTAATCCATTGGGGATCGAGGACGCGATCGCGCAGCATAGCGATCGCTTTTTCCATCGCAAAATCATCTTCACCCCAGTAAACGTAGATTGGCATAGATAATCTCCTAATGGGGGCATGGGGCATGGGGCATTGGGCATTGGACATTGGGTATTGGGCATTGGGTATTGAGAGTAGCGGATGAGTCTTTGATAGCCGCTGACGAGTTTTTGATACTCGTGAATCCAGTTCGGCTTTCCACATGCCCTATGCCCTATGCCCCATCCCCCATTCCCAAAAACTAAATACTTTTGAAATCATTCTCTTAATCTGGATAATTTTCCCTAAAATCTATCAAGTGAGAGCTTGAGGCTATGAAGATTGGACGATAACTATCAAACTTACTTAAATCGCTTGGCACGGTTGACGCTGCCGGAAGCTCACAGATCCCAAGCCCAGCATATCCAGGAATCTTCTAAATTTCAGGCAAACTCTGGGGTGAGAGAAGCAACTTCCTTTCCTGGCTATACGTTAATTACGCCGCCTGCTGAAGAAGAATCAGAAAACTCTGCTTTCTATGGCAAATTACAGATTTACCAACAGGAACTTTTGCAGTTACCTGTAAACCCTGATTTGATTGTGCCTGTACCTCCTGCTAGCTTCCATCTGACTTTAGCGGATTTAATTTGGGACAATGCCTTTGTTGATGCCCGCGAAACAAATCCCCAATTCGACCGAGAGTTACACTCTTGTGTAGCGGAAATCTTCCAGCAATATCAACAATCGATGACAAACAGGAATCATCCTATCAAATGGGGAATGCTGGGATTGATACTGATGCCAAGAGCTGTAGCTGTTTGTTTAGTACCTCAGGATGAACGCTCCTATGATGAAATTATTCAATTTCGCCGAACAATTTATCAAAACCCGAAGTTAATCGCTTTGGGTATTGAGCAGCACTATCACCTGACAGCACATATTACATTAGCCTATTTTGGCGAAGTTCCATCTGATTTAGACCGTACAAACTTCAGTACGCTCCTTTCTCAGTTGAATCAAAAATGGTTGTTGAATTTGCCAGAATTTTTGATTAATCGTGTCGAGTTGCGTAAGTTCGACGACATGACACGCTATTATCGGGAACCAGACTGGCCAATTTTAGAATTTTGACCTGAGACTGTTATTTTTCAATAAATAAACTTGCCTTGAAAGGGCATCGGGCAACGGGCATTGTAAGAGAGTTTTTTAGTAGGTGCGTTAGCTTTTGGCTAACGCACCGTTTTATTTAATTTCTAATATTCAATGGTAGTGAGTGAAGGGAGGCAGGGGAGATGCGAGAGATAAGAATGAAACTTGTGAACCTCCAAGCTTCGTCGCTGAATATCTGAGCTTGGTGAATGAATATCTGAGCTTCGTCGCTGAATATTTGAGCTTCGTCGCTGAATATCTGAGCTTCGTCGATGAATATCTGAGCTTCGTCGCTGAATATCTGAGCTTCGTCGCTGAATATTTGAGCTTCGTCGCTGAATATCTGAGCTTCGTCGATGAATATCTGAGCTTCGTCGCTGAATATCTGAGCTTCGTCGCTGAATATTTGAGCTTCGTCGCTGAATATCTGAGCTTCGTCGATGAATATCTGAGCTTCGTCGCTGAATATCTGAGCTTCGTCGCTGAATATCTGAGCTTCGTCGCTGAATATCTGAGCTTCGTCGATGAATATCTGAGCTTGGTGAATGAATATCTGAGCTTCGTCGCTGAATATTTGAGCTTGGTGAATGCCCATAGTAACCGATCGCCAAATCAACTGCGGCGATCGCACTCGACAATGCGGTATTGTATTATCACTTAACTTATTTAGCAGAATAATTCCGTCTCAATTTCTGAAAAATCCAGGCTAAACATTGCACTTTTGAGAAAAATCCTTTAGCAATCAATATAGAAGGCTGGGATGAGACAACCCGGAAGTCAAAAGAATATCACCTATACACGCGTTATCCACCTAAGTCATGTCATTGACTTGGATATTCCCCAATGGCCTGGCGACCCGCCAGTAGAGTTTGAAACTGTCGCTGAATCCAACAACGATGGCTATTACCTGCGGCGTTTTTCCTTGGGGGAACATAGCGCCACCCATATCAATGCTCCTAATAGTTTTTATAGTCATAGTATCGGAATTGACCAATATCCAGCCCAGTCTTTAGTTGTACCTGCGGTAGTCATAGATATCCGTGAAGCCGTGAAAGCTAACTTTGATTATGCTCTGGCGATCGCTGATATTTTAGCCTGGGAAGAACAATACGGTGAAATTCCTGCCAACTGCGTAGTTATATTGAATACTGGTTGGCAAAAGAAGTGGTTTGATAAAAATGCGTTCTTCAATCAGGATGCTCAGGGAATCAGCCACTTTCCAGGGTTTGGTAGTGATGCTGCCCAATTTCTACTTGAGCAACGGCAAATTGCTGGGGTAGGAATTGATACTCATGGTGTAGATCCAGGGCAGGATACCAGCTTTGCTACTAACCGCTTGGTATTAGAGCAACCGCGCATTGTACTAGAGAATCTGACTAATTTGGATCAGCTACCACCTAAAGGTACTACTTTAGCGATCGGAATTCTGAGATTGCGTGGTGGTTCTGGTTGTCCTGTGGGAGTTTTGGCATTTGTGCCTTAAGGCAATAGGCAAGAATTAATCCTAAATTCTGACTTGACGATAACGTAGAAAGCAAGCAAACTTAGTACCAAAATCCACTGAATTATCAGTCGGAGGTCTTTGTAATGATAACTCCGCTATCTTGCCGCAATTTCATAGACGGTCAATGGTTGACCGCTGTAGGGGAAGCAACTCTCGAAAGCCGCAACCCTGCTGACAGAACCGAACTTGTTGCCACATTTCCCCGTTCCCAAGCCAAGGATGTAGATACAGCGGTAGCCGCCGCCCGCAAAGCCTACCAAACTTGGCGCCAAGTCCCAGCCCCAGCTAGGGCAGAATACATTTTTCGCATCGGGGAAATATTACTCGAACACAAAGAAGAACTGGCCCAGTTAATTAGTCGAGAAATGGGTAAACCCCTGACAGAAGCTAGGGGAGATGTGCAAGAAGGTATTGACTGCGCCTTTTATAGTGCTGGTGAAGGAAGGCGACTTTTCGGGCAAACCACACCCTCGGAAATGCCCAATAAATTCGCCATGACAGTACGAATGCCCATTGGTGTCTGCGCCTTAATTACCCCGTGGAATTTCCCGGTGGCAATTCCTTGCTGGAAAGCGATGCCAGCATTGGTGTGTGGCAATACAGTCATCCTCAAACCTGCTGAAGACACATCTGCCTGTGCAACTAAATTAATTGAAATTTTCCAACAAGCAGGTTTACCGCCAGGAGTCATTAACCTGGTGCATGGTGTAGGAGAAGAAGCCGGGAAAGCTTTAGTCGAACATCCCGATGTTGATTTGGTTTCCTTTACTGGTTCTTCTCAAACTGGTGCTTTTGTCGGCGCGACTTGCGGACGCACTCACAAGCGCGTCTGTCTGGAAATGGGCGGCAAAAATGCCCAAGTGGTAATGGAAGATGCCGATTTAGAACTAGCTTTAGATGGTGCAGTTTGGGGTGCTTTTGGCACAACCGGTCAACGCTGTACGGCTACGAGTCGCCTGATTTTGCATCGCGATATCAAAGAAAAATTTACTGCTATGCTTTCTGAGCGTGCCAGTAAGTTACGCTTGGGTGCTGGTAATGACCCAGATACAGATATAGGGCCGATAATTAATGAAAAGCAACTTCAACAGGTAAGCAAGTATTTAGATATTGCCCGTGAGGAAGGGGCAAAAGTTTTAATTGGTGGGGAAATTGCATCTGCTGGCGAATTAAAAAATGGTTACTTCTTTCAACCGACTATTTTGGATGATGTAACTCCCAATATGCGCGTTGCCCGTGAAGAGATATTTGGGCCAGTGGTGGCATTGATTGAGGTGAGTTCTTTTGAAGAAGCGATCGCCATTCTCAATGATACCAATTATGGTCTTTCCTCTTCCGTTTATACTCGCGATATTAACCGCGCTTTTACTGCCATGCGTGACATCGAAGCAGGTATCACTTATATTAACGGCCCCACCATTGGCGCAGAAGTACACTTACCTTTTGGTGGTGTCAAACAAACCGGCAACGGACACCGCGAAGCTGGAACCACTGCTTTAGATGTGTTTACTGAATGGAAAAGCGTTTATGTTGACTTTTCTGGAAGTTTGCAACGTGCCCAGATAGACAACAGAAATAATTCGTAATTCGTAATTCGTAATTCGTAATTAAGGAACAGAGCAATTTAATTGGTTTGTTGTTTTAAGCTTTGCCGTTGATGGGTAGAGTAACGATTACGAATTACAAATTACTGTAAATAATTGGATTTCGCAGTTGAATTATTCAGTAATTCTAAAAAACTATGTTAAGTATTCCTGTTAACTTAAATTTACCTCGGACACCGCGCATAATAAGTTCTTTGCCTGGAACTCGCGCTCAAGAAATTATACAACGCGATCGCGCCGTCACTTCTCCTTCTTATACCCGCGATTATCCCTTGGTGGTGGCTCGTGGTGAAGGCTGTATGGTGGAAGATGTGGACGGCAATGTGTTTCTGGATATGACCGCAGGTATCGCCGTCACCGCCACCGGACATGCACACCCGGAAGTCGTCAAGGCAATTCAAGAACAGTCGGCGCGTTTGCTGCACATGTCGGGGACGGATTTTTATTATGAACCGATGGTAGAATTGGCAGAAAAATTAGCTGTTCGCGCCCCCTTTCCCCAGCCAGAGAATAACACTGGATTTCCCGCCAAAGTATTTTTTACCAATTCTGGGGCAGAGTCTAACGAAGGAGCGATTAAATTAGCTAGATATTACACCAAGCGATCGCTAATCGTCGCATTTTTAGGCGCATTCCACGGACGCACTTATGGCGCAATGTCTCTGACTGGTTCCAAAGTAGTGCAGCGAGCCAATTTTGGCCCCTTAGTTCCAGGGGTGACTCATATCCCCTACGGCACTCACGCGAGCTTAGATTACTTAGAAAAACAGCTGTTTACCACAACTTTACCACCGCAAGAAGTAGCGGCAATTGTAGTTGAGCCAATTCAAGGCGAAGGTGGATATATTGTACCAGAGGACGGTTTTTTAAAACGCATTCGGGAGATATGCGATCGCCACGGTATTTTAATGGTGGTGGATGAAGTACAAGCCGGAATGGGGCGGACAGGTCGCTTATTTGCGATCGAGCATTGGGGAGTGATGCCTGATATTATTACTACCGCCAAAGGTATCGCCAGCGGTCTACCTTTAGGGGCGATACTTGCAAGACCAGAGTTAATGACTTGGCCTCCTGGTTCCCACGCTACCACATTCGGCGGTAATCCCGTAGCATGTGCGGCTGGTATTGCCACCCTCGAATTACTCGAAAGTGGTTTAATGACCAACGCTACCCAGATGGGAGAATTATTACAAACTGGACTTACCGAATTACATCAAAAATTTCCCCGACTATCGCCACCACGGGGTAAAGGTTTAATGGTTGCGGTGGACTTATTAGATGAAGCAGGTAATTTTGATAATAAACTGCGCGATCGTATTATCCAAGAATCCTTCTTACAAGGTTTATTATTGCTAGGTTGTGGCAAAGCAGCAATTCGTTTTTGCCCCCCCCTAATTATCGACAGCGACCAAATCCAAACCGCCCTCCAAATTCTCTCAAATATCCTCTAACCTCACGCAAAAACTCTTTGCGCCTTTGCGTCTTTGCGTGAAAAAATCATTCATCCCCCATCAACATTATGAAACCCCAAATAGCCCTCCATCTCTGGAAACTACTCTGGCAACAATACAGCGCCAGAGTAAATCATGCCCGTACCTACCAACAAATGATTACCGCTGCTGGTGGAAACGTCGCCAACGACCACATCGCCTTTCGGTCTTTGCGTCTATTAGTAGATACTCCCCAAGGTAAAATTAACCTCGGCATTGGCTACCTCGAACAAACTATAGAAGCTTTAGGTTACGTAGCGGCTGGAGAGTATACTTTTGCCAAAACTCATCTTTATGCCCGTCATTATCATCATCCACAGCAAGAGGAATTTAACTTACCCAAACTGTTTATCAGCGAATTAATTGTTGATGAATTGCCTAGCAATATTGCTCAAATTATCTCTCAAACAGTATCTTCAATTGAATATAAACTCGCTTCATCTGTTAATTCTCTTTTAGAAAAAGAACAAAACACTGAAACCATCGCCAAACAACTCCAACAAATATTTACCCGTCCTTGGCTACCTCCCTGGCGTTCCGTTGTCGAAGAGGTGAATCAGGTTACTCAGTATGGGGCTTGGGTATTGCTGCACGGTTATGCTGTGAACCATTTCACAGGCTACGTTAACGCCCAGAACACCGCGAAATATCCAGATATAGATAGTACCGCCAGTAGTTTAGCTAACTTAGGCGTACCAATGAAAGCAGAGATAGAGGGAAATGTTGCTTGTGGTTTGCGTCAAACGGCGACTCAAGCAGTAACGGAAATGGTGACGGTATTAGATGATAAAAGTGGTCTAGAAATTCAGATTCCTTGGACTTACGCCTATTATGAAATTGCTCAGCGCTATCCAGTGGAAGTAGAACCTGGAAAGCAAGTACTTTTTGATGCTTTTTTAGGAAGTAATGCTCAGCAATTGTTTGAAATGACGCGTTTATCTAAGTAGAAATGGGGCATGGGGCATGGGGCATTGGGCATTGGGTATGAGATAAAGAGAAAGCTGAATTGTATTGACGAGTATCAAAGACTCATTCACGAGTATCAAAGACTCGTTCACTAGTATCAAAGACTCGTCGGCGAGTATTAAAGACTCGTTCGCGAGTATCAAAGACTCGTCGGCGAGTATTAAAGACTCGTTCGCGAGTATCAAAGACTCGTCGGCGAGTATTAAAGACTCGTTCACGAGTATCAAAGACTCGTCGGCGAGTATTAAAGACTCGTTCACGAGTATCAAAGACTCGTCGGTGAGTATCAAAGACTCATTCACGAGTATCAAAGACTCGTCGGCGAGTATCAAATTGCGATTTGGGTATCGCAACTGTGAAAGGACATCCAGACTTGATACTAAATCAGCTTTTATAACCCCTCTTTCTTCTCATCCTGCTTTACTTGCTTCCTGTCCCCTCCCCTAAATGCGCTCAGATATTTTTTTAATTGGAAGTCTCTTATCTCATGTAAAGATGATTTTGGTGTGAAATAAAGAGTAAATTGTGAGTTTTGACAACGTTTGTAAGGTTTTAGCTGAAAAATACCCAAGAGAATTTGTTAGTTGGTTACTGGCCGAAGCACCGACAAAAGTTAAAGTACTGAAGACAGAATTAAGTTTAGAACCAATCCGTGCAGATTCTGTGACTTTTCTGCAAACAGCCAATCGAATTTTACACATTGAATTTCAAACTCGCACCATCTCAAATCCGCCGCTTCCATTCAGGATGCTGGATTACTCCGTGAGGTTAATACGTCAATATAACGTCCCAGTCACCCAAGTAGTAATTTTTTTACAAGAGACAAATAACGAAATTGCTTTTACTGAAGAATATGTAAATGAGACAACAACTCACCGTTATCGAGTTTTGCGGATGTGGGAACAAGAATCAGCATTATTTCTTGATAACCCTGCATTATTACCTTTAGCACCATTAACACGAACAACTTCACCCCAAAGGTTGCTATCCCAGGTTGCCCAGAGTGTTGCTAGAATTTCCGATAGGAATACTAGGCAGGATATTGCAGCTTACGCAGAAATTTTAGCTGGTTTAAAGTTTGAAAAGGAATTGATTCGTCAATTTTTAAGCGAGGATGTGATGCAAGAGTCAGTAATTTATCAAGATATTTTACAGAAGGGACAACAACAGGGGCAACAACAAGAAGCCTTTCGGTTTTTGATACGTCTGTTAACTCGGCGGTTTGGTGAGATAGATTCGTTGATAATTGAACGTATTCGAGTATTGTCTACCGAACAATTAGAAGTATTAGGAGAGGAATTTGTAGATTTTTCTGAAATATCTGATCTAGTAGTTTTACTAGAACAGCAGGAGAGTAGTTAAAAAATTAAACACAAATTCAGGAATTAATTCGTTAATTTCCGCTACCCCATGCCCCATGCCCCATGCCCAATGCCCAATGCCCAATGCCCCATTCATTTAACAAATTCCGGTAGTTCTATCCAAAAACGACTACCTTGGGAGACTTCTGACTCCATACCTACTTGTCCGCCCATGCGTTCGATGCCTTTACGGACGATCGCTAGTCCAATTCCTGTACCAGGGTAGGCTTCTATGCTATGTAGGCGCTCGAAAACACCAAAAATCCGTTCCCAATGCTGGGGCGAGATACCTATGCCGTTGTCTTCTACCCACAAACGCACGCAGGGTTCGCGGCGTTCTGTCCAGATTCTGACTTGGGGTTGGACTCCAGAAGCTACAAATTTAATGGCGTTGGTTAGTAGGTTTGTAACAATTTGCTCAACGGTGCGGTAGTTTCCCACAACTTCTAACAATGGTTCAGTAATTGTTACTTGGGCTTGGTTTTGTTGCAGTGATACTTCTAATTGTGTCAGCACTTGCTTGACTAGTGAGTTGAGGTTAATTGGTTGCAGCGGCAAATCAATCCGACTCAAGCGGCTGTATTCTAATAGGTCTATCAACAGGTTGTCCATGCGCTCGACGTTACTGGCGATGCGATGGAGTAAATCTTGCCCGCCTGAATTCAATAAAGTATCGTAGTCTTCTAAAAGAATTGTGGCAAATCCCCGAATCGCACGCAGAGGTTCTTGTAAGTCGTGGGAGATGGAATAGGCAAAGGCTTCTAAGGCACTGTTGGCTTCTTCAAGCTGTTGTGTGCGGTTGTGAACTAGTTGTTCGAGTTGTTCGGTGTAACGCTGTAATTGTTCGCGCAAACGAGACTGCTGAATGGCGATCGCTAACTGATTTGCCACCTCACGGGCAATTTCTACGTTTTCCTCAGTTAATGACCACGGTTGAATTACGCCTACGTTCAAAGAACCGATTAGCTCTTGTTGAGCAATCACAGGTACATTCATAATTAAGCGAATGCCTTGGTCGAAGAGCTGTTGTTGAACGCGATAGGGTCTAGGATGCTCAGCCAGGTTTTCAACCATCATCACCTGGTTTTGCTGCAAGTTTTCAATGTTGCCAAAATCATCCAATGGGAAAGTTTCGCCGGTGGCAAAGCCAATGCGATCGCTAGACTGGACAGCTAAGACAGTGGCTTGTTGCTGTTCCAAATCAAACAACGTCACATCCATTAATTGGCAGGGAAGTAAGGGATAAGTCGCAGCTAAGGCCGCTTGGGCAATTCCTTTGGGAGAAATTGCCCCCAAAATCGACCGATCTAACTCTTGGAGAGTTTGTAATCTTGTAGCATAGCGCTTTAGTGCTTCTTCTGAGCGTTTGCGCCCGGTAATGTCTTCCACTAGACCATCAATTACCTCTTCTCCATTAGTAATATTGAGAGTTTCATTCACTGATATCCATATATAGCTACCATCTTTTCTACGTATTCTTAATTCCCGTTCTCGTCTTTTGTTTGGTGTAATATCTCCGGCTCTGGAAAAAATCTCATTAAAGTTAGTATTAGACTCAATTTCTTCTAAAGAATCAAGCCTCAAAAGGCTGAGAAATGCACTGTTAACTTCTAATAGGTGTCCGTCGGGAATTGCGCGAAATACGCCAACATTTAATTGGTTGAGTAAAGATTGCAGGCGGTTCTCTAAAAAGTTAGCTCTTTGGCGAGTTTCATTGCGTTCTAAGACAGATCTCACCGTTGCGGATAAACGAACTAAATGCTTGGGTGACTTAAGAATATAATCATCGAGTCCGCTTTTCATTGCCTCAACGGCTATTTCCTGATTGCCTGTGTTAGTAAACATAATCACCGGGCGATCGGGATAGCGGTTCTTTAAAAGATGTAATATTTCTAAACCATTGTTCCAACGAAGTTGATAATCGGTGATTGTCAGATCGAAGCGACCTGCTGCCAATGCTTCCTCAAACTTTTCTGGTTCACCCACTTCCTCTATTTCTACATCAGGAAATTCTCGCCGCATCTCTCGGATAATCATGAAACGGTCATTTGGATTGTCGTCAATAATCAGAATGTGCATGAGTAACCAAAATTGATGCTTGAGAAGCTTTAAGTGCAGAATCTTTACTAAGGTAAAGTTAATTTAATAACTTGCAACTTTTGTAGTATCTGTTAAGAATGTAATGGCTAAGTTTTAACTCTTTTGGTGTCAGACTCTTGGCGAGAACAGACCCTAGTAACGATCTCAACTTAAAGCTATTTTTTAGATAAATAGACCATGTTCTACAGATAGAACGCAATGCTCATTGGTATGAACTTAAGCTAGAAATAGCTTAACTGTTGGTTTCATGAACAGCGTGTAGGGAGTAGGATGCACGGTATAGGGAAATTCATAATTAAAATTAGAAGTTTGTACAAGAGTGGGTTTGAAAGCGTGTTTGCCAACACAACTTGTCTAACTGAGGTAAACCAACGGCTGTTGATTTAAATTTAGCCAGTAGGCATCAACTAACTTTATCATTGCGGTTAAATCATTGAATGCCACGGGTTTCACTAAATAAGAATTAACACCCAAGTCATAAGCTTTATGAACGTCGGTTGTTTCTTTAGAAGTTGTTAGCACAATGACTGGTAGGCGTTTGAGTTCGGGTTGTTGCTTGAGCCACTCCAAAACCTCAAACCCAGATTTGCGGGGCATTTTCAGGTCTAACAAAAACAGTATCGGCAAAGGGTAGCGTTCTCGGTCAGCATATTCTCCTTCACCACAGAGGTAAGAAATAGCCGCTTCTCCGTTGCTGACAACTTGTAGGGGCTGCATCAGATTAGCTTTGTGTAAAGCACGACGAATTAACAGAACTTGATTGGAGTCGTCTTCTGCCAGTAAAATTGTCTGCTGCTCTGTGTTCATGTTCTCATCGAAAGTTTTTTTGTAGTTCAATCCAAAACCGACTTCCTTGACCTACTATTGACTCTACACCGACCTGTCCCCCCATACGTTCAACACCTTTGCGGACAATGGCTAAACCAATGCCAGAACCAGGATAACTTTCTTGAGTATGTAATCTTTCAAATACGTTAAAAATTCTCTGCTGATATTCTGGTGCAATGCCAATACCGTTATCTTCTATCCAGAGGCGAATGGAGGACGTTCTTAAAGAGGATGGGGAGCAGGGGAGATGGGGGGCACAGGGGAAATCACTGCAACTTCTTTTCTCTTTGCTCCTGTGTCCCTCCGCTTCCTCGTCTTCCCCTAAGACTTCTGCCCAGATACGAATTTTGGGTTGTCTGTTAGCGGGGACGAATTTAATTGCATTACTCAGCAGATTTACGAGTACTTGGATTAAAATTGTGCGATGCCCTGTAACTTCTGGAAGTGGTTGCTCTATGTTTACTTGAGCTTGTGGCGATGAGCTACACCCCGCCTTTAGCGCTCGCAATTCTACTTCTAGTTGGTTTAACGCTTCTGTAACAATGTCTGTTAAGTTAAGTACGCAAAGATTAATTTCTACTTGACTCAGGCGCGAGTAGTCGAGCAAGTCTTGAATTAGTCCATCCATTCGTTCAGCAGAGGCGACAATCCTTTGGATATAATCTTGTCCATTGCTGTCCAAGCGATCGCTATAATCTTCCTGTAGTGCTTGAGCTAAACCTTGCATTGACCGCAAAGGAGCGCGTAAGTCATGGGAGACTGAATAAGCAAAGGTTTCTAGTTCTTTGTTGGCTTCCAATAGGGCGGCTGTGCGTTCGGCGACTCGTTCCTCTAATTCATTGGCGTAGTTCTGTACCGCCTGTGCCACTTCACGATAGCGAGTTTCACTTTCTCGTAACTTAAACTCTGTGCGTCTCCAAGCTGCATTTAATTCGGTAGTTAGCAGCGATACAATCACAAATAACCCCAAGCGGATAAAGCTATCGAGGGTTAAAATACTCAGTGAATAAATTGGTTCTAAAAAAAAGAAAGCGATCGCCAAGCTACACAGCACGGTTGCCAATAAACTTGAGCCACGAGTCCCATACCACGAACTCACTACCACGGCTGCAAAAAACACTGAAAAAGTAATATTCTCTAATAGTGGCGATATCAGTAGAGAAAATAACAGTGCTAAACCGCTAGCGAGTACGGCAATACCGTATTTGTACCACACAAACTTCTGGAATAATAATTACGAATTACGAATTACGAATTACGAATTACGAATTATTCTGGCACTAAGTTAGCAATAGTTTCAATTAACTGGGCTGGATCTATTGGCTTGCTAATGTGGGCTTGAAAACCGACTGCTTTGGCTCGTTGTTCGTTACCTTCTCCAGCATAAGCTGTCAGAGCGATCGCTAAAATTTGTCCTCCTTGTTCTGGACTCATTAACCTAATTTGTCTCAATAACATATACCCATCCATTCCCGGCATTCCAATATCGCTCACCAGTAAATCTGGTTTCCACTGTGGCAATATTTCCAATACTTCTGTTGCTGATGATACAGCAGTGACAGTGGCTCCAGACTGTTGGAGTACAAAGCTAACTAACTCTAACGAATCAGGTTCGTCATCCACAACTAAGATTTTCAAACCATTAAAAGCTGGAGTATTGGTGGCCATGACATCGCTTTCTTTGCTGCTGTCAACTGTATCAGTAAGTATCATCGGCAACTTGACAATAAAGGTTGCTCCGTGACCTTCGCCTAAACTTTCTGCCAAGACAGTTCCACCATGCATTTCTACTAAATAACGGACAATTGCCAATCCCAAACCCAAGCCGCCAAATTTCCTAGTAGTTGCACTATCGGCTTGACGGAAAGTTTCAAATACATAGGGCAGAAAATCTCGATTAATTCCTTTACCTGTGTCTTTAACTCTGATTTGCACCTGAGAATCAATTTGCTCTAAATAAATCTCAACTTGTCCGCCTTCAGGAGTAAATTTAATGGCGTTGGAAAGGAGATTCCAGACAATTTGTTGCAAGCGCCCTGCATCTCCAAATACTTGACCAACGGCAGGATCGAGAGCAGAGTGAATTTGAATCGATTTTGCTTCTGCTGATAGCCGTACTGTTTCCATTGCGGCTCGAATAATGGTTGCCAAATCCACTGGGCAAACATTGAGACTGAGTTTACCTCGCAAGATGCGGGAGATATCTAACAAGTCTTCAATGAGTTTAGTTTGTAACTTAGCGTTACGTTCAATGGTTTCTAGAGCTAAAGCTGTTTTTTCTCGATCTAGCTTGTTGGTACGCAGAAGTTTTGCCCAACCTAAAATCGGATTTAAGGGAGTTCTGATTTCATGAGATAGAACAGCTAAAAACTCATCTTTAATGCGATTTGCGTCTATTGCTTGCTGGTAAAGCCGAGCATTATCAATGGCTGTAGCTGCCCGCAAAGCCAGGGCTTGAGCCATATTTAAATTAGCTGTACTGTAGCGACGCTTCCTTTGGGTAGTAATCAAAGTAATTGTGCCTAGCTTGCGTAGGCGCATTCCACCGTAGGCATCGCGAGCCAGTAGGGGCACAATTATGTAAGATTGAATGTCCATCTGGCGCATCAACCGTTGGGTTTCTGCGTCCTGGTTCATAGTTAATAAAAAAGAATTCGCCGTTGCATCAGTAACTAATTCTGGTTCGCCTGTTTGCAAAACTTTTCTAACACCAAAATCAGCATCTGCGGAAGTAGAATAAAACCGTCTGAGTAAGAGGGCTAGCGCTTCTTTTTCTGGAGTGCTTGCTGCAACAACTGGTTCTTCAAATACTGTTAAATTAGTCTCAACAATATCAATTAAACAGCAATCAGCTAATGTAGGAACTACTAAGTTGGCTAATTTTGCCAGAGTCGTGCGGTAATCGAGGGAAGATACCAGCAATCGGCTAGCTTCAGACAATAAACTATAATTTTGCTTTTCAGCCTCAGCTTCCATGCGGGCAGCTTGTTCGCTGATGAGTAGTTGCTCTCGCTCTAATTCTACTTGTTTGCGATCGCTAATATCTTCTACTAAGCCATCAATGATACCTTTGCCATCAATTTTGCTGAAGGTTTTACTGACACGTACCCAAATCAAACTACCATCAGCTCGTCGCAATTGAATTTCGCGATCGCGCACTTCGCCATTTTCTCGCAGTTGATTAATTAGCTGAGTATAATCTTCTAGCTGAAAATAAAGCTCTATGAACCGACTTGCTTGCTCTTGGGGTAAGGTTCCCAACCCAATCAAACGCAGAAATGCTGGGTTGCATTCGAGTAAAGAACCATCGAAAGTTGCCCGATAAATGCCAACATTGAGGCGGTTGAGCAGAGTTTGAAAGCGAATTTCTAAATTTGCGGCTTTTTGGCGAGTTTCAGCTCGTTCTAGGGCCGATCTCACTGCTGCTGTTAAGCGTACCTGGTGCTGAGGAGATTTGATTACATAGTCATCTAATCCAGATTTCATTGCCTCTACAGCAATCTCCTGAGTACCGCTGTTGGTGAACATAATCACCGGGCAGTTAGGATAACTAGCTTTAATTGCGTGTAATACTTCTATACCATTACTCCAGCGCAATTGATAATCGGTGACAACCAAGTTAAATTGTCCTCTCTCTAGTGCTTGAGCTAAGTCTTGTGCTGTGACCACTTGTTCAACTTCGAGGTCAGAAAACTCACGTTCCAATTGCCGAATTGCTAGGAGGCGATCGTTCGGATTGTCATCAATCAACAGAATTCGTAACATTTGTGGCTACAAGTCCGATTGCCTTCAAATCATAAGCCTAAAAGTAGCTTAAACGTACTCCACATTTAGGAAGGATTTCAGAAAACAAAACAAAATATGTGATATAGCAATCCTAGCAATTTCTACATTGGTGAGCGATCCCTTTGTTAAAAGGTTTTTATGTTTTATAGCGTTTTCTAATCTAGTGAGGTACTAAATAATTCACACTCCAAATTAGGCAAACCTCTGCGTAACTCTGCGCTTGACTCTGCGCCACTTTGCGTTTAAAAACACAGGGAAACGCTATATTAACAGGGGATTGGTAACCCTTCCTGCATTGTTAATGTATCAACTCGCAATTGAGTTGCATCGCCTCGCAATTGAGTTGCATCGCCTCGCAATTGAGTTGCATCGCCTCGCAATTGAGTTGCATCGACCTGCAATTGAGTTGCATCGACCTGCAATTGAGTTGCATCGACCTGCAATTGAGTTGCATCGACCTGCAATTGAGTTGCATCGACTCGCAATTGAGTTGCATCGACCTGCAATTGAGTTGCATCGCCTCGCAATTGAGTTGCATCGACTCGCAATTGAGTTGCATCGACTCGCAATTGAGTTGTAAGGATTTCTAGCGAAGAAAATACCAACGCTGACGAGTTTCGACTCCGCTCAACTCTCGACTATGAAGTTGGTTGAGCAACTTGCCCTGAGCGGAGTCGAGGGGAGTCGAAGCCTTAAAAAGGTGGATTTAGGAGGATCTATGACGATTTTGGTTTTCCGGAGAGATGTGTATACACCCTAGCCATTCCCCTATCCACCATCTTCCCAGTCGCCACTGCCCTTTCAAACTTTTTTCCGACTACAATACATTACCAAAAGTACAAACAATCCCATTCCTGCGAGATATTTAATCGGATCGGGTACGTTAGGATTAGGCGAAAAAAAGCCTTCGATCGCACCTGCAAGCATCAACATTGGTACAATCCCAAATACTAACTGCGCTGCCTGATTTCCATAAAATTTCAGTGCGTCGCCTCGGCGATATTTGCCAGGAAATAAAATTGCTCTTGCTAATAAAAATCCTGCACCTCCAGCAAAAAATATCGCTGGTAGTTCTAAGGAACCATGCGGAAATACAAACGCCCAAAAAGGATAAGCTAGATTATTCTGACCAACTAAAGTACCAACGGCACCAATTAATAAACCATTAAATACCATCAAATAGGCTGTGTATATCCCAGCTGTAATCCCACCGGCAACAGCCCCAAAAGACACCGCCAAGTTATTAATCGTAATGCCGCTGGATGCTAGAGGTTCAATGCCAACAATTGACCCCATCCACAATTTATGCTCATCTCGTACCTTGGTTATCAAGTTTTCAGGTACGATTAAGGACATGAAGCTGGGATTTTGCCAGGAATACCACCAAGCAACTACTCCACCCAGTAGAAACAGCGCCGTTGCCGCAGCGATATATGCAAATGTTTTTTGGACTACAGATGGTAATCCCCAACGGTAAAATTCTAAAACTGCCTGCCACTCCTGTCGCCGCGAACCCTGATAAATTTGCGTATAAGCACGAGTTGTTAAAGATTGTAAACTTTGTATCAAAGTATTGCTGATTTGCTGGGTACGGGCGCGGGCTAAATCTGCGGCCACTGAACGATATAAAGAAGCTAATTCTCTAATTTCGGCTGCCCGCAGGGACTTTAGCCCTTTTTTTTCTACCTGCTTTAATAGGGCATCCAAACGCTGCCAATTCGGTTCTCGTCGTGCAATCCAACGTTGAATATTCATGAATTTTGGGAACACTGACTTTAACTTAGCTTAAGATAGCCTCAAATTCAGATCCGTAGTTTCAAGGGAAATTTGGTATTATGTCTGAAAATTTTGGATCTTCGGGACACATACAACCACTGAGTATCGGTAACGTTGTCAGTGCTGCGGTGCGGCTGTATCGTTCTCATCTCAAGAGTTATCTCAATTTAGCTGCGATCGCTCACTTGTGGGTTATAGTTCCAGTCTATGGCTGGGCGAAATATGCTGCCATTTCTGGCTTAATTTCGCGCTTGGCTTTTGGAGAATTGGTTTACCAGCCTGAAAGTATCCAAAGCGCCAACAATCACATTAACCCGCGTCTGTGGTCATTTTTCCGAGTTGCTTTCCAAGTAGGGATATCTTTACTGATTGTTTATTTTGGGTTAGCGATCGTTGGTGGTATCTTCGCTGCCTTGCTGGGGATAGTATTAGGAGGGGTATTAGGTAGTTCAGGCGTTATAGTCGTAACTACATTGGCAATCATTGTAACTGTGGGAATTGTGCTTTTAGGACTAACGTGGTTTTACTCACGTTGGATTGTTGCTGAAGTCCCCCTAGCAGTTGAGGAAAATATTAATGGAGGCGAAAGTGTTGCCAGAAGTTGGGAGTTAACTAAAGCTTCAGTATTTCGCATTCAAGGCGTAGTATTAGTTGCTTTTTTGGTGACACTACCAATAGTATTTGTATTCAACTATATACCCAGTTTATTCCTTTTAAGACTTGAGCAAGGTACTCCTATCTACTCACTTGTGTATTTTATTTCTTGGATTGGTAGCTTAGTAGGTGGAGTTTTTGTGATGCCATTCTGGCAAGCACTAAAAGCTGTTTTATACTTTGACTTGCGTAGTCGGCGTGAAGGTTTGGGTTTGCAATTACGACAACCTCCTTTGTAGGTTTTTTGTTAACTCCATACCTGAATTCAACTTTATTAATTTTTGATTAGTTCAAATATGCGCTTTTTTAATCGCATCTCATTCCAGACTCCAGAAAGTGTAGAACTGGAATTTACTTTAGCAGGAATCGGCAATCGAGCTTTAGCATTGCTGATTGACTATACAGTGTTGGGTATAAGTTTGTTGTTGTTTGTGTTGGCCTGGACTTTTTTCTCAACACAACTGTACAATTTACTGGAAGATTTAGTTACAAATCCTGGAAATATAGGACTTTGGTTATTAGCGATTTTCTTCTTTATCGCTTTTGCAATTTACATCGGCTATTTCGTATTTTTTGAAACCTTATGGTTTGGGCAAACCCCTGGAAAACGCATCGCTAAAATTCGTGTGGTTAGAGATGATGGTAGACTCATCGGGTTACAACAAGCAACATTACGTGCCTTATTGCGACCCTTTGATGAAACTTTGTTTCTTGGCGCTTTTTTAATTATGTTGGGCAACCGCGAAAAGCGTTTGGGTGATTTGGCTGCTGGTACAATTGTGATTCAAGCCCAACCAAATACTGCATCGACATTGACAATTACAGACGAGGCAAAAATACTCCACGAACAATTACTACAAACTGCCAATTTATCCCAATTATTACCTGATGATTTTGCAGTTATTCGTGAATATTTACAGCGACGTGGTGCAATGTCCTTAAAAGCAAGAGCATCACTATCTTTAAACTTAGCTGAGCAAGTTAAATCTATTATTAATTTAGAAAAATTGCCAGAAAATTTTACGGCTGATGTATTTTTAGAAGCTATTTATCTTGTCTATCAACAGCAGGAATTTTAAGGAAGTATTCAGAATACAGAACTCAGAATTCAGAATTATCTAAATCCAACAGACGCCATTTATCGCGTCTGTTGTTGTTTCTAAACCCCTATATCTAGGTCGGTTAAGGGGAAAAGGGGAAGGGGAAAGGGGAAAGAAAAAACCTTTACCCTTTACCCCAAACCAAATTCCTAGTTCAAAATGCAAAACCCAAGCAGTATTAGATACGGTTGAGTTAAAGGCTAATTCTACAAAATTGTGGGTTTACCAGACGCGATAAATCGCCGTCTCTACGAGTGTTTAGGTCTTATCTGAACTGTATTGATATAGAGATGGGTGTATTTTTTGAAGTTGATATTTTTATTTATTGTCAATACCTAATAAATAATCCTCCAACTCCTGTAAATAAATTCGCAGTTGTTGGAGGGGCATTCAAATGTTGCAGCAAAAAGTGAATTGATATCAGTTAACAACTAATAGATTAATTTCTGGTTAACAAAAAATTAAGGTAACATTATATTGGCGATCGCCCTCGCTACTTTAGCGGAATCACGATGGCAAACTCAGCACCTTCTCCTGGTGCTGAAATACACTCAAGTTTTCCAGAGTGTTTTTTAACAACAATTTGGTAACTAATTGATAATCCCATACCAGTGCCTTTACCCACAGGCTTGGTAGTGAAAAACGGGTCAAATAAGTGTTTTTGTACTTTCTCACTCATTCCTAACCCATTGTCAGCAATGCGAATAGTTACAGAGTTTTTATCAATGGAAGTACGGATGCGAATTTTGGGTATTGGGCATGGGGGAGTCACTGCGGTCATTTGGTCTCCAAATGTCGAGCAAGTGGCGTCATGGGGCATTGGTTTATTCCTCACGTCCCCCTTCGGGTTCGGAAGTTTGGACTCGACGGGAGCCGCCTTCTCTACGAGAGGCTTCGCCAACGCGCAGCGTCTCGTAGAGAAGACTCCAACTTCCTCACCGCGTCCCCATGTCGCCGCGTCTACCTCATCTTCCCATCCCTCTATACTTCGGCTTCGCTCAGTACAAGTCTCCCCATCTCCCCATACTTCTCTACGAGAGGCTGCGCCAACGGCTCCCCTCAGTACAAGTCTCCCCACTCCCTCTTCTAAGGCATCGATGGCATTTGTCAGCAGATTCATAAACACCTGATTCATTTGTCCCGCGTGACACACTACTCGCGGCAAGTTGCCGTACTCTTTAATTACTTGGATTTCGGGATGTCCTGGTTTGGCTTTCAAGCGATTTTGTAAAAGTAGCAAGGTATTATCCAAACCTTCATGGATATCCACTGGTTTCATGCCGTCTTCATCAAGGCGAGAGAAATTGCGTAAAGATAAGACAATCTGGCGAATGCGTTCAGAACCCATGTTGATAGAATTGAGGACTTTGGGCAAGTCTTGTTTGAGAAAGTCTAAATCAATGGCTTGGATTTGTTGGTGAATTTCTGGTGCGGGTGGGCAGTAGTGCTGTTGATAAAGTTCTATTAAGTGCAGCAAATCTTGGATATATCCACTAGCGTGGCTAATATTGCCATAGATAAAATTGACGGGGTTATTGATTTCGTGGGCAATTCCCGCTACTAACTGTCCCAAACTAGACATTTTTTCAGTTTGAATTAGTTGCGCTTGGGTTTGTTGAAGTTCTAGCAGTGCTGCTTCTAGTTGCTGGGCTTTGTCTTGGGCAGTTTGGGCGGCGATACGACTTTGGGTATAAAGTTTAGCTTGGTCAATGGCGATCGCTATTTGGTCTGTAACTGCTTGGAGTAATTCTATTTCGTTGTCTAGCCAAGGCCGAAACCCATTAGAATAACCACAGCTAAAGGCGGCAATTTCCCCAGATTGGGTATGTATCGGCAACGACATAAAAGCGGTGAAGCCAAAATCGTTCAAAAACTCCCGTGTCATGCCACTGACAGTTTTAACATCATTGATGCGGATGATTTCTCTGTTCAAAGTTTTGCTACCGATGAGTTCGATTTCTGCATTATTTCCTTGGTCATTCAGCAGACATGGTAAAAAGGAACTTTTAGCCTCATATACTCTCTCCCAGTAGGGTATCTGGGCGTTTTGTCGATACCAAAAGAAGGCGCAACGGTCTATTTGAAATAAGTTGCGAATCTCCCGGACTGCGGTTTCCACAATGTAGTTGAGATCCAAGGAAGCTCGAATTTGGCTAGAAAGACGATTGAGTAATCTTTCCCGTTGGACGCTTTCTCTAAGTGCAACTTCTGTTTGTTTGCGGTCAGTGGTGTCGTAACAAATACCAACGAAGTTCAAAACGTTACCATTGGCGTCTCTAGTCGCAGATGAGCTGCTTGTGTGCCATCGCCAACTGCCATTTTTGTGTTTTACGCGATATTCAATTGCATCTTGTTTTTCGCCTGTTGTCACAACTCGTTGTAAATAATCTGCACACATAGGCACATCCTCAGGATGTACAAACAGACTAAAAGATTTGCCTTCCACTTCCCTAACTTCATGCCCTAAAATATCAGTCCAGTTCGGGGAAACGTAGGAAAATATTCCCTCAGCCGTCAGCGCAAACAGAATGTTATTGGCATTCTCAATAATAGTGCGGAACTTGGTATTTCTTTCGAGTAATGCAGCTTGTACTTTGTCTTCGTTTTGGCGAATCAGAACTATAATTTGCTGCTCTGGTAGTGGTAATAATCTAGCTTCAAAGTTACCGTTTTCTAGTGGTAACGGTAAGCTATATTCAAAACTAACTTCACATTGCGTTACAAGTACTTGAGTCATTGCTTCGTGGAAGCGATCGCCTACAGCGATCGGTAGGCATTCTCGCAAACTCTTGCCCCGTTCAACTCCTTGTGTAATATACAAATTTGGCATTTTTCCTGGGCGATAATCCAAGATGGTTCCATCAGCATCAACACGAAAATAAAAATCAGGAATTACTTGCAAAATAGCTGCAAACTCTGATGTTTTTTGGTGCAACTTTGCTTCCAATGTTTGGCGTTTTGCAGTTTCTCTTGCCAGTTGCCTCAATGCTTTTGTTAATTCTCTTGCTTGCGTTTTTTCTTTGAATTTACCTTGTTTCTTAATTAGTTTCTCATCTTGTTGTATCTTTTGTTTTTCAACGTTGATTTGGTTAATGTAATTTTGCACCCTTCTAGGAAACACTTTTGCCTGCCTGCTCTGCCTAAATTATTGAAGTAAAATCTCTCAAACTAAATTTGTTAAAAAATGTGTATAATATTTCGATCTCAACCTGGTAATTATCTTAATACTTTATTTCTTTTTAGATATACATTAATTCCTCTTTTTGTGTAAATAAATTGGGGAAATGCTAAAGTTTTGATTAAGACGAACTTTACCATTTTTATTCAAACTGAAAATTTCCTAGCTTCAGTAAAATTACTTAAATATATTTTTTCCTTGAAATCATCGATAAATTTATACTGATTATCTAATTTAATCGCTGAAAATCTGAATTAGTTTGACTTGGCTGTGTTTAGATCCCCGACTTCTTTAAGAAGTCGGGGATCTGACTTTTCACGAATTATTTACAGATATGTCTTCATCAAAAATTCACAAACTCAAGATTTTCATATCAAAGCTAAGAGTAGGGAGTGGGGAGCAGAGAAGAAGTTGCAGCACGCAGTGGCTCCCCAATGCCCAGTCTGTTGTATAGCTCCTTGGCGATCGCATTTTATATGTTATAAAGCTCAGAGAAATTTATGTTAGGCGGAAACTACTCTATGGAACCAGACAAACTGGCTAGTTTTAAAGAGTACGGTGAATTCATCCTCCGGAAGATAGATTCTGTACCTGAATACCCTTCACAACAAGAAGATTGGGTTCCGGCTAGCCTTGATGATTGTCTCCGTCGTCTGCGGGAAGCTGCGGAAAAAACTGTAGATCTTGCCACTTCGCCTGTGAAAATTGGTGTGATGGGGGAATTCAGTAGCGGCAAAACTTTACTTTTAGGCAGCTTGATTGGATATGCAGATGCTTTACCAGTCAGTGAAAACCCGACTACAGGTAATGTCACTGCCCTACACATCATCCCCCAAGATGACTTTGCAACTACGCAACTCAGCAATTTTACTGTAGAATATCTTTCCCATGAAGGGGTACACGAGTGTCTGCGTTTCATGCTGGGGGAAGCCAATAAACGGACAACAGCGGCGGGGCTTCCTCCCATACCAGTATCAAAGCTGAATTCTGGCAAAGATATTATTGGTTGGTGTGAGGAAGCATGGAACAGTTCTAATAATTTAGAATTACGGTATTTATTGAGAGAGTTAGTATTATTTTTACGAGCTTATCAAGCGTATGGCGAAGTAATGTGTAGTGGGCGCTACCAAATTGATGCTACCACCGCCCGCGAAGGGCTACAGCTAGTGGAACAGCCGATGGCCATCCAAACTCTCAAATTTGAAGATTTACCGCCAGCCCATATTCGATTACCGAGTCCACCCCAGAGGCTACCAACGAAATTATTACAAAACAGCTTTCCACTGATTCGCCGCGTAGATATTGATGTCAAAATCTCACGGGAAATTTGGGATGTTACGGGTGCTGCTAAATTTATTCTGATCGATTTTCCCGGATTGGGAGCTGCTAATTCCGGTGCTAGAGATACGTTTTTGTCGCTGCGAGAATTGGCAGAAGTACAAACAATTTTAGTACTGCTAAATGGTAAATCACCAGGAAGCGATCGCGCTAATAAAATCTTTACGATGATGCAGCAGCAGCGACCTGGACAAGATCTCAAAGATTTGATTCTCGTTGGTGTGGGTCGCTTCGATCAACTACCTTTAGAAAGTGAGGGTGGTGAAAGAGAACTCGACCAACTAACCGAAGATAGGGATTTGCATGAGGAAATTGTTTTGCAAAAACTCAAAGTTCTGCAAACAACTATTGATGGTGCAAAGGCGTTTACAACTCAAAAAGACCGCATTGTTTTACTGTCACCACTGTTAGGACTGGCTGATTTAGCAAAACGTTCAACTAAAGTCAAAGCAGGTTCGCCAGAGTTTTTAGCTAACTTGGATTATCCTGATTACTTAGACAGATCTAAACGGCTACAAGATAAATGGGGACGCTTAAGCCAACAGCTTTTAGACTCTGATACTCGCAGCTATTTGGGCAGACAATTAGGGTACTTTGCTCAAGATGGTAGCCTTGCAAAGCTACGAGAATTGATTCAAAATCACGTTGCTACTCATGGTCTCAAGCAATTGTATGAAGATACTAAAAGGGCTGCTGATGTAGTTAGTCAACAACAAGATCATTTGAAAGATATCATAGATGAAATTCACGAGCAAGGCATCCCCACAGGAGACAGTCCCGCTTTTGTTGAGTTGCGGTTTGTGGTGGAAACTTTAGATAAAATCTACAGAAATTTTCAAAAAAATTTAGCTAAAGAACCACTTAAAGACCGACGCGGTGTAGTTGTTAGCGATATAGTTAAAGACGAACTTACCTTTAAAATACTTAATTGGAGCCAGTGGACTTTACTGTTTAATAAAGTAAACAATGGTAGCATCACTCTCGCTGAATCTAAAGGTGCAGCAGGAAAATTATTTGATAGAGGAAACCGTCTGAATAGTTCTCTACCTACAAAGAGTGATGATTTTTATCCAATATTTGAAAAAACCGTTAAAGAACTAGAAGAATTTGCCCGCGATCGCATTCGTCAGGCTGTGATAGATTTGTTGAACCAATTATCAAATCAGGTAGCCCCAGAACGCGACCAATTGAAAGCAATTCTTAACCCAGAAATGGAACAAGAAATCGAATCAAAATTTGGTGTGGAAGAAGCCGACCTCTTTTATAAATTATTACTAGGATGCGACCCCAACCAATGGAAAGAAGCAATCATTTCTGAAATTAGTAACCAAGACAAAACCGTTGCACCGGAAATCATTTTTCCTTTAGCGCGTCAAGACGATAAACACAACGTTGGTCAAATCTTTGACTGGGCACCAGAAAAAAGCCAAGGCTTAGGTAGATCCAGTAATCACCAACTTTTAGTACTGCGACTGCGAGATGAAATTACTGCTAGCGCCAGCCTTCATCTTGTGCAGTATGTTAGTGAAGTCAATCAACAAATTAATTCCGAATTAGAAGGCATTTTGGATCAAATTATTCCGAGTTTGCAAAACCTCTCCAAAAAAGAAGCATTACTGAGATATTTAACAGCTGGTGATATGCCATCTGAGGTAGCAGTTCCTACTTGGTTGCAGCTTCTTTCAGATATTGCCGCTGTTTCTTATTAAGATGTTTTTTGATGAACTAACTCACACGATTTTGGACTGAGAATTTGCAATGCTTTTTCAAAGCGATCGCGTAGGGTTACAAGGGTATATTTATGAGACGAGATGCGATTTTTTATACGCTTTTTAAGCGTGTTCCAGGGTTGCTTTTTGAGTTAGTAGAACAGCCACCAGCCGAAGCTGCTAACTATCGCTTTGAATCAGTTGAAGTTAAAGAACCAACATTTCGGATTGATGGAGTATTTTTACCTCCACCTGATGCAACATCTCAAATTGTCTTTTTTGCTGAGGTGCAATTCCAAAAAGATGAGTTACTGTACCATCGCTTTTTCTCGGAATCGATGCTGTATATGTATCGCAACCCAACACTTTATGATGACTGGTACGGAGTAGTTATTTTACAGTCTCGCAGCTTGGAACCGGAAAAAACCACTATTCACAGGTCATTAATAAACAGTTCCCAAGTACAACGCATTTATTTGGATGAGTTAGGTAATCCTGATGAGCAAAAAGTTGGTATCAGTTTGATGCAGTTAACTATCGCTTCAGAAACTCAAATGGTGGAACAAGCGAAACGTTTAATTGAACGAGTGCAACAAGAACAGATAACTGTTTTAGCGAAGGAGGAGATAATAGATGTAATCACAACAATCGCTGTTTATAAATTTGCCAACTTAAGTCGTGAAGAGGTAGAGGCCATGTTAGGAGTTAAGTTAGAAGAAACTAGGGTTTATCAAGAAGCCAAACAAGAGGGACTAGAACAAGGAGTAGAAATAGGACGAGAACAAGGAATAGAAATAGGACTACAGCAAGGAGTAGAGATAGGACGAGAACAAGCAAAACTTGAACTTGTACCTCAGTTCTTAGCTCTTGGTATGTCGATGGAAGAGGTTGCTAAATTACTTAATTTAACCATTGAACAAGTAAGACTTGCAGCTGAATAATCACATATTTTCCATAAATCTGCCAACTTAAGTCGTGAAGAGGTAGAGGCCATGTTCGGAATTAAGTTAGAAGAAACTAGGTTTTATCAAGAAGCTAAAGAAGAGGGGCGACAAGAAGGACTAAAACAAGCACGAGAACAAGGTATACAACAAGGGCGAGAAGAAGCAAAACGTGAACTTATTCCTCGCTTCTTAGCTTTTGGTATGTCGATGGAAGAAGTTGCTAAATTACTTAGTTTAACCGTCGAACAAGTAAGACTGATAAGCGAGCAAGAATCTTCAACATCAACTTAGTAATTATAGCGATCGCTGTTATATCAAAGAGCGATCGCCCTATAAAAAAGCCACCGTTAAACATAAATATTTGCTATAATGAATCCTTTTCAATTGAACAACTATACTGATAAACAACCAAACGAGAAACAACAAAAAAGATTTCCGGGATGGTTTGCGTTAGATTTTGGTACATCCAATTCTACAGTCACACTTTTCGATCCCATTGAAGTACCTATAGCTGAAATTTTACCGAAAGAACAAGAAATACGATTGCGCGATCGCTTATCGCAATGGTTGAGTTCTCCTGCTTCTATAGCTTTACCAGATGTCAGCGATGAGGATTGGGAAAAGTTTATTCTAGAAATTAGCAAAAACCTGGAAATAGAACCAAGAAAATTAAGTGAAGTTTTTGAAAGTGATAATAAAGAACGATTTTTAGAAGCGATTCGTCAAATTGAACTTTGTTTAGGAAATAGCGAAAGATTCCGTCGTGCTGTCAGCAAAAAACTCTATCAAATCTATCACGAAGTTTTCCGCGTTCCTACATTAGAATCGCAAAATCTCATCCCAGTTGTGTTGGATATAGATCGCCGTGAAACAGAAATTCCTAGCGAGTCGGAAATTTCCCATTTAGGCGAATTACAACTGCGGATGGGTAGGGAAGCTAGAGATAATAGAAAAAAAGCGATCGCCCAAGGTACAAGCAGTACTTTAAAAGAAATTATTAGCAGGTTTTATCATTCACCAAAACGCTATTTTGGTCAAGAGCGATCGTTTTCAGTTATTGTGGATGGTCAGGAAGAAACAATTACCGCCAAAGAATTAATTCAATCTGCTTGGGCGCATTTAATAAAGTTAACTGAAGATTACCGCCAACGGGCGCAACGCAGATTTTCTGAAGGGAATTTGTTAACAGCAGTTGTCACATATCCAACAGTTGCACCGCCGGTTGTTCGCAAGGAAGTTAAAGAATTAGTTGAACAATTGGCCATAGATGATGTCCAAACTGCTTATGATGAAGCTGTATCTGTGGCAATATTCTTTTTGTGGCGAGAATTTGGCGGTAATTTAAATATTGGTATTGAATCATTCAAAACTCGTTGTCGCCAAACTGGAAATAAATGGTCGCAAAATGTTCTTGTTTTGGATATCGGCGGCGGAACCACAGATTTAGCTTTGATTGAGTTAACTTTGGAAGATAAAACCCCAGCTTTTGCTGATTATGAAGACAGGGGTTTGGGAGGACGTTATTATAAACTGACTCCTAAACTATTAGGCTCATCTGGACATTTACAGTTAGGTGGTGAGCTAATTACACTGCGAATTTTTCGACTTTTGAAAGTGGCGATCGCTGATTTTTTATTAACAGCAGTTACCACAGGTGACATCGAAAGCGAAAAGCTAGAAGATTTAATTAATTCCGAGTTAAACGAGCGATTCTTAGAACAAGGTAAATTTAAAACTGGCAGTCTTTTGAAATGCCTGGATAAAGAAAATCCAGAAGGTGATGTTGCTTATAAAGATGCTCTTGATACTGCCGAAAAAGTATTACCTACCCGTTGGCAACAAGCGCCGCAACGCCTACAAACATTTTATCTTTTGTGGGATTATGCAGAAGCAGCTAAACTGAAACTTGGGCAAAAACCACCCACTGATGATTCATTATTAACCTTCACACTTTCAGAACAAGAAATTTCTGAACTCCTAAATCAAAGTGCCGTTAAATTGCAAATCAAAGACCCAAATAACATCTGCGTCACTCTAGACAATCATCAATTTGAACGAGCTGCGGTTTCAGGAATTAAAGAAGCGATCGGCATTGCTAAAGGATTGATGGAAAGCCGTTTGCGTCCCGATGATATCACTAAAGATTCTTGGAACTCTCAAAAAGTTGATTGGTTAATTCTGTCTGGAAAAACCTGTAATCTTGACTTAGTACAGCGGCAAATTTATCAAGAATTTAGTAAGTCACCCTATTTTGTTTGGAATCCAGAACGCATTACTTTTGTCTTAGAATTTACTAAATTAGCCACCTCTGCGGGTGCTTGCTATGCCGAAAAATTACGCAGATTGAGATTCGATCCAGAAGAATCAAAAACTTTGCTACGTAAGGGAGCTAATCAGTTAGAAATTGATGTTAAAAACCTATTTTATTATTTGCCTTGCAATTTCAAACGTAAAACCCAAAGCAACGATTTACTAACTATATTCAAAGCTGGTCAAGAACTTTATCAACTAGCATCTTGGGAAACTGTTGCCAAAGTTCGTACTCCTTGGCAAGGGATACAATTAACTAATATCATCTACCGCCAAGATTACGAAGAAGGAGATTTACGGCTTTGGGGTAGCTTCGACGGCAAAAACCTAATGAATAAATTAGGAATGGAAGAATCAGAGTTTTTGAAAAAAATCAAAATTCAGTTTGAAATCGACCAAACCCTCGAATTTAACGTGTTGCTTTGTCAGGGAAATCCTCATTATTTAATTGATGTTCCTGGCATTGATTTAGGAGAATTACTTTCAGAAAGTTCAGCGCTATTTGCTGACGGTAAATTGAAGTGGAATATTGCTGTAGAACGCCCCAATAAAGACTTAAATAATGGTGATATTGCCGTTAATGTCATTGAGTCCGCAACTGTAGATCGAGCAGATGCCTATCATTTAGTATTTGAAGTCGGAAATAGCGATCGCTCCTTCCACGAATTTCATTACTTGCGTGATGGCGTGACACAACCAGGAATCGGATTAATTAGTAATCCCTTACCTCCCTTCCCGAAAACTGGTCAGCACACTTTCTATGTTTATCAAACAGACGCCGAAACCCAAACAAAAAAATGGATCAGAATTGGCGCACTCAGTAAACCAGACATCACAACAGATTATCCTTGTCAATATCGCGTGAGTCTCGATAACCAAGGTATTTTACGGATGCACGCAGGTGAAGTACCTTATTGGACATCAACAAATCAAGAATGTCTTAAACAAGAAGGATGCGTTTATCTGGCTGAATTAGAATTACAGCCTAATGAAGTTGATAAGGAACGCGATCCATTTTGCGGTATACATTAGAATTTGTTCACGCAAAGACAAGGCAGCGCGTTGGGCGGGTTCCCCGACTTGAAGCGACTGCCGCGCAAAGACGCAAAGGTTTTATTGGCGTGTTGCGTCTGAGTGTGAGATAGAAAAAAGCTCTTTCTCTTTGCGCCTCTGCGCCTGTGCGTGAGATAAAGAAAGGTAATATAAATGCACCATTTCCGTCAATTATTAGAACTACAAAACTCACAATTAGCCCAATTATTACGGTTTAGTCTCTACGGTCTTGAAACTACTTTAAATCAGGCTCGTGCAGAATTTCCGCAAGATCCGGGAGTTGAGGTATGCGATGAGTTGCTGCAAGAACTTCATAACTTATTGCAACCTGCGCCTACACCTTTACACCCACATATTGGTTGGGAAGATGTAACTATGTCTTCCCAAAATACATTAAAACTCAATCATTTAAAAGAAGCTTTTAATTCTGATTCAGAACTTAATTATTATCTGGGTAATTCCCAACTGCAAAGCCAAACTGACCCAGATTTGTGGAATGAAATTCAACGCAAACTGTTGCGAATACCAGAAGATTTAGCTGCATCTTGGCGACAGCGTACTTTAGATATGGCTCAAGAAGTTGGCGCGATCGCCGACAATTATAATCTCTATGAACTTCCTTTTAGCCGTGATGAAATTATCTACCCTGGACTTAGCGGTACTGTTCAAACTCAGGGCTTAAGTTTATCTCAAAAAGCATTTTTAAATTATCAGAATTTCCAAAATAATGAATCCGATTTATCAACAGGATTCTTACTTTTATATACAAAATTTATTGAAATAGAACCAAACTTATATCATGCTTTAAAGAGTGTTTGTAGCTTTGATATTATCTCGCTAAATTCCAAACCAGAACAACAGAGTCAATATATTAATGCTTTGAGCGATCGCTGTCAACGCACCCAAAAAGCCGAAGAAAGTGCCGATCCCCTGTCCATTTTGCGTGCCTGGATTGACATGGATGAAGCAATACACTCTTTGGTGTTTGTACCACCAGCGGAACGTTATTCCTGGTGGGGTAAGCTACAAAATGAATCACGCCGCATTCTCAAGAAAATCGCTGATAAAGCTATTAATGCAGGTCATGAAGTGCGAATTCGCCAATTATCTGGACTTTACGCAGATATCTGTGCTTCATCCAAAGATGACTTACAACTAGATTTTGGCGGTACTCCTGGCGAAGTGTTAACTTGTCTGCGGGTATATGCGCGAATCAACCACGAAGAATCGCCAGGTCGTGTAATATTCCGTTCATCACGCTAGCTGCTGGCAATAGTCATTAGTCATCCGTATTTACAAAGGACAAATGACTAATGACTAATGCTAATGACTAATTATAAAATGCCCCAGAAGTGTAGAATCCCTTGACCGGAGAACGCTTCAATGAGAATGGCAGCTAAAAAACCAATCATTGCCAAACGACCATTCCAGTTTTCACTCTGAGGAGTAAAGCCCCAGCGTAAAGCATTAGGATCTTCTGAAACCGAAGGCACAGTCTTGTTAGCGTTTGACATAATTAACACTCCGAGCTTCTATGTTGTAACGGTTTTAACCGCATGTAAAGTAATGTATCAGATTTTTACGAAATTGCAACATAAACTAAAACTAAATCTGTGACACAGTATTTATTACGGACACGTAGCTTTTTGTGGCATGGTGGCGATGCCTACGGCGGCAAGCTACGCCTCAACAAAAAATGGCTTATGACTTTTCTTCTCTCTGTGTTCTCTGCGCCTCTGCGGTTCGTAAAGGCTTTAAGTGAACCATATTGGCTTATGACTCACCACCGGGGAAAAATAAAGGTAAAACGAACGCTGTTAAAATTCCGCCCAAAACAATCACCTCAATAATTCTGAGGTAAAAGTTATTTTGCATAAAATTACTTAATAGCGCACCAAAGTTAGCTGACCTACTCAACCAATCACGGAAACGGCTAGACCATCGGCCAGGACTATCTTCTGGTCGAAACTTCCAGGAAAACATCGAGAGTAACAACGGCGCACCACCCACCTTAGTAGACATCAAAACATGAATTGCCACACAGCAAACCATGACAACCCAAGCACTAAGGTGGAGAGAGTACCAAATATGATACACCTCTCCTCTGGGGAGCCACTCTTCCTTCATCATTCTGCCGGAGTTCACAGCCAAAATAGCAGCGATGAGCATGAAAGTGTTTGCCAAACGTTGCAAGCTAACCCACCAAATCGGCTTGCCAACTTGCCTCAATTGCTGTAAAGAATTAGATTGAACAAGCCGTTTTTGTCCAGCATGAAAACTATAGAGAGCAAAAGCAGGTAGAACAAGCAAGAAACATAATGCAATAGTGCCGTGAATGCCTTGAATATCTGGAAGTTGAGGAAATGGTATACTGCCAAAACGGCGATCGTAAGTGTTGTAAACTAGAAATCCAGTAATAATTGCTGCGATAACTAAAATTCCACTCGCGCCATGAAGAATTCGCAACAACAAAGGTTGATAGGGTACAGAACGAGTCATAAGAATGAGCAGAAGTTATAAGTTAATATTAAAAATTTTAGAGCTTATTAGGATTCCTATTTGATTGGCTGAAAAAAACCTCCTACAACTAAAAAAGCCTGATTTTCCACTCATTATTTATATATAGGACTCATATTTGATTTTTGAAATATATCTAGGGTGCGTTATGCCAAAGGCTAACGCACCAGCTAAATGTTTTGGTGCGTTAGCCTTTGGCATAACACTATACTTACTTATATTTTTTCACTAAATCAAATAGTAGTCCTATAGATAAGTTCAAAATACAAAGCAAATTACTATATAATTTTAGGCTATGATTAAAAGTCCTCTACGATATCCTGGTGGAAAATCAAAAGCAATCAATCAAATAGTCGAATACTTACCAGAAAATTTTGATGAATTCAGAGAGCCTTTCGTCGGTGGTGGTTCTGTATTTATTTATTTAAAACAAAAATTCCCCGATATCAAAATTTGGATTAACGATTTAAACCGGGAACTATTCTTATTTTGGAAGTTTGCCCAGATTGATATAGCTCAGTTAGTTAAAGAAATTCGGCATATTAAAATCAAACACACGGATGGTAAATTACTCTTTGCAGAACTGACTAGCGTAGATATCAATAATTTATCTGATTTGGAAAGAGCAGTTCGCTTTTTTGTACTTAACAGAATTACGTTTTCTGGTACTGTAGAATCAGGCGGTTTTTCCCAAGAAGCTTTTCATAAACGTTTTACTGATTCTTCAATAGAACGGCTAGAAAAATTAGAATCTATTTTGGCAAAAAATGTAGAAATTACTAATTTAGATTATAGTTATCTATTACAAGAAGAAGGTGAAAAAGTATTTTTGTTCTTAGATCCACCATATTTTAGTGCTACCAAATCAAAGCTATACGGCAAAGACGGTAACTTGCACACCTCATTTCAACATCAAAGATTTGCCGAACTGTTGCAACAATGTCATCATCAGTGGCTAATCACTTACGACGATTCTCCACAAATTCGAGAAAATTTTCAATGGGCTAATCTTTCAGAGTGGCAATTGCAATATGGCATGAATAACTACAAGCAAAGTGCTGCTGCCAAAGGAAAAGAGTTATTTATTACTAATTACAAACTTAAACTTGATTTAAATAAAAAATTACAAAATCAGAATCTTATGAATGCGGGTTTGCAGTTAAGCCTCGATCTTTAAATTGAACTTTGATGAAAACCAATTTTCCGGTAGGATAGCTCCCATACCCTGCAACGTAGCTACACCCTACAACACACACAAACCTTAGCTATGACTACTTCCCCAATACCTACACAAGAATCTTATTATGTTCTGCTGCAACAACTAATAGATGGTCAATCATTGTCGCGTACTCAAGCTGCTGAATTAATGCAAGGTTGGCTTAGTGAAGCTGTTCCTCCAGAGTTATCGGGAGCAATTTTAACAGCACTGAACTTTAAAGGCGTTTCTGCCGACGAGTTGACCGGTATGGCTGAAGTATTACAAGCCCAATCTATAGGAGTACACGGGGACGGGGGGACAGCGAGACACGGAGACACGGAGAATAATTTCCCCGCGTCAGAGCGTCTCCCACTCTCCGCGTCTTTTTCCGTAATTGATACTTGCGGCACTGGTGGAGATGGTTCGTCAACTTTTAATATTTCGACGGCGGTTGCCTTTGTTGTCGCCGCTTATGGCGTACCCGTCGCCAAACACGGCAATCGTTCAGCCTCAAGTCTCACTGGTAGTGCCGATGTGTTAGAAGCCTTGGGTGTAAATTTGAGTGCCTCTAGCGAACAAGTGCAAGCTGCTTTACAGGAAGTTGGGATCACTTTCTTGTTTGCCCCTGGTTGGCACCCAGCACTCAGAGCAGTCGCTTCATTACGCCGGACTCTCAGGGTGCGGACAGTGTTTAATTTACTCGGCCCCTTGGTAAATCCCTTGCGTCCAACTGGGCAAGTAGTGGGATTATTCACACCGAAACTTTTAGCGACGGTTGCCCAAGCTTTACAGAATTTGGGCAAGGAAAAGGCAATTGTGTTGCACGGACGAGAAAAACTCGATGAGGCTGGGTTAGGAGATTTAACTGACTTGGCGGTGTTATCTGAGGGAGAAGTGCAGTTAACTACCATTAATCCCTTAGATTTAGATGTCACACCTGCTCCCATAGGTATGCTCCGGGGCGGCGATGTGCAAGAGAATGCGGCGATTCTCAAGGCTGTACTCCAAGGTAAGGGAACTCAAGCACAACAGGATGCAGTAGCTTTAAATGCTTCGTTGGCGCTGCAAGTTGCGGGGGCAATACCTTTCCTCGATCATGGCCAAGGTATTAAAATCGCTAAGGATATCCTGCAAACTGGGACGGCTTGGACGAAGCTGGAGCAGTTGGTTCAATTTCTGGGGAATTGATTTGCGATCGCAATTGCGGGCGAAACTCTACCACATTACGCTTGATTGTGACATCGTAATTGCCAAAAAAGTCATGTCCTAAAAGTCCGGTTTCGAGTTCCGTACCAGCGATCGCCACCGGCACTCGATTCACTGTCACGCCGCCAAGTGCCATTGACTCAACATAACCCACAGGAAATTCTACGGCTCTAGAACTGGCGGTGTTTGCCTTAGCTCTCCCCACTGGCACTATTCCCAAAGAATCTGCCATGTCTTGGGTGATCACAGTGCCACTGGCTCCTGTATCTACAATCATTTCAAACTTTCGCTGCCCATTGAAAGTAACTTCCACAATTGGCGTACCACCAGCCCGCCTTTTAATTGGGGCTGTAAACACTGTTTGCTCTGGAATCACCACTGCTGATGAAGCTCTCTGTGTTTCTGGTGGTAATAATTGTTTTTGTACAGGAATCGATAGAGGCGAGGTGAACCTTGGTGTAGTTGCTGCTTGGGGAACCACAACTACTATTTTGTGAGGTTCCTGAACTGGCACAGGGCGAGGAGCTGCTTTTTGCTTGGCATATTTGATTTGCCGTTGATATTCTGTGATTTTGGATTGAGCGAAGGCAAACTCTGGGGTTTGTCGCTCTACTTTTTGCATCAGAGCGATCGCATCTTGATATTGACTCGCCACCAAATTCCAATCATCTGGAGATTGAGCAGATTGGCTGATACTCCAAGCACTGACAGCTTTATCTAACGCCAATTCAAAAATACTAGGTTCAGTTTCAGACGGCTGTGGCGGCTGTGCTTCAGGCGTAGCCGCTGGTGTTGCTGGTTCGGTGGCGGCAGGCTGTACTGATGCCAAATCGCCAATTGCCGCGGGTTGCTCATTGCCAGTAGTCGTAGTGTTTCGTTTGTCTTCACTACAGGCAACACTCAAAACCGCTAAAGCGCCGAATGCCAAAATTAGGGTTGCGCGGGAGAAAAAAGTGGGAAGCATAATTAATATTAACTGCCCAAGCTTCTGCAAATCCACTCTTTAAAAATTTTAAGTAAAAGGCAAGAGGCAATGGGTAAAAGGCAATAGGCAATAGGCAATAGGCAAGAGGCAACGGGTGATAAGGAATTTTAATTTTTAATTAACAACCTGAAAACTCTTAATTGCTCAACTTATGAGACAATCAAAGGTTGCAGTCTTCGAGAGTAGGAAAGGAAGTAAGAACTAAGGACTAGAGAAAAATTTTCTTTAGTACCCAGTACCCAATCCCTAATCCCCACTCCCCACTCCCCACTCCCCAATCTATGTCCTTGTCTGACGCAATACCAGCTTTACTTGTCTTGGCAGATGGAACCACTTATCGCGGTTGGTCTTTTGGTGCTACGGGAACAGCCATCGGAGAAGTGGTTTTCAACACTGGTATGACTGGCTATCAAGAAGTACTGACCGACCCTAGTTACTGCGGTCAGATTGTGATTTTCACTTATCCAGAATTGGGGAATACCGGTGTCAACCCTGAAGATGAGGAATCAGAACGCCCCCAAGTGCGGGGTGCGATCGCGCGTAACATTTGTAATCGGCCAAGTAACTGGCGATCGACCCAATCTTTACCTGACTACCTCAAACAGCACCAAATACCAGCTATCTATGGCATTGACACCCGCGCCCTCACCCGCAAAATCCGGATGTTCGGAGCCATGAACGGTGGCATTTCCACGACTATTTTGGATGAAGCGGAATTGCTAGAGCAGGTGCAGGCGGCTCCGAACATGACAGGATTGAATCTGGTTCGGGAAGTGACTACGCCAAAAACTTATGAATGGTCAGATCCCACAATTCCAGCCTGGGAATTCAACCCAGAAACTGCCAACAATATTGAGCAGCAACCCTTTACGGTTGTTGCCCTTGACTTTGGCATCAAACGCAATATTTTGCGCCGTTTAGCAAGTTATGGTTGTCGGGTGATTGTTGTACCTGCTGATACGCCACCAGAGGAAATTCTCAACTACAATCCTGATGGTGTCTTTCTTTCTAATGGCCCTGGCGATCCTGCCGCCGTCACCGAAGGAATTGCAACTGCCAAAGCGCTACTGGTGAGTCAAAAACCCATCTTTGGGATTTGTATGGGACATCAAATTTTGGGTCATGCCCTAGGAGCAGAAACCTATAAACTCAAATTTGGTCACCGTGGTTTGAATCAGCCTGCCGGTCTACAACAAAAGGTAGAGATTACTAGCCAAAACCATAGTTTTGCGATCGATCCAGATTCTCTACCCGCGACAGTTGTGGAAGTTAGCCACCTGAATTTAAACGATCGCACCGTTGCCGGGGTACGTCACAAATCCCTACCTATATTCTCTGTACAATATCACCCAGAGGCCAGTCCTGGCCCTCACGATGCTGATTACTTGTTTGAGCAATTTGTTCAAGCCATGCGAACAGCACGTCAAGGTGATGGTAACTAGGGAATGGAGAATGGGGCATAGGGCATGGGGCATGGGGAGATCAGGAGATGGGGAGATGGGGAAATAACCAATGCCCAATCCCCAGTCACCAGTCCCCAATACCCAATCCCCAGTCCCCAATCCCCAATGCTCCAACAGATTGTAGACAACACGCTCAAAAACCATCTATACTTGAGCGTTCACTTTAACTTATGAGGAGGGAATTATTGCTGAGCCACTGAATCTAACCGTGAGCCTGAGGGGCACTCGTGAAGTCCGGGATAACTGTCAGCTATTCCGCCTCACAGGTTTGTTAGATGCCTTTTCTGAGCCGACGTTTCGCAAGGTACTTGAGAGCAAGATTGAGGAAGGTCCTAAGCATATTATTTTGGATCTCTCACAAATCGACTTTATTGATAGCTCTGGATTGGGTGCTTTGGTGCAAGCAGCCAAGAAAGCTCAAAACGCTAATGGCACTTTGCAAATTGTCACGAATGCCCGCGTCACTCAAACGGTCAAGCTTGTTCGCTTAGAGAAGTTTCTCTCCCTGCAACAAACAGTTGAAGCGGCTCTAGAAAACGTCAAGCAGTCTTGATTGCTCGACCTCTTGAGATTAACTTGGCTATCTAGATTCAAGATCGGATAGCTAAATTTTTAAAACTTCTGGCAAAACCTCTCTCCTTGTGGGAGAGGCGCTAAGCCAGTTGAGTTATTATATTTAAAACTGACCAAGGTAAAGATATAAACAGCCAAACAATTTTAGATTTTGGATTTGTTGACCTTACTAAGGACAGTGCATATAGTTTGCTTATTTGCAAGAGTAGTGAAGTAGTTTTTAATCTAAAATCTCAAGTTGATTAGCACGTCAATTTTCAGAAGACGTTTATCAAGTATAAATGTTTAGCCCGATCCCCCTTAATACCCATTGAAAAGTGGGTAAATAAACTCCAACCCTACTGAAAAGAGGGAGATTTAGTCAGATTCTCTAGCTTATTTGTGTATCATCAAAAACTTGTCGAGTATTTTTTTAGAGAGATGACTGTTGGCTAGGATATTCGATAAAAACCAAAGCCAGAGAAAGTTTTAAGACATAAAATTAGACTGATTAATCTCGATCTAAACTTGACTCGATACTGTATAATTAAGGATAAATCCTTACTCAGTAAAGACAGCAATTTAGCCAATCTCAACGCAATCTACTGCATCAAAATTTGCTCTCATGTAAGTAAATCCTAGACCACAATAAGTACGCTAAATTACCTTGGCAGAGGTTGAAATCAGGGTAATGTAAAATGCCAAGTTTTAATCAAAAAGATAAAATTTAGTAAGTATTTCTGATAGTGTTGATTATGCTAGGTATACTATGATGGCATACTTCAGAAAAATCACTCTTTGCGAAGAATGCCTGCACAATTGAGCTAGTCAAGGAATGATTTATTTGTGAAGTCAAAGGAAGAAGGGTTATTAGATGGACAAGATGAAGCTGCCAAACAGAGTTTATCTTGGACTCAAGCACTGTTGTTAACCACAGCGCCATTATCCCAACAGATTTCTTTTTCACAAGTACAACAAATTTCTCCCTCTGCTTTAGCTTACTTGGGGGATGCAATCTATGAACTTTATGTTAGAATGTTCTATCTACTACCACTACAGCGAACAGAAACTTACCATCGTCTGGTAGTAGCACAGGTAAGAGCGGAAACACAAGCGCTACATTTGCGATCGCTGACTCCTCATCTGAGGGACACCGAATTAGAAATTGTCCGCCGGGGTCGAAACGCTGCTACAGGACGCCCTAAGCGGCTCGATCCCGAAATCTATCAACAGGCAACTAGTCTAGAAACCTTAATTGGCTATCTATATCTCACTGATTACCAGCGCCTAACCGAACTTTTGGAAATACTGCAACTAGAGAAATAGTGAAAACCCGATTTCACAATTATCAAAACAGCAGAGTAGCTCTGGTAATTTGAGTTGATTGGGATGCCCACCATACGCTAATATCCTAAAACTAAGATGTCAAATAAACCCAGAAAAATCAAGACTTCTAGCGAACCAAATCGGGGGCAACCCGTAAAACTTCAGGGAAAGCGTGTTGTTACTAATCCAATTCGCAATCCCAGAAAAAAAATAGATATCAACCCGATTTCTGGCAATTCGCGTCCACAAAATAGCAACTTCTCCCATCCGTCCCTACCTGCAAAACCAGCAGAAGATAACGATTTAATCTATGGTCGTCATCCAGTATTGAGTGCCCTGCAAAATCAGCGCGGTCTCAATCGCATCTGGATTACTAGCCGTCTGCGCTACGATCCCAACTTTCACCATTTGCTTTTGCAAGCCAAAGAAAATGGCACGGTAATTGACGAAGTTGAACCCAAACGTTTAGACCAAATTACCAATCATTCTAATCATCAAGGTGTGGCGGCTCAAATTGCTCCCTACACTTATATTGAATTGCCGGATCTCATTGAACAAGCAAAATCTGTAACCGATCCCGTAATTGTCGTTGCTGATGGAATTACCGATCCCCACAACTTGGGAGCAATTATTCGCACTGCTGAGGCAATCGGCGCCCAAGGATTAGTTATACCCCAAAGAAGGGCTTCTGGGATCACTTCTACTGTTGTCAAAGTTGCGGCAGGTGCTTTAGAAAACTTTTCTGTAGCCAGAGTTGTTAACCTCAGCCGCGCCTTAGAAGAATTAAAAACAGCTGGATTTTGGATTTATGGCACTGCTGCCAGCGGTAGCGAACCCTTACACACAGTCAATTTTAGCGGCCCCATCGTTTTGGTAATTGGCTCTGAAGGTGAAGGTCTGAGTATGCTAACTCAACGTTCCTGCGATGTCTTAGTTTCAATACCCTTGCAAGGTAAAACTCCTAGCCTCAATGCCTCGGTAGCAGCCGGGATGGCACTCTATGAGATTTATCGCCAGCGATCGCTAAATACATTGCATTTAGATAAATTACAAAAAATCTCTTTGAAAAAATAGCAGTAAAAGAGTATAAAGAAATGTAAAAGATAATAAAGTAACATATCCCTTAACACCCTGTAGCACGTTTACAAATCAGCGAAAACCATGAAAACCATTTGGCATAATCTCAAGGAAGGGTTGATTAATACGTTCAACTACCTCGGCTTGGCTTGGTGGGTAGAAATTGCAACGCAAAATCCCCGCTGCACATACTACTTCGGGCCATTTCTGAATTACTCTGAGGCAAAATCCGCCAGCGTTGGATACATAGAAGATTTGGAAATCGAAGGAGCGCAGGGAATTGTTGTAAATGTCAAACGCTGCAAACCCAATACTTTAACAATCGCTGAAGACTTGGGGGAAAGATTTGACCGCAAAGTACAGCCTGCCTTTGGCGGTCAAATTTAATTTAGGCAAGAGAAGAGGACGCGGGGACGCGGGGAGGCGGGGACGCGGGGACACAAATACACGGGGAATTTTTTATCGCCTCGTTCCTGGTTTTCCCTTCTTTGCATCTTCTTAATTTCACCGCGTCCTCTTTTTTCCCCGCGTCACCCCGTCCCTATGTCCCCGCGTCCTATGATTTGCGGATGTTCTTCCAGCCAACGGTCAATGTCACTCAGTACTAGTTGGGGAACTTCCCACGGGAAAAGGTGCGCGGTATTGGGGTAGGATTGCCACTGGCAATTGTTGAGGTGTCGAGCTGTTTCTAGGCTGGAATCAACTGTGATGTGACGGTCTTGAACGCCAGCAAGTACTAGACTAGGACATTGAATTTGTGGCAAGTCTATAAGTCTATCATAACCTGCTTGAATTGCGCTATAAAGAGCGCGAGTCGCAGCAGGAGAAGTTTGCAAATATGCGGGCACTGCTTCGGTGGCAATATAGCTGTAACTAGTAGATGTATGTTGTTGAATTAAATAACGAAAAAGCGATCGCTTGCCAAAAGTTTCAATATTCCACTGCCAACTCGGTTTTATATAATTCAGTAGGGCTGCAACGCCAGTATATAAATTATCTTGCCAAGTGATGGGAGGATGGCTACCACGGGGTTTTGCGGCTGTCGCTACCAAAATCAGACCCGTAATCCGCTTTGGCAAACGCAATGCCAGTTCCATTGCCAGAATACCGCCAAGTGACCATCCCAATACTAAACATTTTTCAATTTCAAACCGATCTAGCAACACTTCTAAGTCGCTCAAATGGTCATTCATATCAAATTTACCATTCCAGCGACTTTTGCCGTATCCACGTAAATCTGGAGCAAAAGTTTTGTAGCGTTTTGATAAATGATTGGTGAACACAGAAAGACTACGACCAGAACCAGGATGACCGTGTAAGGCTAAAATGGGAAATCCTTGACCTTGGATGTAGATATTGAGATTTGCAGCATTAGTAGTATAACTGTGGCGATCGCTCATTATTCGCCCTTCTCCTGTCTGCCGAATAAATTTTCTAAAATACGTTGATTTTCAGTTTTCAAACCTGTGATTTTTGAAAACCCTTCAATTCGCTCTAGCCTGTGTCTCATAGCAATTTGTTCTCCTGTTCTTCTAATTGTGTCATACCGCTTGAAGTCAAGGGTTCTAGTATTCAATTAGACTTAATAACAGAGACTTGCTAATTTTAATCTAAGTTAAAAAAATAACAATAAATATATTGCTTTTACGTAATTCAACTTATTGAACGACGCCGAAATTAATTATTTAAATAGGCTGAGTTTAAGAAATCGGTTCAAAAACCATCTGGGGGATCAACGCTTCGTTTTGTAATTCTCCAATACCTAAAAAGCGAGTCTCTTCATCATAAACTCGCACTATTCCCGAAACATCGACAGTTAGAGAAATTCGCTGACCTTGACACCATTTTTGAGCAGATGTTAGTGGTAAAGTAACAGATGACAAATGTTGTAATGGTGTGTCTGGAGAAATAGGTTGAAATGTTCCGGCTTGTAGTTGTGTTTCTAAATCTGTCAAGGTGAGACTATCTGTTAAATGGAAACCACTACTTTCGGTACGAATTAACGCCGCAAGGGTGCCACCAGTTTGTAAAATTTCACCCAAGTCACGAGCGATCGCTCTAATATATGTACCACTTCCGCAGGCGATCGTCACATCCAATTCTGGAAAATCTCCTTGCCGCCAATCCAAAATTTCGATATGAAAAATCTCCACTGTCCGCACTGGAACTTCCACCGTTTTACCTTGACGCGCTAAGTCATACAGGCGTTTTCCATCCACTTGAATTGCACTGTAACTTGGTGGAATTTGTTCAATTTTGCCTTGAAATTTTGATAGCGCAGTTTTTACTTGTGCTAAACTCAATTCCCCACAAGCTTGAGAATTAATAATTTCACCTTGTAAATCATCGGTTGTGGTACGCACACCCAGACGAATTGTCGCTTTGTAAGCTTTGTTTTCTGGTAAATATTGTAATAATCTGGTGGCTTTACCAAAGGCAATGGGTAACACTCCGGTAGCTGCTGGATCTAAAGTTCCTGCATGTCCCACGCGTTTGAGGCGCAACAATTTTCGCACCCGCGCCACACAATCGTGGGAAGTCCAGTCAAATGGTTTGTTTAAGTTGAGAAAACCTTGAAATAACACAAAATCAATACTTCCACTTTTTAAAGTTTATATAAATGCTGAAAACATCAATATAATTTAATTTTTGTATTATACAGCAGATTTGAAGTTAATGAAGTAGACTAGATTAGCTTGAAAGCTGGGTGTAAATTCTGTTTTAGTTCTGAATTATCCTGTATCAAAAGTCTTAAAAATTGCAATTTCATGGATATGAATAATATGAAAAAAACAATCTTGACTATTATATTGCTTCTTTGTTCTATCTTGGTTGGGAGTTGTGGTAATTCTAGTAACAGTACTTCTCAAGAAAATAAACTTAATCAAGAAAATACTGTAACAGCTAGCCAAAGTAATTCTAAATCGAATTCAGGGAATACACAAAAGCTAACTCAGCAGGATAATCCAAAACCAATTAATGATTCAATTAAAAATGATAATCCGACCTTTGGTACTATTAAAGAGATGCAAAATGGTCATTTAAAATGCTATGTTTCTGTTATCGATCGCAATGGTAAATTACATGAAAGCGTTGGTGCAACATTTGATGTTTGCGAACCAGATAAATACGTTAATAAAAATGTAAATCTATTTTATGGACTAGAAGATGTCAATGATTGCCAAAGTGCTGAACCTTGTGGAAAAACAATCAAAGAATGGCTGATTACTAAAATCGAAATTCGAGATTAGAAAAGAGGCAACAGGCAAGAGGCAATAGTGAAAATAAACAGATGGAATAATAGACCTCTTGCAAAAGTCCTTATTTTCGACTTCTTCTTTGCGTCTTTGCGCCTTTGCGTGAGACAAAAAATTATTTATGCAAGAAGTCTAATGGATACAAACCCCATGATTTTTTTTAATATGGAGAAAATTTAACCTTTGAAACGAGGTGGGTTGCCTATATATTTTAATGCGTCATTTTTAAAATCTCCTAATTGGAATCGGTTTTTACCTATTGGCTGTTGCCTGTTGCCTATTGCCTTTTAATTATGAATTCTGACTATGGCGAAAGTTGACCTATTGGTAATACCTTTGGTAAGGTGACTGTAACTGTAGTCCCTCGTCCTACTTCACTGGATAAAGTGATGTTACCGCCATGTAACTCTACACAAGCTTTGGCGATCGCTAGCCCTAAACCGGTACCAGGAATTGTATCAACGTTACTTCCCCGACTGAAAGATTGAAATAAATTTTCTTGCTCTGCCTCCGGGATACCAATTCCCCAATCTTGAATGGAAAAAATGACTTGTGATTCTTTGCTGATGAGGTGGAACTCTACAGTCCCTCCATCTGGAGAATATTTAATTGCGTTGGACATTAAGTTACTAAATATTTGCTGTAAAAGCCCGCGATCGCCCCAAAAACCCTGATTATTTCCACTCACCTTAAAAATCAATTCGTGGCGATCGCCTACTATTTCTTGCTCTTGTTCTATCAAATCGGAAAAAAATTGCAGTAAGTCAAGCGGCATTGGCTTGAGCTTAGGTTTTTCCAGTTCAAATTGATTAACCAAAAGCATATTGTCTATAAGTTTGGACATATACCTTGCTTTTTGTTCAATAATTCCCAGAAACTTCTGCTGCTTGGCTTCATTGAGTTGCTGACTGTGTTTTACCAAAGTCGATGCAGCAGCCAAAATTGAAGTCAAGGGCGTTCGATACTCATGGGAAACCGTTCCAATAATTTGAGATTTAAATGCATTGAGTTGTTTTTCTTTTGCCAGAGCTGCTTGAGTTTGGGATAACAATTCCGCTTGTTGGATAGCAATAGCTAATTGCACCGATACTTCATTCAACATCTGAGCATCATCAGCTTGCCACTGTCGTTCATATGAATTGTGGTGGGCAATTAACAAACCCCAAAGCTTGGGAGTTGGATTTCCATTGTTGCTGAGATTAATCGGAACCACGAGATTTGAGTCAGTGTTAAATTGCTCTCTCAGGCTCAAATGATTACATAATCCAAGCTCATAAATATGAGGGATTGGGGATTGGGGATAAGACGCGGTAAGAGAAGAAGACGTGGTGACGCGGTGACGCGGTGACGTGGTGAAACAAGAAGACACGGTGACCGGGAGACGCGGTGATGTAGGGAAAAAATTCTCCGTGTCCTCCGAAGTTTGGATCGGAGGAAGCCTCCGCTCCAACTTCTCTCCGTGTCCTCCGAAGTTTGGATCGGAGGAAGCCTCCGCTCCAACTTCTCTTTGCGTCCCCGTGTCCTCTTTATTCCCAGTCCCGGCACCATCGCACCGTAGCGCTGTGCGATATGGCTCAACTGAGGAGGCGACTATTTTACCCTCTCGATCTGTGGCGAACTGATATACCATTACGCGATCGCATTTCAGAAGTTGCTGCACCTCCGCTACAGCCGTATTCAAAATTTGCTCTAGGTTAAGAGACTGGCGAATTCTCAGAGCCGTTGTAGCAATTAAGCGCTGACGTTCGCGGGTTTTATGGAGTTGGGCTTGCAAGTACAATTGCTTGATAGCGTTGCGGACTGCTAGCTGCAATACATCTTGTGTCAGGTGTTGCTTGACCAAATAATCCAGCGCACCTCGTTTCATTGCTTGTACAGCAACCTCTTCATCACCACGTCCTGTCAACATAATCACAGGCACAGAAGTCTTAAATATCTCCTGCTGCATCTGATCGAAAAGTTCTAATCCACTTTTGTCAGGTAGACAATAATCCAGCAGAATCACATCGCAATGTATTTCTTGACACAATGCAAGTCCTTCTTCTGCACAGTCAGCCTCTAAAATCTGGTAGGACTGGTGCGGATCTTTCAAAAGATATCGACGATAGATTTTGCGATCTGCTGCACAATCATCGATGATAAGTAGCGTCCATGTGTCCAACATATTAAGTATGAGGATCGGGGAGCTATGTAGATCCCTTTTATCCAGATTGTGGTTTATTGCATAATTCTAAAAATAATATAAAATAAATATAAATAAAAACTAAATTCTTTACTAATCCTAAAGCGATCGCAAATACTACAAGGCAGCAAGAAAGACAGGAAAATGGGGAAAAGCAATTTCAGACAGACAAGCAAACACAGTGACTCAAAGACGAAAATGTCTGTGTGCCCTTTAAGCCGTCTTCTTTGTTATCCCTTTGTCCTTACTGCCTCATCAGTGGAAAATAAACAAATTAATCCAACACAGGCGGCGTATTCGCTTCAAGCCAGTAGTCTACGAAAGCCTGAATCGTCTTTTTTAGTTCTTGAGCATCCATCGGCTTTACTAGATATCCATTTGCGCCCTTTTGGTAGCACAATTCAATATCCTTGGGGTTCGATGACGTAGTAAAAACAACGATGGGGATTTCCCTGAAAATCTTGTCTTGCTTAAGCCGAGTCAGGATGTCACGGCCATCAATACCTGGCAAATTGAGATCGAGCAAGATTACAGAGGGTCGTAATGCTAGTTGAGAGTTGCATGGTTTTTCGCCCTTGTCGTAGGTATTGCTCCTTTGTTGGTAAAGGAACTCTATAACCTCATCCCCATTAGTACAACGATGTATGGGGTTCTGGACGGACATGCGCCGCATCAGACGTTGTAGCATCCGAAAATCTTCATTGCTGTCCTCAACAACGAGCAGAGGTTCATGAAGTTTTTTTGTCATTCGTGGTCTTAAAACAACTTAACAAAAATATATATTTGGAGACTATCTTAAACTATTCGAGCGTAAAATAGAATATCGAGCCAACGCCTAAGGTAGATTCAACCCAAATTTGACCGTTGTGTAGCTCAACAATTTTCTTAACAATAGCTAGTCCCGCACCTGCACCTCCGCCGAATTTTTCCTGAGAGTGCAGCCGCTTAAATAGTCGAAAGATAGTTTCTAGATGATGTTCTGGAATTCCAATACCGTTATCGCGGACATAGAAGATTGGGGACTGGGGATTGGGGATTGGGGATTGGGGATTGGGGATTGGGTTAACAAAACTCTTTCCTAGTCCCCAGTCCCTAGTCCCCAGTCCCTCTTCTAAGTAGCCAATCTCAACCCACTTTTCGGGTTTATCGTTGTATTTGAAGGCGTTACCAATTAGGTTACTGAAGACTTCGTTGACGAGAACGCGATCGCACTGGACTATGGGTAAAGGTCGAGGAATGCGAATATCGATAAGCCCAGAGTTTTGCTGACTAGCCCGAAAGATTTCAATTACTTGATCGACCAATTCATTGAGGTCGGTTACTTGCTCTCGCAGTTGTGCTTGTCCTAATTGGGAGAGTCGCAGTAGAGCATTAATCAGCGTTTCCATGCGTACAGACAAGGAGACTACTGTCTGCAAACACTCAACGCCGTCATCATCTAATATTTGGGCATAGTCTTCTAATAGTACCGTCGAAAAGTTATAAATGCCTCGCAAAGGTTCCTTGAGATCGTGGGAAGCAGCATAGGCAAAGGAGGCTAGTTCTTGATTGCTGCGTTCTAATTCCAAATTAATTTTGGCTAACTCATCGGCTTTGGAGAGTACAATACCAACGATCGCATTTCTCAAACTCATAGCACTCTCAAGTTCACACGCCCTCCAAGGTAGAGAAGTTAATCTGACTGTTTCTTGCCAAGCCGCAAAGGATTTTCGCACAGATAGCGTCACGCTACCATCTGCTTGGGCTTGAATGGATTCCTTGGGATTACCTGCCCAGTTTACTGTTTGGATAACTTCAGGACGAAACCAAAGAATGTAATACCGCCGCACTTGAGAAATCCGCAGTAGCAACAAGCCGCTAGCAGTATCTTTGAAGATCAGCGCCTCTGGGTAAAGCTTTGGCAAAGAATCAGTGGAAAACAAGTTGTCATGAACTTGAGTATCTGCCCATTCAATCAACGCCCTCACCTGGTCAATATTCGGTGTTGCTCCCACGAGAGTGACTTCATTATCCAGACAAATTGCTGCTCCTGAGGCGCTGACAAGATCTAACAAACGGATTTCAGGTTTGATGAGCGCATCAATAAAATTGTCTGCTTGGGAAATAGAGTTGAGAAACTCAGACTGTAGCGATTTGAGCTTTACTTCATAGTCCCATTCCGAGTGACTAATTTTGTGCGCTAATTCTGAAGAAACAATCTGTCCCAAAAATTCGCACATCTTCCGCACTTCGTAAGAAATATACTTTGGTGTTTGATGATGGCAAGATATTAATCCCCAAAGCTTTTGCTCTTGGATGAGCGAAATCACCAAAAGAGCCGTCACTCCCATGTTTTGATGATATTCAATACAACACGAATCAAAGCTCCTTAGCACGCAGTAGCTTAAGTCAAGATGCTGATGTGTTATTGTATTTTCTGTAGGAACGAGCTTGGCAGGTTCGACAGTTAAATCGGGAATAAATCGCAGCAAGCAACGGGTGTATAATTCTCTTGCTTGGGCTGGAATATCTGTAGCGGGATAGTGGAGTCCTAAATAAGGTGATAAATCTTCTCGTTTAACTTCTGCAACTACAGAACCAGCTCCGGACTCGTCAAATTGATAGAACATCACGCGATCAAAACCGATGATATCTTGAAGTTTCTCTGCTGCGATGTGCAAAAATTCTATCAGATTCGATGTGCTTTGCATTTTCGCGATCGCTTCACCCGCCAAATCGTGAAAGCCCAAGAAACTCAACTCCGATTCCGAGTCTCTCGGTTCTAGCTCGACAATTACAGCCTCTTCTGTGCGATGAACAATAGCGTCAAAATATCGTTCGCCATTAGAAGTATTGATTAATACTTTTAAAGCACTACAACTACCAATTTTTTTTACCAAGCACTGCTTAATAGCTTCCACTTTTCTGGCGTCCAGCAAACAGCCCAGCGGTTGAGTGAGCAAATCTTCTGGCTCTTTACCCAAGTATTCTTGGGTATTGTTGCTGACTTGCACTATCTCTAGCTGAGTATTGAGTGCTAATAGTACGCCATGAGGTTGAATAGAGCCAGGTATATGAATAGGTTTGCGATCGTGGTTAGTCAGAGCAGTAGCTTGGGCTGTAGTATCTTCAGACTGGCTCATAAATCAACTGATGTAAAGCTGATTTTTACAATAGCGCAATTAAATGTCACATTTCTTTAAAGTATATGTTGAGAAGTGTGGGGGCGATCGGATATTGACTGAGGAGTTAGCCAGTATAAGTACTTTGGCATCAAGGTACTCTGTACTTCTTCACCTCTATAGAAGATTTAACTCTTGGTTTCGATATCATACAACTCGCATAAGGTTAACAGTTTTTGTTTTAGGCGATCGCGTAAACTCTCAGGTGAGACAATTACGCAATCTTCCCAATACCGTGCAACTTCTCGAATTAACCAAAACTCGTTGACAACCCGCCGCACCACTTGACGCACATCTCCAATCATTTCGTCTTCTAAGTCATCTTCCCTACGTTGATAGGACTTTACCATCCAGCCTCGAAAGTGCAAGTACACTTTGACATAACCTAATCCCTCTTCTCGCCATTTGCCACTTGCGGCTACGATTGAACGGATTTTATCAAAGGTTAAATTGCGGTTGTGCCAAAGTTCCGGTAAATCAGGAATCAAATTTTCTACATCCTCTGTTTCTTCACACCAAATCATTAAATAAAAGCGTTTATCAAAGAAGCGTGGTTCTGCGTAACGTACTGTGTACAGTAGCTCTTGCCCTTGAGAATTTTCATAAAGCAGGTGAAAGGGCTGTTGATTTTGCCTATATTTATCTATTTGCTCTTGCCATGCTTGTAGGAGTCTACTGGCTTGCTTGAGCAGAGATTGACGAATTATTGCATCTAAATTTCCTCTTTCTATTAAAAGTGTAATTACAGTTTGAGCTTCACCAATCCGACCTGCATCACTAAGGGCTTTGATAGCTTGCTGTAAAGCGTTAACTTGATTAGAGTCAAGCGTGAAAGGCTTTCCGACTTCTACAGATTGTTGAGCGATCGCCACTATTAAGCCGGAAATACTAGGATCTTTACCCCAGTATATGTCGAGACTGCGGGCGATCGCTTCTAGTTTCTCCTTGGTTCCTGGCGGAATTGACAGTGTAATCGTTTCTTTTTTTCTCGGCATTCCTTAAATGTACTTGCACTTCAAAATTATTTATGCCATACTCTTATTTGTAATTGTAAATCCGCTTTTTACTTTCAAGTACATAGACACATACAAGAAATAATCTTCCTCAAATGAAATTGTAATGACATTTTTTTGATGCTTTAGCAATGGAGTTATTACAGAAGACATAAAAAAGCCAGAGAGTAAGTAACTCTGGCCGATGAACCCTCATAGGGATTTGTTTGCGAAAATAAACTGACCCCTATGTATATATGTCACTATTTTCAATCCCTGATAGGGATTCTGAAGATATTTGGGGTCACAAACAAATATAACGCGATGTGGCCTCAAATTAGAAGTTTGAGAGAGTAACTTCAATGTTTATATGACACTAGACAAAATTCATGCTTATACTTAGAGCAGGTAGATGTCGTTCAACCTGCAAGAGGTCATAGGTTATGAACTACTCAGTGGAGTATATCGCTCACAAGATTGCTGAATGTCTGGTTCTGATTGACAACTATCAACGCGAAATCCGTCGATTGAGGAGCGTAATCGCAGATTTGAAATGTCAACCAGTAACTAACGACGAAGGCGAAGTCATAAGTTATAACGACTTTGAGAGCTAAATCTAGATAGAAGTTAGCATTATTATGATCAAGCGCAATAGGCTTTTAAATCGCCCTCCCAAAAGCTTGGAGGAGCGTTATTTTAGCGAAATTCGCCCCCAACTTTACGAAAATCACGCACATCATCATCAGTATGGAGTCAGGAAAGGGACAACTCTTGCAGAACATCTAGACTCTGCGTGCCAATTTATTTTGACAGTCAGCCGAATAGCTGAAGTACCTGAAAATAAGCGACCTTTGTTACTGGCTGCGACGGCTGTTCACGATCTGAATAAATTAGATCCTCAAGAACGAAAAGTAAAAACCTTAGCTAGGAACAAAGATTTTTTAAGGGAACAGCTTGAAAAAGGTTGTGTATTACCTTTTGTGGCAACAGAAGATGACTTTGAATTAGTCAGAAAGCTGATTGAACGCCATTCAGGCCACAACGTAAGTGATGGAGCAAGATTTCTACCAGAAGACCCAAATATTGAACGTTGGGCGGCTATGCTGACGGCTGCTGACTTGTTTGATTTAGGTATTCCAGATGAAAAACGCTTTCGCAAACTGGAAACAGAATTAACCGTTGCTTTTGATAGGAGTTGTAAACTTTTTAGAGTACGCCTTTGTGAAGATAAAGGTTATATTACAGCCTTATTACTGGGTGCTTGCGAAGAAGTTTTACAAAAGTATGGCTTACATTCTTTAGCAATTTTTCCCGACGGCGAACTTTTTGAAGGGGAAGCTTTACCAAATGTAGATTTGACAAAAGAAATAGCTGCTGTTTGGCAAAGTAAAATTGACCAAGTTTTTGGGAATAATATCGAAAGGCTGGTCAGACCTACCAAAGACGGTATTAAAGTTACTCAACAAGCTATCCAGCAAAATATTGATGAAGTATTAGTAAATGTTGAGGCTCTTTTAGAAAAGAAAAAAGCTAGTTATAAATCAGAAAAGATTGCTAAAGATGTCACCAAGTGGGGTGATGCCGCTGGTACAGAAGCATTAAAAAAAGCAGCTGAACTTGGTTTAATACCTGTAAGTAATTCAGAAGAATTTGCTATATCTGAAGGCTTGAAAGCAGCTTATCTCAGTTATCGTGAAGCTGGGTTAAGCCCCAAAGAAGTATGGGATAAAATTGCTACTCATACTGGAATTTCTGAACAACAGCGCATTGCAATTGAGCCGTTTAACGGTCAATATGGGCGACCTTTATTTGCTGCTAAGGCTGCTGTTAAGGGAATTGATGGTATTAAAGAAGCTCTAAAAGAATCTTTTCAACTACGAACAGAAAGTACACAAACCTCAGAAGAAATAGAGGTATCTGAGGAAATAGTTGCAGCCGTTAACAGAATGGTAAATTTACCTTTTGCTATTCGATTAAATGGGGCCAATGATTTAAATGCTTATGTAGAAGCAAATCCTAGACAAAGATGCTCTTTAGGTTTTACATCTACTGATATAGATGAACTAATTTCAGATAATATGCCTCCTGGTACAAAAGTACAAGCTTTTTCTAACCGCTTGCCAGGTGGTATTAGTGCAGAACCTAAAAGACAAGCAGATTCAATTGCAGCTTTAGCTTATCAATTGATGGCAGTTGGGGCAAATTTTCCGGCGGTTAAAAAACAAGACCCACTTTATTTACATTTCTCTTTACCCAAAGGTGCTTGTCCAGAGTTTTTGAGAATATGGCGAGACTATATAGATGAACTTGTTGCTACTAATGCTGAGGGAGGGCCTGTAGCCGCTGATGAACTTCAACTATATCGAGATGGAATTTTGAAATTTACTGCTAACAAAGTTGTTGGCTTTGCACTACCTAAACGTCGAGAATTTGTTCACTCTAATATAGTTACCCCTATTGGTTGGGGAGATGCTAATGCTTCCTTAGCTTTACTGAAATCATTGAGGCTAGGTTTAGAAATATCGTTGTCTTTAGATATTGGCTTTCCTTTTACTCTTAGTAGCAACTTAGAAGTTGAGTTATTTAATGATATTTATGGACGAGTAGAAGGAATTCCTGCTGCACTACAACCTTTACTAGGAAGTGGACAATATCAGCAGCGACAAGATGCAGAAAAAATTCTTGAAAGACTACGCTGTATTGGCAAACTAGCAATATCTGTGGCAAGTATTCAAAAAGCCGATGATTGCTTATATGATTTGTCGCGTGCTTGTGTCAGACCGATTGAGCTTTATTACGTTTTGATACGTTGGGCTTTACGAGAGCAAGATGAACCAAATTTTCGACTAGTTTGGAGTCGCATTTCTATCCCGCTAAATACTTTATTAAACCTTATGCCAAGTAATGAAAACACGCTATTAACTCAATATCTCAAAGAATCAGCTGCAATTGCATCTGAAGCGAAACTATGGGGAAGTTCTCGTGATAAACGTACATCATTAGTAGAACCTTTTGCCAAGTTTACCGCAGCTGTTCGTTCACATAAATCCTATATGGATTTAGATTTAATGTTTGCTGCATTAGTACAGCAATACCATACTCGCTTAGACCGAATTCGTGAACATGGAGTTAAGAAAACTAAGTATGAACAAATCAAACGCTACTATGCAGTTTTACGAAAGCTCTATGAAGAGGTTTATCAATCACGACCAGAAAAACTTTTAGCCGATCAAAAAACTTTGGAAGCGGCTTACTTGTTCTTCTTTGAAGAAGCAGATGCTCTACTAAAGAGTAAGCCTAATAACGAATCTGTAGAAGCTACTACATCTTTATAATCAATCAGGAGTTTGTCATGTCAATTCAAAAGCTTTCGTCAGTTCTGGCAACTACTTATGAAAACTTCCCAAAAGGACGTTTCATCACTTTAGTAGTTTTACGAACAACTCATTCTGAAACCATCTTTCGTACAGAAGGTTCAGGCGAACCATTATGTAGCGAGTTTGTGCAAGCTGGTGTTAGCAATGACAATATTATTCAACGTTTAGTAATGACTAAACGTAAACAAGTAGCACCAGAAAGACGCTATGGACGAGAGCATTTAAGAGCGCATGAGCTTTTATATACTAACATTAAAGATGGTTCTCTGTGTTCGTTAAATACTAATTCACCTTGCGAAATGTGCGTAGATTGTTTCCTTTACGGTTTCGCTGCTGGTGGGGGTGGCGCACAGAAAAGCCGCATTTGGACTGAGGACGCTTTTAGTATTTTACCTGCTAGTGATGTCGTAGGCGATCGCACTATTAACGCCATCTACGAAAATGGCACAATGCGTGATGAAAAAGGTAACGCATCTACAGCTTTAAACACTAGCGAATATATCAAACCAGGTGTGCATTTTCTAGATGTAGTCACCTTAAAAGATGTCACTGCTGATGAACTGCGCTACATCATCGGTAATATTCTGTTCACCAGTCGTTATGGTGCAGTTTCCAGTCGTGTGGGACGTATGGAAAATCAAATATTAGGTGCGTTTGGCAGTATTACCGAACTTCCTAGTTCTTTGGAACTTGTACAAGCTACCTATGATGTTTTAGGTAAGCCTTTAGAACATCCTTTGAACATTAATCAATTAAGTACAGCTTGCAAGCAAGTAATTGCAAATTGGCAAAACAAGAGAGGGGTATCTTTGCAATTATCTGAATCAGAATTAACAGATTTAATAACTGATGTAGAAACTCACTGGTCAGAAGCAGAACGTGATAATTTCCTCAAACGTTTAAGCCAATCTTATGAACCTTTCCGTCAGGTAGCAGCTGAGAAGAAAAAGGCTAAAGGTAAAGGCAAAAATACACCAGTTGAAGTTGAGAGTTAGATTATGTCAACAATTCCTTTTCAGCAGGCAAAACTTGTTGAACTATACTGTCTTGAACCAGTCTTTTTTGCCTCTAGGGAGTTGTCTGATACCTATTACACTGAGGGGGTAATTGGGAATTATGCTCTTACCTATGCTTTAGGTTTGGTAAATTCCCCCTATCGCCTCCAAGGTCAGGCTACAGGACGACCAACCTACAAAGAAGATTTACAACCAATAGTACGGGATTTTTATATCTTACCAGCTTCACCTATAGGCAGAGTTACATTCAGATTTGAACGTTTTAATGCTCTTTCTGATGCTTATTGGTATGCAATGACTAATAACCGAGTTGCGATAGCGCGAGAAGATTTACCATTACAACGCCAAGGGAAAAAACCAAATTCATTTAGACCGAGTAATTTTCCCCAAACTGGAAGACTGCGAATGATTGAACGCGGTAATAAATTTCAAACTTTGGTATTTGGGAATCATCAATTACCTGCTTATATTCGCGTTGGTAAATTCATGAGTAAAGTTAAAGTGAAAGTAGTCAATGAATTTCCTGTGACTTTACTACCAGAAGGTGAATATCAAACTCAAAATTATCTCAATGTTGCTGATTTACCACAGCAAATAGAGACTTTAGCTTTCGATTTGATTTCTATTCCTCCTGCGCCCATCATTAAAAATCTGCGTTTTCGAGGTGCTGCTTGGCAGGTTGGAGAAATGATTGTACCAGCAGGATTACATTTTTGCGGTAGAGAAAGTAGCAATGAGTAATCAAAAATTTGTTATCAGATTAGAACCACGTAGTATTTCAGCTTGTGCATCGCCAGATAAAATATCTTTCATTAGGAATGCACTTCAACATCAACTAGATGTATTTGAACAATCTAAGGATGCAGATATTATCCTCGATTTAGCACCAACTGGCACAGGTAAAACTAAAGCAGGATTAACAGTATTAAAACATCAGCCTAATAAAAGTGCTGTTTACATTGCCCCAACTAATGCTTTAATTGAACAGCAAACAGAAGCCGCAAAACAATTTGTGCGCGATGCTAACTTACCTCATGTAGTTAAATCAGCTTCGGCTAAAGATGTTAAAAGCTGGCCGCAGGATAAAGTTGGTAGGCGTTCAGGAGAAAAGTTATATAATATTTTGCGGAATCCTGCTACTGTTTTTGATGATGTTGGAGCGAATACACCAATACTATTGGTAACAAATCCTGATACTTTCTACTATGCAACTTTTTTTGCATATAACCAGCTTGATAGAGGTAATATTGCTGCTGGTTTTTACACAAAATTTTCTACAGTCATTTTTGATGAATTTCATCTCTACGATGCAAAACAGCTAGTAGGAATGCTGTTTTATCTTGCCTATTCTCATGTTTTTCGTTTTTTTCAACATGGAAGAAAGGTTGTATTGCTAACAGCAACACCAGAACCAGCTTGTGAGTTAGCTTTAGAAAATTTAAAACAGGCTGGCGTAAGAATAGCGAGAATTGATGGAGAAGTGGGTAATACTAATCTTTTAGCATCACAGACAGCGGTTAATCTGGAATTAAGACCAAAACCAGAAAGTAAGGATGAGTGGTTAGCAGAATTAGCCGCAGAAGTTATTCATCGTTTTCGAGAAAGGCCGCATGAAAATGGTGCAATAATTCTTGATTCTTTAGATAATATTAATCGCTTATCAGATTTGTTACGGCAACAAGGACTTAGCGATTATATAGGACGGATAACTGGCCCTGCACCTAAACGAGATAGACAAAGGGCTATGCAGCGCCAAATAATTTTAGCTACTAGCACTGTAGATGTAGGATTTAACTTTGAAAGACATCCCGAACCAAGACGACAAAATTTAGACTGGTTGATTTTTTCAGCACGCGATCGCGCCGCATTTTGGCAGAGAATTGGTAGAGTTGGGCGCGTTTTAGGTAAATCTGTAACTAATATTGATTCAGAGGCTATTGCTTACTTACCTGCTGATGCTTGGAAAGAAGGCTTAACTGACCTTAATACTACTGGAGGACGTACAGCACTAAAAGAAATGCTGGATAATCTTCCATGTTTAGATAAACCTTTTTTAACAGCTTATTGGCGTTCAGAAGCCTCTCTAGAAATTGCACGTCCTTTGTTAGAACTAGAGGAAGTATTTGACAATTTACCAGATGCGGAATTAATTCCAAAACTGTTTAATACTCTAAAATCAGTTTTGGATAATAAACGTAGTTGGGAAGATTATCGCCACAGAATGAAAGTTTTACGAGGTGCGGAAAACATTGCTAAAGAATCTTTAGAGAAATTAAAAACAGGCTGGAAATTTCTTAAAGGTGGTCAAGCTTTTGTCAAAACCTTTATCAAGGTAACATCCCCTGAAGAGTGGGAAGATTTACAAGCCGGACGTACAAAATTAGACGCATACGAGAAGATTTTTAAAGAACATAATGATTTATTGTCTGACCTCAAAGAATTTGCTGAGGTTTTTAGTATAAGCTACGCCCCATTATTTAGTTTTCGTTACAGTTTGTTTGAAAGCCTTCCCATTCGTGACCCTTATAATTTAGTCACAGATGAATCTGAAGAAACTCAATTAGATCCTTTTCATCTATTACGTTATTATGAATTTGCTCAAAATGGTGATTTTATCGAAATAAAAAGTCGTGCTACCGAAACCTATAAACTGAGCTTTAGAATGCGTTATTGTGGTAGCCGACAGGAGTTTGCTAATACAGAGATAAATAAATTAACGGCTTTCAAAAATTGTCGAGTTGTCCGCAGTATTGGAGAATCAATACAACCAACAACTGCATTACAAGCATTGTCAAAACATCTATTACCAGGAGTAATTATTTGTCCTCGAACTAATGCTGCTGCTCTTTTTCAATTACATAAACAAGGAATTTTTTCCTACACCATAACTATTGCTTGTGATGATGGTGATAGACAATATGAATTTCTAGCAGGCTTATCGGGAATTTTAACAATGGCAATGAAGTACAATCAGCTACGTCTTCCAGATGATGAAGTTTTTATTGCAGGGTAACTAACTCTACTCGACTAAGAAAAGAAAATATGCCTCACAGCCTCGTCCTCAACCTGATTCCCCAATCTCCCATTTACCCGGAATTCCTGACTGGGAGACACTACCACGCGCTATTTCTCACCCTCATCAATTCTGTTGATTCCAGCTTGGCAGAGTATCTGCACTCCTCTAACGCAGATAAAGCCTTCACTCTCTCACCGTTGCAAATACAACGACAACACAAACAACATCACCACACGTTGCAATTTAGTCATCAAAAACCGATTCCGGCTGGTACTCCCTGCTGGTGGCGTGTTTCTCTACTCGATGACACTTTGTTTAGTAAACTAACCGGACTTTGGCTAAATCTTAACCCCGATCGCCCTTGGCATTTGGGTTCTGCAAACCTACATATTACCAGTATTCAAGGTACTCCGCAATCTACGCAACCTTGGGCTAATGCTTGCAGTTATACACAATTGTACGAGCAAGCATCCGAAAGCGATCGCACCCTCAATTTCACCTTCGCTACACCTGTATCCTTCCGCCAAGGTGGATATGATAATGTCCTCCCTATCAAGGAATCTGTGTTCAATAGTCTTTTGAGTCGTTGGAATAAATACAGTGGAATTGAAATCTCTAATATTGCCGTTGAATCAATTTTTCCCAGTGCTTTTAATATTAATACCGAAGTTATAAGCAACTATGAAAGTAAATTTATAGGTTGCGTTGGCAGTATTAGCTATCGGATTTTGGGAGATGTTCCAGCCCTGGCAATTAAGCAAATTAATGCTTTAGCTGACTTTGCGTTATATGCAGGGTTGGGACGTAAAACAACGATGGGAATGGGAATGGTACGGCGAACATAAATTTATATCACGCAGAGACGCAGAGGCGCAAAGAGTAAGAGTTTGAGATTTGAAATTGTGAAATAGTTAGTTGAAGATATGAATGAAAGTGATTACATTCCTATTGCTGCATTGAATCAATACAGCTATTGTTCGCATCGCTGTTGGCGAATGTTTTGTGCGGGAGAATTTATTGATAATCAATACACTATTGAAGGTACAAGTTTACACGAACGAGTCCATACAGTTGGTGAAGGTCAACGTGAAGATACTTGGCAAATCCGAGCAATTTGGCTGAAATCTGAAAGATACAAACTAATAGGTAAATCAGATTTAATTGAATCTGAAAATGGGGAATTTTATCCAATCGAATACAAGCGAGGACGTAAAGGCGAATGGGATAACGATGAATTGCAAGTTTGCGCTCAAGCTTTGTGTTTAGAAGAAATGACAGGTAAAGTTATCAATACTGGCTATATCTACTACGCACAAACCCACCAACGGCAAATAGTCGAGATTTCAAAAGAATTGCGTCAAAATGCGATCGCCACTATTAAAACAGTCCAAACACTACTATTTACAGGTGCAATGCCCAAAGCTATCAAATCAAAACGCTGTGAAGGATGCAGTCTATATTCACAGTGTTTACCTCAAGCTACAGAAAAAGTAGAACGCTATCAAGAAGGGAATTAATCAGAATTCTTGTAGAGACGCGATTCATCACGTCTAAAATACCAGTTTTTTTACCAACAATTAATTGAAAATGAAATTATGGGTACAGTATACGTCACTCAGGAAGATGCTTTCATTGGAAAAGTTGATGAAAGGCTACATATCAAATTTGAGAAAAAAACAATTTTAGATGTCCCATTAATCAAGATAGATGGTGTTGTAGTTTTAGGACGCGCAACTGTTTCACCAGCCGCTATCTCTGAACTATTAGAACGACATATACCTGTTACTTTTCTCACAGAAAATGGCCGTTATTTAGGAAGGATAGAACCAGAAGTGACCAAAAATATTTTTGTGCGTAAAGCCCAATGGCAAGCAGCAGGTGAATCAGCCCAAGCAATTCATGTAGTACAAGGTTTTGTGCGCGGGAAGTTAAAAAACTACCGTAATCTCTTGAACCGTCGTCAACGTGAAAATCTAGATTTAGATTTATCTGTAAATGTAACACGTTTAGAGCAAGCGATCGCACCCATCGAAACTACTAAAAATATTAATTCACTGCGCGGTTTAGAAGGTGCCGGAAGTGCTGCTTATTTTGGTTGCTTCGACCAATTAATTAGGACTACAGAATTTAGTTTTAATAACCGCGTTCGTCGTCCTCCAACCGATCCGGTTAATTCTTTACTCAGCTTTGGCTATTCATTATTGCGCCATGATATTCAAGGTGCAATCAACATTGCTGGATTCGATCCATATCTAGGATATTTACATTGCGATCGCTACGGTAGACCATCACTAGCATTAGACTTAATGGAAGAATTTCGTCCCTTAGTTGTAGATGCAATAGTATTGTCTGTATTAAATAAACAATTGTTAACAAAAGCAGATTTTATCACAGAACCTTTGAGTGAAGCAGTTTCTCTAACCCCAGAAGGACGAAAAAGATTTTTGCAGCAATATGCACAAAAGAAACAATCCGAATTTAAACATCCTGTTTTCGGACGCAAATGCACTTATCAAGAAGCATTTGAATTACAGGCTAGATTATTAGCGAAATACTTAATGGGTGAAACCGAAAAATATCCACCATTAGTTTTGAAGTAGAAAGTTAGCAATTAGTAGAGACGCGATTAATCGCGTCTCTAGAATATTCATTAGTGTAGAAAGTGGAGAAAAAACCTAGTAATGAATGTTGTTGTATCTTATGATATTTCAGAAGATAAACGTCGCACTAAAATTCATAAAGTTCTCAAGTCCTATGGACAATGGGTACAGTACAGTGTATTTGAATGCCATCTGACCGATACTCAGTATGCAAAATTGCGATCGCGCTTGAACAAGTTAATCAAGCCTGAAACAGATAGTATCCTATTTTACTTTTTATGTGCCTGCTGTCTAAGTAAAGTAGAACGTATTGGTGGGGAAAAAATTCGTGATGACTCTATTTTCTTTGCTGAATGCGCGGATGGGTAGGTGTTCAAAACCAAATTGCGGGAAGTAACCTTGAAACCCTCCTGCTGCAATAGTTTTGGAGAAAATAGCTAAGAAAGTACCCGCGCACCTTACACAGACTACGTTCTAGCTATTTTCCTAAAATTCAATGTCAATTCTACATGCTATGATTATCTCGTTCGCGCTACCGAACCTTGAAAACCCAATACAAACTGTATTTCAGGCTACCGCTGTTGAAATTTCATTTACTCCCTATTAGGGATTGAAACATATTCAAGCTCAATTCCGAATTCTGTGCCTGCTGGCAATGTTGAAATTTCATTTACTCCCTATTAGGGATTGAAACATATTAGCAAGTATTTGAATCAACGGCTCAGACGTTGAAATTTCATTTACTCCCTATTAGGGATTGAAACAATACTATTTGGGATGATGTAGCAGGCTACGCGGGGTTGAAATTTCATTTACTCCCTATTAGGGATTGAAACCAATCTTGCGAAAAACGTCTTTCACGGAAAAAATTAGGTTGAAATTTCATTTACTCCCTATTAGGGATTGAAACCTCTTTCAATTCCATCAGGCTCACTTTTACTGAGGTTGAAATTTCATTTACTCCCTATTAGGGATTGAAACTGCGATAATAATTTTAATGATGACTTTCCTCCACGTTGAAATTTCATTTACTCCCTATTAGGGATTGAAACGCATCTACTCTGGAGCATGAACAAGGATATCAGTCCGAGTTGAAATTTCATTTACTCCCTATTAGGGATTGAAACAAAAAGTTCATCCCCATCGGCAGGGTCAGTGTTGCCATGTTGAAATTTCATTTACTCCCTATTAGGGATTGAAACCGGATAAATCATCTTCTGAGATATCGCCATTGAGTTGAAATTTCATTTACTCCCTATTAGGGATTGAAACTTATTGGGCGATGGCTTCAGTAATTGCAGCGATCGGTTGAAATTTCATTTACTCCCTATTAGGGATTGAAACGAGCGAAGGTTTTTAAGCGATCGGCAAAAGTAGTCCGTTGAAATTTCATTTACTCCCTATTAGGGATTGAAACATAGATATCCCTGCTGGTACTGTGAAATCCTTAAAGGTTGAAATTTCATTTACTCCCTATTAGGGATTGAAACCTGAAGCGGAGCCTACCCCAAAAGAGCCTCCGCAGTTGAAATTTCATTTACTCCCTATTAGGGATTAAAAGTTATTCCACAATCAAATAAAAATCATCACATTCAGCAATGAAACACCAATATCCAGCATCCAAAATCCGAAGCTGACTATGGTGTTAGGAACTTTTTTTTTAAAGAGTTACCTCCTTTAACATCCAGCACTTGTGCTAATTCAGTTGGATTCAATGACTTAACGAGACTCAAACCAAGAGACTTACTAGAAATGCTTTGAGTGTAGCTAGCATTGAGATAACGAACGTATTGTGGCTTTCCTGCAACATAAGTTTGGAAGAAAGGCAAACTTAAAACATTCATGTAACGACGCGCTTGGGAAGCATCGCCAATCATTTCAGCAGGTAATGATAATTGTTGATTTGTCGGATTAGCGTTACCAATGGTGGAAAAGTGAGTGGCACCTGCAAGCATGACAAGATACTTTTGTGGATTTGCCAGCCACGAGAAAGGTAGAATTTGCTCGTATAAAGCCGGTGCAACAGTGTCATCGCTACTGCTGACAATCATCACTGGAGTTTTGATTTGATTTAAGCCAGCTTGGCCGAAAATAGAACTAGTAATTGGATTAACTGCGATCGCTGCTTTAACTCTCTCATCCCGCAGGTTATAATCTTTGGCAAAATTATTAATATTCAATTCCAAAGCACGACACTGGAGCAGTAAAGACATATTCCAGGTTTTTTTCAGTCCTGTTAGCTGACAGTCTTGTTTTAACTGCTCAAAGTTGATTTTAGCGCCTGCCAAGGCCAAAGCTGTGTAGCCTCCCAAAGATTGACCAAATACGCCAACGTTTTGCACATTTAACCGATTTTTAAAGCGTAAATCAGATTGGTTAGCTTTTTCCAATTGATTCAATATATATGTCACATCTAAAGGTCGGTCTTTAAATTCACTTGGTTGTGCTAAGTCGTTGGCGTGTTTATTCAACAGCGAACGCAATTTTTTAGTATCGCTAGCAGGATGATTGGGAACAACTACAGCAAATCCGTATGAAGCTAAATGAGAAGCTAAATATTGAAAATTGCTGCTGTCTAAACCCAAGCCGTGAGAAATCACAATTACAGGCGCGCGAGTTGAAATTTTAGGAATGTAAACATCAGTTAATAAAAGCCGATCGCGCTTTGAATCAAAAAACTTTAACGTATATTTTTGTGACTTAAACTTTCCCAGAATTTCTAAGTTAGGTAATTGTGATAAATTTGGCTTTTGGATACTATTAGCTTCGATATTTGACTTGTAGGAAACTGCGGCGATCGCTCGATGGGTTTGATTAACAAGTTTGTCCAATTCTGTAGCTATTTGAAAAGTCTGCGCTACATCAAGATGAATGCTCTTGCTAGGATATTTACGTAACACATTTAAAAGTGTTAAGCCTCCTGATTCGGCAGACGCTGAAATAAGTGCCGAACGCAAAGCACCAAATTCTGATTCTGGCTGAGAAGATTTGGTTTTAATCACTTGCGCCAACCGAGCCAGCAGAAATTCTCCTTGGGATGTGTACAGAAGTTGTGAAACTACTGCCGGACTAACTTTCACGCGATTGAGTAAAATTCGCCGCAATTCTTCAAGCTTTTCAACAGGTAAATATTGTTGATATGCTGCTAAATCATCGCTAATTACACCTGTTTTGGCGTACTTTTCTAAAGCTGTCACTGAAATCGAAAGCTCTAGAGCTGAATAAGATGCATAAATGCGTTCTGCTGCCAAGACAGAATTACTAATTCCAAACGTTGGCAGCACCATTGAAAGAACCAGCAATAGGGAATTTTTTCTCAGGGTGCTGGCCCAATTACCAAACAAACTATTCATCGCTCAACTGTTTCGGTGGTCTGATTTTGATGTGTTGGCTTTGGTAGTTTTTCGGGCGCCCTGCTTGGTTTACAAAAGAATTCAGAATGCAGAATTCAGGAGTCAGAATTCAGAATTCAGAATTCAGAATTTATTATGATTTGTGTATCAATTGCAGATAGCACAGCATTAGCAAGTCCGCGAGCATCTGAATAAATGGGTTTTAAGAGCCTATTTATAAAGTAAATATTAAGTAGTTAGGATTAGCCGTAACGCACCAGATACCTTGGTGCGTTAAGCTTCGCTATAACGCACCCTACATTTTAAGGTTTACTTTATAAATCACCTCTAAACCCCTACAAAATCATAGATTTGACAGTCAACATTCAACAGTTAACCATCAACATTAATTCCACCTTCTGAATTCTTCTTCAAACATTTTTTTGTTGGCTATCAATTGAACAAATTAGATTGCTACAAAGTCAAACTTGTGGGAAAAGTATCGATTTTACAGAAGGATGACTTCAGTAGTTCGCCTTCACGAGAAAATCATAACAAACGAAAAAATATGCTGCCTCAGTATCTATGTTGTAACTTTGAATGTGCGACAAATTTACTAGGTTAAAAAAACACTAAACATTTTGAAAATAATTTCTATTAATCCTAATAAATCTTCTAGCCAGAATTGATAATTAACCGGAATCAAGTATGATTAGTATGAAAAATAAACAAATTTGCTGTTTATTTTTTTTACATTCTGACTTCTGAGTAACCCCTTTTCTACGAGAGACTGCGCCAACGGCCACTTTACTTTTCCTTATTGCCCATTGCCTATTGCCTATTGCCTTTATCACTTTTCCCCAAAGCGATCGCCACTGAACCTGCCACTACTAAACCTGCTCCTAATATTCCTAGAAAAGTCAAGCGTTCTGGTGGAATTAAATCAGGTGCGATCGCTGATACAACGGCAACTGATATTAATGTCACAATGGGAGCTAAAGCTAATACTGCACTGACTCGTGATGCTTCCCAATGTTCTAATGACTCCGCAAAAGCGCCGTAAGCAATTAGAGTATTCAAAGCACAAAAAATCAACATTCCTGAGTGCAAAGCGTCAAGTGTAAAAATTGATTTTACCTTAGCTACAGGAGTGAATAATAAAGTACACCCTCCGTAAATAATTAGCATGATGCTAGCGGAAGATAAAGATTGTAATAATTGCTTTTGTGCCAAAGCATAAATAGCCCATGCTGCTGCTCCTAGCACAATTAAAATGCTACCTAGTATATAGGTATTATGCGCTGTAATTAAATTTGTTAGCTGTTCTTTGAAAAATAAAAAGTAACCGCAAGTCAGTACGCTGACACCAATCCATTGATACAGGCGATAACGTTCGTGAAAAATTACTAAACCGCCCAAACCTAATAAAAGAGTAGCTAATTGAATCAGAACTTCAGCGTTAGCGGGTGATGTTAACGCTAAACCTTGCATAAATAAGAAGTAATTCATCGCCAAAAAGAGTGTAGCGATCGCTAATAATTTCCTAGAACCAGAACGCAATTGTTCCAACTTTGGTAATTTACCAGTTATTCCTAAATAGACAAAAAGCAGTACAAATGACACTAGGAAACGAAACCAAATAACTGTATATACATCCAATACTTGCAGAGTTACCGAAAGAGCGATCGGCAAAATTCCCCACAATAATACTGTCAACAATGATAAGGCTAGCCCTAAGCGCCAGCGACCAGAACTTTGATGTAGTGACATTTAAATATGCTATACAAACTATGGCTAATAATAAACTTAAACATATATATTTTACATATCTAACTTTTATCAAACTCTTGCTAGCTAAGCACACTAACCACTATTTACTATAAAAAATGTAAATAAAGATTGCTAGCTTTGCTCAACTGAGCTATGCCTTCAGAAGTTTTTTGTTCATATAAAATTAGTAATGATTTTACCTAAACAATAAATTTTAAGGTTTTTAACGAATGTATAATTTTTTTCAGTCTTAATTTATAACCAACAACTATGGGGACTATACCCGTAATAGTCTTGGTGCTAGTTTTGACTAGCTTACCAATTTATTTTCTACTCAATTCAAGAGGTCGATTTTCGCTCAAATTTCTGGTCACCAGAATTAAGCAAGCAGTCCCAGGCTTAGCTAATGAGCAAAAATTGGTGCGTTATGACCTCGATCAATTGCCTAGAGCAACGCCATCATCCAAATTACCTGTTGACATCAAACGTCAAAGGCAAAGATATAGATCTGCCAAGTTTAATGTTCTGCGATCGAGATTTTCCAAAACTATAGTAATTGCTGCCATGATTATGGTGGCAGTAATAGCTGGAAATACCGTATCAGCGCAGATTACCGCATCGCCACCTTCGCTCAAAGGTGTGCCTGTTCCAGAACCAGATAATCTGGCAGAGTTCGTAAAAGACAAAGCAGCCGCCATCAAATTAGGCAAGGCTCTTTTTTGGGATATGCAGGTGGGTAGCGACGGCGTGACCTCCTGTGCGACTTGTCACTTCCATGCTGGAGCCGACAACAGATCCAAAAATCAGATAGCTCCTGGGCTGTTGCGGGTTAACGCTAATGGTACAGAAAATCCGGATACAGTTTTTGATATAGGAGGACTACCAAACTATCAACTCAAGCCAGAAGATTTTCCCTTTCACAAGCTAGCAGACCCCAACGATCCTAACAGCGTCATATCCGATCGCAACGATGTCAGTTCCTCCCAGGGGGTTACCAATACTAAGTTTGTTGATGTCATACCTGGTAATGCGGAAGACCAAGTAAAAACTGAGCCAGATCCCGTGTTTAACGTGGGAGGCATAAATGTGCGCCGCGTTCAGTCCCGTAACACCCCAAGCGTAATTAATGCAGTATTTAACTTTCGCAACTTCTGGGACGGAAGGGCACAGAACATCTTTAATGGGGTGAATCCTTTCGGTTCGAGAGATCCTAACGCTTCTGTTGTCAAAGCAGAAACTCCAAACCAGCTCAAGTTTGTCAAAATCAGCCTGAATAATGCGTCTTTGGCTTCCCAAGCCGTCGGCCCACCACTGAGTTCCTTTGAGGTGTCTGCTGATGGTCGGACTTTTCAAGAGATTGGTGACAAGTTTGGGCGAACCAACGCTCCTAAAGGTAAAAAACTGCCCCGAAAACTTGCGAAAAAGTTATTTCCTCTCAGACCGCTAGGTAAACAGGTCGTACATCCAGAAGATAGTGTTTTAGGTGCAGATAGCAGATGGCCTAAACCCGGACTCAAAGATAGAACATACGATCGCATGATTCAAGATGCCTTTAAGCCGGAGTGGTGGAAGTCTAATAAACTCATCCAAATTGATACCCAAGGCAGACGCACTTTTGTCAAAAAGCCCGATCGCTCCTTGGAGACTAATGAGTATACATTAATGGAGTACAACTTCTCGCTATTCTTCGGTCTGGCAGTTCAGTTGTACGAGGCCACGCTGGTTTCTGATGATACCCCATACGATCAGTTCTTACAAGGCAACGCCAATGCCCTCACCGAGCAGCAGCAACTAGGTAAAAAACTGTTTGAAGGCAAAGCTCTGTGCATTGGTTGTCACACTGCGCCAGAATTCACCGCTGCTTCAGTAAGCAATGTGACTAAAAACGGACGAATCAAACGTGTGCCGTTTCCGCCAAACAGCCCTGAAGATAATGGCTTCTTCAGAATTGGTGTTAGACCTAACACAGACGATCTCGGCTTGGGTGGTAACGATGGTTTATTTGGTAACGGCCAAGGTAATCCACTGTCAGAGGCGCGATTGGCGCAGTTAGGGAAATTCCAGGTTCTCCTTGGTGAAAACCCGCCTACTCTCAATCCAACCTTGAAGCCTACGGAAACTGTGGTTGCAGATGGAGCTTTCAAAGCACCTGGACTTCGCAATGTGGAACTTACTGCTCCCTACTTCCACAATGGAGGTCAGGCGACTTTAGAACAAGTGATTGATTTTTACAATCGCGGTGGTGACTTTGGAGCGCTTCCCCGCCTGAATCTTTCACCACAAGAAAAGCAGCAATTAGTCGCCTTTTTGAAGGGACTAACTGATGACCGAGTTCGGCATGAAAAAGCACCTTTTGACCACCCACAACTGTTTATCCCTAACGGACATCCGGGTGATTCTACAAAGGTTACCAATGACGGTACTGGCAAAGCCACAGATAGCCTACTGGAAATTCCTGCTGTTGGTAAGGATGGTGGTAGTGGTACACCAAATTTTCTAAGCTAATACCATTTCAGGAAATACCTGATATGTATACATGGTAGGGGCGTACAGCTGTACGCCCCTACTTTATTGCTAACGAGTGCGCTCGCCAAAAGTCGGTTCTATGTTACTAACTTTGGTATGGTCTAGGTAATTGTAGACTCTTCTCGAAACTTCACGGACAAAATCTCCAGCTTTGGGATCGTGGTTTGGTCTTTGTACCAAAACACCCGCTAAATAGCTTTTGCCGTTGGGCATTTGAATAATACCTGCGTCACCAATGATAAATCTCAATGTACCAGTTTTGTGAGCGATGGTAGCTCCTTTACCAATGCCAGCTGGTAGTAAACTATTGGTTTTGACACGGCGCATAATACCTAAAACTCGATCGCGGCTGTTTGGCGAGAGCAAGCGATTATTATAAACTAACGCCGCCAATCTCACCAAATCTTTGGAACTAGTTGTATTTTTGCCAGGAATGTCTGGAAGTAAATTTTGCATTGCTGTATTTTGCAATCCCCAGCTACGAAAACGTTGGCTAACTTTTGCTGCACCGCCCAAGCGATCGAGAACCATATTGGTTGCGGTATTATCGCTGATTGTCATCATCAAAGTAGCAGTTTCTAGGACGCTAAATTTAGTTCCGATGGGTTTGTATTGCATCGTTCCAGCTTCACCAACCCTTAAATCGCGGCGCATCACTAATTTATCTGTGAGTTTAATTCTGCCAGCGTCTATTTCTTGAAAAAGAGCTACTAATAAGGGAAATTTAATTGTACTTGCAGCAGCAAATCTTTTTTCACCATTAATATCTATATAATTTCCTGTATCCAAATCTAAGAAAAATATTCCCGGATTCAATGTTTTATAACTCGCTAACAGACTGCGAATTTGAGAACTGAGACCGACCATTTCTTGACCAAGATTGACAACTCCCGCAAATGTAGTTGCATCTGTGGATTTAATGGCGAGATCTTCTCGATTTTCCCCGACGATGGGATTAGCTTGGCGGTTAAATGAATTGAATTTAACAATCCAATGAGAGCGGGAATCTCCCTTGATTGAAACATTCTGAGAAGTAATATCATAACCAGGAGCTAATTCGACGACAAAACGAGTTGTTTGAGAGTCTGGTTTGCCAAGGCGAATTTCTCTAATTGCATTCCCAAAACTTTGTTTGACGCTATCAGAATTAAAAGTAGTTCCAGGTAAATCAATGACTAATCGGTTGGGATTATCTAATAAAAACGCCTTTGGTTCTATGCCAGAAGTTGTAGTTAGGTCTAATTGATTTTGGCTAGAATCAAAATACCAAGACTGTAATTGTGAAGCTTTAGCTTGTCCGGCAAGCAGAACTAAACTGCTTAAACCAATGGCCAGTAGATGTGATTTCATGTTGAGATTGTGTGTGTGCAAGTAAGTAGCAAGTAATCAGCTTTACTTAGATTGTTTTCTGATGACTGTGTTGAACTTCCGGATAAAAATTCTAAATCCCATTGAGTTATAGCAGGCAATAGGCAATAGGCAATAGGCAACAGGCTTAAAAGTCTTTTTATCGGGGTTTGAGCACCGATTTATGTCCTAACCTACTTGACAACTGCTATATTTTTTGAGATCTATTTGGAATTAAATAAGCACAACAAATCATCATTACTCATCAAAAGTAAATTCCTGAGAATTTTAGTTTGTGACGTGAGTTGACAACAACGGAAATTGTTAATCTAGCGCAAGGACGAGCCAAGGGTCAATTATGTTTCCAACTTTATTTTTGTTGATTCACAAGTAAGTAAATGGGCATAGATAAATATAATATGTTCTCTCATTGCTTCGCTTCCCTCGCAATGACATCTTAGTTACCCAGAACCCTTGTAGAGACGTAGCACTGCTACGTCTCTACATCGTTTTTCACCTTATGAAGTATGGAAAACAGGCACAGGAGCAGAGGAGAATAATTAATGATCTATGCCCCATGCCCAATGCCCAATGCCCCATGCCCCATTTCCCATTCCCATTAAAAGAAATCAGCCACCCAAGGAGAACTAGCTGCAAATATTTGCGTAGCTGCTGAAATAGCTGTTTCTGTGCCATGCAGTTTTCCGGCTATTTGCAGATGGTAGGGTGAGAACAAACTTGTATATAGTGGTGCTAGTTCTCGGACATCTAGCTGCAACTCTCCTTTGCCACCTTTTGTAACTTCACCGCGTCCATTGGCAACAGAAAGGATGAATTTACCATTGTTTGCATCTATGACATTATCTTGAATTTCTAAGTGCAGTTCAGTTTCGATTCCTGATGGATAACCGCGCATGGACAATGCTTTGACAACATCTACTATTCGTAGCATCCAGCGAAACTGAGTCGAGATCTTAGCAGTTTGCTCTGGTAACGCCAATGTCAGGGTATCAATTGCAGAACTCTTCCAACGCACCTGCTGAATTTGGGAGCGATGCGTGGCTAGAAGAGACCAGAAGGTTTGTGTCGCAGCAGCTGTTTTTAGTACCCAATCTTTGACAAAGATAATTTCACCATTGTGTGTTCGTTGTTGAGCGAAGATGATATAACCTTCGGGTTTGTCTTTTGTACCAATGAGATAGGCATAGACTTGTTCGTTTTCATCTGGTTCGATTAATCGCCGCCAAATTGCGGGATGTCGGTCTAAATATCCATGCGTGAGTTTCGCTTGCTGCTGATATAGTTCGTGAAAGACTTGATGATTTATCGGAACTACTGGTTGCAAAGGTAGGGGTTGCTCCCGTACCCCAATGGCGTTGGTTGCGACTTCCCAAATGTACCAACTACCCCCTTGTTCGTACCCGACTTTTCGATACAGGGTTTGCACAGCTGGATAAAGAGCAGACAGCGGTACACCTCTGGCATAAAGTTCCTTGAGGGTGTGCTGCATCAGAGCGATCGCTCCTCCCGAACCACGGTATTCTGGAGCAATAGCTACTACCGCAATTCCCGTCATTGGTAAACGCTCACCACCCCACCACTGACCCATATTTAGAGTTGCTAACCCACCAATTAATTGCTGTGACTCCCGAATAATGCGAAAGTTTTCTACACCAATTTGGTTCATGTAAGCTTCTTCACCGCCAAGTGCGTTGACGAAACACTGCTTAAAGATAACCGCAAGCTGCTGAATATCCGGGGGATGCGCTAGAGTGCTGTATTCAAATTCGAGTGTCATCTCTTATACGTTTAATAATACAAAAGCAAAATTATACTACAACTCAAGTTGCTTGAATTCTAGACTTTTGCTGTGCGAACATAACCGCCAGGGACTATAGCAATCCTAAATGAGTCGTGAAAAATATGGATAAGGAAACGAACCGCCAAGGGCGCAAAGGGCGCAAAGGTAAGAAAGAAGAAAGAGATATATAATTTTCACAAATGATTTAGGACTGCTATATAAGTCCCTGTCTCATAGCTGAAGTCCTCTAGAAGAGGACTAATAAATCACATTATTTTTTTGAGTCATGGTTTATGCGTAAAAGTGCAAGATGTGAATTATAGTTCACCTTTGACCTTCTGAGGCTCGACGTTGACCTTCTGAGGCTCGACGTTGACCTTCTGAGGCTCGACGTTGACCTTCTGAGGCTCGACGTTGACCTTCTGAGGCTCGACGTTGACCTTCTGAGGCTCGACGTTGACCTTCTGAGGCTCGACGTTGACCTTCTGAGGCTCGACGTTGACCTTCTGAGGCTCGACGTTGACCTTCTGA
>NZ_JACJTU010000159.1 GCF_014698835.1 Nostoc paludosum FACHB-159 | reverse complement strand
AAATTCAGCAATATGGCGATTGTCAGACTGCTGGGTTAAATCTCAGCCAGAACCTTGAAAACTGCATAGGAATGCGAAAAAAGCAGGCAGACACAGACATTGGATGTGTATGCAAATGTAAGCGAAATTAGTGGTCAAGCTAATAAGAGCTGACGGTGGATACCTAGGCACACAGAGGCGAAGAAGGACGTGGTTACCGACGAAATGCTCCGGGGAGTTGGAAGCAAACTTAGAGCCGGAGATATCCGAATGGGGCAACCCTAAAAACTGGCTGCTGAATATATAGGCAGTCAAGAGCCAACCCAGCGAATTGAAACATCTTAGTAGCTGGAGGAAGAGAAATCAAACAGAGATTCCCTAAGTAGTGGTGAGCGAACGGGGAAGAGCCTAAACCAAAGGGTTTACTCTTTGGGGTAGTGGGACAGCAATATCGAATCTGGAGGCTAGACGAAGCAGCTAAATACTGCACCAAAGAAGGTGAAAGTCCTGTAGTCGAAAGTTGAAGGATAGTAGCTGTATCCCGAGTAGCATGGGGCACGAGGAATCCCATGTGAATCAGCGAGGACCATCTCGTAAGGCTAAATACTACTGTGTGACCGATAGTGAACCAGTACCGCGAGGGAAAGGTGAAAAGAACCCCGGAAGGGGAGTGAAATAGAACATGAAACCGTCAGCTTACAAGCAGTGGGAGTCCGATTGTTCGGATGACCGCGTGCCTGTTGAAGAATGAGCCGGCGACTTATAGGCACTGGTAGGTTAAAACGAGAATGTTGAAGCCAAAGGGAAACCGAGTCTGAAAAGGGCGTTAATCAGTGTTTATAGACCCGAACCCTGGTGATCTAACCATGGCCAGGATGAAGCTTGGGTAACACCAAGTGGAGGTCCGAACCGACCGATGTTGAAAAATCGGCGGATGAGCTGTGGTTAGGGGTGAAATGCCAATCGAACCAGGAGCTAGCTGGTTCTCCCCGAAATGTGTTTAGGCGCAGCGGTAATGAATATATCTGGGGGGTAAAGCACTGTTTCGGTGCGGGCTGGGAGACCGGTACCAAATCGAGACAAACTCAGAATACCCAGAGCACACATTGCCAGTGAGACGGTGGGGGATAAGCTTCATCGTCAAGAGGGAAACAGCCCAGACCACCAGCTAAGGTCCCCAAATCATCGCTAAGTGATAAAGGAGGTGAGAGTGCACAGACAACTAGGAGGTTTGCCTAGAAGCAGCCACCCTTGAAAGAGTGCGTAATAGCTCACTAGTCAAGCGCTCTTGCGCCGAAAATGAACGGGGCTAAGCGATGTACCGAAGCTGTGGGATTAATTAATTAATCGGTAGGGGAGCGTTCCGTGTTAGGAAGAAGCAGTAGCGGCAAGCAGCTGTGGACGAAACGGAAGTGAGAATGTCGGCTTGAGTAGCGCAAATATTGGTGAGAATCCAATACCCCGAAACCCTAAGGGTTCCTCCGCCAGGTTCGTCCTCGGAGGGTTAGTCGGGTCCTAAGGCGAGGTCGAAAGGCGTAGTCGATGGATACAGGGTGAATAATCCCTGACTATGATGTGGGAGCATTGCTAGGGACGCATAAAAGATAGCCACACCCTAATTGGTTTGGGAGGAGTTTACGAACTCCGCGTGGTGAATGTTAGTGCCAAGAAAAGCTAGTAATGTGATGAACACATTGTACCCGTACCCGAAACCGACACAGGTAGGGAGGTTGAGTATACCAAGGGGCGCGAGATAACTCTCTCTAAGGAACTCGGCAAAATGGCCCCGTAACTTCGGAAGAAGGGGTGCCCAAGTAATACTTGGGTCGCAGTGAAGAGATCCAGGCGACTGTTTACCAAAAACACAGGTCTCCGCAAACTCGTAAGAGGACGTATGGGGGCTGACGCCTGCCCAGTGCCGGAAGGTTAAGGAAGTCGGTCAGGCTGCAAAGTTGAAGCTGGCGACCGAAGCCCCGGTGAACGGCGGCCGTAACTATAACGGTCCTAAGGTAGCGAAATTCCTTGTCGGGTAAGTTCCGACCCGCACGAAAGGCGTAACGATCTGGATGGTGTCTCAGAGAGAGACTCGGCGAAATAGGAATGTCTGTGAAGATACGGACTGCCTGCACCTGGACAGAAAGACCCTATGAAGCTTTACTGTAGCCTGGAATTGTGTTCGGGCTTGGCTTGCGCAGGATAGGTGGGAGGCGATGAGATATTCCTTGTGGGGAATATGGAGCCAACGGTGAGATACCACTCTGGCGAAGCTAGAATTCTAACCCATCTCCGTTAGCCGGAGAGGGAACAGTTTCAGGTGGGCAGTTTGACTGGGGCGGTCGCCTCCTAAAAGGTAACGGAGGCGCGCAAAGGTTCCCTCAGCACGCTTGGAAACCGTGCGGCGAGTGTAAAGGCATAAAGGGAGCTTGACTGCAACACGAACATGTGGAGCAGGTACGAAAGTAGGCCTTAGTGATCCGACGGCTCAGAATGGAATGGCCGTCGCTCAACGGATAAAAGTTACTCTAGGGATAACAGGCTGATCTCCCCCAAGAGTCCACATCGACGGGGAGGTTTGGCACCTCGATGTCGGCTCATCGCAACCTGGGGCGGAAGTACGTCCCAAGGGTTGGGCTGTTCGCCCATTAAAGCGGTACGTGAGCTGGGTTCAGAACGTCGTGAGACAGTTCGGTCCATATCCGGTGCAGGCGTAAGAGCATTGAGAGGAGTCCTCCTTAGTACGAGAGGACCGGGAGGAACGCACCGCTGGTGTACCAGTTATTGTACCAACAGTAGACGCTGGGTAGCCAAGTGCGGAGCGGATAACCGCTGAAAGCATCTAAGTGGGAAGCCCACCTCAAGATGAGTGCTCTCACTACATAAGTAGGTAAGGTCACGGGAAGAACACCCGTTTATAGGCGGTAGGTGGAAGTGCAGCAATGCATGTAGCCGAGCCGTGCTAACAGACCGAGGGCTTGACCTCTATATTCCAAAATTTCGCATTCCTGGCAGTCTTCAGGGTTTTGAACCCTCGAATTTAAAATTTCTAATTCTTTTTTGAATTTTGAATTTTGAATTTTGAATTCTTTCCTGGTGTCTATTGCGCGGTGGAACCACACTGAACCCTTCCCGAACTCAGAGGTGAAACGCTGCTGCGGCAACGATAGTTTAGGGGTTGCCCTACGCTAAAATAGCTCGATGCCAGGTTTAT
>NZ_JACJTU010000157.1 GCF_014698835.1 Nostoc paludosum FACHB-159 | reverse complement strand
ATCAAGCGGTACGAGCAGACACTACTTTTAGAAATTTACCATAGGCAGATTTTTAATCAGAATTATCACATAGAGTCTTGCGATCGCTATCGATTGCCGTTTGTTCAGTAGGTTTGATCCACGTCACAGGTTTAGAAATAAATGCAAGTTATCCTTGCCCTGCAAGTATTAGTAACAGATTACTAACAGATGTAATCTTATCGAATAAGATAAGCCAGAGCCGACTTGATTTCTTCTTCAGATGCCAGACTTTCATCAACTGCCAGGAATGACACTAAATTAAGTGGCTTGTTAGTCTGCGCTGCGGCATATATTTTATGGTGGCCATCCAGTAAATAGTGAGCTAAACACCAATGCTCAGTAATCTTAGGATTACCCTACCAAACGGCTGGCTGCTTAATGTCTAAAATAGAGACAGTCAATGCCGTTGGTTGCCCACCATGCGCTATTTCATCCTGATAATGTACCACTCTGAGTCGATCCAACTTTGTTGCAGGGAACAGAGGAATGACAACCTCGAAAAGTTGACGCCCTTGGCCCAGTGCCAGTGAGTGACTACGATAGTAACTAACGTGCGGATGACGCGGTGGTAAAGTATCGATGCCCCACAAAGCAACCTGCTCTTGAACAAAATAATCGTCAGGATGTCCGGGTGTAATCAGGCGTGGAAGTACTGCTGGAAAGTTGACATAGTAAGTTCCTGTTGGGAGAATTTGACTCCAAATAGAAGTAAATGCAGGATCGATAATGTCGATGCCACTATTGAGTCGTTCTGCAATGGCTGCGGCACAAGTAGTGTCATTGGTACTCTCAAGCTGCTCAAAAAAGAAGGCACAAGTTCCGCAAGCATTCCCAATATGATAAGTTCGTTTGTTTCCAATTGTCAGGTAACGATCCCAACCGTTATTAGATTTCTCGAAACCAATAATTGAAGAAGAATAAGATGTTGTGATACGACTTGGTTCGTTCATAGGCGTTGCAGAATATATGTGTCGTTTGGAGATAGCTTTAGGTAAAGTAGCAGCGAAAGTAATTTAATGGGTAGTCAAATGATGATACTCTTGTATGCCATCACTCCAATCGCTCGCTATTGTGAATCTGATAATAATTCAGTTAAATCCATACCAAAAATATAATAAGGATTTCGGTATTCTTCTGGAATATTATTCATTGATTCTCTATTTTCTTGAAGATATTTACTATTACGCTCTTGAATCCTTTTAAGTTTCTGGTGTATAGGAGAGGATTCATCTTTTTTGCCACTATTGATATAGTTATAAATATTTTTCTTTAGCTTCTCCAATTTATTATGAGTAGCTAAAGGATTATCTGAAGAGAGAGTATAAGCTGTTCTATAGTTATGCCCAGCTTCTCTTAATTTCTTCCATTCTTGGTATCTTGAATTTTGATTTAATGGTTCCATTTAATTAAATCTATCGCTGTAATTGCAAGCGTATTTAAATTAGTTTTATTATATATTACCTATCTTGATAATTCCTTACTTATCTGGTAGCCGTAGCCCATCGTAAATATGGATGGTAGCGTCACTTTAACTTTTATAAGGGAGGATAATTTCTGAGCGATGGCGTCCGACTGTGCAGTGAAATTATGACATAGGGTACAAAGCGGGATTAGGTTTATAGTCGGTTATCTTCAGGCGTAAAATTAGCAAAGTTTTCAAAATCTGAAGGAACACATGTGACACCAATTTTGGATTTGAGATTTTGGATTGGATTTCAATCTAAGATCTCAAATTCCCTATGCTCCATTCCCATTTCAAAGATTTTCAATCTTGAGCTGAGTATCTGAGTCAAGCCATGCTTGGGCAAATTCTGTTTGTACGAGTTTTGCAGCTTTATTTTTACCCTCTGCTTGCAAACTCGCCTGCAAGCCAAATAACGAACGTCCATTACCCGGATATTTAGTTAAATCGGCGCGAAATACTGTCTCTGCTGCTGCATAATCACCTTTAGCTAACAGGACACCCCCCAATGCTTCCCGTGTGGGGAAGTACCAATCTGGTGGTTCTACGTAGTCTAGGTTATCTTCTGCTACTACTGCTTGTTGCAATGTAGCGATCGCACTCTGATAATCATTCCTAGATTTGGCAATCTTGGCATCTAAAAATTTTTGGGCAATGTCTAAAATGCGACTAGCAGGCGTAAAACCGATGGTAGACTCTGCTGGCAGGATCTTTCTAGCAGCTAGTAAGGCACGGCTTTCTAATGCTGCATCTTCTGGCTGGCTTCGGGCTGCGTATGCCAAACCTCGCGTAAAGTGCCACAATGCATTAGTAGTTGGGAGTGTAGCATCAGGCCGAGGAGCCTGTAAAATTTCATCCCAATCGCCAAATCGC
>NZ_JACJTU010000156.1 GCF_014698835.1 Nostoc paludosum FACHB-159 | reverse complement strand
TGCCTTCAAACCCTCATTTTCTCGTACTGCCAGATGGCGATCGCTCCTTCCGTGCAAATCCTTGTAACTCTCTCCTGGTAAGCTTTCATGATTCGCGGATGAGTCTAATAGATTTCATTGTGCTATGGCAAAACGCTGGCTGTTTTAAAAGAAAACTACAAAAGCTTTTGCTCGATTTCCTCAAGCTTTTGATTTAATCTATCCTTTTCTGTTTGGTTTTCCTGAATTTGGTCTTCTAGCTTGAATTTTGTCGCAACATCCGTTTCAATACGGTATGCTTGGCGCAGCCGTTCCAGTTTTTTGCTTACGAGGTCATACTGTTCTTCGACTGAATCCCGTTCTTGTTCTAATCTTCGACGCTGGCCGTCTGTTAATACCCCACTTCTTTGAGAAGGGGTGGAAGTTGTAGGTGTAGTATTTTGAGAAGCGGTTGAGGAAGAAGTTTTTGATTTGGCAATTTCTTCAACTACTGTGCGAATCCCTTGAGCGACATTTAAAAAAGCCTCATCTTGGTCTTGCCACGTTGTCACAGGTTTAGCGTTTTTAGGGAGTGCTTGCAGTTTCCCAAAAGGCGCACCATTCCAGTCTGACGGCTTAATAATAATGGGGATTACACGAGCTTGTCGTGTTTCATGTCGCTCCATTGCTCGTTTCATTTCTTTGTCATAGCAGTAATCTGAAGCCAGAAAGTTAGCACTTACCAGGAGCAGAATGATATCTGCAACTTCAAGATTTTCATCGATCGCATTTGCCCATTCAGTACCAGCAGTGATTTGGCGATCGTGCCAAGCCTCAATAACTCCCTGACGTTTCATCATAATCAGATGATTCGCCAACTCGTCACGCAAGGCTTCATCTTTATGGGAGTAGGAAAAAAATACTTTAACTGGATTAGACATATTCTTGAATAGACTTGATTAAATAGCTGTATACGAGTATGTAAGTTAATTTGACGAAACTCAAAGCCTAAATAAAGACTAGCAGAATTAGATAGTGTACTTCAGACTTTTTGAAATCTGCTGTAATTTGGCGATCGCTATTGACCAATTTTTAAAACAAATAAAACGATGTGTCCAACAGTTTGTATTAAAAGGCGCATCGCAGTTTAATGTCCCCACTTTTTTTGTGGTGACTTGTACTTAGGCTCGTTCTGAATTCTGACTTCCGGCTTCTGTTTTAAGTTTTCACTTTTACCTTATTTGGTGATTTCTGAATTAACAAATTTGTCAATTGATGATTGCGATTAAACAGAGCAAAGAAAGCTAGGATAATAACGCCGATGATGGCGATCGCTGTTCCTGATGTCTGTGCAAAAATAATCACAATTTGGTAGCGTATGGCATCAGTAGGATTTGCCCCAGCAAGGATTTGACCAGTCATCATTCCCGGTAAACTAACCAGTCCCATCACCATCATTGAATTAATAGTCGGAATCATTCCTGTTCTCAAGGCTTCTTTGATAGTTTGATGTGCAGCTTCCCAACGGGTTGCGCCCAGACTCAGTAGCGCCTCTATTTCCCCCCGACGATTGGTCAAGTCTTCCATAAACCGATCTAAACTCAAGGATGTACCCGTGAGCGCATTACCCAACACCATACCCAAAAAGGGAATGAGATATTGAGGTTCGTACCAGGGTTCTACGCGCAGAATACCGCTAACTACTATTCCCGTGACTAAAAACGAACCACTCAAAAGCGAAATAAAATTATTCCAATAAATACTAGTAAATCGTCTACGCGTGCGATTAACACTGGATATACCAGCAATAACCGTCATGCCCAAAGCTAAAAGTATGATTAACACAGGGTTGCTGAGAGCGAACACCCACTGCAATATGTATCCCACCATCAACAGCTGCGCTACCATCCGTAAAGAAGCTATTGCTAGACTTTGTTCAAGCCCCAACCGCAGACCAAAAGAAAGCCCCAAATTGATAAGAATAAAAAAAGTTGCTAAAGACAATTGTCCATAACTAATCTGGATATACTTGGTTTCCATCACTCTCTTTCCTTTAACAAAGCAGCAATATTGAGTTGGGGACTTCCAGAGAATCAATTAATCAATTTATTTAAATCATATTCTTCTTTCTCCCCCTTGCTGCCTGCTCCCTGCCAAGAACTGCCATCTATTTGTATCAATTTATATCATCTCCGCATAATTAGTTATAATTCCCACAGTCATTGCACCCCAAAGAGCCAAAGCTACGCTTCGTCTCCCCTCCACGCAAGCGGGGCTACCGTGTACACACAAGTCTTTTAAAGTTGTTGCCTAATACACAGAAAGTTAATTTTTGCTCTTCGATGCAACAAAGGTGCAAAGCGATGCAATAAAGGTGCAAGGCAATGCAACAAAGGTGCGAGGCAATGCAACAAAGGTGCAAGGCGATGCAACAAAGGTGCAAGGCGATGCAACAAAGGTGCAAGGCGATGCAACAAAGGTGCAAGGCGATGCAACAAAGGTGCAAGGCGAT
>NZ_JACJTU010000155.1 GCF_014698835.1 Nostoc paludosum FACHB-159 | reverse complement strand
AAAATCAGGCAGTTGGGCATTACCCCTCAGACATGAACGGATCACAAGTGGGGAAAGTCCAATTTCAAAAGCGATTTGGCAACTAAAACAGGTGTGTAAGCATTTACCCACCAGACCGATTTCCGTTTGGGATAGTGAATATGGGTGTGCGCCTTTTGTGTTAAAAACTGCCAGTATTCCCGCAGATATTCTGGTAAGATTGCGCTCAAATCTTTGTTTATGGGGTGAACAGTCAAGCTTATTCGGGTAAAGGACGACCCAAAAAACACGGGTCTAAATTCAAACTTAATGAACCCACAACATGGTGTAAGCCTGCATCTGTCTTCGAGGTAGATGATCCGAAATTACAACGGGTACGGGTTAGCCTGTGGAAAAATTTACATTTCCGTAAAGCGGCGACACGTCCTATGTCACTGATTAAAGTTGAACGTCTTGATGAACAAGGTAATCAATCAATATCAAAACCTTTATGGTTAGCTTGGGTGGGAGAAGAAATGCCTCCCTTAGAAGAGGTTTGGCGACTTTACTTGCGTCGCTTTACCGTTGACCACTGGTATCGTTTTTTAAAGCAACGCCTACATTGGACTGTACCCAAGTTTAGTACTCCCAAGCAGTGTGAGCGGTGGAGTGACCTGATGCCTCTGATGACTTGGGAATTGTGGTTAGCCCGTGATATTGTGACTGATAATCCTTTACCTTGGCAGAAGTCCTCCGATAACTTTACCCCTGGGCGAGTTGCTCAAGCTATGGGAGGAGTTTTTGCGGTGATTGGTACTCCCACAAGCTCACCCAAACCTCGCGGAAAGTCCCCTGGTTGGCAAACAGGGAAAAAGCGTCACCGTAGAAACCGATGCCCCATTGTAAAAAAACAGTAACTCCACCACGTAAAGAGCCATCTGTTGCGGTTTAATACTCAAGATTATTCATAATATCATTACGTCTGTTATTAACTCAGCTCTCCTGGGTCTTTTTGGATGGCTTAGTCTAAACTCCAGTCTATTCGCATATCCGTTCTAAGTAGGTCGGTGTGAATATTTATCGTTAGGAATAGGCAGGAGGCAGGAGGCAGAAGGCAGGAGTGAAGAGGGTTTTAGCCTAGTTTATGTTTCTTTACATACTTCGGTTTTTTTGAATCGTTCTACTTACTCCAAACATATCCTCAAATTAACTAACAGAAGGCAACTGGCAATTATGTTGGTTTTGAAGAAAATTTCTGTAAGACGTATCTGTATATAGACTGCCTACCTGGGAACGAGTAATTTTCTGCTGGCAAAGCATTCGGTATAAGTTATTTACAGTTTTGAGCAAGTAAATGTGGTCGGCATCTACAGGATAGAAGTCAGATTTCCGTTCTGCCAGCGCCGCCATAAGATACCATTTAGCGGCTTGGGTGTAATTTACCTTCGCACCAAGACCAGTTTCATAGAGTTCGGCGAGTTTTATCCATAGGGTGTAATTTTGGCTGCGTTGCATGAAACTTGCTGCCTCAGTATATCTTTTCTGAGTCAGTAGTAAACTTGAGAGCCAGTCAATAGCTTGTTGGTTGTTGGGGTCGAATTGTAAAGCCTGTCGAATATAGCTTTCTACTTTTTGTTGCTGTGGCTTTAAAGTGCTGAGGTGTTCGTCTGCTGGGCGAGTGCTATCATTTAGACGCGCTAGTTCCAACGAAACACGAGCAGCAAGTGTATTACCTGCGTGTTGATTGGCTCTCAATAGCCATACCTCAGCTTTTGCATCATCTTTTTTGTTATTCATCAACTGATACCGAAAAGCTTGATAGAGAAAAAATTCACTTTCGGCATAGTTTTGATTAGCTGCTTTGATATACCAGTTCATCGCTGTTGGAATATCTTTAGGGTTTCCTCTACCAAACTCATACCAATCAAAAGTTTTGGCGGTGTAATACTGAGCTATGACATCACCCTTGGCGGCGGCTGGTGCTAATTGTTTACGGAGTCGCAACGCATTTTCTATCCGGAATTTGTCAAATACAAAGACCTGCTTAAACGAGGTGATTTCTACTGTTGAGTACTGGGTAAACAACGGATAATTTGCATTCTGCCCTAACACTGGGTACTTGCTGTGTGTGGTTGCCAATGCAAAAGTCATACTCAACAAGAATAAACACAAACTGAAGAATAATATGTATCGATTAGAGGCTAACTTAAAGTGTAGAAATGATAATTTCACTTGGTTAAACAACTATAAAGTTCAACAGTGTATAGAAGCATACCTAAGATAACTCAAGAAATCTGAAATTAGGAGTAGCTCTCACGGATGAAATGCGTCTAGGTTTTTTCAGAACTGGTGCTTAATATTCCTCTACCCCATCAACCCCAAATGCCGATGAAAAGCCTCAACCGCATTTGCCACCCCATCCTCACCCCGAATCTTCTCCCCTAACTCTTGGGCTTTTTGAAGCATCGCCTCATCACCCAGTACAACTTCAATCGCTGCCGCTAGAGTTTTTTCTGATACCTTCTGGTACGGTATCGGTGCAGGGCTAACTCCTAACCGCATTAGCATCTCACCCCACACTGGCTGAGGAGCGAAAAAGGGTACGACGATTGAGGGTATCCCTGCACGGGGAGCAATGCGATTTTGTTAGATGACCCCAAAAAAAGTGCGATCGCTAATTAGTTTTTTCAGTACACAAATTTATTAACTACATGTTTAGCAGTATTAATACTTAA
>NZ_JACJTU010000154.1 GCF_014698835.1 Nostoc paludosum FACHB-159 | reverse complement strand
AAGATACCAAAAATCTGATGAAAGTTAAAATTTATCTTACTCAGAGCTTAGTTAGCGGATTGCACCCGCTAACTAAGCTCTTTCCCACACCTTTTTTCGTTCACCCCTTGGGATGCAGGGTATTGTCTGCGCTTAACCCGTTGAGCCGCTAGTTCTAAACGAGATTTGGCTTGTTGCAATTGTGCCTGAAATTGATTTACCTGAGCCTCAGCTTTAGCAATATCCTCTTGACGACTTCCCTCCCGTGCTTCGGTTAATTGAGCTTGGGCTTGTGCCAGTCGCGCACGGGCTTGGGCGATTTCTTGAGGAAGACTACCAGCTTGGGCTTCGGCAAGTTGTGCCTTGGCTTGTGCTAAGTTGCCTTGGTTTTGGAGAACTTGCGCCCGGACATTGGCACTATCCATGACCGCAATAATCTGTCCAGCAAGCACGCGTTCGCCTTGTTCTACTTTTAGCTGTGCAACAATTCCCGGCTGTTTTGGGCTAATATTTACACTTTGAACTGGTACGACCTTACCACTGGCAGCAATCCGTAAAGTCACATTTTTGGCTTCTACTGGAACAGTAAGTGCTGCAATGTCTTCTTGGCTTGTTCCCTGATTTACAAGGGAATAGGTCGCACCTGTACCAACAACTAAAACACCTGCGGCTAGTCCCGCTAGCCAGCGATAGGGATGCTTAATTTTACCAATTACAGGAATTTCTAAATATGTGGTCATAACATAAGTCTGTTTGAAAACAGGGAATAGGGAAGAATGATATTTATGTCCTTGTTGTGTGATTTATCACATGGGAAGCCAGCTTGAATTTAGGATGAGTAAGTAGAGTATTCATAAGTTATCAACGCTTGTCTAAATGCCATGACCGAATCATAAAACTAGGTATCTTGTTCTTACTTCCCGCGATTGTTTGACTCGGTTAACTCACCCGATTGGATGAATCGGGTGAGTGAGATAACCTGTTACACCATTTGAGTGGAGCGAATAAAACATTGTAATTTATATAATCAAGTTTGTTATAGCAATCCTATTTGATTTGTGAGAATTTGCAGTGTTCAAATCTCCGACTTTTTTAAAATGTCGGGAGTCTAGTTTCTCCCAATTGATTTAGAACTGCTATCTACCTTTTAGAAAAAAGAATGTGACACTTATTAAAAGTATAAAATTTTGTTTTTTATTACATTGAGTTACTTTCTGATATTTAGATATTAAATTTCTATATTATTGAATAATAAAAAGGTATTTATATCGTTACTAAGTCAAACATTTATGAGACGATTAATTAATCATATTAGTAGCAAAAATCAACCTAATACTGTAATTTTTTCGTCAGAATTTTTGGCATGGCGACAGCAATTTATCCCTAGTCGGATTCGTTTACTCGCTTGGGTTGTTTTCATTGTTTTGGTAATGGTAACGATTTTTCATATCACCATTACTATTCCTAGCTTGAATGCTTCAGGTGATCCGAAATTAATATTTGATGCCAAGCGGATGCGTGAGTATTTAGAAGTGGCAGTTACTCAAATTTTAAGTGTTGGTATTGGCTTGTTATTAGCAAAATCTCGTGTATTCCAGAAGTCTCCAGAACGAATGTTTCTACTACTGAGCGGATTGGTGCTAATGCCGTCTCAAATCATCGCTACATTGCGAGGACAAGCTAGTTTTGATGGGGATATGTGGATTTTATTTTATGCGATTCAAGCTATATTAATTCCTGTGCATTGGCGCTCGCATCTCATCTCACAAGTAACTGTGATTGGCTATTTTGCGATCGCGATGCTGTTGGGTTGGCGCGATCCGAATGTGATTGTCCCAGCTGCCTATGGTTTGGGCATATTCTATACAATACTGATTTGCTTGGTCGCCGATGTTGGTGTATTTTTATATGAGCGATCGCTACAACGGGAATTTGAATTACGTCAACAACTAAGGGTTTTTCTCCATGCGGTATCTCATGATTTACGCAATCCTGTAATCGGTATGGTGATGACTTTAAAAACCTTTTGGCATCCTGAACAACACACTGCACAGATTCCCCAAGAATTACTCAAGCACATAATTGACAGTGGCGATAGACAGGTTGCTTTAATTAACTCACTGTTAGAAGCACACGAAACCGAAGTACATGGAATTGTACTACATCACCAAAGAGTGAAACTGCATGATTTAGTCAAATCTGTGATTACCGACTTACAACCCTTTATCCAGCAAGCAAACGCCACAGTAACATATACGATTCCCACTGATTTACCCCCTGTGAATGCCGATGCACTCCATCTGCGCCGAGTGTATGAAAATTTACTTTTAAATGCACTGCGTTATAACCGACCGGGGGTAAATTTGACCTTGGATGCTGTTGTCGGAGAACATCTCAACAACCAAATCCGTTGCACTGTTCAAGATGATGGTGTAGGGATGACACAACAGCAGTGCGATCGCTTATTTGAACTCTATAGCCGTGGCCCTAATAATCGTCAATCACTTGGTTTAGGCTTAGGACTCTACATCTGTCGGCAAATTATCACGGCTCATGGCGGCAAGATTGGAGCGATCAGTAGTCCGGGTAATGGTGCTACCTTCTGGTTTACTCTACCTATATAGCAGTTCTCAGTCTAATCACGACATCAAGCCCGATCGCAATGCTACTACAGCTGCTTGTACTCGGTCATTCACTAGCTGTAACGACCTGCAATACTAATCGCTCAAACCTGCAATCAAGACATTTACAAACCAGGATTATTTGCAACTATAATTACGCTTCAGCCAGGATTAATTGCAACTGAA
>NZ_JACJTU010000153.1 GCF_014698835.1 Nostoc paludosum FACHB-159 | reverse complement strand
TATGCTTACTTGACTTTTACCTTTGAATCTAAATTACTCATGTATTAAAAAATTGTTAGTCATTGAGGTTATGTGAATACTTTTTTTTCACTTGTGAGAAATCCGGGTTAGACAATTGCCCTGTATTCAGGCGTTTGATATTGTCGCTGTACAACAGATGTTCCCATGCTTGATGCTCCTGTTCTATCGGGTCAACATGCAAACTTTTAAAGTTCATCTCGGCAATGCCAGGGGCGATGGCACTTTTTCCTACTAGTTCTTGCCAGTGCTGCGTATCTATGTGTGCGGGGGCTGGTGAAATATCTTGACTGAGTTGTGAATTTAATTGGTTATTGTTGGCTTCAATTTGTGGTGTTTGAGACGAAAAAGCTTTAGTTAAAATTTCAGCTAGATGTTTATCAATTTTTAGGGGTTTTGCTCCTAAGTCTTGCTTGATAGCCGACTGATTAATTCGCCATGTGCTCAAACATTCAGCTAAATACTTATTAATATCTGCTTGAAGTTCCAGAATAAAGTTTTCATCGGCAACTACTTTATTAGTTTTCTCATCAATAACTGAAAACCCGATTTTACCATCAGGTTTTCGGTGGGTAACAACAGTTTGGTTGTCAAGAAAATTAGCTTGCTCAGTTTCAGCTATGATGTTTTGCTCGACGATAGCTAAATATTCTCTGAGTTGTTCATTCCCAGATGATGTAGGGTTTTGCGCCACACTTTCATTTGCAGTAGTTCCCGTTACGCCTTCAAAGATAGAGTCAGTAAATGTGGAAGCTGCTTGTTGCTGTTCGGAGGCAGAAGTAGTTACAAACTCGTTGGACTTTGGGTCATACTTTTCCCACTTCCACCCACCGTTTCCATCCCGGCTCATGGCATAAGTCTGTTTACCAGTCTCCCAATACAGCCTTTTATTAATAGAAGCTTCAACTTTCTGCTTAATATATTCATCAATATATTTAGCTAGAGGATAAATCACATTATGGGTAAAATACTCACTGCTATGAGCATAAGCAGAAGTTAGTTGTAAATGCCTTTCATCAAACATATTTATTAGGGTGTCAATGATTGCAGATTGGAGAATGTAGATTGGAGATTTATTGTTGATATTAAAAGGGTCAAAACAAGTCGCAGGTTACTTGCGACTTGTTTAAAGTGGGCTTGAAACCCATAGCTAAAGTTGTTTCTTTTATTTGCGACTTGCGACTTGCAACCTGCGACTTGTTTTTTGTTTTGGTAATATCTCAATCCGCTTTTCTTTAATCTACATTCTCCAATCTTTGTTAATACGGTTCGGTTAACCACAACAGTTGCAGAATTGTCTTTGCAAATATTTGTTATGAACGGGGTTGTCGATGATCAGAGAACAAGATTGGCGCAGAACCTCATATTGTTGCCAGTTAGCCCCCAAGCATTTGATATCAATGAGCTTACCTTGGGGTGTAACGCGATTAAAAATAATATGAATATAAATATTGCTAGGCTGAATATCTAAAAAACAAATATACTGTAAATCATGCCAGCCGATACCGTGAATATATTGGTCAATAATTTTCCGGCAAGATTCTTGATTTAATTTAATATAAATGTTTTTTAAACCGATCAGAGTATATATGCCCAAGCTTCTAAGCTTTGGTCTAGTGCCAGATAAGGTATTAAAGTCGTTAATAATCTGAGTCAGGGAACGATTTGTATCAATAAAACTACCATTAGCGAGAAGATATTGTTGGGATAAAGTTTCAATGAAGTTAAAATTATCAATTTTCAATTCTTCAATAGTCATTTTCATAATTGTTATACCATTATGTGGACACAGGGATTTGATATTAAAACCCAATATCAGAATTAACCATACTATTAACATCTTTTGATGTCAGACCAGGATTATTAGAAACAGCTTGAGGATTTTGGGGAATGGGGAAGCGTGACTCAACTTGCTTAACTCGCAAAGCTAAATCTTGCTGAGAGGGAAATTTCTGTGTACTCTTCCTAGCTAGTAAGCTGACAATTCTTGCCCATTTAAGTTGATTATATTTCTCAATATTTTTGAGTGAGGAGCTAATTTTGATAGTTTTGAGTAAAGGAACAGACCCCTCATTTTTATTGGCATAAGCAGGATTAATAAAAACACATTTGCCAGCAATTAATTTGAGAAATTGAGCCGATTCAAAAAGCTTTCTAGTTTTTTCTTGGTCGCTAATACTAGTACTATTATTTTTACTACCAGTAGAACGGCTTTTTTGCTTGTACTTAATCTCTTCATCACCCAAGAAGCTGGAGAATAATTGCGCCGACTCGTTCTCACCAGGATTGAATATGAACTTAGTGCTGCAAGCACCAAGGATAGTTTTAGCGACTTCCTTACCGTAATTCTTCTCCAATTGCCCCATGTTCTGAAAGCCGATAATACCGCAGAAACCTTCACTTCGTGATTCGTTGAGCCACCTGTAGAGGTCAGGTAAGTAAATAGAGGGTAATTCGTCGAGTGCAACGATGAGTGGGTCAAGTCGCTTTTTGGCAATATTTCGGGCGATGGTCATGTGTAAAATGCTGGTCATGAGAGGCCCTACTGCATCTCGGCGTTCTCTGTCCAACCCAAAGATAATCATCTGCTTACCCTTGATTTCCAAAGGTAAAGTTGTCTTACCGATGAAACAGCCCAAGGTGTTTTTCGCCATAAAGCGAGTAAACATAATACTGGCGGTAGCGACAATGCCTGCAACAGTCTTTTCAGATGCAGCAGAACTGAACAGTTGACCAAAAGCAATTTTGACCCAAGGATTGAGAGAAGCAGCCATAAGGCGTTTGACCATTTGTTCGCTAGAAAGTATCGCAGCGCAAGTCATAACATCTGCGAATTGACCGAACTCTTTAGCTAACATCAATATTGCTTGAGTCAGCTGATCCCCTGAAGGGCCAAAGAAACCGTCCTCAGTAGAATTGCCCAAAAGTCGAAAATTCTTGTT
>NZ_JACJTU010000152.1 GCF_014698835.1 Nostoc paludosum FACHB-159 | reverse complement strand
CCACAATGGAATCATGAATCTGGATGGAAGAATACTTTAAATAATCTGCGTCTTATTATCCAACCACTTTTACTATTTTGGTTAATTTATCCCTGGTTAAGTATTTTTCCCAATTCAGATTTGTTACTGGGATTCAATCATTTAATTGCCGCAATGAATCAATTTAAACCCTGTTATGCTTCTGGATAATTTAGCTTCTTTACTACTTGCTTATTCCGGAAAGTGACAGAAGAGGGCTTATCGCTGGTGCGATCGCCCAACTAACAGATAATAATACTTATCACCATCAGCTACTTCATGTAGAGAAAGTTACTCCTATGCGTCAGTGGTCTGCACGTCAAGCTTCCAGATTAAAGAAAAGTGATTACCGTCAAGGTTATCTTGGTCAGAGGTTACTTTGAGGTTAAAGCTATGCCAGATAAGCATTGTACTCTTCTTTCTTCTTTAGTTTTGTTTAAGTACTGATAACCAGATATACACAATGTCTATCGCCCGCCAAAATGTGTTCAATTCGTTCAACGCTCACATCGTCACCTAAAGCCGCTTGAAAGATTTCTAACTCCATCTGACACAGCGCAGTACAAGCAGTTGCCACCGCACAAATGGGGCAATGTTTTTCAGCGAAGAGAAAGGTGCCATCGGCTTGATCTGTGACCTCTGCCATGTAGCCTTCCTCAGTTCGCTGCGCTGCTAACGCTTCTAGTTGCTGTTGAAGCGAAGTATGGCGAGGTACGATCGCTCGATACGCTTGAATTTGTTCGCGAGTTCTAACTTCCAGTAGCCGATCAAATCCCTCTTCACCAAATGCCTCTTTCATTGAGTTAATCAGACCCAACGTTAACTCAGCGTAGCGATCGGGGAAAAAACGATCGGCAGCAGGCGTTAACTCCCATAACTTGGCAGGTCGTCCCATTGGACGCGCTTGTTTCTGGTACGTCACCAATCCTTCTTTTTGCAAAGCGTAGAGATGCTGCCGCACTGCCATTGCAGTGATGTTCAAGTAGGAGGCGAGCGTTTCCGCATCTATCGATCCTTCTTGCTTGAGCCGTTTGACAACCGCCTGTCGAGTCCGAATGCTTGTTGATTCTACTGGTCAACTAGTTTTCATAATCAACAAATTAAAGAAAAGTCTTTACAAAGTCAAGCAGGATACTTATGATGATTCTAAAGATTTATCTTTAAAAAATAAATTAAGCTGTAATGCAGTCTAGCACCTAGAAAAAACAAATATTACTACTATCCATTATCTTGAAGCCATGTACAGTCTAAGAGGATGTTTGAAAAGTTTTTAGGGGTCAAAATTCATGCTAACCGCCTCACCATGATCCGGATCATGGCAAGGTAGATAAAAGTCTCCGATGTTTCGGGCAATAACTCATAGTCTCTGACCAATCGGCGACACCCCATGAGCCAACCGAAAGTGCGCTCCACCACCCAACGTTTTTTGAGCAACACGAACCCCTTAGTTTGCTCTGGTCGCAGCACCACCTGCACAATCCAACGACAAAAGTCCATGACCCACATCATGAATGCTGGACCATCAAAGCCGCCATCAGTCCAAATAGTCGTCAAGCGAGAAACCTTGTCACCCATTTGTTTGACGCGCTTGAGTACTTGTTTGCCGCCTGAGCGCTCTGGCACACTGGCGGCGCTGACCAATACCCGCAGCACCAATCCCAAGGTATCAACGGTCATAAACCGCTTGCGCCCTTTGATTTGTTTGCCTGCATCAAAGCCCACTTGTTGACTCACCATCGCCGCACTTTTTACACTTTGACTATCGATGATTGCCTCTGATGGACTCGCATGACGCTCAATCTCGATTCTCGTCCACTGTCGTAGACTATCGTGAATGTGCAACCACGTCCCGTCTTTACGCCAGTTTCGGAAATATGTGTACACTGTTTGCCAAGGAGGAAAGTCTCCAGGTAGCGATCGCCATCTCACTCCTTCTAGCAGGACATAGAAGATCGCGTTCAAAACTTCCCACATATCGACTTCACGCTTGCGACCACCGGGTTTGGGTTGTGGAATCATGTCACTAAGAAATTCATATTGTACACGGGTCAGATTGCTGGGGTATGCTTTACTCATGTTGCTCTCTCGGTGCTGTCTATTATCTATTCACAGCTTATACCGAGAGAGCTTTTTTACCACCTGACCGACTTTTCAAACACCCTCTAAGGAAGTAAAGCAAGCAATGTTAGCCTCAGACTTGTTAGTTATTGACTTTGCTCAAAAGGATGACGTGCTGAAGCTTTACCCTGAAGCACCCCTACTTTCCAGCGACAAAGCTCAATGGGATGGTATTCAACTGCAATATCATCGGCATCCGCCACATCAGCTTTCAGAAAATCATTCCAAGCAGCATCGCATTATCATTCACGATCGCAGTCCTTCGCCACCAATGGTTGAAGAGATGATCGAACATCGCTTTCAAAAGCGGCAATTTGGGTATGGCGATGTGACGGTTGTGCCAGCTGATGTCCTAAATTCGGCTTATTGGAACACCGAGTACGAATTTATTACCCTCAGTTTTGAGGCGAGGACGTTTGCACGTCATACCTTCGATCTGACAACTGCCACTGATATCGAGCTTGTCCCCAGTTTCAGCAAACCTGACCAGCTGATTTACAGTCTTGGCTTCGCGCTCAAGTCAGAGCTGGAGTCTAGCGGAGTTGGCAGTCGTCTCTATATTGATTCGCTAACAGCTGCTTTGATGACTCATTTGTTACGGCATTACTCAGCCCAAAGATCCATCTCTAGACCTCAGAGTGGTTTAGCCAAACGCCAATTGCAGAAGGTGATTGATTTCATTAATCAAAACCTTGAACAGGACTTGGCACTTGCGGAACTAGCAGCCATTGTGCAAATGAGTCCGAGTTATTTTTCAACGTTATTCAAACATTAGACTTGTCCGAAAACTCCAAAGCCAGACTGTTCAAAGCTTTTAGACAAAACTTTGATATCTTCGTAAAAACGGAGTCATAAGGGTTTGATATAGTTAGTGATAGT
>NZ_JACJTU010000151.1 GCF_014698835.1 Nostoc paludosum FACHB-159 | reverse complement strand
GCGATTTGGCGATTGGGATGAAATTTTACAGGCTCCTCGGCCTGATGCTACACTCCCAACTACTAATGCATTGTGGCACTTTACGCGAGGTTTGGCATACGCAGCCCAAAACCAGCCAGAAGATGCAGTATTAGAAAGCCGTGCTTTACTAGCTGCTAGAAAGACCGTGCCAGCAGAGTCTACCATCGGTTTTACGCCTGCTAGCCGCATTTTAGACATTGCCCAAAAATTTTTAGATGCCAAGATTGCCAAATCTAGGAATGATTATCAGAGTGCGATCGCTATATTGCAACAAGCAGTAGTAGCAGAAGATAACCTAGACTACGTAGAACCGCCAGACTGGTACTTCCCCACGCGGGAAGCATTGGGAGGTGTGCTGTTAGCTAAAGGTGATTATGCGGCAGCAGAGACAGTATTTCGGGCTGATTTAACTAAATATCCGGGTAATGGACGTTCGTTATTTGGCTTGCAGGCAAGTTTGCAAGCACAGGGTAAAAATAAAGCTGCAAAACTCGCACAAACAGAATTTGCCCAAGCATGGCAAAACTCAGATACTCAGCTCAAGATTGAGAATCTTTGACATGGGAATGGGGCATAGGGAATTTGAGATTTTAGATTGAAACCCAATCCAAAATTTCAAATCCCAAATTGGTGAAAACTTTGCAATTTTACGCGTGAAGATAACCGACCAGAGAACCTTATCTCGCTTTGTACCCCATCTCATAATTTCACTGCACAGTCGGGCGCGATCGCTCTCCCTTTTTCCTCGCTTAAATTGGAGCGATCGCTTTCTCCCAGAACTGAAAGCTGCTATAAAGTAGTTGATTAAATGTTGATGGTAAATATCTTTACCCATCGCCTTGTCCAAGTTTTATTCGCGCTAGTAGTATTTCTAGCCAGTTGTCTTTTGCCTGACCAAGCACTGCATTAATGGTGTAGCGACCACAGCACTCTTACAACTGGCTACCCTCCGACTACAGAAGTAGCAATTTCGGCTGTGTCTTTCACACATCTTCTGTTTGTCTTTGCGTTTTGTTATGTCTATTAAAACTGTAACTGAAATACTTTAGATGCCAATTTGCCAAAATGCTCAGAAGTTTTTTTAACTCTAGATTTGGCCTCAGCACGGTTAAGATTGTGGTTCCCTGAACTACACCCTCAGCAACATGAAATCATTGCAGAAAACTGGAATCATCTTTGCTGCCATCGCCCTCGGTAGTACCGTTATTTGGCTTATCACCTCACAGAAAAACTCATTCATCGCTCTAACCGAAGAATGGGCAGTGGTGGAAGTAACAGATGCCCAAAGCATGATTCTCCGGCAAACCGATGGCAACCAAATGCAAGTTTGGTTGTGTGGCATTGAAGCGTCAGAGTTGGGGAATAAAGCTAACGAGAAACTGAAATCGCTTGTTGCAACTAACGAAAATCAAGTGATGGTCATTCCGGTGGGGAAAGATGAGCAGGGGCGTACTGTTGCAGAGGTAATGGTTTACGGCAAGGATGGGGTTGAGGTCAGCTTTCAAGAAGAACTACTCAAAAGCGGCTTGGCTAAAACGCAGCAAGGTGGCGTGGAATGCCCCAACCAGATAGCTTTTGAGAATGCACAGAAGATGGCTGTAGCATCCAAGGTTGGTGTGTGGAGTCAGAACAAATAAAATCTGCGTTCAAACAATCACTTGTGTAAATAGCCTTGAGACTGATACCACACAACTGTATCTTTCAATGTAGTTGTCAAAGGTCGAAAACTGACTCCCAATTCTTGGATAGCTTTAGCTGAACTTAAGTTCGCTTTTTCTAATAAAGTTTGGACGCCAGCCAATGGCATAGGGTTGACCCCACCTGTCAAACCCGCCCAGGTTTCTAGCAACCATGCGATTGAGAGTGCAATTCCATCGGGAATTTCCATTTTCGGAGCCTTCACCCCTGAAATCGCTTCTAATTCTAAAGCAATATCTTTCATAGTTTTCAACGATCCCGCTACGATATAACGCTGACCTCGTTTCCCTCGTTCGGCAGCACTAATCATAGCTGTTGCTACATCCCGAACATCAGTCAAACAAGCACTACCATCAATTATCCCTGGCAGTTTACTTGCCAATAAATCTAACACTAATTGCCCCGCAGAAGTCGGTGCAGCATCCCCAGGCCCCATCATCCAACCAGGCAGAATCATCACCACATCCATTCGGCTAGTTTCCAAAAACTGATAAATTTCTTTTTCTGCCAAAACTTTAGTTTTAAAGTAGAGGTTTTTTTGAGCGAATTTGCTGTAGGGGGCGGTTTCAGTGGCCGCCTGATGGGGATAAGTTTGGATAACGCCACTGGATGAGGTGAAAATCGTTCTTGCTACGCCTTGTGCCTCTGCCACTTGCAAAAGTTCAATTGTGGCATCGACATTGATGTGTTTCATCTTGTTCCAGTGACCACCTGGCTGATAATACTCCCGAAAAAAGGCTGCGGTGTGAAATACTACATCTACTCCCTTTAATGCTGGAGCAAAGGCAGGCACATTCTCAATGTCACCCTGGATAAAATCGACCTGGCTGTTTGGCTGAAAACGTTTAGCCTTTTCAATAGATCTCACTAGCCCTTTGACTTGCCATCCTTGTGAGACTAGGAATTGGCAAAGATTACTACCCAGCAAACCTGTTGCTCCAGTCACAAATGCTGTTTTACCATTCATGCTCTTTATCTCCTGGTGATTTTATTGCTTGTAGATTTCGTCTCAACTTTGTTAATGTGAGCTATTACTCACATTCATATTAGACAGCATATGAGCAAAAGCTCACATCGTCAATCTCCAAGCAATAAAACAATCAACTCACCAGTTTCGGGTGATGATTCAAGCTCTCAAAAAACTCGTCGCCGTCCTTCTGGCAAGCGCGGTCAGCAACGACGCGATTTAATTCTAGATACCGCCGCCAATTTGCTAGCCGAAGCATCCGTGAGAGGTTAAGGTAATTGCACATTTGTCAAGAGGGTGCAGGAAAAGGAGATAAATCCAGCCTGGAGACTGGTTTTCGTAGGGCTTTAACAACTCCTAAAT
>NZ_JACJTU010000150.1 GCF_014698835.1 Nostoc paludosum FACHB-159 | reverse complement strand
CATGAGGATACGATTCAATTCTTGCCAAAGGACTTGTCATATTCTTTCCACATAATTTCTACTCCAGCTTTTTATTATCTCATGCTATTTATATTAAGGATAAGTCTAATAGAAACAATTTTCTGAGTATCTTGAGATAGCCCTAAATTTTTGATTCGGTGGAAAAATTTAAACTCTACACCCCGTTGCTTGAGTACTTCGTAAAACGGTACAAAGATGGTATCGCCCATACCCGCTTGCATTTTCCAAAACAAGGCTCCTTTGTAACTCAAGGTCATTCGCAAGAAACAACGCAGTGCTACTCCTGCGGCCAAGTTTGGTTGGTTGAGGGCACCGTTTTCGTAACCAAAAACTAAATCATATAAACTACGTACTATTACAGAATTTATAGTACTTTCTGCCGCTCCATGTTTTCGTAGCCACTCTTGAAAATCGTAATCGTCAATAGAACTGAATCCCTTAACAATTAGATTATCCAAAATGATGCCACGAATGAGAGTGTATGTCCAATCTACACGTATCCAGAACCGACGGAATTTGTGGTGTGTACCTATAATATTTTCAACATTATTCCACAGCCAAGTTCTAAATTCTCCCAAAAGCCAAAGGAGAGCCTGATATTCCTGCTCTTGATGCAGTGCAGGGTTTTCAGGTAATGCTTGAAACAATTGACGGGCAATATAAACAAAAGCAGCTTCGCGGGGTAAATCTGGGATATTTAAATCGATGTTATTCTCAGCAAGTAAAGACACCAACCAGTCAGGAATTCCTGATAAAGTAAATTCTTCCTCCGCGAACAGCTTACTTGGTAAGTGAAATTCACTCTTAAATTGCTCGATTATAAATTCGATGAGGATGCCAACATAGCCACAAACTGTAGGAAATTCTAGTGTTTCACCCGGTAATAAATGATTGACTGGAAAATCATACGGCCAAGGCATCCACTGACCGTTAATATATTCTGTAGAAGCAATGAAACTGTGCGGTTTAAAAGCATCTTGCCAAGTTGCTAGAGGGCTATCAGCAGGTCGTCCTAATTCCTCGTAGCACTGACGCAAAACACTGAAGGTGTTTTCATACCATCCCATCAAAATATGCAGCCCATGTTCTTCAATCCGAGCTTGAGCATTTAAATTGCGCCCACTCGCGCCTTTACCTCCTAAACGCCAGCCCATTTGATAAACAGTAATTTCATATTTTTCTTTCCAATCGGGTTGGTTAGTTAGTTCAAATGCTGTTGTTAGGGAAGCCATTCCGCCTCCCAAAATTACAATTTTTTTTCTTGGCTGTTCAGACATTCTCTTAAAATTCCGGTTGAACAATTATGTATTTATATTGTTAGCAAAATACTTTGTATAGCTTTTTGTAAATCTTGGCTGTATTCCAGTAATGCCTGGTTATCATATACCATTAACTTGGCATCTGTCATACACTGAGAAAAGCAATTACGAGAAATTTTCAGTTTGTGTTCTGGTGTGAAAAGTTTTTCATGAGAGTTTGCAGCCAAAAGTAAGGTCTGATAGGCTGGTAGTAAACACATCAAACTAGCTAGGCGATACCCTACTGCTTTATAGGGAATATTGAGGACGTAAGCAACAGATTCATTCAGTTCAGTTTCCACATCCATTAGGATTTTTTGTTTCCAAACTGCGGATGCTCCTTTTAAAGCCAAAGGTAAACCTTGAATTTCTGCTTGTATCCATGAGTCAGGTAAATAACACCAACCGCGTTCTAAATCTTCGACAAAATCTTTGATAATATTTGTTTTTTGAAGAGCGCGACCGCAGTTTTCACAACCGATTAAAAGTTTTTCAGCAGCATGAGGACTAAATTTGTAATGGTCGATAGCTAGCTCAGTTCCCATGTGGCCGACTGTACCAGCAACAAAATAGCAATATTGATTGTAATCTTTGACTGTGGCTAGGACAGAAATACCATTGCGCTTTACTAGCATAGGAGATTGTTGAGGAGCTAGCACTTGCTTTAGCCCATCACACATAGTAGTAGTCCATCTATTAATAATTGCTCTAGCTGTGTCTGGTATGAGAGAATAGATTTCCCACAACATCACCCCATTTTGTGGTTGCAATAGTTGTTTTTGTTCGTGGTCAATACCTATCCAATCCTCAGATGACCAGCTAGTTAAAATATCTTTGGCTAATGCCGGTTTATCTAATAGTTGTTTTAATTCAAAAAAACGCTCTTGCTGCCAATCAAACGATTGTTGAGAATCTTCAATATTATCTACGATGCGACAAATTAGATAGGCTGTGGACATGAAACTATCTAAAGGTTCTTCAAAACAAGGTGTTACCAGCGCAAAAGAGCGCGACACCTTATTCATAAACTCTTGTAAATATTGCTTATGTTGATATGAAATATAAAAGGCTAACATTCAGAAAATAGGGTGTAGGTAATGGGAAATATCTATCAAGTCAGCAATGTTTAATTTGTCTAAGCATAGTTATTACAATTTAAACATTGAGGTCTGAATCTAATCTGTAGAAACGCTTGGGATTGTTAATTAATTCTTATTCGTAGGTAGCAGCGGTTTATACTTAGGCAATAATCGGCGATAACATTTGATGAATGTGCTTTTGTTGTTGTAGCTGTATTGTTTCGTTTTCTATCAGTATTTTCTCTTACAGTAATTCCATACTTGGCTAATGTTAACCTCAGTTCGATATTCTTATAGATTAGGAAATAATCGGGGAGAACTAGGGGAGGAAAGTCTAATTTGTCTAGCGAAGCAGGCAAGCGTGCCGATCTGCTAAGGTAATCAATGATAGTTCCCACAAAACGAATCAGAGTAGCTTTGAAACTACTGCCCTGCAAATATTTTCCAAATGCTTCCTTCGCAGCATTCCTGTCCAGCCCAACCAACTGACGTATGAACAGCTTGAGGCTGAGGTTCTTTCCGTAGACCTCCTCAAATCGCTCTCGGCTTTCAACAGCTTCGGCATTGAACAGCAGTTCTTCCCTAGTGTGGCAAAACTTACTAGAGAAGACGACTCTCTAGATTAGCTAAGTAAGCCTTGGGGTCTCGGCGAAATCGATACTGTTCAATTCTGGCCTTGTGGTGTTTT
>NZ_JACJTU010000015.1 GCF_014698835.1 Nostoc paludosum FACHB-159 | reverse complement strand
ACACCTCCCACACCTCCCACACCTCCCACACCTCCCACACCTCCCACACCTCCCACACCTCCCACACCTCCCACACCTCCCACACTTCCTGCTTGCCCCATGCCCAATCCCCGATTCTCCTCCACTTCCAAATCAACGGGATTTTGCAACACGTCATCAAGGCGGTTTAAGTCGGCTTCTAAATCTTGGAGTGTACTGCCGAAATTGACGAGGCTATTAACTGGCTCTAAGAAGCTGATTGTTAAACTTTGGTAGGCGACGAGCATTCCAATACTGAGATTGCCGTTCATTACCCGTAACCCACCAACCAGCAGAATAGAAGCTGTGGTTAGGGCTGTCAAAATTGTGGGTAATGTGGTGAGAATTTGAGTTTGTAAGCCTAATTCCTGTTGGGCGTTAATTGCTTTAGCGTAATAACCAGCAAACCGAGCAAATAAATCTGATTCCAGCCCGGAAGCTTTGATGGTTTCTATGCTTTGGATGCCGCTAACCGTTACACCGCCGACTTTGCCATATTCCTGAGCTAGGCGCATATTGGCATCAACACGAGTTTGCGATAAAAATAGCAAGGCAAAGATATTGATGGCAGCAAAACCCACAGCGATCGCACTCAACAATCGGTCATACTGAATCATAATCAGCAAATAAAAAACCATCATCACCGCATCAATGATTGTGGTTGCCAAAGGGCCTGAGAGTCTTTGTGCCACGCGGTCATTAAGTTGCATCCGGCTGGTGATTTCTCCAGCAAAGCGTTGGTCATAAAACCCAATCGGCAATCGTAAAATATGCCAGAGAAACTGCCCACAAGTGCTGACTGACAACTTAACCATCAATCGCCGCAGATAAGTAAGCCGCAATCTGGCAAGCAACGCCCGCAATATAGTAGTTATACCCATGCCTAACAGTAAAGGCCGTAACCAGTCCTGTCGGTCTTGGACTAAAATCTCATCGATAAACACCTGGGAAAATGCTGGCACTGCTAACCGAGGTAAAGTTAACAGTAAACCTGCCAGGAAGCAAAAAATAATTGTTCCCCGTGAGTTTTGTAAGCGGCTACTTAAAGCTGAGACAATGTGATTTTTTTTCCCGCCCTTTTGAAAGTCTGGGCCGGGTTCCATTACCAGGACAACACCAGTGTATGAGCGATCGAATTCTTCCCAACTAACCGTTCTCCGACCACTAGCAGGATCGTTGAGGTAGACGCGTTTTTTGCTATATCCTTCTACCACAAGAAAATGATTAAAATTCCAAAAGGCAATGTAGGGGGGAGAGGTAGTTGTCACCTGTTCTAGAGACAGTTTTAAACCTTTGGCATTGAGTCCATAGTTTTTAGCAGCTTTGAGGATATTAAAAGCTTTGCTCCCATCCCGTGAAACACCACATTCTTCGCGCAGTTTAGCTAGCGGTACAATCCGACCGTAATAGTTAAGAATTATTCCTAAAGCAGCCGCACCACATTCCACCGCTTCCATTTGCAAAAGTGTAGAAGTGCGGACGCGATTTGGAAATTTGGGCATTGGGCATTGGGCATGGGGCATGGGGCATTGGAAATATATTGTGTGGAAGGGAAAAGTTAGTCTTTAATACTCGCGAACGAGTCTTTGATACTCGCCGACGAGTCTTTGATACTCGCGAACGAGTCTTTGATACTCGCCGACGAGTCTTTAATACTCGCGAACGAGTCTTTGATACTTGCCGACGAGTCTTTGATACTCGCGAACGAGTCTTTGATACTCGCCGACGAGTCTTTAATACTCGCGAACGAGTCTTTGATACTCGCCGACGAGTCTTTAATACTCGCCGATGAGTCTTTAATACTCGCCGATGAGTCTTTGATACTCGCCGACGAGTCTTTAATACTCGTGAATCCAATTGAGCCTTCCACCTGTTTCATGCCCAATGCCCCATGCCCAATGCCCAATGCCCAATGCCCCATGCCCCATTTAATAAATCCCAGTCCAAGAGCGTAGCATAGGAATAATATAAGAAATCGGTGCTTTTTCTCCAACTTTGACTTGGACAGAAGTAGTTGTCCCCGAAGATATTTTTACATCTGAACCATTAGAAGATGACCATTTGTAGCCACTAATTGATGTACTATTTTCTTCTAGTTCCACAAGAGCTTGTACTTTTGCTTCACCTTTACCAGCAAGAGAAGCGGCAATTTCTTTGTTACCAACGATCGCTGTAATATCTTGTGTAGTTACCGGAAAAGAAGAGATATTCGCAACGGTTCCGACAATACCACCTTCGCGTTCGCGTTTGGCAAAGCTGGGAGTCACTTGTACTGCCATACCTGGCTTAATTTGCTTACCATCTTTATTGGCAAAGTAAACAAGACTCATCAGTTTTGAATTTGGCTGTTCAGCTTCGATTGACCCTAACCGAGTACCCGGATTCATCATTTGACCGGGAACAACACTCACTTCGAGAATGTGACCATTATATTTACTGATGATTCTACTCTCTTGAGATAATTGCAGTTCTAATTGGGCAATTCGGCGTTTTACTTCTCGAATTTGATTGGCTTTGTCAATTCTTTGTTTAAGGTCTTGTTCTTGTAATTTAGTATTTTGAGTATTGAGTTCTTTAATTTTGGTTTTAATTTCGTCAATTCTATTAAGATTTTCAAGATATTCTCGTTGTGTAGTGGTTTCTTGAATTTCCAGATCCTTTAGTTGCACATCAATATCAGATAGTTCTGCTTGAGTATTAAAGTATTCCTGTTCAGCTTGCACTACCATATCTTGACTGATAACGCGATCGCCAAAAAGCCGACGACGATTATCCACCCGTGCTTGCAAACTTTTCAGTAAGTAGTTAATTTGTTGTTTGCGAGAATTAATACTTTGACGTTTTTGGGCGATCGCTCTTAGAGTTTGGTCGCGTAATTTGGGGGCACTTTGCTCTCGGCGCAGATTATTTTCCAAATCCATTTTCTGCTGTCCCAGAGTAATAATCTGTTGCTCAATTAGCAGCTTTTGGAGCCTGTCAGTTTCTTGATTTTGAGTTTGGAGTTGTTGCAACTTTACTTGTTCTTGCTGTAATTGCTGTTTCAGCACCGATTGGTCGATGATACCCAGTACATCACCTTGTTTAATAACATCCCCTGGCTTCACCTTGAGAGTGAGTAACGGCCCAGAACTAGGTGCTTGAAATTCCACAACATGGTGCGGTTTAATCAAGATACCTTGACCTGTGACAGTGAGAGGAATTCTACCAAACACGCTCCAAACCCCAGCCACAGCAACCACAAAACCCATAGTAGATAAAGTCAACCAAGCTTGAGGCTTGACCACATTTATCGCTCGGTCTAGTTGTTCTGGTGAAGACAAGCGGTCTAGCGCTTCTGGGCGGAAGATGTGGCTATGTTTGAGTTGCATTGTTCTCCTCCTTACTGGCAGCGCTTAGATTCTCAAGGCTTTTAGAGTTCTAAGATAAATTGAAATCGGGGAGAACTAGGGGAGAACGAGCCTTCTGCCTCCTTCAATTCAAAGGCAAACAGATGTTGAAACAAGTTTTACCTGGCTGGGACTTAAACGACAGGGTACCGTAGTGGCGATTCTCTACAATCCGGCGGACGGTTTCTAAACCCAATCCCGATCCATGTCCTACTGCTTTGGTGGTGAAGAAAGGTTCAAAAATGCGTGTTTGAATTTCCGGTGCAATTCCACTGCCAGAGTCAACGATATCAATGTGAGCAAAGCGATCGCAATGCCAAGTTGAAATTTCTAGCAATCCCTTACCATCCATTGCATCGATAGCGTTGTCAATTAAGTTTGTCCACACCTGATTTAATTCGCTGCCATAGGCAAGGATTTTCGGAAGGTTGCGATCGTAGTTGCGTTGCACTTGCACGCCGCACTTGAGTTTATGAACAAACAATCGCAAGGTATCTTCTAAGCCTTGATGTATATCTATTTCTTGCTGAGTGCCTTGGTCGAGGTAAGTATAAGATTTCATCGCTTGCACGAGTTCGGAAATCCTCTCGGCTCCTCGCAAACCATGTTTAATCATCGACATGACTTCAAAGGAGAGCGATAACCAGTGCAATCCCATTTCTCGCAATTCAGTGTCGTCGTTGCGCCAACGTTCCATAAGCTGGTCTAAGGTTTCCACCTCAACACCACCTTCTGCTAAAGGTTCTGCTAATTTCCATGCCTGCTTGACACCATAGTCTTCTAACCATTCGAGTAAGACGGCTTCGCGATCGCTTAGTGTCACAGGATCTAGCTGATTATTCAAAATCGCTTCATAGCCGCGATCGCGTACTCTCAACCAGTGTTGAGTATGCGCTTCGTCAACATTGCGTTGTCCATAAACTAAGTTCATTCGTTGTAGTTCGAGGATTGCTGCTGGCATTTCCCCAAAAGTCCGAACTAGCGCTGCCGCTGGGTTGTTGAGTTCGTGAGCTAAACCGGCGGCAAGTGTTCCTAAAGCTGCCATCTTTTCTCGTCCGCGAATGAAAGACTCTAGCCCCCGCACCCGAACTTGCATAATCCGGAAGACCATACGCTCGAAATCACGACATTCATGCAACAGTTTCCGAAAGTCTTCTCCCTGTAATTTATATAGGTTGCAATTTGTCAATCCCCGCATTGTCACAGGTGCAGGTTCATCTGTAAGTATTGGAATTTCACCAAAAAAGGATGGGGCTTCGTGTTGACCGATGGGAATTTCAATTCCTTCACTGCGGCGGGTGAGTTTAATTTTTCCTTTTACTAGGATAAATAAGCCACATCCAGGGTCTCCCTCATGGGCGAGGATTTCTCCGGGGGCAAGTTCGAGTGTTTGGGCGCGATCGCAAACCCACTGCAATCGCTCTTTGGGAAGCTGTTGAAATGGCTCTAAGTCGATCAATTCCTCAACACATAACATTAGCGAACCTCCTGATAATACCGTTTCACTTTAAGGTTGATACATTTAGGCGAGCAATGGAGCAGGGGAGCAGGGGAGTAGGGAGACAAGGAAGTGTGGGGAGTGTGGGGAGTGTGGGGAGTGTGGGGAGAGAGGGGAGTGTGGGGAGAGAGGGGAGTGTGGGGAGAGAGGGGAGTGTGGGGAGTGTGGGGAGTGTGGGGAGTGTGGGGAGTGTGGGGGGAAAGAGAATTAATGCTTCCCCCTCCTCCCACACCTCCCACACCTCCCACACCTCCCACACCTCCCACACCTCCCACACCTCCTGCCTCCTGCCTTTCTTGCTAAACATTGCTCAGGTAACGGTGAACGAATTGAATAGCAATGGAACCTTCTCCCACACCGGATGCCACGCGTTTAATTGAGCCATAGCGCACATCTCCCGCTGCGAAGATACCAGGAGTGCTGGTTTCTAATAAGAAAGGAGAACGTTCTAAATACCAACCTGGGGGGGATTTGCCATTATGCATTAAGTCTGGGCCGGTGAGAATAAAGCCTTGGGCATCGCGTTGAATAATGCCATCGAGCCAATCTGTTTTGGGGCTAGCGCCGATAAAAATAAACAGCGATCGCGCTGCCACAGTTTCAATTTGTCCAGTCTTGGCATGGGCGATGGTAATTGCTTCTAAATGTCCTTCTCCCTTGACTTCTACAACACTACAATTCGTGCAAACTTGGATATTTTCAGTAGCGGCAATTTGATCAATCAAGTATTGGGACATACTCGATGATAGTGACTCTCCCCGCACCAACATAATCACTTTGCTGGCATACTTAGAAAAGTGCATTGCAGCCTGTCCGGCTGAATTTGCCCCGCCTACCAAGTAAACCTCTTCGTTGGTACAGGCGATGGCCTCAGTCATGGCAGCACCGTAGTAAATTCCTGCCCCTGTAAGCTGTTCGGCTCCTGGCACATTTAGCCAACGGTAGGAAACCCCCGTTGCAACTAAAAGTGCATGGCAACTAATCTCGCTGCCATCTGCCAATTCCAGAACCCGGTAAGGATTTTCTAGTCGCACCCCAGTTACTACTTGAGGTGTGAGAATCTCCACCCCAAATCGCCGCGCTTGAGTAACTCCCCGCCTTGCCAAATCACTGCCACTCAAACCAACAGGAAATCCCAAATAATTCTCAATGCGGGAACTCGTACCTGCTTGTCCTCCTGGCGCTTCACGTTCAATTAAAACAGTACTCAATCCTTCAGAAGCGCCATAGACGGCCGCTGCTAGTCCGGCGGGGCCACCACCCACGATCGCCAAGTCATAGAAGGGGCGTTCTGCTTGAGTTTGCAGTCCAATTTTAGCGGCAATCTCTAAATTAGATGGTTGGATTAATCGAGAACCATCAGGAAATAGCACCAAGGGCAATTGCTGTCTGCCATCAGCTTGTGCGTATTCCACCAGTTTTTCGGCATCTTGTTGCAGTTCAATATCTAACCATTGGTATGGAATCTGGTTACGCGCCAAGAAGTCTTTCACCTGATGAGAAAAAGGCGACCAGCGATTACCAATGACTCGAATGCCTTCAAAGGGTGGGTGGAATCCAGCTTGCCAGTCATCTAGCAAATCATTTAAAACCGGATATAACCTCTCTTCTGGTGGATTCCAGGGCTTGAGTAAGTAATAATCAAGTTTGGCACTGTTAATTGACTTGATGGCGGCATCTGTATCTGCATACGCCGTCAACAGGGTACGTTTTGCATCGGGAAAGATACCTTTTGCTCGTTCGAGGAACTCCACACCCCCCATTTGGGGCATACGTTGATCCACTAAGAATAAAGCAACTGGTTCATTGCGTAATTTGAGTTGCTGCACCACATCCAGAGCTGTAATCCCGGAATCTGCTCTAACAATACGGAAGCGATCGCCATACTGATGCCGCAAGTCCCGTGACACTGCTTGCAAGACTTCTGGATCGTCATCAACGGTTAAAATTACAGGTTTTGCCATAACTACTGTTACTCAACAATTGCAGTGCTTGGCCGTTGTCTTCAATAAATCTGTCTTCAAAGGTAACAAAGAATGGCCAACAGGGAACAGTTCGATATCCCATATTTCAAAGCAGGGGATTTAGGAACTTGCAGATAATAAACGATCCCAAATTATTTGTACATTTCTAGGGGCACACAGTTAGCTGTGCACCCCTACAATGGAATATTTTTTTCCTTGGAAGTCCCTTAAATAAAAACATTTTGTTTTTTTATAAGATTTACTCTTTAACCAGTTGCTTTAAACGAAAGTATGCTTCTTCTGGTGTTAAGGGTTCGGATTGACTTTCATTAGGTATATAAAATATCCAGCTATCGCGAAAGTAATGCACAACAAAGCTGGAAATCAAACCCAAGTTGAGTGCTTGCTTTCCGAGTTTTTCAGTTTGTTCCTCTAAACTCAGTTGGTCATGAAATGAATGTTCAGCCATATTTTGTCATCTCCCTACACTTTAGTTTGACCCTAGAAGATCCTTCAACAGGAGCATTACACGAATCATCTATAGGTGGTTTACTATCCACCATGTTCGAGAGTAAGCTTGAGAATATTTTGAGAGCAGACCTAAATAATTTCAAATCTGCTTTCGTAGAGAATCATAAAACTATTTTGGTCAGTAGTGTTAACCTGAGATTGAATTGGATAAGAAAGCAGGCTAAAAAAATGTCCAATTGTCATTGCGAATAAAGCGATCGCCCTATTTAATCAATCAAAAAACCTCTTATAGCAATTCTCTGTGAACTTGCACTTAATGATAATTCCTTCTTCCTTGGCGTCCTTGGCGTTCTTCTCTAACGAGACGCTACGCGTTGGCGGAAGCCTCTCGTAGAGAAGGCGGTTCGTTTAATAAATATTAAGTGCGTCTCTCAGTATTAGAAGTTTTACTACGCAAAACCGTCCCTCTCCGACTCGGAGAGGGACAGAGTTGAACTTCAAAGCAGGGAGAGGTTCGCCAAACTCACGTTAAAAAGGAGAGCTTATAACCCTCTTTCACCCCCTTTTTAAGTGGGTCGCCGTAGGCGGGGGGATCTTAACCGAACCGTATTGCCCTTACTCCCACAGAAGTACTGAAGGCAAATCATCGCTAGCTAACCGTAAAAACTCGTAGCCGATTCCCGCTGTACCCCGAAATAAACTGGGGTGGAATACTGAACCAGGTAAATTAACGAACATTTGGTAGGCTCCAGTTCGTCTAGCTTTAGCCACAACATTTGTAGCATTCTGGAGGGCAATTTGACGCAAATCAGAGCGCGAGTAGCGTTGCGCCCCGACTAACAGCGTTTCAATTCGACCCAAATTGCCACAGCACAAATGGTCGCTGGCTTCTAATCCATAGTTCTGGGTAGTTTGCAGGGCAATTTCAATTTCGCGTTCGATTCCGGGAATTTCTCCAAGTCTGAGGCAGCCTAAACGCGCCAAGCCAATCCCAGCTGCACCGTGACACCAGACAACCGGAAAGCTTGGTGGCTGATTAGGTTCCAAGCTGCGAAAGTCAGGCCAGTTCGCATATGATTCACTAAAGACGCTGCGCTCATATTCGATGCCTTCCATCGCTGCTTCGTAATAAGCTTGATTTTGAGTGACACTGTAAAGTTGCAGCAAAGCATAGGCGATTCCTGCTGCTCCGTGAGAGAACCCAGTTAAGGGCTTTTCGCTAACAGTCTGCCAAGCTTTGGGAGCATTTTCGTAGCTGATTCGATGGTTGAGCAAATGCTCTCCACAGGCGATCGCTTTTTTTAAAACGATTTCATTTCCTGTTACTCTATACAGGGACAACAACCCAAGGATGGCTCCTGCCGCTCCACTCATAATATCTAGCTTTTTATCGGCAGCAATCAACTCTGGTGTCATCAACTCTGCTAATGCTTGAGCATCTGCCAATAGCGTCTCATCCTTGAGGAATTGGCTCACCTTCACCAAGCCATAGATTAACGAACCCAAACCTGTTGCGCCACCGATACCCATGAGCCGAGCCATTAATTGCCGAGATTCTAAGTTCGCGGTTTGGATTTGCCGACGTAGGGGTTGCAATGCCCTTAATGCCAAATCGCGGGAGTGCGAGTCATTAGTTACCTGACTGAGTGCGGCGAGAAACAAGGCAACACCAGTGCGCCCATCGTAGAGGTTGTAGCCCAAAACTTGCAATCGGAATCGCTCTGCTTCATGCACATAAACTAAGCCAATCCAGTTGACACTGCCATCGGGATCTGGTATGGCTGTTGTTTCTAAGTTAGTGGCGATCGCACTGGCTTCGGCAATTAATTCTGCCGAACTCAGCAGAGGTAATGATTCGGCATTCCATTGCGGACTTCCTTGGCTGGGAGTTTGCGCCACTTTAGCATGGAATGAGCCTTGAATAATCGCCGTTTGTCGAGCTAGGTCAATTTCATCCATCGCCTGCAACTGATTCAAGGCGTGCTGGTAACTAGGTTGCTGAAAGTATTGCTGAATAGATAAATCGCTGCTTACCTGAAGTTCATCACTAGCAGCATTCGCCGTGAAAAACGGAATATCCAATTGTTCCATTGCTCGCAGTTCTGCACTCAAAATCGGCAAAGCATTGGGTTTTTCTTGAGCAACTAGAAAGGCACGGCTAAGACGATCCAATTCGATGCTATAGTCTGCGCCGTGTTTGAGGTAATCGGGTGATAAAGTTTTTTGGAAGATGGCACTGTAGATGCGAGTGTTGCGAAAGACAAAGCGGACTTGCTGATTCTGCATCGCGGTTAACGGACTTCCAAGAGCCAGTAATATGTCCTTATGTATCATCAAAAAGCGATACATCACCTCGAATCCGGCTGTAATTTGTGCTTGATAATCGCTGGCAGATAAGGCAATCTCACCCAAGCGCGGCACATTTTTCCCCACGGACATGGTGACAGACTCAGAGTCCAGATACATATCGTCAGTATTGATGTGCTGCCATTTGGGTAGTTTCTGAGGAGCTTTTTGAGAATCTGTACTACCCAATCCGCTAACATCATAGGCAATGCGGCGATCGCTGCTAAAGTCCCAACGCGGTAAAAGCCCAGTCCGTAGTACAGATGCCCAGAATTGCTGTTCTGCGGCTGTCTCAAATTCTGGGGCATTTGGTGAGTTTTCCATCAAATTCGCTTCATGGTGCAGCAAAGTTTCCATATCTACTAACACCAAATGTTCGCCACTGGCAATTAAGTTTTCGTGGTGACAATCTGTTCCCCGCAAAGCGTAAAGCACGCACAACAACATCCCAGCACGCTGATAAAAACGTTCTACAGCGGCTTCATCATTACAAGGTTGATGTGTAATATATTCTACCCAACCGTAATTATCTCGGTTCAGCACCTGAATAACTTTGAAATCTAAAAGCTGACTGTGTTGATTGCACCAGTCCAAAAATTGGTTAAAAGCAACTTCCAGTCCCAAATCTTTAGGTTTATATACGAGTTTAAGTCCAGACTCAAAAGTGAGCAAAATAACTGTTCGCCCGCGCTTGTGTGGGTCAGAAAGGGAAGTTTGGATTTCGGAAACTTTGCCTAAACTATCATTTTTTGAGCTAAAGATTCGCTGAATATCTACTTTATCTTCCGCCAGACGTTGGATAAATTCAGCCGCAGATTCTACCCAAAAATTGACGGCTGTTGCCACTAATCGACCGAGTACTGGATATTTATTAAATAGAGTCAACAATCCATCTTTTAGGAGTTGATTGACAAACTGATTATAGTAAGTTTTATTGTTGCTTTTTTCTGTTGCTAGTCCTAGCAAATTGAGTAAATTTTTCCCAAATGGACGAACTTGAGAAAATTCAAAATTCAGCGTTTTGGTACAAATTCCCGCCAATCGCTGTAGCAAACTGCGTTCTAATTCGCGGTAGGTAGCTTTTGAAAGCACTGATAAAGGTAAACTTTCTGGAGTTAGTTGTCCAGAACCAAGACAAGTCAAAAGTTGCTGTCTGGCAACTGCGATCGCAGGCAGCAAGATATCTTCAAAGGGAATCGGGTTTTCTGGATTGATTGGCAAATCTATTTCCAGTGCAGGCACAAATTCCTTTGCCGTTTCCATAATCTGTTGCAAAGTTTCCGCCCATACCGGCAATGGTGCTTGCACATTCCAGCCGATGCTTCCCAGGCGAGGACGAATGGTAGCCAGGTCTAAGCTTTCCCACTGTAAGCGTTTATGTAAAGTGTTCCAGTCACCTACGATTTGATTCCAGCGATCGAGCCGACGCTGAATTTCTTGTTCGTTAACTGAATCGATGTCAATGACAAATCGTTCTGTATCAAACCGTTCCCAAAGAAAGCTGGCGTTAGCAACGATAGTTGTAAAATTTGCTATAGACGAAGGGACATCTGATTTAGCTATAACTGGATTTTTCATAATGCTGGCTCGACAATAAGAGAGCAGGGGGAGCAGGGGAGGTAGGGGGAGAGAAAAAAGCTTAACTCAACGGTATTGCCCCCTACATCCAAGTTCAACGAAGAATATTGTTAGCTAAGTCTTCAAATATCAACATTGACCATTTCCCTTAGGACAGTCGGTACAACATGACATGTGACCGTGGCCGGTGTCAGCCATCATGCCTCCACTAACGCTGAGTAATTCTTCTTCGCTCAGTTCGTTGGAGTCCACAGTCAACTCTGCAAGCATTTGAGACAAGCTTTCTACGGTGAAGTTATAACCTTTTTCTGCACTGGCGATCGCTAGTAGTTTGATGGCTTCTGCTTGGTTAGCTGCTGCTTGTACTTGCTGTTGTAGTTGTGCGTTTTGCAGTAGTTCTTTGATTTGGTGTAACATAATTATTTTCTCCTTTTTACTTTACTTAATTAATTGGCAGAGATTTTTTGCTTGTGTTATGCGTTGTTCTCTGTATTTCTAAAATTTTTGCCTAAGTCTTCAAATATCAACATTGACCATTTCCCTTAGGACAATCGGTACAACATGACATGTGACCGTGGCCGGTGTCAGCCATCATGCCTCCACTAACGCTGAGTAATTCTTCTTCACTCAGTTCGTTGGAGTCCACAGTCAACTCTGCAAGCATTTGAGATAAGCTTTCTACGGTGAAGTTATAACCTTTTTCTGCACTGGCGATCGCTAATAGTTTGATGGCTTCTGCTTGGTTAGCTGCTGCTTGTACTTGCTGTTGTAGTTGTGCATTTTGCAGCAATTCTTTAAGTTGTTGTAACATACCCATATCCTCCGTTTTGTTTGGCTCAATGCAGAGATTTGGCGCTTGTTCTGTGCGGTGTTCTCTGCTCTTAATGATTTGAATTTAGAGAGTAATAGGGGAAAACTAGGGGAGATAACTACAGCTAGAGAAAAATATTTTGGCACAAAGTAAAAGCTTGTCAAATGTAGATTTGACAAGCTTTATGGTGAATATCCACTTTGCAAGAGCGCTCTAAATCTATGAATAGTATTGATATCAAAATCAAAATTACAGCAGAATTCAGAATTAGAATAAACTCTTTATCTAGCTAACACGCCGAAATACTCTACTTTAATTTACTTGAAATTTGCTGTATACCAATAACAATAAAGTACGGGTTATTGATAGCGATCGCGCCACCTATCCACCAAAAAAAGTCACACTGCTAACCCAAGTCTCTGCAACTTTCCAAAACATCCTTGCAGGCTACGACAAATCGTCACCCAATTAAATATACTGTTATTTGCCTGATAAAAATCTGAGTATCCTAACTCAGAAAACTAGGAAAACAGAGATATTCAGCCAATTGGTGTTTGTTTATACTATTTCAATTTTTTGTAGTCGTTATACTCATGACTTAGGTTCTACCTGGGAATTAGGAAGTGGCTTTGCCACTTCTTTTTATTTATATCGTAGTCCAGCAGAAAATAAATTAAAAGTTAAAAGTAATTTGTTTCAACTTTTAACTTTTATTTAGCTCTTCAGCAATTCGTAGCTAAATGAAGTAAAATATCTGATTCTGAAAGCCAGATATCAAGCTTTTTTCCCTCCTGAATTCTGACTTCTGTTAGCGCAGGGGGGCATAGTCCATTCTGACTCCTGAATTCCGAATTTTAATCATTACTCATACTATCTCGCCATCTTTCACGCTTGGCCTTGCTTTCATCATCGCGCGATCGGGTTTCTTCCCAAGTTCCCCACATTCGAGACTGCTGTTTTTCAACATAATTTATAAACTGCATAATTGAATAATCTGCCTTAATTGGGGTCTTCAAATCAAACTGAATAGTTTGGACAACTTTGATGTCACCCATGAGAAAGAATTTACCTGCAATCTTAGTCAACCACAGCACAACTCGATTGTATAACCAACCAAAAATACCCTTACGTTTTTTAACCATCAATAGAATTTGGCCTTCAGCTTTTCCCCCTTCATAAAGCCGCGTAGCAAACATCATATGGACATGAAGGAAATCTGGCCCAACTGTCACAATATTAATGGTACCGTACCAATAACAAATACTGTAAGTAATAGTATTTTTGTAGAACAGACGGATGAGCTTGACGAAAAATGAGTTTTCTTTGATGGGTGCAGTGTTGGTGAAGACAATCGCATTTTCGTTGAGTTGCTGTCTTTCAAAAACAACTTCTACAGGCAATTTGTGAACTGTATTCAGATGTTGAGCATCAATCGCATTAATCATCACCACATTAGGATGGCAATTCATTAAAAAGTGAGAATGTATAGCAACATCGCACTCTTTTTCTTCTAACTCTGGAACAAAAGGTAGAGGTTGCTGTGGTATTTCTCCAGTCCAAACCCAAATCATCCCGTACTTCTCAGCAGTTGGCCAAGATTGTAACTTTAAAGAAAGCGGCGTATCTAAACATGGAATATCAATACACATCCCTTCGCCATCAAACTTCCAATGGTGGAAAAAACAACGTAGTGCATTCCCCTCGACTTTGCCTTCAGCAAGGTGAGCGCCCATGTGTGGACAGTAGGCATCAAAAGTCACTACTCTTTTGTCTTTTCCCCGATAAATTACTAGCTCCCTACCTAAAATGGTGACAGGTTTTACTTCACCTAAGAGCAAATTTGTAGAGGGTATTACCCAATACCATCCTTCAATAAAACGCTCTGGATTATTAAAATTTTTAGGTTTACGGGTTGAGTTAAAAGTCCGGGAATTGAGATTCATTTTTATAGTTTCACTTGCAGTGAAGCGGTTAATCTACAAGTAACATGGGAACTATAAACAAACAGTTACTTTCAGTACTATGATAAGAAATTACCCAATAAATTGAAATAAAATTTTGACTATCTACAGTTAAAAATGTTAAAATTATAGCAAATAAATATAAGTTGAAATCAACTACTATAAACTCACATTTTTTTTAAAGCACAAACAGTACAATTTCTGATTAAATAAATATTTCAACTACCAAACTAAGATTTTAATATATAAATTTTCATATAAATAAAAAGATTGCTGTGCAGCAATGTTACCTAAAAACTGCTAAATTATTTGGCAATTTCATATTTAAATTATGTAATAATAATCACAAAAAAGGGGAATCTACCGTGTTAGTTCAGAATAACAAACTGCTTTTAATTGGCCAGGTAACCAACTTAAGTAAAATTCCCATTAGGACAATTCGTTATTACGAAAGTTTAGGTTTAATCAAATCATCAAGGCGAACAGAAGGAGGATTTCGCCAGTTTTCTTTAGATGTGTTAACTCGCCTAGCTTTCATTAAAAGGGCACAAAACTTTGGTCTGAGCTTAGAAGAGATTGGAGATATTCTTGAGGTATATGACCAAGGGCAAGCACCCTGTGGTGAGATTCAAGAAAAGCTAGAAGAGAAGCTTTTGGAGATCGATCGCCAAATCGATCAGTTATTAACCTTACGCTCGGAAATCAAAGGATTACTTTCAGGCTGGAAGAATTTAGAAGATCAGCAGGAGGATACAATTTGTCCCAACATGCAAACTATTAGATGAGGGAGATGGCTTCGCCAAGGGAAAAGGAGGGATCTTTCTTTTCCCCTTTTCCCCATGCCCCATGCCCACTAAAATGTAAAATCCCACAACCAACAGGCGTGGGACTGGCTCAAGTAAGTTTTTTGCCAATTTTACATTTGATCCAATTGTTTGCGTAGGGAATCTAACTCAGCATCAACCACATCATTAGACTTAGGAGCAGTGGTTTGTTGGGGTGGCTGTTGGGGTGGTAGTTGGGGTTGATTTTGTGGAGCTGCGGGTGGTAGCATTTGCGCCTTCAAAGCAGCTAATTCATCATCAACATCACTACCAGATTCTAACCGAGCAAATTGGCTTTCTAAATCGGCACCCGCCAATTCTCCTGCTGACTGGGCGCGGGCTTCTTGCATCAAGACTTTTTCTTCCATTCGCTCGAAGGCAGACATGGCACTGCTGGTATTCATCCCACTCACCATGTTTTGGAGTTGCTCTTGGGCTTTAGCAGTAGTGATTCTAGCTCTAAGCATTTCTTTCTTGGTCTTGGCCTCAGAAATCTTGCTTTCCAGCTGGATTAAGTTGCGCTTGAGGGTTTCAACTTGAGTGCTTTGGGTATCCAAACTAGCTTTGAGGGCGGCGCTGGTGTCAGTATAAGTCTTCTTGCGCTCTAGAGCTTGTCGTGCTAGATTTTCATCACCTTTTTGCAGCGCCAGTTGGGCATTGCGTTGCCACTTATTGATTTCATTTTGGGCATCACTGTACTGTTTCTCGCTGCGTTTTTGGGCGGCGATCGCCTGAGCTACTCCCTGACGTAGTTGAACCAAGTCTTCCTGCATTTCCAGGATGGCTTGCTCTAGCATTTTTTCCGGGTCTTCAGCTTTGTTAACCAGGTCATTGAGGTTAGAACTAACAACTCGTTTAATGCGATCGAATAATCCCATAACTTTGTTTTTCCTTGTTTTGGTTTACGCTCTTTGTTGGACAGTTAGCTTTGTTACTTTTTAATAGCTACCTATTTCAATGTAATCTTTCCGGTTTAGATCGGTAGCTCCCAAGAACTCTTAATTGTTAAGATATCTCGAAGCTGTGGCATTTCACCCAACTTTAAGAGTCTGGTGTTTTGGGTAGCTGCTGTTGGGGAGGCTGCTCGATTTTTTGGTTGTCTTCCAAGAGGCGGTTGTTGGGTTGCGTGTTTTCTGCCTCATTTAAAACTTGCACCTTCATGGCTGCCAATTCGGCATCTACATCATTAGTAGATTCCAAGGACGCAAATTGTGTTTCCAAGTCATCGCTACTAAGTTGAGCGATGGCTTCTGATTTTGCCTCAATCTGCAAAACTTTTTCTTCCATCCGCTCAAAGGCGTTGAGACTGCTGGTAGCAGAAACTCCGCCGAGCATTTCTTGTAAGCGATAAGAGGCTTCAGCAGAACGGGCGCGAGCGATATACATATCTTTTTTAGTTTTTGCCTCGCCAATTTTTAACTCTAGCGATCGCATATCCTTTTTTAGCCTAGCCACTATCTCATTTTGCTGTTCTATCTGGTTGGATAGAGCTTTTGTAGTTTCTTTATAAGCTTGGCGTTTAGTTAAAGCTTCCCGTGCTAAGACTTCATTGCCTTGTCGCAGTGCTAGCTGGGCGCGGCGATACCATTCTTCTGCTTGGGATTGGGCAGCAGCAGCTTGTCTTTCGGTACGTTTTTGGGTGGCGATCGCTTGTGCTACACCCTGACGTAACCTCACCAGATTTTCCTGCATCTCCATCACAGTTTGCTCCAGAATCTTTTCTGGATCTTCTGCACTGCCTATCAAACTATTGAGGTTAGCGCGAATCACCCGCAGAATACGCTTAATTAACTCCATCTCTGCTCTCCATCCACGAAACTCAGTAGTGAGTGCTGAGTGTTGAGTGCTAAATACCCAGTACTCTTTATAAATCAGGGGAAGTGGGTAGAGACGCCATTAACCCTTGTGTGTAGGGAGTGGGCAAAGAAGGTGTTTGTTTCATTCATAACGAGTGGCGATCGCCGTTAGTCGAACGCTCCTAAGTATAAATATTTTTGTAGTAGCGTACAAAACAACCAAGATTTTATATCTCTTAGATCTCCACTCAGTACAGACGCACAGACGCTCGAAGAGCGGCTTCTCCTAAGAGTATAACCGCGTCTCTACCCACTCTTTACTCCCCATTTAGCACCGTTATCTCATGGTATCGTACATTTTTATTACGACTCACGGCTCTTGAACTCGTGCCTTAATTCCTCTTGATTCTAGTAATCGCATGTGTCTTTCTACTTGCTCTTTAGTCTTAAAAGCACCCAGAAAAATCAATTGTTTATCAGGTGATACATAAGCATCGGGAATTATTTCCCGTGCTGAGGCTAAAGCACGACCTTGATTGTCTATCACTACGTGGTAAAACCCATCTGTAGATGGTTTGATTTCTGCATTTGGCGCAGGTGAGGTTTTTGGCTTTGGAGCCGGGGACAAATTCGCAAGAGGTAAGGGCTTTGCGGTCGGTACGGGGGCTGTGGCAATGGGATTTGTTGGTTTTAGGGGTGCGGGGTCAGGTAATGCGACTTGAGGATTTATCGGATTTTGGGGAACAACCGGATTCGTTACAACTGGAGGTGTTGTTTGGGCTTTGGGTTTTAAGCCAACTACATCATTGGGGTCTCTCACTTCAGGAAACTCTTCAGCTGCCAGATTGGGATACTTGGGTATAGTTGTGCTTGGTGGCTGGATCTGAGATTGAACATTGACATTACTTGCAACTTCCTGAGTATTTTCTGGTGTGGCAGGCGAGTTACTATTAAACAACTTGGCTAAATTCCATTGCGGCAAGCTTTTCGGATTAAAAACTACATAACCCAAAGTCAGACTCGCCACCAATAGCAGCAACATCGAGCCGATACCCAAAGGTGATAGGAGACTGTCACTATAATTATTGGGTTTTTTAGTTTGTGGCTGTTCTTCTGTAAGACTCCGCAGCAGTGCTTCGCTAGATTCAAGATAGTCATCTGGCTGCTTGAGTCCATCATCCGGCTGCACAATATTTTCGCCTTTAGTATCTTTTACGACTGTCGGCACGATACTGCTAGTGAAGTTGGGCGGTGGTGGTGGAAGTTGAGTTTGTTTTTTAGCAGAATCCAAGCTAGGCGGTACATGATTCAGATTACTTAGTTCCTCAGTATTTACCGTCACTGGTTCTGAGTCCACCGGAGGATTAGGGGGTGCAGGTATGGGTGGTTCATCAATTTTTACTACAGATGAGGCTGGAGTTACCTGAGCATTCACAGGTACGGATACAGGTAAAGGTGGTGGTACATTGACCTTAGTTTCTGCTAGTGATGGTGCAGTTGTACCCGATGCTGTGGAAACGGCAGTGAACTGCTGAGGTTGACTGTTGATGTAACTCCCAACACGGTATTGATTCGAGGATACTGAACCAGTTCGCGTGCGTCGGTATCGAGCTAACTCTTGATCTAGCGGCACCTCCAAACTCGCTAGTGCTGCCGCTAATGCTGGCTTTAGCCCAGATGCCTTAGCCGATTGATTGCCGGAATCATTCAGGGGGTTTTCAGTCATTACCTCTATACCTCAAACGTAGATTGCTGGAATTAACTTTAGACATATTTGTGCCAATATTAGCGAAAATTACTTAGAAGTGGGCATGGGGCATTGGGCATTGGGCATGGGGCATTGGGCATTGGGCATTGGGCATGGGGCATTGGGAAACAGACAGAGATTTTCAGGCTTTGTTGTGAAGGATAGTTCATTGAGGTCTATCTTGAGAATAGGAAATAGGGCAGCCAGAGATGGGATAGAAAACTCCTAACTCTTAACTCCCAACTCCCCACTCCCCACGTTTTAACAATGTCGTTGAAATCAGTTAATGATATTTTAGGCATTCTAGAAAAGCAGGCTAAATGGCAGGAACAGCCATTTCAAAAGTTGCTCAAGTGTTGGGCAGAGGTTGTTGGCCCTGTAGTTGCTGGACATACTCGACCATTGTCGATTCAGCGCGATGTTTTGTGGGTAGCAACTTCTAGTGCTGCTTGGGCGCAAAACCTGACTTTTGGCCGCGCGTCTTTGCTTTTAAAGTTGAATAAAAACCTGCCAACCCCGTTGGTTGATATTCGCTTTTCCACTGCTGGTTGGCAGCATCCATCTGTGGAGAGAAAACAGCAACAAACAATTTTGCCCCATGACCATCCAAGTTACGTTGGCGATCGCATTACCAGCAGTGATAATACACCCAGTATTCAAGATGCGAATGCTGCTTTTGGGCATTGGGCTGAGATCGTACAAGCGCGATCGCATGGCTTACCCCTTTGTCCGCAATGTGAATCCCCCACCCCACCAGGCGAACTTCAGCGCTGGGCAGTCTGTTCTGTGTGTGCTGCTAAGCAATTTTGAAGCCAACCAATCCTAACTACTAAGCCAGAGGGAGTGTTGACTGATGATAGTTGACAGTTGACAGTTGACTGGGGACATGGAGCAAAACTACGCCCACCACCCCACCATTCCAAACTGCAAACTTGTACAGACAAGGTTTAATCTACTCCTAACTCCTAACTCCTAACTCCTAACTCCTAACTCCTAACTCCTAACTCCTAACTCCTAACTCCTAACTCCTAACAATAGTTCTAATTCTTGAGAAAAAATATATTTTCCTGCTAGAATATCCCAAGTGTGATAAAGCACTATACTATTTATCTCTAATTATCTACCTTAAGCCATCCTTAAGGAAGAAGTTAAAAAAATCGATAAATCAAAAATCTTACGTTTAATCTTGATCCCTAATAAGTTTTAGCCAAAATCTATAGGTATCCACTCTAATAAACATTGAAAAATATAACAAGAATATAAAAAGATTGTAAAATTTATTTTTTCATGGGGATCGCTGAAACCTAGAGTAAATAATGATTTTTTGCCTTTCCTCCGTCTTTATATATAGAAGCAAAATATAAGGGTGAAATTCAGCCATAAACGGCACTAATGATGAACCCAAATGAAACCTATTAAATCTTTAGCATCTGCCTGTAGATATTGCCGTCATTACCAGCCAGAAGGCCGCCGTGGCGGAGTGTGTCAGCAACTGGGAGCGCCAGTTCAAGCAAGCTGGAAGGCTTGCAATTTCGCGATCCCACCCTTTGCACCTTCTTGGGAAACTTTGGAAGATGCTTGGGGTTTGCCAGATGCAAAACCAGTTTTAGCTTGTTCTCAATCCTTAGTCTCAGATTTAGACAAGCCTGCTCTTGCTCTTGTGGAGGAAACAATCTCTACTTCCCAAGACGCTAAAACTAAAGCTGTGCTTATTTAGTCATTCATTATTACTGGACTAAGTTCTTAGTCTGCTTAAAATAAGATTTGTTTTTAAGATTTTTAGTGCTGTAAACATTGACATCTACAAAAATCGCACCCTTCAGGAAGGTGCGATTTTTGCAATTTTATGGTAGCCAAGGAAAAGAGCGAAAATCTGGTGGACGTTTTTCGAGAAACGCTTTTTTGCCTTCAGACCCTTCTTCGGTCATGTAATACAGTAGGGTGGCATTACCAGCGAGTTCTTGTAAACCAGCTTGTCCGTCACAGTCAGCGTTAAATGCTGCTTTGAGACAGCGAATTGCGATCGGACTTTTTTCTAAAATCTCTTGCGCCCATTGAATACCTTCGGCTTCTAGTTGTTCGACTGGGACGATGCAATTAATTAACCCCATTTCTAAAGCTTGTTGTGCATCATATTGGCGGCAGAGAAACCAAATTTCTCTGGCTTTCTTTTGCCCCACGATGCGGGCGAGATAGCTGGCGCCAAAACCACCGTCAAAACTGCCGACTTTCGGCCCAGTTTGCCCGAAAATGGCGTTATCTGCGGCTATGGTGAGGTCGCAAATCAAGTGTAGAACATGTCCGCCACCGATCGCATATCCAGCTACCAAAGCAATCACTACTTTCGGCATGGAACGAATCAAGCGTTGCAAATCCAGCACATTCAACCGAGGGACGCCACTATCATCCACATAACCAGCATGTCCCCGCACGCTTTGGTCGCCACCAGCACAGAAGGCATATTTACCATCAGTGTGTGGCCCATATCCAGTAAATAGGACAACACCAATAGTAGTATCTTCACGAGCATCACAAAAAGCATCGTAAAGTTCAAAGACAGTTTTGGGGCGGAAAGCATTGCGTTTGTGGGGGCGATTGATGGTGATTTTCGCAATGCCATCGGTTTTTTGATACAGGATATCTTCGTAGGTTTTGGCAGTTTGCCAGTTAATTTGCATTGGTATGGAGTGTGCTGTTGCTTAGAGAATTTTATCGCGGACGTAGGGAGTTGCGATACCTGCGGTGGACACTGAGCTTGTCGTACTCCTACGGGGAAGCAAGCTACGCGGAGCGTCTCGTAGAGAAGTGTGGGCTACGCCTACGCTAAGATTAATGTCTCAAGCTTTACAATCAGGGCTGGTAATTGATTAGCAATAAAAATGCGGCGTGACTCCATCTTCTATAAATTGTTCAAGCAATTTCCAGGGTTGCTGTTTGAGTTGGTAGACCAACCACCCCCAGAAGCAGCAGACTACCAGTTTGAATCGGTTGAGGTGAAAGAAACGGCGTTTCGGATTGATGGAGTATTTCTACCTCCCGCCAATGCACTTTCCAAAATTGTTTTCTTTGCTGAAGTTCAGTTTCAGAAGGACGAAGATTTATATCACCGCTTCTTTAGCGAGTTGTTTTTGTTTCTCTATCGCCACTCAATTCGTTACGATGACTGGTTTGGAGTGCTAATTTTTCCTTCTCGTAACCTGGAACCATCAAATTTAACGATTCATCGCGCTTTGTTGGAGAGTGGCCAAGTCAGGCGAGTTTATCTCGATGAGTTAGGGGATTTACGAGAACAACCTTTAGGATTGAGTTTAATGTTGCTAACAAATGTTACTTCTGAAACCGAAGCAGTAGAAGGGGCACGGTTTTTGCTGGAACAAGCGCGGCAACAATCAGAGCAAGCGATAATTGATTTAGTGACAACAATTATTGTCTACAAGTTTTCTAACCTGAGTCGAGAGGAGATTGAAGCAATGTTGGGACTCAATCAACAAGAACCACGAGCTATTCGGGAAGCTAAGGAAGAAGGAGAAAGAAAAATTGTTTTACGACAATTAAATCGGCGCGTGGGTAATATTCCTGATGCGCTTCTGTCTCAGATTCAAGGGTTATCGGTGGAACAGTTGGAAGCTTTAGCTGATGCTTTGTTAGATTTTTCTAACCTTGCTGATTTGGAACGGTGGTTACAAAGTTAATTAGAAGGTTAAGAGCGATCACACTACAGTAAGAGAATCTGTAGCGAAGCTCACGCAAATTCATATATTTCCTTCGAGACAAGTCATCGCTAAAATTAATATCTCATCCAAAGGCGCACAGGAAAATGCAAGAGTGTGATCTATTCAAATGCAAACTGCTATAAATAGGTTTTGTAAAACTTGATGCGTCTCTTAAACCCAGCATTCCTGCTGGGTGTAGGGCATTTTATCTTACTTATTTTTCATTTTAATCGCCACAATTAGCTGAGTTACAGCCAATAAGGTTGCAGGGATTAACGAAAGATAATTGTATAAGCTGGGATTTGGAACGAATGGCTGAGGGTTTGAAATAAATCCAACAGTCGCAGCCAATTCTTGCATTGGATTATCTGGGCTTCCCAGATAGGGGCTACTTTGGGTACAATGGAAATAACTATTCAAAAGTTTTACCTCCTTAGTAAGGTAATTGTTTTTGCTGTAGGAGCAGAGTCCTAGCCGACCCGGCTCCTATCTTTTTAATCTTAAAGGTACGCATTAGAATGTGTCAATCATGCATTGTGTGCGTAGAAAATATACCTTGCTAAAATAGAGAAGAATAAATATTTCCTACGCATTGTGTGCGTAGCTATGCACACAATGCGTAGCTACGGGCACAATGTATAGATTAGTTTATAAATAGTTCATGGTATTTTAGGTGCATATTCTGCATGACTAACACAGGAACAAAACCAATTCGCCCAATCACAGTTGATATAGATTTAGATTTGTATGGTTTAGACCCATATGAATTTAGAATTTATGCACACATAGCCCGTAGAGGTGATTGTTACTCTAACCTTAAAACAATGGGAGCAATTTGCAATATGAGTGTTAGACAAGCTCAATATGCTTTGAAAAAACTTAAAGATAAAAATTTAATAACGCAAAAAAAACGCAAAGGTACAACTGATTTATATCAAATAACAGATAAAAGTAGTTGGAAACAGCCAAACTACAATAATGAACTAGACAATGCTTTAGAATATTTTAATCGTGCCCTTATCCGTCGTGAATTGAAAGATTATCAAGGAGCGTTCCAAGATTTTCAAAAAAGCGTAGAACTTTTTGAGGAAGAATTATTACAACTAGGAAAGCACAGTACACGAAAACAAAAAGATATCCAAGATGCTAGAAAAGAACTTATAAAAACTCAAGAAAAAATCAATTAAGGTTGCCGATAAAAGGACTATCTTTGGTAAAATAGAGTTTACTGTAGCCAATAAAAATTTTATATACTAAGGTAATTTTTGAGATATGATACGGCAATATTGGTGAGTAGAATGAAAATTTGAAACGCTTTTGGTAAATAAATTTTAACTTTGATACCAAAAGCATTTGACTTAATCGCTATACTTTGTCTTTCTATTGAACAACACCTAATAGAGTAGTTTAATCTCAATATCGACGGCAAATCTCCTGAAATTTTCTTGTCGCCAGTTAGCATCAGCTTTGCGATTTGTCTGCAATTCTAAAACCCGAATTCCTGTCGTTGGTAGCGGGTTTAATCTTTGCTGCAACTTTTCCCAAGAAGTAATTAATTCATACTGCACATTATAAGTAGCGGATAACTGAGCAAAATCAATATCTTGGGGAGTGCCGAAAAACTCTTCAAATGGTGGGTCAAATTTGGCGATGGGTAACATTTCAAAAATGCCGCCGCCGTTGTTATTAATTAACAAAATTGTCAGATGTCCTGCAAATTTATTGCGGATTAAAAAACCATTTGTGTCATGTAACAAAGCTAAATCTCCTGTTAACATCACACTACTTTGCTGCCGATGGGCAATTCCTAAAGCTGTGGATAATGTGCCGTCAATGCCATTCGCACCCCGGTTAAAATACGATCGCATTCTCAAATTATTCGGTTTCCAGAAAAATTCCACATCCCGCACAGGCATACTATTAGCAATAAATAGTGGTGTCCCTAGCGGTAGCGTTTGAGAAATTAACCAAGCTGCTTTCCCTTCAAATAATTCCTCCATATTCCCCATAGTTTGATCAACAGCTGCCCTAACTTGCGCTTCTGCTGCACACCAGTGGCGAAGGTAGTCAGGGAAAGAAGACGCGGAGAGTGGGAGACGCGGTGACGCGGAGAGTGTTTGTGATAAATTCCCCGTGTCCCCGTGTCCCTGCGTCCCCGCGTCCTCTTCATCTCCCCAAAAAAACTGCTCTACACTCATCCGCAAATGCGTCGTCCTCCCGTGCAAAGGGTCGAGGTTTTGGTTGCTGTTCTCGATTACCCAGCGTTGGGGTTGATTTGCATCTATCCAGGTACGTAATTCTTTACTAGTAGGCATTTCTCCTATCTGAATCACCATTTTAGGTGCTAGCTGTTTGGCTAGTTGCTGATTTCGTAAAATCAGGTCATAGGTGGAAATTAAATAGGGGTTGAGTTCGGCATAATTTCTCAGTGGGGAAAGTCCCTCTGCTAAAACAGGCCATTTGAGAGTTTGGGAAAGTTGAGCGATCGCTTTACAATACTCCTGTGGTTGCTGTGGTTGGGCTACACCTGCGATAATAATGCCGCGATCGCATTGTTTCCATTCTTGGGGAATGGGGCATGGGGCATGGGGTATGGGGCATGGGGTAATGTTTGCGATTCTTGCAAAGAAGTCTTCGGGGTAGAAATGGGATTGTAAAAAACTCAAGTCACTTCCATCGGGGATAGGCGCTAAAGGATCGCGAAAGGGAATATTCAAATGTACTGGGCCTTTCGTAGGGACTTGCGCGCTTTCCCAGCTATGAATTACCATTTGCCGCAGGTAAGCTAACATTCCCATATCAGCAGAGGGTAAGGCTAATTCGGCTTGCCAATTTGGGTAGTTACCATATAATCTCAACTGGTCTATGGTTTGGCCAGAGTGACAATCTCGCAATTCTGGGGGTCTATCGGTGGTTAACACCAACAGTGGTACGCGGCTATATGAGGCTTCTATTACCGCTGGATAAAAGTTCGCTCCTGCTGTGCCAGAGGTGCAAAGAACTACCACAGGGCGTCCGGTTGCTTTGGCTTGTCCTAAGGCGAAGAAGGCGGCGGAGCGTTCGTCAAGCACGGAAATTGCTTCAATCTCAGGCGCTTGTTGAGCAAAGGCTACCGCTAAGGGTGTGGAGCGTGAACCAGGACAAATAATAGCACAAGTCAATCCCAGCTGCTTTAGCGTCTCTGTTAAGATATAAGCCCAAAGTTGATTAACATTTTTAAAGGCGATCGGCATCAAATCAAACATAGCTATAAAACAATCTTAAGTTTGAGATTTTGTTTGGGGAAATTCAATTTACAGCCTTTTTCATGTATTTGAACCACATATTTCGTAGGGGCGCAAGGCCTTGCGCTCCTACCGCATGGTCTATTTACCTGAAAATAGCTGTAAAATCCGTGTTGGAAAGTTGACAAGGAAAAGTCCGAGGCTCGGTTTTTGAACCTTCAAGGGTCAAAAGCAGCTTTTCCTCACAAATGCTCCCGATGGAAACCGACACTGCAACGCGAGTTTGTTGGTAAGAAAATTTCCAGGCAGACTAGCTTGACGCCACTTGATTCAACTTTGGTAAGGATGGCAATGTAGTGACTACACTTTCTACAAAATGCACACAATTTCCTCTCAAACTTTTATGGACTGCATTTATTTAACAGGAATTCGCGGCTATGGCTACACTGGGTATCTACCAGAAGAACAGGTGCTAGGACAATGGTTTGAGGTTGATGTGAGGTTATGGTTGGATATCTCCGCAGCGGCTAAGACTGACGCGATCGAAGACACTTTAGATTATCGCAGCGTCATTAGCTTAGTACAACATCTGGTCAAAACTTCTAAGTTCGCTTTGGTGGAGAAGCTGGTAACGGTGATTGCAGATTCTATCCTCCAACAGTACGATCGCATCACACAAGTCCAAGTCACTCTCAGCAAACCTAGCGCACCAATTCCAGACTTTAGTGGCAAAATCAGCATTGAACTGACTAAAAGTAAGTCCGATCTCTAAAACACTAAGCGCGTTTTAGAGATCGACACCCATAAACTAGCAAAAATAGGGGTTTAGGTGGAGTGTGAAAATATCTCATCGACAGAATTTTTCCTGCCATTTATTCCCCTTGTCCCCTCACTCTTTCTCAAAAATCTAAAGCCTTAAATAACCGACTTCTAAATTATTCATGCCCTTATTGTGATTCCTGGCCGCTTAAAAATTTTACTCTCTAAACCCACTTCAAAAGAAGGAAATGAGAGATTAGTATGCTGGGAATTTATCAAGTTTTATTCTTGATTATTTTTTTGATAAATACTATACTAAATAAATTTACTTTTTATTAAGATAATTATTCTATATTTGTGAAGAGCAATTTTTGATTGCTCATAATTTATATTTTATGCTAATAACTTGATATTAGCTGTATATTATTATTAAATTAGCTTCAGAAAACACAGAAATTATTAGATGTAAATAACCTGCTGTTTGCTATTTAGCAAGGTATTGAGAGATTGTTTATGATAAGATTATCGAACTTTAGATCTAGTTGATGGTAACAGCGAAATCTCAACCTTAGCAAACAGGCTATCGTAACATGTTTCCCCACAAAATCCTAATTGTTGAGGATGAAAAAACCCTAGCCTCAAATATCAAAAAAAGTTTACAGAAGTTAGGCTATACCGTTTCAGAAATAACTGAGTCTGGTGAAGAGGCAATAAAAAAGGTAGCGGAATTTAAACCAAATTTAGTATTAATTGATATCTGCCTAGCTGGCGAAATTAATGGTGTGCAACTAGTCGATATTATCCAAAATAATTTCTATACACCTGTAGTTTATATCATAAATAGTTTTGAATATAAGATATTACAAAAAAATCAGTTAATTAAGCCTTTTAACTATATAATAAAACCATTTATTGAAAGCAATTTGCATTTTGTGATTGAAATGACTCTGTATAAACATCAGAGTGAAAAGAGATTACAGGAGGAAAAACAGAGACTGACAGCAATTATTAACAGTATGGGCCGCGGAGTGATTGTGACATATGCCAATGGTTGTATTCAAATGATGAATCCCACAGCAGAAATTATCACTGGTTGGAAACAAAGCGAAGCTTTAGGCAAAGAATTAGTAGAAGTTCTTAGCTTAGTTGATAAAGATGTAGGAGAAACAATTGAAAATTTAGCCATACATGTAATTGAAGCAGGTGAAATTTTCAATTTTCCAGAAAACTGTACACTAATTACCAAAGATGGGAAAGAAATACCAATAGAGGATAACGTTGCACCTATCCGCGATGGAGATGGCAATATTACTGGTGCAGTTTTAGTTTTTCAAGACATTACTAAACGCAAGGAAACAGAGGCACAACTGATCCGCAATGCGTTTTATGATGGATTGACAGAATTACCAAATCGTGTTTTATTTCTAGACAGACTAAAACAAGCAATTGAACGTAGCAAACGCAAAAGCGATTATTATTTTGGAGTTTTGTTTTTAGATTTAGATAACTTCAAAGAGATTAACGATCGCTTTGGGCATGGAGTAGGGGATGATTTTCTAGTAGCGATCGCTAGACGTTTAGAGTCATGCTTACGTAGTGGCGATACTGTAGCACGATTTGGTGGTGATGAGTTTACCGTTCTTTTAGAGGATATTAGAGACGTTACTGACGCTACCAATGTCGCTAGACGTATTCAAGACTCCCTCAGATTACCCCTTAACCTCGACGGAAATCAACTACAAACTACAGCCAGCATTGGTATTGCTTTGAATTGTAATAGCTATGAAGAACCTGCAACCCTACTACGCGATGCCGATACTGCTATGTATCGAGCTAAGCGCCAAGGAAAAGCTACTTATGCGATATTTTAATATTGACCAAGCTCTTTTGGGGTGGTATGGGAGTGTAAGAGTAATATAGCTCCAAAGTTTAAGGTTGAAAGCGAATTAATTTAGGACTTACGCAAGAAACCTCTCAAACTCTTATTCCTCAGTGTCCTCTGCGTTCTCTGTGGTTGGATTTTCCGTGACTTGTGCGTAAGTCCTGTAATTTATGAATAGGGATTCGCCACACCCTTATTTCTTAACTAATGTGCAAAAATTACTCTGGTATCCCTTGGGTATAAATCCGTCATGGAAAAAACCGAAAAACAGAAAATGCTCGCAGGCGAATTATATTGGGCAGAAGATCCCCAATTAGCTGCGGAAAATAAACGAGCTAGTCATTTGTTGCGAAAGTACAATTCTACAACCGAAGAACAGCAACAGCAACGACAACAAATTTTGCAGGAATTATTTGGAAAAATTGGTCAAAAAGCAACAGTCATACCACCTTTTCACTGTGACTATGGCAGTAATATTTTTGCTGGGGATAAATTATATTTAAACTATGGTTGTGTAATTTTAGACTGTAATACAGTTCGCATTGGTGATAATGTTTTATGCGCTCCTTACGTACAAATTTATACTGCTTATCACCCTACAGAACCGGAAATTCGCCTTTCTGGTAGAGAATTAGCAGCTCCAATTAAGATTGGTAATAATGTCTGGATTGGTGGCAATGCAATTATTTGTCCAGGTGTAACTATTGGTGATAATACAACCATTGGTGCTGGTAGTGTAGTTACAAAAGATATACCTGAAAACGTTATTGCTGTTGGCAATCCTTGTCGCGTGATTCGGAATTTATCTTAGAATTTATACCCTCTACCAATCCAATAGAGCCAGTCTGCGATCGCTTCAATCGTTTCACTATCAGCATCAATGGCTACTATTTCAGATAACTTGGCAGAATACACATCATCATCCTTACCATTAATATAAGCCACTTCAACCAACATATCTTTTAAGCACTCATCATCTGGCGCCATTCCCAGGACTTCAACTGGTTTCTCCTCTACTGAACCTGATTTACGGTTCTTCTTAGTCCATTTAGCCATAAACGGAAAATTCAGAGTTTCTTCCAGGTAGTAGTACCAACCCATGGCCCGATCTTCTTTATCTTCAGCATCTACAACGATCTCAGTTTGAATGCGATGCTCTCGGTTTTCGTCAAGTTCAACACTAGGCATAAAACAACGGTTTGCGTATGATGCACTATATGGTATATCGTTTTCGCGACTGTCTGTCAATAAAAGGGAGTAGGGGAGTGGGGAGATGAGGGCAAGGAGAATAATTATTAACTCTTGTACAGACGCGATTCATCACGTCTCTACTCTTAACTCCTCAGTCATCACTTCAGTTCGATAACGCCAGAAGCGCTAGTGTATTTAGTCTACCTCGATCGCTAGCCCTATGAGTCTAGTACTCAATCATCAGACATCGCTTTACTTCTTAACCTAAACTTATAAATAAATTAAAGATTGACTTATTTTCGATTACATCACAATAGTAAGCTGAGAACTAAGTAATAGTAATTAGCTATGATTAAACATAACTATATTTTTCTAAGATATTATGCCTAATACTTTATTTATCAAGCTTTAAGCTCAAGCCTTAGAAGTCATGTTTATTTACACCAACATAATTCACTTTAAATTTTTTACTGTATGAATTAAAAGATGCTATTGAATTGACAATTACTTTACTTAAACTTAAAAAAAATATTATTTTGCTTTTGGTAGACTAATTTATCAGCAACAATAGCAACTTATAAGATTAAAGTAACAATTTAACAATAGACTTTAAAAAAAAGTATGGTATTCTATAAAAAGAATGGACAAGTATGTAGGAATCTTGATGGAAAACATCATGAAATTCTATTTATGTATCTTCTTAACAACAGCCACGTAAACACTTATCTATGTTGTTGATTGTCTAGAATAGTCAAATGAAAAATCTTTTTTCTAAGAATCCATAATCTACAATTTAGAATCAGTTAGTTTATAGGAATTAGAGACACGAGCATAATAATTTTGAGAGTATTAAACAGGTGTAAAACGCTGAATTTTACAGCTATTGCCATTGGAGTATGAGTGTCTTCGGCTTCCCTCGTCAATTCTCAGGACTTTTTAATGTCTTATTCAACTAGCAATAAAACTTGTTCTGCAAAATAGAATCAAGTTTGGTTGCACGCTAAACATAATAAACAACAAAAAATTTTAGAAATTAATAAATAAAGTAAAAATGCAAATATCCCATCCAATTTATTGAATTTGAAAATACAATCTCAACAACATCTTTGAATTATCTAAAATCAAGCACATAAAATAAGGAGAATAATATATGCGTTTTTCTCACATTGCAGGAATTGTTGGTTGTACAACAGCAGCTTTCATAACGATTGCACCCATACAAGTAGAAGCTGCAACTTTTAAAGTGGAATCTGGAATCACTAGTATCGATCGCGACCACGAAAATATTCTCAGAAATATCGGGTTAATCATCACAGGCACTCAGGATATAGTCCCACCAATTCCCAGCAATTATTTAGTTGGCTTTCAAATCGACTCAGCTACCGACTTCACCTTCAGTGACGAAGGCGGTTTTACTCCACTCTTCGGTACAATCGAACATATTGGTACTGTTACATTCAACGAGCAAACTACTGTTGGTAACTTTTCAATTGGTTTTGCTCCCGGACGTACTATTCCTAATGCTAGCGGACTTGTTTTAACAGACACAATTTCTCCAGCAAATCCAATTTTGTTTGACTTGGCCGCTCCGCAATCTGTGATATTTGACGAACAAAATTTAACTCTAACTCTGGCTGATGTCCAATTGTTCATTTCTCCAGAGTTTGCTCAAGCACTTGGCGACTCTAATTTGGTAGGTTTGTTTGCTGGAACAGCACGAATTGATGCTAAAGTTGCCGCCGTACCCGAACCAGGAAGTGCCTTAGCAATTTTGGCTGCGGGTGCGGCTCTATTGGCAGCTAGATTTTGTACATTTAGAATTCAGGAGTCAGAATTTAAGAGTTAGAATTCAGAACTTAGAAGACTTTGATACTCAAGCTTTATATTTTGAAGAAAATCAAAATATCAAAAATCCATATTTATTCTGGATTCTGAATTCTTCTTAAATGCATTTAATATCTTGGCGTTGCAGAATCAGAATATGAAATGCCAAAATTACCTTTCCTTTTCTTTGTACCTTTGCGCCTTTGCGACTTTGCGTGAGACAAATTCATATTTTCAATCAGCAACGCCAATATCTTCAAGCATCTCTAAATGCTTGTTAACAGGTGCAAGAGTGTTGGCAGCAATCATCCCACTAGCGGCGACTGCTGGTAAACCAATACCAGGAAACGTCGAATCTCCACAGCACAACAACCCTGTTAGGGGAGTGCTGGGGCCGGGGAATATACCAGAACCAGCCGCAATTGCTGGGCCGTATGAACCTTGGTGACGACGCAGATAACGCTCGTGGGTTAGAGGTGTACCAACAAGGGTGACTTCGCAACGAGAACGAATATCTGGAATAACCCGTTCTAGCGCTTGCCACATTATCTCTGCACGCGATCGCTTTTGTTCGGCATATTCTTCACTTCTTCTATCCATCCCCCGCCAAATAGCATACGGCTCATTCCCTGGAGTATAAACGTGAATCACGTGTTTACCTGCTGGTGCAAGGGATGAATCTAGAACTGAAGGAATTGATATCACCACCAAATTTTGAGGTGCTGTTACCCCCGCTTCCCAATTATTCACCACTACATAATGACATTGTAAATTTGGCTGTAATCCTTCGGCATTAATACCTAAATGCAGATGCATGAAACTATCGCACTCAGGCGTCGCTTGTCTTTGAGCGCGGAACTGTTTTGATACTGCATTTTCAGGTAAAAGCTTCAGCGTGTCCCAAACCGATGCATTAGAAATTACTGCTTTGCGGGCGCGGATTTCTTGGCGATCGCCAAGACGCACACCCACCGCCCGATTACCCTCCACCAACACTTGTTCCACATGTGCGCCCAACATGAGCTTACCCCCGTGACGCTGCAATCCTTGGACGAGGGCGTCAACTAAAGCACCACTACCACCAATCGGATAATCCAGTACTGCCCCTGGTTTATACCAATCAGCAAACATAAATGCTACCTCTGCGGCGATCGTGCCATCTGCTGGCAAACCAGAAAGTAGAAAACACAGCAAATTCAGCCAATTTTGGGTAAATTTGTCTTTGACAACACCATCCATAACCCGGCTGAAAGGCCCAGTCAGCTTGAGGATACTTGCAATATGTTTTGCTAGAGTTGGGGCAAATCGTCCCACAGTTTGAACTGCACCCAAATCAAAGCGTAATGCTGCCGGTGACATAGCCGTTGCTGCACTGGCCAATGGTTCCATAACCCGTTGGAGTTGCTGCCATTGCGCTACAGCATCACGACCGCGCAATTTCATCAATACTTCAGAAAATTGCTCAGCCCCAACTGACGTGTCAAAATAACCTTCCGGCAGATAACAGCCCCAAGTCTCGTAGGTGACGCATGGTAATTCAGAGCCAATGGCATCAAGGACTTGGCGCAACGGATTTGTCGAGGGACTGTAAGAAAGTCCAGAGTAGAGAGACGGGCCACAGTCGAACTTGAAACCATTGCGCTCAAAAGCGTGGGCGGCACCACCAGGTATGGAATGACTCTCGCAGACTATCACATCAAAGCCATAGCGTGCCAAAAGAGCAGCACAACTTAAACCGCCAATACCGCTACCGATGACAACTACATCTGTGTTTTGCATATCCTATGTTTGCAATGATGGTTTTTAAGATTTGTTAAGCACTATTTGGCAGTATAGCTTGTTCCGATTGTTATAGAAGTCTGATGACAGTCCCACTTGTTAAGGTCAGTGCTAAAAGTTTATACTACTTATAGTATGACTTCAGGTAGGACATGGCTAAAATCTCTATTTCGCTACCGGATGAATTATTAACTTACATCGACCAACAAGTTGAAAACCGCAGTGCGCTAATTGAAAATCTTTTGAAACAATGGCGACAAGAACAAGAAGATGCTGCGCTAGCAATAGCTTGTTCTCTGGTGGATGAATTGGAATTAGGTTGGCAAAGTGAATGGCAGAACGTGGCGATTACCGACTGGGAAGCATCTGGCTCGTAACTTTCGATCCATCCTTAGGTACTGAGATTCGTAAAACACGGCCAGCATTAGTAGTTTCTGGTACAGTATTCAATGCTCAGCGAACCAAGGTGACCGTTTTACCTTTTACATCAGCACGACCAAATGATTCTCGGATTTCGCCTGCGGTGGTTGCAGTACCTTCATCAGCGCAGAATGGGCTGTCTGTAGATAGTCTTTTGGTATGTGTTGAACCAATGACTTTTGACAAAATGCGTTTGATTCAACGATTGGGCGAACTAGAAGCAGAACTACTAGAACAGGCGCAAAGCATTTTGCGTCAATATCTGAAACTGTAAGCTAAATATTGGTGATAATCCTCAAAAATTGAGAGATATTTAGTAGTTTTAAGGACTGCGATCGCATCGTAGTAATATGAGGCTGAGAACTTGTAAGCAATATAATCATCGATTAATTGAGGCACAATAGAACCAAAGGCACTCTGAACACACAATGACTACTCAATTGATGGTTCAACCCTCATCTTTAATGTCTTCTGGTATCAAGATGAGCGAATTCGGTGACATTTATCTTTTCAAATTTACCGATGAGCTACAGTCTCGCTTTGAAGAACTGTTGCAGAAGAAAAAAGCTGATACGCTCACTTCTGAAGAAGAAGCTGAATATGTAGGTATCTCCGAATTAGAGCGAATATTTACCTTGATTAACGCTCAACTAGCGGCGAAAAGTAAATGGTGTCCGAACAAACTCGAAGACTTGTAAGAAAACGAGCTGAGTATCTGTGCGAATACTGCCATTCGCCAGAATACTTGAGTCCAGACCGTTTTACTGTTGACCATATTATGCCGCAGTCTTTGGGTGGCTCAGATGAACTGGATAATTTAGCTTTAGCTTGTCATCGCTGTAATGAGCGTCACTATAATTTTACAGTAGGTACTGATCCTAAAACTCAAAAACAAGTCCCTCTTTTTCATCCCCGTCAGCAAAAGTGGTCTGAGCATTTTATTTGGACAAAAGACGGCAGAAAAATTGTAGGTATAACTCCTACAGGAAGAGCTACTAGCCATCGCTTTGACTTTAATGATGAACGTCGGGATGAGCCTTCGATTCAAGTAGCCCGTGGTTTTTGGGTAGAAGCGGGTTGGCATCCACCCCAATCAGATCCGCGTCAAGAATAAGAAAAAATGCCTTCTTGCTATATTCAGTTCCCACCAAATACCTAACTCCAAACAATTTAAGCACTGCGATCGCATCCTATACTATGAAGCTAAATAACTCATAAGCTAACCAAAAATCAGCATGAGCATTATCGTTTTTGGCAGCATCAATATGGACTTGGTAGCCACAGCACCCCGTTTACCAGTCGGCGGAGAAACCTTACTTGGAGAAGATTTTTTTCAAGTTTCGGGAGGTAAAGGAGCCAATCAAGCTGTAGCCCTAGCCAGACTGGGAATTCCTACTCAAATTGTCGGGCGTGTTGGTGCAGACAATTTTGGTGTTGAACTTGTCAAGAATTTGCAAGCATCTGGCGTGCAGACAAACAATGTTTTCGTTGATGAAACTGTTAGTTCTGGAGTCGCCATTATTACTGTAAGTCAGACTGGAGAAAATCAAATTGTTGTAATTCCTGGTGCAAATGGACGTGTAGATCGAGAAGATGTGCAACGATTATCTAGCTTATTACCAGAAGCTACAGCACTGCTTTTACAGTTAGAAATTCCGATTTCTGCGGTGGTTGCAGCAGCGAAAGCAGCGAGAAGCGCAAACATCAAAGTCATTCTTGACCCCGCACCGGCACAATCTAATTTACCTGCTGAACTTTATCCATTGATAGACGTTATCACACCGAATGAAGTTGAGGCTGGACAGTTGGTAGGTTTTGCTGTGGATGGAGAAGAAACAGCAGCCAAAGCAGCTGAGATTTTATTGCAACGGGGAGTTAAATGTGCGATCGTTAAATTGGGTGCCAAGGGTGTTTTTTGTGCAACTGCCCAGGAAAAGTTTTTTGTGCCAGCATTTCCAGTTGATGTAGTTGACACAGTAGCCGCTGGCGACGCTTTTAATGGCGGTTTAGCAGCAGCGCTTTTTCAAGGAATATCCTTACATCAGGGAGTTATTTGGGGTGCAGCAGCAGGCGCTTTAGCTGCCACAAAATCAGGCGCACAAACTTCCTTACCAGATAGGCTGACCTTTGATGCTTTTCTCAAAGAAAAAGTTAAGCTCATTCCATCCTCTTATAGAGATGGTATTTGACGCAGACTGATGACCGTTAACCGTTAACAGTCATCAGCCAACAGTTAACAGTCAGACTATTGCTCCGACAATTTCATCCGCTGCCACCAAAGATTCAGGGGATAATAAACGACAGGTGCCCAGAGACTACTAAGAATCGCTGAAGCAAGGGCGACACGTTGGTAGTATGTCCAAATATCTCCGGCTTGGCGTAGGTTGTGCCCACCGTAGACATCACCCATGAAAGTTAATTGCAAACCAAAGATAGTTTCTCCCAAAACTGCCATCACGAAGACAATTACAGCAATAGAAATAAAATCCTCTTCCATAAAGCGCTGTTTCTGGAGCAAACCAGTCAAAAATCCCACTATACCTAAACTCAGGGCATGAGTAGGTAATGGTGATGTCATTCCATCTTGAAGTAGCCCCAAAATTATCCCCGCCAATGCTCCGGTAAACATTGTGCGCTTCACACTCCAAGCCACCACCCAAATTAACAACCAGTTTGGGCCAATTCCCAATAATTCCATACCTGGCAAGCGGGTTGGCAACAAGAGTAAACATAAGACCACAGACCCAACTGTCACCATCCAACCCATCAACTGACGTACAGCAGGATGCCAACGAGAAAGCGGTGGAATTTGGATTTTCGATTTTCGCTTTGGCGATTTTGGCTTTTTCTGTCTGCTGCCAACAAATGCAGGAATCTTCATTTTTGTCTTGATTTTCAAGGAAGAATTTACTTAGACTTTTGCTCTGCCGACTTTTCGGTTTCCACATCTTGGTTTTCTGGCTTTGGATAGACGGCTACCCAATCTAGAAAGCGTATTGGCGGAAAAAGCTCAACTTTCGCTACTGAAGCTGGAAGTTTCTTTAAATCCAGCGACTTGATTCTTCCTACTGCCAACCCGGATGGAAATTTCTTGCTATAAGCAGATGTGGAAACTAAATCTCCTACCTTTGCATTTGGGACTTTTTCATAAAACTCCAACACAGCCTCCGCAGAAAAATCTCCTCGCAAAACACCTTTAGCGGCCGTGCGGCTAATTGTTACACCTACTTGACTCTTAAGATCGCTGATTAACAACACACGGCTAGTATTGGGAGTTACACTTTCCACTAAACCAACCAATCCCCCATCCGCCTTGACTATATAGCCTTCCTGAATCCCAGAATTAGTACCCCGATTCAAGGTTACTTGTTGCCACCACTGGTCAGCACTACGTCCCACCACCCGCGCTGGAATTGGCTTTGATGCCAGTGGTTCTTTTTCCACATAGCCTAATAAATTTTGTAACTTTTTCTTTTCACTTTCCAAATCTACTATACGAGTTTGTAACTCTAATATCCGAGCATCTCTGAGACGTTCTTCTGGAGTTGGCCCTGACTGTAACATCTGCAACGGACGGGTAATTGTGTAGTATGTTTCAAGTAATAACTCACCTTGAGTCTGTCGCAACATCCAAGCACTACCAGCGATTAAAGCTAACACCCCAATTTGCAACCCTTTATTGTCCCACCAACGCCGTACTGTAACCATATATACCTTTATATACTTAATAATTAAGTTCTACCTGGATTCTATTTATATAAAACCCAAATAGAACTCAAATAGAACTCAAGTCTGATATTTTTTCGCTACATATTGCGAGAGCGGGCGCTGAAAACTCGTTCCATTTGCTTAAAGTTTTCTAACACACGGCCTGTCCCCAGCACAACACAGCTTAAAGGATCGGCGGCAATGTGGGTGACAATCCCTGTTTCATGGCTAATCAGGGTATCTATACCTTTGAGCAAAGCACCACCACCAGCCAGCATAATACCTCTGTCAATAATGTCTGCTGCTAGTTCTGGAGGCGTGCGTTCCAATGTTCGCTTCACAGCTTCTACAATTACCGATAAGGGTTCGAGCATACTTTCACGGATTTCTGGGCCTTTGATTGTTACAGTTCGTGGCAGACCAGAAAGTAAGTGTAAGCCCCGGACTTCCATCATCAGATCGTTATCATCGTTAGTGGGATACGCAGAACCAAGGCGAATCTTTATTTCCTCGGCAGTACGTTCACCAATCACTAAGTTGTGCATTTTCTTCAGATACTGAACGATTGATTCAGTTAGTTCATCCCCAGCAATGCGTACTGATTCGCTCAGCACCGTACCTTGAAGACTTAGGACTGCAACTTCTGTGGTGCCGCCACCAATGTCAATGATCATGTTACCAGTAGGCTCAGTAACAGGTAGTCCTGCTCCAATTGCCGCTGCTACAGGTTCATCAATTAAGTAAACTTCCCTTGCGCCAGCTTGTTGAGCTGCATCCATCACAGCTCGCCTTTCTACTCCTGTGACGCCGCTGGGAATGCCAATGACAATCCTCGGTAAAATCAGGGATCGACCTTCATTTACACGTTGAATAAAGCTTTTGAGCATCAGCTCGGCAACCTCGAAGTCAGCGATTACGCCATCGCGCAGGGGGCGGAGAGCAATCACATTTCCAGGCGTCCGACCGAGCATTTTCTTGGCTTCTTCTCCTACAGCCAAGGCCACCTTTTCATTTTGATCGATGGCAACCACTGAAGGCTCTTGGAGTACAATACCTTTACCAGATACATAAACAAGGGTGTTAGCGGTACCGAGGTCGATACCCATATCCCATGATGTGCGAAAGTTCCTGAAAAGACCCACGCGTCTCTAAGCCCCCTATGTGCTACTTTTTGACTACAACAGTTAAGAGTTAATAGTGTTATATGCTATTCGTTTCTATCCTGAGTCCAGTAAACTAGACTATATTTTTATATAATTCCCAGCAATATTTACTATGTCTCAGGCATCTATTTTTTGATATTCTCTCGTTGACTTAGTATATCCGTATACTTTTATGTGTTTCCCCCAGTTTTATGTATAATTTTTCAATTCAATCATATTGTTAACTCTTTAACGCATTATTTTCAATAGTTTGACAATTAGCTATGATGAGAGTCTAGATTAATAGGTACAATTGTACTAAAAGGTAACGCACATGAGTATCAATGTTGTCACCCTCATTGGCCGTGTAGGCGGCGACCCAGAGATGAAATATTTTGAATCTGGTAGTGTTAAGTGTAGATTGACACTAGCTGTGAATCGCCGTACTAAGGAAGGCGAACATACTGATTGGTTTAATTTGGAACTATGGGGAAAAACGGCAGAGGTGGCAGGCAATTATGTACGTAAAGGTAGACAAATTGCAGTCAAAGGTTCCTTAAAGTTTGACACATGGAGCGATCGCCAAACTGGAGCAAACCGTTCTTCACCGGTGATCCAAGTAGATCAATTAGATTTATTAGGTTCTAAACGCGATGGCGAAGGGGGCGGAGATTTTTCGCCAGATAATTTCTAATTGCTCAATAGTCATTAGTCACGACAAAAGACTAATGACTAATGACTAATAACTAATAACTAATTTGCAACGTTACAGATGCTTCTACTTCCTGTTCGCCACCAACTACAGGAGTGGAAACATCAGCTGCATTCTGCAATTTAGCAGCCTCAGCACGATATAAAACAGGTCGTGGAGGGGGAGTGGCATTATTAACTTCAATGCTTACCACTTCTTTTGGTGACAAACCCAAGGCGCTGAAAACGGCATTAGCTTGCTGTCGAGCATTTTGGGTAGCTTCTGCTAATGCATCATTTTGCGCCCTAGTAATCGCTTCATCATTGGCAACAAAACTAATACCGTCAATTTGTGTTGCGCCGGCTTTCACTGCACCATCTAATAAGGTACCAGTTTGCTCAATGGGAATGCGAAAACTCACGGTGTTATTGGCAGCATAGCCTGTAATCCGCTGTACATTATTGTTGTAGCTATAAACTGGGTTGAGCCGGATACCAGTGGTTTGTAATTTGTCCACATTTTGGTTTTTCAGAAACGCAACCACAGCCGATGACCTGCGGGCGGCTTCTTGCTGTGCTTCCTGTGCAGTTTTAGCCTGAATTTCCACTCCTAAACTGACTTGGGATATGGTTGTGGGAATTTCTTGCGTTCCCCGACCATTAACAGTCAAGGTTCGCCACAATTTCTCCTTTTCTTGTGCCAATGCAGGCGGTAGTGTAAAAGTTGTACATAAAAGCAAAGTTAAAGACAGTATTTTCCACAAATTTGCAGATGGAAACAGCGAACCGGGTAAAGCGGCTCTAGTCATAAGATTTGCACTCCTCAGAACAAATATTTTTAATTAAGCGTATGTAGCAATCCTCTGGTGACTGTTGAAAGTTAACAGCCACCACAAGTTTTTCATAATTCAAATGCGATCGCTAGATACGATTTGTATGTTTATACTTTGACACCACCAGAATCAAAAGCGGGAATGGTTACATTTTTGGAAACTAAAAAGATTACATTAATCTTTTGGGAGATTTGGGTATGGCGTATTGGCTGCTGAAAACTGAACCAGAAAATTATTCTTACTTCGATTTGGAACGGGACGGCAGTACAATTTGGGATGGAGTCAACAATTCTCTAGCCCTCAAACATCTACGCACCATGCTAATTGGGGACTTGGCGTTGATTTATCACACAGGCAAAGAACGACAACTTATAGGTATAGCAGAAATAATTAGCCAACCTTATATCGATCCAGCACTCAACGATAGCAAACGGGTAGTTGTGGATGTGCGGGCAGTGCAAAGAGTACAGCAACCTGTGACTTTAGGGCAAATTAAGCAGGATGAAAAATTTACAGACTTTGACTTGCTGCGACTTCCGAGATTGTCTGTAGTTCCGGTTTCTCAAGTCTATTGGCAGCGCTTGATAGATATGACAAATGGCACAGATTAAGTCTTAGAAGCTGCAAATTTCGTATCGAAAGACAGATGTTTTTCAGAAACGCGTCAAAATCAAAGAGAAGGATTTTCACAGAACCCAATGCATTTGTTAAATCCAATCAACTTCTCTTTTCCTCTGCTGGCTAGCGCAACAGAAGCCGCAGACAGTTCAATGGTAGTAGCAGCAGTGCTACTAAGCTTAGTAGTCGTTTACCTCGCCAGCAAAGTTGGTGGCGAGTTATCCAACAAACTGGGTTTGCCGCCTGTCTTAGGCGAACTCGTAGGTGGTGTGGTAGTTGGTGTCTCTGTTTTGCATCTTTTGGTATTTCCAGAAGGCGGCACAGAGGCTTCTAATTCGTTGATTATGACCTTTTTGCAAACTACAGCTGGTTTATCTCCCGAAGCGACTCCAGCGGTGTTTGCAGCACAGTCTGAGGTCGTTTCCGTTTTGGCAGAATTGGGCGTGATCATCCTGCTGTTTGAAATCGGTTTGGAGTCCAACTTAAAAGACTTAATGGCAGTGGGTATCCAAGCCACCGTCGTTGCAGTGGTGGGGGTAGCAGTACCCTTTGCCGCTGGTACTGTGGGACTGATGACTTTGTTTGGTATCAGCGCTGTGCCGGCGATTTTTGCGGGGGCGGCTTTGACTGCTACTAGTATTGGGATTACTTCCAAAGTGCTATCAGAACTGGGGCGACTCAATTCTAAAGAAGGGCAGATTATTCTCGGTGCTGCTGTGATTGACGATGTGCTAGGAATCATCGTCTTAGCGGTAGTTGCCAGTTTAGCTAAAGATGGTGTAGTGGATGTTGGCAAAGTCATTTATTTGATTATCAGTGCCACTGGTTTTATTTTGGGAGCAATCTTGCTAGGGAATGTTTTCAATAGGTCTTTTGTGGCGATCGCTAACCATCTTAAAACACGCGGTGGAGTTGTGATACCAGCATTCGTCTTCGCCTTTGCAATGGCATATCTGGCCGCCGTCATCCACTTAGAAGCAATTCTGGGAGCTTTTGCCGCAGGTTTAGTCCTAGAAGAAACAGATAAGCGTAAAGAACTGCAAACGCAAGTCTGTCCCATTGCCGATATGCTGGTGCCAATTTTCTTTGTCACCGTTGGTGCAAAAACCGATTTGGGAGTCCTAAACCCAGCGATTCCCGATAATCGAGAAGGCTTAATTATGGCAACTTTCCTGATTATAGTAGCCATCATTGGTAAAGTAATCACAGGTTTAAGCGTGTTTGGTCAACCGGAAATCAACCGTTTAGCGATCGGTGTGGGAATGATTCCTAGAGGCGAAGTTGGATTAGTATTTGCTGGTGTTGGCGCTGCTAGCGGCGTTCTTTCCAAGCCACTGGGGGCAGCGATTATTATGATGGTTATCTTAACCACCTTTTTAGCTCCTCCCTTGTTACGATTTGTATTTCCAGAACCAAAAACCGCAGGGTCAGAGCAACTAGTTTTAGATGGTGCTTCTGGAACATCGCTGGTAATCGAACCACCCCAGTCGAAGGTATCAGTGACAGAAAAAACCACAGAATCTCGCGATAGTTAATCGCTGGGGCATTGGGGAGGCAGTGACAGGTACGTAGGGGTCTCCTCAAGTGGAGCAACTGCCGTCATGGGGTATTGGGCATTGAGAGTGCTGAGTTAAGAATTTTTCCCCCTCCGCTCCTCTGCCCCATCTCTCTGCTGACATTGGAAACTTCTCTCCCCAAATCTCCGTCCCGTGTGATTATAAAATTGTCGTTTGTTTATAGTTTCTACTAGTATTCGGAATGTTACTTATTTCTACTTTTCACCTGCTCCTCATACCAATTTATATCCAGAAGCGTAATTTATAAATTTCTCTTCCCTACTCCCTACTCTCTACTCCACCCAAAGTGAAAGTTACGATTTTAGAAAGCAGATTCTTATCACTCTTAATTTGAAGATTTTTCAAGTAATTGGGGAGTAGCTACCCATCAAAAAAGCTAGATTCACTGACAGTAGTGGGAATTATTTACTTAGTGCATCAATGGCAACAAACAACAAACAGTTATCAGTTATCTAGTTTTATTGGGAGTCAGAGTCGCCCACCTCTATAGGTGAAAGCTTTCACCTGGATCTAAATCCCGATATCAAACTTGGCAATCTTTTGCTGATAAATCATATTGATTGAAGTGTGCCTTTATACCATTTTAATTAAAAAAGGCATCAAAGCTCAAGTTTAGGTGGTGACGGTGTGATGATTTAGCAATGAGTTGAGATATTGACCCAAGCAGGGCTGAGCAATGAAATAAGTCAAATAAAGCACAAAACTATTATTTGGCGATCTAATCCAAGAGTTACACCAGCGTTTAGGCTTGTTGAAATGTGAATTTTAGTAACTTTGGACTATATACTCAGCACTACTGAAGGCTCCCATGAATGTGAATTAGGAGAAAGGACTGTGAAATTACACTGGTTACTACCCAGCGCTATTGGAACTATCTTGATGCTATCGTCGCCTGCAATGGCGGCAAGATTAGAATCTTGGCGCTTTGATGCCAATCAGAACAAACTGGAAATTAATACTGTCGGGGATGTTCAACCCCAAGCACAACTAATTTTCAACCCGACTCGGTTGGTCATTGATTTGCCAGGAACGACCTTTGGGCGTCCCCAGGTCACCCAACAGGTGGGTAATGGTATTCGTTATATCCGTGTTGGGCAGTTTGATACAGAAACAACACGTATAGTGGTCGAATTGACCCCTGGTTATACTTTAGACCCCAAACGAGTGCAATTTGTGGGAACAACTGGCGATCGCTGGACAGTGCAATTGCCCAGGCCAGAAGTTGATAGAACAGCATCACCTCCAACAAATATTTACAGTGTAGTAACCCCAGACTCTAGTCCTCAACCCGAACTCTCAAGAGTCGTCACCACTCCCCGATCTGCAACACAAATTGAGAGCCTACAAGTCACAGGTGATGGATTTTTCCTCCGCACCAGCGGTGCAAATCCTCCGATTCAGGTAGTTCGCAGCCGCGATCGTGCTAGTGTTTTTATAGATATCTCTGGCGCATCTTTATCACCACGCCTAATACAGCAAAGTAATCAGTCCGTTAACAAGTTCGGGGTTAGCCGTGTTGAATTTACCCAACTACGAAGTCAACCCCCTGGTGTTCGTTTCACTTTGCGGGTAGATAAAAATAGCCCAGACTGGCGAGCAACTAAAAGTGGTAATACTGGTTTAGTAGTTCTACCTACTCGTGTTGTGACATTACCTGGAAATAATAATTCTGACGATGGGTCAGAACCTGTTTCTTTTCCCAGCCGACCATTGGCTAACGACTCACCAGCTACAATTGAGTCGGTGGTACTGGCTGATAATGGTACACAACTGCTGATTAGAGCTGACCAAACAGTATCTGCTACAGGAGTTTGGGATAGAAACTCTGGTCTATTCCGCATCACAATTCCCAATGCTAAGTTAGCTCCCAGAGTCACGGGCCCTACCTTTGCTCCCAATAGCCCCATTCTGCGGGTACGCCTGCAATCCCAAGCACCCAACACAGTTGTTGTCTTAGTTCAACCAGCAGCCGGAGTGCAACTTGGTCAACCCAATCGCATCAGTGACCAGCTCTTGGCTCTACCAATACAAGGTTCTCGTCGAGTTGTCACACTTCCTGGCAGACCCCCTTATACTGTACCTCCATTACCACCGATAAACCGGGGCCCATTCCCAGACCCAAATAATCCCAATCCCCAACCTGCAAGGCAACCACAACGCCCAATTACTAATGGACGAGTGGTAGTCATCATTGACCCAGGGCATGGCGGTAAAGACTCAGGAGCAGTCGGTATTGGCGGAGTACGGGAAAAAGACATCATCTTGCCTATTGGTAAAAAAATAGCTCAGATTTTGCAGCAAAATGGCGTCCAAGTAGTTATGACGCGAGATTCTGACTATTTTGTCACCCTTCCGGGACGAGTGCAATTAGCAGAGCGAGCTAATGCTGATGTATTTGTTAGCATCCATGCTAATTCAGCAGGTGCGGGGCGTCCGGATGTCAGTGGCTTGGAAACCTACTATTACGATAGTGGTTTGGGTTTAGCTCGCATTGTCCATAACAGTATTCTCCAAAGCATAAATATCAGAGATCGGGGAGTGCGTCGAGCCAGATTTTATGTCCTCAGAAAAAGTTCCATGCCTTCGATTCTCGTAGAAACAGGTTATTTGACTGGTCGAGAGGATAACGCTAAACTCAGAAGCTCAGCTTACCAGAATCAAATGGCAGAAGCGATCGCTCGTGGCATCCTGCAATACCTGAAGAGAAGATAAGTAATTATGTCTATATTTTTGAGTAAATAAATCTAAATGATTACTAAATTTATACAATTTAATAGTGATTATCATGACGATATTGCTAGTGTTGAGAACAAATTTATCTCACCTAGACTCATCACAACCTCAAACTCCCAACTGGCATAATTCTAATTACTCAGTTGTAGGCAAAAAATTACCTATTTTTTGTACTTTACCTAAAAAATTTAGGTATTCTTGCGGCGGAACAAGAGTCGCTTGTTTGCTATTGTCATCTGATGCTTTGTACGTCTAATTTATAGCAATCCAATTTAATTTGTGAAAAAATACCGTACACCTAAAGGCAACAGGTAACAGGCAAGAGGCAATTAAGGGAATTCCAAAAAATAAATTATCTAATTTTACTGCTTCCAAGCTACTTTCCCTCCTCCAGCTAAAAGCTCCCTAGCCCGTGCCACCAAAGCGATAGGATATTTTTATTTGGAAGTCCCTAATGTTTATCTATTGCCTATTCTCCATTGCCTGACTCTACGAGTAAGTTCAAAAATCAAATAGGAATCCTATATATGGGCTAATGGCATGGCAAAATCGGATGAGCGTGCTATATTTTACGCCATTAGCTGTGTCTTAATAACAGCGCAAAACTCAAGTCTAGGCGGTGACGGTGTGAGGATTTGCCAATATGTTGAGATGTTGACGGCTCCCATGAATGTGAATCAGGAGAAAGGACTGTGAAATTACGCTGGTTACTACCCAGTACTATTGGAACTATCTTCATGCTGTCGTCGCCGGCAATGGCCGCGAGACTAGAATCTTGGCGCTTTGATGCCAATCAAAACAAACTGGAAATTAATACTGCGGGAGATGTCCAACCCCAAGCACAGTTAATTTTCAACCCAACTCGGCTGGTAATTGATTTGCCAGGAACGACATTTGGGCGTCCGCAGCTAAACCAACAAGTCGGTGGTGCAATTAGCGCTATCCGCATCGGGCAGTTTGACGAACAAACAACGCGTATAGTCGTCGAATTGACCCCTGGTTATACTTTAGACCCCAAACAAGTGAAATTTCTAAGTACAACTGGCGATCGCTGGATAGTGCAATTACCTACGCCAGAAGCCGAAAATGTACCTGCAAGAACTACTCAACAGCAAGAAATAGCTACAGTAACTCCACCAAGAACACCGACAGCAGCGTTATCTCCAAGAAATATTTATAATGTGGTGACAACCGACAGCGTTAATCCACCGAATAGGGGAACAGTTGTCGCTAGAGTTACTCAAATTGAAAGCTTACGAACTACAGGCGATGGCTTTTTCGTGGCCACCAGTGGCGCTAACCCTCAGATTAAGGTAAATCGTAGCAGCGATCGCCAGCTAATTAATATTGATATCGCTGGTGCAACTCTCTCACCAAATCTCCAGCAGCGAGATGTACCAATTAATCGTTATGGGGTCAGTCGCATCCAATTCTCCCAACTGGAAAGTAGCCTGTCTGTTGTTCGCATGACCTTACAGGTGGACAAAAATGGTTCTGACTGGCGGGCAACTACCAGTACTATTGGTGGTTTTGTGGTTCTGCCCAGTCGTGGTATTGCCCAGTTACCAAGCAACAATACTCCACCTTCTGTATCATCTGCGAACGATTCACCTGCCACCATTGAGTCTGTAGAACTAGCTGGTAATGGCACACAACTGTTAATTAGAGCCGACCAAAGTTTATCTGCCACAGGAGGCTGGGATAGAACCTCTGGTCTATTCCGCATCACCATCAATAATGCTCGATTAGCTCCTAAAGTTAAAGGACCAACTTTTAATCCTAATAGCCCTATCCTCCGCGTTCGCCTGCAACCACAACCAGCCAACACTGTCACCGTCTTAATTCAACCAGCAGCCGGAGTGCAAATTGGCGAACTCAACCAAGTGGGCGACCAGCTTTTGGCTTTAGAATTACGACGGTCTGGTAAGATACCCCCCATTGTTTTACCTCCGCTTCCATCACCAAACCAAGGTCAATTCCCCAACCCCACAGATAATCCTCGCCCCACATCCCAGCCACGGCCACGCCCCCCAGTTCCTAATGGAAAATTGCTAGTAGTTATTGACCCAGGACACGGTGGTAAGGACTCAGGCGCCCCCGGTTTGGGCGGACTGTTGGAAAAAGATGTAGTCTTGCCTATTGGTAGAAGGGTAGCAGCAATTTTAGAGCAAAATGGTGTACAAGCAGTATTAACACGAGATGCTGACTTTTTCGTAGAACTTCAGGGACGAGTAGATATCGCCGAGCGAGTTAATGCTACTTTGTTTGTGAGCATTCACGCTAATTCTGTTGATAATCGCCCTACTGTCAATGGCTTAGAAGTCTATTATTACGACAGTGGTTATGCTCTGGCTGAAGTAGTTCGTAATACGATTTTGCAAAACATCTCTACCATTAAAGACCGGGGAACGCGCAAAGCTAGATTCTACGTTCTCCGGAAAAGCTCTATGCCCTCGATTTTAGTGGAAACAGGTTATATGACTGGTTACGAGGATAATCCGAGATTAGGATCGCCAGAGTATCAAAATCGAATGGCAGAAGCGATCGCTAGTGGCATTCTCAAATACTTACGCCAAAGGTAATATAGTAAAAATTACTCATTTGAGAGGTGGTATTTAGACTTGTTTTTAGTACAGAATTTAGTGGTAAATTTGTACATTCTCTGCTAGATTCTGTATTTTATATCCAAAAACCTAAATCAATATCTGCCTGTGTATTCATCTTCCATTTTTGAAGGAAATCTTGACAATTTTTCTAATCAAGAACCCCAACATGCCCCAATTGGTATCTTTGATAGTGGTGTCGGAGGACTGACGGTACTGCGACAACTGTATCGCCAACTCCCGAATGAATCAATTGTTTACTTTGGGGATACAGCTCGGCTTCCTTACGGAATTCGTTCACAAGCAGAAATTTTACAATTTACGCGTGAAATCCTCACCTGGCTGCAACAGCAGCAGGTAAAAATGGTGATTATGGCTTGCAACACCAGTTCTGCCCTAGCCTTAGAAACTGTGCGTCAAGAATTTAACATACCTATACTGGGGGTAATCCTACCAGGGGCAAGGGCAGCAGTCCAGCAAGGAAAGCGCATTGGTGTAATTGCCACCCCCGCCACAGCTAAGAGTAATGCTTATAAGCACGCCATACTCGAAATCAATTCAAATGTCCAAGTCTGGCAAGTTGGATGTCCAGAGTTTGTGCCGCTGATTGAGCAAAACCGCATTCACGACCCTTACACTGCTGAAGTTGCACGAGGCTATCTAGAACCTTTATTAGAGCAGGAAATTGACACCTTAGTCCACGGCTGTACCCATTATCCGCTCCTGGCACCAGTATTGCGATCGCTGCTTCCCTCTCAAGTCCAGTTAGTTGACCCAGCTGTTCACGTTGTCGCTGCTTGTGCTCAAGAACTAGACTTGCTAGGCTTAAGAAGCACCCAGCCACCACTACCAACTCGCTTTGCTGTCAGTGGTTGTCCACAACAATTTTCCCAGTCCGGAGTCCAGTGGCTAGGCTATACACCCCTAGTCGAACAGGTTTGCTTTACTGATATCGCTATTTCCCAACCCCAATAAAACTATCTAAAAAGTTAGGAGTTAAAAATTAAGAGTTTTGAATTAATAACTCCAAACTCCTCACTCCTCACTCCTAACTATCGACTATTGACTATTAACTGCTTCAGTCACATTTGTCCGAACTGATATCTCCTGCTCGTGTTTTACTTCAACAGATGAAGCAAAACTTCTTGGAGCAGTCTTTGTACCCGTCCGTTTTGCTAGTGCTAATAACAGGTAGACTGTGAACAAATATCCAGACGCTAAAATAAAAATCATCATAGGCACACTTCCGTAAATCATTGTTCTACTAGCACCCTTGGCAACAAATACAAAATTTCATGAAATTAGTAGAACTCAGCCAACCAAGTACGTTCTTGATGACTGTAGTTTCTTATAGTAAATCTACCTATAGAGATAAGACTCTCTACTGACAAATAATCTATTATCTAATGCAATTTTTAGCAGACCATAAATACCACAGCAGTTAAGTTGCCAATAGACAACCTAATACTGCAATTCTCAGCGGTCTACTCGATCTGCCTTATTTTTGCTCACATTACTGTGACAGGAGTAACCCTCGCGCTCAACATGCACTAAAGTCATTTAACTTTGAGCCAATTTAGTTATAAAGTACGACTTTATAACCTACTTGACGTAGCCTACCCTTAGCGACATTTGTTTAGCGTCTCGCAGAGAAGGAGCGTTACCCGAAGGACTTCCCATAGGGATATCCCATAACTCCAAACTAGGAGTTTCGCATCTCGTTGGAAAAATCAAAGAATTTATTCCCTTAATATCACCAACGAACAGTTATTTTATACACACAACTACCGTGTCCGTAAAATCAACTAACAGGTGACTTAACTTTTGGTGTGTGAGTATTTGAAAAATTTAAAATTCCTATATTTTAGCGTAACACAACAGCCCTGAATTTTAAGCCTACTCGCCTGCTAAATTTCAAATTTTTTCAATAGCTAGACTTCGATCTGGAAAAAAATTTAGTCCGATACTAACCAATCTAATCCAGATTTTCCCAAAATAGTCAATCAGCAATAATACTTATCTTTTTTTGGTTGTGTCTGTAGAGGTCAATGTACAAATACGGCAAGTGAATACCCTGAAATTTTGCACCAGCTTATTTGATTGCTATTTTTGTGGAATGGTCATTGCTCAAGCCTTATTTTTATATTCTAGGTAGTATCCTACACTCAGGAAAAATTTCACAATAGCTCAGTAACACGATCTTCTGCGAACACTTTTCCTATATTGTCCAAAGTTATATTTCAATAAAGCATAATTGCTTATTGACAAAAAACAATTTTTGTCTATCTACCAATAAACTTAAGAGTATGGGATTAGCTGATGAAAACTTTGCGCTGGCACAGGGTTATCTTAAAATGAGTAAAGGATATGTAAACTTTCGTAACCTAAGTCAGAGTCCGCCCATCCATGACCCCAGCCACCTCCCTGTTTACCCCTGTGGAAGCAGACCTGCGACAACTAGCAGATAACCTCAAACAGCTAGTTGGAAATCGCCACCCCATTTTGTTTGCAGCAGCCGAACATTTATTCGGAGCTGGGGGAAAGCGTATCAGGCCAGCAATTGTCCTGCTAATATCGCGGGCAACAATGTTAGACCAAGAAATTACCCCGCGTCACCGCCGCTTAGCTGAAATTACCGAAATGATTCACACAGCAAGCTTGGTACACGATGATGTGGTAGATGAATCAGACGTGCGGCGAGGCGTTCCCACCGTTCATAGTTTGTTTGGTAACCGCATAGCCATACTAGCAGGAGATTTTCTCTTTGCCCAATCTTCGTGGTATTTAGCAAACTTAGACAATTTGGAGGTGGTGAAACTCCTCTCAGAAGTGATTATGGATTTAGCTACAGGGGAGATTCAGCAGGGATTGAATCGTTTTGATGCCAGCATCTCCATTGAAACTTACCTTCAAAAGAGTTATTACAAAACAGCTTCGTTAATTGCTAACAGTTCCAAAGCTGCTGCTTTACTCAGTGAAGTGTCACGAGAAACTGTTGAGCATATGTACAGCTATGGTCGTCATCTGGGCATAGCATTTCAAATTGTCGATGACATTCTAGATTTCACCAGTACAACAGACACCTTGGGTAAACCAGTGGCGTCGGATCTCAAAAGTGGTCATCTAACTGCACCCGTTTTATTTGCTTTAGCCGAAAAACCATACTTGGAAGTGCTAATTGAAAGAGAATTTGCTCAAGAGGGAGATTTAGAGCAAGCATTAGCACTGATTCAGGATAGTCAAGGTATACAGCAAGCGCGAGAATTAGCTGCTCATCATACTAAATTGGCAATTGAACATCTCGCAGTTCTGCCAGCCTCTGAGTCCCAGCAGGCATTGATTAACATAGCTGATTATGGGCTGAGTCGGCTCTATTAAAAAATGATTTTAGATTTTGCGAAAAGTTTGTTGCAAGATCCCGCTGGGTGGGGAGGTTCCCTCCGAGCAAAGCTTTTCAAGAAGGATTTTTGATTAAATAATTAAAAAAATCTAAAATTTCAAAATGTCTGTTCGTGCAGGGTTTTTGCCTTTAGTGTTAACTCCCAGCACGAAACGGATATGTCTTAGTTGCGTAAGTTTTGTCTAAATAAAACCTACTCAACTATTCTTGGATAGGGATTTGTAGCTCAGCAGAAGTTAAAAAAATCGAGAATTGTTCACTAGTAACTGTTTTTTAATCAATTTTAGATATTTCAGAAAGTTGAAATCTAGCTCACGAATCAGCAAAACCTAAACAAAAAAATTGATAACTGTTCACTGGTAACTGTTTTTTAATCAATTTTAGATATTCCAAAGTGATAAGCGAAAAAATGGGTTCCTAAATAAAGCAAATTTTTGCAAGCGGATTAGAAATTGAAAATTTTTGAAAAATTTTTGAGCGCTATTTCTGGCGCTCAAAAATTTTAAAAATAGATATTGGGTTGTATAGAAAAAATCTCACCTCGCAAATTATTCTATGCAATATCAGGGGGTATGTGTTTAGGCGATCGCATCTTTCGCAGCTGTTGTTGCATGAGTTTTTCTAGCTCGCTTCGCCGAACTTCAAAGGTATGAGTGGTCTGACCCGGCGTTTCCAAAAAAACGATACTATCTACGGGTTCTAATGCCACCAATTGAAACAAAATATGGGTCGCGGGAACAATTTTAGTTAGCATTTGAGGGTCAAGCCCAGCAGTGGAAATTAGGGAGACATCCTGTATGGTAGGAAAAGCGTAAACCACTCGCTTTTCTAATCCTGGATTAGTACGATTGCTCAACGTAGTTAAAACCCAGTTACCCTCCGAACTTTGGAGAATATAGTACTGGGAGTAACGTAATTTCTGAGCGATCGCTTTCAGGGCAGGAGAAATTGCTGAAATTAGATTTGGTGTAATACCATCGCGGGGTGCATTGTCAATCAGCAATTGAATTTGTGCTTCTAAATCCATAATGACTTGTATACGACTCCTGGGTAATGGCAATAACATCTACAAAATGTGAACAATCCCATTAAATTTGGGAATAATAAAATCAGGCACATCTCAAACGTAGGTAGGGCCTGCATTTAGCTTATAGGCAAAACCCAAAAAGCCAACACCCACGGTCGTACAGGTTGTATTTAAATACCTTAAGGTCTTTTGAAAACCGAGACTATGAATTCAGCCGCAACCGCAACTATTCCATCTGCAACCTTTCTGGGAGAAAATTCTATTGGTGTGGAGGCGATCTTTCAACTCCTGTCCAGGGAGTTTCAGCAGTCAACCAAAGCTTCGGAACAGAATTGCCACGATGTAGCAAGACGAATCACCACTGAAGTCTACCGGATTTGCAGTGAAAGCAAACGAATCCAAGCTTCCGGGGCTGTAGAAAGCTCGGCACTCACCCTCGCCCGACATCGGCTGCAACAGTGTCTTAGGTACTATCAGTTAGGTTCAAATCGAGGCAGGGTAGAATTACACAGTACTTTGAGTGCTATTATTTATCGTTACATTAATCCTCCTCAGAAGCAATTGAGCTATCAAGGACGGCTAACTATAATTGAAGACTTTCTACAAAGTTTTTATCTAGAAGCATTGAACGCTTTCCGGCGAGAAAATCAACTCGGTGCCACTTACCGCCCACAAACGCTTCTGGAATTGGCCGAGTATATGGCATTTACCGAACGCTATGGTAAGCGACGAATTCCCTTACCAGGCCGTCAGCAACAGCTAATTATCCTCAGAGCGCAAACTTTCTCCCAACAGCAACCCCCCGAAACCAGCGTAGACATAGAACAAGCCGCAGAAGGTAGCAATAGTGATGGCGACGGTTGGGAAGAACCAGCCATTCAGCAATTGCGCTCCACAATGGCAACCCAAACAGAAGCCGAACCTGAAGAAGACACCTTACGTTCCGTTGTGATTACGGAATTAATGAATTATCTCGAACAACGACAACAATCTGACTGCGCTGATTACTTTTCGCTTCGCCTTCAAGATTTATCAGCACAGGAAATTGAGTCGGTTTTGGGTCTAACCCCTCGTCAGAGAGATTACTTACAGCAGCGCTTCAAATATCATCTAATTCGATTCGCCTTGTTACACCGTTGGGAATTAGTTCACGAATGGCTAGAAGCTTCATTGCATACCAACTTGGGCTTAACTCCCCAGCAATGGCAAGCATACACAGCACAGTTGGACAACAAACAGCGGTCTTTACTAGAGTTGAAGCAACAAGGGCAAAGCGATGAAAAAATAGCTAAAACTTTAGGGCTGTCTATGGCACAACTGCAAAAACGTTGGTTTAAGATTCTCGAACAAGCTTGGGAAATTCGTAACTCATTAGTGTCCGGATCTGGTGCATCTACTCATGAATAGTGACTCAGAATCCTTACAAGACGAGTGTCTCTATTGGTTATTGACAGGTAATGTCAAAAACGATGAGCATCCCTCGTTAGAATGTAAGGAAAATTACGGGGTAGAAAACCTCTTCAAGGAAGCCACTGCTTCAAAAAACAGTGAGTCAGAACTGAGAGGAACACCCCAGGCCTTTCTACCGGGAGAAATTCCTACTGTGCAAGATCGTTTCCAAGCCGTCCTTAAGCGTCGGTTACAAATCCAAATCCAAGACCAACCACCCTTGTTTCCTTGGGAAACACAATTAACCGAGTATCCCGATTTTCTTGATGAGCCGTCAATGGCACTCGTTCCTAGCTGGGGATGGATGGCACAGCAGTCGAAGCTGAATCTGCCGATTCCACTGCCAGAAAGAGTTTTCCGGCAATTGCTAGAACAGTGTCAAGCGTTGGTTACATCTTCAGTGCCACTGGGGGCAAAATTAGTTCAAGTGGTGGAGAACTTTTTCCCCAATGAATCTCAGGCACTAAATGATATCGCTGGGTTAGTGCTAAGAAGCACTTATCGTTCCGTGAATACTCTGGACAAAATGCCGGATATTCAGAGCGATTATTCAGATTTACAACCCCGTCAACAGATGGCTTTGTCATTGCTGGCGGCAAAACAATTGCTGGAAAATCTGACTCTACCACTTTCAGCAACTAGTCCAGTGGTAGAAAGACAATGGTTAACCAGTGTCGGTACTTTAAACATTAAAGTAGAGTACCAATCTCTAGGTAAACTTACGAAGTTACTCGTTCAAGCTGATTTACCCGTTAAAGGAACTTTGACATTGCGGGGAAGTGGTACCTTAGCAATGACAACATCTTCAAGTTCCGGATACTTAAGTGTAGAGTTAGGCTGCGAGCAACTTAACCCAATTTATACCCTAGAAGTTGAGTTTCCAGAAATAGACGAACAACCTTTGCTGTTTGTAATTAGTCCCACAATGTAGTCTAAATTGCTACCGCTAGCACACTGCGTCAATCAACGCTGATATATATTAAGATAACTTTTCCCCTAGCTGTTGCTTCGGGGCTTTGTTTCTCTTTCAAAACTACTAAAAACAGGGTGCTTACTTAATGTAGGTTGCCAAATCTTAGGCAGGTGTAGACTCACCCGATAACACCAATTTTGGACTATAGCAGGGAATGGGCAATAGGCAACAGCCTTCAGAGTCTATTGGCGTCAGAGTTTAAGGATCGGTTGATGTCTTAAAGTATGCTTCAACTGCTATAAAAGCTTTGGCGAATAGAATTTGCGCCATACAAACGTAGGCGTTCGCGCGGCGTGTCGCAGACAAGCCTTCACGTTGGCGCAGCCTCTCGCGGAAAATTGAGTAGTCACAAAACCTGTGGAAGCAGTTAATTCGCTGCGTTATACTGATTTAGCCACGTCTCTATATTTACCAAGCCATCACTTTTTCACTTATAGACGCTTAAAAACAGGATAAGAAAACTTCCCCCAACGGGAATACTTGATAGTAGGGCGGCTAGTTCCGTCTTTACCATTGTTTCCGTCGGTTCTACACCTTAGACTCGAAATGTTTAACTTATCCACCATGAATCGGTTTTGGCGTCTCTCTACAGGTAATTTCAGGCAGCAAAATACACAGGGTTCGCCTTCGACAGAAGTGGAAAATTCAATTTCCTTGCGGGTGCTGGTGCTAGCGTTGGTTATTTTGGGAATTGTGGCGACGGATATCGCCGCCGAGACTTTATTCAGTCTTTGGGCGTTACCCCTAAGTGTAGTGGGTGCGGTTTGGAGTTACTATCGTCGCCGCGATACTAACATCGCAGTGAAGTTCTGCATTGCTATTGGAATGTTAATAGCGCTGGGTACTTTCTTTGGGCGGTTAGTGACAGAGTTGAATGATACGCGGTTGGGTTTAGCAGAGTTATTGATTCAACTACAGGTGTTGCACAGCTTTGATACACCCCGCCGCAAAAATTTGGGTTATTCGATTGTTATCGGATTAATTTTATTGGGTGTGGCTGCAACGCTGAGTCAGACTTTAGCATTTGCACCTGTGTTGCTGTTGTTTTTAGCGATCGCTCTCCCAACTTTAGTATTAGATTATCGCTCGCGCTTGGGTTTGAAACCATTAAAAATACAAAAAGAAAAGACCCCAAAGGATAAATTCTCAAGTTTAAATTTTAAATTTTTAATTGTTAATTTTTTTGTAATTGTCGGTCTCGGACTGGCAATTTTCGCTGTTTTACCGAGGTTACCTGGCTACCAATTAAGAACCTTTCCTGTAAGTTCTCCAATTGAAATCAAAGGTAGTTTTACAGGACGTAGCATTATCAATCCCGGCTATGTCCGCCAAGGTAATGGCAATAATCAAGGCGATGGCACAGGACAGGGCAAAACTGGGGAACCAGGAAAAGTAGATAATAATTTTTACTACGGTTTCAATAGCGAAATTAACCAAAATCTCCGGGGCGAGATGAAACCTAAAGTTGTGATGCGAGTGCGATCGCAAGCTGAAGGTTTTTGGCGAGTGTTGGCATTTGACCGTTATACAGGTAAAGGATGGGAAGTTTCTCGTAAAGATGATGTTACCACCATCAGACGGCCGCCCTGGTCTTACCAAATTTTTATTCCCCCACCTCTGATTTCTGGTAAAACTCAAGAAGTAGTACAAACTTATACAGTGGTGTCGGATTTGCCGAATTTAATTCCAGCGATGGCTAATCCCAAGGAAATTTACTTTCCCACACCAATGATTGCAGTTGATAAAGAAAATGGGTTGCGATCGCCTGTGGAATTATCAGAAGGCGTGACTTATACAGTAGTTTCCGAAGTACCACACCGCGATCGGACTTTATTAGGTCAAACTTCTACTAAATATCCCCAAGATATTAAAAAGCATTATCTCCAAATACCGCCCGAAATTGCTGAAAAAGTCCGGCAACGCACCGAAGAAATCCTCACCAAGTACAATCAAAACCGGGTAGCAAAGTCTTCTAAAAGTCTGGATTCAGCTTATGAAAAAGCTCTTTACTTAGCTCAATACTTGAAGCAATACTACTCTATTCCGCAAAATCCCTTAGACCTACCTTATTTGGATGAAAAAGAAGATTTGGTAGAAGCTTTTTTATTCAAGAACAAAGGAGGCTATCCAGACCACTTTTCCACAGTTCTCACAGTGATGCTACGTTCCATTGGTATCCCAGCACGGTTGGTAGCAGGGTTTAGTCCAGGAGAGTTTAATCCATTCACAGGGATGTATGTTGTCCGTAATACAGATGCCTACGCGATGACGGAAGTCTATTTCCCGAAATTTGGCTGGTTTGCCTTCGATCCAATTCCCAATCATCCGTTAATACCTCCATCAATTGAGGATACTGAAACTTTTAGCGTGCTGCGACAATTTTGGCAGTGGGTTGCTGGATGGTTACCTTCTCCGGTGACAGGTTTATTGAATAATGTATTTGGGACAATATTTAGCTGGATCGGTAGAGCGATCGCTTGGTTTTTAGCTTTATTTACTCAAGGTTGGTTGGGTGTATTGACTGGCTTAATCTTGAGTACTACCATCGCTTTCTTTGGTTGGCTCGGTTGGGGACAGTGGCGGCAATGGCGCAATCGTCGATGGTTAAAGAAATTGCCAGCGATGGAAAGCCTTTATCAACAAATGCTGCAATGGACAGCGCAAAAAGGTTTAGCAAAACATCCGGCACAAACACCTTTAGAGTATGCCAAAGTTTCATACCAACATCATGCCCCAGCAACTGCTGAGGTCATAGATGAAATTTGCCAAGCCTATGTTAGCTGGCGTTATGGTGGTCATACGCCTAACTTGATACGATTGCGAGAAAGCTGGCAAGGTTTGAAAAAAACTGCTAAGTAACTCATTAATAAATTACATAAGAAGGTTGTCTAATCGGCAACCTTTTTAATTTTTATGTTAACTTATCCCACTATTCTAAAAATCCCTGCTTCTTTTCGTAAAATGTCCCTGAAAATCTTGATTTTTTTGTTTTCAAATCTCAATCAACTTAAGCTCAGCATCTAGTAGCGATCGCAGTTTCATAAATAGACCTCTTGCATAAATATGAATTTGTATCACGCTCCAGGCGCAGAGAAGAGAACGCAAAGAAGGACTTTTGCAAGAGACTCCATGAACACAATTCACAACGAAGGAATGAAAATATTTCTTTCCTAGTCACCAGTCCCCAGTCCCTATTTTCAAGGCAGGTCTAATAAGGTGTGTAATTGCCCTCAGTCGTATTTTGTTCGCTTAAAAACTAAAGCCAATTACTAAAAAACTCGCGTGCCGATGCAACTGAGACATTAAGTACTCTAACTACCTAATCCTAAGTCAGCATGGGTTAGGTATTGGCTATTACATCTTTAGAAAAACTTTTTCCTAATTCCTAGCCCTTAATCTGCAATCTCTAATCGTCAGCTGAAAAAAAATAAATATACATCAATCGACTAGCTGATACAAGTATGATTTTCACTATATCTTTAGGTAGATTTTTGGGAATTTTAGGTGATAAACAGCTAAAAAAGCAGACATTATTTAAAAAACTAAGGCTGACGCGAATTTAAGCGTTGTAACTCCCATTTATTGGCGATAACATGGAAATAAGTTTATTACAAGCTTCTCAAACTGCGTTTGTAGTTAGTTTTTTTTATGGACATTCAGCTAATCAATATTGGCTTTGGCAACATCGTGTCTGCCAACCGAGTGGTTGCAATTGTCAGTCCAGAGTCTGCCCCGATTAAGCGGATTATTACCGATGCACGGGACAGAGGTCAACTGATTGATGCAACCTATGGCCGACGCACTAGGGCTGTAATTATCACTGATTCCAGCCACGTAATTCTGTCAGCGATTCAGCCGGAAACGGTAGCGAATCGTTTTGTGATTTCCCGCGATCATCAGACTGTAGATAATTGACAAGCAGTGGGTTAAAAACCTTACTCTATTTGCAGCCTATCGGCAGTACCATGTGAATTAGACCAATTTTTTGCCACCAATACTACAAATCCGTAGTCAATGGTGGGCTTGGCCACGAATACAAGAGTAATAAATAATATCTATTGATTAATTCACAGGTTAAACGGATGATCCGAGTTTTACCCATCCAGAGTCGCGCTACTACCAAAGAATCTCCAAATCTAGGTAGATTGATTGTTTTAACTGGCCCCAGTGGGGTTGGTAAAGGTACTTTAATGCGATCGCTCCTACAGCGTCATCCGGAACTCTATTATTCGGTATCCGTGACGACCCGTTCTCCCCGTCCAGGGGAAATCGATGGCAAAAGTTATTATTTTATTAGCCGTACTAAGTTTGAACAATTAATCCCTGAAGGTGAATTTTTAGAATGGGCGGAATTTGCTGGTAATTATTATGGCACTCCCCGTGAAGCTGTGCTTAACCAGATTAATTCTGGGAAGTTGGTAGTGCTAGAAATTGAGTTAGAAGGAGCAAGACAAATTCGTGCTTCTTTCCCCAGTGCCTTGAGCATATTTATTTTACCGCCTTCATTTGAGGAATTGGAGAAACGCATACGCTCTCGCGGTCAAGACTCTGAAGATGCGATCGCCCGTCGTCTGCACCGTGCCCAAGAAGAAATTAAGGCCGCAGATGAATTTGATATTCAAATCGTTAATGACGATTTTAAAACTGCTTTAAATGACATCGAAGCGGCTGTATTTGGATAAGCATTTTTAACAACATACCCACCCCTAGTATGAATCAACAAAGGACACAAAGCTTTTTCTTTGTGTCCTTTGTTATTCGTCATCTATTACAAAGTCTGAGGGGAGATTTCCTCCACTCAGACTTTGCCCTTTGTCATTTGTCCTTTGTTGTCGATCGCTTTTTGTTATTAAACCAATAACTAATGACCAATGACTAATGACTAATGACCAAATTAACCAAATAAACCTTGAATTAATCCCAGGTTACTGGTTAAAAAGTAAGCCACTACTGCACCACCAATACCACCAATTAAGAAAGAACTGGCAAAGTTATTCCAGCTTTCTTTAGAGTTAAAAGCATCTGCGGGAGGATTGGGTACAGTAACACTAGAAAGCGCTTTTGGAGGATTGCTATTGGCATACAAAGATAAAGCGCCGGTCAAAACAACAACTAAACCAATCGCTCCTAGTAACCCAGCTAAATTAGCATTAGCTGTATCCCGCAGTGGGCCCAATTTAGCAAAGGGGCCAAATATCCAGTAACCATGAGCTGCTCCCACTTCCAGCGCACGTCTACCAGCACTCAAACCTGGACGATAAGCAGGTAAGTTATTAATGAACCACTTGATCAAGGGAAAAGAATTAACCGGAGTTTCTAGGTTACCTATTTGTGGATTACCGAATGCAGGAAAAACAACTTCGCGATTTCTGGGGTCGCTGGGGAGATTTTTGGATGCATCTACTGCTTGCGCCATATTATGTTCGCCTTTGAATTAAAATGGTGGCATTTTTATATTAATAATAATTGTAGCTAAAGATGTCTTTTGCTTAGGAAATTTAGAAAAATTAATTTAGCTAATTTGAAAGCTGTGAAACTCGCAATATATAAGCAAAATTGCGAGTTTCAAAAAACTATTTTTACTGCCTATTTAGGTGAAAATCTTGTTTAGTTAGTCTATTTGGACTAACTAAACAATTTCAGATCATTTTCCTAGAATTTGATTTTCCGCTTATGGTAGTGGGTGGAAAAGTAGATCTGGGAAAAAGCGGTTGAATTCAATCAAAATACCTGCTGTGATTGTCAGCCAGATGGTAGCTGCCACTGGCGCTGTGGAAATAAATTTAACCAAATAGGATGAGTTGTCGGTTTTATCTGCCATGAATTTAGCCTCCAAACAAATGAATTAGTGAAATCGTTTAGCGTGGGGAAACAGGAATTTCTGAATCTTTGGCCGCTAATTTACCAGAGGTTAATTCTTGGATTGCTGCTAGTGGCCAAGTAAAGCCTGTGGTAATGATAGGTAGTGCCAAACCCAGATCGATTTGGATTTCTTTTTGTTCGGGATCGCCTTCCTTTTTGATTGCTTGCAGATAGGCACGACCTACCCAGCCAATCCAGCCAGCAATATATAAAAATAGAATGCTAGGGATCAAGAAATCACCAGCGCGATCTAAACGGCCATCAACAATCAAGTGGGGGTAACCTTCAGGGCCGCAGAGTGCTTGAGAATAACGCTCAAATCGCTTTCTTCCTGATTCTGGGTCACTAGTAGTATTACGGGCATTAGCAGCTAGCTCTTGAAAAGCGGGATTGTCTTTACAAGGTGTCAAGTTAGCCCCTAGAGCTTGTGCTGGGGGGGCAAAGTTGCACCACAGACAAATCGCTAAAATCAAAGCAAACAATCGTCGCATAGAGTGTTTCCTTTTATTACAAAACAAAAAGTTCTTTGTACAAAACGAAGCGGCTTGTACAGTCTTTATTTGCATAACTAGGAAGTCATCATACTCTTGGGTGGGAACCGAGTAAAGTTTCAGTAAATAAAAGTTAAAGCTTCTCAACCAAGATGAGCGATCGATGGGAGATAGGGAGATGGGGAGTAAATTGTTGTAGTAGGGTAGTAAACAAGCAACATTTTGTCTGTGCCACTCAAAACTCTAAGCTTGGAACTCCCCACCTCCACACTCTCAACCAAAATGACAACCGTTTTAGCAATAGAAACTAGCTGTGATGAAACTGCTGTCGCAATTGTAAATAATCGTGAAGTTTACAGCAGTATTATCGCCTCGCAAATTCCAGTCCATCAGCAATATGGCGGGGTAGTGCCAGAAGTAGCGTCCCGCCAGCACTTAGAAACGATTAATCAAGCGATCGCTCAAGCTCTAGAGCAAGCCAAACTAGACTGGGATAAAATTGATGGAATTGCCGCCACTTGCGCCCCTGGACTCGTAGGAGCGCTATTGGTGGGATTAACTGCTGCCAAAACCCTGGCGATGGTACATAACAAACCTTTTTTGGGAGTCCACCATCTCGAAGGTCACATTTACGCAACTTACTTGAGCGAACCAAGTTTAAATCCCCCTTTTCTTAGCTTACTGGTTTCAGGCGGACATACAAGCTTGATTTATGTTAAAGATTGTGGTATTCACGAAACGCTAGGGCAAACCCGTGATGATGCTGCGGGTGAAGCCTTTGATAAAGTCGCGCGATTATTAAAGCTGGGTTATCCCGGCGGCCCGGTAATTGACAAACTCGCACAACAGGGAGATCCCCAAGCCTTCGTCTTACCAGAAGGAAAAGTTTCTTTACCTAGCGGCGGGTTTCATCGTTATGATGCAAGTTTTAGCGGCTTAAAAACAGCTGTATTGCGTTTAGTACAGCAACTAGAGAAAGATGGCAAACAAGTGCCAGTAAAAGACGTAGCAGCTAGCTTTCAGGATACTGTAGCGCGATCGCTAACCAAAAGAGCGATCGCCTGTGCCCTAGACTATGGTTTAGACACAATTGCCGTTGGAGGCGGCGTAGCAGCCAATAGCGGTTTGAGAAAAAATCTCCAAGCCGCCGCCACTGAACATAACCTACGCGTCCTATTTCCGCCTTTGAAATTCTGTACTGACAACGCCGCCATGATTGGCTGCGCCGCCGCCGAACATCTATCCTCTGGTCACACATCGCCCTTGACATTGGGCGTTGAATCTAGATTAGCCCTGAATCAGGTGATGAAGTTGTATCAATCTATTGAGTAGTGAGCATGGGGCATTGGGCATTGGGCATTGGAGGCAGAAGGCAGAAGTCAGAAGGCAGAAGTTCTCTAATTTTGAATTTTGAATTTTGAATTGATTTGTCTCCCTCATCTCCCTGATCTCTTTCATCCCCCATGCCCCATGCCCCATGCCCAATACCCAGTCCCCAATACCTATTCACTCTTAACTATCGACCGGATGTAATCGGCTACTGCATCTGGCTGCTCTAACATAGCCAAGTGTCCGCAATTAGGAATTTCTAAAACATTATCACCACAGTATTGAAACAGTCTGTGGAAACTAGCTAAATGACGGACATACTTGGGTTCCATAACTTTGTCTTCCGAACCAGCTAAAAAATAAACTGGCTGCTTAAGTTGGGATACTAGCTCAGGCAAACGGTTAATTTCTTCTTCAGTTGTAGAATCTAACAGAGTTCCCAGCGCCGCTTCTGGGTCAGCCACCACAAAATCAATCACGCGCTGACGTGCCCAGTAGCGCTCTAAAGGACGTGCCACACTGGCTCTGGTAAACAGCAAATCAATTAAAGGCACTTGGGAGAGCCAACGCGGACGGATTTGCAAAAATTTCTGACCTGCTGAGCGAAACTGCTCAAAAGCTTCTTTGAGGTAAATACCACCACCAGCGTTGATACAAATAACTCCCTTAACACACTCAGGTATTCGATCTGCTCCCCATAGAGCGATCGTACCTCCTAAAGAGTGACCGATTAGCCAAGCACTGGTAATATTTAGCTGTTCCAAAAGAATTGCTAAATCCTGAGCATAGGCAGCAGGTGTATAAAGAGAATCGAAAGGTGAGCCAACCCCACCACTGGAAAGAGGCGTCAAATTCACAGACGTTTGTGCCCGACTAAAATCAGTTTTTACCTGGGACTGGGATTCCCCGAAACCCCGCAAATCATAGGACAGGCACTGCAAATCATCTGATAGGCGGGAAATCACAGGTTGCCAGTATCCACGGCTATTGAGCCAACCGTGGATAAATACTAAAGCGTGGGGGCAGGAAGTGGGAGCCGTTAGCTCGTATGCGTGTGGAACGCCCAAGATTTCAATAGTTGCCATACTTATATCGTACCCCTAAGGGTGGGTGCGACTAAATACGAAGTGTGAGGAGTCAAAGGATTTTGGATTTTGGATTTTAGATTGACCTATGCCTCAAGACACGGAAATAAATAATTTTAGATTTGTTTGCCAATCAATAAAGTAGGCTTCTGGAACAAGGCACTCGGCAAACAGACCTTTTGAATTTTTCAATCCACAATCCAAAATTTAAAATCTAAAATGTGACGAGGAATCAGGAGTTTTGTCATTTACCCAGCAACCTCTGTCGCACCCCTTCAGCAATTTTGTGACCCAGATATTCAGGAATCAAGCTTTCATTGGGCCCCAACAAATAGAGAATCAGCCGTGTACGTCCGCGCCAAACGAGTAAATTGGCATTGACTACCAGCAGATCTTCCTGCCAGATGGCGTACATCACTTTGTAAAATAATCCTGGTTGATTATCGGCTTCAATCACTAGGGCAGGGAGATGAAAAACCGGATCGACATAGAATTCAGTTTGTACCTGCTCTAAGCCAGTGTCAAGATTGAATTCTACTGCCAGCATTTCTTCTACCTCAAACCGACCTCCTAAAGCCTCGCGAATGGCGCGGCAGACATTTTCTGCGGTTTTATCGGTCAAGGCTTTACTACCACGAGAGACTAGCAGTTTGATAAAAACTAACATCGGCGGACGGATTTGACCGTATAGACTCAGACCGTGGATTGTTAAACCATAAGCTGCTAGTACACCAAAAATATCGCTGAGCAGAAAAGACTGGTTGCGGTAGGCAAAATGCAAGGCACTTTTGCTACCTTCCGGTTTCAGTTCAATAACAGCGCGTCTAGTCTTATAGAGACGGTAGGCTAGCCGTAAATTTTGCAGTTGAATCTCACTGCTGACGAATTGCTCATAAAACTGGGGAAACGCTCGATTAAAGCGCTTTAGGAGTTCCAGTGTCGAAGATTTTAAACCAGAAGCCATTGTTAAGGGTAAGACTCGCTTGCTTTCGTCACTTGGGGACTAGTGACAGGGTATTGGGAACTGGGGAGTGGGAAAATTTTTCCCGGTATTCAAATCCCTGATATACCATTCACTCCTAAGCTAACCTGCATTTAAGCTGCATACGAACAATTCACAGGATCTTTGCCAGAATTGGGTTTTCTTTATTTATTTCCAGAAAAGTCACAAGCAGCTTGGGTCGTTTCCCACATAGTCAGACAGAGGAATCTCAACAGGGTATGATTTTGAATTACTTATATTCTTCCCTTTTGCTGAATTTTTACTAGGGTTTACAACAAAATGCTAAAGTTGAAGATGATTGGTGTGAAACATGCCCTCACTGGCCGGTACCATTACAAATCTCGAAAACAACCCAAGAATTTTGAGTGTTAGGGGTAGTAAATTAGGTCTAGCTACGTTAAGCATGAATCAACACTCCTGAGAGTGGAAGTCAATTTAGTTATATTACCCGAACCTTGTTGGCATGGGTTTTTGGAAAACTTGGTTTAGTACTCCTGAGTCTGTAGCGACAACTAGAACAAACCCTTTTGAAGAACATACAGCGGAAACCGCAGGCAATGGCCCCAGTGGTGTTAGCGAAGCTTCTTCAAAGGAGGCTCGCATCGTCTTCAGTACAGAGCGAGACATCGATCTGTATGAACTAGAAGAACTCTGTGATGCTGTTGGTTGGTCGCGCCGTCCTTTAAGAAAAGTCAAAAAAGCCATTGAGCATAGTTTTCTTGTCGCCTCAATGTGGCAGGTAAGAGGAAACCAAAAACGGCTCATCGGTTTTGCCCGCGCTACTTCAGATCATGCCTTTAATGCCACAATTTGGGATGTGGTGGTTCACCCAGACTTTCAAAATCAAGGACTGGGCAAGGCACTGATGAAATACGTCCTCAAAAAACTGAGGAGTGAAGAGATTAGCAATGTGACTCTCTTTGCCGATCCTCATGTTGTAGATTTCTACCGAACTATGGGGTTTATGCCAGATCCAGAAGGTATTAAAGGTATGTTCTGGTATCCTCACTAACAGTTGATTCAAATAAAACCCGATTTGCACAATAAAATCAGGTACTCTAGTAAAGATCTATTGTTTTAATATGGTTTGGGAAGGTTAAGCCGACAAACAGGCAAATATTATGTCTTGTAAAACTCAGTCGGCACAAAAACCTTTATTAGTTTAAAGAGGTTATCTATCTGGTCTTTACAGGGAAGAAAGAAAATTATGCATCAACGGTATTATGTGATATAATTTTTTTAATGCTTTTGCGAAAGGGCGATGGCTTACCTAACAAGTCATAACCCAAGGTTAAAAAGTAGGTATAGCCGGGATGTAGCGCAGCTTGGTAGCGCGCCTGCTTTGGGAGCAGGATGCCGCAGGTTCAAATCCTGTCATCCCGATTTTGTTAAGACATATTAATAAAACCCATATTTATCGACAAATTTGGGTTTTATTAGTATTCCAAATGAAAAAATCCAAGTTTACTAACATTGCGATCGCCAACCAAAACTGTTTGTTAGCCAATCCCCACACACGCGTATACAGACGTAGCACTGCTACGTCTGTACAAGGATTTCGGGTAAACCAGAATTGATTTCACCGGATATCTATATTTGTTAAGGTTTTTTGTCTCAACAATTAAATAAATCCAGAAAATCTCTCAAAAATTTCTGCAATTTAGCGTAAATAGGCTAAAGCTTTGTTGCTAAGATGTGCAATAAAATTGCATATTTTTACGCAGAAAATTAATTTGGTTCTTTTGGTCTTGAACTAGCTTTTGAACGATGTTAGCTAAATTTCGTCTTTGATAAATAAGGTACTCATGATACTGTACTTTGTATAAATTTAAGAAGATATTTAGTTATGGTTAGATGGAACGATTGATAAACTCATGCCGTCACCGAATATTAGAGAAAGTCAATAAAATGGCATTTATTATTTTCAGGGTCAAAGAGACTTTTCACTGTTCGACAAGCCAAAAAAAATAGACATCTACAGAATTTAGCAGCGGACAGCAAAGTAAAATTGACAAAAACACAACTTTAGCACAGTCTATTGGTAAAGGCGATATCATAACAATCTTAAATAGTTGGGATTATTTTACTTCGATCGTTGACTTTTAACAGTCAATTGACATCATGAGTTATTTACAAATAAATTTTCACAACTAAAATAGATTGCTATATAACTGAAGCTAGTTGGTGCTGTCCAAATCCAACCATTTGTTTAACTTAATTGTCTTATTGATGCGAGGAGCAGTCATGAAATCATTGGTTCGTTGGGGCGCGACATTAGGTATAGCTGGGAGTGTCTTTTTAGGAGGACTTTCAGGAATAGGTAATCTACCAGGGCTAGGTAATCTAGAGGCGGTAGCTTTACCACAAGATCAGGTAGTGAAAAAGCTACAGGAAGTACCCGTATTCACCCTCACAAATCCTAAAGGTGAATTCGTAGTTCTTTCAAGGAATAACCAATCTAAGACCGTCTCTCAAGTGGGATTTTTTATTAGCAAGCAAGATGCTCAAAAATTCCTTGATAATCGGCTGAAAAAAGAAAATCCTCAACTTGCAAGCACTCTACAAGTAAGACCTTTGTCTTTGGCAGACTACTATAAAATAGTCCTAGAAAGCAAAAAGAAGTCAGACTCAGTAATTTATACTTTAGTCCCGACCCAAGCACAGGTAGCGTCAGCAACAAGTATGCTGAACGCAAATGGTAAAAAAGTTGAGCAATTCAATGGTATTCCCTTGTTTGTGCCCAAATTTAAAAAAGATAATAGCTATCTGACTATTCCTGTGGCAAAAGGCAACGAACGCTACATTCCTTTCTTTTTTGAAAAAGAACAAGCAGTGGCTCTGTTAGATGAATTTAAAAAAGCCGTGCCCAAGGAAGCAGAAAACACTGAAATTCAGGTAGTGGATTTATACGGTGTGATGGAAGCTCTCAATACTAGCAACGATCCCAGTATTAATAAAATTGTTTTATATCCATCGCGGGAATCTATCAATTTTATTCGATCGCTTGCGCCGAATCAGTCACCTGCTGCTAAGCCTGCTGCTGCACCCGCTCCGAAAAAATAACCGATTTGCTCTCCAAGGTTGAGGCATGGGGGAGAAACATCTGATAGTTTCTGGTTTAGAACTTTGGCAGTGGCGGAATGCAGCAACTCAAGCAGCTTGCGCCACTGATGTCCCACCAACAGAAGTAGATTGGTTACTCCAAGAAGTAGCTGGTTTAGACCGTTTGGCACTTCGTTTGGAGTCTTTTAAAAATTGGCCGCAAATTCAGATGCAATTGCCTCTGGAAGAGTTAGATCGGTTGTGGCAGAGGCGATTAAATGAACGTTTGCCAGTGCAGTATATTGCCAAAGCTACACCTTGGCGTCAGTTTAAAATCGCCGTATCGAATGCGGTTTTGATTCCCCGACCAGAAACAGAGTGCTTAATTGATTTGGCTGTAGCTGCTGGTGGTAATACTTCGGGACACTGGGCGGACTTGGGTACCGGCAGTGGAGCGATCGCCATCGGACTAGCAGATGCCTTGCCAAACGCAACAATTCATGCTGTTGATTACAGTGTTGAAGCATTGGCGATCGCTCAAACCAACGCCAATAATTTAGGTCTGGCTGACCGCATTCGATTTTATCAAGGTTCCTGGTGGGAGCCACTGACATTCCTCAAAGGTCAGTTCAGTGGTATGGTGTCGAATCCCCCTTACATACCCACCAGTACCTTACCTAGTTTGCAACCAGAAGTATTCAACCACGAACCACATCTAGCTTTGGATGGTGGTGCTGACGGCTTAGATTGCGTCCGCCATTTGATAGATATTTCTCCTAGCTATTTGCAATCTGGTGGTGTCTGGCTGATTGAGATGATGGCGGGACAGGCAGATACAGTGCGAGAACTTTTAGAAAATCAAGGAAGCTATTGCAAAATTCAAATTCACGCTGACTTAGCTGGAATTGAACGCTTCGCCTTAGCTTATAAATTCTGAATTCTGCTGTATTCAGCAGTCCCGCCCCAACCACTACTGGCTAAACGCTGATAAAATCACCGGCGTTAATTGCGATCGGATTGATTCCAGTGAGAATTGCTAGCACTTCATTGGTAGTGGCGATCGCGATTTGGGTATCAGTACCAACAGCAGTGATACTCAGTTGCCCGAAAGTTAATCCCCCTGCTAAACCAAGTTGGTCTTGAGTATCCGTAAAATCGCTAATTGTATCTCTGCCTTCTGTAGCAGCTAGTACAAAAACATCATTCCCAGCACCGCCAATTAAGTTATCGTTACCAGTACCGCCTCTAAGGGTATCATTGCCATTTTGACCGGCAAGTTGGTCGATGCCGCCCCCACCCAAAAGCAGATCGTTGTCATTACCGCCACTGATATTGTCAGAACCTGCGCCACCATTCAAGGTATCGTTTCCGCCACCTAAGTCAATAACTGCATTTGCATAAGTGCCTAAGAGAGTGACGGTATCATTGCCATCTTGGGGCGTATTACTAGCAGGTTCATCTCCCTTGAGATTCAGGAAGAAGTTACTGTTATTCATGGTGACGGTTATAATGTCGTCTCCATAGCCCCCTGTAATCTTGCCATCAGAACGCGGGGCATTACTAGGATTGCTATCGTTATCCCAATTTGCGGCAAAAGTCACAGTAATTGTGTCATTACCTGCACCACCATGCGCCCCTAAAATACCATCTGAGTCAGTAATTATATCATTGCCATCCTCGCCGAATAGCAAGTCTTTAAAACCTGAGCCGCCGCTGATAGTATCATTTCCGGCTCCTGCTTGAAGGTAGTCATCGCCAGCATTACCATTCAATATCTCTGAATCGATTGTGCCTGTGAAAACATCATTGCCGAAAGTGCCTTCAAAGTTTGCCATGAGTTTCTCCTTATTAGTTGTGTAAATTAGTCAGCGATATTTGAGCTAGTAGTCCGCCAAGTCAACAATGCTTGGTTTGTAGTGAGCGCCTGAGCGCTCAAATCAAGGACTAAAGTCCTTACTACGAACTTATTCACCCAATCATTGTTAGTGTGGTGGACTAGTAGTTGGTGCTAAACTCGGAAGCCAGTGTTTTCAACTCCGAGTTTGGAGTTCGGAACTCGGAGTTTGGAACTTTGAGCCTGAAGTTTCATCTTCTTCAGGAATTAGGACTGGATAATAAAATCAGAAGCCGAGAGATTTGGCGTACCAGTAAGAGTTGCAAATTGACCACCACTGCCGAAACCAGGCGCACTGCCATTTTCGTTGTAGAACAGTCGCCCATTGACAGCATCGTAGACAATCTTGGCACTACTAATGCCCTCTAAAATTGTTAGATTGAATAAGTCAAAACCAATACTCTTAAAATCACTGGGATTACTAAAACCATTTCCAGCAACAGAAGAAATCGCAAAGGTGGTTTTATCCAAAACAATCTTGTCACCCTGAGATTTTTGGAAATCAGTAATAGTATCTTTACCAACAGCAGAACTAGTAAAGGTAGCGTCAGTGTTGTAAACAAAAAAGTCGGCATTAGTGCCACCCGTAAGTACGTCATTACCAGCACCGCCCACAAGAGTATCATTACCAGCACCACCAGTCAGGCTATCATTGCCAGTACCTCCTCTTAACAGGTCGTTACCGCTTTTACCATCGATTTTGTCATTACCACCTTGAGCATTAATTACATCATTAGAGTTGTCAAAACCTACGGTGTTGTTATTCAAATCATTGAGGAATGTCACCGTGTTTTTTTGCAAAATGCTGGTATTATTCCAATTGGCATCGAAGACATCAAAGCTGTCGCTGAGGGTTGTTTGTCCATCAAAGAGAATGTTGCCAATGATTGGCTGTGTCCCGGATGCTGGCAGATTATCCAGGTTTTCTAATTGGAAGTTTTGCAGCGTGACTTTGGTATTGGCAACGTTATCAAAAGTCACTTCTAAATTTGAGCTATTTTGAGTCAGTTGCAGATTTTTAGCAGTTAATCCCGCACCTGTAAATTGTAGTGTGTCAACTTGAGCGATCGCTGTTGCTGATGGATTTGAACCTTTGCCTACCCCACCAAAATCAGTGATGATGTCATTGCCATCGCCAGCACGAAAGATGAATTTGTCTTGACCACCGTTACCTGTGAGGGTATCGTTATCAGCTAAACCGGTGATGATGTTATTGCCGGCTGTGCCAGTTAGCCGATCTTTATTTGGGGTGCCTGTGAAGTTGACTTGTTTGATGGTGAGGTTGACTGTTGCTGTGTCAGTGCCGCCATTGCCATCGCTGACGGTATAATCAAATTTGGCATTGCCAGTGAAATCTGTAGTCGGGGTAAAGACGACATTGCCGTTATTGACAGCTACAGTACCGTTAACGGCGTTAGTGACATTAGTAATGCTTAAAGTAGAACTGTCTACATCGGTGTCGTTGGCTAAAAGGTCAGTCGCCAGCACAGTTAAAGGCGTGTTTTGATTAGTAGTGGCTGTGTCATCACCTGCGACTGGGGCATCGTTGACACCATTAATGGTAATGGTGATAACTTGACTAGCTGTACCGTCAACAGAACTGACTGTGAAAGTTTCAGTTTTAGTTTTACCTGTGTTGATAAATTGTACCGCACTGTTGGCGACGTTGTAAGTGTAAGTTCCTGTGGGCATAATACTCAGGCTGCCTAAGTTGCCGCTGTCTGAGGTGACGCTGGTATTAAATTGGTTTTGACCTGCATCTATGTCACTGACGGTGAGTTTGCCCGTTGCCGTTAAATTGGTCGTGCTAGTATCTTCGGTGACTGATGTGGTAGGTGTGCCTGTGATGGTGGCGGTATCGTTAACACCATTAATATTGACGGAGATGTTTTTACTAGCTGTACCATCAAACGAGGAAACAATAAAATTTTCGGTTTTGCTTTGACCTGCCCCTAGAGACTGTATGATATTGTTGTTGAGTGTGTAAGTCAGGGTTGTGCCTGTGGCATTTGCTTCTAGGCTACCAAGATTTCCTAGTATTGAGGTAATCTTTCCAAATTTGTTTTCACCTGAATCGACATCATTAACGGTGAGGTTGAGAGCAATTGTCAGGTCGGGACTACTCGCATCTTCAAAGATTTGTACTATATTGTTGCCTGTGATGGTAGCGGGATTATTAGGTATTAGTTCGCCAAAGTTATAGCCTGTGGCGTTAGCACCTGCTGTCAAAGAAATATTGCTAATCACATCATTACCTACTACTGTCCCTGAGGCGGAACCGGCAGTCTCTTGACCGTCCTCGTAGCCAGTGGGTTGAGTTTCAGTCAAGGTGTAAGTGCCTGGAGCTAAATTTGAGAAGGAGTAACTTCCTGTGCCATCTGTTGTGGTGGTTAAGTTGACAGAACCGTTAACAGTATTTGTGGCAGAAAGTGTTAAAGTAACGGCTGGAAATGGAAAGCCCGGATCATTTCCGTCAAGGATACCGTTTTTGTTGGAGTCAAAGTAAACTCTGCCAGAGAGCTTGGCTGCGGTAAAGCTGACTGTGCCATAGAGGTTGGGGTCACTGTTAGTAGCACTGTTACCATTAAAGGTGAAGTCGCCTGTGGCATTGACTTGTGGAGCAGTGGTAACACCTGCGGCGGCTGCTAGGTCGGGAGTAACCGCAAAGATGGCGCCACCGATGCCTTGACTATTGCTGCCTCCTGTTCCGCCTGTAGCAGAGTTATTGGTGAAGCTAGTGTTGTTGAGGGTGAGGGAGCCAGAGCGGATAAAGATGGCACCACCCAAGCCGGCACCATCGCCACCGGTGTTGCCGTTGCCGCCGCCGAAGCCGCCGAAGCCGGAGCTTCTGCTGCTGCCGCCGCCACCGCCGCCAAAGCCGCCGCTGCCGCCACTGCCGGAGCCGAAGCCGCCGCCACCGCCAAAGCCGCCACTGCCACCGAAAGACGAATCGCCATAGCCAGCACCGCCGCCGCCACCGCCGAAGTCGCCGCCATTGCCGCCAATGCCGCCAAAGCCGCCACCGCTGCCGCCGCCGCCGCCGCCAGTGCCACCGTTGCCGCCTTCCCTGCCGCCGCCACCGCCGCCGCCACCGATGCCGCCGCCGCCGCCAGTGCCACCGCCAGCAGGAAGACCTCCAAAGATAGTACCACTGCCGCTACCGCCGAAGCCGCCAAAGCCCTGACTAGGGCCATTGCCGCCGTTGCCGCTGAAACCGCCGCCGCCACCGCCGCCCCCTACGCCTAAGCCGCCGTAGTTGCCGCCGTTGCCGCTGAAACCGCCACCGCCCCCGCCACCAGTACCCTCACCATTGCCGCCGTTGCCGCCGAAGCCGCCGCCGCCGCCGTTGAGGTCTTTATTGAAGCCGCCGCGCACGCCGCCAACTGCCCAATTATTATTGAAAGCAATATTGTTGAGCGTCACACTAGTTAGAACTGAGTTACCATCAGACAAGCCATTAATAAATAAAGCACCCCCCATACCGCCACCGCCACCAGCGCGACCACCACCATCACCGCCTTTACCTCGTCCATTGCTCAAATTGAGGTTAGAGATACTAACGATGCCCTGGTTGACAAACAACAGGCGGACATCACCGTTGTCATTAATCCCGTTGTTGTTAGCATCGCCACTGATGGTGATATTGCTGTTGGGATTGCCCTGAATCGAGATGTTGCTGTTGATGATTGGCAGCATGGTGGTGAGCCTAATGGTGCTGGGCGTGGTGTTGGTAAACACATTGCCATCAAAGGTAATACTGTCATCGCCAACAGTATTATTCGCTTCAATAATCGCCTCACGCAGCGAGAGAACGCCGTCGGCGCTGTCTATGTTGTCATTGGTGGTGGTTACAACAATATTTGCCATGATAAAAATCTCCTAAGTTCTCCATGAATTAATCGGTCTGTTGGTCAAGTGAGACCACAGTGGTGTTGGGATGTTCGACCCCTGGCTTGAGAGGGTAATGATTACCAAAAGCTGGTTTAGGCAGCATGAGAGTAAAAAGTGCGATCGCGCTCCTCATTAGGTGTAGAATCGGACTGCTGCAAAGTAGTGGGTGCTGCACAAGCATCTGTTAGCTTTTGATCGATGAAGTAGCGGGCTTGCACTTCTACTCGCAGTTGATAGCGATCGCTTAATCCCCGCCGCACCAGTGCTTCCTGGATTGCCCGTTGAGATAATAGTGCAACCTCAAGCTGTTGGGTGCTGGTAATGTTATTGGGGTGACGACGGTAGTAATAAAGAGGCTGATTGAGATGGCAAATCTCAGTAATTTCCGAGAGGCGCAAACACAGGTCGTAATCCACAATTCCATCAAAGGCTTCTCGAATGCCCCCAACTTCCTCGTATACTCGGCGACGCATCAGGCGGAAGTGAAAAATCATAAAGTCAATCAACAAGCGGTCTTTGCTGTAAGGAATTTGACAACGATTTCCTAAGCCTTGTACTTGCCCACCTGGGCTAAGATCCCAGTAATTGGTGTAAACCATTCCGACTTGTGATTGAGATTCCAGCACTTGAACTGTCAGTTCTAAAGCCCGGAAGTCTAAAGCATCATCGCTATCGAGTTGTCCAATGTAAGTGCCTTTGGCTGCTGCAAAAGCCTTTTTCAAGGAAACGGCAAATCCCTGATGAGGAGCTGCAATCACCCGGATACGCGAATCTTTTTGAGCATAGCGATTGGCAATTTCTAAGGAGCGATCGCTTGAGCCGTCGTCCCAAACTATCAGTTCAAAATTGGTGTATGTCTGGATGAGAACGCTTTCGATCGCCACTGCTAAATAGCGATCGCGGTTATAAACAGGCATGACAACCGAAACCAAGGGCGAATTAGAAGAATTAACCATTGAATCTTTGTTTTAAGTGCTAAAAATGTTGTTCGAGGCTCAAAAAGGCATAATTGAGGGCGTGCCAAGTTTTTTGCCCCACAATACCGTCGGGTAATAGATGGAAACCATGCTGGAATTTTTGGACAGCGCAAGCAGTTTCTCTATCAAATCTGCCTGTCACGTCTTTAGCTGTTAAATATTTGTAGAAAACCAACAAGCGTTGTAGAGTTTCGACAGCATTACCCCTGTCTCCTTCTTTTAGTTGTGGCAGATGGCAAGAATTATCTGTCTGTATTCGATTTTTAGTGTCATAAGGCATTTTATTGCTGATATAATTAGCAGGACTTACACACTCAGATCCCCAAACTGAGCTTTAGAAATTCCCCCCTGTCCAAAGAGAACTAGGGGGGGATCTAAATTTCAAATTTCAGTGGGTAAGTCCTAGTTAGAACTAGCAGACATCTCTAAGTGTCTAAGCCTGAATTGCAAAGTTGTACCCTGCATAGAGAGTTGGAATATTACTCAACTGTGCAAACTGACTTCCTACACCAAAGCCAGCAGCACTGCCATTCTCGTTATAAAACAACTTGCCATTGCTGCCGTTGTAGACAATCAATGCACTACTAGTTTGCGCTGCGGCATCAGTTGTTACTGTGGCAAATTCGCTAGCAACACTAAAACCATCGCCGACAACACTCTTGAGAGCTGTAAATGTTGTCTTATCTAGCACTATGGAATCCTTAAATGGATTTGTTGTAGTGTTCAAGCCTACAAAGTTCGTAATCGTATCAACACCGATCGCTGTTGTATAAGCTGCATTGGTGTTGAACGTGAAGCGATCGTAGCTGTAGTATCCTCCAGTTAGGGTATCATTTCCCAATCCGCCTGTTAGTGTGTTAACGGCTCCGTTATCTCCTAAGACGGCGATATTGTTATTGCCACTGTTACCCGTAACATTAATCGTAGAAGTAGGGACAACAAGCAGGTTCTCTACCTCATTCGGGAGTATGTAAGTAGAAACTGGCGTACTCAACAATACTGTGTCTGTTCCTTCTCCTGTCTTTTCAAAGATTGTGTCATTGGTGCTTCCGTTACTGTTATCAGCATTGGACAGCACATAGGAGTCATTGCCAACTCCACCAATCAGGCTATCAGTGCCGGCTCCACCATTGAGGGTATCATTGCCGACTCCACCACTGAGGGTATCATTACCTGCATTGCCACTTAGGCTATTGTTACTGTCATTGCCAGTGATGATATTATTGGCAGTGTTGCCTGTACCGTTAATTGCTGCACTGCCGATGAGCGTTAAGTTTTCGACTTCGCTGCCTAAAGTATAAGCAATAGAGGAATTAACTGTATCTATTCCTTGTCCTGCCACTTCAGTGACTAGATCGGCGGCATTATAGACCACATATAGGTCGTTGCCTGTTCCGCCATTCATGGTATCATTGCCTACTCCACCATCAAGAGTATCGTTGCCTGCATCGCCAAAAATGCGATCGTTGCCTGCATCGCCAAAAAGCCGATCGTCGCCTGCATCGCCACCTAGTTGGTCATCACCATTGCCGCCAGATAGCAAGTCATTGCCGTTTTCTCCATAGAGAACGTCATTCCCCTCTTCACCATAGATAGAGTCATTGCCATCTCCACCGCGGATAGAGTCATTGCCAGTGCTACCAGAAAGAGAGTTAGCAACTGTATTACCAATGATGTTATCGTTAGCAAATCCGCCAATTGCATTTTCAATGGTGACTCCATAGGCGATCGCTATATTTCTTTGATCGGCGCTACCGTCAGAACTACTTGTAACAGCATTAAAGTAAGGGCCAATGGAACTAAAAGAGCCTGGAGTGAGATTGACAGTAGTGTCAACCCTTTGCCGAGAAGCACTGAGAGTATCTATACCACCAGCATCCCAAATCGTCTGAAAGCCAACATATAAGCCTGTGTCTGCGTTGCTTTCCCAAGAATATATGTCGTTACCAGTTCGAGTATTGTTGTTTTTACCATATAGATATTGGATAGCAGCAATATCGTAGAGTTGGGGAGCATTACCCACTCCAGCTGCCCAATCATAAGACATCACAGTATATCTGCCATTATTTTCGCTTGCTGGCAAATTGGGCGAATCGTCAAAAGGATGTTTCATCCCCAAGGCATGACCAATTTCATGAAGCAAGACTGTAAAGCCACCTGAATAATCGTTTTCGTTGAGCGTTGGACCTGAATTGAATTGATTGTCTAACAGGACAACTGAACCAGCAGGCTGATATGGAGGTACAGTTCCTTCACTATAACCTCTTGCAGTTGTTAACTCAGCTATGCCAAACTTTAGGTTTCCACCTTGAGCAACTTCAGTAAAAGTCAAGCCAGAAATTTCGCTATAGCGCTGTAGAGCGAGTTTGGTTGCATTCTTTTGCTCCTGGGTCATGGGAGTAAAGTCGGAGATTTGTCTATAGAGACCAGTAGGAGCGGTGGTTAGGAAACTATAAGTTACATTTACCGGACTCCCAAGAGGAGAACCATAATTCCAACGAAATTCTGAGCTTACTAATGAATCAATGTAGTTAATTCCGCTAGGCATTTTAGTGTTTCCTATTTCTAAAGGTTTGGATGTTGTTTGAGAATCAATATCTGCACGAAAATGTCAATCAGTCATCTATGCCAACAAGGCCAGATGCTAATTGAGTTAGTCTGTTGAATCCACAAGCTAGCCTCACTACCAGTTGAGTGCAGATTTCATCAACTGATATCGCCAATCTGTGGGTGATTTACAGGTTTGTTCTAGCTCTTGGTGAAGTCAGATGTTTTCACAAGGCTAGTGTCAGTGTCTTGTTCGTAACTGTAAATGTGCAGCACTTAACAGTTACTCAAGCAAGCTTTTTGCTGTTTCTCGGATTATTTCATTATTCATTTTTGGACGCAAGACCAACTTAAGGCGTCCAATCTCAACTTAAGGACTAAAATCTCAACTTAAGGAGATATTATTTCAAGTTAAGGGATGCAATTAACAGCAAAAATACGCTGAAACTGTCTCCTGATGGGCATTTCCACGACTACCACTTATCTTGAAATTTCACACCATCGGTTGATTGACGAATTGAACTTCTTACAATTATTTACACAAGTTTCTTTCCTGCACCTCAGCATTGGTTCTGAGATAGTCTTGCACCCACTCACAACCCGCCTTCAGCACAGTATTAAGATTGAGATCGCGCTCTAAATCCCAGATAATTAAAGTCTTGTCTAGTGATGCCGAAATTAAGCGATCGCCATCACGAGTAAATGCCAATGCTGTAACACCACTTTGATGTGCTTCTAGGGTTGCAAGTGGTGTTCCGTCTCGCTGCCAAAGCCGTACCGTGGCATCAGTGCCTGCGGAGGCCAGTCGCCTGCCATCCGGGCTAAAGGCAACATACGTCGCCATTCCCTGGTGTCCCTTGAGGGTCTTTAACAGCCTTCCATCACGATTCCAGAGTTTGACGGTGCTATCTGCACTGGCAGACGCCAGGGTTTGACCATCGGGACTAAAGGCAATGCCCCAAATCGCGCCGCGATGCCCTTTTAAGGTCTTGAGCAATTGCCCTTCTAATGTCCACAGTTTAATCGTGCTGTCAATACTCGATGTGGCGATGGTTTGACCATCGGGGCTAAAGGCAACTCCCCAAACGGGTTCCTGGTGTCCTTGAAAGGTGTGCAACAGCTTACCGTCTAAACTCCAAAGCTTTGCCGTATTATCTGCACTGGCAGAGGCAAATTTGCTACCATCCGGGCTAAATTGAATCTCGTATACTTCGCTGTCGTGGGCTGCAATTGTCTTAATCAGCGTACCATCGGGCTTCCACAACTTGATAGTGCGATCGCCACTCCCTGATACCAGGGTTTGGCCATCAGGGCTAATGGCAATGCCGATGACTGAGGAACGATGCCCACTCAATGTTTTTAGCAATTTACCATCCCAACTCCACAAGCGGATCGTTTTATCTTCGCTGGCTGAGACAATGCTTTGACCATTGCGGCTCACAGCTACCCGAATCACAGGGCCTCTGTGTCCCCTTAAGGAGGTGAGTAGAGGATTTTGTAATCGCCAAAGTTTCACGGTTTCGTCGAGGCTTGCCGATGCCAGTATTTTACCATCGGGGCTAAATGCAACTTCCCGCACGCGATCGCCATGTCCTAATAGGGTTAAAACCAAGGTGCCGTCAACTCTCCATACTTTCACGGTTTTATCCCAACTGCCTGATGCTAAAAATTCCCCGTCAGGGCTGAAGGCAATTCCCCACACCCAATCGGTATGCCCCCTGAGTGTGGTAATTTCCGTGCCATCGAGTTGCCACAATTTAATCGTATTGTCTGCACTGGCAGAAGCCAGAATTTTACCATCAGGACTAAAAGCAACAGCATTAACGCGATCGCTATGTGCTTGGATTGTGCGAATCAATGTGCCATCGAGTTGCCATAGTTTGATGCTGCCATCCCAACTACCAGATGCCAAGGTTTGACCGTCGGGACTAAAGGCAATTCCCCAAACCTCATCGCTATGCCCTTGGAGAGTGCGAATTACCGTGCCGTTTGGCTGCCAGAGTTTGATGGTGCGATCGGCAGAAACCGAAGCAATGATTTGGCGATCGGGACTAATGGCTACATTATTAACTCTGTTATTGTGTTTGGTAAAGTTGGTTAATAAAGTGCCATCTCGCCGCCAAAGTTTAACGGTTTTATCCCAAGAAGCAGAGGCGATAAGCTGACTATCTCGGCTGATATCAATGCCCCAAACCTCACCAATGTGCCCTTTTAGAGTCTTAAGTAACTGACCATTGCGTTGCCAAAGTTTGACGGTTTTGTCGGCTGAAGTTGTAGCAATCAGCGTATTGTCCGGACTAAAAACGACCCCGCGAACTTCCCCCCTATGTCCAGATAAACGGTTATACTCGATCGCTCCATACACCGTTCGCTTCAGGGCAGTTTCAACCTGATTGCTTGTGTCTGCATCGCCTCCACCAAGCTGTTGTAACTTGTGTTTGGCAGCAAGGGCGGCAACTAAGGCATTTAACTTTTGGTTCGAGGCGAAAAGAGATTCTGAGGAAGTGGCGATCGCTCTGATTTCACTAATACTTGCCTGCTGATATTGCAACCAAGTTATAGTTCCCAAAATCACAGAAACTAGCAGGGCAATGCTGACTAATATCAACAGCAACCTTTGTTGTCTAGCGTTTTTTCTTTCTTGTATCAACTGCTTGTGTTCTGCTGCCAGTCGGGCTTCTGCCTCTCTAGTCCTTTCTGCTTCTAGGTTTTTTTGGATTTCTTGGCGATCGAGTTCTTGGCTGGCGCTGAGAAATTGATAGTCTAGGTCACCCAGACTTTTACCCTGTGCCCAATTTAAAACATCTTGAAGCGATCGCCCCCTGAGTAACCAGGATTCATCTTCATAGCCAGAAACAGCCCAAGCATTTAAAGCTTGGGAATAAGGACGCAAGTAACTTAATTGTTTGCCAACCCAATCGAGATTAAACACTGCTTGGTAGATGGCATTCTTAACTCGCAGTCTACTGTCGTGTTTCTCAACTAAACCTGATAGCAGCAGTTGTGTTTGCTCAAAGCTATTGTTGACTGGAATGCCTGCGTCCAGTTCTCCATCGGTACCAAAAGGAGAGTGTAGTAGAATTTGTTGATAAAGTCCTAGCAAACGCCCTGCCCGTTGTTCGTTGTGCAATAGGCGATCGCGAATCGTCTTCAAGTGTTCTGGTTCGTCGTTAGCCTCCCAATTCTCTATAATCGATTTTCTCACCAAACCCTCAACCCACTGGTTAATTTCTGATTCACAGACTTCCCACGATTTTCCCTGCACCACTAACTGACAAACTTTCTGTGTCAAAAATGGTTGTCCTCCAGTCCAACTTAAAATCTCGCGCAACAGGGCTTGAGGATTACTGGTAACGTGATTGAGTCCGGGCAATAAAGGCATTGCCTCAGACAAAGAAAATCCTTGCAGTTGAATCGCCCGTCCAATATTGAAGGGAGTACGGCTTTTATCAGCAATCAGATCCGCTGGCGTAGCAACTCCCAATAAGGCAAAAGTGAGACAACGATATGCGGGCTTTTCTGCTCGCTTGTTGTAACAAGCTCGAATTAACGCAAAAAAATCATCGATGGGAAACTTTAAGCCGAGAACGCTATCGATTTCGTCGATAAAAATCACAATCGGCTGGCAGTCAACCATTAATAGTAGAGTTTCCAGAAATTGACCAAAGCGACTGACTAATGATAAATCAGTGCGATCGCGCCACCAAGTTCGTAAGTTCAAGTCCAGCTGAAAGCTATCAACTAAACTACCGATTGCACTGATATACCATTGCTCCGGCGTTACCTGTTGGGTGCCAATTCCGCTAATATCCAATACACCACAGCGAATTCCTGCTGCTTGCAAACGGGACATACTTTGCACCCGCAAACTAGACTTACCCATTTGACGAGCATTTAGTACATAACAAAACTCACCGTTTAACAGTGCTTGATAAAGTTCTTCATCTGCTTGACGCTTCACATAGCTGGCAGCGTTCCTCGGCAGACTGCCACCAACCTGATACTCATAAGCAGGACTTTCAGCACTCAGCATGAGATTAATTCGTAATTAAGACATAGATAAAAATTATTGGAGTCTAGTGTCAGCCTAGCCTGTAGTAGACATAGTTATTTGCGGTAAAATTGCGCCAAAATATTGCCGATACAGATCGCAACTAGGCGTAACCTGTTGATTATGTATTTTGACTAGTCCCATACTTTGCAATTTGAACGCTTGGACTAACTCTAACTCGACTGGTATCGATGATGTCATTACCTGCGTTAATGCCATCATCAGGTTGGGATACTGTTGCAGATACCGCAATTGTCGCTGGAGATGATCGCTGTAAATTCCCTCTGGAGCGATCGCCTGCTGCGCCAATTGTTCTAAAGTGATGCCATGAGCTTTGATTTGAGCTAATGCCACTTGCAATAAATAAGGATTTCCCCCAACTAGTGCAATCAGTTGATTGGCTTGCTGAGAACTCCAATTTAGTCCATGCCGTTGAGCTAATTCATCCACCTGTTCTGCTGTCAACTCTGGTAGCTTAATTGATAATCCGACGCTAAAAGGTGACTGGTTAATATTAAGCGGGATGTAAACTTCGGTTGAGTGAGCTACAACCAAGCGTAGCTTTTGCCAAAGATGACTGCTGCTATCTCCGTATTTTCCTTTTTCGTACCAGACGCGTAGCAAACCAAAAAAGTCATTAGCGATCGCGGGATACTGAAACAGGATGTCCACGTCATCCACCGCGATTACTATTGGGCGATCGCTATTGGCTAATATATACTTCTCAAAATAACGAGTGCAGTTGTAGTTTGCACCAAACAGCTCATCCCACTCCTCCTTTAAACGATTCGGCAATCCTAAATCGCGAGTTATCACTGCACAATACCAATACAACAGTCGGTCTAGATTGCCAAACAACGAAGTATCTGCTAACCGCATACTCAGCAGTAGCGTTTGTAAACCTGTTTCCCTGGCTCGATTCAATATCCGAGCAATTAATGATGTTTTGCCCATCTGCCAAGGTGCTTTGATACGAATAAGCGCACCAGGTTTCAAAATTGCTTCATCACATTGAGGTTCAATGGACAACCGCTTGACGTAAAATGGCGAGTTGAGTGGTAATGGGCCTTGGAAATTAATTGGTTCTAGATTTGTTGGTTCCATAGGGTCAGTATGAACCACTTCTCTTAGATAATCACTCGGTTGCAATATTAGACCAAAGCTCTTGAAGTAAGCCTCTAAGGTACTGCGATCGACAGCAGTTTCTCGGCGATGAACCTTTATCAAAGTGTTGTAGCTCAATCCTGTTCGTTGACTAATTACATCCAACGAATCAAGTTGTCCAATTGTGTTATGAAATACTGCTTGCTGCTTCGCTGCTTGTAACCGTTGCCAACCAGAATCAGATACAATAACTCCTCGTAAACGTTTCAAAAATGTAGTTTTTTCAGTCATTAGCTATTAATTTGAATTAATAAAAAATCAAGGTTTGGAGTTGAAATTGTATATTTATGGATTTTCCCAACCAAAAATCAATTTTTTAAATTATTGATCTGTTGTGTGTAAGTGCTGAAGCCGAAGTTACTTTTAAGACTATAATTATATTTACTTTATAAAGCAAGGTTTTTTAAGTAAAATTACAGACTTGGAAAACGCCTCTGATACAGTAAGCATATTCCAGGTAAAAAATGTGTGAATAGTTTGCAATAATGTGTAAAATTTTTGCAATTTATTAGTTTTGAAAAAGTAAGAAAAGTAAGAAAAGTAAGAAAAGTAAAATTCTATCCCTTAAGATTTATCCAAGGGCTTGCCAAATTTACCTATTGCGATTTTTTGATTTAATAGAACCTACGTTAACTCTTACTTTTAACTGTTTCGTAAACATGACCCAAGTTTCTCTAGAAAAGCTCATAGCTGGCGCACGGGCTGGTTTGTTGGTGAGCTTTCCCACAGACACGGTTCCTGCGCTGGCAACGCTACCAGAAAAAGCGGAATTAATTTTTGCGGCGAAGCAACGCAGTCAAGACAAACCTTTGATTTTGATGGCTGCTAGTGCTGAGGATTTGTGGCCTTATGTCAAAGGTACTGAAAACGAGTATAAAATTTGGCAACAATTAACAGATAAATATTGGCCGGGAGGGCTGACATTAGTGTTACCAGCGAGTCAGCGCTTGCCAAAAGTCATGAATCCTACTGACCCGACAACAATTGGTATTCGAGTACCAAACAGCGCGATCGCTCTAACTATTTTGGCGCAAACAGGCCCTCTTGCCACCACTAGTGCTAATTTATCAGGTCAGCCGCCTTTGCAAACGATGGCTGAAATTTCGGCTCAGTTTCCCGACGTTCTGATGGCAACGACAGAATCCCAAGATGAAATACCGGGATTGGGTATACCTTCCACCGTTGCCAAATGGACAGGAATTAATTGGCAGATTCTCCGGCAAGGTGTAATAAAGTTAGATTCAGCGATTGATAAATAAATATATATAGGAATCCGATTTGATTACTGAACAGACCTGCGTACACAGGGGACAGGGAACAGAAAAGAATCAAGTTAGAAATATACTGAGTTTTTTTCATAAATCAAATATGAATCCTATTTGAGTTGTAAAAAATATCAGTGGTAGCTGTTAAATGTTAATATTTGACAGCCAACAGTCTGGGCAGCAAAATTTCCCAAATTATTGAAAACTGCTAGAGATAGCTATAATGTTGTTTCCCTAGTTTCAATAGCCCAAAAATGCGGAACTTTAATTTGGGTTGCTGTGGTCAATTAACAAGTTAATAATTGCCAAAATATGAATTGGAGTAACTGGATATATTTAGGAGCAGGAATAGCACTAGGTCTAGGTTTTCGTCGATTATTTGCGCGATGGCTACGCCCAAGCCAGGCATCGCTAAACTCTTCATCTAGCTTATCCCCGGTAGCACTATTAGACCAACAGGATGTGTCATCAATATCACAACAAATGCAGCAAACCCAGTTGGCATACCTGATGGCAAGAGAAATGAGCCAGTTTAAAGCTGGTTTTTTGGCACGGACAACCCACGAATTGCGATCGCCTCTGAATGGTTTAATTGGTTTACATCAGTTAATTTTGTCAGATCTGTGTGAAAGTCCCGCTGAAGAACGAGAATTTATTGTCCAAGCTCATGAGCGAACGCTAAAACTGCTGAAGCTAATGGATGAAATTCTCAACGTTGCCAGAACCGATCATGGTACAAATAAACTAAATATTCAGCCTAGACCCTTAGCTAATATTTTGGAGGAAGTTTATAACTTAACTTATATGCTGGCGGCAAATCGAAATTTCCCGTTGCACTTGTTACCCGCCGACCCAGAAATTTATGTTTTGGCAGATCATCTCTGGCTCCGCCAAATATTAATCAGTTTAATAGACACTGCCATTAGTCAGATGGAAGAAGGCAGCATCTATATTTCTAGCAGCACCGTCTCTACAAGTAATTTTGTTAATATTTGGGTGGATGTGCCAGCGAAAACCATACCTTTGAGTGAGCCAATTGACTCGATTAAATCTGAAAATCAGCCGAGTAAAGCTTACCTAGAGAACGCTACTCTTTCTCCAGGTATGAGACTATTAATCAATCAAACTCTGGTAGAAGTTATGGGAGGAAAACTAGAAATTTTGCCTTCTTCAATTGCCAAGGAAGTACCGCAGCAAATGAGCAGACTACAAATTTCTATTCCTGTATCTACTAATGCTGAGTGCTGATTCAAAGTGCTTGAAAATCCCAAAAGCCCTTCCCCCCTGCTAATACCGTTTTACTTGAAAAGTGATACAAATAGGCGGCAGGCAGCAGGGGGGAGAGAATTAGAGACTAATCATTTGTATCAAGTATTTTGTTAAATGATATAAGAACTGACCTCTAAATAATAAGTCTTGAAACAGATGATATTAGAGGGTTTGAAAGCATCGTTCCAATTCAATTTCAAGTTCAAAATTCAGATAATTCCAAATTGCAAAATTGAAAAATTATTTACAGCAGATTGCAAAGGAGTGATACCAATTCAAAATTCAAAATTACCAAAGCTAGATATGACAAGGTTTTGAGCGTGTATATCTGTCGCATTCTTTTTTAAAATTAGTATGACGTACAGTAGGGGCGCACAGATGTCCATTAATGTCAACTTAACGTGAAAGCCTTGTCAAAACGTGATGCATGAATTCACTCACTTACCATGAAGATCCCCGTCACCCCACCCCGGTTTTGTCTAAAGCCAAAACCGGGGTGGGGTAAAACGCCTATGGGATAAGCATTTGAACTTAAGTTGACACCAATGCACAGCTGTCGTCTTGTAGAGAAGCGATGGTCAACAGCTAACAATCAACACACACGACTATTTCGGTGATTGTTCAAGCTCAACTTCTGTATCAGGAAGCAAACTCAGGTTAGCTAAGTTATACAACACCATCGTAGTAGTCGTGTTGGGCTGGAAGCCAATCTTTTTGTAGAATTCCTGTTGATGAGTAGTCATCAGATAAACTCGCTCAACCCATCTCATGCGGGGATGACTCAAAACAGTTTCCACTAAATTACTTCCCAGACCGTTATTTCTATACTCTGGATGAATCACAACATCCCAAATCGTAGCGCGATATATGCCATCAGATGTTGCTCTAGCAAAGCCAATGAGTCGCTGACTGTCCCAAGCGGAAATCACTGGCTCACTGTTGGCAATGGCTATACTTAAATCCTCAATACTGCGGCCTTTTGCCCAGAAAGCTGAAATGTTTAACAGTTCTTGGAGTTGATAAAGGTCAATTTCAGATTTGCGATCGCTAAATTGAATTTGAGGATTGTTCATGTATTGCACTCACTTTGGCGGTATCTTAGCTATTGCTAAGTCATATTTTGCTGGAAATTGTTGAATGTGTATATCTATATGCAACGAGAGACAAAATTTAGTTAGCCAGGTCAATATTCAGTAACAAACCCACTTCCATAAAGGATGAGTTGGCCCCTGTTGACGTATTCGATAAACTTGTTTTTCTAAGCGTTGTTTTTCTTGCTCTGGTAATCCCAGTAAGATATTGCGACTTTGCCAAACTAAAACAGCAGCAGTCATCCCAATACAAAAAGCTAAACCAAAGGTAGGCAGTGGATGATAGAACAGTCCATATCGCACTGCTACCCAAGTAAAATATTGTTGCCACAGGGAAATTTCTGAACGTAAACCCCATAAGGAAACAGGCGCAATGGTGAGCCATAGACAGCTCACAAACAACCATCTACCATATACTGTTAACTGGTATAGCCTTTCTACTTGTTGAGCAAATGCTGGGTCATTTGTCATTTGTTCTTTGTCATTATTCATTGGTGATTAGTCATTAATTATTAGGAGTACTGTTAGCGGAAGCGGGGCGTTTAGCTCGTTAGGAATTAAAAGTTAAGAATTCTCCTTATCTCCCTTGTCCCCCTTCCCTTGTCCTCTTCTCATACCCAATGACTAATTACCCGCAGATGTATCAATTGACTCAGTATTAACTAACATCTGAGATCTATCCGTGCGTTCTCGCCACAAAGTTAAGAGAGTACTGGCGATGAAAATACTTGAATAAGCTCCCATTGTAAAACCAATAATTAGAGCTAGGGCAAAGTTCTTGAGTGTTTCACCACCAAATAGAAAGATTGCAAATAATGTTAGCAATGTTGTTAAAGTTGTGTTGATAGACCTTGCTAGGGTTTGGTTGACAGCATCATCAACAATGTCAGCGATGGGTGTGTTGGGATTGATTTTCAAGGTTTCTCGAATGCGATCGTAAATCACCACTGTATCGTTAACTGAAAAACCTGTAATCGTCAGTAGAGCAACGATAAATAAACTATCGACTTCAGTACCCAATACTAAACCTAAAATCGAAAAAATCCCTACTGTAATTAAAACATCATGGAATAGAGCAACGACAGCAAACACCGCATAATCCAACTGAAATCGGAAGCTCAAGTAAATAATAATACCTGCAAAGGAAACGATCAGAGCTATTACCCCAGATCTAAATAATTCTCCCCCCAGAGTCGGGCCAACGGTATCAAATTGATTTTTTTGGTCGTCAAAAGTACCGATTTTTTCGGTTAACGCATTTTGCAAGTTTGTACGCTGCTCGCGATCCAAGCTTTTTGTGCGAATCAATATACCATTTTCTGCACGAGTGTTTTTGTCAGCGACAATTTGGATGCTGCTATCGCCGAGTCCTTGAGCTTTAGCGACTTCTCGAACGACGTTGATATCAATGGGTCGATCGCAGTTACCGGGTTTGGTACAATCCCGTTCAAACTGTAATCGCGTACCACCGACGAAATCCAAACTGGGACGAAGGGGTGCTTTGATGTTGGGATTTTGCCAAGAAATCACCATTGAGATGATACCAGCCAGGATGATGGCACTAGAAATAGCCCACCACAGCGATCGCGATTTGTTAATACTCAGTTTCATTGAGACACCTCTGCCTTATTCGATGTTGGCAGGTTAGGAGAGAAATATTCTGGTTTTTTGAGTGCGGGAATTGTAATTGCCAAAAACATGAAGGTGCGACTACAGGTAATTGCTGTAAACATACTCACTGCTACGCCCAAAGCCAAGGTTAAAGCAAAACCTTTCACTAAGCCAGCCCCTAGCCAGAATAGTGCAGCACAGGCGATGACTGTAGTTACGTTGCCGTCTAGAATACTGGAAAATGCCCGGTAAAAACCAGATTCTACAGAACGGTAAAGGGATTTGCCTGCTTGCAATTCTTCCCGCGTCCGCTCAAAAATGAGTACATTCGCATCTACCGCCATACCAATACTGAGAATAAAACCGGCAATTCCTGGCAGAGTCAGGGTGACACCCAACAAAGCAAAGGTAGCCCAGGTCAACAATGAGTAGATCACTAGTGCTATATCAGCAATTACTCCTGGTAGTCTATAATACACCACCATAAATATTAATACTAAAATCAGACCGCCGATACCAGCATAGATACTACTAGTGATGCTGTCTTTACCTAAAGTTGCCCCGACAGTACGAATCTCTGCAATTTCCACTGGTACGGGTAATGCGCCACCACGTAGCTGCACACCCAAGTCATTCGCTTGTTGTGCGGTAAACCGACCAGTAATTACTGCGGAGCCTCCGGTAATACCAGTGGCAGCAAATTCTATACCAACAGTAGGAGCGCTGATCAGTTCATCATCAAGAAAAACACCAATACTACGTCCAGTACCAGCAAGATTTTTTGTCAGCTGAGCAAACAATTCACCGCCCTTTTGATCGAAGCGAATGGCAACATTCCAATTGTTACCTTGAGTGGGTTCGCCATAGGCATCCTTGAGGTATTTGCCAATTAGCGGTGGGTTAGTGCTTTCAAACAATTCAGCGATCGCTTGACTATTTTTCTGTAAATCTTCTTGATTTTTGGCTATTGCTGCTTTATCATTGCTTTTTCTCAATTCTTCTTGCTTTACCTTCAATTCAGCCCGTGATGTTTGGAAAGCTATAAGTTGAGTTTCTGTATTAGGCTTTTGTGTCCGAAATTCTAGCTGTGCCGTACCTCCTAGCACCCGTTCAGCTTGCTCTGGGTCGTTGACCCCTGGCAATTGTACCAATATCTTATCTGTGCCGACTGTTTGGATCACTGGTTCAGAAACACCCAAACCATTAATCCGGCCTTCGACAACTTTCTTCACACCTTCCAATTCTCGATCGGTGATTTGGGGAATTTCCGCTGATGGTTTCACCTGAATTGTGAGCTGTGAACCTCCCCGCAAGTCAAGTCCAAGAGGTATCGGAATTGTAGCAATCACCGTAATTGCGGCGATTACCAGAACTAAAATCAAGATTAATAGCGATCGCTGTCTTTGCATACCATAACTCGCAACTGACAAAGGCTATAATAGCGCTCTTTTATGGAGTTATGAATGGAAAGTGGGCATCGGGCATTGGGCATGGGGCATTGGTTATTTCTCCCCCTGCCCCCCTGCTCCCCTGCCCCTCTGCCCTAGACTCGCAAAGCTACCATTTTTTCCACAGCTTCTACTATTTGCTCTGGTTGGACAATTGTGAGTCTTTCCAGATTGCCGTTGTAAGGTGTGGGGATATCTTGGGAAGAAAGCCGCAGTACTGGTGCATCCAATTCATCAAATAAGCGATCGTTAATTGAAGCGATGACTTCTGCTCCTATACCCGCAGTTCGCATGGATTCTTCCACAACAATAACTTTATGGGTTTTTCTTACTGAAGCACCAATGGTATCAAAATCTAATGGTTTGAGGGATATTAAATCGATTACTTCTGGATCGTATCCTTGTTTTTCAAGGGTTTTTACCGCTTGTAGCACATGATGGCGCATCCGTGAATAAGTAATAATTGTGACATCTTTACCTTGACGCACAAGTTCTGCTTTATCCAGGGGGAGCAGGTATTCTTCTTCTGGTAAGTCTTCTTTTAAGTTGTAAAGTAGAACGTGTTCAAAGAACAATACCGGATTATCATCGCGAATAGCGGATTTTAGCAGTCCTTTAGCGTTTCTGGGTGTGGAACAGGCAACAATCTTCAACCCTGGTACCGCTTGGAAGTAGGTTTCTAGCCGCTGGGAATGTTCAGCCCCTAGCTGCCGTCCCACACCTCCGGGGCCGCGAATTACCATCGGAATTTTGAAGTTTCCGCCAGAAGTATAGCGCAGCATCCCAGCGTTGTTGGATATTTGATTGAACGCTAGGAGTAAGAAGCCCATATTCATACCTTCGATAATGGGGCGCAACCCAGTCATAGCTGCTCCCACTGCCAAGCCAGTAAAACTGTTTTCAGCGATGGGGGTGTCTAGAACTCGGAGTTCGCCATACTTTTGGTACAGGTCTTTGGTAACTTTATAGGAACCGCCGTAATGTCCTACGTCTTCACCAAGAACAAATACGCTGGAGTCACGCGCCATTTCTTCATCAATGGCTTCACGCAAGGCGTTGAAGAATAGTGTTTCTGCCATTTAGACCTTTAGTACGATTATGGTTTTAGAATTTTATCGTGCGGTTGTGGCAAATACCGTGAGCGATCGCACTGGTTAGAGTTTGGGTTATTTAAACGAACCGCCCCAGGCATAAACCTTAAGAATTGAGAAAAAGTTTCTTTGTTGATTGTTTCTGATTTCTCATCTCCTATGCTGTCTGTTTAATTGCTATTTTCCCTCTAAGCAGGAACTAATCGCCGAGACAACTATATCAAAATTGTTACCCAACTCAACATTTTAGGTAAATATACGGTAGCAGATGCCTTAGAAACCAACTATTAAACAGACCAAGGAAAGTGCTGATTTTTTACTTATCAGGTGTGAGAACGTTTGTCAATCAAGATCGAAACCCGATTTTTCCAGTGGTGCTAGAAGCGGAACTCTCTTCACTGGAGCAAAATCAAACGTCAAACTTTAACTCCATAACAGAGGCACAATTTAGTCGCTGATGGTCAAATGCCTGGCTTATGCCGCGTTCTCATCAGCTTAACGCGTTAATACCTGAGAAAATTCAGGTTATTAAGACAGCTAACGCACCTTAGATTAGGAGCTGCAAACAAATAAGTCTACATTCCTAAGTTAGATTTTATCAAGAAGAATCTAGAATTCAGGACTCACAATGGGCTACGCTCCGCTGCGCTAACAGAATTCAGTATGACTGGGTAATAAGTAGAAGGCAGGAGGCAGTAAGCAGAAAACAGAACGCACAAAGGAAAAGTTAGTTGCTATCAGGCTTTTAAACTTTTGTATTTTACATTTAATTATGTCTACCTACTGAGCGCAGCGCTAGTGAGTGAGCCTGCTACCCTCTGAACATTGCTTTAAAACCGAACTTTTTGTAGTTATGCATTCTGAATTCTGACTCTTGAATTCTGACTCTTGAATTCTGACTCCTGAATTCTAACTAGCAATTTCTCAGCTACAAACTGGGGAGTCAGTTACTTGAGGTACTTGAGCATCTGGAAAGCGTCTCGGTCTACCTGGTTTGCGTTTATGTCGCTGATTAATTGACTTTTCACTTGCCGCTGCCAACTCTTCAGGTGTACATTTGAACAAGCGTAAAGCATCTAAATATTTTTTTGGCGTCATTGTAGGTTCAGTACGCCCAGCTTCCCAGTTGCGAACACTAGTTTCGCTGATTGCAAGCCTGAAGGCAACCTCCGCACGGCTAAGACCAGCACGCTCTCTCAGGACTTGCATATCCATATTTCATGCTCTCCTCGGAAATATTGAAACCTTTTATTAAATCAATTGACATTAAATGGCAATTGAGGAAAATTATTAACTATCTTCCTTTATAAGCGATCGCGTCCCCCTGTTGCAAACACGAGAATCCCGTGTTTATGTATTATCGCGGGGGCAATATGCATAAAAACAGCTTGATTAAATTTTAAATTTTAGTCAACCCAACCTCAAACACAACAATCTCACGCTTGAACACCAAAACACAGCTCTGTGCCTTTGCGCCCACCGAAGTTTTGATCGGCGGAAGCCGCCGCTCAAACTTCTCTCTGCGTGAGATTCTCAACTCTTACTCAATGGCTCACCCTACTTTAACCATCGCGCCGCATCTTTAGCATGATAGGTCAAAATCAAATCTGCCCCAGCGCGTTTAAAACCAGTTAAAGTTTCTAAAACCACACGCTCTTCATCAACCCAACCATTCAGAGCCGCGGCTTTAATCATCGAATACTCACCAGAAACATTGTAAGCCGCAACTGGTAAATTACTTGCTTCCTTCACCCGCCAGATAATATCCATGTATGCCAAGGCTGGCTTGACCATGAGCATATCAGCACCTTCAGCAATATCCAATTCAATTTCTTTAATTGCTTCGCGACTATTACCTGGGTCCATTTGGTAAGTTCTTCTGTCTCCAAATTGCGGCGTCGAGTCTGCTGCATCCCGAAATGGCCCGTAATAAGCCGAAGCATACTTAGCAGCGTAAGACAAAATCGGTGTGTCTTGGAATCCAGCTTCATCCAAACCCTGACGAATTGCTTGGACAAAGCCATCCATCATTCCGGAAGGTGCAATGATATCCGCACCGGCATTTGCTTGGGAAACTGCTGTTTTTTTCAACAATTCTAAAGTTGGGTCGTTTAAAACCCGTCCTGTCAAATCACCAACTTGCAGATAACCGCAGTGTCCGTGACTGGTATACTCACACAAACAAGTATCAGCAACTACTATCAAATCTGGTACTGCTGCTTTGACAGCAGTCGCAGCTTTTTGGACAATACCGCAATCATGCCAAGCGCCAGTAGCATCTACATCCTTATCAGCGGGAATACCGAATAAAATGATGGCAGGAATTCCTAAGTCATAAACTTGTTTCGCTTCTTCGACAATTTTATCTACCGAAAGCTGGTAGACTCCAGGCATAGATTTTACCTCGTTAGCGATTCCTTCACCCGGTACGGCAAATAATGGGTAAATGAAATCGCTGGTTGTCAAAACAGTCTCACGAACCATCCGGCGCAGTTGTGGATGGGTACGCAGGCGGCGGGGGCGATGTGTAGGAAACATAAAATTTTATGAAGAAAAACAACGCAATGGACACAAAACAAAGCGTCACAAAAGCAGGGAAAAAGTTTCCTGCCATCAGACAGACTACAAAAAGTGCTTAACTGACATTTGCCCTACCTAAATCAAGCTGTAGGGCAATTTTGTATTTTACAGCTTGATTGACATCTATCCGACGAGTTAGAAAAACAATATAGAAAATGGGCATTGGGCATTGTATCTATAACAATAAACAATTCACAATTCACAATTGAAAATTGTCAGATCTTCTGTTGGCAAAATTCTAACTATTAGTTGTGTATAAACTACTAGCCCAACAGCAATATAAAAAAATAACCGACAAAAATTACCAATGCCCAATGCCCAATGCCCCATGCCCATACACATAATTGATGCTAAAACACTCGTAAAATAAAGGGATAGCGAAAGGGTATATCAGGATTGCTAAAAATCCTAGTGATTGCCCAAATCGTTAGTCCCCAGTGCAACAAATAGCCAATAGCTGCTAGTGGCCCCAGTAATAATAGTGGTAAGACCAGCCAACCGAATAGAAAAAACAATGCTCCTAGAATCGCTCCATAGAACCAGACATTAAAGTGGAAATTGATGGATTCTTTGGCGTTTTCTTTAACAACAGGATCGTCAGATACGAACAGTACGGCAATAGGTATGCCGATAGATACAACAGCTGTGCTGAAAAAAATGGCTCCATGAGACAAGGCGGATAAAAGCTTTCGCTTGTCTGTGTCGTACATCCCTTTCTCCTAATTTAGTCAGATTGTTGGTTATATTACGACCCTATCACGAGCATCGTTGTCTTAAGATTAAAAGACTTACCAAAGTGGAAAAAAATTAAGTTAAGTTACAAACAAATACAGTTATGTCAATTGAACTTGATTCTGAACTCGATCGCGCAGTTGAACTTCGTCGCAACTTTGCAATTATATCTCACCCTGATGCTGGTAAAACGACGCTGACAGAAAAGTTACTGCTATACGGAGGCGCAATTCACGAAGCTGGGGCGGTTAAAGCACGACGGGCACAGCGCAAGGCTACGTCAGACTGGATGGCGATGGAACAACAACGGGGTATTTCTATTACTTCCACGGTGTTGCAGTTTTCATACCGGGACTGTCAAATAAATTTATTAGACACACCTGGACACCAAGATTTCAGTGAAGATACTTATCGCACCCTTGCCGCCGCCGATAATGCAGTGATGCTGATTGATGCCGCCAAAGGTTTGGAACCCCAAACCCGGAAGTTATTTGAAGTATGTAAACTGCGGGGTATCCCGATTTTTACATTTGTCAATAAGCTCGATCGCCCAGGAAGAGAACCTTTAGAACTTTTGGATGAAATTGAGCAAGAATTGAAGTTGCAAACCTATGCAGTAAACTGGCCGATTGGCATGGGCGATCGCTTTAAAGGTGTTTTTGACCGACACAAGCAACAAATTCACCTGTTTGAGCGCAGCGCCCACGGTAGCCGAGAAGCCCGTGATACGATAGTGGAATTAGGTGATTCGAGAATAGAACAGCTGCTAGAACAAGACCTGTACTATCAACTGAAAAACGATCTAGAACTGTTAGAAGGAGTTGGCCCAGAGCTAGATTTGCAGTTGGTACACGAAGGCAAAATGACGCCAGTGTTCTTTGGTAGCGCCATGACAAACTTTGGGGTAGAGTTATTCCTCAAATACTTCCTAGACTATGCCCTCAAACCCGGTTCTCATGTCAGCAGTGTTGGCGAAGTTCCCCCCACATATCCAGAGTTTTCTGGGTTTGTGTTCAAACTGCAAGCAAACATGGACCCGAAACACCGCGATCGCGTCGCGTTTGTCCGGGTCTGCACCGGTAAGTTTGAAAAAGATATGATGGTGAATCACGCTCGCACTGGTAAACTCGTCCGTCTCTCCCGTCCGCAAAAACTCTTTGCTCAGGAGAGGGAATCGATTGATGAAGCTTACCCTGGCGATGTGATCGGTTTGAACAATCCCGGTGTTTTTGCGATCGGGGATACAATTTACACGGGGCAAAAGCTCGAATATGAAGGGATTCCGTATTTTTCGCCGGAACTGTTTGCAACTCTGAGGAACCCCAACCCCTCGAAGTTTAAGCAATTCCAAAAAGGCGTTGCGGAATTGCGCGAAGAAGGTGCCGTGCAAATTATGTATTCAACTGATGAAGCCAAGCGCGATCCAATTTTGGCGGCGGTGGGTCAGTTGCAATTTGAGGTGGTGCAGTTTCGTTTACAAAACGAGTATGGTGTAGAAACTATACTAGATGTATTACCCTACAGTGTCGCCCGTTGGGTTGAAGGTGGTTGGGAAGCATTAAATAAAGTGGGACGTTTATTCAATACCACTACAGTCAAAGATAGTATGGGACGCCCAGTGTTGCTATTCCGGAATGAATGGAATTGCCAACAATTAGAGGGTGACCATCCAGAGTTGAAATTAAGCGCGATCGCCCCAGTATTTTCGAGTCAACAACCAGTGGAGGAATGAAGAAGAATACAGAATTCCTTCACAGGTGGACTTAGCTGGGCACAGTTGATTTCCACGGCATCTGAGGTTCGCGCTTTTCCCCAGACGTGGATCGTTTAGAAGAGATTGGAGTGCCAGAATCTGTATGCCTTCACATGCCAAATCGTCTTTGGAGGCTGGTTTAGTTGCCCTCAAACAGGGAAATTACCAAACAGCGATCGCTCACTTAGAACCTCTTGCTAGCAGTGAAAGTAATGCCACTGCTAACTTACAAGCAAGGGTTGGTTTAGTGATGGCTTATGCCCGCACTGGCGAAGTCTCCAAAGCGATCGCCTTTTGCCAAAATCTCATTGAGAGTAACAACCCTCAAGTTCAAGAGTGGGCAAAACGCGCTCTCGAACATTTGACAAAACGTCAAAAACCTGAACCAGAATCAAAAAATGTCGAAACTGGATTTGTTGCTTTTGAAAATTCCCCCTCAGACACTCCTAAATCGGAGGAGAAACCGAAAGACGAAGTAAAAGAAAGCAACAACCAAAACATCCCTGCGATGGTGCCATTAGCTAAACCCAAAGCTACTGTCATACCACCGCCGCCGCCACCGCCCCTTAATGGCTTCATGGGTTCCGTCACCCGCACCCAAGCCAAACTATTCGGTGTTATTTATTGGCGACAAGCACAACGCGCTAAGGCATGGCAACCCCTACGCAAACCAAAATTAATTCCCTTGCGGTTGCTGGCTGCGGGAACATTCATCGCTTTGTTTTGGGTGATTCGAGAAATCCTCAAGTTAGTATTGGGATTCATCAACCATGCTTTAGTTAAGCTTCCCTATGTAGAGCCATTCCAAGTTTTATACAATGACCCTACACGATTTTTGCTCATAGCGTTGGCGATTTTGATTGGGGCATCACCTTGGTTGCTGGATCTGCTACTAGCAAATTTTTATGGTCAACGAGAACTAGCTAAAGATGTATTGAACGGTCATAGTCGTGAAGCTGTTCGGGTACTACAACGTTGTTATCAACAACGGCGTTGGTCTTTACCGAAGCTGCGAATTTTGCCAATGACTGCGCCAATTATTTTCACCTACGGTAGTTTACCACGGAACGCGAGAATTGTAGTCAGTAAAGGACTGTTAGAACAACTCACAGATGATGAAATTGCCGTTATTTATGCCACCCAGGTAGGACATATTGCTCACTGGGATTTTGTTGTCATGTCTTTGGTGTTACTGGTGACACTACCAACTTATAAGGTATACGAACAAGTATCAAAGTTGGGTGACAACATATCAGGAAAAATTTGGCGCACTCCTGTGACAATTGTCGCTAGTTTGATTTATGGAGTTTGGTGTTTGCTGACTGGGACTGCATTGTGGTTGTCGCGGTTACGGCTTTATTATAGCGATCGCACCGCAGCTGAAATTACTGGTAATCCCAATGCTTTGATTCGTGCCTTGTTGAAAATTGCCATTGGAATTGCAACTGACATTGAAAAACAAGAACAAACCAGTTGCCAGTTGGAAAGCTTAAATATTGTCGCACCGATCGGTTACCAACAGAGTCTTTCTTTAGGCACAATTGCTAGTCATCTTTCTTTTGAATCTTTTTTGAAATGGGATGTTGTCAATCCCTATCGCCGATGGTTTACGATTAATAATAGCCATCCTCTGGTGGGCGATCGCATCGAACGTCTCTGCCAAATAGCCCGTCACTGGCATCTAGACACCGAATTACATTTCCCCAGCGAACAACCATTAAAAGTTAAGCGTCAGTCTTTCTTATTACAAATTGCTCCTTGGTTAGGAATTCCTCTCGGACTTCTGTTTGCAGGCTTGGTGTGGCTAACGTGGCAATTAGCATTCGCACTCAAATTTTTAAATCTCAAGTGGATTTATGAGGATTGGTCTTTCATTACAGGCTGTCTTTTGATTGGTTTTAGTATTGGTACAGTGAGCCGGATTAATTCTTTCTTTCCCGATATTAAGCCGCCCAGTGTGCAAACTGATGACAGTCTGCCTCACTTGTTAGCTGACCCGTCTGCTTTACCCATTGACAGCATCAGTGTGCGTCTTGTGGGCAAATTATTAGGTCGTCAAGGCACTGGCAACTCCCTAGCCCAAGATTTAATATTACAATCAAGCGCGGGCTTAGTGAAATTACATCATGTCTCTTGGCTGGGACAATCAGTCAATCATCAAGATTTGATTGGTCGGCAAATTATCGTCACAGGTTGGTTCCGACGAGGAGCAACACCTTGGATTGATATCCAAACCCTAGAAACTCAAAGTGGTAAAACCATTCATAGCCCTCATCCCATTTGGTCTACTGCTTTAGCAGTTGCAGCCCAGGCTTGGGGTGCATACGTTTTTCTCACTGGTTAGTCATTAGTAATTTGCTTTGGACAAATGACAAACCGAAATGTAAACAAAAGTTGCAGGTTTTATTCTCAAGTGTTACATTTATTTACACAAACAATAGCAACCGAAATAACTCAGCTTTATAGCTTTGTGACCAATTCGGATGCTTTTTCCCCCCTCTATACCATATTCATCCTCCCAACACAGCAGCAAATCAACCAGCCACTGGCTGGTTTTTGTTTCCAAAAATCCTGCCTTGAATAAAAAATGTGTTTTATGCTACGATGCGATAATACTAAAGTCGAAAATGTGTGCGCTAAACTAGCTAGGTAGAAAATACCGTGGTAATGTAAAGGATGGTATTTAATTCTGCGAAAAAGAGCATTAAAGAAAGCGCGTACTTTGGCAGACAGTAGGCTATTAAATTTACAATTCTTAGAATTAAGGTGTTATTAGCTCATCGTAGTGTGGGCCCTTGGATTAAATAAGCTTGATCCCAACGAAAAACTGTATTGTATAGGTTGATAGTTTGGAGCAAAAAAATTGGTTGGTGGCAGTCTTTCTCAATAGCATCTATTTTAAAAGCCAAAGCCAAGTAATGGTTTTCTCACCTTGCCATGTTCATTTATTTCTGGAGGTATAGTTCATGTCCGTTCGCCTATATATAGGTAATTTGCCCAAAGAAGAAATCGATCGTCAAGATCTACAAGCAGTGTTCGCAGCTGAAGGTGATGCTGTAACTACTAAATTAATTAAAGACCGGAAAACCGGCAAATGCCGTGGTTTTGGTTTTCTGACGGTCAACAATGACGAACAAGCTGACCAAATAATTGAAAAGTATAATGGTCAGATGTTTAAAGACACTCCCATCAAGTTAGAGAAGGCATTACCTCGTACAAAGGGTGAGGAAGGCGAGGAGCAAGCTCCTAAAGCAGCTAGTGTTGCAAGTAGCAACCCTACTCCTAACGCTAACAAAGAAGGTAGTCGTCGTGAAAAAGGTTCTAAGAAGCCTCGTCGTGGCAGTGGTGGCGGCAGTTCTCGTGAAAGCACCACGACTACGGAATCAGACGCTATTCGTCCAGATCCCCGTTGGGCTTCCGAATTAGAAAAGCTCAAGCAAATGCTAGCTGCACAAACTACGAATTAATCCTTAAGGGAGAAAAATTAAAAATTAAAAATCAGAATTAGTTTTTTGATTTTTAATTTTTAATTATTGATTATTATCTAGCTGCTTGGTTAAAATCTCGTTGCAGCTATTTTTGTAATACTTATAGTGGAAAGCCTACTTTCACATTCCCTTGTTAATCTTAGATTTACATATAGTCTGCTTAGCGTAACCCAATAATTAACGCTTACAGCCTTTTTCATGTATTTGAACCACTGTGTCGGGGTGCAAGGCCTTGCGCCCCTACCGCCTTGTGTATTTACCTGAAAATAGCTGTAATATTTAGATTTGGTTTCCTACCCTACCGTATCTGATTACAACCCAAAAGTATAGGATTTTAGATAGATCCTCACCTGTATCTTTGGCAAAGCAAAAAGCATACACAAAAACTCCTTCAGTGGGTAAAACTGGGGGAGTTAAATTTTTGCGACTTGTTTCCTAAATCATAACTTATAGGACTTAGGCAAAATATCTCTCAAAGTCTCATTTCTCCGTGACCTCTGCACCTCTGTAGTACCCTGCTTTGCGTAAGTCCTGACTTAGCATCGAGGTTAGGAAAAGCGAACTAACTGATGCGTGAATTTTAATCGTTGGATATTTTTGTGGTTCTTGTCAGCTTTTGGTGATCACTAGTGGGCTGGTTTAGGCAGAAGGCAGAAGGCAGAGGGCAGAAGGAAGAAAGAAGAAAACTACAGAAATTCCTGCTGTGCAAGGGTTACAGAACCTCTAGATCACAAGAAAAGTCTTCAAGTTCGATCTGAGTCTTGGCCACAAGTTCTACGACGACAGGCAGAATCTTAAAACCCTTCTGCCTTCTGCCTCCTGCCCTCTGCCTTAAAGCGCGTAACTTTTCATCATCACCAAAAGTTGCCAAGAACCATTTTTGTTTGCAAATTCGAGATCTTTCAAATCTAGAATCAAGTTTTATTTTTGATCGGTAGCAAATATTACTGAGTATAAATATTACATAGATTAAGTTTATATTAATTTTAAATTAAAGTTCAATATACTCAATTCAAAGAAATTAGAAGCCAAAACTGAATATTTAGATATCTCTTAAGTCTGGAAATTTCTAAACTCAAGTAGATCATGTCACTTTTACAAAAGTATTAAATTACACTAAATATTTTGTTTGTAGAATTTTCAAATTATTAATGAAATTATATCTGTAAGCATTTTTAGGATTTACGCAAAAATTACCAAAAAGCTTAATTTATCGAACCGCCTTCTCTACGATAGGCTTACGCCAACGCGCAGCGTCTCGTACAGAAGAACGCCAAGGATTCGTAGGGTGTGCGTAAGTCCTGATTTTAAAAGAGCATTATAGCTATAGGATTATCATCTCAAAGACTTGTAATGTATAAAAAATAACTCATTTATGAGCTATAGCAGTATAAACAAGGTAATTAACTAATTAATAAACGTATCTATAAAAGTCGCTTTCTGCGAACAAGACAAAAAATAGAATTTCATCTATCCGAAGTATTAGATATAAATATAGCCATTTAAATATAAAAGAATTAAATACATATACTTAATCTAAAAGTATACTTCTGGCAGAAGATGTAAAAAAATATTAGAGATATTAAATTAAAATCAATAATAATCAAAGTTCTTAAATAATTCAGGAAAGCGTGCTATGAGGCACGCCTACTTGGAACCTAGTAAAACTTTGTTACAATCCGCAACACACAAACTATGAACTCTACCACCGAAAAACGCATCGCCTTGATTTCCGTCCACGGAGACCCGGCGATTGAAATAGGGAAAGAAGAAGCCGGGGGACAAAATGTTTACGTGCGCCATGTGGGTGAAGCGCTAGCGCAGCTTGGATGGGAAGTTGATATGTTTACCCGCAAGGTTAGTCTGGAGCAAGACTCAATTGTTCAACATAGCGAGAATTGTCGAACTATTCGTTTAAAAGCAGGCCCCTTGGAGTTTGTGCCCAGAGATGAGATTTTTGGATATTTACCAGAATTTGTGGAGAATTTCCTCAAGTTCCAAGTAAAAAATGATATTGAGTACCAGTTAGTTCACACTAACTACTGGCTTTCTAGCTGGGTAGGGATGGAGTTGAAGAAAATTCAAGGAGTTAAACAGATTCACACCTACCACTCTTTAGGAGCAGTAAAATACAACACGATAGAGAATATTCCATTGATTGCCAGTCAGCGATTGGCAGTGGAAAAAGAAGTGCTAGAGACAGCAGAACGAATTGTAGCGACGAGTCCGCAGGAACATCAACATATGCGATCGCTCGTTTCCACAAAAGGTGATATCGATATCATTCCCTGCGGTACAGATATTCAGCGATTTGGCTCGATTGGACGAGATGCAGCCAGATTGGAATTGGGAATCGCTCCGGAAGCCAAAATAGTATTGTATGTCGGTCGTTTCGATCCACGCAAAGGTATAGAAACCTTAGTGCGTGCAGTCAATGAGTCTCAACTGCGGGAGTCCAACAACCTCAAGCTAATTATTGGTGGTGGTAGCACTCCAGGTAACAGCGACGGAATTGAGCGCGATCGCATTGAGCAAATTGTCAACGAATTAGGGATGAGTGACCTTACCATCTTTCCCGGTCGTTTGAGTCAAGATATTTTGCCAACTTATTATGCAGCAGCCGATGTTTGCGTTGTTCCCAGTCACTACGAACCCTTTGGATTGGTGGCAATTGAAGCGATGGCCAGCGGTACACCAGTGGTGGCAAGTGATGTGGGTGGACTTCAGTTTACTGTCGTTAACGAACAAACTGGTTTATTAGCACCAGCGCAAGATGTAGCTGGTTTTGCAAATGCGATCGACAGAATTCTGTTGAATCCAGAATGGCGAGATGAATTGGGTAAAGCTGGTAGAAAGCGTGTCGAAACTAAGTTTAGTTGGGATGGCGTCGCCAATCAACTGAGCGAACTCTACAACGAGATTTTGGGAGAAACAGCTAAAGAACTAGAACCAGCATTGCTTACCAAATAACCTTCTTAGTAACAGGTAATTGGCAATAACCAACACATAATCATCAACATTGGGGTAGCACACATGTGCTACCCCAATGTAGTATGTGTTTTATGAGAATTTAATTTTGCCCCTGGATATGTTCTCAACATTCTCTCTATTGGTGATTTTTGGTGGTACAACAGGTGCTTCAAAGTGAAAAAGCTCAAGCTTGGAACTAGAGAAATCACTCAAGAAAGTTAAACCTCTCCATATAGATAGGGTCTGGAGAATTTTCGTCAGCGTAAAATGAACTGAAAACTGTATCAGAGTCGTCATGAGTGAACTAATTTTTGAGCCAAATAAGATTTATGAGTTTGCAAATATCGACAATTTTCGAGTCTCTTGGAGATTGAAATACTTAGAAACAGTTTTCAACCCAGTCAATAAAGAAATACGCTTACATTTTCATAAGTTGGAATCTTCTGTTGAAGAACAACAAGATATCTACTTTAGTCAAAGCGATATCAATCAACAAGTAGGCAGCATCAATGAAGCTAGCGAATACGAAGTTAGGTATGAGTACTAAAAGCCGCTCATACCTGATGGTGGTAAAAGCATTGCAAGCATAAGCAGGATTAATCAACCAACGTCATAATGAGGGTTATAGAGGTTAGATCGATCGCTAGAGAAGAGATTAAGTACTTATGTGGGTTTGAAATTAATCACGAAATATTACATAAATTTTCAGTAGAGACGTACCACTGCTACGTCTCTACATTGTTTTTCACCAGTTAGACAACGTAAATAATATTAATAGCAGGACAAATGCAGTTAGGTTGATTAATGCTGACCGCTTTTTGATGTTATGCCAGTATGAACTAGACGCGATAGCATATACTGGGCATCGATATTTGAAAGTTAATAATTAATTTTTGTGCAACCAGTTGACTTTACCACCCTAAAAGCTGCTTGTAGCGAACTACGCACGAACTGGCTACCCTCTAGGACAGAGCAAGTTTACCAACGCGATCGCTATACTATTGTCATAGCATTACGCACCTTGAAACAGCGGGGTTGGCTAGAGATTTCTTGGCATCCTCAAGCTGCACATATTTGCATCGGCGATCCGCCACCACGAATTCCTGATACCTTCACCTTCAGCCAACAACTGATACACCAATTGGGTGGTTTGGCCTTAGTGGGAATTGAAGCGATCGCTCCTTGGGAACGTGTTATTGATTTACAATTTGCTCGGCGTCCCGGAGAAAGTGCCCTGTATCATGTGTATGTAGAAATTATGGGCAAGTATAGCAATGTTATTCTCACCGATGCTAGCAATATAACTATCGCTCCTGCACACCAAGTCAGTCAGCAACAATCTAGTGTCCGTCCCATTCAAACCGGACAACCTTACGAAACACCACCTAAACTGACTGGGACTCTCCCCAATTTGAGTGAATCTCAAGAACGCTGGCAAGAACGGGTAAGTTTAGTACCAGGAGCAATCAAGCGGCAATTACTCAAAAGTTATAGTGGTTTAAGTGCTGCCCTGCTAGAATCAATGTTGTTAGCAGCAAATATCCCATCAGAAACATCAACCGATACCCTTAAACCTGAAGATTGGCAAAGTTTATTTGAGCGTTGGCAAGAATGGCTGCAAGCTCTAGATTCAAATAAATTTCAACCCGCTTGGACAAAAGACGGCTACACAGTAATGGGTTGGGGTGGAGTGGAAAGCGCCAAAGACACCCAAGAATTACTCAAGCTTTACTACACTGACCAACTCAATCAACAGTTATTTTCCCAATTGCGCCATCAGTTGAGTCAGAAATTAAATAATATTTTGGAGAAATTAAACAACAAAGCTCAAACCTTTAAGACACGCTTGCAGCAATCAGATCGAGCCGATGAATATCGGCAAAAAGCTGATTTATTAATGGCTCACCTGCAAAACTGGGAACCGGGGATGAAAGAGATAATTATCCCAGATTTTGAGAGTAACGAGCCAGTAGCGATCGCTCTGCAACCGGATAAAAATGCCGTCCAAAATGCCCAAAGTCTTTACAAACAGCACCAAAAACTTAAACGCGCTCGTTCTGCTGTGGAACCGCTACTTTTAGAAGTGCAGACAGAAATTGATTATTTAGAGCAAGTGCAAGCTGCCATTGACCAGATAGACAACTACCAAACAGCAGAAGATTTGCAAGCTTTAGAAGAAATTCGTGAAGAACTGATTGGGCAAAAGTATTTACAAGATCCAGAGTACCGCGATCGCCCCAGTAATGAAAACTCCATCAGCCACTTTTATCATTACCGTACTCCCAGCGGCTTTGAAGTATTAATCGGTCGCAACAATCGCCAAAATGACCAATTAACTTTTCGTGTAGCTGGAGATTATGATCTCTGGTTCCACGCTCAAGAAATTCCGGGTAGCCATGTACTACTACGCCTTGAACCCGGTGCAATTGTAGAAGAAACTGATTTGCAATTTGTGGCTAATCTTGCAGCTTACTACAGTCGTGCCCGTCAGAGCGACCAAGTACCAGTGATATACACTCAGCTAAAACACGTCTACAAACCTAAAGGTGCAAAACCTGGGATTGCCATTTATAAGCAAGAAACCATCCTCTGGGGAAAACCACAATTAGTCATGGGCATAGGGCATAGGGCATAGGGCAAGCAGGAGGTGTGGGAGGTGTGGGAGGTGTGGGAGGTGTGGGAGGTGTGGGAGGTGTGGGAGGTGTGAGAGGTGTGGGAGGTGTGGGAGGTGTGAGAGGTGTGGGAGGTGTGGGAGGTGTGGGAGGTGTGGGAGGTGTGGGAGGTGTGGGAAGCATAAATTCTCTTTTTCCCCATCTCCCCACACTCCCCTCTCTCCCCACACTCCCCACGCTCCCCACACTTCCCACACTCCCCTTCTCTACCCTACGTTGTAGCCAATTCTCCTGATAGATAGAAGCTTTTAAATTTTGCTTATATCTTTTTTTGATGAAATTTTCTGAAAAATCTGTGTTGGCTGTTACAATATTGTTAAGAAAAGTTGCCCGTTGCATTTTGGGAACGCGCAATTGGGTTTTAACTCTCTTGAGAAGACAACGCGAAAAAACATTTTTGAGACCAGCTGTGGGAGGCTGGTCTTTTTGTTCTTATCAGCAAACTTTTTCTTGGGTTTTGGTGAGATGAAGTACTGGATCGTTTATCAAACACAAATCAAAGACGGCTTAAAATTAACTTTAATGTCATCAGTTCCTCACATTTAAATTGCATAATTAAAGCGGGCAAGATGCCCACCCCACAAAACTTTCATCAAATATTGGATATGCAAGCTAGATGTGGAAAAGGCGATCGCTCCCAAAAATATTTGCGACATAATAAATTGGCTGTAGAAGCGTAGAACTGTACCTTGCTACCTACGTATCAGGTATTTCATAAAATAGTATTACGTGTCTTTTCAATGAAAATTGAAAATTTTTTACTCCTTGATTACCATATAATTACTTAATTTCTTGCTTGGCGTTATTTGCCGTTAGTTAAAAAATTAAGTACTCTTACAGTGGTAAGGGAGTAATTTTTAAATAGCAGACAAAATCAAGACGCAAGAGATAAGTTTGCGTCTTGATTTTGAGATTTGGAAAATTAGAAACTGAATGTGGTTCTCAAGGCACCAATAACAACATCATCATTATCATTGTTATGATCTGGCGATGTTAGCCAAATAACTCCTGGGGTAATGGTGATATTATCACTGAGCTTATATTGATAGAATGCTTCCAAATGATAAGATGTGTCTTCATCTCTAGCTAATCCTACGAGGCTAGAACTTGTAACTTTAGGCTCCACACCCGCAATAATACCTGCTAAGCTACCTTTTGTACCGAGGTCGGGGAAGCCAAGGGTAACAGCATAGTTCCAAATGTCAACGTCTCCACGGTTTCCTCTCAAGCTTCGGCTGTTGGTGTATCCAACCCAACCACCTAAAACTATGTTGTCAGTAATGCCAATGGATGCTTGCACACCATAAGAATTACTGGAAAATCCGACTTCTTCTTCTGGTAAACCCTGGATAGTAGCTATATCTTGGAAGGTTGCTGCATTGCTACCTGTGGCTAATGGTTGGTTGTAAGAATTGATGTAAGTTAAACCAAGAGAAATGCGATCGTTTGGTTGAACTGTCAACTGTGCCAGGGCACCATAAGAACCATTGAACAAACCATTATTGGGTGTAGGGTTATTAGCTGTACCACTCAAATACCCTAAACTTAATGCTAATTTATCGCTAAATTCGTATGTCAATCCTAATCCCGCGCCGTTTATCTGGTTATAAATTGGGTTGCGTGTACCAAAGGTGGACAAAGCACCAAAAGCCCCATCGCCATCAAAGATATTGACAGTACTAGTGATGTCATCTGCTGCACCTGCATTGGCAATAGCAATCACCTCTGTCTTTTTCCCCAAAGGAAATCTGTAAAACAGTGCATCGATCGCAGCAGTAGTGGTACCATCCTCACCAGCAAAGAATAAATTACCCTCTGGTGTACCAATGTCAGGACTGAGAATATTATTCGCTTGGATTCTAGTAAACAGGGTGTCTTGTCCTGTGAAGCTGGTGACAAGTTCTATCCGTGCCCGTACCCCTAAGGTTGTATTTTCCTCTGTAATTTCTGCACCGTTGACTGTATTTCCTGACAAAACATCGCTAACGACAGCAACAACTTGTCCTTGCAGTTTGGTTGTGGTAGAAAACTGATTGGCTTCCAATTCAGCTGTACGTGCTTCTACTGCATCCACACGACCCCGGAGTGTCGCTAGTTCGGCGGAAAATTCTTCTTGCAGTTTTTGTAGTGTGGCTAAATCTTCTTTGCTAACTAAATCACCAGTAGCTGTTGCAATTAATTCATTAACGCGATCTAGACAAGCATTCAAACCAGCAGCAAACTCATACCGCGTCAGTGCCCGATTACCACGATAAGTGCTATTTGGGTATCCTGCAATACAACCATAGCGTTCTACCAGCGACTGCAATGCTTGGAAAGCCCAGTCTGTAGTTTGCACATCTGACAACTGAGACACTGAAGTAACTTGTGCCGTTGTTTTATTTTGAACTATATTCTCAACTTTGGTGTTTGGACTAGTTAAAACTTGCGGTTGATTGATTTGGGAAGTGCCAGATGTTTCACCACCAAATGCAGCAGTACTCAGAAATACCATTGCACTGCATACTGCTGGACTAACTAGCAGATACTTACAAAATTTTTGCATTTTTCTCCTCACACTTATCTACTATTCGCACTCACACCATGCTTTTTTGAAAGCACATTTTATTAAAAACTCGTCAGTAATCTTATCAGAAGTATGCAAGCTTTTTAATAAATTATGTCAATAAATCCTAATTATTTTGGGAAAACTTAATTGTAGAGGCTTCCTCTCCACTAAACTTGCCTGTAAGTATTTACACAGCATTTACTGAAACAAAAAATTTTGTCGATGAGAATGAGAATTATTATAGTGGAAGATGTAGAATAAGTATCATTGTCAAAAAAACTCTAGCAAAGGCACAGCAAGCATGGGTTTTGGGGAGAAATACGGTAATGGGGAATTGGAGAAAATTTAGAACATACAGACGACGAAACAGCATCATGTCATTAGTTGCGGTGTTAGTGTTGTTAATGGTTGCTGGCTGTAGCGAATCGAATCAGAATCAAAGAACAGCTGCCCAACAGTCGCCACAAACACAGGAAGTTGCATCTACTCCAACACCACAGCCGGTAAAAACTAAAGTAGTGACCACATTTTTGCCCATATATTTGTTTACCAAGGCAGTGGCTGGAAATGTCGCAGATGTAGAAATTTTAGTGCCACCTGGTACGGAGGTACATGAATATCAAGCGACACCAGAAAATGTGAAAGCGATCGCCACTGCTAATGTATTAGTAAAAAATGGTTTAGGGTTGGAGGAATTTTTAGAAGATACTGTCAAAAATGCCCAAAATTCTAAATTAACAGAAATTGATGCTAGTAAAAATATTAAACCGTTAAATGAAATTTCACCTGTTGAGAAAACAGCCAAAACTGAAGAAGAACGTGACCACGAACATGCTAAAGGTAATCCTCACGTTTGGCTAGATCCAGTTTTAGCAAAACAGCAAGTAAGCAATATTCGCGATGGTTTAATAGCAGCCGACCCAGGAAATAAAGCGACTTACGAGGCTAATGCTGCGGCTTATATTAAAGAATTAGAAACATTAAACAGCGAATTTCAAGAGACATTACAAAAGACTCCAAATTGCACTTTCGTGACCTTTCATGATGCATTTCCATACTTAGCCAAACGCTACAACAATCTCAAGCAAGTTGCTGTGGTGGAAATTCCCGAAGATCAACTTTCGCCAACAGATGTGCAAAATGCAATCAACGCCGTGAAAAAGTATAAAGTTAAAGCCTTATTTAGCGAACCAGGAGTAGATAATAAATTGCTGACTAGTCTTTCAAAAGACTTGAAATTAAGTTTGCGTACTTTAGATTCTCTGGAGAGTGGTGAAACAGATCCACAGTATTATTTCCAAGCGATGAAAGCTAACTTACAAACTTTAGAAACTGCATGTAAATAAGTTTGTCATTTGTTCTTTACAAATACCCAATGCCCAATGCCCAATAAATAATGACTAATAACATTGCTATTTTAAAAGTAGAAGGATTAACAGTCTATCAAGGCAGTTATCTAGCTATACGAGATGTTTCCTTTGAATTGTTGCCAGGAACAGATACAGCTATAGTTGGCCCCAATGGTGCTGGTAAAAGTACTCTAATAAAAGCTGTTTTGGATTTGATACCTCGAAGTGCTGGTACGATTGAAATATTGGATCGTCCAATTGCAAAACTGGGGCGTTTACGTCACTTGTTGGGCTATATGCCGCAAAATTTTTTCTTTGACCGTAGCTTTCCGATTTCTGTCAGGGAATTAGTAGGACTAGGATGGACAAGTGAAGGCAAAAGGCAAAAGGCAAAAGGCAAAAGGGAAGATTCATTTTTCTCAAAGTTGTGGAGACAAGACGAAGATAAATCGTTAGCAGTCACAAAAGCTTTGCGGCGAACCGATGCTTACCATTTACAGCATCAAGCTATTGGTACTCTTAGCGGTGGTCAGTTGAAGCGGGTGTTATTAGCTTATTGCCTGGTGAAGCCACGGAAATTGTTAGTACTAGATGAAGCCTTTGCTGGGGTTGATGTACAAGGCGCGGCGGATTTTTACGCTTTGCTAAATGAATTAAAGCGGCAAGAGGGTTGGACAGTATTGCAAGTTTCCCATGATATTGATATGGTAAGCCGTCATTGCGATCGCGTGCTTTGTCTCAATCAAACCATTGTTTGCACAGGAAAACCGGAAATTGCCCTTTCACCGCAAAATCTCTTAGCAACCTATGGCCCAGGGTTCAGTCGCTACCAGCACCATCACGATTAAGTTGGGCATGGGGCATTAGAGGTGTGGGAGGTGTGGGAAGAAATCTTTCCCCCACCCTCCCCCACCTCCCTATTTCCCCATCTCCCCAGTCCCCAGTCCCCAGTCCCCATAAATATGGATTTCTTCAATAATTGTCAGATAGCTTGGCTAGCGATCGCCAACGGTAATAACTTAGTCAGCTTATTAGAATACCCCTTTATGCAGCGAGCGATGGTAGAAGCTGTACTGATGGGAATACTTGGTGGCATGTTGGGTAGTTTTGTTACCCTGCGCCAACTATCTTTTTTCAGCCATGCCGTTGGTCATGCAGCATTGGTGGGTGTGGCCTTGGGTGTGCTGCTACAGGTAAATCCTACTTGGATGCTGTTACCTTTTACCTTAATTTTTGGTGTTGTTGTCCTGTACTTTATCGATAAAACCGACTTAGGTAGCGATAGCGTACTTAGTATAGTGCTATCTGGGGCATTAGCGATCGGACTAATTCTGACTAGTCTCATCAAAGGATATCGTGGCAACTTGATGCAAGTACTGTTTGGCGATATTCTGGCCCTCGATACCACAGATTTGATTTTGACGCTGCTGGTACTTGTGGGGGGTTCCATATTTTTACTATCAACTCTCCAACAGCAAATTTTATTGACACTTAACCCAGATGTAGCGCAGGTTCAAGGTATTCCTGTGCAATTGTACCGCTACGCCTTTGTGGTCTTGCTTTCACTCGCCGTTGCTGTAGCAATTAAAGCTGTTGGCGTTTTACTAGTAAATGCCTTTTTGGTCATTCCCGCCTCCACTGCCAAACTAATGAGTCACCACTTTAGCGGGTTTCTAGTCATTTCGGTAATAGTCGGTTCCACCACCAGCCTTACTGGAATTATTGTGTCAGGCCTTTTGAGCATAGCTTCTGGCCCTAGTATTGTTCTTGTCCAGTTTCTACTCTTTTTAGCTGTGGTCATCTGGTTTAAATTGACCTTGAAAGCTGCATAAATATTTTTCTCCAACCTCTTGCAAATTCATTTTATCTTTGCTACATTTATTAATCGTGGCTCAAAAAAAGCCCCAGCCGGGATAGCTCAGTCGGTAGAGCAGAGGACTGAAAATCCTCGTGTCACCAGTTCAAGTCTGGTTCCTGGCATAAGTTACAGCATAGTAGCCTCTCTACTATGAGGCATAACTGATATAAAATTGACACGAGCGAGCATGTTATCAGATTTATAAATTAAATCTGATAACATGCTGTCAAAGCCACTGCTAAAGCATCGGCAGCATCGTCCGGCTTGGGAATCTCATCTAAATCTAACTCCCGCGCCACGGCTTCTTGCACTTCAGACTTATCGGCATTGCCATATCCTGTTAAAGCTTGTTTAATTTGAGCAGGAGTAAATTCTACATAGGGGAGTCGGCGCTGTCCCAACACTAACATGACTACACCCCGTGCTTGTGCAACCAGGATAGTGCTTGACATACGATAGAAGAATAGTTTTTCGATCGCCACTAAATCTGGTTGAAATTCCTCCATTACGGTGTGTAAATCATCAAACAAGATGCATAGACGCTGTGCCATTTCAACATCCGCTGATGTTTTAATTACCCCAAAATCCAGCATATTTACTGTAGTCTGTTGCATCTTGTTGGGCATTTGCGTGCAGGTAATTACCCCAAATCCTAAAATTGCCAGTCCTGGGTCTAATCCTAAAATTCGTTTTTCCATTAAATTCACTCTTACCAAGTCAAAGATATTGTTTAACTGGGAACACTGGCAATCTTGAGACTTGCTTGTTAGTCTAATGGGATTGAAAAATATAATAGTTTCACGCCTAGTGTTTGAAACCAAGTGGTGTAGATTTTCTGTTAATTATTAGTTTGTAGCACTGCTGTGAATCTAGGTATGTCAATTGGTTTTCTCCGACAAGCCCTCAACGCCCTGCGAAAGCAGTCGCCCTCTCGTACTTCCTATCGCGTTAACCAGTGGTTCAAATGGTTATCGCCTGGATTATCGATTAAACGTTGGTTGTTAATCAGTGTTGGAGGTGTACTACTAGCAATTTTGGGGTTAGCTATTTGGATTAAGCTTACCCCAATTTTTTGGCTGTTCGAGTTGGTTAGGAGTTTCCTGGGAGTAATCACCGAAATCTTACCTAACTATGTCAGCGGGCCTTTGGTGCTGCTTGGCGGCTTGCTGTTACTCCTTTGGGGACAAACTCGCACCGTAGGGTCAATTACTAAGGTATTAAGAACCAATGATGAAGAGGAACTGATTGATGTTTTGCTGGCGCATCGTCGATTGTACCGAGGGCCGAAAATAGTAGTAATTGGCGGCGGTACGGGGCTTTCTACGTTGTTGAGGGGATTAAAAACTTACAGCGCTAATATTACTGCCATTGTGACTGTAGCTGATGATGGTGGATCTTCTGGGCGATTGCGCCAGGAATTTGGCGTACTACCACCAGGCGATATTCGCAATTGTTTAGCAGCCCTAGCAGATGAAGAAAAGTTATTAACAGAATTATTTCAATACCGCTTTCGTGCCGGAGATGGGTTAACAGGCCATAGTTTTGGCAATTTATTTTTAACGGCTATGAGCGATATTACTGGAGATTTGGAACGTGCAGTTGCAGCCAGTTCCAAAGTGCTAGCGGTGCGGGGGCAAGTACTACCAGCTACTCTAAGTGATGTTCGCCTTTGGGCAGAATTAGCCGATGGTCGCCGTATTGAAGGAGAGTCTAATATTCCTAAAGCTGCCGGAAAAATTATCAAAATTGGTTGTATTCCAGCTAATCCCCCAGCGATACCAGCAGTTATTAAGGCACTTAAAGAAGCTGATTACATTATTATTGGCCCAGGTAGCCTTTATACTAGCTTGATACCTAATTTATTAGTACCAGAAATTGCCGATGCGATCGCCAAAGCAAAGGTTCCCCGTATCTATATCTGCAATATAATGACTCAACCAGGAGAAACTGAAGGATATACTGTTGCAGATCACATCCGAGCTATTGATGCTGCTTGTCAGCAAAGACAGCTATTTGATGCTGTACTAATACAGAAAAAATCCCCCTCCGAACAATCACTCATCCGCTACGCCCAGCAAAATTCCCATCCCGTTTTCCTAGATAGAGAAGCCGTAATTGAGTTAGGACGGCGAATTGTCCCAGCTAATGTTTTATATGAAGATGAAACGGGTATTGTACGCCACAATCCGCAGAAACTAGCACGCGTGTTATTGCGGTGGTACGGTAGAGCTAATCATGGAAGATAAATATGGGGCATTGGGCATAGGGCATGGGGCATGGGGCATAGGGCATTGGTTATGAGCAAAGGACTAATAACTAATTATGAAAATTTTTCTTGCAGATACAGAGGCAACACTAGGTTTAGGTATTGCTCTCGGTGAATCCCTACCCCCTGGCAGTGTTATTTTACTTGAAGGTGATTTAGGTGCTGGCAAAACTACCTTAGTTCAAGGCATTGGCAAGGGTTTGGGAATTACTGAACCGATTGTCAGCCCCACTTTCACTTTGATTAATGAATACACCGAAGGACGCCTCCCCCTTTACCATCTAGATTTATATCGCCTTGAACCGCAAGAAGTTCTAAGTCTGAATTTAGAAAGTTACTGGGAAGGTGTTGAGGTGACACCAGGAATTGTGGCTATTGAATGGGCAGAACGAATGCCCTACAAGCCAGATAGTTATCTAAGTATAAGTTTGACATATGGAGACGAAGGCGACCGCCAGGCAGAAATCACACCTTTCGATTGTGCTATTGACAAAATTATTGCTGTCATTGACAGCAGAATTCTCCAAGTCGGAAGTCAGAATTCAGTATGAATAGGAGTTTTACACTCCTTCTATCTACCACTACCACGTTCACCACTGTAAATTACTAACATTGTTATCTCAACCAAAAATAAACGAGAGAATTGTTTAGCAGCAGATATACGATTGAATGTTGAATGTTGGCTGTTAATTATTAACAGTCAACACTCTATATGCAAAATTTCACTTTCTCATTTAGGACTGTTATATCTACTAGCTTTATTGCTGAAAAATCACTTAAAAACCTAATTTTGACGGATTCTGAGTCGAGCAAATGTAAACTGTTGTTGGGTTATATGAGAAGTTTGACAGAACTCGAACGGCTTGGTTGAACCAGATTAGTTCTCTACTGTCATTCTGAGAACTAATCTAAATTATTTAGCAGCTAAAGCTAGTACAGAAAAGTTAAACAACAATCAATTTGTATATAAGTTGTTTAACTTGTTCTGATACTTAGTATTCCCAAGTTATGTGCATAATCTATACACAAAAAATAAATTATTTTATTTTTTTAAGACTAATTTTTATAATTTCAATTATCAATATTTTTTTTATTTACATCTGTAAATAGTACTAGATAAAGAAATAAATAAGTAATTTTTATCGTATTTCTACATAAAATATAGCTGTTGAAGCAGCGTAAAACTCCGAAATTAACAGGCTTTCAAATCTGTTGCCTATTGCTCCAGCCCTGTTCTCTGCTATAGCGTAGAAATACGATAAATTTTAGAATAACTTGCCTAACATAAATCTACTTAGGTGGATGCACTAGTTATCTCTAATAAAAGAGGCGATCGCCTTTTTTACCTGCGGCCCATTTCCATCTCTCGTATAGTAGCTATAGCCTTGGTCGATGAAAGCAGATGTCGTATCTATTAATTGTTCAATAATCTCTTTATGGGTGTTATCCATTTCTTCATTAACATTTTCTTGGGTAAACTGATTTTTGCGCTCCTCTCGCCGCAATAAAATCCTACTATCTTTATAAGTTTCATTCGGCTTAGCTTTAAATCTCTCGTTTAAGTCAAATTGAAGACGCAAGTAACGTTTAGAATTATATCCACCCATAATTTGACGGCAAATTGTACTACCAATTTCCGATGTAGGCTCCATAAAAATATCAGTCAAATGTTGTGCCCAATCTAAACCTCTCCATGTTTTTACTTGTTCATATTGATATGGTTCGCCAGTTTGACCTGTACCAATAGAAAGCATAGAGATATCTTCTAGCCGCAAATTATCAAGTTTATATTGTTGCTTAATTGTTTGAGAAACTGAATTAGATTGACTTACTCTCAAAACTAAACTCAGCGCCGCTAGAGAGGGATTATTAGCACCAACTCCCCCATCAATATGTGGGAATACCCAATGGCCAAATTTGTCTTTATCAACACATTCTAATTTATAGGGCGGAAAAAAAGTAGGAGCAGAGGCAGAAGCGGTGCATATCTCCCATAAATAGCAGTCATCGTACCATCTGTCTCCTAAATCGGGATGACAATTCGTAAAAAATGTTGTGTTGCGATAAAGTGTATCGTAAGCAAGAATCAAAATAATAGGTTTTTGAATATCTTTAATTCTTTTGTTTTTATATGCGTCTTTAAGAACATTAATTATGCCATCATGAGAATATTTTGGTGGCGAAAATACATCTAAAACGCTTTGAATTATAGCTGGTAATTTTTTGTAGCGATCTTTTCTCTTCTGCGGAAATATATCTTTTCCTTTCTCTCGATAAAGTTTCATTAATTCATAACTTTCTTTTCCTACAGCAATCCCAGCTGTTAATATGGAACCAGTAGAAGTGCCTGCAATCATATCAAAGTATTCGTGTAAAAATTCTCCTTTACCCTGAATTCTAATTTCTTGCTCTATTTGTTGAAGTATGCGTGCACTAACTACTCCACGAATACCACCACCGTCTAAACTAAGAATTTTGAACGACATAGATAACAATTCTCCTTGATTTGGTAATTCTGAATTCAGAATTCGTAATTAAGCCACTTTTAGAAGCTTGTGATTTTAACCCAGAACTAGCTAAAGTCAAAAGGGTAAAGAGACGGATACTCATCCTTATCCTCGTCCCCCATTGCGATTTGTGGAAACTGCACTTTTCCTGACTTCTATAAGAAGCCAAGTCAATTTTTCAAACAAGTTCTAGTACCAAAGACTTTAAGAGACAAACAATTCAAAATTTAAACAGCTTACTTGATAAACTTTTTAAATTTTGAATTTTGTACAGCAGCACTAAACTTGGCTTTGGTAGATCAAAATCTTGCCAGCCTAAGTATTACTTTGATGTATAATCACTTATCTATTACGTAAGCTTAAATAAATATTTGCTACAAAAAAGTTAAAGCTTGACCCCGCACTTGGGTATTTACCTGCCCTTTGTCATAAACAATCTCGCCGCCGACAATGGTGGTTACAGCCCAGCCGGTGAGGTTCCAGCCTTCAAAAGGACTCCAACGGCACTTAGTTAACAGTTCCTCACGCCGGACTGGACGATATGTGTTTAAATCTACAAGCACCAAATCAGCATCATAACCTGGTGCGATCGCTCCTTTGTTAGGAATACCATAAGCCACAGCCACAGCTTTGGACATCCAATTCACAACTTGGGGAACAGTACACTTTCCCTCCATCGCCGCAGTTAACATTAAAGCTAGGGAAGTTTCCACCCCAGGCATTCCCGACGGCGTGTTGGGATATTCTTGTGCTTTTTCTTCCAATGTGTGGGGGGCATGATCTGTGGCAATAAAATCAATTACGCCATCCCGTAAAGCTTGCCAGAGGACTTCATTATCGTGGGGCGATCGCAAAGGCGGATTCATCTGTGCTAAAGTGCCTATCTGTGCATAAGCGCTGGTATTCAACAACAAATGCTGTGGTGTCACCTCTGCCGTTACCCAACTCGGTTTATCCTGACGCAGCAACTCTGCTTCATCGGCTGTTGACAGATGCAGAATATGTAAACGACGTTGATATTTTTTAGAAAGTTTTAATGCCAGTTGAGTTGCCAACAAAGCTGCTTGATTATCTTGAATTTGGGAATGAACGGCTACATCGTGAATATTGGCAAATTCTTGGCGTCGTTGGTTGATTCTGGCTTGGTCTTCGGCGTGAACAGCAATCAAGCGAGATCCTTTAGCAAATATGGCTTCTAGCGCTGTTTCGCCATCAACCAGCAATTGACCATGCATCGACCCCATAAAAATTTTAATGCCTGGTGTTGGCTTAGCTAGAAGCAAATCTGGTAGATTCTCTGCTGTTGCCCCAATAAAAAAGCCATAATTAACCAAGCACTTTTGGGAGGCACGTTCTAGCTTGTCATCTAAAGCTTGCTGCGTTGTGGTCAGGGGGCGGGTATTGGGCATTTCCAAAAAAGAAGTCACTCCTCCTTTAGCGCAGGCACAACTGGCGGTGAACAAATCTTCTTTGTGTTCTAGTCCTGGTTCTCGGAAATGCACCTGCGGATCGATGACTCCTGGCAACAAAGTTAACCCTTGTGCGTCAATTTCTGTGGCTAGTTCTGTTTGGGAGATTTCTGGCGCAACTTCGACTATTTGGCGATCGCGCGTCAACACATCCCCAATCATAACTTCACCATTGGGTAGGATAATACGAGCGTGGCGAATCAGTAAACTTTCTGGAGATGACATGGGGGTTAGCAATTCCAATTTAAAATTCAAAATCAGGAAATATAATCTTGGCAAGTATTCAGGCTACTTCTGGAACAACTTCGTCACCAAAAGCAGCTTACGTTTTACAGATAACTATGCTTTTAGGTTAAACTTAGTCGCGCTCTGAGTCACGAATTTTTGCGGAGCGTTAAAAAAAAGTTTATTTTTAATTTATGAAGAACCTCGTGAAAATCCGAATCTAACTAGGAAATTAAAATTTTTCCGTTAACATTAACAGATAAAATCACTTTAGTCTAGTTGATTACCTACCTCCCTCTCTCTTAGTTAAGTAATTTCATGCAAAATAAAGTGTCTGATAATAACTCAAGTCAACAACCCGATAATTCCTGGATCGCAGAGCTAGGTAGAACAATTGTTTTAAGTATTGTTCTAGCTCTGGGAATTCGTACCTTTGTTGCTGAAGCACGCTGGATTCCTTCTGGATCGATGGAACCGACTCTGCATGGTACGCCAAACCAGTGGGAGGCAGACAAAATCATTGTCGATAAGTTGAAGTATAAATTTGCCAGCCCCCAACGCGGAGATATCGTAGTATTTTCACCTACTGAGGAGCTACAAAAAGAACAATACCAGGATGCTTTCATTAAACGTGTAATCGGCTTACCTGGAGAAAAAGTACAATTAAGGAATGGCAAAGTCTATATCAATGATAAACCCCTGCCAGAACAGAATTATCTAAGCTCAGGGCAGAGTACAGTTATTGATGTTTGTAAAGACGCTCCCCAACCGCGCTTTTTGGCAAAACCCCAAACCATACCAGCAGACTCATATTTAGTACTAGGTGACAATCGCAATAGTAGCTACGATAGCCGCTGTTGGGGTGTTGTCCCCCGCCAGAATATTATTGGTCGTGCTGTATTTCGCTTCTGGCCTCTAAATCACATTGGGGGAATTGATAAAACACCACTATATCCACAAACAACTCCATAAACACCATCGATCTAAAAAAATGACAACAAAGGAGAAAGTACAACTAACAAACCAAAACAAAAGGCGATATCAATTTAAAAAAACAATGCGACAGATACACACTCGCAAACTCTTGTTCTGTCGGCTTTTTGAATTTTAAATTTTTAACTTTTAACTTTTAACTTTGAATTGGTTATGATATGCCCAGTATCAACCGTAAGATGATTGTAGAAGGTAGTGTAATACTAGTCTTCTGGATTATTGCTGTGTATATCCTGATTTTTACTGAAAGACGCTGGATTCCTTCTGGTGCTATGGAACCGACTCTGCATGGTACACCAAACCAGTGGGAAGCAGATAAAATCATTGTTGATAAGTTGAAGTATAAATTTTCTAAACCACAACGGGGAGATATTGTGGTTTTTTCGCCTACTGAACAGTTGAAAAAAGAACAATACCAGGATGCTTTTATTAAACGCGTAATCGGTTTACCTGGAGAAAAAGTACAACTTCAGAATGGCAAAGTTTATATCAACAATCAACCTCTCCCAGAAGACAATTACGTTAGTTCAAGTCAGAATACATTAATTGATGTTTGCTTATCAGGGGCGCAACCACCCTTCTTAGCGAAACCTCAAACAATACCAGCAGACTCATATTTAGTACTAGGTGACAATCGTAACAGTAGCTACGATAGCCGTTGTTGGGGTGTTGTCCCCCGCAAAAATATTATTGGTCGTGCTGTATTTCGCTTCTGGCCTCTCAACCATATTGGGGGAATCGATAAATCACCACTTTATCCATAATTGAAGAAGAATTCAAAATTCAGAATCAATCATTTCTGAGTAGCACAAAATCCAAAATTGCTATGATGCCTTACCTAGCTAAAATTTTACTGTATCCGGTTAAGTCGCTGGATGGTGTTGAGGTTGAGAGTGCTAGAGTTCTTGACAGTGGTGCGCTAGAACATGACAGAGAATTTGCCATTTTTGATGAACAGGGTAGATTTGTTAATGGCAAGCGTCATGCCAAAATTCATTTATTGCGGGCGTCTTACACAAGCCTCATTGGAAACTCGCAATTCACAGTTTCAAATAAAACTATATCGCTAGAAATTCCTGGTAGTAACTCACAAAAAGTTTTTCATTTGTATGAGGAACAGCAAGCATTAGAAGCAACTTTGAGTGATTTTTTTGGGTTTGGTGTGATACTCAAACAAAATTCTCTCATCGGCTTTCCTGATGATACAGACTCACCCGGCCCAACGGTAATTAGTACAGCAACGTTAGTAGAAGTGGCTTCTTGGTTTCCCGGTTTAAGTGTAGATGAAATGCGGCGCAGAATCCGCGCCAATATCGAAATCGATGGTGTACCAGCATTTTGGGAAGATCGGCTATTTAGCGAACAAGGTGATTTAGTCTCCTTTCGAGTCGGAGATGTGGATTTTTTTGGAGTTAAACCTTGTCAACGTTGTATAGTCCCAACACGGGATTCTTATTTGGGGGAACCTTATCCAAACTTTCAAAAAATCTTTGTAAACCATCGCCAAGCAACCTTACCAGAATGGGTTACTTCATCGCGTTTCAATCACTTCTACAGATTGAGCATCAATACAGAATTACCTGCATCATCAGCCGGAAAAATTTTACAAATCGGAACAAAAGTTGAGATATCTGCATAACAAAATTAACACTTTGCAAGATTGGAAAATATAGAGTAAACTTTTTTTGATTTTTTTGATTTTTAGTGTCTGTTTACATCAAAATCTAAAAATTGTTGTACCTACGATCTAGATCTTTATATAAACTTAAAGGTTTTAATACCGAAAAAGCAAGACATCAGCAATTCCAAAATAAATTTATGGTTCGGTGCTAATGGCAACCTGAATTTGAGAATGGCATACTGTAGCTGTTCGCTTCAATTTCTGTTCTAGAAAACCTGTTGATAGATTGCTAGATAAAATTGAGCAAATCAAGGTGTAATCATTAAGTTTAAAAATTGAGATATTGGAGGAACTCAGCCAGTCAAACAAGTATATCAAATAGAATTTAGTACTTTTTTATACTTTAAAGCATAAAATATGTCATAAGCTGAAACTATGACACACCCTAGTGATCCTGTTCTGGGATGTAGCTGATATGACAAAAATGCCCCTAGTACCCCCTGGGGAAGAATCAAAAAACAATGTTATCTAAACTTCAGCCCGTTAAATCTCTCAATTGCTTAGTTGGCAAAGTCTATGCCAAGATGCCCCTGAGGTATATTCTGATTGTCCCGTTTATATTGCAAATTTGCGGGGCAGTAGGACTAGTGGGCTATCTTTCCTATGAAAACGGACAAAAAGCGGTAAAAGAACTTGCTGCTCAATTAGAAAACGAAATTTGCGATCGCGTTGAACAGCATCTCGATAGCTATTTAACAACTCCGAAACAAATTAATCAAATTAATTTAGATGCAATTGAGTTAAATTTGCTCAATCTTTCTGACTTTAAAACCACCGGAAATTACTTTTGGAAGCAAATGCAGGTTTTTAACATTGGCTACAACAACTTTGCCAATTCCAAAGGTGAATTTATTGGTATTGAGCGTTTAGATAATGGCCAGCTATTAATTAATGAAGTTACCCAAAAACAAGGTATAGGTAAACTTTATGTTTACACTACAGATAACCAAGGAAATCGCCAGCATTTGCAAGAAGTCAAAAATTACGATCCTCGCCAAGAAGCTTGGTATGCAGATGCAGTCAAGGCTGGCAAACCAGTTTGGAGTCAAATTTATCAATGGGAAGATAAACCAGAAATTTTATCCATATCTTCTAGCTATCCTGTTTACAATAAACATCGCCAGATGATAGGGGTGATTGGTGTTGATTTGATTTTGTCACAAATCGGCAGTTTTTTATCCCAAGTAAAGACCAGACAATCTGGTAGAACATTTATATTAGAGCGTTCGGGATTAATAGTAGCTTCTTCTAGTGAGTCACCATATAGTATGGTTAACGATCGACCGAAGCGGATATCGGGATTAGATAGCCAAGATTCTGTAACTCGACTCACAACACAATATTTAATCAAAAAATTTGGTAGTCTTGAGTTTGTTGCGGGAAAAAAACAGTTAAATTTTACTGTCGATGGAATAGATTATTTCGTACAAGTAAAAAGTTGGCAAGACGATTTGGGTTTGGATTGGCTAATTGTAGCAGTAATTCCTGAAGGGGAATTTATGGAGCAAATTAACGCCAATACCCGTACCACATTTTGGCTGTGCATAATTGCTTTGTTAGTAGCTACAGAAATTGGGATTTTTACTGCTCAGTGGATAATTAAGCCGATTCTACAATTAAATACATCAGCGAAGAAAATTGCAGAAGGAGAATGGGAGCAAACACCAAAAATTAACCGCTCTGATGAATTAGGAGAACTAGCCAAATCATTTGAAACTATGGCCAAGCAGCTAGAAGTATCCTTTAGTGTTTTGGAAGCCAAGAATGCCGAGATGCAAGTTTTAAATGAAGCGCTATCTGAAAGTCAAAGTCGGCTGACTCAATTTTTAGAAGCTATGCCAGTAGGTGTGTTTATTCTAGATGCTCAAGGTAATCCTTATTATACAAATGAAATTGCTCAAGAAATTCTTGGTCAAGGGGCAGTAGCAGAAGTTGTCCCCGAACAATTGTCAGGAGTATATCAAGCTTATCTTGCTGGTACAAATCAACTTTATCCTAGCGATCGCTTGCCAATTGTAAGAGCATTGCAAGGGGAAAGCGGCAGGATTGATGATATGGAAATCCGTCGTCATGACAAGATTATTCCCATTGAAGTTTTGGGAAAACCAATTTATGATGAATCGGGGAATTTGGCTTTTGCGATCGCTACATTTTTTGATATTGGTCAACGCAAACAAGCAGAAAAATTACTAGCAGAATACAACCTCATCTTAGAAGCTCAAGTCAAAAAACGTACTGATGAATTTCAGCAAGTTATTGAGCAATTGCAAATCACCCAAGAAGAACTGCTCGAATCACAAAAAATCGCTGCACAGGAAAAACAAGCAGCCATTCGTGAAGCAGCACGCAGCGCGGCCGCCAACCTTGCCAAAAGCGAATTCCTCGCTAATATGAGCCACGAACTACGTACCCCACTCAATGCTATTCTTGGTTTTAGCCAAGTTATGAGCCGAGATTACTCATTATCTAGCGAACATCAGCAAAACTTAGCAATTATAAATCGTGCTGGCGAACATCTATTGAATTTAATTAACGATATTCTAGAAATGTCTAAAATTGAAGCTGGTAGAATCAGATTAAATCTGAGCAGCTTTGATTTAATTCATCTGCTGAAAAACTTAGGAGAAATGTTGCACTTACGTGCCGCATCAAAAAACTTAGAACTAGTATTTGAATATGCTCCAGACCTGCCCAAGTACATAGAAACTGACGAAAATAAATTATATCAAATATTACTCAATATCTTGGGTAACGCCATCAAATTTACTGATAATGGTAGGGTAACGTTAAGGGTGAAGCTAGGGACTGGAGGACACGCAAACAAGTCAGAGCATTGGCTTGCGACGATGGCTTTGCCAACGGAAGACACCGACAGTTCTTTCACCCCGTCACCCCGTCACCCTGTCACCGCGTCTTCTTCGTCTACCCAATCCCTAATCTTCGAGGTAGAAGACACTGGTTGCGGTATTGCGCCAGAAGAGATTGATTTGCTGTTTGAGGCTTTTGAGCAAACCGAAATCGGGAGAAAATCCCAACAAGGTACAGGATTAGGCTTGGCAATTAGCCGTAAATACGTAGAATTGATGGGTGGAAGTATTACTGTCAGCAGTACTCCCGGTATTGGTAGTATATTTACTTTTGACGTTCAGATTGCTCTGGCTTGTCCCAGAGAAATGCCGACAAACCAAAATAAATACCCAGTCATCGCTTTAGCTGCTGCTCAAGAAGCATACCGGATTTTAGTCGTTGACGACTCCAAAGAAAGCCGTCTGTTGCTAGTCAAAATTCTCACATCTATGGGCTTTGAAGTTAGGGAAGCTATAAATGGTAGGGAAGCAGTTGTCAATTGGAAATCTTGGCAACCGCACTTAATTTTTATGGATATGCGAATGCCTGTCATGGACGGTTATGAAGCTACAAGAATCATTAAATCTCAAGAATTGAGGCATAGAGAAGAAGTTGTACCAAGTGAAGTAAACTGCCAAAGTCCAACGCTAATTGCTAGTCACTTGAGTGGGAGTCAGTTTTGTCCAACGGCGAATTCCTTTGCTCCCCTTTGCGACTTTCCTGAAACACCCCAAAGCTATTCCCCTAAATGCACCATTATTATTGCCCTGACTGCTAGCGCCTTTGAAGAAGAACGCCAGAGAACTTTGTCCATTGGATGTGATGATTTTATTCGCAAGCCATTCACCCAGGAAGTATTATTAGAAAAACTGAGCGAACATTTGGGCGTAAAATATACCAGCCAAATACCAATCACAAACACATCGGTTACCGAGCAACCCACACAAATGTTTACTAGTGTTGCTGAACTCCTGAGCCATTTGTCACAAATGCCCCCTGAGTGGCTCCAACAGATACACTATGCCGCAGCTAGCTGTAGCGATGACCTGATTTTACAGTTACTCAAAGAAATTCCATCTGATAAGAGTCAAGTTTTCCAAGTCTTCAGGGATTTAGCAAATAACTATCAGTTTGAGAAAATCATGGAATTGACCAGAACAAACCTAGAATGAATTACGAGCATTTAGACCCTTATAAAAAAGATATTTTGATCGTTGACGATATGCCAGATAACCTGCGGGTTTTATCTTCAATATTGACAAGGGAAGGGTATAACGTTCGTAAAGCCTTGAACTGGCAAATGGCGCTGACAGCAACTCAAACAGTATTACCCGATCTAATTCTGCTTGATATTATGATGCCAGAAGTAGATGGCTATGAAATTTGTCAAACCTTTAAAGCTTGGGAGCTAACAGCCGATATTCCAGTAATTTTTATTAGTGCTTTGGATGATGTTTTTGACAAAGTGAAAGCCTTTCGCGTAGGTGGGGTAGACTACATCACCAAACCTTTTGAGTTTCAAGAAGTTTTAGTGCGGGTACAAAATCAACTGGCTTTAAGGTCAGCACGATTGGAAATATTGAAACTTAATATTGAATTGGAACATCGAGTAAAACAGCGGACTTGGGAGTTAGAAAATGCTCTGCAAAAACTCCACGAAGAAATTATTTCTCGCCAGAAATTACAAAGCCAAATTCTAGATATAGCACTGCATGATTCTCTGACTGGATTACCAAACCGAGTATTGTTTATCAGACAACTCAAAAATGCTCTCAATCGTGCTAAGCAAGAACCTAATTATAAATTTGCAGTACTTTTTTTAGACTGCGATCGCTTTAAAGTAATTAATGATTCTCTGGGGCATTTAGTAGGAGATGAATTGCTCATAGCCATCGCCCACCGCTTGCAAACATGCCTGATACCTATTGATACCCTAGCACGATTAGGCGGTGACGAATTTGGCATTCTGCTGGAAAATATTGCAGATATCAATATCGCAATCCAAGTTGCCGAACGCATTCTCCAACAGCTATCACTGGCTTTTAAACTGTCGAGATATGAAGTTTTTATGAATGCCAGCATTGGTATTAGTTGGGGTAATAAAGATTACGATCGCCCAGAATATTTACTGCGAGATGCTGATACAGCAATGTATCGTGCTAAGGCTCAAGGAAGGGCAAAGTATCACGTTTTTGACCCAGCAATGCACCAGGAAGCCATTCATCTTTTAGAGTTGGAAAACGACTTGCGGAGGGCTGTTGAAAGACAAGAATTCCTGGTTTATTATCAACCAATTGTTTCCCTAACTACAGGCAGAATTTCTGGATTTGAAGCCTTAGTACGCTGGCAACATCCAACTCGCGGTTTGGTTTCTCCCATAGAATTTATTCCTGTAGCAGAAGAAACAGGTTTGATTAGTGCCATCAATACTTGGGTATTACAATCAGCTTGCCATCAACTAAGTATCTGGCAACATCATCCAATAACACCAGAACCTTTAAGTATTAGTGTAAACTTGAGTGCTAGATTATTTTCACAACCCAATTTACTGGATCAAATTGACCGAATAATTAATGAAAATAAAATCAATCCAGAACATTTACAATTAGAAATTACAGAAAGTGTAATTATGGAAAATACTAATGCAATTAAAATAATTCTCGAACAATTAAAGCAGCGTAAAATTAAATTAGTTATGGATGATTTTGGTACAGGATATTCTTCTTTAAGTTATCTGCATAGCTTTCCTTTAAATGCACTCAAAATTGACAAATCTTTTGTCAAACGGATGCAGGAAAACGAAGAAAATATGGGGTTAGTACCAGCAATGATTGGTATTGCTAACTCAATGGGAATGAGCGCGATCGCTGAAGGCGTTGAAACGCAAGAACAGTTAACCCAACTGAGAAATTTAAACTGTGATTTTGCTCAAGGATATCTGTTCTCTAAACCCATAAAAGAACAATTGGTTATGGAGCTACTTGCCACAGCACCCCAATGGTAGCGACCAAATAGCACCTGACAAAAACTTTATGATTGACCCTCAGTGAGCTAGCGTGCAGGTGCTATCCACATACTGCATCTAGGTTTTAGCTTCGTAAAATTCCTCACTCGCCAATACTTTTTATCGTCTGTAAAACTCTCAAGCCCTGTGGAGTTAAACTATAAATATAACTATTTTGGCGCAATTAAGCGAAATTTGCAGTGTGATTTCAAATTGGCATTTACTATCCTCAATAGACCTCTTGCAAAAGTGTTTTTTGCACTCTTGTGGGAAAAGGGATACATGTTAAAGGGGAAAGGAAAATACCAAAGCTTTCCCCCTTTCTCCTTTCCCCGACTTCTGCAAGAAGTCTAATGTGTAAGAATTCCGTAACCAGATTCAACAGGTAAATTCCCTTGCCAGCTTCTGGTGCTGGAAACTTAACAGCTAGGTACTAGAGCAATGGCAAATCATAATAATTAAACTATCTGGATAAAATTAATGAATCAATATACAAGTCAACCTAAATTAATTTTAAATTTTAATTTATAAATTTTGGGACTTTAATTTTTACATAAAACCCAATCAAGGTAAATTATTAATAATGAATTTAAATCAAATTACCCATCATAAAAAAAATATTTTGGTGGTAGATGATACCCCAGATAATTTGCGGCTTTTGTCAGCAATGTTGACTGCACAAGGTTTTGAAGTTCGCAAAGCCTTAAATGGCAAAATGGCGTTGACTGCGTGTCAAATGGTTTTGCCAGATGTGATTTTGCTGGATATCAATATGCCAGGTATGGATGGCTATCAAGTTTGTCAACAGCTCAAAGCTGACGATAGAACTTGCGAAATCCCAGTAATTTTTATTAGCGCCCTTGATGATGTTTTAGATAAGGCAAAAGCCTTTGATGTTGGTGGTGTGGATTATATTGCCAAACCTTTTCATGGAGCAGAGGTTGTGCTACGAATTGAAAATCAGATTAATTTACGTTTGCTCCAAGTTAAACTGCAAGAAAAAAATTTTTTACTCCAACAAGCTCTCGACAACTTGAAAGCCGCCCAAGTTCAACAAATTCAAAACGAAAAAATGGTAGCCTTGGGGCAGTTAGTAGCTGGAATTGCTCACGAAATTAATAACCCGATCAGTTTTATTTATGGAAATCTCCAATATGCTGGTCAATATGTACAAGATTTAGTAAATATAATTGAAGTTTATCAAAAAGAATATCTCCAACCCACACCAAAAATTCAGCAAATATCTCAAGATATAGACTTGAATTTTGTGATTCAAGATTTGCAAAATCTTATAAGCGCGATGTATAGAGGTTCTAATCGGATTCGAGAAATAGTATTAGCACTACAAAACTTTGCTCGACACGATGAATCTCAAATCAAGCGAGTAAATATCCATGAAGGCATCGACAACACTTTAGTGATGTTACAGCATCGCCTCAAGGAAACAGCTAATCGCCCGGCAATTATTGTAGTTAAAAATTATGGCAAATTGCCTCTAATCAAATGTTATGCAAGCGAGCTAAATCAAGTATTTATGCATCTATTAAATAATGCTATTGATGCTTTAGAAAAGGGAGTGGGGAGTGGGGAATGGGGAGATGAGAGGAGAATAATAACTCCTCAGTTAACAGTCAACACTCAGCACTTACCACTCCCAATGCCTCAAATTCGGATTTACACACAGATGACAAACTCTAACACGGTCAAAATTACGATCGCCGATAATGGCCCTGGTATCCAAGATTCATTGCGATCGCGTTTATTTGACCCATTTTTTACCACAAAACCTGTAGGCAAAGGTAGTGGCTTAGGATTGTCTATTAGCTATCAAATTATTGTGCAAAAACATCAAGGAAACATTACCTGCAACTCATCTGTTGGACAAGGAGCAGAATTCGCGATCGAAATTCCCATAGAACAACCGAACACTAATCCGTAATTCATAATTAAGATATACTCTAAATTCCCCAGTTCCCACTCCCTACTCCGACAGGCTCCAGGGTAGTTTAACTATGAAATTTGTCCAGCCTTGAGAACTGCTAACTTCAATTGTGCCTTGGAGATATTGTACTAACTTCTTGACCAATGCTAAGCCTAATCCTGTGCCACCATATTGTCGGCGATCGCTTTGGATAATTTGATAAATCTGGTCAAAAACTTGAGATTGTTCTTGTATATTGCTTTGAGGAATCCGGTAAAACGGTTCAAAGATTTGAGATTGTTCCTCTATAGGAATTTGAACCCCAGAATTGCTAACTGTGATTTGAAAGTAGGGAACTTGAATATTATTTGATACACCAGATTCAGCACCCTTATTTACGATAGTTTTTGTGATATTCACGATCTCAACAGTTACCCTAATTTGTTCATTAGCAGGTGTGTATTTACAAGCATTATTCAGTAATTCCGAGATAATTTCAGTCAGGCTAGCCAAGTCTGAAACTAAAGGTGGTAAATCTGGAGAAACACTAACTTGCAATATCTGTTGTTTATCTCGAACACGCGCCTCAAAACTCTCAGCAATATGAGGAAGCCAGTTTTGGAGTAGAATTAAAGTTAATTCCAATGGATAGGTATTTGCATCAATCATTCGCATGTACAGCAAATCGTCTACTAAATCTAACTCTTGTTCGCATTGGTCACGCATGATTCTTAGGTAACGACCTACAATTTGAGATGTAAAACCTGCGTCTGAATTTAAAATGCCCTGCTGGTCTAAAATATTTTCTAGCACGGTAATTGCCATTTTGATATTTGACAATGGCGTTCGCATTTCATGGGAGGTGGTTACTAAAAAATCCTCTTTTAACTTGTTCAATCTTTCGAGTTCTGCCACTTGAATTTCTAGTTGTCTAGCACGTTCAGCAGCGAGGTTGCGTTCTTCAATTACCCGTCGTTGCGTGTCATCCCGAAAAACTAGTACGGCTCCTGTAATTACACCTTTGTTATCTCTCAGGGCAGTAGCGCTATCAGCTACTGGAACAGTTGTGCCGTCTTTCCCAACCAGTAAGACCTGAGTGCCAAGATAGATAATAGTTTGTTGTTCGAGGGCTGTGATAATTGGATTTTTTACTGGAAGTTGAGTTTGTTCATCAACAAGTTTGAGAACTTCAGTTAACACTTTATCTTTAGCTTCATCCCATCGCCAACCTGTAATGGCTTCAGCTACTGCATTGATGTATTTAATATGTAATTCAGCATCTACTACAATTACGCCGTCGCCCATTCCTCGAAGCACAGAACTCAAAAATTGCTCCCGATTGTAGCGATTGAGAGCTGTTTGAATGGCTACGTAAAGTTCTTGTTCCTTGATGGGTTTGAGAATATATCCAAAGGGGGATGTCAGTGTTGCCCGCTCTACAGTATTTTTGTCTGAGTGCCCGGTAAGGTAGATAATAGGAATTTGCAAATCAAGCCAAATTTGCTCTGCTGCCTGGATGCCGTCAATTTCACCACGTAACCTAATATCCATTAAAATCAGGTTTGGGCGCAACTGAGTTGCTTTTTCAATAGCTAATTCTGCGGAATCGGCAATATCTAAAACTCTGTATCCTAAAGACTCTAAGCTTTCTTGTAAGTTGATGGCAAGAATATATTCATCTTCAACAACAAGGACTCCAACTGTCTGGTTTGCATTACTGTTTGATGCGATGCCGCTCATATTTATTTTATGCCCTGCTGTTTGTAAAAGAAATTTTGAATTGTGTTCCCTGGTGACACTCAATTTCGAGTTTTCCTCTTAGCTGCTTGACTAAACCTTGGACAAGGGTTATTCCCAGCGTTTTAACTTTCTTGGTATCAAAATTTTCAGGTAAACCAATACCATTATCTCGAATAATGAGTATCAAACTACACTCAGCTTCTTGATAAAACTTAACTTCAATTTCTCCTTCCCGATTACCAACAAAAGCGTATTTCAAAGCATTGGAAACCAGTTCATTGATAATCAAACCACAAGGAATGGCGGTTTCGATATCGAGGCTAGCATTATCAACTTGAATCTTCAGTTTAATTTGACTAGGACTAACATTATAGGAATCAAATAAGTGAGTTGTTAAATCTGGGATGTATTGGGCGAAATCAATATCAGCAAGGTCTTCAGAGCGATACAATTTTTCATGAACTAAGGCAATAGAGGCGATGCGGTTTTGGCTATCGCACAGAATTGCAGCCACCTGAGGATCTTGTGTACGTCTGCACTGCATTTGTAACAAACTGCTGACAATTCCTAAATTGTTCTTCACGCGATGGTGAATTTCTTTGAGTAATACTTCCTTTTCTTTGAGAGAAGCTTTGATTTTTTCCTCTGCTTGCTTATGTTCGGTAATATCTTGGTGGACAGCAACAAGGACGCTTCCATACTCAGGATGCTCAAAGACAGAAGTGGTAGCACTACACCAGAAAGGAGTGCCATCTTTCTTAACATTATGAACTTCATAAGTGGCTTCACTGTGTTGGAAAACAGCAGTCATAATTGCCTGGCTAACATTTTCAGGTGTATTGTTTTCATCACCGTAGTTGACAATTGATACATGGTGACCGACTAATTCACCAGGGTCATAGCCAAACATTTGCTCGAATTTCGGATTGGCGTAGACAATAATGGCGTCAGTAGCTCTAATTAAGCAAATTCCTTCAGCGATGTTGCGGGTAATTACTGCTTGCAGTTCTAGCATCTGTTGGGCGCGTTTACGATCGCTGATTTCCACAATCACAAAGCCAATGCTGATGGGTTGCTCAGCCTGAGAAAGAATCGGAAAGCAGGAAACTAACCACGCCCGTTTCATACCAGGGTGTTTTGGAGTTTCCCCGTCGATCTCCAAATCCAGAATCGGTTCACCCATAGTTAAAACATGTTTAAAGATCGGTTCTAGCTTTCGTGCCAAATCTGGGATAATTTCCCATACAGACTTGCCAATATGTTCTGCTGCCTTAATTCCATTCATTTGTGCTAGTGCTTGATTCACCAATGTAAAATGCAACTGGCGATCGAGAATGGTTAAACCAACTGGTGCGCTACTAATAAAAGCATTTAATAACTGTTGCTGATGAGCCAGTTCTCGTTCGAGAATTTTACGTTCAGTGATGTCAATCGCCACCCTACCCACTAGCTTTTGTGTAGACAATCCCAAAATTGGAAACTTGTATACCAAAAATTCACCAATGGTGTCGTCTGGACGCCAAGCAGTTTCGATGACTTCAAGTACCTGATTTGTTTGGTTGACTGTGCGAATATGATTTAAATGCTGCTGAGCAATTTCAGCTGGGTAGAGGTCAAATATGGATTGCCCGATCGCCTGTTCGGGTTGTAATTTAAATGTACGTAAGTATGTTTGATTTAAGTAAAGTACACGCCCCTGTGTATCGGTAATCCAAGCTAGTACCGGACTATTGTTCATAAATGCTTGGAATCGGGCTTCACTTTCTCGCAGGGCTACTTCTGCTTGTTTGGTAGCACTAACATCAATGATTACACCCAGCATTCGTACAGCTTTGCCTGCTTCGTTGTAAACGCCGCGCCCTTTGCCAGTGAGCCAGTGAATGCTGCCATCGGGGTAAATTACTCGATATTCAGCTTCATAATTAATATGCTCTGCCAACGCACTGAATAAAGCCTGTTCAACTCGGCCAACATCCTCTGGATGCATAGAATTACGCCATAGCTGATACTTGGCTGTTGGTATTTCTGGTTCCAACCCCAGCAAACGAAAATGGTTGTCGTTCCAAATGACTTCGTTTGTTTGAATATTCCAGTCCCAAGTACCAATATGATTAAATTCCAAGGTGAGTCTGAGTTGTTCTTCACTTTTGGCTAAAGCTGCTTCGGCTTGCTTGCGTAAGCATAATTCCTCGTAGACATCGCTGATATCCCGATGAGTACCAGTCATCCGCAAAGGGTTTCCTTGTGCATCTCGCATGACAACTTTGCCATAATTGGCAACCCATTTCCATTCCCCCGATTTAGTTCGGAGTCGATAGTCAAATTTGTAGCGTACTGAACTGTCCTTCAAGTGGGCTGCCAAAATTTCCTCTACCCAAGCCCGATCCTGTGGATGAACCAATTGTTTCCAAGTACTCAAATTATGTGGAAGTTCATCGAAGGTGTATCCCAGCATTTCTAAATAGCGGGGGCTGTAATACACCTCTCCAGTATGAATATTCCAGTCCCATAAACCATCTCCAGAAGCTTCAAGTGCTAATTGTAATCGTTCCTCACTTTCTCGGAGGGCTATTTCGGCTTGTTTGCGGGCAGTGATATCCGTGACTCGTACTAGGTTCATGACATTGCCAGCAACTGTGATTTGCTTAGCTGCGATGTTTCCCCAAAAGCAATCGCCCTGCTTGGTCACATATTCAATTTCTCGACTCCAAAACCCTTGCTGGTTAATTTCTTCGTTGATGGAGTCTATCTCTTGGGAGGTAAACTGTTGTTTTTGCAGAGTATGGCCTGCAATGTTAATCAGTTCAGCTTTGCTAGAGGCTGCAAATAAATTCACTGCTCGCTGATTACAGTCAGTGGTCAATGATGTTGCTAAATCCACCAAAAAAAGCGCATCAGCGGATTCATTATAAACAGCTTCTAACAAGTCGCGGTTACGGATGATTTCTAACTCAGTTTGTTTGCGTTCTGTAATATCTAGGATAGATCCTAACAGCTTAACTGCTTGCCCTTGAGGATTGTAAGCTATCTCTGCTCTACCCTCAACGTAGCGGACAGAGCCATTGGGGCGGACAATTCGGAACTCAATGTTATTGAAAGGGGTTTGTTGGGCAATGGTTCCTTCAAAATTGGTCTGGAACAGTTCGCGATCCTCTGGATGAATCATTTGGATAAATTCTGCCAGGTTCGGTTCGCTTTGAGTTGGATTAAGGCCAAAAATGCGAAAAGTTTCCTTTGACCAGGAACGCTTGTTGGTTTCTATATCCCATTCCCAACTACCTACATGGGCGATTTGTTGAGTGGTGGCTAGTTGGGCTTCACTGTGTCGGAGTTTATCCTCGGCAAGTTTGCGTAAGCGCAGCTCCTCGTAGACATGGCTCATGTCCCCAAGTGAACCGACCAATCGCACTGGATTTCCTTGCTCATCCCAAACAGCTTTTGCGCGCGATCGCACCCAGCGATAGCTGCCATCCTTGCACCGCAGACGATACTCGACGTTATAATCTCCAACTTGCCTACTCAAATAAGCTTCTTGGGCAGCCATAACTCTGGTATAGTCATCAGGATGAATGCGGGTAGCCCACTCATCATCGCCATCGCTTATTTCATTGGGTTCATATCCCAAAATTGCGAACCAACGATCCGACCGGAAGGTGCGATCGGTAGAGATGTCCCAATCCCAAATTGCTTCATTAGTACCTGCGATGGCCAGTTGCCAACGTTCTTCACTTTGGCGTAAAGTTTCTTCAGCTGTTTGGCGTTCGCGCAGTGCGGCTTGCTTTTCCGTGACATCTTGAGCAGTACCATAAAGGCGGATTACCCGTCCATCGGCGTTGAATTGTGCATGTCCAATACCCTCGAAGTAGCGATTGGAACCATCTGGTTGGGGTACGCGGAGAATTTCTTTATAGGACTCACCAGTGGCGATCGCTCGCTCAACACTTTGGTGCAATTTGTGGCGATCTTCAGGGTGATACAGTTGCAGATTTTCTTCATAAGTCGGTTCCAGAAGTGTAGGTTCCCGATTGAAGAGGTCGAAAAGTCCCTTCGACCAGGTAATTTTACCAGTGGCAAGTTCATACTCCCAATTACCAAGGCGAGCAACTCGCTGGGATTCTTCTAGCAAAGCTTGACTCTTGCGTAGTGTTTCTTCAGTACGCTTGAGGTCGGTGACATCTACCACCAATCCATCCCAAGCCACACGTCCATCGTGTAACTGGCGTGGTGTGGAACGAAAATGCAACCATTTGAGTTGACCAGTCTTGGTTTGCATTCGCAGCTGAATATCAAACACAGACAAATCACCCATCGACTCTTCAACCGCTGCCTGTAGACGGGGAATATCCTCTGGAATAAACTGGCGATAAAGCAAAGATGAATCATTGAGTGCATCTTCTACCTTGACTTGTGTCAGTTTTTCAATTCCACCACTCAGGTAGGAAAAGCGATCGCTACCATCCAGTTCCCGAATCACCCGATAAACTGCGCCATTGGACAGATTATCTCCAATTAAATGCAACATGATTTCGCGCTCATGCAAAGCAAGTTCTGTTTGTTTGCGTTGAGTGATATCTCGCCCTTCTGGAATCAACAAAACGACTTGACCAATTTCGTTTTGCAGCGGACGTAGGGAAAAATCGATGGTTGCTACTCGGTTATTTGCCCCAATCACATCAACTTCATAACGGATAAACTCGCCTTGAGCTGCACGGGCGATGGCTTGTTTTAATTGTTCTTGGGTTTGTGGTGAAATCGTCCACCAGTGTGTTTCCCAAAAAGGACGGTTGACAACATCTTCTAGCTTCAGTCCACCAAAACTCAGCGCAGTCTGGTTTGCTTCTAACAAAATGCCATCTGGGGTCAATAAACCTGTGAATTGGAAAGTGTTATTGAAGATAGCCCGGAATCGGCGATCGCTTTCCTGTAATGCAGCAGTGCGTTCTTGTACTTTAGCTTCTAACTCAGCGTTGAGGGTTTGGAGATTGTTGTAGAGTTCGGCTTGTTGAATGGCGATCGCTAGTTGCACTGTCAATTGTTTGAGCAATTCCACTTCAAATGTCTGCCATTCTCGCGGGGCAGAACATTGATGCACAATAAATAGCCCCCACAGTTCAAGTGCTGGAGTTCCTTTGTTTTTGAGCAAAATCGGCACAATTAAACTTGCCTTCACCTGGAACCGCTCTAATAATTGAATATGGCACTTACTTAAACCCGCTTCGTAGATATTCGTCGTTGTCCAGATTCTTCCATGAATATATTCTTCCCTCTGGCTTGGCTGCAAACAAGTATCTTCAATTTCCAGTTCTAAAACTGCTATCCATTCAGGTAAAGTTGACTCCGCTACAACACCACCCCTCATCTGAGGTGTTAACTGATATATTAATGCCCGATCTGCCTTGAGTAACTGGCGGACTTCTTGAACACTGCTATTAAGAATATCTTGCAGCTGCAAAGATTGGCGGATATGTAGAGCGATCGCTCCCACCAGACGTTGTTGTTCTTGCTGCTGTTCTATCTGGTGTATTAGCTGCATTTGCTTGATTGCCCCATGAATTGCTCGGCATAAACTGTCACGAGTTAGTTTTCCCTTGACCAGATAATCCTGCGCTCCATTCTTCATGGCTTGGACTGCGATCGTTTCGTCTCCCTGTCCTGTTAGCATAATTACTGAAATTTGGCAACCTTGGGTTTGCCTCTGTAACTGAGTCAGAAATTCCAGCCCATTCCAATCTGGCAATTGATAGTCCAACAAAATCACATCCGGTATTTTCCCTTGACAAGCTTGTAGCGCCTCTTCCCCAGACTCAAATTCGCAAATATCGTAGGTGTTGCGATCGTCCTGTTCCAACAAGCGTCGATACAAAGCTCTATCTTCGGCAGAATCTTCCACAAAGAATACAGTAGTTGAGTAAAACATAGGGAGTCGGTGGATGGTGAGGTGGGGAGTATGAGAGATGAGGGGGCAAAGGAAGCAAAAACACAAATATGGATTGAATTTGGTCTTAAGTGCAACTATCTGGATCAATCAGGTAGAAAAATCTATGCAATCTCAAACCAAATTTTAAGTGGATTTTTGAGTATGGTTACTAACCCGTCACCTTGGTTAATGAAACACTAAGATTGTTTCTCATCTGCCCCCTTTGCCCCTCTGCCTCCTCTGCTCCCTGCCCCAATAGCCCAAATCAGGAAATCCGGACTTTTTCTTGATTACACACTACTATTTTTAGTCGCATAAACGCATAATAGAAATGTGACTGATCTGTTCGCCCCTTTACAATCTCTAAAACTTGGTCACTGGTTCAAGCTCATCTGCGGAGCCAGTTACCAGCATCTGCCGGCAGTCAGAAGTTTAACGTTAGCCTACACTTTGGCGGGCGCTGACTGCATAGATGTCGCTGCCGATCCGGCGGTGATTGCAGCAGCGCAAGCGGCGCTACATATAGCCAAGGATTTGGCTAGGGATGCCCAGGAGCGAGGCTTTGGCTACAAAGGCAATTCACCTTTTTTAATGGTCAGCCTGAATGATGGAGAAGACCCCCATTTTCGCAAAGCAGAATTTAATTATACTCAGTGCCCTACAGACTGCCCTAGACCCTGCCAAAGGATTTGTCCGGCACAAGCAATCGTGTTTAACAGTATAAAAGAAGACTTTTCGGGAGTAGTAGCCCAAAAATGCTATGGCTGTGGTCGTTGTATACCAGTTTGTCCATATGATATAATTTATACAAGTTCATATATGTCAACGCCGGGAGCGATCGCGCCATTGGTAATGTCAACGGGAGTAGATGCCGTAGAAATCCATACAAAAGTAGGGCGGTTGGCAGAATTTGAGCGATTGTGGCAGGCAATTTCACCGTGGGTCGATGGACTAAAGGTAGTAGCCATCAGTTGTCCCGATGGCGAGGGGATGATAGATTACTTAAAAGCGCTCTATGAACTAATTACCCCACTCAAAAGTGCTTTAATTTGGCAAACCGACGGTCGCCCAATGAGCGGTGACATCGGTGATGGCACCACCTTAGCAGCGGTGAAATTAGGGCAAAAAGTTTTGACAGCCAAGTTACCGGGATATGTGCAGTTAGCAGGCGGCACAAATAGCTACACCGTTGCCAAGTTAAAGGCAATGGGACTACTCAAAGAGGCAGGGAAGCAGGGGAGCAGGGGAGCAGAGGAGAACCAAGAATTTTTTCCCTCTGCCCCTGTGCCCCTGTGCCCCCCATCCTCAATTTCTGGGGTTGCCTACGGTAGCTACGCCCGTGTACTGCTGTCACCAATTCTTGAACAGTTAGAGAATAAGGAGGTGAGTAACACTAATTTTAAAACCACAGTTCATCTAGAAGAAGATGAGGAATTACTTTGGCAAGCTGTAAAGCTAGCCCATTCTCTCGTTTCCCAGATCAAGTCACAGCAGGAGCATTAAGCTATTAAGCTTTTAAATCGCACAGTCACTAATGACCGCTGACAGTTAAGTGTCAACATTAAAAGATGTGCTGCCTTTGATGCGCGACAGCTTAATTACTCGGTTCTCCTGCACGCAAATGTCCTCGCTATCTCTCCCATAGAAAGCATGACGATTACAGACGATCTCCAAAAGTTATTAGACATTTTGCCCCAAGACCTGCGACAAGTACTAGAGAGTCATCCAAAACGAGATAGTTTAGTTGAAGTGGTCTTGGATTTGGGTCGCCGCCCAGAGGCTCGCTTTCCTAATCAAGCCGAGTACCTGAGCGAAAAACCTGTTACTCAAGAACAGATAGATGATTGCATTCAACGAGTTGGAACCTTTGGCGGAGATAATCGGGCAGGAATTGAGCAAACTTTGCATCGGATCAGCGCTATTCGTAACCGCACGGGCAAGATTATTGGCTTGACCTGTCGCGTCGGTCGAGCGGTGTTCGGAACCATCGGTATGATCCGCGATTTGGTAGAAACTGGTAAATCGATTCTCATGCTGGGGCGTCCAGGCGTGGGCAAAACTACTGCCTTACGGGAAATTGCCCGTGTTTTGGCGGATGACCTGCAAAAGCGAGTGGTGATTATTGACACATCCAATGAAATTGCTGGGGATGGTGATGTTGCCCACCCCGCCATTGGTCGCGCTCGCCGGATGCAAGTAGCTCATCCAAACCAACAGCATCAGGTAATGATTGAAGCAGTGGAAAACCACATGCCAGAAGTCATTGTCATTGATGAAATTGGCACGGAACTGGAAGCTTTAGCGGCTCGTACCATTGCTGAACGAGGTGTACAGTTGGTAGGTACTGCCCACGGGAATCAGATTGAAAACCTGATCAAAAACCCCACCCTAGCTGATTTAGTTGGGGGTATCCAAGCTGTGACTCTGGGAGACGACGAAGCTAGACGCCGAGGCAGTCAAAAGACTGTTTTGGAACGCAAAGCCCCTCCGACCTTCGAGATTGCTGTGGAAATGTTGGAACGGCAACGTTGGGTAATACATGAAAGCGTTGCTGACACGGTAGATAATCTGTTGCGGGGTCGTCAGCCTAACCCACAAACGAGAACCGTTGATGACCAGGGTAAAGTCTCGATTACAAGGCAATTAGCTGTAGTTAACGGTCGTGGTGGGCATTTAGCAACAGGGGAGGAATCTTTTTCTTCGGGCCGACAGCCTAACGGCTGGCGTTCATCTGGGCAAATGGTAGCACTGCCGCAGTTGCCTGTAGAACGGGTAACTGGGCGCAGTGAGTTTGACCGCTTACTGGATGAATCCTTCAATTATTCTGAGAGCATTGATTTGGGTGCTACCAGACAGCCAGGGCCAAATGGTGAAGATTTGCCACTGCACGTTTATCCGTATGGCGTTAGCCGCCACCAACTCGAACAGGTAATCAGCGTGCTAACTTTACCAGTTGTGTTGACAAAAGATATAGATAGTGCAGATGCAATTTTAGCATTGCGATCGCATGTCAAAAACCACGCCAAATTACGCCAAATGGCCAAAGCGCGTCATGTGCCCATCCACATGATTAAATCCAGCACCATTCCCCAAATTACCCGTGGTTTGCGGCGGCTGCTAAACATCGACGACCCCGAACTGGCCGACGACCGAGAACTGCAACTGTTTTTGCACAGTGGTAGCGATGACGAAATGGACGCTTTGGAAGAAGCTAGACTTGCCGTTGAGCAAATTGTGATTCCCAAAGGGCAGCCAGTGGAGTTATTGCCGCGTTCTCCCCAAGTCCGCAAAATGCAACATGAGTTAGTAGAACACTATCGGCTCAAGTCCCATAGCTTTGGCGAAGAACCAAATCGCCGCTTAAGGATTTATCCGGCGTAACCTCACCCCAACCCCTCTGCCAAACAAAGAGGGGATTTACAAATTAGCTAGGGGCGCAAGGCCTTGCGCCCCTAACTCGTGGTCTATTTACCTGAAAATAGCTGTAGGAATGACTACACCGTTATCTTTCGATATCTTCATTTCTTCTACAGATAATCCTAGTTGCTCTTGTAGGAAATGAATTTTGCGTTTTTGTTGCCCAAGATAGGGCAATTTAGTGAAAACATCTTTACAAAGCAGTATTTTCAACACACACTTTACAGGTGCGATCGCAATTTTCTTTGATTAGTAAAATATTTCACTTTAAGTTCTTAACTTCAGTTGCACTCAAAGCACGATTATAGATGCGGACTTCATCTATTAATCCATTGAAACGGTCACCCAATGGTGTCCCCTCACCATAGTTCTCCGCTGCACCAATAGTTACTGGATTGTTATCTACTAATATGTTGCCAGTAACTGGGTTAGAACCAATTTGAACGCCATCAACATAAAGACGGAGCAAACTGCCATCGTATGTCCCTACCAGATGTACCCAACGATTGGTGGTTGGTGTACCTTCATAAACATTACCTTCACCATTAGTAGTGCCTATTTCCCATTTATAGGTAGTTACTTGATTGCGCGTACCAAACCCCAAATAGAATTGATCGGGATGAAGAAGGGTGCCAATCTGTCTATTTACAACAGCCTGAAAGCCCACTGGTTGAGCATTTGGACGTACCCAGGCTGAGACAGTGATTTGATTAGTTATAGAGTTAAGACTAGCTGAAGCAGGTATGCTGGCATGGGAGCTATTCTTGCCACTCACTTGAAGACCTTGGCCATATATGCCAACCGTTCTGCTGGAATTAATCAACGATCCATTATTATTATTGCCAGAACTGTCTAAAACAGTATTACCTGTTGCTTCTTCAAATTTCCAATAGCCTACTAATCCATTTGAGTTCTCATTATCAGGTGAGCCACCATTATCGGAGTTGAATTTCCAACTGTTGATATTGTGAGCATTAAATCGAGATCCTGTGCCAGCAGTAAAGCCAACAAAGGCTTGGGAACCGAGAACAGAAGTTAAATCAATCTGGTAGGAAAGTGCTGCTTTGGCGGTTGGAAGTTTAGTCGAACTTTGGGAAAGGAAAACATCTAGTTTGTCGGTACTACCGTTGTACTCAATCCAAGCATTAATTGGCGTACCGGAGTTGAGATCGATTGGGGTAGCTGAGTTTGAATCAGTGACAGTACTGGTGGTTGCAAGCGCAGCATTCACATTACCATCTCGCAGCACGGCAATGCTGTTGTTGTTAGTATCTGTTCCATTCTTATAAGTATCAAACTCGATCGCTAAACTCTGAGTAATAGGGGTGAGAGTCCCGCCATAGCCTAAATTGCCACCACTACTACCCTTAGCATTCGCCTTTGCCGGACTATTTTGCAGCACAAAGGTAAATCCATCTGCTCCAAGAGTTCCACCTGTCAATTGAAATTGGAACTGGGTTTGAAAGGAGGTGTTAGTATCCAATGCAATGGGAGTAGTGTAGAAAACACTACCTGACTGAGATGCAGAGGCTGGAGTCAAACGCAGTGCATTACCAAACTGGGCCGAACTGCCGTTAAATTTGAGTCCACTCGTGCTGGCAAAATTCGTGTAGTCAAAGCCAGCCAGCAGCCCATTATAGGTATTTAAAAGCGAAGGCTGGATGGCTAGAGGAGATTCAATTGTACCAGTTGCGTACTCCAGTACCCAGTTGCCACCTTGAGATATATTCCCAGTTAGATCTGTCGATGCAGCTACATCCGCCCCAGTCAATTGCCCCAATTCGGAAACAAAGGTACTCCCCACTGTACCTGCGGCAACATTACAACCGTAGAGCAAGATATCGGCATCAGCCGCCAAAGCATCTGCCCAGGTTTCTAAGTCTTGACTTCGGCTGTGGAGTGTCTCAAGATTGACTACAGAATTCCCAAGCTCCAGTTGACCAGAACTGCCGTGGGAAATAACGTGAACCCCTAAAAGATCGTCATAGTTAGAGAGTGTCTCAGTGATTTGCGTAATACTATCTTGCTCAGGCTGAAGCGGAATAATGAGGTCAGTAGTTAAACCTTGAAGAATTTTTTCTACCTCAGGAATACTTAAATCGACGAAGGCAATTGACTGAGGATTTACTAACTGTGCTTCAGTTAATAATAAGTTGGGAATCAAGTTTGATCCTAGACCTTGACTTGAGGAAAAACCAGTAACCAAAGCGGAATTATCGAAATCAGAAAAGTTTGTCTCAAACATATATGAGGCTTCTGGAATAGACTTGTACGAAAATTAAATTTCTGACAGGCAAGAGGAAGAAACCCCTTAAAACCACCTAGATTCCGCATTTATGGGATGAGGTGTATGATATTTTTTCAGTATCACATCAAAAGCACATTTAATTAGCAAGTTATTTATAAAGTAAAAATAAAATTATACTTAGGCGTGTTGTGCGTGTATTTGATGATTATTTACCATAAAAAATATAATGCAAGCGTCTAAATTGCCGTTTTGTAAGCGGTGCGTTACGGCTTTAGCCTCAGACATTCTACTTCATATTTACTTTATCAACGGTTTTTTGTAGTACAGAATACTAAAAGTAATTCCAAATTAAAATTTTGACAACGGGTACAGTTTACCTGGTAACAATAGGATTTTGTCAAGTCGGATAAAAACCAAGCGATCGCTAAATCGTTTTATCGGTAATTAGGGTTTGCTCAAAAACTAACAAAGATCGATTAGTTATTTAAACAAGTGTAAGCTGATTGCGAAAAGCAGCTAAAGCCTGAAATAAGGCATGAAGAGAATTATTGAAATTAAACTGTACTCGTTCGAGGACTGGGCAAAATTGATTGTCACTTTTACGATATTCCATAACAATCATTCAAAGAAATGAATTATGACAAATCAAGCTAAATATCACATTGGTCTACTTATTTATCCTGGGATGACTCAACTTGATATCACCGGGCCGCATCAAGTATTCGCTATGATGCCTGAAACTTGCGTACATCTATTGTGGAAAAGTTTACAGCCAGTTACCAGTAGCGAGGGAATGACGATATTACCTACAACTACCTTTGAAAACTGCCCATCGCTGGATGTTTTGTGCGTACCTGGGGGTGCTGTGGGACAAGTAGAAATGATGCGGGATACAGAAGTGTTGGAATTTCTCAGGCTACAGGGAAAAACAGCAAAATATATTACCTCTGTTTGTACTGGTTCTTTGATTTTGGCGGCGGCTGGGTTATTGCAAGGATACCGCGCTGCTTGTCATTGGGCGTTTCGCGACCAGTTAGCAATGCTGGGGGTTGAGGTGGGAACTGAGAGAGTAGTAGTTGACCGCGATCGCATTACGGGTGGTGGTGTGACTGCTGGCATTGATTTTGGCTTGGTAGTTGCTGCTCATCTGTGTGGCGAACAAACAGCTAAGTTAATTCAATTGCTGCTAGAGTACAACCCTGCGCCACCTTTTAATAGTGGTTCGCCAGAAAATGCTGGAGAGGCTTTAGTTAAACAGGTGAAAAAGTTCGGGGAGAAGCTAATTGAAGCATCCCTTGTACAAACAAAGGAGACGGCATCAATATTATCCATTCAAATTCGTAATTCGTAATTCGTAATTCGTAATTAAGAATTCATAAATTATGAGTTCTTAATTAAACTATAAACGTACAAGCTCCTTAATTTATTAATCAAAACACAAATTCATTCATTATTCAATTCCCTATCTTTAAGTATGGGGTAACAATTACGAATTACGAACTACGAATTACGAATTATTCCGTTGGCGCATAAGGCAATTCAAAGTACTCACTAAATGTATAGCTTGTACTCGGTTGCAAAATGCGCGGGCGACTCATAAATTTATCCTTTATGAAACTTGTATGTCTTGCAGTTTTGCTACCAATTCTGCACGCGCTGAAACCTTCAATTTACGAAACATTCTCTTCAAGGCTTGCTTGACAGAATTTTGAGTAATCCAGAGTCTTTCGCCTATTTCTGCATTCGTTAATCCCTGTCCTACCAATTCGGCAATTTCTAATTCACGGGCTGTGAGAGGACTTGCTAAAAGCGAATTGGAGATTTTTGATTTTGCGCGTAGGGTTGCCATTTTTGCTGACAAATGAATGCATAAAGCGCTCAAGTCAGCTAAATCATTGCCATTAAAAGGGGGATTTCCCTTGTCACGGGCGAGGTTGAGGGTTCCGATAAGACGACCATCGCAAACAATTGGCCCAGTCATGACGTGTTCGTGGTCATGGCGGGAGCAAAAATGCTTCCAGTCTGCTGGAGATAATAATAATTGCTCGTGAGCCGGAGCGTGACGCTCAACTACGTAGCGTCCCACTGGATTGCTCTCTAAGCATACTGCTGGAATGCCCGGAATATCAATCTCAGCGGTTGGTTGTTCGTCTAGGAGGTAGATACCCCAATTTTGCACGCCAAAATGGTCGCTAATTTTGTCCGTGAGAGCCAGTCTTAATTCTTGCTCGTTTTGGACGTTAGCGATCGCATGAAATACGGCGTGAAGAGAATTAACCATAAGTGTACCCAGTTGGGGACTATCCAAGCCTCAACAATTACTTCTATGCTAATACCAAGAATACTAAAACGCTAATTACAGTAGCGACTAGGAGAAGCACATGACAGTTACACAACTCTCTGCTCAGGAACTTTTCCGGGCTGCTTATGAGAACCGCTATACTTGGGACAAGAATTTTCCCGGTTACACTGCAAATATTACCTATAAGCATGATGATAAAGTCTTCACAGGCAAAGTAATTATCAGCGCCAACCTCAAAGCCGAAGTTTTGGACGTAGAAGACGAGTCTGCAAAGCAAGCAATTCACGGCCAAGCATGGGAAATCGCTATTCACCGCGTCCGTCGCAGCTTTGAAGACACTCACAGCGCCAATACCTTTAGCTATGGTAAGACTGACGAAACTGGTGCAGTTGAACTTTTAGTGGGTGGTAAGGCTGACGGCGATAAATACAAAGTCCGCAATAATGAAGTGTGCCACGTTCACCGTCTGATTCACGGTACTTTTGTGACAATTGACACCTTCAGTAGCCACGACACTGGCGAAGGTTACTTGTCTCACACTTATGATTCTGTCTACCACGACCCCAAAACTGGGGAACAAAAAGGCGGTAGAAGCGAATTTACCGATGAGTACGAAAAAGTTGGCGATTATTTCATCTTAAATCGCCGCGAAATTCGCACCGAAATAAATGGTGAAGTATCGATTCAAGAATTTGTTTTCTCTGATATCAAATTGTTGGAACCTGTTGCTGCTTAAGTTATATTTGGCATTTTAAATTAATAGCGATCGCTCTTGATTTTACAGGAGCGATCGCTTTTATTTTTTGGTGGTTTTATTTATAGAAATTGAAAGTCTATCATCTCAGATACAATCAATATATAAAAAGTCAACTCTTTCTATTTGTTCTAATCACATACCACGTCGAAGAAAAATATTTTCATTGCAAGAAAAAAGTAAGTGGAATTTACTGAACTATATTTTTATATACCGAGATACCATAATTGCTTATGTGGAGTTGGAACTTTCAATAAGCGAGTTATAAGGAGAAGATTAAAGTGGTTAAGAAGACTGAACGTTACATTCCTTCAGAAGATGAGTATCTTCAAGCATTTTACGCTATTTATAATGAATTGACCCCTGGGCATCAAGCCATATTAAATAAACTGTATCAGCATTGTTACTTGATGAAAGACAACCGCCGATTACGTACTTGGGAATTATCTGAAGCCGCGGGATACAATGGTGAATCTGCTGGTCAGATTGGTATTTTAGGTGCAAAATTTTGCAAGTTTTTTGGACTAGAAAATAAAGAGTTTGGACAGCCAGCACTAGCAATAGTTAGTTGGTTTAAAGATGAAACAAATAGACATTGGTATATCGAACTAATTCCTGAAGCAGCTAGAGCATTCAAACGATTTCGCCTTGAAAATTTTACAATTTAGGCATAACATAAAATTGATAATATGCACTATTTTTTCAGATATATATACAGTGCTATTAACTACCAGTTGAACAGTAGTATCGTTCTCCTAGTTTCCAAAGCTGAAGCGCAACTATCAAAAATAAAATCCCTGCCAGTGGAGAGACGTAACAAAACCACAAAGGTACTGAAAACGTATCTTGTTTTTCCAACACTGCAAGCAGAGGAAAATAACTTACGCAAGCAAGTGGTATGAAGTAAGTGAAAAATCTTTGAAACCACTTAGTATAAATTGAAAAAGGATATTGAGCAGTTTCTACTCCTCCGTATGTAAGAATATTCATAATTTCCAAAGATTCAATAGTCCAGAATGTGATAGTTGCTTGGACAATAACGATACCTAAAAATAATGCGATCGCACCAATAAATGAAGTGCCTAAAAGCCACAATATTTTAATACTAAAAGAGATATGGAGAGTAGAAAGCGACCACCACATAACGGCAATTCCTTGAGAAAGCCTTCCGAGTCTTTTTAAGGTAAATTCTGTGCCTAAAAGTTGAAGCACTGTAGCGCGTGGACGAAGCAGTAATCGGTCAAAATCACCGTTTTTAATTATTCTTCCAAATGAATCAAAACCTCGTCCTAAAGCATCAGCACAGGCAAAAGAAATATTAACCATTCCATAAAATAGCGCAACTTCACTTAATGTCCACGTGCCAATACTATTAAAACGGCTAAAAAGTGCCCAGATTCCGAAAAATTCTATTCCAGTTCCTAAAAGTTGCCCTAAAACTTGAAGTAAAAAGGAAACTTTGTACTGCATTTGTGATTTTAAAGATATGGAGATATACCGAAGGTAGAGGAAAAAATTATTCATCAGAAATTACGAATTACGAATTACGAATTACGAATTAAAAATTATATGTTCATCCTCCTTGAATAACAAGCTTTTTCACACCACGCTTCACAAGGAAACGCCCAATAATAACTATTGCAAATATCCAGAAAGTTTGATGTAGCAACACATTAAGTAGTTCATTTGGTGGAAGATTACCAGTAAAAAGTCGAAAAGGTCGATCCATAAGTCCTGAGAAAGGAAGTGCATTTAATAAAGGCTTAATCCACTCAGGAAAAAGTGGCAAAGGAACGATCATACCTGAAAAAAAGATAATCAAAGTGGGGAGAATAGTATTAATTCCTTCGCCCGAAAGCGTCCACATCATTGATATAGTAAGAAGCATTGTTAATGCAGATGAAAGTAAAATTGCAGCAATAAAGGAGAGAAAAAAGGCAACAAAAGCAGCAAATGAGGGTGGGAAAAAAAGCGATCGCTCTCGAAACCCTATCAGCGGAAAAATCAACATTGTGATGGAAAGAAGAGGAATAGCACGCAGGATAACGGGTGCTGTGCGAAGCGCCAAAGCACGAGTAAACCAAAAATTATAAAGGTCTGTGGGTCGCAGAAGATCGTAGCCTACCGCACCAGATCGGATTAAATCTTGAATCTCGCGATCGCCTGACCAAGGTGCAACCGCCATCAAAAACGCTTGTCCCAGCCATATATATCCGACAGCTTCCTGAAGCGTCATCGGTTGAGTAGAGGTTGTATGAGTGAAAAACGCCTCTAAAACCATTACTTTCACAAATCCCCAAAAAAACTGAGTTGCAACCCCAGCCAACGCAGCTGTCCGATATTGCAACAACAGCGCAAATCTAGCAATAAACAGCGACCAATAAGCTTTCATACTAATAGCAAATTGAAAAAACATATTATTAAAACATAAAACAAACTATTATAAATATGTCTTAATTTTTTAAGTATTTATCAATTACGAATTACGAATTACGAATTACGAATTACGAATTAATATAAAATTCCTCCTGACTTGGCATAAAGTTCAGCAACTATTTCCTCAATTGGTGGATTTTCGACAAAAAGATCCGCGACTTCGTTTTTTGAGGTAACTTGACTAATTAGAGATGCAGCAGAAATTTTTGTGGGATCGAAAGCCAGAGTTACAGTACGACCTTCTTTAGAGATGATACTAACTCCTTCTTCTTCAAAAAAGAAATCGTCATTTATCAGGTCTATTCTTAAATAGCGACGCGAGGAAACTTGAGAACGCAATGCTGCCAAAGTTCCATCACAAAGAATTTCACCACCACCAATAATAATGATGCGATCGCACAATGCTTCGATATCATCCATATCATGAGTAGTTAGGATAGTAGTTACTTGATGAGTTTTATTCAGCGTTTTAATAAATTTTCTCACCGCCAGCTTTGAAACCGCATCAAGTCCGATAGTTGGTTCATCAAGAAATAGAATTTCCGGTCTGTGCAACATTGCGGCTGCAAAATCACATCGCATCCTTTGACCGAGGCTTAACTGTCTCACGGGAGTATTGATAAAACTCTCAAGACCAAGTAAATCAATCATTTCTTGGCGTGTTTTGCGATATTCTGAATCAGGAACGCGATAAATATCCCGCAGTAAATCGAAAGACTCAATGACTGGTAGATCCCACCACAGTTGCGATCGCTGGCCAAACACTACTCCAATACGACCAACATGGCGGATTCTATCTTTCCAAGGAGTTCGCCCGCCAATTATACATGTTCCGCTTGATGGTACTAAAATACCACTTAAAATTTTAATGGTAGTCGATTTTCCCGCCCCATTTGGGCCGATGTATCCTACAAGTTCTCCCTGTTCAAGGGAGAATGAAACTCCTTTCAAAGCATGGACAACTGTTGTTTTTCGCTCCACAAGACCTTTGATTGAACCAAAAAATCCAGAGGAACGTTGAGACACAAAAAAACTCTTTTTCAAGTCTTCGACAAGAATCTGAGGCATATAAGAATCCTATTTGACTTGTGAAATTAATCGTGGAGGCAGGTAAATTGTACTGAGCGTACCCCTACGGGGAAGCAAGCTACGCGTAGCGTCTCGTAGAGAAGTCGAAGTATAAGTAACAGATATTTTTAAGGAATAATTTAAGATTCTATATATTACTGGTCTTTTATTCTTAGTAAGATGCTCTATATGACAATTTAAGTGTTCCCACTTATTGGAAAATTGAATTATATCGAAATATGACTAAGCTAATTGAGTACGAAGAAGCCAGCGAGGAAGTGCGTGCAGTATATGATGATATCCGCATCACACGCCAAAATGATTATATCAATAATTTCTGGAAAGCCATAGCGAACCATCCTCCCACCTTGCAACGAACATGGCAAGCCGTGAAGGAAGTGATGACCACCCCTGGTGAAATTGACCCATTGATGCGCGAACTGATTTATATTGCCGTGAGTGCGACAAATGGCTGTGAGTATTGCATTGCCTCGCATACAGCAGCGGCGCGTGCCAAGGGAATGGATGATAACATGTTTGGGGAACTAATGGCGATCGCTGCCACTGCCAATATGACTAATCGCCTTGCCAACGGCTATCAAATTCCCGTGGATGAGCGATTCAAAACATAGAAATTCCTACTTGAAAAATATAGCAGGCAACAAGCAATAGTCAAAAAAAAGAAAAAGCTTTCACAAATGATTTAGGACTGCTATCAGCAGATAAGCATTTTTTATTTCGCCTTTTGCCTTGACGCTAGCTATCTATATAAATATTTACTATGCCAAAGGTTCAAATTAACGGAATTGATTTATTTTATGATATTAAAGGAACGGGCGAACCTTTAGTATTAATAGCTGGCTTTCTTTGCGATCATGCTTATTGGTCGCTGATTATGCCATCTCTGATTTCAGAATATCAAGTTATTCGCATAGACAACCGAGGTATGGGGCGAAGTTCTGCTCCCGAAAGCAAATATAGTATTAAACAGATGGCTGGTGATGTTGCAGCATTGTTGGATTGTATCGGCATTGACAAAGTGCATTTAGCAGGTCATTCAATGGGTGGTCAAATTGCCCAAGAACTAGCATTAGCATACCCTCAAAAAATACAAAGTTTGATGCTACTTTCATCTTTGGCAAAAGGCGATGAATTATTCAACAGCATCATAGAAACTTGGGGCGACCTTCTTAATTATGTAGACTTGAAACTATATGAAAAAATCGTATTGCCTTGGATATTTACAGATGCCTTCTATTCTATTCCTGGAATGATTGAAGGTTTAATTGAATTTGCTATCAGATATCCCTTTCCACCTGCAACTCATTCACTGTATCATCACAGCCGAGCCATGCTTGACTTTGACACAATAGACCGCCTTCAACAAATTCATTGTCCTACGTTAGTTTTGGTTGGGAAACAAGACATTCTCACTCCGCTCAAGTTTTCCCAGCAACTTGCTCAAGGTATTCCCAACGCTGAACTTGTAGTCATCGACCGTGGCGGTCATGGCTTTTTAATTGAGTCTTCAGATGTTGTAGTTTCAGCAATGCTTAATTTTTTACGAAAGTTAAAGCCTGCTTTTACTAATTTTGGGTTTTAGTCATTAGGCAATTCTTAATATCATTGAAAATCATTTAATCCAAAATTTGCAAATCCTACGACCGATTCGTGAGTCCAATCGAAAATCTAAAATCTAAAATTACTTAATCCTATGCAAACTCTTAGTGTTGGCGATCCAATTCCCTGGTTCATTATTCCCTCAACTTCAAATCCAAGTTTTCATTTTAATTCGGTTGGCGGATACCGTAGCGTTTTGTTTTTTTTCGGAAGTTCTAAAAACAATTATAGTCGCCAGATTATTGATGAATTCTCTAAAAGACAGCAACAGTTGGCTGCCTACCAAGTGCCATTCTTTGGTGTCAGCATAGATCCAAATGACACTTTTATGGCAGAGTTAATCGAAAATAAAACTTATTTCAAATTTCTTTGGGATTTTGAAGGAAAAGTCAGCTTTCAATACGGTGTTTGCCAACCAATAAGTCAAGGAAGCAAGGAATTACAATACAGACCAACAATTTTTATTTTAGACGAAAATTTACGAATTATCAAAGTTTTGCCAATTTCAGCTACTACTAATGCTTGCGAGGAAGTATTTAATTTTATCAAAAGCTTACCTGCGATCGCTGAAAATATTCCCGCAGCCAGACAAGCACCTGTTTTATTTATACCGAATGTTTTAGATCGAAGTTTTTGCCAGCATTTAATTGATTTGTACGAAGCAGATGGTGGTCAAGAGTCTGGATTTATGCGACAAATCGACGGCAAAACAGTTGGGGTTTATGACTATGAATTTAAAAAACGTCGAGACTATTTAATTTCTGAACCTCAATTATTAAAGCAAATCAATAATCTGATTATGCGACGGGTTAAACCAGAAATTGAGAAGGCTTTTCAATTTACCATCACTCGCTTTGAACGTTACCTAGTATCCTGTTACGAAGCAACGGATAAAGGCTTTTTTAATCGTCATCGTGATAACACTACAAAAGGCACTATTCACCGACGGTTTGCTATGTCATTAAATCTCAATACCGGTGCTTATCAAGGCGGTGATTTGCTGTTTCCAGAATATGGACTCCAGCTTTATACTCCAAATGCTGGAGAAGCTGTGATTTTTTCTTGTTCCTTGCTGCATGAGGCTACCCCTGTCATCAGCGGACGGCGCTTTGTTTTGCTGTCGTTCTTTTACAACGAAGAAGATGCTAAGATCCGCGAAGAAAATAGTAAGTATCTTGTACTTAATAATAGCGAAGCTGATAATCAGTAAAAAAAGTAGGTTTTTATAGCAGGGAAGAGACAACAGCCTTAAAAGTTTGTTTTTGCTGATATTTTAACTGTGCTTTATACCTTTTTTGGAGATAAGGATTTTATACTCTATTGACCATAACACCCAGACACAACAGGCTTTCTTTGCCTGTTTCCTGTTGCTATTCCCTAATATAGGAGTCCGATTTGATTATTAAAAAAATCTAAGTATCTGTAGGGTGCGTTATTGCGAAGCATAACGCACCATTCTTAAGGATTTGGTGCGTTAGCCTTTGGCGTAACGCAACGCCAGTCCGTTCAAGTCGGGAAACCCGCCCACACGGCTGGCTCCCCTACGTATATTTCAAAAATCAAATATGAGTCCTATATATGTGTCAGCTGCGTCGCTATTTATTGGATAATTTATCCTTGCTATTCTCTAACTGTGGTTATAAAAATAGCTGAAGTACAAGTTAGTTAAATAGCTGTTATTTGCTGTTTATTTAGGCTAATTTTAGGGATTTAACTAAAGGTCTGTAATATTTTATAGTGAGTATTGTAAATTACTGATACATTCTTTTTTAATATATTTAGTTGATTATTTGCATCTAAAATAAGAGACATAACAAAAGTAATTTATTCAGTATAGTGCTATTAGGGAATGTGATAGGATGCTAAAGGTTCCAAATAATATGCTAGCTTTTACGCTAACAAAGGAGCTTTCAATTAATAAAATATTTTAATATTTATTGTCTATTTATTGTAGGATGGGGTCTCATCTATCCTGTGGACTGGGAAGGCTAGAAAGCTTACCCTACAAGTAGCACTACTTTATTTCTCGGAGTTACCCAAACACTTCCCTGTATAAATTACAGGTCATTCTCTGATGAATGCAGTTTGTCAAGAGAGGTTATAAATCGTAACAGTATGGATAACGATCGCAAACTTAAGTTAAGGGCAAAGAGTGTTGTAATAAATAGTTTTATCATTTTAGCTGCCCTTGGGGATGCTTACCTAATGTGGGCACTTTGGCCTAAAACTTGTCCAACAGACCATCAAAAACTGAATAATTCATGTGTGTTAATTACTTCTCATAGTAACTTAACAATTTCTCCTAAACCTACAATTTCTCCCCCTACTTCCATTCCTCTTTATCGTACCTTTGCTGATGTACCTAACATTCCCCAGGGAAGATTTAGATACGGTGGGTCTACAAGTTTTGCACCGCTTAGGTCTCCAGCAATAACGGCGCAAATTTTCCAAGCTCATCCAAGATTTGAGTTAAGCTATGCTGCTCCACTCCTAGCAACTGGCATTGGTTCAGGTACTGGAATAAAAATGCTTTTAGAAGGTCAATTAAGTTTTTCTCAATCTTCCCGACCTGTAAAAACAGAAGAATTTCAAGAGGCGAAAACAAAGAATTTTCGGCTAGAACAAATACCTGTTGCTATTGACGGAATTGCTTTTTACGTTAATCCTAATTTGTCTATACCTGGTTTAACAGTGTCTCAAATTAAGGATATATACACTGGCAAAATCACAAACTGGAGCCAAGTAGGTGGCCAAAATCTGGAAATTAGTCCTTTGAGCCGCGACCCCAAAAGTGGGGGTACTCCTGAATATATTCAAGAAACAATTCTTGGTAATGAAGCATTTGCTGAAACTTTGAAACCTTATGTGCAAGACACGACAACTGCTATACGAACAGTTGCTAAAACTCCTGGCGGAATTAGTTACGCTACGGCTTCAGAAGTTTGTAACCAATCAATTAAGCCTCTTTCCATCGCAAGGGAGCCTAATCAAGATTTTGTATCTCCTTGTATAGGAAAGAAAGTCAATAAAATTGATTTTGCCAAGGACACTTACCCGTTAGTTAGACGGCTGTTTGTCGTAATTAAGCGAGATGGCAGCTTGGACGAACAGGCAGGAGTAGCTTATGTTAACTTAATGTTGAGCGACCAAGGTCAACAATTATTAAATCAAGCTGGTTTAGTACCCATTCGCGATTTGTGAAAATTCAATCAAAATATTGGCGTTGCAGAATCAGAATATGAAATGCCAAAATTACCTTTCCTTTTCTTTGTACCTTTGCGCCTTTGCGACTTTGCGTGAGACAAATTCATATTTTCAATCAGCAACGCCAAAATATTAGCTGTAAATGCGATCGCTATTAGAGAAACTTTGCTCGTTGGTTGAGTTTTTAGAAGATTGCCATTGAGTATATATAAAGGTTACCACCGCTAAACTCAGTCCAATTGCTAAGATGACTCCCAAAATTCGCAAGAAATTAGGAGTATTTCCCGTAGCTGACTGGTCATTTAGCCTTGGTTGGTAAATAGTGTCATCAGTTGGTGCGTGTGGCCTGTTTTGAGGAGATACAGGTCGCGGTTGATACAAAGTTCTATCTACTGACGGTTCTGGTCTGCCAGTATTAGACGCAGGCCGGGGTTGATACAATGTTTTATCTGTTGGTAGTGGCGGTGTACTGGGATTAGAAAGAGGTCGCGGTTGATATAATGTCTTATCTGGTGGTACTTGTACTCCGCCTTGATTGGGTGTAGGTCGCGGTTGAAATAAGGTTTTATCTGGTGGTACTTGTACTCCGCCTTGATTGGATGCGGGTCGCGGTTGAAATAAGGTCGCATCCGGTTTGCTGGGATTGGGGTTATTCACAGGATTTTGTTGAGGATTGTTACTCTGTGGTTGGTTTTGCTCAACTGGGTTAAAGGGTCTAGGAACAGTTTCGTGATTTGAACCTTGATTTTGCCTAGTAGGAAGGGGAGGAATAGTTTCCTCAGGTTGGCTTTGCTCAATCGGGTTAAATCTGGGAATGGTTTCGTGGTTTGAGCCTTGATTATAGGCATCTGGAGGGCGAATAATTGTGTCGTCGTCCGATTGTCTGGGAAGAGTTTCGTAATTTGAACCTTGATTATAGGCGTCTGGAGGACGAATAATTGTGTCGTCGTCTGATTGTCTGGGAAGAGTTTCGTAATTTGAGCCTTGATTATAGGCAGCTGGAGGGCGAAGAATGGTATCGTCGTTCGATACAGTTTCGCGATCTGAACCTTGGTTGTAAAGAGGTCGTGGCGGCTGGACAGCAGCCTGTCCTGGCATATTATTACTAGGAGTGGCAAATTTGGCAGCAGCTTGCAAAGCGCGATCGAGTTCTTCTACACTGGCAAATCGGTTGACTGGGTTCTTGTAGAGGCATTTCATCACCACCGCTTCCAATTGTTCGGGCAAATTTTCACAACCTGGTTGCTCGCGCAGTGGTTTTGGTGGCTCATAAGCATGAGCTAATACCCAGGAAGCTTCGCTGATATGACTACCCTTAATACTAATCCCAAATGGATCGGCTGCACTCAGCATTTCATAAAGGATAATCCCCAAGCTATAAATATCACCCCTAGCATCCAAATTTTTATCGCTTTGGATTTGTTCCGGAGGCGCGTAACGAAATGTACCAATAAATGTACTGGTGATATTTGTAATACTAGTGTTTTCCGAAGATTCGTTACGGATTTTGGCAACACCAAAATCTAAAATCTTTACCCACTCTCCCAAATCCGTAGGTACCAAAAATATATTATCTGGTTTCAGGTCGCGATGAACTACCTGAATATGCTCAGCGGTTTTTCCGCCGTCCCGTTGCAGAGTTACTCCTTTATGGGCAAGTTGTAGACCTTTGCAAACTTGCGCCATAATTTTTACACTGCGCTCCACTGATAGCCGCTTTTCCCGCAGCAATAATTGTCTGAGGGTTTGTCCCCGTAAATATTCCATCACGTAAAACGGAAAGCCTTCTGGGGTGACTCCACAATCACTAATTTTCACGATGTGGTCGCTTTGCAGGGCAGCACAGACAGCTACTTCACGCTCAAAACGCTTTCTCATTTCTTGTGAAGCCACCAGCGTATCTTTGAGCAACTTCAACGCTACCTGCTGACCTACACGGGTGTCCATTGCCAGGAAGACTTCTCCCATGCCACCTCCGCCTAACCGTCGGTCTAAACGATACCGCTGGTTATCACCTACGAAGCGACCATTCCAAGAATTTGAAGAAGGTGGGGATTTCATCAGGGGGAACCCATCCTAAGTTATTTTAAGGTGTTAAGTTTAGTTAAAGATAGGACTATAGCAATCCACTTTGATTTTTGAATTCCTACAGTTTAGGTAGGGGGTAAACAATCAGGAATCAGGTTGTGCCAGTAGTACGGGGTTTTTTCAAAAATCAAATAGGAATCCTATACGATTACGTAATAATTCAGAGGTTAGGGACAAAGTATCTTAACTAAGCTCCTCATTTCTTACAGTATTACAAATTTTTTGTTTATTTGATGTTTATTATGTAAAGTCTTAGTAATTTATATTACTTATATTTATCTAGTTACACTCAGCTTAGCATATTAGGAACTTAAAATAATGAGAAGAATTTGATAAAATGCTTAAAATTAGGACTGGCGATCGCTAAAATTGGTTCCTGATAAATACTGAGCTACGGACTAAAAATAGGGGATTAGGATCGGGAATTAGCGATTGAGAACTGGAAGTATATTCGTAGTACCCAGTCCCCAGCCCTGATATTTAAAGTTTTGCAAAATATCTTCTGTGAATGTGTCCTGGCGTACATGATTAAAATGTGCTATTGCCATGAGGAACGAGGATGAGTAACGTACTCTCTATAGCCGCAGTGACAGCAGTACTAAAAGTTTTGCTGGAAAACGGTTTAGTCAGCGATCCGATCGCTGCTAGTGTTGGTGATGTAATTGTAACTGCCCTACCGCCCGATCGAATTTCAGTTGAAGCTGACGAGCGAGCTCAACTCAACCTCTTTCTCTATCAAGTGACGCAGAATCGCAATGTCGATTGGGTATCTCAAGAATTTCGTAGCAGGCACTCACGGCTGAATGGAAATTTGCCCTCTAGCACTCCACCACTTGCTCTCGATCTCCATTATTTATTAACAGCCTACGGAGCCAAGGATTTCCAGACAGAGCTTTTACTCGGTTACGCAATGCATTTGTTACATAAAACGCCATGTATTACAACGGAGATTATTGAAAATACTCTGAGAAATGCATCTACAACTAATACTTCCACTGCTTTTTCCCAAGCTGTAGCTGGGGTGTCTGTATCTGATTTAGCACAAGCAATTGGGCAAATCAAACTGACTCCAGAGTTTTTTAATATGGAAGAAACTTCTAAGTTATGGTCTGCTTTACAAACTCACTATCGGCCTTCAGCTACCTACCTAGCATCAATGGTATTGATTGAGAGTAGTAAATCTGATAATCTTGAAGGTTTCTACATGATGCCCTTGTCTCAACCGAATATTGAGCAAGTGATACCTCTGGAAAAAACTGAACATCAGCAAATGATTGTTGCTGGCACAACATTAATGATTCGTGGGAAGCGGTTACGCGGTGATATCACCAGAATCCGATTGGGTAACACGGAGACATTACTAGTACCTCAAGATGTTAAAGAAACGCAAATCAGCTTGTTAGTGCCAGCAGATTTGTATCCAAGCGTGCAAAGTATCCAAGTGGTACATTTGCCAATGGGCTACACAGGACAAACGGATGGGATAGTTGAATCAAATGTTGCAGCTTTTGTGCTCCATCCAACAATTACGGCATTCGTTGGTGAAGTGGAAAAGATTGGTGACAATTTACGCTCAGCAGCAATTACTGTTAAATTCCATCCCAAAGTCGGCAAAGCACAGCGTATAGTTTTGTTGCTCAGTGATGTGTCAGCCCAAACTTTGGTAGCTTACTCTTTCTTAGTTGCATCACGCACTGAAGATACTGATGCAATTACAATTCCTGTTCAAAATGTGAAGCCAGGAACTTATATTGTACGGGTGCGGGTAGATGGCGCCGAAAGTCCATTGCACAAAAATCAGTCTGGAGAATATGATTCGCCACAGGTGACAATTTCATGAACTCTACAACTATCGATTGGGATCGGGCAAACTACCGCTACCTATCAGCAGCCCTAGCCATAGTCCGGGGGATTTTAGAAGATCGCACTGCGACGCAAAATCAATCTGAGGCGAAAAACCACGAAAATTTACAGCAAGCACTCCAAGAAGCTGCTGCTGCTATGCCTGCACCATCGGCATTGGATAGAGTCTGCAAAATGTTTAGGCTTTCATCCTTTGAGAGGGATTTGCTGTTGTTGTGTGCAGGCATGGAATTGAATGGAGATTTTGGCAAATTATGTGCGAAAATACACGGCGATGCACAGCGAGCTTACCCAACTTTAAGTTTAGCTTTAGCAACTTTACCTCATGTTCACTGGGATGCCATCGCCCCAAATGCTCCCTTACGTCACTGGCGATTAATTCAAGTTGGTGATGCCCACGCCCTCACCCTCAGTCCCCTCAGGATTGACGAGCGAATTTTGCATTATCTCACAGGCATCCAATACCTTGACGAACGCCTAGCTGGCATCATTGAACCATTACAAGAAGTCAGCGATTTAGTACCTTCCCACCAAGAGCTAGCAGAGCGAGTTGCAGCCGTGTGGTCGCAAGCTCATAAGATAAATAGCTTGCCAATAGTGCAGTTATGTGGTAATGAAACTAGCAGTAAACGGGCGATCGCTGCTAGAATTTGTCAACTCCAAGGTTTGAGTTTGTGGGTAATGCCTGCACAAGTTATTCCCCAAGCACCAAGCGAGTTAGATAATCTCATCCGGTTGTGGACTCGTGAGACGATTTTAAGTAGCTGTGCTTTACTTCTGGATTGCAACGAACTCGATAGCAATGATACAGCCCGGTTGAATGCGATCGCTCATTTCATCGAACGCATCAACGGCTTTTTAATCATTACCAGTCGGGAACGAATGCGCCTATCACAACGCTTGGTAGTTAGTTTTGACGTACATCAACCAACAATCAAAGAACAAGGTGTAGTTTGGCAAGATGCCTTAGCGGGGATTGCACCACAAATGAACGGGCAAGTAAAAACCTTGGTAGATCAGTTTAATTTGAGTGCTGCAACTATCCGGGCTGCTTGTGCACAAGCCGCAGGGCAACTAGCACAAAAACCAGAAAACGATATTGGTGAAATTTTATGGGATGCTTGTCGCGTCCAAGCACGTCCGCGCTTGGATGAACTCGCCCAACGAATTGAGCCGTCTGGTGATTGGGACGACTTGATATTACCAGAACCACAGAAACAAATTCTCCGTGAAATTGCGGCACACGTGCGGCAGCGGAGTACTGTATATAACAATTGGGGTTTTGCTGGCAAAGGCGGGCGCGGATTGGGAATCAGCGCCTTATTTGCGGGTAGTAGCGGCACAGGTAAAACCCTGGGGGCAGAAGTGCTGGCACATAGATTGCGCTTGGATCTGTATCGTATTGATTTATCATCCGTAGTTAGTAAGTATATTGGCGAGACAGAAAAGAATCTGCGACGGGTGTTTGATACCGCCGAACAAGGTGGAGTAATTTTGTTGTTTGATGAAGCAGATGCCTTGTTTGGCAAACGCTCTGAAGTCAAAGATGCACGCGATCGCTATGCCAACATCGAAGTCAGCTACTTGTTGCAACGTATGGAAAGCTACCCAGGTTTAGCAGTTCTCACTACCAATCTCAAGAGTGCAATTGATACAGCCTTCCTACGGCGGATTCGTTTTGTGGTGCAATTCCCCTTCCCCGACACAGCACAACGAGCCGAGATTTGGCGACGCGTCTTTCCACCCAACACACCAACCGCAGACTTAGATGCCCTGCAACTGGCGCGGCTAAATGTAGCTGGCGGTAATATCCGTAATATAGCCTTAAATGCAGCTTTTCTCGCTGCCGATGCCGGCGAACCCGTGCAGATGAAACACGTATTACGGGCTGCTCAAACAGAATATACCAAATTAGAGAAGCCTTTAACTGACACTGAAATAGGCGGGTGGACGTGATTTGATAGCGTAGCTTGAAATAGGAAATGGGATTAGGAAAAGAATATTATTTACTAGAAATTTATGGAGCGATCGCAGTTGGATGTAAAATTTATTAAACTCAAAGATTGAACGTACATATTTAATGTTTTTGACAGCTAAAAACCAGCGATCGTACTTAGGCAATTAGAACTGCTGTCAAGTAGTTTACGGTATTTATCTTCCGTCGGGTTAAGGTCAACAAATTATCAAGTAGATAATTATAAGTAATTATTATTACTGCTATGTCTGCTGGTTAGAGTTTGGCGATTTAAAAGTATTATAAGCTACAAAATATTTGGTAGTTGCTGTTCTTTCAAAAACTTTTTGGTTTACTGTTAGACAACTCTTACCATGATTCTGGATACTCGGCATGAGTTGGCAGTCCTCCGCTCGTGCAACCCCATGACGCTCTAGATGCCCAGAAGATGTGATCCGTCGGTGTAATCGGTGGTGCTGTATCTAATGAGCCACCTGGAATCACCATAAATCTGCCATTGCGCGTTAGGCGAGGAATCGGACAGCCGCAATGACGACAAAACCACTTGCCGAAGCTCTGTGCGGTGGGAAGGTCATACCGGGTAATATCCTCCTCTCCTGACAGCCATCGAAACTGACTCGGATCAATAGTTAGATTGGTCGCATGACCTGTGCCCGTACTCTTGCGACACCGTGAGCAGTGGCAATGAGCCATTTTCTGAAAGGGTGGGTCAACCTCAAAGGTGATTGTTCCGCAAAGGCAGCCGCCGTGAATACTTGACTCATCCATTCGCGCTCTCCAAGTACCTGATGATTCAACGTTACGATTGCTCGATAATACCCTGACTTTCCAAAATTATCCCGATTCTACCATCAAAAGCTGCCTACCTCGCTTTTCCTCGCTTTCTGCTTGCCGATCTCCTTGCTTTACCAGGGCTGACCCTGATTGAGTTCCAGCTTACCGTTGTAAATGTAAGTGAACAACCAACAAAGACACGATCGAAACGATCGCACGATTAAACTCAAACCTGAATTTACTGAAGCGCAGGAATCGCAATCATGAAGATGATGAGATATATGGTGGTAGCGGTAAAGACAGGATCTATGCTGGAACAGAAGCCGATCTTGTAGAGGGTAATAAAGGCAACGGCAAACTTTAAACCACCCGATCGCCAAACGACAATGCAGCTACAAGACGGTCGTATCCTTGCCTGATTGTCTGCCCCAAACTACACTCACTGTTGGTTTAAACGAAGGGGGTTCTATTCCTTGGACGCGGCGGGATATTTTGGTAAAACTCAAATCTTATGTAATACCTTAGGAGGCGATCGCTATGACCGAAGAATTCTACCCCATGCAAAGCAGATGCTCCTGTAAGCTTCACATATCGTCTAACGACTTGTTCTAAAGGAGACTAATGAAAAACCTTGCACCAAACATTTTTCGACAGCGACTGCTCATCGAAGGTTTTTACACAACTGATATGAGCGAAGCAATCTTAGAAAAATATCTTCTCAATGTTGCTGCACATCTTGACCTTCGTACCTATGGTAAACCGATTATTTTCTCACCAGCATCGGGTATGGGTCGAGATGAGAATGCAGGATATGATGCTTTCGTTCCATTGATCGACTCTGGTATCTCAGCCTATGTTTGGAGTAATGCCCAGTTTTTCTCGATTGTTATCTACACTTGCAAAGGTTTTGATGAAAAGGCAGCAATTGAATTTACACGAGAATACTTTGCAGTTTCTGGGGAGATGGTCAGTGTATCGTTCTAACATTTGCAGCACAACGATTCAAATGCAGCGGACACGTGATACCATTTCACAAAAAATATGATACAGATGCAAACGCCCAAACCTATGCTAAGTCTTACTTTCTTAATTTTGAATTTTGAATTTTAAATTTTGAATTGGTATGAGATCCGGTTTGCTTTGTTTCATTTCTCTGCTGCCGCTGATTTAAGCCATTAAGTATTAAAAGAGGAGTCTATGCAACTGCTTACTGGTCGCTGCCTTTGTGAGAAAATTGCCTACGAAATTGAAGGCGAACTTGGTCCAATCTTTCATTGCCACTGCTCAAAATGCCGACGGTGGCACGGTGCAGCATTCCGAAGCCGGGCTACAATCAAAGCATCGCAGTTCAAGTGGACTAAGGGCGAAGAACTGTTGTCTCGGTATCACTCGTCAGAGTTTGTTGTAAAGCATTTCTGCTCAGTTTGTGGTTCAAATTTAATCAGCACGTATGAGAATGACCCAACTAAGATTGGGGTTCCCTTGGGTGGCTTGGAGCAGGCACCGAACAACGAACCAGAAGGGCATTTTTTCGTTGGCTCGAAGTCGCCCTGGTTTAAGATCACCGACGGTCTACCACAACACGACACTTGGCCAGGTTCTCATAGCAAAGTTCGTGAGACAAGTGGCGATACCTAACAACGATATAGCAACGAACTACTGGTTTTTACTCGTGTGGTGTTTGAGTTTGGTTTGCAGCCGCTGAATAGTACCGCTATGTGGCTGTCATTTGAGGGGACAATCGCGAAAACCTATCTACCAAAGTTCGAGATTAAAGTAGCGTGAGATTACTAGGGGCAGTTAATTGATGAAGTAATTATGGACAACATCTATCAAGTATTGGGGGACTCAGAGATGGATTTAGCTTTTGTACTCATTCATGGTGGCGGATTGGATACATGGGTTTGGGAACGAATGATGCCACTGCTTGATTTTCCTGCCCTTGCTGTAGGTCGTGCGGCTCCAGGCACAAACCTGAATCGCCTGACTATCACTGACTCTGCACAATACATTCAGTCTCAAATTGAATCGTCTGGCTTTCAAAAAGTCATTGTGGTCGCCCATTCGATTGGAGGTGTTCTTGCCCCCACCGTTGCAACATTGTTACCTCAACGAGTGGCACACATCGTTTTCGTGGGTGCGAATATTCCACCAGAGGAAAAACCAGCGATTTCTATTTTCCGTCCATCTGAACGGTTTGGAATTGCCGTGTGGCTGCGATTAACTGCATGGAAGATGTCTTTCACGGATAAAGCCATAGAAGAGGATATGCGGAAAACGCTTTGCAATGATATGGATGAGACAACTGTGCAACAAGTTCTGGCAGGTGGTAAGCATCCAGAGCCACCTGCGTTATTCTATGAGCCTGTTTCGCGGCAAAAGATGCCTTCCATTTCTTGTACCTACATTAAGTTGCTAAAAGATCAAGGTATCCTGCCACCGTCAAGACAAGATGAGATGGCAGCCAATATTGGAGCGAAGGTTTTAACCCTCAATACAGGACATACAGCGATGTTGAGCCGTCCTGATGAACTGGCAGAGTTGTTAAATGGGGTTGCAAGTGAGGTAAATGTTTAACTATAGCAGTCCTATTTGATTTGTGAAAAATATGGATAAGGAAACGAACCGCAAAGTACGCAAAGTACGCAAAGGGAAGAAAGAAGAAAGAGAAATGTAATTTTTACAAATGATTTAGGATTGCTATAGAGTAGCGATCGCGGCTAAACCTTTGATTAATAGAGAAGGCAAATTATGACAACTGGCTCAAATGATATTTTGATAATTGCAATCAACTATTTGAAAGCCATAGAAGCAGATGTATCAGTGGAAGAATTGGCAAGTTACTATTCTGAGGCAGTCGAGCAAATCGAATATCCAAACCGTCTCATACCACAAGGGGCAAAGCGAAATCTGAGCGATCTAAAAGAAGGCTTCTTGAAGGGCAAGACATTACTCGCGAGTCAGACCTACGACATTCAAAAAAGCTACGTTGTTGAAAATACTGTCATTCTGGAAACCATTTGGACTGCAAAATTGGCAGTCGCTTTGGGACAAATCCCGATTGGAGGCGAAATAAAAGCCTACTTTGCCCAATTTATCGAATTTGAAGACGGAAAAATTATTCGCCAGAGAACTTACGATTGCTTTGAACCTTTCTAAAAGGATGTAATTCGTTTATGAAGCTAGCAATTGTTGCTTTTGAGAATTTCACTGATATTGACGTATTCCTGCTGTGGGATTTGCTAAATCGCGTTACTGCGTCCGACTGGAGCGTACAGATTTTGGGAGAACAGACTCATCATACCTCGCGATCGGGTTTAACCATTCCAATGCACGGTCATGTTCAACTGGCGAATACTTCAGATGTGGTTTTGTTTTCCAGTGGTTCTGAGACGCGCCAGAAGATGAAAGATGCAGATTACCTCAGTCAATTCAATCTGAACCCAGAACATCAATTGATCGGTTCCATGTGTTCGGGTGCATTAATTCTTGCAGCACTAGGGCTACTACAAGGCAAGCAAGCAACTACCTATCCGACTGCTAAACAATTACTGGAGAATTTTGGTGTTTTCGTTGTCGAGCGATCGCTTGTAATAGAAGATAATATTGCAACGGCGGCTGGTTGTTTAGCTGCCCAATATTTAGCGGGATGGGTGATTGAAAGAAAACTAGGAATCCAGATGAAGGAAACTGTTTTAACCTCTGTTTTACCAGTTGGGCAGGGTCTTTCTTTTCACTAAGCAGGAGCAATATCCGGGCAGTAGTGATGAGCGATCGCCTCCTCTCTAGCCTGAAACGACGCAATTCTCAAACCCAGTCATCATCATTACCAAAAAGGAGTCATTATTATGGATGATCACGCTGTAAAGCAAGAAATAGCCAGAGCAGATAAAGCAATCAACGATCGCGATTTTGATACTGTCGCTAATTGCTATACAGAAGATGCCGTATTGGTGGTTAAACCTGGGACGCTGGTACAAGGTCGCGAAGCGATTAAAATAGCTCTTCAAAAGATTTCTGATTACTTTAACAACAGTCTTAAGGTATCCCAGGGTGACATGGTGATTATTGAGACAGGAGACATCGCGTTGGTTTTATCAAAGACTTATATTGAGTCTCCTGACAAACCCGATTCAGAGTTTTCCACTGAGAGAAAGGCAATTTACGTCTATAAAAAGACGACTGACGGAAAATGGCTCTGTGCGATTGATAACTCATATGGTGTAGAACTCATCTCCTGAAATCAGTCGTGTACTGACCTCTGCTGGAATAATTTGCGACCGACTGATGATAAATAGGGGGACATAGTTATATCATCCAACCTAAAACCATGCACATCACTATTTTAACCACAGGTTCCCGTGGAGATATTCAGCCGTATCTTGCACTAGGACTGGGCTTACGGCAAGCAGGTCACTGCGTTCAAGTTGCAACCCATCTGCCGTTTGAGGCGCTGGTTCGCAATCACGGGCTAGCGTTTGCCCCGGTTGCGGGCGATATGCAGGCGTTACTCAGTGGAGAAGACGGACAAAAACTACTAGAGTCGGGTGGTAATCCGATCGCTTCAATTCGTCAGTTTGCCAAAGCCGTAGAAACGTCAATGACCGCAATGCTCAACGATTTTTGGTCTGCCTGCCAGCACACAGATGCGATCATTTCTTCCATTACCACAACCGCAGGCTACGACATTGCCGAGAAGCTAAACATTCCCTTCTTTTTAAGCAGCCTACTTCCCATCACTGCCAATTCAGATTTTCCCTTTCCCACAACTCCACCAGGGCTGCGTCTAGGACGAGTTTATAACGCGCTAACCTATCCCCTGATCGGTCAAATCCTCTGGCAAACGTTTCGCACATCTATCAATCGCTGGCGGCAATCCGTTCTGGAGCTTCCTGCCGTTGGGTTGTTTTCTGAACCATTTCGCCGCATGGAGCAAGCCCAAATTCCGATTCTCTATGGCTACAGTACAACGGTGATTCCTAAACCTGCAAACTGGTGCGATCGCCATCACGTTACGGGATACTGGTTTCTTGACGCTGCCCCAGACTTTGTGCCCCTTGCCGATCTGGTAGATTTTCTAGCTGCGGGTTCTTTGCCAATTTGCATTGGTTTTGGCAGCATGACTGGGCGCGATCCCGCTACAACAACTGAGATCGTGCTAGCTGCTCTTGAGCAAACGGGGCAGCGAGGTATCCTCTTAAGCGGTTGGGGTGGAATTGGGCAAATGGCTCTGCCCGATACGGTCTTTCAGCTCGAAGCCGTTCCCCATGATTGGTTGTTTCCCAGAGTCTCTGCGGTTGTCCATCATGGCGGCGCAGGAACAACCGCAGCAGGGTTGAGAGCAGGTGTTCCTGCCATTGTGATTCCATTCTTCAGCGACCAACCCTTTTGGGGAGATCGCCTTGCCAAACTAGGGGTCGCACCCCAGCCAATTCCGAAAAAAACGTTGACGGTAGAACGGTTAACGACTGCCCTACAAGCAGTGACAGCCGATCGCACGATGCGATCGCAAGCGGCTACCATTGGTGAAAAAATTCGGGCTGAAGATGGTGTACAAGTCGCAGTTGCGGCATTTCATAATGCACTTAACCTTTGCTAAGAACCAACAAGTTTTTACGAGCGTGCGGAAAATTCTGCAACCATTTGGCGGAGTTTGGATTACGCCTGATTTAGTGGTTACCCAAAAGGCAGGCATCGGAAAAATGCGGCAAGACCCTGCTGCATCCAGCAGATAGATAAAATTGCTGTAATAAACTCAAACATTAGATTCATATGAAAATTCCATCCACTGCACTGACACCTCATCGAGCGTTCATCAGCAATGCTATTCCTCATCTGGCATTAGATCAACGACTGGTTGGCGTTGCCGTAGCAGGATCTTGGGCAGAGAACTCAATGGATGAGTTTAGCGATCTCGATTTGATCATTGCGGTAGAGCCTGAAAGCTTTGAACAGGTCATGTTTGAGCGACAGAGCATTGCTGCATCGTTGGGAGAGTTATTGGCATCGTTTACAGGTGAACACGTGGGCGAACCTCGCGTATTGATTTGCCTGTACAACTCGCCTCTACTGCATGTTGACCTTAAGTTTATCTCTCTTGCTGATGCTGAAAAGCGGGTGGATGAGCCAGTGGTTTTGTGGGAACGCGATCGCCGTCTGTCACAGGTCTTTGCCTCCAGCACCGGTGCATATCCCATGCCGAATGAACAGTGGATCGAAGATCGATTTTGGATCTGGATTCACTATGGCGTTGGTAAAGTTGCGCGAGGAGAACTGTTTGAAGCACTGGACTTGATTTCATATCTGCGCGGCACTGTTCTGGGTCCTTTGGGGCTATTGCGATCAGGATGCAAACCTTCCGGTGTTCGGAAGATTGAACAACTCGCCCCTACCTTAGCTGAAGCTCTTAAAGGCACGGTGGCTTTGTACGAACCCGAAAGTTGCTATTCAGCATTAGAACGCTGCATCGAAATTTATCGATCGCTCCGTTCTATGACTATTATCCCTCATGAATTTGCTGAGGAAGCTGCTGTTGAATACCTCAAGACGATGCGCGCCTGTCAAATCTAAGCCTAATACCCTTCATTCAACTCGATTGCTCGATCGCCCCTAATGCTTTGAGCGTTGCTTTTTGCGCTTCAGTGATACCCGTAACTCCCGTGATATTCATCCCTTCGTAGGGGCGATCGGCTCTGAGTGTCTTTAAGCAGACTCCGGTTTGCGTATCCCATAGTTTAATTGTTTCATCAGCGCTGCCACTGAGTAAAGTCACGCCATCAGGACTCCAGGCGACAGACCAAACCGAGCTAGTATGTCCTTCTAGAGTCTTTAGTAGTTGTCCAGAGGCAACATCCCACAGCCGCACTGTCAGGTCATAACTGCTGCTAGCAAGTTGTTTGCCATTGGGACTAAACGCAACCGATGTCACCCAGTTGGTGTGTCCCTGCAAGGTTCTTAAAACGTTTCCTCTGGAGCTATTCCAAAGTTTCACCGTCTTGTCAACACTACCCGTCGCCAGCAGTGGAGCGATTGGACTGAACTGGACTGACCACACCCAGTCGCTATGCTCTTGCAGAGTTTTTAGAACCTGTCCGGTTGAAATATCCCAAAGTTTTACGGTTTGATCAAACCCGCCACTGGCAAGAACGTTACCATCTGAACTAAACGCAACCGATGTCACCCAACCGAGATGCCCTTCCAGGATTTTGATCAGTTCCCCGGTTGCAACATCCCACAGCCTTACGGTTAAGTCATTGCTACCACTGGCAAGCATGGTTCCGTCCAGGCTCCAGGCAACTGACCAAATCCAGCCTGTGTGTCCTCGAAGCGATCGCAAGACTCGTCCGGTTGCGACCTCCCAAATTTGAATTGACTGATCCGCACTGCCACTGGCGATCGCAAGGCTATCGGGACTAAACGCGACTGCCAGCACCGAGCTAGTGTGCTTGTTTAAGATATTGAAGAGTTTTCCTGTCGCACCATCGCGCAGCTTTACGGTTCGATCTCGACTGCCTTGAGCCATCACAGCATGATTAGCACTCCAGGCAACTGACCATACCCAGTCGCTATATCCTTGAGAGGTTTGTAGAACTTGACCTGTGACGACATCCCAGACCTTAATCGTTTGGTCATGACCACCACTGATTAAGATCCTACCATCGGGACTAAATGCCACTGACCAAACTTGATAACGGTGTCCCTGTAAGGTTCGCAATACCTTTCCAGACGAGACATCCCAAATCTTCACGGTTTGATCGTGGCTACCACTGGCTAATGTTGTGCCATTGGGACTCCATACCACAGACCAAACTGGATTGGTATGTCCTGTTAGCGTTCTTAATAGGGTTCCAGACGGAATATCCCATAGTCTAACGGTGAAGTCTGCACTGGCACTGGCAAGCATTCTGCCATCTGGACTGAACCCAACCGATCGCACCCAATCCGTATGTCCCTTCAGGACATTCAGGAGTTGTCCAGTCAAAGCGTTCCACAGCTTAATGGTGCGATCGTTGCTCCCCGTAGCGAGGGTTGTGCGATCAGAACTCCAGGCAACCGAGCAAATTTGATCGGAGTGTCCCTGCCAGGTTTGCAATACCTTTCCAGTCGAGACATCCCAAATCTTCACGATTTTATCCTGACCACCACTGGCTAACGTTGTGCCATCGGGACTCCATGCCACAGACCAAACTGGATTGGTATGTCCTGTTAGCGTTCTTAATAGGGTTCCAGACGGAATATCCCATAGTCTAACGGTGAAGTCTGCACCAGCACTGCCAAGCAGTTTGCCATCTGGACTGAATTTGACGAACATAACCTCACTGGTATGCTGTTTGAGAACAAGCAGAGGTTGACCGTCTACAAAGTTGTAAAGACGAATCTGGTTATTCGCTTCTCCGATCGCAAACAGACTGCCATCAGGACTGATATCAACGGCATAAACTGCACCGAATGTTTGGGCAAAGACAGACCGATCAAAGTTTGTGCAGGTGAAGTTAACTTGATGCAAATTCACAGTTTGTAGGTAAGCGTGTCGAACGATCAACCCAGAAAAGTCGTAGTTGGTTAGATCTAACTGCAAACAGTTGCAGAGATTCATTAAATTACCTGCACCATAACCAGATTGCTGAGTTTCGCTTCGCCTTAACTGCCTCAGTATTCGGAAGATTTGCTGTTCTTGAGCAGCTATGGAACTAAATTTTTGATAGAAGCCATGAGCTACAAATTGCAAAATTAACCGCACCTGACTTTCTCGCACATATTCTTTTACGGTTGTTTTAGTTAGTGCGTAACTCGTAAAAAAATTAAGTTCTGCTGTGTTTAATTCTGTTGTAACTTGCTCAATCAAACGTTCTGTAATGTATTCCATCACTACAGGCTGTTGAGTATAGCTACCCGATTGCTTTTCAATCAGCGATCGCCAATTCAAACTTTCTAACGTTTCTAATAACTTCCCCTTAGAAACCGCAGGAATAATATCGTCTTGAAGTTCTGCAATACTGGTCCACTCACGGTTTATCGCGAGCCAATACATCGTCGTTTGCTCTAGTGGAGAGAGGCGATCGAACTGTTGATCGAGTAACCGACGAATGCCATTGAAGATTGTAGTGTCTTGCTTCAAGAACTCATCAATGTCGCCCTCAAACAAATCCTGAATCGAAGTTGATACAATCTTGATTGCTAACGGGCTATTGCTATAGCGATCGCCCAATTCCTGATTTTGTTCAGGTGAACCAATTAATCCTTTGGCTTGCAGAATCGCTTGTGCCGCCTGTTGCGATCCGCTCAGTCGCAGCGATCGTACCTTAAAATCAACGCCTTCAAATGCTGCCACTTCCGCAGGTTTTTCTCGACTGGTGAGAACCACACAACTTTGATGATTCGATTCACTCACCAGCCGTAGCAGTTCACCATAGCCCTCATATCCAGGTCGAAACTGTCCTGCGCTCTCACTACTCTGCAAGATGGTTTCCATGTTGTCGAGAATGACTAAACAACGATGCGATCGCAAGTAGTAGATGAAGCGATCGAGAGTGTTTTGCGTATCCTGCTGATTTGAGAGAAACGATACTAAGTCCGCTAATAAATTCTCTAGAGGAGGAGCATTTCGCAAACTCCGCCAGATGACAAACTCAAACTCATTGCGTCCTTGAATGCTAGAGGTAATCAGCAGTTGATTGGCTAGCTTAACTGAGAGAGCCGTTTTGCCAATGCCGCCCATCCCCAGTAATGCAATCAGACGACAGCGATCGTTTGCGATCCACTGCATTAGGGTGGTGAGTTCAGCACTGCGACCATAAAACTGAGAAACATCAAGGACCTCGCCCCAATCGGTTTGGATGCCAGCAGGACGAGGTAAAACAATCTCTACCGACTGATTTCGGTCAGCTTTGGGTTGCGTTTCCTGACGTTGACGTAATCGCTCAATTGCCGATCTAAAATTGTTCTTACTGACCGATTCGCCTAGTACCTGACTCAAGAGCTTCCAAAACTTGCGTCCACTATCGTCCTTAAGATACTTGACTGAGTAGCCGTTTATCTCTGCGATTTGCTCGTAGGTTTGCCTCTGCCAAGCTCCTGCAAAAATAAGCTGCTCAACATCACTCAAGTATCTGCCGATTTGAGCATGAACCGCTTGATTGGCGATCTCTAGGGCTTGCTCTAAGTCCACGAGTCAAAACATGGTTAAGGATCTGCTAGTCACATCTTACCTGATTTAACGTGAGTTCGACGGTTAAAAAAAGCCAAAAACCTTGCTAGATATGAACCACGAGAAACTAAGTAGGTATTGCGATGCCTGCGGTGGTCACTGAGCTTCTTGCCCTGAGCGACGCCGAAGGGTGTCGAAGTGCGGGCTACGCCTACGCTAAGATTAATTGAAAATCGGCAAAAAAGTCACAAAAAAACAGTAAAATTTGTGGATCAAGGACAGAAGTAATGTAAGAATAGCTAGTTTTACCAACTTTTATCTCGATTAAACGTAAACTTAGTATTGGTGCGCCACCATGACCAGTACCAAGTTGAATCAATCGGTCTTTAAGAGAATGGTCATAGCTAAAAAAAAAGCCCTCATAAATTCTATGGGGCATTGATTTATATCTATGTGAAACTCAAGTGCGGAAATGTCTTTTACCCTGCCTGTGCTTGGCAATACCATATTCAGCAAAAACGCCTCTGATATCTTCTTCCGTAACTTGGTAAGAGAGATTGCCTACATAAATTGACATCGATTTTCTCCAAAATTATCAGCTTGTAGAGATTAAATTCCGGAGATAAGCCTGTGAATACTAAAAACAAACACGATCGCCGAATTAACTCTCCTGAATTAGGATGACATAGAAGGCAAATCTACGCATCACATTACTGGTTAATAAAAGGTTAACCAGTAATGTGATGATGAGGTGCGATCGCCGGCTTGGGATGTCGTAGGTGTTGCGTAGCAGTATACGCCCAATTAACATGGTTTTCACTGAAGCTAAAATGCATCTCAGCTTTATGCCTGCTATCGCTGCTGTTTCCTTTCTTGAAAATCTTGATCTATGTCAAACTCAATCGATGCTCAACCATTGCCATGTAAAACTATCTGTAATGACTGTGCCTTTCATGTGTTAGAGGGCGTTGTGCAATGTATTCACCCCGATGAAGCAGTTGTTAATTGTGCTACTGTAAATTTCTGCAATTCATTTCAACCGATGCAGGAAGTTGATAGTCCTTGTGTGACATACGGCAACGAGTCGGAATAACAGCTTCTGGTTAGATGTCGCCCCCTGAAGCGATCGCCCTCGGTTGTTGCCGGATTGAATATTGATTAATAAGTTGTTATGAAGCTATTTTGAAAAGTCGGTAATTACTCAAGACATCGCTCATCAGAGCAATGTAGTTCAACAATGGACAATTAACAATTAACAATTGACTTTTTCCCTCTCCCTAGAAGTGCTACGGTGTACACACAAGTCTCTTGACCTGCACCTTTGTTGCATCGCCTTGCACCTTTGATGCATCGCCTTGCACCTTTGTTGCATCGCCTTGCACCTTTGTTGCATCGCCTTGCACCTTTGATGCATCGCCTTGCACCTTTGTTGCATTGCCTTGCACCTTTGTTGCATCGCCCTGCACCTTTGTTGCATCGCCTTGCACCTTTGTTGCATCGCCTTGCACCTTTGTTGCATCGAAAAGCAAAAATTAATTTGTTGTGTCTTACACAACAACTCTAAAAGACTTGTGTATACACGGTAGCCCTAGAAGTGAGAGGATTGGAAAAAAGGATTTATTTTTTGATTTTTTCTCCTTGAAAGGAGAAGTCTTAAACCTTGAATGAAACAATTGTCAATTTTCAATTCATAAATTAGAAGAATTCAATGCCAAAGTTGAATGACTTGAGGCTGGCATCAAAAAATATGCAGAATCAATCAAACCCAAGCCTAAAGAAGAATCCGTAGGTCGATGGCAAATCGTTTTGCTAAACGCTAAGGGCATGTTGCGGCTATCTCAACTGGCAACATCTTCTTCTTCACTTGTTGATTGAAGTTGATCGGGATAGCATATACTCCGATTAACAACAGGAAACTGAAAATGAGAATTTTTGTGACAGGTCGTCTTTGTTTGTTCGGAGAACATAGCGATTGGGCAGGAGAATATCGGCGGATTAACCCTAAGATTGAAAAGGGCTATACCTTAATTGTTGGGACTAATCAAGGAATTTATGCCTCGGTCAAACCTAATTCAACTGAGTTAATTATTCGTTCTTCTCTCAACGATGGTAGTCATTATGAACCGCTCAGATTACCTATGGAATCTAATACCCTTTTATGCGTAGCCCAAAAGGGCGGTTTTTTTAGTTATGCTGCTGGTACAGCTTATCAATTTCTTACTCGTTATGGTGTTGGTGGACTTGAGATTGATAATTATCTAACCGACTTACCCATCCAAAAGGGATTATCTTCAAGTGCTGCCTTTTGCGTTCTGATGGCGAGAGCATTTAATCGTCTGTACGAGTTGAAGATGACAATTCGAGAAGAAATGGAGTTGGCATACCTTGGAGAAAGAACCACTCCTAGTCTTTGTGGTCGTATGGATCAGGCTTGTGCTTATGGAAATCGCCCAATCTTGATGATATTTGATGGTGAACAAATCGACATAAGGGAGCTAAAAGTTAGCAAAGATTTGTTTTTTGTAATTGTGGATCTCGATGGCAGCAAAGACACACAAGAAATTCTCAGACGATTGAATGAGTGTTATCCAATAGCTACTAATCTAATAGGACAAAATGTGCAAAAATACTTGGGTTCTATTAGTGCGGAAATTACCCTGGCGGCAGTTGAAGCCATACAACTTGGAGATGCCCAACTTCTTGGGGCTTTAATGACAAAAGCCCAAACTGAATTTGATCGCCACGTAGTTCCGGCTTGTCCAGAAGAATTAACTGCAAAAAAGCTGCATCTCCTTCTCCATCACGAGCCTTTGAGACCTTATATCTTCGGAGGAAAAGGGGTGGGTTCTCAGGGTGATGGCACTGCACAACTGATCGTTAAAAATCAAGACAGTCAAACAAAGGCTATCGAAATTATTAAGCGCGATTTTCCTCAAATGCAAGCCTTACAGTTAACTATTTCAAAACTACCCGTATGATTAACTTAACTGAGGACAAAAAGCATTAAGCTTGACTTGTAATTTCTAATTTAATGGATATCAATCAACAAAAAGAACAATTTAGCATCACCTATATTAGAGCCATCGCTGCCGTTGCTGGTTATTCTTTTTTATATAGACCAGAAATGGATAACGACAGCGTAGACTTAGCTTGAACAGCAAGAAGCCTCTCACTTACAGCGATACCGGAAGTGATGAGACGGACACTTTGCTCAAGTCGGGAAACCCGCCCACGCAAGTGTCCTTATGAATTGCGCGTGAGTTGACGACAATCTTCCGACGGCAGTTGCTACAACGTTGGCGAAAGCCTCTCGTAGAGAAGCGTCACTGTAGGTAGTTCACTTATTAATCTTTTATTTCATCAAATTTCTTCTTGATTACCAAAAAGCAAGTAATTATTTTCAGAATGAGAATTACTGTATAGTTTGAGATATGCCAGATCATATTCTCAAGAGTTGCTCTATGATTGCTCTACCTGGTATTACCATAGAAGACAAAATATATGAAAGTTCTAATTCTCTAGTGTATCGAGGCATGAGAGACGATAGGGTAGCGATCGTCGCAAAAATGCTAAAGCTTGATTATCCATCACCTCAAGAACTAACTCGTTACAGACAAGAATATAAAATTATCCGTTCCCTGGCAGTGGAAGGAGTGGTAAAGGCATACAGCCAGCAAGACTATCAACGCACTCTGGTAATTGTCTTAGAGGATTTTGGGGCAGAGTCCTTAGAGCAATGGATGTACAAGCGTCCAGATATTTTCTGTCCGATGCCTTTATCGACTTTTCTAAGTTTTGCGATCGCCCTCACTGATATTCTAGGCAGAATCCATGCAGCCAATGTCATTCATAAAGATATTAACCCTGGAAATATAGTTCTCAATCTGGATACTGGCGTTGTCAAAATTATAGACTTTGGGATTGCCACCCAATTTAACCGCACGAATCCGACTTTCAAGAACCCTCATGTTTTAGAAGGAACCCTCGCCTACCTATCTCCAGAGCAAACCGGGCGGATGAACCGTTTACTCGATTACCGGACTGATTTCTACTCGCTAGGCGTGACATTTTACCAACTGCTCACCGGACAACTACCATTTCCCACCACAGACGTGCTGGAGCTAGTCCATTGTCATATTGCCAAACATCCTATTCCGCCTCATGAAATAAATACAACGATTCCCAAGCCAGTTTCAGATATCATTCTCAAACTGATGGCGAAAAATGCTGAAAATCGCTATCAAAGTGCCTGGGGCATTAAAGCGGATTTAGAAATCTGTGCTGAACAATTAAAAGAAATCGGTCAAATCTCTAGCATTCAACTAGCGCTTCAAGACGTTTGCGATCGCTTCCAAATTCCCCAAAAACTTTATGGACGGGATCGGGAAGTTGCAATGTTACTGGCGGCGTTTGTTCGCGTAGCGTGTCCAGAGTCAGAAACAACTTCACAAACCCAACAAACGGGCAACCCAAAATTCCAAGTCGAAATGATGTTGGTATCTGGCTATGCTGGCATTGGCAAATCTGCATTAGTGCAGGAAATTTATAAACCAATCACCCAAAAGCGTGGCTATTTTATCTCTGGTAAATTCGATCAATTTCAGCGCAATATTCCCTACAGTGCGATCGCAGATGCCCTGCAAAAATTGGTACGGCAATTACTTAGTGAGCCAGACGAGTATGTGCAACAGTGGCGATCGCTCTTACTTACCGCTTTGGGAAACAACGCACAAATCATAATTGATATCATCCCCGAAGTTGAATTAATTATCGGCAAGCAGCCGCCTGTAGCAGAAGTTGGAGCAACTGAAGCTCAAAATCGCTTTCATCGAATCTTTGGGCAATTTGTGCGAGTGTTTTGTTCAGAATCACATCCCCTGGTGATATTCTTAGATGATTTGCAATGGATAGACTCAGCAACGCTGAAGTTAATTGAGTTGATGCTGCTGGATGAGCAAGCCCAATCACTATTTTTGATTGGAGCTTATCGAGATAATGAAGTGAAGCCAACGCATCCATTAGCATTAATGCTAGAGAGACTGCGAAAACAAGGGGTAGTACTTCAGGAAATTATCTTAGAACCCTTAACGCTGGAGCCGTTGAATCAGTTGATTGCCGAGACACTGCATCGGAATGCAGATATCGTTCGTCCCTTAGCTGAGTTAGTTTTGCGTAAAACTGAGGGCAATCCGTTCTTTGTCAATGAATTTTTGAGAATGCTGTATAGCGAAAATCTGCTGACATTTGATGCTCAACACTTATGCTGGCAATGGAACATAGCTGATATTCAAGCCCAGGATATTACCGATAATGTGGTGGAGTTGCTACTGATCCAGTTAAATAAATTACCAGAAAACACACAGCAAATTCTCCAGTTAGCAGCTTGTATCGGTGCTGAATTTAATTTAGATACTCTATCGATTGTTTGCGATCAACCACCTGAAACGGTTTTTCAAGATTTACTAGCAGCCATACAAGCTGGATTAATTCAACCACTATCTGAATTAGATGAAAACTTGTTAATTCAAGAGTATAAGTTTTTGCACGATCGCGTCCAGCAAGCTGCTTATGCTCTAATCGATGAATCGCACAAACAGGTGGTTCATCTGCAAATCGGTCGCAATCTGCTGGAAAAAACGTTGCCAGAGGAGTTATCAGAGCGGCTGTTTGAAATTGTCGATCATCTCAATTTAGCGATCGCTCTCGTCTTTGGGCAGGAACGAAACAGCATTGCCAGACTCAACTTAATGGCAGCCCAAAAAGCCAAAGCGGCTACTGCCTATAGTGCAGCTTTGAAATATGCGATCGCAGGCATCGAGTTACTCGCAACCGATAGTTGGCAACATCAGTATGACCTCAGTTTGGTTCTCCATGAAGAAGCCGCAGAAACTGCCTATCTATCCGGTGACTTTCTGGCGATGGAGCAATGGGTTGCTATTGTTTTGCAAGCAGCCAGAACCATTTTAGATGAAGTGAAAGTTCATGAGGTCACAATCAAAACCTATGTAGCACAAACTCACAAGTTAGACGCGATTAAAGTCGGGTTGCAAGTGTTGGCAAAATTAGGGCTGAACCTACCAGAATTTCCCACAGAATTGCAGATTCAACAAGCACTTTTAGAAACAACAGAAGTTCTGCAAGGCAGGAATATTCAAGATTTGGTGCATTTACCTTTAATGACAGATGCCAGTAGATTGGCAGCCATGCGGATTATTTCAAATATCGCTTCTCCTGCTTTTCAGGCTGCACCTGCACTGTTTTGGCTGATGGCATGTGAGCAAGTCAAGTTATCGATTCAATATGGCAATGCACCCACTTCTGCGGTTGCCTATTCTTGTTATGGAGTCGTGATCACTGCCGCAACTCAGGATGTAGAAAAAGCTCATCAATTAGGTCAACTCGCCCTCAACCTTGTGGAACGGCTGAATGCCCAAGAACTTAAAAGCAAAACCTTTCTAATTGTTGCGGAAGGTATCAGCTTTGGCAAGTCTCATTTTAGGGAGATTGTATCCCTATTACAGGAAAGTTACTCTAGCGGAGTAGAAACTGGAGATTTCGGATTTGCAGGTTTAGCGGCTTATCAAAAATGTGAGTATTTATATTTCAGTGGATTAGAACTGACAGAATTAGAACAGGAGATGGAGAATTACAGCCATGCCATCGCCCAATTGAAGCAGGAAACTTGCTTAAGTTACCATCAAATCTTTTGGCAGGCAGTGCTTAACTTACAAGGACAGGTTAATAACCCCTGCTGTTTACAAGGCGTTGCTTACAATGAGCAACAGGGATTGAACCGCTATTTAGCAAACAATGATTCTCTGGGATTTCAATATTTCTATATTAACAAGCTGATCCTCTGCTATCTATTTGGACAGTTTACTCAAGCGTTAGAGAGTGCAAATGCGGCTGAAGGGTATCTCAAAGGTGCGCCAGGGCAAGTAACGATGCCACTGTTCTGCTTTTATGACTCTTTGGTGCGACTAGCAATTTATTCATCTGTTCCTGATTCAGAACAAAAAGTATTTTTCCTTAACGTGAGCAGCAACCAGGAAAAAATGCACAAATGGGCGCGTCATGCGCCGATGAATTTTCTACATAAATATCATTTAGTCGAGGCAGAAAAAGCGCGAGTTTTAGGTCAGTTGCTTGATGCAGAAGGGTTCTACGAACAAGCGATTCAAGGAGCTAGAGAAAACGGATATATTCAGGAAGAAGCCTTAGCTTACGAATTAGCTGCTAAACATTATCTGGCGCGAGGTTTGGAAAAATTTGCTCATCTTTACATGAAAGAAGCTCACTACTGCTATGAACGGTGGGGCGCAACGGCAAAGGTCAAGAATTTGGAGGCTGATTATCCTCAGTTTTTTCCTAAATCAACAAGTGTGAGTTCCATGCCAATCCACACTACGGCTGGAACTACCTCTAATACCTCACATGTTGCTCTCGATTTAGCAGCAATAATGAAGGCATCCCAAGCTATTTCTAGTGAGATTGAACTGGAACAACTGCTCCACACCTTAATGCAGATCCTCATTGAGAATGCTGGGGCACAAACCGGATGTCTGCTTTTAGAAAACGCAGGAGAATGGACGATCAAAGCGACCTGTGAATTGGTTGAGGGTGCACAGACCTGTGCAACCCAAGTACTGCAATCGACTGCGATCGCAAATCGTTTACCTGAATCGATCATTCATTATGTGATTCGGACTCATGAGTCGGTCATTCTCAATGATGCTACTCGTGAAGGTAATTTTATCAACGATCCCTACATTCAACACCACCAGACTCAATCAGTCTTTTGTTTACCTCTGCTCAATCAAAGCAAGCTCATCGGTGTGTTGTATCTAGAAAATCAGTTGGCAACTGGGGCATTTACACCGGAGCGATTCTCCGAAGGAGACGCTACGCGAACGCAAATTCTCAGCCTACTTTCTACGCAGGCAGCGATCGCAATTGAAAATGCCAAACTCTATGCAAAGCTACGTGAGAGCGAAAGCAGGATGGCTCAATTTCTAGAAGCAGTTCCGGTGGGCATTGCAGTCATGGATATGGCAGGTTGTCCTTACTACTTCAACCGACGGGCAACTCAGCTATTGGGCAAAGGTATTGATCCTTCTGTGACACCCGATCAACTTGCAGAAGTTTATCAAACTTATTTGGCAGGAACGAATCAAAAATATCCAACTGAGAAAATGCCAATCATCCAGGCTTTGAGCGGCAAACATACCAGAGTTGATGATGTGGAAATTCACCAAAGCAACGCAATTATTCCAGTTGAGGTTTGGGGTACTCCAGTCTTTGACGAACAGGGCAAGGTAGCTTATGCGATTGTAGCCTTTCAAGATATCACTGAGCGTAAACAAGCAGAACACCTCTTAGCAAATTACAACCGCACTTTGGAACAGGAGGTTGCGGAACGAACAGCGGCGTTACAGCAAAGTGAAGCAGAACTGCGCGCTCATGAACAGGAATTGCGACTCATTACAGACGCTCTCCCGGTTGGTATTGGTTACATTGATGCCAAGCAACGCCACCGCTTTGTCAACCGTACCTATGAGATTTGGCGCAACTGTAGCCGAGATGAAATTTTAGGCAAGTCGATTCGTGAACTGGTAGATCATACATCGTATCAAATGATAGAACCTTACATTAACCAGGCGCTAAGGGGAGAAACAACCACGTTTGAAGCAGAAATGCCTCTGCCAGCAGGCAAAAAGTACTTGAGTGTAACCTTAATTCCTGATTTCGATGCAAATGCTCAAGTCATTGGATTTTATGCTTTAAACACAGACATCAGCGATCGCAAACGAGCCGAACACGCCTCCATTCTGGAAGAACGCAACCGAATGGCGCGAGAAATTCATGATACACTAGCTCAATCTTTCACAGGTATTCTGCTTCAGGTGGGAGCGGCAACACAAGTGCTGGCGGACGACCCAGAGGCAACCCAAGTGCATTTGGAAATAATTGAGGAACTAGCACGCGCTGGGCTGGCAGGGGCACGGCGATCCGTATCAGCACTCCGTCCGCGACTACTAGAAGAAGGTAATTTAGAGAGTGCCTTGCATCGTATTGTGGCTCAAATGCGCTCGACGACCGACACGGCTCTGATTTGCGAAACTCAGGGTAGAGCCTATTCCTTACCAACCGAAGTGGAGAATAACTTACTCAGAATTGGGCAGGAAGCATTAACCAATGCGATTAAATACGCAAGTGCTGGCGAAATTATGGTTGAGTTGGTGTACAACGAGACACAGTGTATTTTAAGGGTTAAAGACGATGGTAGGGGCTTTGGAGTAGGTAGCATTCCTTTGAGCGGTGGGTTTGGATTATTAGGAATGAGCGAACGGGCAGAGCGCATTGGCGCACAACTAAAAATCCAAAGTCAACCGGGTCAAGGAACAGAAATTATTGTCACTATCAACCCTTGAGTGAGAATTACAATGAGCCAATCCACTACGATTCGGGTGCTGATTGTTGACGACCATGCCATTGTCAGAAAGGGTCTAGCAACCATCATTAACCGCGATCCCGAAATGACAGCGATCGCTCAAGCTGAAGATGGGCAGCAGGCGATCGCCGCGTTTCGAGAATACCAACCCGATGTTACGCTAATGGATTTACGAATGCCCAAAATGGGAGGTGTTGAAGCCATTATGGCGATTTGTGCTGAATTTAAGCAGGCTCGAATCGCGGTACTCACAACCTACGATGGTGATGAAGACATCTATCGCGGCTTGCAGGCGGGCGCTCAAGGCTATCTGCTCAAGGATGCTAAACCTGGCGAGCTTTTGAATGCGATTCGCGCCATTCATAATGGCCAGAAATATATTCCGCCAGAAGTGGGTGCAAAATTATTGCAGCGAATCAGCAATCCAGAACTTAGTGAACGAGAGTTGGAAGTGCTGCGTTTGATGGCAAAAGGAATGGGTAATCAGGAAATTGGGACTACTTTGATTATTGGTGAAAGTACCGTCAAATCCCATGTAAATCGGATTTTGAGCAAACTGGGAGTAAGCGATCGCACACAAGCCGTGATTACTGCTGTTAAGCGTGGGATTGTCAATTTATAAGCTGTACTAAAGTTGGTATCCAAATTCCAACTTTAGTTGGAGACAACTTTCCACTGCGAGCTGGACAGGTTCATCCATCAGTCGATTGTACAAAAATGTCAACCCAGAGTGGACGACAACAGAGGGTCAATTGTCTATATTAAATCCATAGCAACGTTAGCGCAGTTGGGTTGTAAGGCTTAAGTTTGCTTAATACAAACCGAAACATGACTTACGACCGTGATAATCGTTCTTTATTCGTTCTGCCTTCAACCCAGGATCATATTCAAGGTGCACTGAATGCTGCTGTAGTCTTTGTCATGTATGGAGATTATGAATGTTTTCAAAGTGCCAACGTCTATCGATTGATTAAAGTTGCTCAACACCAATTGAAGGTTTCATTTGGAGAAAACAATTTAGGTTTTATCTTCCGTCATTTTCCTCAGGTACAGATTCATCCACATGCTCAACGAGCAGCGGAAGCTGCGGAAGCCGCTGCGGCTCAAGGGCAGTTTTGGCAAATGCATGAGATATTGTTCATTCATCAACAAGAGTTAGAGAATGGCTATCTAGTAGAGTACGCCAATCGTTTAGGACTTAATATTTCTCAATTTTTGCAGGATTTATCCAGGGGAACCTATGTTGATCGGATTAATGCGGATATCGAAGGTGGACTGCGAAGTGGAGTGGAGGCTGCACCCGCTTTGTTTATTAATGGAATTCGCTATCCCAATCGCTGGAATGTTGAGCAGATAATGGCAGCCATTGTTGCTGCAAATGATTAAGGTTTTTAGTGCTTATCTTAATAAGTGTTTCAACGGAGAGTATTTCATAACTTCTATACCAACGACAAGAACCAGAGATTTCAGCAATTTAGCAAGAATACAGAGGCGATCGCTCTTTAAATCAGTTCATTCTTGACTCAATTTATCCATTGTAGATAACAGAGGAAGAGAACTTTGTAAGCATACCCTGGTCTAAAGACGCGGGGCTTTAGCCACAGATTTGAGATATCGGGAACAGAGACATTTGCCCCTGCAATTGACAACTCATCCCCAGGCTTTCAGGAAGGCTTACGGACTTCCCCAAAGCAGCAATATTAAGAGCCGCATTTATATCAGCAGACGCTCGAAGACTCGCTAACGCTTCGCTATCATGTTCAAAACCACAGCGACCACACTTAAAAATTTTTCCATTGCGATAGGATTTACTCTGAAGGGGGTGAATACCTCCGCATCGGGAACAAGTTTGACTTGTGTAGGCGGGTGGCACAAATACAACCGGGATATCGGCAATATTTGCTTTGTTCCCAACAAACAAACGCAGTTGGTAAAACGCCCAATTGTTAGTCCTGCGGCGTTCAACCTTACTCCTGGGCTTTTGATTCAGGGATTCTCTGATGTTGGTCAAATCCTCAAAAGCCAGTGCTGCATTCAATCGTTTTGCATCTTGAACAAGCTGCTTAGAGATGTTGTGATTCAACCATTCTTGAAAGCGTCGTTCTCTGCCAGAGAGCCTTCGCATCAGTCGCCTAGAACTGCGCGTGCGTTTACTTTGAACGTTCGCTCTGATTTTGCTGTAGCGGTCACGAACCGATTGAATCTGTTTACCACTCCAAGATTTACCCGTGGAAGTGGTAGCAATATCGCGTCTACCCAAATCAACCCCAATCACCTTCGGAGTTTTGCCCGTAGGTTGAGTTGGGATATCGACAACGAAGTTGATAAAGTAGCCGCCATGTTTGGTTTTATTCAATGTTGCACTGGTTGGGGCTTGTCCCCTAAGCAATGCAATTTGATAACCACCAATGGACAACTTAAATTCAACTCGTCCACACATCAAAGTCACCCCTACAGACTGGCTTTCCTCCTTATAAACAAAGGTGCGAACATCCAAACTGATAGAGGTGGGCCTAAATCTGTGGATTTGTTTAACTGCCTTGGCATTACCAATAACTCGTCTAATAGCCTGACAGACATGATTAGCTTTCAAACCCGTTGCCTCACGCACAGGCTTATAAACCTTGTGGTGCAGCTTAGTAGTATTCCAGCAATTATCACGCTTGGCTGCCTCCAAAATCCGATTGCAAGCATCAGCAAAACTCTCCAACGTGCGGTCGATTTCGCCGCCCAAGTTAGAGGGGACTATAAGCTTGCATTTTACGGATATAGATTGAGTCATACATATATTGTAACTCATCCAGAGAGAGATTTGACGGCAGCTTTAGCCGCCCGTGTCGTGTTTCCTCCCAGAGCTAAAGCTACTGGGTTTCCACACTCCCGCGAGGTTCTATGACTAATTATGACTACATTGTAATTGGTGCAGGGTCAGCAGGTTGTGTGGTTGCCAATCGTCTAACCGAAGACAATGACACAACTGTGTTACTACTCGAAGCGGGCAACCCAGATACGAAACCAGAGATTTTCATCCCAGCAGAGTGCGTCAATCTACTAGGCTCAGAGGTGGACTGGAGCTATTTCTCTGAACCAGAACCCTTCTTGAATAATCGCAAAATGCTTTGTTCCCGTGGCAAAGTCTTGGGGGGCAGCAGTTCGATTAATTTCATGATGTATGTCCGGGGCAATCCTCAAGATTATGATCGCTGGCAGGAATTAGGAAATCCTGGTTGGAATTACCAGGGGGTCTTGCCCTATTTCAAGAAATCAGAACACCAACAACGAGGCGCGTCAGAATTTCACGGAGTTGATGGAGAATTGAGCGTTACCGATTTGATGTCTCCTGCTGTGGTCTCCCAACACTTTGTAGATGCTTGTGTGTCAATGGGATACAACTACAATCCTGATTTTAATGGTGTACAGCAAGAAGGTGTAGGACCCTATCAATTGACAGTCAAGGATGGTAAACGGCACAGTGTTGCTGCTGCTTTTCTTTTACCCATTTTCCATCGTCCTAATTTGACCGTAACGACAGGGGTATTGGTAACGCGATTGCTGTTTGAAGGCACTCACGCCGTTGGGGTGGAATACTTGCATGAAGGTAAGCTCCACCAGGTCAGAGTCAACCAGGAAGTGATTTTAAGTGCAGGCGCATTTGATTCGCCTAAGCTGCTGATGCTTTCTGGTATTGGGGATGCAGAATATCTGCAAGCGATGGAAATTTCTGTCGTTGCAGATTTGCCGGGAGTTGGTCAAAACCTTCAGGATCACATTCTCACTTGTGTTGTGCAAGCAGCCACTCAAGATGTACACCCTGCCATCACAAGTAATGGAACCGAAGCTGGATTATTTTTGCATAGCAAGGGAAACTTGGAGGCTACACCCGATTTGCAATTTTTCTTCGGCCCGATTCAATTCTTGTCACCTGGTTATGCTCCTGCTGATTTTGGATTTACGGGTGCAGTCTCTTTGACGCATCCCCAGAATATTGGCAGCGTTAACTTACGTTCATCTAATCCCAACGATCCACCAACCATTCAAATGAACTATTTGCACAATCAAGCCGATGTGCAAAAGCTGGTCGAGGGAATTAAGTTAATACGACAACTGTTTCAAAGCACTGCCTTTGATGAGTTTCGTGGCAAAGAAATAGCTCCAGGTTCCCATATTCAAAGTGATGCAGCCCTCGAAGCTTACATCCGAGACACTTGCAGTACTGTGTGGCATCCGGTTGGCACCTGCAAAATGGGTACTGACTCAATGGCAGTTGTCGATCCTGAACTACGAGTACATGGGGTTGAGGGATTGCGTGTCGTGGATGCCTCCATCATGCCCACGATCACCACGGGAAATACAAACGCACCGACTATTATGATTGGCGAAAAAGCAGCAGATTTAATCAAAGCGGAGCGTACCTCAAAAAGCATTGCCAATAAACTTAATTTCCAAGTTCAATCGCATCTCTAGCGAAATTCAGCCCTGGTTGCGATTTTTGAGGAATGGTTGGAACTGGCTCACAGAACCGATGATTTTCAGAGTTTATAACACCCTCTATGCCGCTTGAAAACTAATTTATCACTTAAAAGGAAAACTCAACTATGAATTCACAAGTAGCTCAAACCATCACTCCTGCTGACGAGTCGGAAATCCGTGCTTTCCATCGCCAGATGATTGATGCTTGGAATCGAGGTAGCGGCGAAGGCTTTGCTGCCCCGTTCAGCGAAACTGCCGATTTCATCACGTTCGAGGGCACCCATCTCAAGGGTCGAAAAGAAATCGCTGCATTTCATCAGCAAGCGTTCGACACGGTTGTCAAAGGAACACGCCTGGAGGGTGAGGTGGATTTTGTCCGCTTCGTGAACTCACAACTCGCGCTCATGCTCCTAGTTATCAGGGTAATACTGCCCGGACAAACCGAAAGTTCACCGTCACGAGATTCACTGCCCCTATACGTCGTAACGAAAGGCGACGAAGGTTGGTAGATCGAAGGGTTACTCAATACCCGCAAGTTAACGCTAGAACGTCAATTCTTCTTAGACGACTTTGACTCACTGAGCGCAGAAGCTCAACGTCAAGTGACCGACCTCGTTTCGAGTCTCAAGCAGCCTCATCAAGCAGATCAATCAAAGGAGATGTAAGGAATGGTACGCTTGTTAAGATACAAAAGACGATCGCCCTAGCTCCCCAATAAGGGCTGACTATTCTTCCTCCTGACTCCACTCTCCATTAGTAACTGACCGCTTTAAACCCAACAATCAAAGGATTAGCATAATGGGAAAACTAGAAGGAAAAATTGCCCTTGTCACGGGTGGCAACAGTGGTATCGGTCTTGCCACAGCCAAACAGTTTGTTGCTGAAGGTGCCTATGTCTACATCACGGGTCGTCGCCAAGTGGAACTGGATGCTGCTGTAGAAGCTATTGGCAAAAATGTTACGGCTGTGCAGAGCGATGTTTCTAATCTGGCAGACCTCGATCGCCTGTTTGCCACCATTAACCAAGAGCAAGGACACCTCGATATTATCTTCGCTAATGCTGGTGTTGGACAAATTGCCCCACTTGGAGCAATCACTGAGGAACACTTTGACAAAACATTCAACGTAAACGTCAAAGGTTTGCTGTTCACCGTACAAAAGGCACTGCCACTGTTACCAGAGGGCGCTTCTATTATCCTGAATGCTTCGATTACTTCCATAAAAGGTACGCCAGCATTCAGTGTTTACAGTGCTACCAAAGCCGCCGTGCGATCGTTTGCTCGGAATTGGATACTCGACCTCAAAGAACGCAAGATCAGAGTGAATGCCATTAGCCCTGGTGTGGTTCCGACTCCTGGTTACGATCATTTGGGATTGAATGACCAGCAGTTGCAAGAATTCGTAGACAGCCAAGCCAGCACCATCCCACTGGGACGAGTCGGCAAACCCGATGAAATTGCCAAAGCCGTTGTCTTTCTCGCTTCAGATGACAGCAGCTTTGTGAACGGCATTGAGTTGTTTGTTGATGGCGGTATGGCACAGATTTGAAGTCCAAAAGGCTTTTATCACTTACTAAAGAGTAATCCCATGACTACATATCGCACAGTTTCCATCGATGGTTTAGACATCTTTTACCGTGAAGCTGGTTCTCGTAATAATCCGACGATTCTGTTATTGCACGGCTTCCCAACGTCGTCTCACATGTTCCGTAATCTCATACCAGCACTTGCTGATAAATTCCATCTCGTTGCTCCTGACTATCCGGGTTACGGCAACAGTTCGATGCCAACTGTAAATGAATTTGACTACACGAGACATCTCCGAAAACTGTCAAAGCTTTGCTGTGGCTAGCTTATGAGACGTAAATGCAAGCATCAAAAGCTAACTAGTGAATATGATAAAATACGGGTTTGAGATAT
>NZ_JACJTU010000149.1 GCF_014698835.1 Nostoc paludosum FACHB-159 | reverse complement strand
TTGTGTTAGCTTTACTATGTGCTTTTTTGGCATACTCTTCTGATCTGCGATCGCTCGACTCTCTGTTTCCATTCTAACCCAGCAAAATTAATGCGATAGACCACTAGCTTGGGAATGCCAAATTGCAAAAAAATTATATGGAGTCGATAAATTTCATTCAGTAAATAACCTGCTGTTAAAATAGCGGAGTAAAGCAAAAATTGATTAGATCTATTATGAGGTTTAATAGTTTTTAGTAAGGTAAAACTAAAAGCACAAATTATAGGTGGTATAGAACACAGTATTTGAAATCCAAGTGTAAACAATCCTGCACCAGGATATGCTGGGGTGAGAGGTGGTAAGAACAATCCTCCAACTGATACATCAAATATTTTATTATAAATAATCAAGGCAATAATTAATAATAGGTAGAAACTATTAAAACCGAAAATAATTTTATTAATTAACATATAGCACTTAAATATTATTTACCTAGTTCTAATTTTAAAAAAAAATTAATTTTTGGGAATTAAATTAAAAAAATCTGAAAATTGTCGTTTCTCCTCATGATAGCGATCGCCATTCTAACTACTGACATATTGTAGTACTCGTTCCCGTCCCCAACTCCATGCTGTCTCTACGGTTATTTCCTTACCGTTGGTGAATTTGATGAACTCTGTACCCTCGTCATAAAATACATCAGCAACAAGGCGATTGCGGACATCGTACCCCCACATTGAGGCTGCCGCATTCCACCATCTTTGCCCAGGGGACTCTAGATTTGGCAGTTCCAGGTACTCTTCGCGCCATGCCTTTGGTTTCCATTGCTCTTGCAAAGCTCGAATCAAAATTGCGTTTGGGAAAATTTGCTTTTCGTTTTTTTGCAACCACAGCACATAGTCAATTGTGCTTCTTAAAGCATCCTCTAAACCGTAGGTGCAAGCTTCTAGAGATATTTGAACTTCTTAAGCGTGAAAAGTTTACCCCAATGGCTACCAATGGGCGTTCATATTGCTTGAATATCTCGTATTCAACTGAGTCTTTTTCCCAGAACCACACACTTAATACGTCTCCCAAGTGTTATTTTGACTTTCTTATAGTTTAATTGTTGATGGAAATACTCTGCTTGTACCCCGCAATTTCGGCTCAATGCAGAGGTTCAGCGCACGGTTAGGCGATATTGGGATAATGTACCGGGGGCGGTTGCCTATCTAAAAGTTGCGATCCGAACAAGGATTGGGATTAAATTACCGGAGGCTGTTTTTGTTGCTGCCTGTAAGGAGGGCAGGGAACCAGAGACACAACAGGCCAAGTCTGGTGTAGTTGTTTGGTTTGAACGGGCAAGGCGGCAAAGGATTGTGATTGCAATGTCAGGGAAAACAGTGTACGCGGCGGATGGTGAGGCTGTGGCGTTGCAAGAGATGATGCGGTGGTTTCTGAGGGGAATAAACGCGATCGAGATAAACCCATAAATTTATTATTTATTGTGGAGATACACGCCAAATCTTAACAGTGCCATCCTGCCCAGCACTGGCAAGTGTTTTGCCATCAGGATTGAAAGCTACAGACCAAACTTGTTCTTTATGCGCTGAAAAAGTGCCGATCGCTTGACCTGTACTAACATTCCATAATTTAATAGTGCCATCCCGACTACCGCTAGCTAGTAGCGTTCCATCAGGGCTAAAGGCAACAGTTCTGACTTCACCTTGATGACCAGTTAAAGTGCGAATAAGTTTAGCATCATTAATATTCCACAGCTTAATCGCATTATCCCGAATGCCAGTAGCTAGAGTGTTTCCATCTGGGCTGATAGCAATAGCATTAATAGATGATTTCGCCTCGAAACTGCCTGTTCGTTTACCAGTTTTCACATTCCAAGACTCCAGCATAGAACCAGAACCACTTGTTGCAAATAAGGTCTGACCATCCCAGCTAAAAGTGGCTGGTTGAGTCTTAAAGCTCCTAAATCCTTTTTGATAAGCGTCAGAATCGTCCTTTATGCGGATGATTTCTCCAGTACGCCAATTCCACAACCTGATGATAGAGCCGAGATCGAGATTACTAAGTAGAGTTTGTCCATCTGGGCTAAAGACTACACCAATAACTGGTTCTGAGTGCTTGAGTGTACGGATGAGTTTTCCTGTTTGAACATCCCACAAATTTATGCTGCCGTCCTGAGAACCACTAGCGAGAATCTGGCCATCGGGGCTAAAGCTGACAGTCCAAGCTGGAACTGATAAAGTACGCAATAGTTTACCAGTGTTGGGATTCCAAAGCTTTACACTTTTAGCACCAGCACTAGCAAGAATTATTCCAACAGAGCTTGGAGAATACGCAACTGAATAACCTGAATCAGACTGTATTGATAAAGTACGGACTAAGTGACTATTTTTTTGCGACTGAGCAATTAAATCCTGAGTGCTGGGAGTTTGGGTGGTGCAACCGGAAGCAGGAATAGTGATTACTATCAGTGCTATCAGGTAATTCCATAAAATACGGTTGAGAGCCATTGTCGAGAATGCCTTCAGCTTGATATCTGATTCGACTGATTAAACTACACGCTGTTCCATGATTATTTTCAAATTCTCAGTTTTCTATTCAGACTTTCTCTCAATTCCTGTGAGGGTATTGGTGAAGAAGGCAGAAGGCAGGAGGCAGAAGGCAGAAGGTTTGCTCTTGCAGTGTGGGCTTCAGACCCACACTGCAAGAGCCACCAAATCGGAAATTTTGGTGGGGGGCTTAAACCCTTGGCTCCCTCCGGTTGCCCAGAGGGTTCGGGCATTCCTCTTAAGGGATAATTCCATAAAAGCCTTCTGCCCTCTGCCCTCTGCCTTTCCAGCTAAGGGCAAGAATACTGTAACGAGCAATATCAGCACGCTCTTTGAGTGGGCAAGATGATAGCGAGTTTGTGATTGTGATGTTGGGTGAAGTTGTGTATACGCGCTTTGGGTAGTGGCAGTTGTGGAGATGATGCGGCAGTTCCCGGTGGGGGAGTAGGGTTCTGTATCCTTCCAAAAACTTGAAATGATCGAGTGATGCGATCGTGCAACCCTCTAAAGCGTTTTGTACTTCTTAAGCTTGAAAAGTTAACGCCGAGGCTGACTAACGGTCGTTCGTATTTTTTGAATATCAGGACTTACGCAACTGGCACAGAGCGATCGCCGATATATAGTACATGAGTATTAGTTGAATCTGATTCCGAAAGCCTTGTATTCGTAATAGAAGCAGGTGTATTGGAGGCAAAGCATGAAAGATTCATGAGAAAATAGGTAGAGGTTGTATTAGATAAATGTTGCTTACGGTAATGAAATTTACTAAGCTTG
>NZ_JACJTU010000148.1 GCF_014698835.1 Nostoc paludosum FACHB-159 | reverse complement strand
ACTATCACTAACTATATCAAACCCTTATGACTCCGTTTTTACGAAGATATCAAAGTTTTGTCTAAAAGCTTTGAACAGTCTGGCTTTGGAGTTTTCGGACAAGTCTATTGGTTAATTTAGCGAGCGCCTCTGGAATCTCGGTTATTTGGTTGTAACTGAGGTCAAGCTGCGTCAGATTGGTTAATTTAGCGATCGCCTCTGGAATCTCGGTTATTTGGTTGTAACTGAGGTAAAGCTCCCTCAGATTGGTTAAATTAGCGATCGCCTCTGGAATCTCGTTTATTTGGTTGGAACCGAGGTCAAGCTGCGTCAGATTGGTTAAATTAGCGATCGCCTCTGGAATCTCAGTTATTTGGTTGTCACTGAGGTCAAGCTGCGTCAGATTAGTTAATTTAGCGATCGCCTCTGGAATCTCGGTTATTTGGTTGCCACTGAGGTCAAGCTGCGTCAGATTGGTTAATTTAGCGATCGCATCAGGTATTTCAGTTAGCTCTACTCGAATTAAGATAAGTTCCTCTAAATGTAGTATTTGCATTACCACATCGGGAATGCTCTTTAAAGGATTGCCGCTAATATCCAACTTACGCAAATTAGGCAAACTTAATAGTTCGAGTGGAAGCGTTTTTAAATTGTTGCCCGAAACCTTTTCGAGAAAGCGGCCTCCTACTGGTTCATAACCTTCAACCTTCTTTCCCAAAATCAAAGACTCAAGCTGCTGCAACTTACCAATTTCTACAGGTAACTCAGTCAACTCCTGCCCCGACAAGTCTAACTCTCGCCAACCCTCAGCCACGGCGCGATCTATCAGTACCAATAACTCATCCTGCGTCACAATAATTCGTAATTCGTAATTCGTAATTCGTAATTTTTACCCCACGGCTGAAGTCGGGGACTTGAAATAATGATACTACGCATTTTGATGTTTACATTGATGAATCAAGGGGCTTGTACCTAATTTAATTACGAATTATCTTCACATCTTGAGATGTGACGATCGCATATATCTAAATCTGGTTTCTAGCTATCTCTGTTATGATAGCTGCGAACGATTTTTGGCATTGTTCGTTTCCGTAACTTTCACTTTCACCTCACCCTGTCCCAGCTGAATCGATAAATCTTGCCCCACTTCTAACTCAACCGCAGTACGAGCGATCGCCCCGTTTTCTTGTCTCACCACTGCATAACCACGCTGCAACACAGCCTTCGGGTCAAGAGTTGCCAACTTTTGCCGCAACAATTCTAAATGCTGCTTTGCTTGGTGCGATCGCGCGATCGTTGCTTGTACCAATTGCCGACGCTTCCAAACTAGCTTCTGTGCCTCTTGCTCTAGTTGCCGATCTAACCGCAAACGTCGCAAACGGTTTCCTAGTGCTTGCAGTTTATTTTCAGCATTTTCCCCAAAGTCATGCATGACTTCATGCAAAGCCAGAACTCGCTGCCGATGCTCGGCATACAACTCTGCAATTGCGGGTACAACTGTTTCTGCTGCTGCCGTTGGTGTATGCACACATACATCTGCAACTAAATCTACCAAAGATTCATCTCTTTGATGACCAATACCAGTAATTACAGGAATCGAACAACTAGCAACAGCTCTCACCACTCGTTCATCATTAAAGCAAGCCAATTCCTCAACCGCGCCGCCACCACGCGATAAAATTAGCACCTCAGCGCGACCATCCCAGTCAACACGCTCAATTGCTTTGACTATGGATTCTGGTGCTTGTTCGCCTTGTACTGTAGCTGGAGAAAATAAAACGTGTAAACCTGGATACCTTTGCTTGAGAGTTTTTTGAATATCACCCCAAGCCGCCGCAGTTGGTGAAGTGACGACGGCGATGGTTTGGGGATGGATGGGGAGCGATCGCTTTCTTTGTGCATCAAATAACCCCTCAGCCAGCAAGCGATTTTTGAGTTGTTGATAGCGTAGCGCCTGTAAACCAACGCCAGCAGGTAGAGTCTGCCAAACTGACAGCTGATACTCTCCCCGTTGAGGATACACGCGAATACTGCCCAAAATAATTATCTGCTCGCCGGCAACGGGTATCTGGGCGAGTTTTGCCAATTGACTATTCCACACGACACACTTAATTCCTGCGGTGCCATCTGTATCTTGCAAACTGAAAAATAAGCCGCTGCGATGGTGGTTAGCACTGGAAACTTCGCCAGTTACCCAAACTTGCCGCAATTGTTCATCTTGCTCTAACAGCAAGCGGATATAGTCGGTTAAACCAGATACTGAAAGTGCCGTATCAAGAATGAGAGAGTCGGGAAGGTCGAAAGTCATCAAAGATGCCTGGGAGCAAAAGCTTAATCAAATATTAGCAAATAACGTTAATTAATAGGTATTACCTTGAATTATTCAAAATTCCAATATTTCTAAATTATATTAGACTTAAATTAATCAGCAAATACGAATTTAGATGGAACGTTAAATATCATGCAAAAAATAGAACTTGAACTAGATAGACTCACCTTTGAACGAGCAAAAACTCTGGCAATAGTCAATCAATCAACACTATCAGAATTGATTAGTCATGTAATTGAACGTTTAGCAGAAATTCAGGAGAAAAAAGATCCATTAATGGGATTATATGCTGATATTCCAGAAGTTGTTGATGAAATTGTTGCCGAAGCAATGGAAAAAAGAGGACATACCGTATCAGATGAGTAAAGTAGAAAAATCCCTACTTGATACGGATATTCTTTCAGAAATTATTAAACGAGTAAATCTTCGTATCATTAATAAAGCCAATACTTACTTAAACCAATTTGACAAGTATACAATTTCTACAATTACAGTTATGGAAATTGTAGAAGGTTGGCAAAAACGTCAGCAGCAACAACGCCTTCAAGAATTTTTAACGATCCTGGGTTCACAAGAGATATTACCTTTTGATTTGGCAGAAGCAGTACTAGCAGGGAAAATATACGCTGATTTAGAAACAACAGGAAAAAGAATTGGTTATCCTGATTGTATGATTGCTGGTATTGCTATCCATCATAATCTAACTTTAGTTACTGGTAATTTATCTCATTATCAAAGAATTCAGGATTTAGGGTATTCACTAAGATTAGATAATTGGCGCTTATAGTAACAGTGGCGGCGCTTATGGAGTTACAGCAGATTCGATGTTTATGAGGTACAGCAACCGACTCAAATCCAAAGTTTAAAAACTATCCCTGAAATTGGTGTACCTCATGTACCTCAAAAGCGCTGTAGCCCTCTTCTGTCACTTTCCGGAATAAGCAAGTAGTAAAGAGGCTAAATTATCCAGAAGCATAACAAGGTTTAAATTGATTCATTGCGGCAATTAGATGATTGAATCC
>NZ_JACJTU010000147.1 GCF_014698835.1 Nostoc paludosum FACHB-159 | reverse complement strand
GATCTGTAAATGCTGGGGTCATGCTTAATAACTGCTGAAATGCTTATCCTATATACATTTTCGCAGTTTTTGACCCCTTTTTTTTATATCTTTGTGAGAAATCCGGGCTAACTTTTCGAGCTAATGTGAACCCATCTTGTCCTTGTGACTGCAATAACAACCATTCCCATTCCAACAAGCAGCTTGTTGTCGCTTCTTCCAAATGAATTCCATTAGCAATTTCCATCCAGTCGGGTATTCCATCAGCGATTTCGCTTTCTGCTAATAACAAACTGGCTGCAAAACCATCGTCATTACTAAAGCCATTCTCAAAAGCTGTTTTTACCAATGGCTTCATCTTTTGTGCAACTGCTTCTAAATCTTCAACAAAAGTACAATCATCAAAATAAGGTTCTTCCCAGCTTACTTCTTGAACTATATATTTACCCTTTTCCTGGGATGCTTGCCAAATAATCTGATTCCATTGTTCCCATAATTGTGACCAAGTTTGAGCTAATTTTGCAAAAGAAGCTGGTTGTGCTTTACTTGTTTTTATCTGTTCTACTGTTTGAGGTGCAGCGATGATTTGGATTAAAGTTTCCTGGGTATTCCCTTGCAGTTGAGCAAACACAGTTTCTCGCTGTTCGTCCGATAAAACCACAAATAATTCATCGAGTAGCTGGGAAATTTCTACTTCGGTAAGTGCTTCAAGGATACGCGAACCAACAGAGGTTTCTTGTTTAACCTTACCGAAAGAATTGCTCTGGTTCTTTTTTGGCATCTCCTAAATTCCCTTAGCACTACATAAACAGCCTATTTCAAACAGAGGTAACGAGAAAGACAGTCAAACATTATTTAACAAGGGCTAAACTTCGATTTCCGACTCCTACAAACTCAATACTTTTTCTTCCAATTCAGTTAAATAAGCCCGCTTCAGCTTCCCCAACATCTCCAGAAACTTCTGCACTGATTCCTCCAACTCTCTGGAATACACTCGACCGATGCGATCGCAAACCTGCCGCATCTGCTCACACTCGGCAGGCAGATCGTTCCGATCACAATTTTTAACCAAGTTATCAAAAACAACAGCCGCTTCCATTAAAAGATAAGGCTGACGACGGCTGTAACCAAACCTGTCTTTACAGTATTCCTCAAAAGTGCCGTGCGTGGAGAAGTTACTAACCCCTCTTCATTGCAATCACTAAAAGCAACGGCTCGAATTGTAACTACCTTCTCAATTACTCATCGGGAGCTCTCCTGTTTTGAATCATCTGTTGGATCGTTTCGGTTTCGCCAATTTCATAAAGACTAATCAAACTATTCTCAATAGTAAAGATTTGCTCAATTGTTGCATCCGCGAGCAAATTGCCTTGCAAATCTCTGACGATTTGATGAACGGTAACGACATTTCGATTGTTTTCATCCGTCTCGAACTTTAAGGTTTCAAGCTGCACTTGAATAACCTTATATTGATTAATCCAATATTCGCGCACTGCGTCGCGTCCATAAACGAAACCGCCTTCCACCCCGTTGGCCCATTTCACGTCCGGGTGCATCACCGAGATGATTGTTTCAAACTCGCCTTTGTTGAAGGCTTCGTATAAATTTTGCAGAAACTGCTGATTTGAACTCATAATTATTCACCATCCAATACGAATGTTATTGAAACAAGAAAGCAGCCCAACGGTTCGCTTGATCGGCTGCGAACAACCTTTGTAATACACCAGAATCTCTCGACAGTCCGCTCCAAGCGAATTATTATCCTGCTGTCTCTACGTATACGACTTTGTACAAATGAAACTCGTTTCGTGCTAATCCTTCCCAATATGGCTTGTCTGGATTAAATCCTGGTTGCTTCAAGATCGCTTCAAATGCCTCCTTGCTCTCCCACTGCCCATAATTGAACATTCGGGTTCCATCCAAGCTGCGATGAAAACTTGCTGAGATGAGTCCCGGTGAATTGCTCATCGCTCGGTCGAGTTCCATCGTGGTTCGCTTCACCATTTCCGCTTGATTCACAGGTATCATGCGAAACTCAGCAAGATGGGTAATGCAATCGCCTGCCACAATCTCAACTTCTGCTGATAACGATTTGCTTGCCGACACCTCTAACTGCAACGAGTCCGGTGGAAAAAACTCATTCAACACCATCGGACGCTGCAAACTGCGATGATCAAACTTGGGTTGCCACTGACTGTACGTAAAGACACGAACCCCATCTAAACTTTGATTGTTAAACACCAACCGATAACCTGACAACCACTGCCAACACTGCAATCTGCCGCGCCAACAGTTGTTTTGCTTTGTTAACCAAACCATGCCTCAGTTCGTAGATAGCCTGATGTTACCCAGTGTAGGCGTTAGCTACACCCGCAATGAACATTTTGCCTCTATAAAACTCAAAAGTTCCTCCTCAAACTCCGTCAAATACGGTCGCTTCAACTCTCCTAAACACTCCAAAACTGCCTCTACTGGTGCTTCTAAATTACCACTGTCCCGTAGCCTATGAATGCGATCGCAAATCACCCGCATCTGCTCACACTCCGCAGGCAAGTAGTTGAGTGACTTTAGGTGGTCAATTCTCACGGTGTATTCCCCATCCCACATTTTGACTGTGCAACTAAATTCACTCACATGGCTAATAATGCACCAGCAGCCACCTTTGCCCCTCAGTTCAGGATTATCTTTGACAAGGATTTGGCACACTTCCCCCACACAGTAAGGATTTGGGGCTTTAGTGCGTTCCATTATCCGTTCTATCACGTCTTTGACAACACGACCAGATGGTACTTTACCACCAGCAACTTCTACCGCAGTTTGCCACACTTCCCACTGCTTTTGCGGTTCTAGGTTGGTCATGGGTCTGACTTGCCCTTCACTTGTCGGCAGAATTTGTGTCCCGTTTGTTGTCAAATCCTCAACTTCAGAATTTTGACAACAATTTGTTGTCAAATTTTCGTAGACCTGGGAGGCTGCAATCAAATAATTTGACTTTTGGCGACTGTGACCAAACCTATCACGACAGTATTCCTCAAAGGTTTTGTGAGTCGATCTGTACAATCTGCGATCGCGTAACTCTGCAAGGGGAGCAATGCGATTTTGTTAGATGACCCCAAAAAAAGTGCGATCACCGAACACTCATACTGAGAAATAAAGTAGTTTTTATTACAAAAATGTTATTAGATCATACCATAATTTATCTTCTCAGAATATCCTAAGAAGATTTGGATTAAATGATTTAATGCTTATTGGTTAGAAGCTGTCTGTGCCAGTAATCCGGCCAGCAAGTATTTATTATTACACTTATCTCAGGAAATCAGCGTTATAAGTATAAAATTTATCAAGCAGTTTGGGGTTTGATAAAGGAATTAAAGATAGAATCACAAAAATTATCCCAGCTTCCAGCCATCCATTGGC
>NZ_JACJTU010000146.1 GCF_014698835.1 Nostoc paludosum FACHB-159 | reverse complement strand
GCCTGAGCCTATTTTATTAACCCAGATTTTTGCCAAACTTACTTCTTTAGGACGTATTCATCCCGTTTCTACAGGTCTTGAAACCTCGTAAATTGGCTAAGGTATTGGTTGTGAGAGACAATAACTCTACTACCAAATGCCCTACCTCTTCATACTCTTATTTTGGCAATGGTATTGTTATGGCGCACTAAAATTCAATTTATATAGTGCTACACCCTGCCCTATCTAGGTTTCACCTTTTCAAGCGTGACAATCGAAGTCCACACACCAACATCAAGTTTCCAACGTCAAAGTCTGATTCCAAATTTGAAGTATAAGCAATTAGTTTAGTCATTTTTCAAGCAACTGGGCTTTGATTGTTGGGAAAATTGAAAACCATTGCCTACATAAATGCCCAAAGAGCGAGCAATGGGAACTAAATACCCGTTAGCATCCACAGGCGAAGGACTTTGAAGCATTACTTCTTGCAAAGGGACAGCAACAACTTGTCCATTTTGCCAAGCTACCATCTGGTCATATTTGCCTTGTGCGGCCAAATCCACTGCGGTTTTACCAAAAGCTGTCGCCACTAGACGGTCTAAGGCAGAGGGAATACCGCCTCGTTGAATATGACCTAGAACTGAAACTCGTGTTTCTATCTTCTCAGCACTACAATGGCTAATTTGATCGGCTATGTATTGACCCATTCCGCACTTTGTAGTTAGCTGACACAACCCGTCACAATCAGCTGAGCCTTTTACCGCTTCAATGCCTTCCGCAACTACGACAATCGCAAATTTGCGCCAAGAGCGATCGCGTAGTTGAGCAAGATGCTGGCAAACTCCCTCAATTGAATAAGGTATTTCTGGAATTAAGATTACATCTGCCCCGCCTGCTATACCTGCTTGCAGGGCTAAATGGCCTGCTTTTCTACCCATGACTTCCACAATCATCACCCGATCGTGACTGGCAGCTGTAAAAGTTAGGCTGTTGAGAGCATTTGTAATTGTGTTAACAGCAGTATCAAATCCCACAGACCTTTCTGTGAGTGCGACATCATTATCAATTGTTTTCGGAACACCGATAAAATTCCAATTTCCTTGATGTGCAAGATTGTGAAGAATACTTAAGCTACCATCACCACCAATACCAATTAGTGCATCTAGCTCTAACATCTGATAACCGGCAATAATCTCACTAGTATGTGCTAGCGTATCTCCTTTGTTGATAGTTCCTAAGATAGTTCCTCCCATCGAAAGCAAGGGATCAATCCCACGCAAGTCTAAACCGTGCATCTTAAGAGTAGTTGCTTTAGCTTCTAACAATCCCTGCGTTGCATAAGAAATTCCCAACACTTCCCAATCATAAGTGAGTGTTGCATGACTCACAACAGCCCGAATCACAGCATTAAGCCCAGGACAGTCTCCACCACTGGTGAGAATACCAATTCTTTTGCGGTTTTTCATAAGATTATTCAATGAGAAGTATCTATACAACAGAAATTGTTGGTTAAATTTAGGATGTTACTTCTAACCAGTCAAAAATCTGGTTGAGCTGGGTCAAAGTTACTAAACCGTACTGCCAAAGAACCATAGGCAACAAACTTGGAGTTTGCTCAACATGACGTAAAGCCAAGCTGATAGCAGTAGCAGGGATTGCCAGTTCTTCTAGTAAAAAGTTAATTAATTTAGTGTGTTGTCTAGGCTCCATGTTGATTTCCCTTCTATAGCTTTGCCTATACAGGACATAGATAAAATTACGCAAAACATTTGAGGAACCTGTGAGGAAGTGTAATATTATCGAAACAATCGGGTCTAAGACCTCGCCTTTTAAGGCGAAAAGTTTTTGGAACGGGGTATAAATCCTCGTTACAAAAACGGCCTCCTGCCTCCGTTCGGACTTCGGCGTGAGCGCTCAGTCGAACGCTGACACTCACGGCGAAGCCTGCCTCCTGCCCCCTGCCTCCGTTAACTCTTCAGTTTCATCAGACTAAGAGAAATAATATTTTTAGTAAAAAATTATACTTACAAAAGCCAGACAATCGGGAATCAACTCCTGTATCATAATTATGATTCTTCACAATTTTCTCAATTTCTGTGAGACGTAACCAGCCAATTTATGCTTTAGTCGCTTATGGGAAGCCAGTTTGTTGGGGAGGTTCCCTGCGTATCTAAAATCCAAAATCTTAAATTGGATGACAGCCACAATCCAACATCTTCACAAGTTCCTCAAAGTATCTCCCTATAGAACCCATTTGGGATCTATTCGTTAGCTAGACGTTTGAGCATTAGTCTAATGAAGCAAAGGTTGAGTTTTGCTGTGGCATGGCTGAGAGTTTTTTCAAACTTTTTAACCAAACTCTTACACTTCAAGGAGCGACAAGCGAGTTAAAGTGCTTGCTGTATAAGCTTCATGGCTCTTAAACCTCGCTGATAATATGCTGCTTATTGCGAATCGAACCGACCAGTTCCTCAACCCATGCTTGACAGCCATGCCAAGCAACTATCCAATTAAAACCATATAAACCTATCCAAAAATTACTATGCCTTTTTTGAATTTTACCTCGCTCTTGAGAACGACAGACATAAGATTGTTGTCGCTGTAATTTAATTTTTTGACCTTGTAGCCAAGCACTAGTCATTGCTAAAGCAATTAAAAAAATTAAACGTACAAGTCTATCAGGGCTGGCTTGAGAACTTTCTAAATTGTAACCGCCTGTTTTACAATCTTTAAACATTGCCTCAATCCCAAAACGTTGAGCATATGTTTTGAGGGCAGTGTTTAAGTCAGGTAAATTAGTTAATAAATACCAAGCGTCTTTTTCTTGTTTACCCTTATACTTTCTTTTCCAGTAGACTCCTAAATTAAACCGACCAAAGCCACGTTTTTGAGTTACCTTGATGTTGGTGTAAAATTGACGGACACCAGGATAAATCTCAATGTTACTTAAAGGCTGAAATTTCTGCCTTTTCTCTTGAAAAGTAGTGTCTTTTTTTTGACGGAGTACAAAACTCATATTCTGCTTTTGGAGCCAATGTGCTAGTTCTACACTATGGAATTCTCTGTCCCCAATAATTTCGAGTTTGTACTTTTTTAATAGGCGAATTACTGGACGTAATACTTTTTGTTGTTCTTCTAGGTTGCTACTACCATCTTTTCCTAGCAGACACCAATATATTGGCCAAGCTCTTTTTTGGTAAATCACACTCACCATCAACACATTATTTTCTTTCTACTGTGTTCTATCCATCGCAATAGTTAGTTGTGACCGTGCTTGAAAATGTTGGTTAATTATGGCTTCAATGATGGGAAACCATAGCAATACTACACTTCTTCGCATTCAACGTTAAAAACCTTTGTATATGCCGTCTACGACTGTTTTGCTGTATTAGACTCATCCGCGAATCATGAAAGCTTACCAGGAGAGAGTTACAAGGATTTGCACGGAAGGAGCGATCGCCATCTGGCAGTACGAGAAAATGAGGGTTTGAAGGCA
>NZ_JACJTU010000145.1 GCF_014698835.1 Nostoc paludosum FACHB-159 | reverse complement strand
CTGCCTGCATTGGTATTACTGTTGAAACGAAAATTAGAGCGACCACGCCATTAGGCTGCGCTCGCTCCTTTGATAGGCAGCTTAAATTTCCTTGGGCACAGAAGCGAACGTATATTCGAGCGTTAGCTCAGGAGCGATGGCTGTGCCATCGCTTAATTTCAGAACCAAGCTGTAGGATTAAGGGAGATCCATAAAAATAAATCCCCAGCTTTGGTGGTTGATCGTGGGCGTAGTCGGTTATTCGTTTTAATAAAGCTGGGGATTTATTTACTGGTGAGTGCCTAAGCTGCGGCAGACTTGCGAGACTTGGAACTCTTTTGAATGACAGCCTTGTTAATAGGTTTGCTGGATTTGGTGGTTGTGGTGGATTTTGGTTTAGCAGTCGATTTCCTGGTTGCCTTAGCTTTCGGTTGTACCTGGGCTGCTGGCGGTAGCAGAGGAAGTGTAGGGAACCCAAGTACAATGGGCTGGGTCTGGATTGGGGTTGGTTGAATGTCTGCTGTTAGTTCCCAAGGGTCAGGCAGTTGCGCCAACTGTGGTTGTTCTTTTGGGTCTGGTGTTATTGGTGGTTCTGGTATTGGTGCGGCGACTGGCTCTTGTTGAAGGGCGAGTGCTTGGGAATTTGTAGTCACAGGTGCGATCGCTCTTAACTTTGGCACAGCCATCTCTCTGGTGTAGGGCAACTGGAACAAGCCGTTTACAAAGTCGATAGCCATGATGCTGGTGAAACCCATGACGATGATTTCCAATAACCAGTTGATTGTGGATTGTAATTCCATTGTTTTCTCCTGAAGTACGAGAGACTTTCATTGGCAGCTAGCGAAGCGTTTTAACTACACGCTTCTCTCGAAATTAGTCAGTAGCAAAAGATTTAGGGACAAATTCTAGTGTGAAGAATTGAATTTGTACAAGCCTGATATTCCTTAAAAATTTGGCGTAGCTAAAGGGAGAAATTCGTCTACAAACCTGTAGTGATAACTGGGCAATTAGGCTAAAAAATCTGATGAGAAAGGCTAAGATGCAGATTGGTGCTTAAGAACTTCCAACCATTAAGCCGTAGTAAACGAAACAATGGCAAGCAAAGAAATTCAAGTCAAAGAGTACACCGTCAGAGCGCACAAACGTCAGATACACACACGCGTATTCAACTTCGTATGTAAGCAATGCGATCGGTCAACTTCCCGTGAGACTTACGGCCCACGCCCTCTGTACTGCGAAACCTGTCGTCCTCCAGGGCCGCCTAAGAAATCTTTAGTCGAGCCGAAGAAGAAGGCAAAGCCCAGACCCATGACTTATAAGAGTGATGGTGAATAAATTTTTTTGAAAACAAGCAAGCAAGCACTGCCTTGCTTGCATGAATGTTATAACGGTAAATTAACGTGGTAGCTTTACCTTAAAAAGGTATTAGCAGAACTGAGCATACTTCAAAAATATGATTATTGGGATAACAAATCAAAAGGGGGGCGCAGGAAAAACTACAGTAGCTGGGCATTTTGCATACTGGTTGAGCCAGCGTGGAACGGTGATTGTTGTAGATGCCGACGCACAGCAAAGTAGCACTAACTGGATGAAAGATTTACAACTACCATGCAAAACAATGATCGATCCGGATGATTTGTTTGATGAACTTCCACTTTTAGCAGAACAATATGATGCCGTAGTTGTAGACGGGCCAGGTAGCCTGAGCGAAACAACCAAAGCAATTTTATCTAGATGTGACCTAGCTTTAGTTCCTTGTAAACCAGCTGGTCTTGATATGCACAGTACATCAAAAATGGTAAGGATTTTACGTCAAGCAAGAGAAATGCGGCATGGAATGCCTTATGTTGGTTTATTTTTAAATCAAGCAAAAAAGGGAACAGTATTACTCAAAGATGCTCAAAGAGCTTTATCAGAGAAAAACACAGGGTTTCCTTTGCTTAAAACAATGGTGTATGACTTACAAGTAATTGCTGATGCACCAGGACAGGGAACGACTGTTTGGGGTTTACCAGGTGCAACTGCTAAACGTGCAGCTAAAGAGTTTGACTATCTATTTACCGAAGCTTTGGGGGTAGCTAATGGTAAAAAATAGACGTATGGTAGAAGATTTTATTTTTAGGGATGATACAACCCAGACTAAAACTAGTATGTCCCTAAGTCTAATTGTTTTGCCTAAAGCAGAATTACGATATTATATCGACCCAGTAGAAGTAGATAAGATAGTTGCTTCTGCCAGAAGAAACGGCATTATTGAACCACTTTTAGTCCGTCCTCTCCCTGATAGTGATAAACACGAAGTAGTTGCAGGAGCCAAACGCTACAGAGCAGCACATATTTTGGAACTGGTAGAAGTTCCTGTAGTAATTCGTTCTCTCAGCGATGAAGATGCTTTAGAAATTGCTCTAATTGAAAATTTTGCTCGTTCAGGACTTACCGATCTTGAAGAAACAGATGGGGTTTTGCGCCTTTTATCTGCAAAGCTGAAAATCTCCTTACAGGAAGTACCACCATTACTGCATCATATTCAAAACCAGCAACGTGGAAGAAATTCTGCCAATAACGTTATTGGCAATGATGTAATTGAGCTAATACAGTCCTGCTTGACCTCGCTCGGTAACATTAAATTAGACTCATTCATTAGTAATCGTCTTCCACGGTACTATCGACAACCGCAATTCCTTCACCTTGGAAGGAATGATAGTACTATTTAACTTAAGAATAAATTGTATCGGCTCAATAAATCGGGGTAGTACAAAAAATAAATAGATGCACATAGGGTCGTAGAATATATCACATGGCGCAAAAGCAATCTTCAGAAAAACAAGTAGAGGCATTGTTGCAAACCATCGACCCATCAGAGTTTGCAGATGAATCATTGCGACATGCATTAACTGTTCTGCTAAACGTAATAGAGCAGCAACAATTAGAGATTAAACAACTACGTGAAGAAAACCAAAAATTACGGGACGAAAACAATCGTCTTAAAGGTGAACAGGGTAAACCAGATATAAAGAGCAATAAGCCTAAAGGTTTCAAGAGCAATCATTCATCCGAGAAAGAACGACATACTCCAAAAAAACATGCGAAAAGTAGCAAAAATGAATACATAAAAGTAGACCGAACAGAAATTCTGGATTATCCTGCGAGTGAGTTACCGCCTGATGCACAGTTCAAGGGCTACGAAGAGGTAATCATTCAAGATATTTCACTTAGAACTGATAATGTATTATTCCGTAAAGAAAAATATTACTCGCCAAGTGAGGGAAAAACGTATCTAGCATCTTTACCAACTGGTTACGATGGAGAATTTGGTCCGGGAATAAAAGCTTTAGTGATGAGCCTATATTACGGTGGCAATATGACCCAAGGTAAATTGCGAGAATTTTTAGAGAATATTGGGATCTCAATGTCCGCAGGCTATTTATCAAATCTACTAATAAAAAACTTATACCAATTTAATATGAAGCTGCATAGAATAGAGCTTCCAGGATAAAGTTGTAAGAAGAGACTGAAATTACCTGCTCAAATGAAAGTTGGTCGAATATTTCTTGGAT
>NZ_JACJTU010000144.1 GCF_014698835.1 Nostoc paludosum FACHB-159 | reverse complement strand
CACCAATTGATGCAATGTCAGCAGCCACCTACTTGATCTCAAGTTGCAAGGGACTACCACCAACTAGAACCATGTTGATAGTAGCTGATGACCCAAATAACCTACCTGGGGTAGTGTTACGGAAGCTGCGTCCAGGGGCAAACTAAACAGTTTAGTTTAAAAGTTACCCAGAAAAAAAGTACACAGGTATTACACAGGGAACTTTGAGATCACAGAGTCGTATTCTTTTTGGGCTTCTCCTATGGACAATCGTGAGTAAACTTCCAGTGATTGCCGGGACGAATGCCCAGAGTAAGGTTGAATCAGCGCATCATCAATTCCTTGTTTTTTCAGCCACGTTAGCAGGAAATGTCGCAGTCTATGAGGAGAGATGGTTCTGTTTAGTCCCGCAGCAGTTGCGTACTTTTCTAAGATTTTTCTCACACCTCGGTCACTATACTTGCGTTTCCATGATGACTCAAACAGATAAGTTGCATCTTTGCGTTGCATCAAGTCTACGTGCATCGCTAGAACTTCCTTAAAACCAACAGGAAACGGAACAATTCGGTCTTTACTCCCTTTGCCTTGATTAATGCGAATTTGGCAACGAGCAAAATCTACATCTTCTAAACGAATATTAATTAATTCGCTAACTCTAACTCCTGTATAAAGTAAAGTTTTTATTAGTACCATATCTTGCACATTACGAGTGTGCCATACAGCTTCATAGTACCGTTGAATTTCTTCTTCAGTAGGTACATCAGGTAATTGTTTAGTTGATGTTTTGGGAACTGAAATTTCTAACTCAGTTCGCAAATAACGAAATACACTTTTTAAGTAAGTATAATCGGGATTTTCTGAGCGGAGATATTTGGCTAATTCATGGGCTTTTTTCTTAGCTGGAGTTCTAGGATTATTCACACAAACACCTCCAAAGACTCATATTCAATTCGTAACCGTTCTTCAAGGTCTAAGCGGAAAGTACCGTAGGGATTGACATGACTGTAAAATAAAGGTGTTAACGCCCGAAAATCTTCTGTTTTCATCTTAGACATCCAAGCGGGGTCTTTTAAAACCTGTTGAATCATCAAAGTGTTGATATAAACCAAACAGATTTGTAATAAGTGGAGAGACAAAACTGACAATTCCTGTTCTTCTAAGCGATTGGTAGCAATTTCTCCACCCTTCCCATAGAAAATAAAACTGTTAGCACTGTTCCAGTTTTCGATAACATTTAAGCCTTCATTGATTTCACGACGTAACGCCTCAGACTGTAGGTACTGACATAAAAATATAGTTTTAACAGCTTTACCCAATTCGCACAGTGCTTGGTAAGTTGGATGCTGTAAGTTAGCACGAGTAAAGCGTTTCAGTATAGCTTCCGGTTCGGCTGTTCCCAATCTCAAAGCTGTTGTATACTTAACCATTTGGTCATATTGTTGCCGAATTAAATCCCATTTAATCGGACGGGTCAAAATTAGTTGTAAGTTGGGATAAGCACTACTATTACCTGCTTCTGGACGATAAAGTTTTTGTGAGTGAATCCGTTTTAATCGCGGTAATAATTCAAATCCTAATAGGTGACAAAAAGCAAAAGCTACTTCACTTTGTCCATGACTATCGACAAAATTTTTTTCTACTTTCATGTTTGTACAATGGCGCAGTACCCCTTCAATCATCGCTGCTACTTCACTACTTGAACAGGTTTTTAATTGGGAGTAAATACAGGTTGATTTTCGTTCCACGTGCCAATAAATCATTACCCCACGACCACCGTAACGAATATGCCACTCGGTCATAAGATTTTGATCCCATGCTCCAAATTTCTTGGAATCACTAGCACAAGTTGTTGTGGCTTCACCCCAAATTTGAGGTAGTCTTACCTGAAAGATAGCGTTAACTATTTCAGCTATGGCTTTACGTAAATGATTTTTATTAATAAAACGACGCTGCACATAGCGTAAATCTTGGTAATTACTGTCGGGAGCGGCTGCACTAAGCCTTTTAAGTCCTGTATTTGTACCTAAACCATACAAACACAGCAGCAAACGTTTCTGTAAAGTAGTACGGTCTAAAGTTTCTCTTGAGGCAACAGTTTTGAAGTGTTCTGTAAACCCAATTCTTAAGTCAGCTTCTTTGAGAATATCTAACAAGCTAGTTGTAGACCATCTTAACCCAATTTCAGCTTTCAACCGCGATATAAAAGTAGATTCAGTTTGCGCTTCTAGGGGTGAAACAGATATCCAACCTTTACCTTTTTGAAGAATTTTTACTTTGGGGTTGTGGGGGATATTTTTATCTAACGATGAGAGTGCTTCATTCATAGCTTGCTGTAGACTATTAATGAACACGTCTACATCTGTAGGCTTGTTTAATGCCTGATAATAAGTTTCACGTAGAGAGTCAAAATCGACAGGTAAATCCTCTTCAGGATTGCGATAGCGATTTGCTCCCACTACCCAAATTTCTTTACAACGCAGTTGTTCTCTTAAGGCTTGTAAAACACTGATTTCATAATTAATACGATTTATCCGTTCATGACCATGAACGTCTTTTTCTAAGATAATCTCCCGCCAACTACTACGTAAAATTCCATCTAGAGGAACTTCTTCAGATAAATCATAATATCTTTGGTTGCTATCAGCATATTTTTTAATTAATTCTAGAGCTTGTATAACTGGACGGTGTACGTCATTATTAGAACGAAACTCTAAAACGTCTAGAATTTTTGGCACCATGCGCCGATAATAACTACTGTAAGAAGAGCGCATGACTTTATATACTTTTTGCCGATAGGCATTACCTGTTGACTTAAATTCTTTCACTAAGTCGATTAATGTTTGTTGCCCCACAACTGGGTAAACTACATCTTTGACTATTCCATCAGGGTTGGCAAGACTAACTTCAGCCAGTTGATAAAGTAAGCCAGTTTTCCCAGACACTCGCTTGAAATCTTGAAGTAATTCTTTCTCTATTTTAGTTTCAGCCCTGGCTGACAAACGATGTACAATTTGTAGCAGTAATTCAATTAGAGAATCTGTAATCTCTTGACTTCTCTTATAACAAAATGCTGACATGAGAGTGTAGCGAATCGCTTCTGGGTGAGCGCGTAATTGACTGGGTAATTCAGCGGCCACTCGTAGTTTATATATTTCTAAAACTTTGGGAGATACTGAAGAGAATAAATTCAGAGGTAGTTCTAGTTTTTGAAGGCATTGCAGTTTCGCTACTTCTGTAAAAATGCTCTCCAAACCAACCCTACCTGGGTCTGCTTTTAAGTCACTCAAATCACATGATTGTTGAGAATCTTGGGGATTTATGTTTTCTTCACTATCCGTAGTTGTGGTTAGAGACAACAACGCATCTATTTGAGTTTTAGTTAAGTCAGATAATTTTTGTAGTGTATTAGAAAAAAATTTGGTTTCGTATTTACGAATAGCTGACCGGATAAGGCGTAAGGTTTGTTGCTTGGTTGGAGGCTCAATATGAATTGAACGAAATTGTTGGAAAACTAAAGCTGATAAATGTTCAATATCCTCAGGACTTACGCAACTGGCACAGAGCGATCGCCGATATATAGTACATGAGTATTAGTTGAATCTGATTCCGAAAGCCTTGTATTCGTAATAGAAGCAGGTGTATTGGAGGCAAAGCATGAAAGATTCATGAGAAAATAGGTAGAGGTTGTATTAGATAAATGTTGCTTACGGTAATGAAATTTACTAAGCTTG
>NZ_JACJTU010000143.1 GCF_014698835.1 Nostoc paludosum FACHB-159 | reverse complement strand
GAGGACGGGTCATGTTTTGACTCGGACATACCGACTTGAGTTCGTCCTCTTTTATTGTCCCTCTCTTTAAGGATGATTAGCTATGACCATGCCACTTGACCCACTAGCTTATCTTTTTTGCCATCGCTTCATCTATTTCTCTAAAATTTTCGGTCGCATCAATAAAAACTGAGGAGCCTGATTTGAAACTTCAGTTAGTTCATTCTGACAAATGTTTTCTTTTTCATCCCTATGCTGTTAAAACGCTTCGCGCAACAAGAGTGAAAATATCTCGCATTCAGGAGAAATCCAATGGATTGGGATCTATCGGGGAAAGGGGAAGTGTCGGCAGTACTTGCGCGGGCGTGCTGGTGAAGCAAAAGAAGGCTTTGTGAAGAATAATTCAGCATTCAGGAACTAAATTATTACCAAAGAAAATTTGATACCCTTCTGTGGAATGTAGTACAACCTATAACGGGGGCTTATCATACGTTCACTGATATAGATGCAATTAAAACTACATACTGGTAACGACAAATGACTAATAACCAACAAATTGCTTACCCTCTGATTCAACAAGAGCATATAAAACGTCTAGGTACAGATGAATTAACCCTACTTCGTACTCGCCGTCAACCAAAGCCTCTTGTAAGAAATCCGAATTTTAGCGATCGGATTCTAAACACAATAGGGATTGCCTCTATTGCCAGTAGTTGCTTGTTTGGTATAGGCACACTTTCTTGTTGGGGCTTAGAGATTATTGAGGCGAACACAAAATCAGTTTCCCAGAGCAAGCAATATGAATGGCAGATACAAAAACATATCTGCTTGGGCTGGACGCTTATTGGGTTTTCCAGCTTTGTTGCTAGTGCCTCATTTGCTGAAAAGCCTCAGCGACAAACTAATGAATAGTACAGTATCAATTGCACACACTAGCAATCACTCGTTCCTTTATTTAATAAGCAAGCGACAGCAGTTTAGATATGAAAGTACCTCAAATGATCGTCACAACAGTTCTAGCAATCACTTTTGGATACATTGGTTCCCAATACTTGACTAAAAATATTATGTATTTCATAGGCGGTGGAATGATTGGAGTTGGTGCAGTAGGGTATGTTATTCCGCCTAGAACCAAGAAAAAACCAACTCACACACAACCAAAGGAGCCTGTGGAAACTACCCGTCACTAAGGGATTCAACCCCTAAAGGGCAAAGTGTTTGGTGTAAAATTTTTCCTCGATTGTGTAGGAGCTAAATATGACATAGACAAGACTCGCTTTCTCCTGCCACTATCTACCAGTCGCACAGAATTTATATCAGTTTTCTGGCGATTTACGCATGTATTCTGTTTTGATAACAGTTAGTCTGCAAAATAAGACAAGCATAATATCAGCGCCAGCATTGCTCAAGGGGCTAATTATGAGAGGATGGGTAAACGATCCGCATTCAGGAGGAGTAAAAATCCCAGAGCAAGTTAAACAGAGAATGAAGCAACGCTTCTTTAATAATGGAACTTTTTATGGTACACCAGAAGAAGCATTTCAAAGTTCAGCATTGTATTTAGATTCAAGAAATTTTCAAGATTATTAATCTTTTTTAGAATGAGAAATTCAAAACTGTTTTGATGAAAAAATAAATAATATTTATTAGTTAATATGTCTGATTCTTATACACCTCAACCTTTACCGCCAATTAATCCTAGCTTAGACATTAGTCAAAATCATTACTGGAATTATCATAATATTGAGGAGCTAATTAGTTGTAAAAACCCTTTGACGGCATCTCAAGACGAAGATTTATTTATTGCTGTGCATCAAATATGTGAGCTTGCCTTTCACCAAATGATTATTGATATGGAACGAGTTTTGAAAGGTTTGGCACAAGCGCTACAGGATACAACCGATCCCATTATCGGCAACACACAAGAGGTATGCTATTTCTTTCGTCGCATCCTGCGTTTTTACGAAGTTGTAAATACAACGATGCCGATTCTGATGACAATGCGTGCTTTTGCAGAGTTCAGAACTAGTATTGGCCCTACTAGCGGGTTTCAGTCTTTTCAGTTCCGCCATCTAGAAATTATGAGTGGGGTTCGCAAATATTGGGATGGTGGTACTAGAAATGCTGAGGGAAAATTGCATATTGCCGAGATAGAGTTTAATCAACGCTATGGGGAACAAGTCACGCAATGGTTTGAATTATACCGTCAGCACAACCTCACCTACTATTATCAAATCCTCACTAGCCGCGCTGCTGGTAATTCTCAGGCAGAATGTCTAGGCAATTTACAAACTAATACAAATGCTAGTGCAATTCTCCAGTGCTTTAGTGCTTATGAAGATTTGCAAAGGCGATTTCATAAATCTCATCTAGGACTGGCAATTGCACAACTAAAAATGGTTGGTGCTGATGTTGGTACTGGTGGTACATCATTTAGAGACTATCTTGCTAAATACGATAAAGAACAAGCACCTCTGTTTCCAGGTTTAGCAGAACTTACCCAACGAGACTCTTAGCTTTGCCAAAGTCCACTATCCCAAACTAGTAGTTGTTTGCCCCACAGCAGCAAATCCTTATGTTGAACAAGTGGTAGCCGTAGAAGGAATCGTAGAGGAAGTTTTACCTGCTTACGGCATTGTTTGTCACATAATCAGCACCACAGCTGGTATGAGGGTGACGAGTAGCCAGAGACTGTTGACCCAGAATGTGACGCCGAGTTGAAACAGCATGAAAGACAGATAGATGGGATTGCGGCTGTATTTATAGGACCCCGTGCGTACAATCGTGGTGGTAGGGCGATTGCCTGGAACGGGCGTGCCAGCGATCCCAAACGTGCGTACAGCCCACAGGAACAGTGCGACAGCGACAAGCATTACAGTGCCTCCGGGTGGCACGCTCACTGCACCAGGCACGAGTCGAACTGGCCATACGAAATGCAGCAACAAACCCAGGGCGATCGCACCCAGGTATAGCAAAGGAGGCCGCAAGAGTCCGGGGTTCGCGGCTGACGGCTCCATGCCTGTTTTTGCCTTATCGCTGCGCTCGTCGCTTACCATGAGATCCCTCCAGGTGTCGCGGCGGCACTGCCGGCTGGCGACTCCTACAAACTCATACTATCTTTAGTATTCCTGCTGTCTTTTTTTTAGTTTCCAAAACTTCATCAAGTTTAGAATTCGCACTCTCGAAAGAGTGCAAAATTTCTGGGGTCAATCTATTAATCTGCACTCTCCCAGATTGCACACTCAAAATTACATCGCCGCTTCTGTGTGCGATCGCCCAATCTTGGCGTTCAGGATTGAAGCTGACATCATAAATCTTCCCCTGGACACGAGTAGTACCATCATCTTTGCGCTGACCCAAACTTGAAGCTAATTTTTCAGAAATTTGGGCGATTCGGTTGACTGTATCTTTCTCCATTGCCTCCATTGCTTGGAGTGACAATTGCCCAGTAGCCTTGAACTCCGAAGCGATTTGGGCGATCCGTTCCTTGTAGGCTTGCGGCTTACCTAGATTATCAGCTGTACGCCACCACGCACGTAAGTTTTCTATCACTCTTAAAAATTAATTCGACGATAAATTTCAGTTAGCGGAACTTCTACTTTTAAACTGTGTAGGAAGATAGATTGCTCAAGACCAGAATGAACTTGCCATAGCCAGCGATCGTTACTGTTACGCTCCTGGTTATAATACTGCTCGATGTAGGGTTCTGTTTGGCTCACTAGCAAATATTCACAAAAGC
>NZ_JACJTU010000142.1 GCF_014698835.1 Nostoc paludosum FACHB-159 | reverse complement strand
GGTGGTTGCCGACGGCAACCACCTCTCACCCCCCTCAGAATGATTATCATTATCTTTTAAAGATTAACTTATGATTTTTGCTGATTAATTTATTTCTTGGAAGTCCCTAACTATTGTCATCACTTCTGATAAGCACATCCGAGACTTACTGCGACGTTCTCCTGTCCTTGATGGTAGTTGTGGCATATTTGCTGCCATAAGTTTTCCCACTGCTTACAGAAGTCATCTACATCACAGAATATTTGTGTAATATCGAGCCGAGATACAATTGTAGACATCGCCGAGACCTGGTTTTTCTTTGTTATTTTTAGTCTCGGTGTTTTTTTGTGACTTTTTTGCTGATTCTAAATCAATCTTAGCGATCGCCTAGACCGACCCAGTTTCTCACACTTGATAGCTAGCAAGCTTTTCGCCTCTTTTTCCCCGTCGAACTCACGTTTATTTATGTCATTTTGAAATCTTTTTTAGTTTTTATTAGTAAATAAGATGCGTTCGCCCTGCTATTGATCAATGGATTAACTTGGCTTCTGCTACAGCAGGAAACCTTTTACGTTCTTTGCGCGATAAAGCAAGCCAATGGTGGTATTTCTTGGATAATCCTGAAGTCCCTCCTGATAACAATCAGGCTGAACGCTCACTGCGTTTAGCTGTCACCAAACGCAAGGTTAGTGGTGGTTCCCGTTCGATGGAGCGGTTTCAACATACTGCTAATTTGTTGACGGTAGTGCAGACTTGCCGCCGTCAAGGTCGGTCTGTGATTGATTTTTTTTCACAGGCTCTAATTGCTGATTCTGATAATTCTCTGTCTCGCCCTTCTTTACTTCCTCAATATTAGACCTGAATCCTTACCAATTTGTAGCGGCGATGGATAATCAGTATTTAGCTAGATTGATTAAAGCCTTAACAAAGTTATAAGTATTTCAACTGACAATTTTTCAACTTCTGCTTACTTACCAGTCCAGAATCTTCTTCATCTTCTTCAAGTCACACAGGCTAAACCAATGAATAGTTCAATGAACCAACAAATCTTACTTAACAGCCGTCCGATTGGAGAACCAAAAGAGAGTGATTTTGCGCTGGTCGAAACACCAATTCCAGAACCAGGAGAAGGCGAAGTCCTCAATCGCACAATCTACCTGTCGCTTGACCCGTATATGCGAGGTCGGATGAGCGATCGCGCGTCTTATGCTGCTGCTGTAGAGTTGGGGTCTGTAATGGTCGGTGGCACAGTTAGCCAGGTGATGAAATCTAACCATCCCCAATTTTCAGCAGGAGATTTTGTGCTTGGTTATGACGGCTGGCAAGCCTATGGCATATCGAGAGGCGAAACGTTACGTAAGCTTGACCCTAAGGAAGCTCCGCTCTCCTATGCCTTGGGTGTAACAGGAATGCCCGGAATGACGGCATATTTTGCGCTGCTTGATGTTGGGCAACCCCAGGCTGGCGAAACGGTTGTTGTCTCTGCGGCCTCTGGGGCGGTGGGTGCTGTAGCAGGTCAAATTGCCCTAATCAAAGGCTTGAGGGTTGTGGGAGTGGCTGGGAGTGATGCAAAATGTGATTATGTGGTGAAAGAATTAGGATTTGATGCCTGTATTAACCGTAAAACTCAGGATTTGAGTTCAGCCCTAAAAGCTACTTGTCCGAAGGGGATCGATGTTTACTTTGACAATACAGCTGGTTCTATTTTAGAAGCTGTATTGCAGCAGATTAATCAAGGAGCCAGAATCCCGTTGGTAGGGTTAATCTCGCAGTATAATGCCGAAAATTTGCCCCCTGGGCCTAATTTAATGCCACTGTTGATTAAACGGGCATTAATCAAAGGGTTTCTTGTAAGTGATTACCAACATCGGCACTCAGAGTTTGTTAAAGATGTCTCTAGCTGGCTACAAGAAGGTAAGCTCAAGTATAAAGAAGATGTTGTACAAAAATTAGAAAATGCCCCGCACGCTTTCATGGGGTTATTACAAGGCAAAAACTTCGGCAAGCTGATTGTTCAAGTCAGCAGCGATCCCACACGATAAGCATACTCGATCGACGAGTTATAAGCAGTTTTAGCAGCTTGTCCGTTAGATAAAAAATTGGTGATACTATTGCCAAAACTCAAGGTTCAACCCATCGCTCACAGCCATTCTCCATTTGGTACAATTTGTCAGTAACACCGGAGTCACCATTAGGAAAAGCAATTGAGCCAGAGTTCATTTACCTCACCCTGACGTAAACTCAAGATTACTATCCTAACAGTAGGTTCTAACAGCAGCAATTGGTAGCGATATTGCGATAATGTTTTAGTAGCAAGGAAACTATTAAAAGTGTTAGGCAATGAAGATAAAAAAGATTAGAAGTGAGTTAAAAACAGCACGATTATACTGTGACTTGAACCTTAGATTTCAAACAATTATTCATTATGTTTGCTTATTGAATTTGAGCTTCACACTTAATAGTTGTTTCTCTAACTACCCTGAATCTACGCAAACAGCAACCAATCCATCATCTTCACTTCCAAACACAGCAGCAGTAGTTTCCACTCCAACATTAGATGACAAAGCCATCCCTAAATACGATCATATCTTTGTCATCGTTGAAGAAAATAAATCCTACAACCAGATTATTGGTAACTCAAATGCACCCATTCTCAATCAACTCGTAAAAACCTACGGTTTAGCTAGTAACTTTTATGGTGAAGTGCATCCCAGCGAGGCTAACTACGTTGCCATTCTAAGCGGTAGTACTTTTGGTATTCATGATGATGATGCTTTTTATTGCTTTGCTGGTAGTAATCAGCAATTTTGCCACAATTCTCATCAAACTGATTATGCAAACCATACCATTGCATCTAAAAGCTTAATTGACCAACTATCCCAAAAGGGGCTAACTTGGAAAGGCTATTTTGAAGATATTCCTTCTCCAGGCTCTAAAACTGTTGTCGCTCCCAGTCTCGATCGTGCCTTATATGCAGTCAAGCATAATGGTTTTATGAACTTCAAAATAGTACAAGATGACCCAAACTTACCCGATAAAATAGTTGGAATTGCTCAACTTCAAAACGACCTTAACACTGGTAAAGTTCCCAATTACAGCCACATCATCTTCAACCAGTGTCATGAAATGCACGGTTTACCTGAATGTCCACAATTACAAAAACTTATTCAATCTGGTGACCAGATGATTGGAAAAGTTGTCAATCAAATCACTACTTCTAAGTTGTGGGCTGAGTCTGGCAATAATGCAATTATTATCACTTGGGATGAAGATAACAATCCTCCTAACAAATCCAAAATTCAAGGTTGTTGCGGTTTTGACCCTAATAGTTACGCTAACTTTGGTGGTGGTCACATTGCAACGATTGTTATTACTAACCACGGCCCACGAGGTGTTGTTGATAATACACCTTATAATCACTACTCCTTGCTCCGAACTACTGAGGATGCTTTTGGCATTTATGAATACTTAAACTACGCTAACGAAAATTCTAAAGGAGTTAAACCGATGACTGCTTTATTTGTCAAAAAATAAAATTCTCAAAATCTGCTGCGCCAAATTTGGGAGCAAGCTCACAACTTGACACGGCTAGCTGCGATCGAGTGCTACCGCGCGGCTGTGCTACATGAACTCGAACAAATTGCTCAAATTGTCCAGCAACGGCTAGAACAAAATTCTACAAAGGGACGCACGTTAACTCTAAAAATCAAATTCTCCGACTACCAGTGTGATTTGAACGATAATTTAGCCAAACGGTCACGAAATACTTCACTCTGTATGTCACTTAAAGGATAAAGTGGCCGTTTTTAAAGCATAAAGTGGCCGCAGTAGTAAAACCTTAGAGAAAGGCGCATAAATAAGATTTACTGTGAAAGATCCAGTCTTATCTGCCTCAAAACATCAATTACCTCAGCTCGCCACAGCGAAGACACGGTGGGGCAGGAACAACAGCGGCTGTATTACGTGCAGGGGGGAGCAATGCGATTTTGTTAGATGACCCCAAAAAAAGTGCGATCGCCGAACACTCATACTGAGAAATAAAGTAGTTTTTATTACAAAAATGTGATTAGTTGATACC
>NZ_JACJTU010000141.1 GCF_014698835.1 Nostoc paludosum FACHB-159 | reverse complement strand
GCGAAGGCTTCTATAATTGCGATTTGAGACATGGGACAGATGCATTAATATAGAATTTGCGCTGCATCTTACCATATACTGCCTACATTTAGAATGAAATAGCCCTGATCTAAAAGCTGACAACTGTAATAAAAAGCAAATTACAAATCAACTTTTGAAAACGAAAAAGTTTTAAATTAGTTCGAGATTAATAACACAATACCCTTGGTGCTAAGAAAGTTCCTTTGTGGAGGTAAGCGAACTCTTAACAGGGTTGGGGGAACAGAGGAGGAAAAAACACACTGATCTCAACTGTATCGAGCGATCGCATACAGCATATTTAAGGTAAATCAAGTACACGCGTAGGGGCAACTTACAGCTATTTTCAGGTAAATAGACCACGCGGTATGGTCGCAAGGGCTTGCGCCCCTACGACAGATAGGGAGGGTTTATTCCCCTTGTCTGCTTCTCCACTCCTAATACTGCTCGGTTAAGGATTTTGAACTCGGAATTTGGTTTGGGGAAAAGGTAAAGGGTAAAGGTTTTTTCTTTCCCCTTTTCCCCAAAACCCGACAAGTATTGTCTCCACTCCTGACTCCCCAATTCCCTACTTTTCTCGTTGTGTGTCAGGTAATACTTAATAGGCGGGCTAGAACCTAACATTTTCTATCAATTCATTACCTAAAAATATAGTAGGAAATTATACTTATTTAATTTGAGATAAGTCCTATTAGGCAGGTAACTCTTGTAATCCAATCCATCCGCTAATGGATCGTCGTTGCCTTACGTAGATAGTTGTATTGCCATGTTCTACATGTTGAGGTTTGCTAGGTAATTTTCCTATGACGGCCTCTGCAAATGAACTGGGTTCGTTCCAATTATAAACAGGCATTTCTTGCCAACAGTGGCGACAGAACCAATAAGTCTCTCCACCGCGTATATGTTCTAAAAGTACACCAGAACAGCAAGGACAGTAATTCATATTTTGTCAAATCCTGTTAATAAAAGTGTTATTGCAAATCCAGGCAGTCAGTTGACAAACCCGTAGTTACTTAAACTAAGTTGTCTATATTTTGACTATAATCTCAGAATGTGAGGAAGTTGTGAGGAAATTTAAATTACTTATTATTTCTATAATATTTATACACATTTATTGAGTAATGACCCCAGGGGATTGAACTCTTTTCTTATAAGATCTTGAAATTTTCCTAGTAAAACTACACAGAAGAAGGGGAGCAGGGAGCAGGGGAGAATTCAATGTGCCTTGTTTTTTCCCCTCTGCCCCTCTGCTCCCCTGCGGTCTAAACTACAAATTAGGTGCTTAACAGCTTATAAGCCCTGCTTCTCATCCTAATTATCAATTTCCAAAATTTCACGCTACGTAATACTACAACGCCATTAATTAAGGTAATCTCTTTAAATAACAGCTCATCTATTATTGAATTTGACAATAGAATGAGTTTGTCTACTCTAAAATTCTATCTACTTGCTGTTCCTGACTTGGTTGTTTCCCTGTAATCGTCTGGTGAAATTTACAGAGCATATTTATCCAAATAATTGATTAATACTTCTTTAACTACAAAAATTCTTGGTTTACAAGAGTTTGCTTAGTTTTAATTTTGCTAGCTTGCGCTAGTTCCTCCTGTTATCAACAAGATAATTAGAATTGACTAATTAACTATGCAATTCAACGCTCAGCTAATTAATTTACCTACTTTAGATCGTGTTATTAATCGTACTCCCTTAACGATTAACCCTGATAGTTATGTAGTCGAAGCTATTGTCTTAATGAATCAGGCAAGATGTAATAAATATGCAGCAAATAGTTTAGATATATCATTAGGTTTAAGCCTTCCAGAGCAATCATTAACTGATTGTGTCTTGGTTATGGAGGCAGGAAATTTATTAGGTATTTTTACGCAAAAAGATGTAGTTAGACTTATAGCTTCTGAAATTGATTTATCGACGGCGACAATGGTTGAGGTTATGACGCAGCCAGTTGTGACCCTGAGAGAATCAGATTCTCAAAATATTTTCATGGCCTTATCGTTATTGCGCCAGCACCAAATTCACCATCTACCAGTTTTAGACGATGGTGGGCAATTGGTAGGAATTATCAGTGAGGCCAACTTGCTACAAGCGTTTGATTTAGTCAAAATGGCTGGGGTTGTTGAAGGATTACAGCAATGTTTCCAAAAACCCACAGATGAATTCAGGCAGGTTAATCAGCAAATTGAAATAGACCAAGTGCGCTACCAAACTCAAAATTACTTAAAGCTTTGGTTTGAGGCACAATCTTGTGAAATTATGGAAGTTAATCAGCAACTTCAACTAGCCCTGGAAGAATTTCGGACAGCACAAGAGGAACTGCGCCAACAAAATGAAGAACTGCTCGCTACTCGTGAGTTAGTAGAATTAGAGCGGCAGCGTTACCAAGATTTATTTGACTTTGCTCCAGATGGTTACTTGGTAACTAATACGGCCGGTATTATCCAAGAGGTTAATCATGCAGCCGCAACGTTATTTGCTGTGCCCCAAAAATATTTGTTTAACAAACCGTTAGTATTGTTTGTTGCTCAGGAAGACCGCCAGACCTTTATCGCCAAACTGAATAATTGCCAGCAGATGCAGGAGTGGGAAATTAATTTAAAATCACGGAAAAATAAACCTTTCCTAGCTAGGGTTAAAGTCACTGCGATATACAACCTACAAGATGAGCAAGTTGGCTGGCGCTGGTTAATTTGCAACATCAGCGAACGGCAACAAGCAAAAGAAGCACTGCGCCAAGCTAACGATGAGCTAGAAAGACAAGTGGCGGAACGAACAGCAGAACTTGTCTTGTCCAACGCACGATTGCAAAAAGAAATTAGCCAACGCCAACGGGTCCAAGAGGCATTAAGGCAAAGTGAAAACCTCTATCGCCAACTGGTGGAAAGCCAAACAGACATTATTATCCGCATTGATTTGCAAGGGCGGGTGACCTTTGCCAATGCCGCTGCTTGTCAAACCTTTGGCTGGAAACAAGATGAGTTTCGCGGTCAGCCGATTTTTGAGTTTGTTCATCCAGATGACTTGCCGCAAACCAGGGAAAATATCACAAATTTAATATCTGGGTCTTATTCCTTGACAACTGCTGAGCGACGTGTATTCACTGTTAACGGTATTCGCTGGTTTCAATTGAAGAGTATTGGGATTAAAGATGAAAAAGGAGAGATTGTTGAAATTCAAGGGGTAGGAAGAGATATTACCGAACAGCAAGCAGCGCTACGCGATCGCCAAATTGCCGAAGAAGCACTGCGTCAAAGTGAAGAGAAATTCCGCAATTTTGCCGAAAATACCGAGGCAGTAATTTGGATTGCTAGCGCTAAATCATTGCAACCTTTCTACATTAGTCCTGCTTATGAAAAAATTTGGGGTCGTTCTTGTAAGAATTTGTTTGAGCACTCAGAGTTCTGGATAGATACGGTTCATCCAGACGATCGCGATCTGGCCAATAAATTCATCGAACAACTGCTGAATCATCAGTCAGCTTCAGCAGAATATCGGATTTTCCAACTTGATGGTTCCTTACGCTGGATTTGGAATCGGGGTTTTCCTGTGTGCGATCGCCAAGGAAAAATTAACTACTATAGCGGTATCGCCGAAGATATCACCGAACGCAAACTCGCTGAAGAATCGCTGCGCGAAAGTGAAGCGCGATTGAATTTAGCTCTAGAAACTGCCCACATGGGTATCTGGGACAGGAACCTCAAGGCCAACACCGTTATTTGGTCTGCGAGTATGGGACTACTTTATGGTTTACCTTGGGGCAGTTTATGTCCCCCCTTTGAAGAGTACCTGAATTTAATCCATCCAGAAGACCGCAAATCTGTGGTTGCCAGCATAACTCGCGTTCTTGAAGAAGGAAGAGGAACCATAGAGTATCGAGTCGTCTGGCCTGATGGCAGTATACACTGGTTAAACTCCACAAGTCAGGTATACTACAACGAAATTGGTGAGCCAGTACGAACCATCGGTACAAACAGAGAGGGAGCAATGCGATTTTGTTAGATGACCCCAAAAAAAGTGCGATCGCCGAACACTCATACTGAGAAATAAAGTAGTTTTTATTACAAAAATGTGATTAGTTGATACC
>NZ_JACJTU010000140.1 GCF_014698835.1 Nostoc paludosum FACHB-159 | reverse complement strand
GAATGATTTTTACTTGGGGTCATGCTTTAAGCTGCTGGAATTCTTTTGCAACATACATTTTGGCAGTTTTTGACCCCTCTTCTTTCAATCTTGGTGAGAAATCCGGGGTAACTCCCTGATTTGCTGTTGTTGTGTTTCTGCCATAAATTATTACTTTCTACAAACACGCATCTCCGATTTATTTTGAATTTTTAATTTAATTAACGCCTCCTCGAAATATTCTTTTGGGATTATTTTAGTGCTTATAAAGCGGAATCAAAAATTTGTTGTGCTGTCAATTTGAGTTTGGGAAATAAAGGCGATACAATAACATCATCTCCCCTGAACACAGTCATTTGATAATCGCCGTCAACTAAATTACAAATGGTAATAGTTGGTTGTTTGGGATTACCAGTAAATCTTTTGCCACCGAGTGCAGCATAATCCACAATCCAATACTCAGGAATTCCCATTTGTTCATAATCCCTGAACTTGTCGTAATAATCATCTCGCCAGTTGGTACTAACTACTTCAATGGCGATTGGTACAGATTCCGCTTGAATAACAGTCGATTGTTTGCTCCACAGAGGTTCATTAACAAGATTGTCATGATTTAATACCAAAATGTCGGGAGAATAGGTTGAGTTATTGCTCTCAATTTTGATAAAGGCAGTTTTAGGGATGCGGAATGGAAGTCCCATTTGCAAGAATTGAAAGGTTATCTGTGCTGCTAAAAATCCAACAACGTTTTCGTGTTCGCCAGTTGGGGGTGGCATTTGTACAATGACTCCTTTATGTAGTTCATATCGCACCCCATTTGAGGGATACCACTCAATAAATTGTTCAAAGGTTGCTAACTTGGGTAGGGCTTGAGTCATCTAGTATACTCTACATATATTAGGTAGTTCATAGGCTGAAGACATCGTAACTCAGGCTGCGATCTCGGCTGAGGTCAAGTTCTTCACTGACTTGTGCCAGGAGGGATTGACGAAAGAATTCTGAGAGTTTGCTTGGTTGTTCTGGGTGGATATCGTGTGTAGTTAGGCTTTGGGCAAGGAGTTGAATAATATACAGTTTTTCATTGGGGTCAAGTTGAAGCAGTTGTTGTTCGAGTTCTCTTAGCAGCATGATAGGGTTTAAGCGGAGGATAATTTTATTTTACTTTCGCTTTTGATTACCCCACCAAATACCGAACTAGGAGCGGATCTATTGCTGCAATCCGATGCCTAATTGACTGCGGTGGATTTTTGAAAAACTGTTTTAAATCTCGACTTTTCACAAAGCGGAATCAAAAATTTGTTGTACTGTCAAATTGAGTTTAGGAAATAAAGGCGATACAATCACATCATCTCCCCTGAACACAGTCATTTGATAATCGCTGTCAACTAAATACAAATGGTAATAGTTTGTTGTTTAGGATTACCAGTAAATCTTTAATTTCCTCAAATCTTAATAAGCTAAGTGTGATTTGTAGATAATCTAGAAGCGGTTTTTGGTGGACATGGTTCGACCAATCGGATTCATATTGTTTTGCGATCGCGCCAGTGGCTCTTAAGTGGAGGGGAGCAATATTTATTGTTAAAGTATTGTCTGGGCTTTGAGCTCGTTGGAGCAAACGTACATACTTGACTCTAATCCCATCCCAAGAAGCTTAGAGAATAGGAAATATCAGGCTGCATCATACAATTAACCAGGGCGAATACCTTCTTCGTAAGTCCAGGTCATTTTCATTTGTATAACTTTCCAGCGACCTTTGATGCGGGTTAGCCGATGATTGTAGAAGCCACCCAATGTCCAAGTTTTACCCGATTCACCACCAAGATAGATGTGATGTGCCCGAAAGTGAGAGGTGCAGGTTGCTTGATCGCCATTAACTGTGACAATATGATTGGTAATCATGTGCTGAGTGGCTTTAAAGGTTTTACTGAAAAAATCTGCCCAACCAGTAACTAAGGTATCTGCTGCTACAGTATTGGGAGTACCCCCATTCAGGGAGGTGTAGTCAGTCAGAACTCGATCGGCAAACGCAGCGCGACAGGCTTTCCAATCTCGTAAATCTGCACCCATACCAATGATATTTACAGCATCAATAATGGAAGCACGGTCTACTAATTTTTGCAGGTTTGCGGTATTCACAGTTACTTGAGTATTTAGTTGGTTGGGAGATCTAGCGCCAGCAGTGGACAGGGCTGTACTAGAAAAAAATCCTGTCAAGCTTGCACCTAAAGTAAAAAGGATATTACGGCGTTGGTGATTCACGAGCGTATTCAGTAGTTATTTAAGTGATATTATATACAGTACTAACTCTAGATTAGATGTATATATTTAAACTATTTACTGAAGTATATATTTTAGCGTTGGCGCAGCCCGCCGCAGGCATCGCTCGTTTTTTGCCTGACTTCAGAAAATCGCGTTGCTGCCATTGCGAATTGGTATTACCTGGGGCATACCAATATTCAACATACAGTCCGCTACACTGCTCAGAATTCCAAACGCTTTGAGTCTTTTGATTGGGATTGGTAGTCCCCGTTTGGAGAAGAGGTTATGGAAAGTTTATCAAGAAAGGCAGAGGGCAGGAGGGAATTCTGATTCCTGCCCTCTGCCACGACGGTAGGGAGTAAGGGTTTAAGACCCCCACCAAATTAAAAATTTGGTGGCTCTCCCAACAGGAGGGGTGCTACTCCGATCTGGATAAAACCTTCTGACTTGAAAATGCTATTTAGATGAGTATCTATATAGCTCAGTCCCACACCACATTTTCATGCTTGGCTGTGAAACTTGTTTCATCGGGACTGCCCTCTGCCCTCAGCATAGCTGCCTTCTTTATCCATTTTTAGCAAACTGCAAGGAGTGTAGTACTTCTCGATAACAGACAAACCAAAAATAAAGCGCGACATTCAGCCCACTCAAAAATTTAGGAATACCTTCTAATAAGCTAGTAGTTCCATCACCCTTAAAATGGAGCGAATCTACTGTAATAGCAATAAATAATAAAACTAAACTAGCAATAAGGATAATATAAGGTGTTGATTTGATTTGTCGTCTAAAAGCTAACCCATACAAGCTAGCAATAATTGTGTAGCAGAAAATAGTTACTAGCTTGGGAATGCCAAATTGCAAAAAAATTATATGGAGTCGATAAATTTCATTCACTAAATAACCTGCTGTTAAAATGGCGGAGTAAAGCAAAAATTGATTAAATCTATTATTAGGTTTAATAGTTTTTAGTAAGGTAAAACTAAAAGCACAAATTATAGGTGGTATAGAGCACAGTATTTGAAATCCAAGTGTAAACAATCCTGCACCAGGATATGCTGGGGTGAGAGGTGGTAAGAACAATCCTCCAACTGATACATCAAATATTTTATTATAAATAATCAAGGCAATAATTAATAATAGGCAGAAACTATTAAAACCGAAAATAATTTTATTAATTAACATATAGTACTTAAATATTATTTACCTAGTTCTAATTTTAAAAAAATTAATTTTTTGTAATTAAATTAAAAAAATCTGAAAATTGTCATTTCTCCTCATGATTGCTCTTTTAAATAGAGTTTCCACAGTTCAGACAGGGGTGGCATTTCTTCACCCACAAAGGCCAACCACATCGGTTTATTGAGTCGTGGGCAGCCATCCTCAAGTAATCTCTCAACCAGTATAAATGAAGAGAAAAAAATTAGGAATCAGAAGAATTTTCGCTTCTGACTCCTGAGTTCTGGTTTACGCTGCTACTAACTCCCAATACTCTGCTTCATACTCCAGCAGCTTCCGCCATTGCACACTCGTCAGTTGCGCGATCGCCTGAGTATTTATCTGTTGTTGAACTGCTACTCTGTCTAGAATTGCCTCAATCCGGTCTAGCCGAGTGTTTGGTGTATGGGTCATAGTAATTTTAATCAGGAGCTAATCACATTCACATACTTATCGCCCTAAAGGGTCGGTGATTCTTGAGGCCATAAAAATTTCAGATACTTTACAGTATAAGCTTTATAGCTCCTGAGTAAGTAGAACGAGGTGAAAAAACCAAACTATGTAAAGATAAGTAAATACGTACAATGTGTCTACAAAGGTAAAAGCGATATGGGCAGTCGTTTAAGGGTATTGAGGAAACAAGATCCGGTAGTACAGCAAATCAAACAGGCTGACTTAGAAATGCTGGAATTATCTGCGGCAGCTGGCGAAATCGATTTAAAGTATGTGGATGAATCAG
>NZ_JACJTU010000014.1 GCF_014698835.1 Nostoc paludosum FACHB-159 | reverse complement strand
ATCCAAGAAATATTCGACCAACTTTCATTTGAGCAGGTAATTTCAGTCTCTTCTTACAACTTTATCCTGGAAGCTCTATTCTATGCAGCTTCATATTAAATTGGTATAAAATCTCAAAACATCAAACAAAACAAATTCTAGTCTCATTTTTGGCATCACGTATGAGTTGCTCATCAGGATAATTCAGATTTTGCTTGGCGTATGCTAACAATTCTTCTGTCCATTCAGTAAACCAAGCAAACACCAAATTAACTTTTTCAATAGCCTCGGCGCGTGTTTGCTCATCCATTTCTATTTCTGCCATAATGGCATGTTCGTTTGTAATAGCATGGCCAGATTCTTTACTAAAATGGAATTCTCCACAATAGCGTAATTCCATGCCTGTTTCTTGTTCAATTGTTTGTGCCAATTTTCCCATTAGTTCAAACAATACATTGCCTGTTTCTTCAATGGCTTCGATAATGGCTAAACGCACAATACTAGATGAGCCATAAATTAAATGAGCTAGCTTGTGTGATAACAGGCGGTTGACTTTGGTGCGATCGCTGTAGAAAAATTGTAAATACTCAGTGGGTGAGATTTTTTGGCGATCGAAGCCCAATTTGTTAAAATCTTCCAAATACCAAGGCCAGTGATGATCGTCTTCATAAGAGTGTTCATTCACCATAGCCTGATATACATCTAATGTTGGTTCTAGGCGCATAACATAGCGATTTAAATCCCCAAAGCTCATAATAAAAGGAGCCATGCAAGGATAAAATTCTAAGCGCTGACGAGCTGATAAAGTCTCATCTCGTAAGAAATCAAAAAATGGGAGGCACTTATACTCTTTCTTGAGCTTTAAAATATGACGTAATGTAGCTTTCATGTTTTGTCTCCTTCAATATTGATAAATACCGTTGCTATTAAATTAAACGTTGGGTTTTTAGATTTATGCACAGCGTGAAGGAGTGCTAAAGACATGAAGCAATCAATAAGATGGGCAAAAGGCCGTTTTCAGCTACAAAATAATCAACAATTAGATTCCGATCTCAAAATTAAAAGACCGGATTGCTCAATGGGAACAATACGGTCTGAGGTTTATTTTATAGACTTGCTAGGGAGGTTTTGAACTCCACAATTTTTCAGTATTTAAACAGCTGCTTCACTCTCTTCTTCAGCAGCAGCGTTAATTTGCGGTGGCAGAACGCTGACAAGAACTCGTTCTGACTCAGCTAGAGGTGTCACTCCGTCAGGAAAAGATATATCACTGATATGTAAGTTGTCTCCGATTTTCAAGTTAGAGACATCAATTTCAATGAATTCTGGGATGTTCTCAGGGGCACAACTCACCTGCAATTCGGTAACAACGGTGTCTAACACGCCACCTTCTTGTTTAACACCAACAGGCTCTCCCACGTAACGCAGCCGTACTTCTACATTTGTGTCGCCGTGACCGGCAACGGCAAAAAAGCTGAGGTGGTAAGGCGTACCCTTTGCCGGATGAACTTGAAGTTCCCGTATTAGGGCTTTACCCCGCCAAGGTACATCGGTAATGTTTAAGTCAATCAAAGTATTGTTGACTGAGGCTCTTTTGAGCAAGCGTTCAACGGTTTTGGCATTAATGGTCAAAGAGATTGATTCTGTACCCTTGTGACCGTATAAATTTGCTGGGATTTCTCCAGAACGGCGCAAAGCTTTGGGCTTGCTACCTTCTGGTCGCTTTTGACATTCGACTGTAATCGCCATAGAACTTTCCTTTGTCAGTTGTCATTTGTCATTTGGGCATTGGGCATTGGGCATGGGGCATGGGGCATTGGGCATTGATTATTCTCCGCGTCTTTGCGTCCCCGTGTCCCCGCGTCCCCTTGTCCCCTTGTCCCCTCACTCCCCACTCCCTACGCACTGAGTAAGGAAGCGGGTGTGCCGTCGGCGTGCAATAAAGCGCGTTTGGGGCCGTGGATGGGGTCTTCTACGATAATGGTTTGATCGCGGCTGGCTCCTAATGAAACGATCGCGATCGGGACTTCCATCAATTCTGCTAAGAATTTTAGATAATCCAGTGCCTGCTGTGGCAAGTCTTCCAGGGTGCGGCAGTGGCTTGTTGACACTTGCCATCCTGGTAAGGTTTTATAAATGGGGCGACATCTGGCAAATTGACGGGAACTGGTGGGAAAGTGTTCGCTGCGGACGCCATCTATTTCATAGGCGACACAAACTTGGATTTCTTCTAATTCGTCGAGGACATCCAGTTTGGTAAGTGCCATACAGTCCATGCCGTTAATTCGCACGGCATAACGACCGATGACGGCATCAAACCAGCCGCAACGCCGTTTGCGTCCGGTGGTTGTGCCAAATTCGGCACCGCGATCGCACAGTAATTCTCCCAACTCTCCATCCAGTTCTGTGGGAAATGGCCCTTCTCCCACTCTTGTGGTATACGCTTTCGATACCCCAATCACCCGGTCTATCATTGTCGGCCCTAGCCCTGTACCAACGCAAGCCCCCCCGGCTACGGGGTTGGAGGAGGTAACATAGGGATAAGTTCCGTGATCTAAGTCTAGGAGTGTGCCTTGTGCGCCTTCAAACAGAATATTCCGCCGTCGCTGAATTGCATCGTATATTTTTAATGATGTATCAACAACGTAAGGGCGCAAGCGTTCTGCATACCCTAGATACTGCTGAATCACCTCTTGTGGATTTAGAGGCGGCAAGTTGTAAAGCTTTTCTAAAATGACGTTTTTATAATTAATCGTCCACTCTAACTGCTCCCGTAGCCCATCGGGGTCCATCAAATCCAAAACCCGAATGCCTGTACGTTCAGATTTATCAGCATAAGTCGGCCCAATGCCCCGACCTGTAGTGCCGATCTTATGGCTTCCCCGTCGTTCTTCTGATGCCTGGTCTATCAAGCGATGATAAGGCATCGTTACGTGGGCTGTCTCAGATATCAGCAGGTGGTCAGTGGATATATTTAATTCTTTTAGTTGGTCGAGTTCTGCTATCAAAATCTGTGGATCGATGACTGTGCCACAGCCGATAATGCAATCGGTATCTGGATACAAAATACCAGAGGGGATTAGGTGCAGCTTAAAGGTTTGACCTTTAACTACAATTGTGTGTCCAGCATTGACACCCCCTTGGTAACGTACCACAACATCTGCCGAACGGCTGAGCAAGTCTGTTATTTTACCTTTTCCTTCATCGCCCCATTGGGCACCTATGACAATTACGTTAGCCAAGCGTTTATATTAAGAGGTAAAGTTTCCACAAACTATTATTATCAACATATTTCGGAAAAAATGTCAAGGCTTTTGAAAAATATATAACACTGTGTTGACTGTTGACAGCTAGCACTGATATTTTTCGCAAATTAAATAGGATTATTGTAAGTGTTTTCAATTGGGGAATTCATAATGAAATCTCAGAACAAAAGATGAACTACGAATATACCTACCCCAATACAGACCTGATTTATCGCGTTTCTAGCTAGGCGTTTTCATGACTATAAATAGCTATCAGCACCAATATCGTTTGTTATTTGTTTAGTTAACAATAGCTAATGAGCAATGATGTATAGTGAGTTCAACAATTAATATATATTAAAACCTGGCGGTTTGGTTTCTAATTATTGTGTATACATGATTATCCCCAAAAATCAAGAGATTTATAACTTTAAGAGTTTGTATTTTATTACCCGTGTTTTCCAAGTGATGCAAATACTCTCAGTATTTTTTTCAATCCTTAATTGTAACTAATGGAGGTCATCGGGAGCAAAAAGGGCGATCGCATGATAAAAAAATGGTCTAAAGTCCAAAAACACAAAGCAATATTCATCTTGGCGCTGTCAATTGTATTTACTAATACTTTAATTTCCTATGACAACACCATTAAGCTGATTTATAACCGCCAATTTGTGACAGACTCTCACAAATTTATTACTCAACTGCAAATTATACAAAGTACGTTACAATATACTGAAACTGCACAACGTAATTATATAATTACATCTGATATAGAAGCTATCGAAGCATATAATCGGGGATACGAGCAAAGCGATCGCCATCTCCAAAACCTGAGTAAATTAATTGGTAATAATCCCCAAAAGCAGCAGTGGTTTTCTTTACTCAAGCAAAAAATTAGTAACAGATTCAACACGCTACGGCAAGAAATATACTTAAAAGAAAATCAGGGATTACCAGCAACTCAACAGCTAATTTTGTCTAAACAAGACAAGGAAATTGGCAAAGAAATTCAACAGCTAATTGAGGATTCTTTAAAGAAAGAACAAAATTTATTACAGGAAGAGATAAAAGAGTCACAAGCAATTTCCCAAAAGGCTGTAATTAGATTTTTGATGACCGTTGTTTTACATTTACTGTTAGTAGTTTTACTGTATAAATTATTGTGTAATTACGTTAAACAACTTCAGCAAGCAGAAGAGAAAATTCGCGAACAAAAGTTGCTGCTGGATGTAGCGAAAGATGCAATTGTGGTGCAAAATATCGACAAGCAAATTTTATTTTGGAATCAAGGTGCCCAGAGTCTCTACGGCTGGAAAGTTGAGGAAGCTGTGGGTAAAAATATTGGGCACCTTTTGTATGAAGGAACTTCGCCACAGGTAGAAGATGCTTACTTAAGTGTGATGAATACTGGTGAGTGGCGGGGTGAATTGTATCAACTGACAAAAGAAGGTAAGGAAATTATCGTTGAAAGTCGGTGGATATTGTTAGCAGATGATAATGGACAACTCAAATCTATTTTGAGTGTGAATACCGAAATTACACAGCAGAAACAATTAGAAACTCAACTTTGGCGATCGCAACGTTTGGAGAGTATCGGTAGTCTAACTAGCGGTATCGTCCATGACCTCAATAATCTACTATCGCCGATTTTAATGTCAGTTCAGTTGTTGCAGAAAAAATTTCCTGATGCCCAAAGCCAGAAAATACTACAAACCTTAGAAAATAATGTCAAACGCAGTGCTAATTTACTCAGGCAAATCTTGACTTTTGCACGCGGTGTTGAAAGCAAACGCATAATTGTTGAAATTCAGCCTTTAATAGCAGAAATTGAGCAAATTATCGCTCAAACATTTCCTGATTCTATTATCTGCCAAATAGATATTCCCAAAAATCTTTGGCAAGTCCGGGGAGACGCAACTCAACTATATCAAGTGCTGATGAATTTAGCAGTCAACGCCCGCGATGCCATGCCCGATGGGGGAATATTGAGAATTGTGGCGGAAAATGTCGTAATTAGCGAACGTTCTGCCCAGATTAATATTGATGCTAAAGTGGGTTCTTATATTGCGATCGTGGTGACGGATACTGGTATTGGTATGTCGTCGGAAGTTCAAGAACGGATTTTTGAACCGTTTTTCACTACCAAAGACGTAAGCAAAGGTACGGGTTTAGGGCTTTCCACCACACTGAGCATCATTAAGAATCACGGTGGTTTTGTTAATCTTTATAGTCAGGTGGGTAGAGGTACTCAATTTACAGTGTACTTGCCTGCTTTAACGTCTAGGGAAACACCCTTGGTTTCCCAAGAACTCGAATCAGTTATGAAAGGTGGCTAATTAATTTTACTTTTGACAGAAATAGGTTTCAATCCCTTATGAGGAAGAAAGTATTTTACAACTCCTCTGTTGTAATGCAGCAACAAATATTTAACAGCAGTTGGAGAGGGTTAATTGGGGAGTGCGGGGATGAGAAAGATGGGATTTGGAAGAAGTGTTTAGAAAAAATTGTAAAAATTAACCTCAGTAGTTTGCTGTTGTCAGACCAAAATATTGCGGCATTTGCTGACATTGGTATCAAGTATTTTGCTTAAAAGCCTGACTATAAAGGATTTTTTACAGAAAGTGGTGCAAAATTTAGCATGAATTAACGTAGATTTACAGAATGTTGCTGGAAGTAGAGATTTTTTTCTCTATGTTTTTGTTACAATTATTGAAATTTTTCCCTAAAAATACCATTATGGCTTTATACGCAGAATTACATAGACATCTAGGCGGTTCCGTCGTACCCAGAGTTTTGTGGCGATATTTTGAGCGACATTCTTCGGAATTGATTTCTCGCTTTGCTGACTATTCAGAATTTGAAGATTTTTACACCCGCCCACGCAATACTCTAGATGAGTATCTAGAATTGCACACCCTAGTAGAAAGTGTCCAAACTGTAGAGACTTTGCCTTACTTTATCTATCGCTTGCTGCGCGGTGCTTACATTTTTGAAAATTTGGCTTATCTGGAACTGCGCTATACTCCGTATTTACGGACACCTGAGCATCTGAGTCAATCAGACAGAATTGACAAGATGGCAGAAATTGTGCAGGTAGTAGGAAAAGCTAGCCATTTGCCAGAATATCCGATTGTTACTAGCCAAATTCTGTGTATGCACACGCGTTTACCTTATGAGGTGAACAAAGCGATTATTGATTTGGCGGCGCAAAATAAACAGTATGTCTGTGGAGTAGATGTAGCTGGGGGTGATAGCTATTATGCCGATCGCCTCCAAGAATGGATTAGTCTATATGATTATGCGCGATCGCAGGGCGTTAACACCACTGGACATTTATTTGAAACTACCGCTGGTTGTTACCCCCAACTATTACCCTACCTGATGCGAATTGGTCACGGCATCCAAATTCCCTTATTGTATCCAGAATTACTTAATGATTTAGCTAGACGCGGGCAGTGTTTGGAGGTTTGCCCTACAACTTATTTGAAAACTGGTACTTTACAGGATATACGTCAACTCAAAATAGTTTTTGACCGTTGTTTTGATGCTGGAGTCGATATCGCTATTTGTACTGATAATGCTGGTTTACACAATGTACGTTTGCCTTGGGAATATGAAAATCTCTTGACTTACGACATTATTAATTTTCAACAACTCCAAGCTTGTCAGGATGCAGCTTTCCGCCATGCTTTTGCTTGGCCTTACAGGCAACGTCCGGCATCATTATTGAATGGCTTGCTGAAACTTGAATCACCTAAAGTTCTAGCACTGAGCGAAAATAATTAGAAAAGAAGTCATACCAATTTAATATGAAGACGCATATAAATACCCCACCCGCGCTAGCGCGCACCCTCCCCTTGCCAAGGGGAGGGTTGGGGAGGGGTAAAATTCTATGCAGCTTCACGAAGAATTGGTATCAGAATTCAGAATTCAGAATTCAGCAATGCTTGAAATGTAGATTAACACCTGCCAGTGATTGTTGACTTTTGACGTTGCAGCAGGATATACCACTAAATCTTAGATTTAGTGTAGTGTTTCACTATTTATTCATCCGCCATTCGTACAGAATTTATGCTGAATTCTGACTCGTGACTCCTGAATTCTTTGTTAATCGTGAGCATTAGCCGCTAATTTACTACTTATAAGTTTTTTTGCTTAGAAGCTCAAAAGCAACTTATCAAAAATCCCTTTTTAATTGAGTTTTCTTTACAATTAATAAAAATTTCTGCCAAATTTACTCTCCTACTCCCTCTGTCGCCAGAAGTTATAAACTATAACTTATGGCATCTACTATTCAAGCTCTACCAACAGAAGTTGTATATCTAATTACAGCGGGAGAGGTCATCGACTCTTTAGCCTCTGTAGTACGGGAATTGGTGGAAAATTCCCTAGACGCAGGTGCAACGCGAATTGTGGTTTCCTTATGGCCGCAGCAATGGCGAATTCGTGTCGCAGACAATGGTTGCGGAATGAACTTAGATGATTTGCAACAAGCAGCCACAGCACACAGCACAAGTAAAATTCGTTCTAGTGCCGATTTGTGGAAAATTAATAGCTTGGGTTTTCGTGGTGAAGCGTTACACAGTTTAACGAATCTGGCAGATTTGGAAATTTTGAGTCGTTCTGTGGGTGGGAAATTAGGATGGCGAGTTCTCTATGGGTATGGCGGGGAAGTTCTGGAAGTTGAAGTAACTGCGATCGCACCTGGTACAGTAGTCACAGTTTCTAATCTTTTCGGTAACTGTTCATCTCGTCGCCAGGGACTACCCCCGATAGCACAGCAAATGAAAGCCGTGCAAGCAACAATTCACCAAATTGCCCTATGTCATCCCCGCGTCAGCTGGCAGATTTGGCAAAATGACCGTCAATGGTTCACCATTTCTCCTGCTGCTACAACAGGGCAACTACTACCGCAGATTTTACCGCAAGTCCGACAAGGTGATTTGCAAGAAGTCAAACTCGAAGTACCCAACCCGGTAAACTCAGAAGACAGAATTCAGAATTCAGAACTCAGAACTCAGAATTCAGAAGACAGAATTCAGAACTCCTCAGTCCCCACTCTCCACTCAGCAATACATTTAGTGGTAGGATTACCCGATCGCTGTCATCGTCATCGTCCAGATTGGGTGCGTGTGGCGATTAACGGACGGATGATTAAATCAACGGAATTAGAACAAACAATATTATCAGGATTTCACAAAACATTACCGCGCGATCGCTATCCAATTTGTTTTCTTCATCTTGCCATTTCCCCGGATCAAATTAACTGGAATCGTAATCCAGCAAAAACAGAAATTTACCTCAATGCAATCACTTATTGGCAAGAACAAATTCTTCAAGGAATTAACCAAGCGCTGCGAATTTCTGCTGCTAATTTAAAAGAAACTGTTCACACAACACGAGTTAGTAAATTACTCAAAGCCGCAGAAGCAAAAGGCGGCTACAACTTCAATTCTAAAAACCCCAACGGTGATGAGAAAATTCCTGACTCCTCACTCTCAACTCCTAACTTTTTAAAAGCTGTGGCGCAAGTGAGTAATACTTATATTGTCGCCGAACATCCTGGTGGAATGTGGTTAGTGGAACAGCACATTGCCCACGAACGGGTTTTATACGAGCAATTATGCGATAATTGGCAACTCATTTCCGTCGAACCGCCGATTATTCTTTATCAATTATCACCAGCGCAAGTATCGCAATTACAACGCATCGGTTTAGATATAGAACCCTTTGGCGAACAACTTTGGGCAGTTCGTAATCTACCTGCAATGTTGCAGCAGCGCGAAGATTCTGCCCAAGCAATTTTAGAATTAAGTTTGGGAGGTGACTTACAAACAGCGCAAGTTGCTGTTGCTTGTCGCAGTGCGATTCGTAATGGTACGCCAATGAATTTACAAGAAATGCAGACACTTTTAGATAATTGGCAACGCACTCGCAACCCCCGCACCTGTCCCCACGGACGCCCAATTTATTTATCACTAGAAGAGTCAGCGTTAGCTAGATTTTTCCGACGTAATTGGGTAATTGGTAAAAGTCATGGAATTTGAATTAAAAATCTTTTCCTTTAGGTTTTATATATAACAAAAATTAATTTTCTCCATATATACGAAAATAGTTTTATCAAGAGTTACAGAAACTCAAACATGATACATCTAAAGTAATTTTTTCAGACTTAATATTAGAAGATATCAAGCAAATATTTAATTTTGTCAGTCGATTTTGTTTTGTTGGCGATATTGGCTATGACGCTGATTATCAAGTAGGAGCAACATTGGGGAAAGGGGCATAAATTTTATAGTAGGCAACAGGCTTGAAAGTCGATATACCTAGAGAATGATTTTTTTTCTAACTATAGATAGGAATAACTTCATTCTACAGGTTGATGTATACCTTATGGTTTACAAAGTAAAAATAAATCAGTTCGACATTGAATGAAGAACTTGCCGAGAGTACTTGCTCGTTAACCATATTCTAAGTTAATGCACAAATACGGAGGTAACTTCTTCAGGTTGATTTTTGATTAACTTCAAGATTGGAGCATTGCTTACTAGTTTTATTGGTAATACCAAATAAGAGCATAAGCTTTGCCCATAGAGTAAATGTCTTGCGTAGTTAACGCTGTTATCGAGGATTTCAAATGAAAGTTATTGCTTCTGTTTTATCTATTTTGCGCCCAGTACGTTTTTTAGTTGTTGCTTTTACTTGCGCTCTACTATTGTTATCTAGTGCTTTTCCTGCTTTTGCGATCGATAGCTACCAAAGTAAGCCTACCGAAGGGGAAACACAACTGCTTGATATTCAGCGCAAAACAGACGAAGCTGCTAAAAAACCACCAATTGGACTCGAAGAGACTCAAGCGAAGACTCAGGGAGGACTTAATGAAGTTCAAGGAACTGCTGACTTTGATAAACAAAAGCGTCCTGAAAATTCACAGAGTTCAACCTCAGTAGAAGAAAGTATCAAAAATGTGTTAGACAAAGTTACAGGTAAGTAAGATAATTAATACTTGACTTTGGTAATTTTTTAGTAGTTATAAGTGATTGCATAAAAAATCACTTATAACTAATTTTTATTTATGCTAAAAAATTAGATTTATCCAGGTAATTGACAATTATTTTAAAATTTATCTTTTCAAGGCTCAGCCAAAAAACAGTAAATCTAACCAAATTAGGATAGTAGTAGACTATTAGATTAATAATACTACCTACTAAGACGTAGGAATAATTCTAAATATAGTAACTAATCTCAACTGACAATGCACCCTTTGGTTGATGTAGATAATGTCGAAAATTTGGGATGTTAATAAATAATAAGTTTGTCTAGGGATGAAAAACAATGCGTGCGATCAATATTGGTTTGACACAAGAACAGCGCGAAGGTGTGATTAATCTGTTGAATCAAGATTTGGCAGATGCCTATTTACTGTTAGTAAAAACCAAAAAGTACCATTGGGACGTTGTTGGGCCTCAATTCCGCTCTTTGCATCAACTTTGGGAAGAACACTACGAAAAACTGACTGTAAATATCGATGCTTTAGCAGAACGGGTTCGTGCTTTGGGTGGTTATCCAGTTGGTTCGATGGAAGGATTTCTCAAAATTGCTACCCTTAAGGAACATGCTGGTAGTGTTCCTAGTGCAACAGGAATGGTAGCTAATTTAGTGCAAGATCACGAGCAAGTAATTCGCAACCTCAGAGATCATGTAGACCAGTCTGGCGAACAGTTCCACGATCAAGGAACTGCTGATTTTCTGACTGGATTGATGGAAGAACATGAGGAAATGGCTTGGATGTTGCGCTCATTTATTGAAGGGCAAGCACTTGAGGCAGACGGTACACAGCCTGCAAATGAAAGTAAAACTCCTGTAGGTGTGTAACAAATTTTAGATTTTGGATTTTGGGTTTTTCATTCAAAACTTAAAGCTAGAAAAGTCTTTTTGTGTAGTGTGTGGTGGAATTGTCTGCAATTTTATTGTGGAAAAAATCCAAAATCTACCATTATTTTCTTACCCCCTACTTTTTAGTATGGAGTTAATCTAAAATCCAAAATCTAAAATCCAATATTGTTTGGGTGTATCTACGCAAAAACAACATAATCCCAGGAGTATCTAAATGCCAGAAGTGTATCAAGCAGAACGTACTATTTCTGCTGTATTCAAAGAACAAAAACAAGTTGATGATGTTATTAGACGTTTATTAGATAGAGGCGTTCCTAGAGATCACATTTCCGTGATGGGCAGAAATTTTGAGTCGGAAACTCGAATTTCTGGCTTTATTAGTAAAAAGGATGTGATTCTAGGAGGCTTGAGAACGGGGGCAGTTTTTGGTTCCTTGTTTGGTTCCTTTCTCAGCTTGCTCACCGGCGTAGGCGTATTATTTATACCTTTTGTTGGCTCAATTGTGGCAGCAGGGCCTATTGGTGCAGTCTTGTTAGGGGCTGCTAGTGGAGCGATCGCAGGTAGCGCAGGTGCCGGTCTAGTATCGGTTCTGACCACTTTAGGAATGCCAGAAGATAAGGCCGCTATTTACCAAACCCGCTTACAAGCTGGTGAGTTCTTATTGCTGGCAGAAATTCCAAGCGATCGCACCGGGGAATTTCAATTGCTCCTCGAAAGCGCTGGTGGGGAAGAAACTCAGATAATTGAAAAAACCCTCGCTCGTCCTTGTCCAGGAATTTGCAATAGCCCAGACGACTTGTCACCTGAAGTTCGCGCTCATCTTTCTAGTGAGGCTCAGCATACATTCATTGACCGCTATAACGCTGCAATCAATGAAAAAAATGACGAGTTTAACGCCGAACAAGCTGCTTGGGAAGCTGTTCACCAGAAATATGATGAAGATGAAAATGGTGTCTGGTCAAAAGCTAAGGTAAAAGCTTAAGAAGCGATCGTCCGTTTAATGTAGGGCGTCTTTTTGACTTGGCTGTTGAGGGTTAACAGCTTCAAAGCCTAATAGATTACCAATTTGTAAAAGTTCTTTTTTTTGGGGCACAGCAATGCTGTGCCCCTGCGTATGTAATGGCCCAGGCAAGACGCGATAAATAGCTGTCTCTACAACTTGCAATAAATCTTCATCAAAATGCTGTTCCGATATATCGCGATATATTTCGATATATCGTATAGTAGAGAAAGTTGATTGGAAATTGAGTTATGTTTAGACACTTTCGATCGCACTTTGGCGTACCTGCATGGGCTGGAGTCAGCGAAGATGATTTTTTTGTCAAGTCTCGGTTTGAGCATCGCAAGGATCGTGGCGGACATCATGGCAAACACTTTCGTGATGAAGTATTTGGTCGTGGTTGGCCAGATGAATATCGGACTCGTCGGGGTGACATCAAGTTCATCTTGTTAGAGTTGTTATCCGAGCATCCCAGTCATGGTTACGACCTGATTAAAGAGATGGAAACTCGTTATGGTGGTTTCCGTCGTCTCAGCCCTGGTTCAGTGTATCCAACACTCCAATTGTTGGAGGAAGGTGGTTATTTAATCAGTTCGCAGGAAGGTGGTAAGCGGATTTACACCATTACAGATGAGGGTAGACAACTTTTGGCACAACGTACCCAACAAGAAAACTCAGACTCTCCTTGGGATACCTTCAAAAATTTCGTCACAGGTAAGCCCCAAGAGTTGATTGAGTTACGGAATGCTGCAACAGAATTAGCTGGTGTGGTGGTGCAGGTTGCTCGTAGTGGCAATGTGGAGCGAATAAATCGAGTGCGTGAGCTTTTAGAGCAAGTTAAACGGGAAATTTACGCTATTTTGGCTGAAAAATAAATAGAGACACCAAATTTGGCGTCTCTACTCTGAAAATTCTGGATTTTGGGCTTAGAAATTAGAAGCGATCGCGGTTAAATCTGCTTCAATGAGCGAGTTGAGCAATGTCCACAACTGCAAATCAGTAAAATCTGGAATCGCCATAAATGCACCGACTTCCTGTAAGAGTTGGGGATTGTGGCTAGAGGCTATACCGATAGTGCGAATATTTGCGCCCACAGCAGCGCGAATTCCAGAAGGAGAATCTTCTAGAGCGATCGCTTCCTCTGCTTGAATTCCCAACTTGTTTAAAGCGACTTTGTAGGGTTCAGGGTCGGGTTTACCTGCGATACAATCATCCGCTAAAACAATTACATGAAAAGCTTCTCTTATCCCCAAAACTTCTAGCATATATTCTGCATTTAGCCTTGGTGCATTAGTTACTAATGCACGTTTTAATTGATGTGTCTCTGTCCATGCCAATAGTTCCGAAAATCCACTCAGCGGTTGTAGATCGGAGGCAAGTTTGCGAAAAAGTGCCTCTTTTTCGTCTGCAAATTCTTCCCCTTCTGTTAGTGATAATTGTGGCAGAATGTCTCGAACAATTTCTGGATTTAACCGTCCGCTAATTTTCGATTTATAAAATGTTTCATCAATTTCTATGCTGAAATTTAGCAGCATTTCTTTCCAAGCACGGTAGTGTATAGGGTCGCTGTTGACAATAGTGCCGTCTAAGTCAAAAAGAATTGCAGCGAGCATAATTGTTGGGTACTATGTTAATAAATGTTAACTTTATTTACATAGTTTACATCGTTTTTGTCTTTTAGCGATGATTCTTTTGTGAATACAAGGAACTGGGGATTAGAGACTGGGCAATAAATTTGCTTACGAAGTGTAGTATTTTAACCTAACCTTAAGAGTCGCCAATTAATTTTTTAAATTCTAAAATCTATCTTCTATAACTAAATAAGGGATTTAAGCTCATCCCATCCCTAAAAGTCGATGGAATTTCGCGTTAAACAGTAGACCTCTTGCATAAATCGAAAATAAGAACCCCAAAGAGCCAAAGTTACGCTTTGTCTCCCCTCCCCTTGCTAAGGGGTTGGGGGTGGGGTGTTAGGGACTTTTGTAAGAGGTCTAGTCAACACTATTGATAACCTTCTGTGTAACCAAATGGTAGCCGCTACAAACTTTTTTCGCGTTGATAATTTATTAGTACAGATTTACAACTCTGAAGTCGAAATGGCATTCTCAGTTGCAGAAATCACCCAACAATATTTACAGCAAATTCTCAACGAACAGGATACAGCGGCTGTATTGTTAGCCACCGGTAATTCCCAGCTAAAATTTCTTGATGCTTTGATTAAATTGGGTGGTGTAGATTGGTCGCGGATTACTCTGTTGCATTTAGATGAGTATTTGGGAATTAGTGCCGATCATTGTGCAAGTTTCCGGCGTTATATGCGAGAACGTGTAGAGAAAAGGGTTGCTCCTAAGCAATTCCACTATATAGAAGGTGATGCATTGCAACCAGTGGCAGAATGCGATCGCTACACCAAATTATTGCAAGCACAACCAATTGACTTGTGCTGTCTTGGTGTTGGGGAAAATGGACATTTGGCTTTTAACGATCCAGCAGTAGCAAATTTTCAAGATCCTTACAGTGTAAAACTAGTAAAACTAGATAAAGTCAACCGTCAGCAACAAGTAAACACAGGTCACTTTTCAAATATTGAAACTGTCCCACAATACGCTTTTACTGTTACTATTCCAACGATTTGTTCAGCTAAAAAAATTATTTGTCTTGCTCCAGAAACACGTAAAGCAAATGTGGTAAAACAGATGTTGCAAGGAGCGATAAGCACAGAATGTCCGGCTTCTATTCTCCGTCAACAACCACAAGCAACGTTATTTTTAGATGTAAACTCTGCTAGTTTGCTTTAAGTTGTCAGATGGTCAAAAAATAATTAGAGACGTTGCATTGCAACGTCTCTAATTCTGTTGAAAGAAAAAATCGTGGGGTGTTGCCCTTGATTAACTTATTTATAGCGAGAACTTGTTACTTCATTGGGATCGTTATAAGCTCTGGGTTTTTCTTGGTTACGAGCCAAGCCTGCTAAACCAGCTAGACCAAGCAAACCTAGCCAACCCCAATTGGAACCGCGATCGTTATTTTCTTGGTAAGTTGTAACACCCGTATTTCTGTTAGTACCTGTGGTATCAGTGCCATTTGTAGTAGTGCCAGTACCATCACTACCTGTAATACCAGTACCTGTACCATCTGTGGTTGTCCCAGTACCAGTTGTACCTGTTCCACTTGTACCTGTTGTGCCTGTTGTGTCAGTACCAGTTGTACCTGTTCCGGTTGTACCTGTTGTGTCAGTACCAGTTGTGCCTGTTCCGGTTCCGGTTCCGGTTGTACCGGTTGTGCCTGTTCCAGTACCAGTTGTGCCAGTTCCGTTTGTGCCTGTTCCAGTTATGCCACTTCCAGTACCAGTTGTGTCAGTTCCGTTTGTACCCGTTCCAGTTATGCCACTTCCGTTTGTACCTGTTCCAGTTATGCCAGTACCAGTTGTGCCAGTACCAGTGCTAGTTGTACCAGTTGTGCCAGTACTTGTTGTGCCGGTGCCAGTTGTGCTAGTACCTGTACTACCAGTACCAGAGGTAGTTCCTGAGCTAGTACCGCTACCAGAGCTTCCACTTTGGGCAGAAACAGAAAGAGGTAAGGATGCAGAAGCAAAACTGATGGCAAAGAGACTAGCTAAAACAGTTTTAGATAAATCAAAAGGTCTCATGATTATGGTTCCTTGTATGTTCTAGATTGCTGTGATTTGTTGATTTGGAAAAGCGATGTTTTCTACTCAACCTGCTACTTATGAAGTAGATTTAGACAATACAGATTGATGAACCTTTCACCTACATTGAAAATGTTAAAAAACATTTTCCTGATAAAATCATGCTTTTAGGATGAAATCATTTATTTATACAATGGCGTTAACGTAAAAATTTTTAGTTTTCAGACCCCCATGAGTTTAAACATACACAACACTCACCTATTGATTTAATTCACTCTTACTTATAATATATGCTGCTGTTTTCCCTAACTTCTATCATCAGAATAAAACTAGCTATATCAAAGGAGCTAATTTCTTATTTAATTGGTTCGTATTAATAGCCGCGAAAAATATCATCGCTTAAAACTAGATAAACAAGCTTCAAGATAGACACAATCTTCACATTGGATATTTTGCCCTGGATTGGTACATCCACAAGGAGGATTTATATAACATTCCGAAACATCTTTCGGTGTTGAAGACTTATTAAAGATAAAGTGTAAAGCTGCTTCTTGCAGACAAAAAATTAAATCTTTTACCATATAGTCGTTTTATATTCTATTATGTAGTTAATCTCACAAGTTTGCAGTTATCTGAAAAATTTAGAAAATTTCTTTCAGCATCCAGATCCTTATCAAATGTTTAAATTTTATTCATAATTCATTTATATATTTTCTGTAATTTAATAACTTATAACTTCATACTATAGGGGTGTATGACTTGAGACTCAAGGAATAATTTTATTGTCGATTGGCTTGTAACCAAGGATATATGACAATGTACTTAAATTCCCGACTTCCTAAAGAAATCGGGAATATTGTTGTTTAATTCTCTTCGATTTGAGCTATTGTAAAACTTCTTTGACTAGATGACCATCTTCCATATGGATTATGCGATCGGCAATATCTAAAATTCTGTTGTCGTGAGTAACCATTAAAATGGCACAATTCTGTTCCTTTGCTAGTTCCTGCATCAGGGTGACAACATCTCGGCCAGTCTTGCTGTCTAAAGCAGCAGTAGGTTCATCAGCTAAAACCAATTTAGGATGACTTACTAAAGCACGCGCAATAGCTACCCGTTGTTTTTGTCCTCCTGATAGATCGGATGGATAGTAATTTACCCTATTGTCTAATTTAACAGCATTGAGTATAGCCTCTGATTTGCTACGAGCTTCCGATTCGGAAATATTTTTGTGTAATTCAAGCGACATTTGAACGTTTTGTCTTGCTGTTAAAAAATCTAATAAGTTGTGAGCTTGGAAAATATAGCCAATATGGCGACGTACTTTAACTAATTGCTCATTACTTGCTCCAAAAAGCTCATGACCGAGAAATTTAAGACTTCCCTCTTGAACAGAGCGTAATCCACCAATTAAAGTCAGTAAAGTTGTTTTTCCTGAGCCTGATGGCCCAGTCATAATGACAATCTCGCCAAATTTGATATGGAAATTAATATCGAATAATGTTTGGGTGCGAATTCTTTTTTCGCCAAAATAATGATTGAGATTTGTGATACTAACAATATATTTTGGTTCCATCGTTTACAAAAATAAATTAAAAAATATCGGCTGGGTCTACCTTTCTGAGTTTATTTGTAGATAAAAATGCAGAAGTTAAACACATTAACATTGCTGAAATTAATACTATTATTGCTTTGTCGTTACTCATGATCACTGGTAATTTAGTAGCATTTTTGGAAATGTCATAGAGACCTATAGAGATAATAAAACCTGGAAAATAACCTAAAGACGCTAGAATTAAAGCTTGTTTAAAAACTACACTTAATAAGTATTTGTTTTTGAAACCCATTGCTTTTAAGGTCGCATATTCAGTTAAATGAGTCGAAATATTACTATAAAGAATTTGATAGACAACGATTACACCAACAACAAACCCCATTAATACCATCAAATTAAAAACAAACCCGATGGGTGTTCGCAGAGACCAATAGCTTTTTTCAAGAGCAATAAAGTCTCTTTTAGTAATAAGTTTTACGTCTTTGGGTAACTGAACTGATAAATCTGCCAAAACTTTTTCGGGATTGGCATTAGCTTTGAGCTTAATTAAGCCTATATCTATGTTTTGTACCGAACGATCTTGAAAGATCCTCAAAAAAGTTGAAGAACTAACAATTAAATTTCCATCAACTCCAAAGGATGGGCCTAGATGAAATAACCCACCAATTTTAACTTTGTAACCAACAAATCCAGTATAGGTGTATATTTCGACTCTTACAGTTTTTCCTTCTTCAAAATGTTTAGCGATCGCTCCAAATTCTGGTCGAGAATCCCGATCGAATAAAACTATATTAGGAATTCTAATTAAATTCAAATTTTCTTGAATATTAGGAAATTTAAAAATTGACTTTATCGGATCGAAACCAAGTACGTATACTGGATATTTTAAACCATTATCCGGATTTTTAAATTTGGCAAATTGTACATATAAAGGGCTAACTGATTCTACGCTTTGATAACCCATTAATTGATATAAATATGCACGAGCAAAGCTTTGGTTCGATGTAAGTGATTTATATTGGGCACTGATTAAAAATAAATCTCCCTCTAAATTATTATGTAACTGTGTAGCACTGTCATAGAGAGCATCTTGGAAACCAATCTGCATAAACATCAGAACTGCGACAAAAGCAATCCCAGCCAAAGCTACAAGAAAGCGTATTCTTTGTCGGGCTAGTTGTAGCCAAGCCAGAGGTATATTGAGAATCATTTAATTAACCTCAAGGATACAAATTTGGGAGTGCTGAATGGTGACTGTTAACTGTTGAGCGGTGTCGGAGATTCCAATGCTCTGGTGAGGAGTTATTATTCGCCCTTAATTTATCTTTCTCCGATTTATTGATATAGTTGTTGATTATTTAGCTTGGGTATCAAAGTATTCTGGATTTTCAATTTTAAGTTTTGAATTATTGCCTCAAAGATAAATCATTACCTCGACTTGTAAGTCAGTAAAGCTAGCAGATTTTCTATTATCTTCTGGGTTATCAATACGAATTTTAACATCAACTATTTTGTTATCTGTGTCTGCTTGAATAGTGTTATTAAAGATATTTTGTTTGCCGACTTGTAAACCAATATCAGCAACTTTTCCTCGTAATTTCCCTGGAAAAGCATCGCTAGTAATAATCGCCGATTGGCCTAGACGCACTTTTTGGATATCAGTTTCATAGACTTCCGCAACGACATACATTTGTTGTGTGCGGCCTATATCAGCTATTCCCATAGTGCCGATAATTTCTCCAGGCCAAGTATTAATTTTCATGATTTGTCCGTTTATGGGCGATCGCACCACACTTAAATCCCATTCTGCCTGAGCTTGTTTAACTGAAGCGATCGCACTATCAACATCAGCTTCTGCTGCTGCAACATCGGTGGGACGAACTTCAGCAATACTCTTGAGTCTGGCTTTGGCCTCAATTAATTGCTTTTGTAGAGTTTCGATAGTGCGATGCAGAGAAGCTTTAGCTTCATTGAGCTGTTGTTGAACAGTATCGACTCGCAAACGTTTAGCATCTGCATCGGAAGCAGAAATCGCACCATCTTTATATAACTGCTGATATCGCTGGTTCTCGCTTTCAGCATTACGCCACTCTGCCTCCAAGCGAGCGATAGTTGCTTCTTGTGCAGAAGTTTCTCCCTCCAACTCCGCTTCTAGACGAGCGATGGTTGCTTCTTGTGCAGAGATATCTCCAGCTTTTGCCCCAGCTTTCACCTGATTGAGACTAGCTTGAGCAACTAACACTTGTCGTTGAGCTTTTTCTAAAGCTGCAAGACGAGGAAAGTAAGTGTCAAGAAGTGCAACTATTTGCCCGTCCCGCACCCGATCTCCTTTATTTACCAGCAGTTTTGTGACTCGAACACCAGCTTGAGAGTCGGGAGCAGACAGGCGAATAACTTCTCCTTGAGGTTCTAAACGTCCTAAGGCAGAAACAGCAGTCATTCTGGGAGAACTATTTGGAGTAGCTACAGGCTCTACTTTAGAAGACAACTGAAATTGTAAAAAGGTGTAAAGTGAAACTCCACCACTAACTACAGCTATAATGCCTGCTAACATGGCTGACGACCAACCCACAGGTTTGATGAATGGTTTTATAAATGAATCTTTTTGTTTTGGTATCATAACTATCTTTTCAAGTTACTGAATAAGGTAAAAGAATTCTGAATTCTGAATTTAGAATTCTTTTACTTTCATGCATTAGACTTCTTGCAGAAGTCGGGAAAAGGGGAAGGGGGAAGGGGGAAAGGTTTGGTATTTTCCCTTTCCCCTTTAACCTTTTCCCTTTTCCCACCTCTTGCAAAAGTGCTTTTTGCAAGAGGTCTATTGCATTATCAGGATTCAGAATCCAGAATCAACGAATTTATCAGAATTGGATACCCTAAACTGAGAATTTTGAGAAAATCAAGTAGCTGTAACACCCTTAATTCTCCAGTGATACTGAAGGACAGGCAAAGTATTTCTAAGTTTGCTTTTGAATTCTGATTCCTGAATTCTGAATTCTAAATTCTGATTTTATTTGTTTAGCACTGCCTCTTTTTTACTTTTAACGATCGCTAAGTATTCGCTGCGAGTTCCATCTATTCGATAGTGGTCGCAAATTTGGCAGAGTTTCAATATATCCAATCTGCTGAATACTTTTTGATGTTCAATTCCGTTGTCATTTCTCCACCGCCAAAAAGTTGTTCGATCGATGCGGCGATTGCTTTCTGGCCATCTTCTTCTGGATAAAAAATCTACCAATTCTTCTTCATAAAACGAATAACCTTTTGGTAACTTCAAGAGTTCTTCTCTTAACTCAGTTAGCGGTATGAGTGGATCTAGCTCAGATAGTCTCATGCCAGCAAGCCCTTATATTTTCATGACAGTTTAATTATGCAGAACGCTTCATACAACACGGGTCATCGCATAAATCATATTCTAATACTGTCTAGTTAGGAATCTATGGAAGAATTGAGTAATTAGAGGAACTGATATTTTATCTTTCCGCTTTCCTGAACAAACAGCATTGAATTTCACTATTTAATTACATACGATAAACTGACTGATACTCAATTGCAATCCATATGCAACACTTTTGTTAAGGAATTAGTAGCAATATATTGCATGAATGAAGATAAGATAATTGCAAAATTCGAGAGATTTTGAAAATTTTGATGTACTTGGTGTTACTCAGCATTTGCAAATGTGTATTTAATTTGTGATTAGTTTGTTTTTGAGTAAGATTTTTCATTCTTTAGATATAGTTCCCTGTGGCTAATTTTACTTGGCGGTAAAATTTATTGTTTGGTAACAATAATTTCTGCAAAAAATTAACTGATTGATTAAGACATAAAAATTTTTTAAATAAATCAACTTTTGGATAGATGTAAAAGCTATATAGCAATCATGTTTGACTTGTGAAAGATATTAGTGGTGGGTGTTGACAGGACAGTTAACAGTCAACAGTCAACTATTAACTGTTAAATTCCCATAGATGCAATTTGTATGCAATTTCGACAATGTATTTTTGGGATATGAGATACTACTTGAAAAGAGTTTTAATAGTTATGTGAGTGATAGCGATCGCGCTCGAAAGACACTGAATAAGATGAAACTACAGCGATTCATGCTCTCATTGCCAAGCTTTGATAACCAGCGACTGATCTTTCATGCAGCTCGCCAGACACTTCGCAAAGCTGAAATGGCACGCGTTGCGGTGCGTGAATGGCTCAATCAACATGATTGTGAGCTAGAAGAATGGAAACGCAAAACAGCTTCTGAGCTTGGAATTAGTATTAGTAGACTTGAGCAAAAGCTCTTGGCATCTGCTCAGCATCAAGCGATAACTAATAAAGGAGATGATGATGCTAATTCAGAGGATAATTCTGTATAGATGTGGTTGCTAATTAATTTACACATTTTGAGTTGTAAATTTACAAGCAAATGCTCAAAAAACATTTCATCTAGCAATATGTATCTAATTGTATCTCAGTTGCATATCAATTGTAATGAAGACATAATCAGTCTAATATTACCTGTAAGCTGCAATTTAATACGAATTCTAACTCAGAGAATTCTTACCTACATCTGATAAACAATTCATATTGCAACGTTGAGGTGAAGCTAATGTACTTAAATATTTTGTTATTTTCTATAAAAATCGTCATTAGCCTGAAATCTCAACTCACTTATTTTTAGAGGTATGAAATCCTAAAGATTTAAAATTCAGAATTCAAATTTGATTGGACTGCAATAGCCAAGCTTAATCAGTTTAAGAGAATCTCAAAAATCATAACACGCCTGATTTAATGATTCTAAACTGAATTCTAATAATTGATTTTCGGAAATTTTGCTTCTGGCAGCGGACTGCACAAACACCAGTATTCCTTTTCTACAAAAGGCAAGACAAGAAAGCTTAAAGTAATAGATACTTGGGGCTATTTCTGAATTTTGAGATTAAATCTATCAATACCTCTATATTTCATCAATCCATTAGTAAAGATAAAGTCATGGCCGCTTCTAGAATTGAAGCTGTTTTGGCACAGTTGCAAGAGGAAGTAAGCAATTGTGAACAAGCTGTACTCCAACTCATACAGGGAAAAAAAGTTATGGTTGAAAATTCACCATTAAATACCAAAATTAGCACACAAAGGCAGCGAGTTGATATTGCCATTATTGGGATGGCTTCTATATTCCCGCAATCAAAAAATTTACAGGAATACTGGGAAAAAATCATTCATAAAGTTGATTGTATTACTGATGTTCCTGCTTCACGTTGGAACATAGATGAATATTACGATCCTAACCCCAGAGCATCTGATAAAACCTACTGTAAAAGAGGCGGATTTATCCCGGATGTTAATTTCAATCCGATGGAATTTGGACTACCACCCAACATTTTGGAAGTTACAGATATTTCGCAATTGCTAGGTTTGATTGTTGCTAAAGCTGCAATGGAAGACGCCGGTTACGGTGAATCTCGACAGTTTAATCATCAAGCCACTGGCGTCATCTTAGGTGTAGCACTAGGTAGGCAATTAGGTGTGCCACTAACTGCCAGAATGCAGTATCCAGTGTGGGAAAAAGCCCTTAAAAGCAGTGGTTTATCCGATGAGGATACACAAAAAATTATCGAGAAAATCAAAAGTGCATATGTGCAGTGGGAAGAAAACGCCTTCCCCGGTATGCTTGCAAACGTTGTTGCTGGAAGAATTGCCAACCGCCTAGATTTTGGCGGAACTAACTGTGTTGTAGATGCCGCCTGTGCTAGTTCATTAGGTGCTTTAAAAATGGCAATTAGTGAGCTAGTTGAACATCGTGCTGACATGATGCTGACTGGTGGAGTTGACACCGACAACTCAATTTTGGCGTATATGTGTTTCAGTAAAACTCCTGCCGTTTCGCCTAGTCAAAATGTCAAACCTTTTGATGCAGAATCCGATGGAATGATGTTGGGTGAAGGCGTCGGTATGTTAGTACTCAAGCGCCTTGCAGATGCCGAACGAGATGGCGATCGCATTTATGCAGTCATCAAAGGCATTGGTACTTCTAGCGATGGGCGTTATAAAAGTATCTATGCACCGCGTCCAGAAGGGCAAGTCAGAGCCTTACGGCGTGCTTACGAAGATGCGGGATTTCCCCCTGCTAGTGTCGGTTTGATTGAAGCACACGGCACCGGTACTATGGCTGGAGATCCAGCGGAATTTAGCTCGATTAAAGAAGTTTTTGGCGAAAACAATCCGAAAAAACAATATATTGCCCTGGGAACTGTCAAATCACAAATTGGACATACAAAAGCCGCTGCGGGTGCGGCGAGTTTGATCAAAACAGCTTTAGCTTTGCACCACAAAGTATTACCACCCACAATTAACGTCACCAAGCCCCACCCTAAATTAGATATTGAAAATTCCCCATTTTATTTAAATACCGAAACCAGACCTTGGATTACTAGCGATGACCAGCCAAGACGCGCAGGAGTGAGTTCTTTTGGCTTTGGTGGCACAAATTATCACGTGATTTTGGAAGAATACAAAACCCAACAAAATTGCCCTTATCGTTTACACAAATCTGTACAATCAGTGTTGTTATCTGCGCCAACACCTGAAGAATTGTTGTCCCGTTGTCAAGCAATCAAAAACCAATTGCAATCTGAAACCGGAGAGCAGCAATATGCAGAATTGATTGCAGCATCTCAATATTTAGAAATTCCAGTGGCAAATGCCAGACTTGGGTTTGTCGCTGATTCTCTCGCCCAAGCTGGCAATTTATTACAAACAAGTATTGAATTGCTGAAAAACAAGCTGCAAGTAGAATCATGGGATCATCCCCAAGGTATTTACTACCGCAAAACAGGCATAGTTACGGAAGGGAAAGTAGTTGCCCTATTTTCCGGACAAGGTTCGCAATATTTAGATATGGGTCGCGAACTTACAATTAATTTCCCTTCTTTGAGAGAGACTTATAGTCAAATTGATAACCTTTTGGGCGCAGATGGCTTGCAGCCTGTTTCAGAAGTCGTTTTCCCTGCGCCTGTGTTCGATTTAGATCAAAAGACTGCCCAAATGAAGCTGTTGCAGCAAACAGAATACGCACAGCCAGCAATTGGAGCTTTTAGCGCTGGTGTCTACAAAATATTACAACAAGCTGGGTTTAAGCCGGATTTTGTCGCCGGACATAGCTTTGGAGAACTTACCGCTTTATGGGCTGCGGGGGTTTTGAGTGAACAAGATTACTTTTTCCTGGTGAAAGCTAGGGGTCAAGCAATGGCGACACCAACAGATCCCCAGTTTGATGCAGGAGCAATGTTAGCGGTGAAAGGGGATGTCAATCAAGTTACAGAAGTAATTCAAAGTTGCCCCGAAATCAGCATTGCTAACTTAAATTCCCAAAATCAAATGGTATTGGCTGGGACAAAAGCTGGAATTGTTAATGTGCAGGAAGCTTTGAAAACTCAAGGATTCTCAACAGTTTTGTTACCAGTTTCAGCAGCTTTTCACACTTCACTAGTGGCTTATGCACAGCAACCCTTTGCCAAAGCTATTGAGAAAGTTACTTTCAACGAGCCACAAATCCCGGTTTACACCAATGTGACCGGCAAGCGTTATCCAAATGAAGCGCAAGTTATTCAAAAAGTCCTCAAAGAACACTTGAGAAGTCAAGTATTGTTCAAGCAGGAAATTGAAAATATTTATGCTGAAGGCGGTTACTGCTTTGTTGAATTTGGGCCGCGAAGCGTTCTCACCAACTTAGTCAAAGATATTTTGAGCGATCGCCCTCATTTTGCTGTGGCTTTAAATCCCAGTCATCTCAAAGATAGCGATCGCTCTTTGAGAGAAGCCGTTGTCCAGTTGCGCGTTGCTGGATTACCTTTACAAAACTTAGACCCTTATCAACTAGAGCAGAAAATCCCCGAAGTTTCCCCGAATAAGGTTTTGAATGTCCGCTTAAATAGCACTAATTATGTGTCAGAAAAAACCAAGCAGTCTTTTGAAAAAGCTATGCAAAATGGGCATCAAGTAAAATTTACTGCGACTAACGGTAATACACCCCACTCACCAATATCCTCTCAAACAACAGAGAAAGTAGCAGTCAATCATCAATCCCCTGTTACTAATAGCAATAATCATAACTCAGTAACATATAATCCTTCAGAGAAAGTAGCAGTCAATCATCAATCCCCTGTTACTAATGGCAATAACCATAACCCAGTAACATATAATCCCTCTTTAACAACAGAGAAAGTAACAGTTCATGGCGGAGTGAAATCTGTGCACAACGGGCAATCAGAACAACTCGACCTCAAGTCTTTACAAACTAGCGCCGAACTGCCTCTAAATTATCTAACAGCTATAGATAATTTAGAGTACAGCTTAATAGAATTCAATCGCCATCAACATGACATTTTACAAATTCACGAACAATCTTTAAAGCATCAGACAGAATATACCAAAACCTTCTTCCAACTCATGGAACAACAACATGGGTTGTGGAGAAATAGTAAATTTAGTGAATCACCAATAGCAACACAGCAACAAATAGTCTCCAGTTCCGAGCGTAGCATTATGCGGTTTCACGACCATCAAGGTGAAAGTCTCCGCATCCACGAGCAATATCTCAACTATCAGCAGGAATACACTAACAACCTTTTCCAATTACTTCAGCGACATTATCAATTGCCGCCTTCTAGCAATACCACTCAACAAAGTTTAATACCACCAGTAAACTATCAAGATAGTCCAACGGTTCCCTTATCACCAGAAGATAACCTGATTCTGAATAATCCATCTGTTGTTCTACCCAGCAACGGATTTACTAGCAAAATTGAGCCAGTTTTAACTAATGGTAACGGCACAAGTAATGGTGCAAATCATCAAGCAATAGCAGTTCTAGATATTGCCCCACCAATAGAAAATCAGACTGCAACGCAAATATCCGCACCACCAGTTCTGGATATTACCCCACCAAAAGAGGATCAAAGTGCGATCGCAACGGTAACACCCGTAGCACCAGTAGTCATCGACCAAGATACCCTGAGTCAAACTCTGCTCAACGTTGTTAGTGATAAAACAGGTTACCCAACCGAGATGTTAGAACTAACGATGGATATCGAAGCAGATTTGGGGATTGATTCCATCAAACGTGTAGAAATTTTGGGAGCATTGTTAGAGCTATATCCCGATTTGCCCAAGCCAAATCCCGAAGAAGTCGGACAGCTACGCACCCTCGCTCAAATAGCTGAGTATATGGTGAAAATCGCATCAGAAATCTCAGCAGGACTGGCATCGGTGATTGAGGCAGATACGGAGACGCGGGGAGGTGGGGATACGGAGACGCGGGGACACGGGGAGGTTTCATCTATTGATTCAGCAGATCCAGAACTCACTAAAAATTTTCTCCATGTCGTTAGCGATCGCACCGGCTACCCAACGACGATGTTAGATCTGTCAATGGATATAGAGACAGATTTGGGGATTGATGGTGTCAAACTTGTGGAAATTCAAGGAGCATTATCAGAACTTTACCCCGATTTACCCAAGCTAAATCCAGAAATATTGGCTCAAGTGCCTACGCTGGGGCAACTTCTTGGATATATACAAGAGGGACTGGGGACTAGGGACTGGGGACAAGGTAGCAATTTTTCTCCCTTGTCTCTCCCCATGCCCTATGCCCCATGCCCCATGCCCCATGCCCAATCCCAAATTCTTCGCAGTCCCGTCAGACTGAAATATCTTCCCGAACCTGATGTTTTAGACTTCACTTTACCCGATGAGCATATTGCTTTGCTTACCGATGATGGTTCTCTGACGACGGCGAAACTTGCTGAAATTTTGCAAAAGCGTGGTTGGAAAATTGTTGTCTTAAGTTTTCCCCAAAGTTTGATTGCTCAACAATTGCCTTTACCAGAAGGGATTAGTCGTGTGGTGCTTGCAGATTTGACCGAGGAGCATTTGCAAGAACAGTTAACAGCGATCGCTACTAACTATGGTCAAATCGGCGCATTTATCCATCTCAATCCCTCAAATCATGAAAATAGCAGCAATGGTGTCCGCTATCTAGAATCAGAAAAAGCTATTCTTCGCCATGTTTTTCTGATTGCCAAATATCTCAAAGAACCACTCAATCAAGCTGCAACTCAAGGACGTAGTTGTTTTGTAACTGTGGCTCGTCTTGATGGCGAGTTCGGACTGGGACAAAAAACTAACTTTGGTGCCATTGGCGCTGGCTTATTTGGGCTGACCAAAACTTTAAACCAGGAATGGGAAAGTGTATTTTGTCGAGCGATCGACCTCAGCCCCGATTTAGATCCTCAAACATCAGCACAGCATATCTTCGCCGAACTCCAAGACCCCAATCTATTAGTTGTCGAAACAGGATATAGTCCACAAGGACGAGTAACTCTAGTCTGCGAACAGGGACTGGGGACTAGCGACTGGGGACTGGCGACTGGGAAAGAGTTTTCCCAATCCCCAGTACCCAATCCCCAATCCCAGGTTTTTCTCGTCAGTGGCGGTGCCAAAGGGATAACGGCTCAATGTGCGATCGAGCTAGCGCAGCGTTATCAATGCAAATTTATTCTGCTAGGTCGTTCTGCTCCCGATCCTGAACCTGTGTGGGCAGAAAAGTACTTGAATCAAGCAGATTTGAAAAAGCAGATTATGGAGGATTTTCTAGCTAGAGGAGAAAAGCCGACACCTGCAATGGTGCAGAAAAAGTTTAACGCTATTTCATCTAGTCGGGAAATTGCCGCAACCCTACAAGCTATTGAACAGGCGGGCGGACAAGCTGAATATTTGAGCGTGGATGTGACTGATGGATTAACTCTTTGTGAACAAGTTGCTAGTGTAGTTGAGCGTTTTGGTACTGTAACGGGAATTATTCACGGGGCTGGTAACTTAGCTGATAAACGGATTGAGAAAAAATCACTCCAAGATTTTGAAACAGTTTACGCTGCCAAAGTTAAAGGTTTAGAAAACCTATTGCGGTGTGTATTGCCGAATCAATTGAATTATTTAGTCCTGTTTTCTTCTGTAGTTGGTTTCTACGGAAATGTGGGACAGTCTGATTATGCGATCGCTAATGAAATTCTCAACAAATCAGCCCACCTTTTCAAACTCAATTATCCCCATTGCCATGTCGTAGCAATTAATTGGGGCCCTTGGGATAGTGGTATGGTTTCCCCAGAATTAAAGCAAGCTTTTGCTGAACGCAATATCGAGACTATTCCGATTGAAATTGGCACAAAAATGTTAGCAAATGAACTAGCTAGTGCCATTCAAGAAACCGTGCAAGTTGTGATTGGTAGCCCCTTGGTATATATCCCAGATAAATTACCAAGCGAGTTGAAAAGTTTTCGTATCCACAGACATCTAACATTAGCAGCAAATCCATTTTTACAAGACCACGTAATTGCGGGTTCTCCAGTTTTACCAGCTACTTGTGGGCTATTATGGATTGCTAATACCTGCGAACAACTCTATCCTGGTTACAAAGCCTTCAGTTGCACAAACTATAAAGTTTTAAAAGGACTGATTTTTGATGAAAATTTGCCAACTGAATACACTTTAGATTTGCAAGAAATTGCTAAAAATGGTATCTCTGAAATAGACTTTGATGCCAAAATCTGGAGTAAAACCCCCGAAGGTAAAATTCGTTATCATTTCAGTAGCCAAATGAAACTCAAGCGGGAAGTTCCTGAGGCTCCAGTACACGAATTTATCAACTTAAGCCACGATGGGAAAATTACCGCTACTGCTTCATCACTTTATCAAAATGGGGCAACTACTTTATTTCACGGAGCTACTTTTCAAGGGGTCAAATCTGTCTTAAATGCGAATCTGGAAAACATTACCATAGAGTGCTACTTGCCAGAGCCTAAAGAACAACAACAAGGACAATTTCCAGTCCAAACATTTAATCCCTACATTGCAGATGTGCAGATTCATGCATTCTGGATTTGGTCGCAACATTTTCATCAATTAGCTTGTTTACCTTCAGAAATCACAATTTTTGAACAATTCTTACTTGTCCCGTTTGATGAAACATTTTATGTTTCTTGCCAAATCAAATCCAAAACAGAATCGAGTTTAGTTGTTGATGTTATTGCACATAACCAACAAGGACAAATATATACCCGAATGCTAGGAGCTAAAGGAACTATTTTGCCCAAGCAACTAGATGAAATTTAAATAAAATCCGCAACTAAAAAACGGACGTTGCTGAATCTTTCTCCATATAGGTGATATTTTACCTGATTCAGCAACACCAAAAAATCTATTAAATCAGTTTGAGGAGATAGGTGATGGAAGAATTTGCAAAAAATAAAATTCCTAAAATAGCAATTGTAGGAATGGATTGCTATTTAGGCGGCGGTTGCAAGGGATTAGATACCTTTGAACGCAGTATTTATGAAGGAACTCAGCATTTTATTTCTATACCTCCTCAGCGATGGCAAGGAATAGAAACACAAGAAAAGTTGCTGAAGAAGTCCGATCTTGATGAAGACTTTGCACCATTAGGCGCATACATCAAAGATTTTGAAATTGATGCTTTACGTTTAGGAATCCCGCCAGAAGAAGTAGAGAATTTTGAACCTCAAGATTTGTTGATGCTTGAGGTAGCCGATCGCACTTTGAAAGATGCCGCACTTACTCAAGGAACAAGAATAGCAATTATTCTTGTTACTGCTACAGAATTGACTCTAAATCAACTTCCAAAAACAGACATTAACAAACACAGTGAATATCCAAGTTATATCGAAAACAATCTGGCTAATTATATTTCCAAATTGTGGAATTTTGCTGGCCCCGCGTTTACATTAAATGCTGAAGATGATTCTGTTTTCAAAGCCTTTGAACTTGGACAAAAATTACTGGCAATTAGAGAAGTAGACGCTGTTTTAGTTGGTGCAGTTGAGCTTGCTGGAGATAGCGCTAGTGTTTTATTAAGAAATCAAGCTGCAAAAATCAACACAGGTGTAAACACTCTCAGTTACGATGAAAATGTCAATGGTTGGATAGTAGGCGAAGGTGCAGCGGCTGTAGTTTTAAAACTCTATGAAACAGCAAAACAAGAAAACGATCGCATCTATGCAACAATTGACGCCCTCAGTCTCATAGAAAATTCCATAAATTCCAGTCCCCAAGAAGCAGTAACACAAGCTTGTCAGGTAGCTTTTGAGCTTGCAAATATCAAACCAAAGGATATTAATTATTTAGAAGTTGTTGGTAGTGGAATTGCACAGCAAGATGAGTCAGAAATTCAAGGTTTGATTCAGGTATATGGCACATCTGAAGTCAATTTAAGTTGTGCAATTGGTAGCGTCAAAGCAAATATTGGCCACACCTATGCTGTATCGGGAATAGCCAGTTTAGTGAAAACAGCATTGTGTTTATATCATCGCTATATTCCCGGAGTTCCCAACTGGTCTAAACCTAAAATACCAGAGGTTTGGCAAGGTAGTCCTTTTTATATCCCTACTGAATCAAAACCTTGGTTTCTAGAAAAAGGAAGTATTAAAAGAATAGCTGCCATTAATGGGATGGAGGTAGATGGGAGTTATGCACATTTAATTTTGTCTGAGGAAGTAAGCCACAAGCATTATAGCAGCAAATATTTACAGCAAATGCCTTATTATTTATTTGCGATCGCTGCTGATGACCAATCAAGTTTATTAGAAGAAATCCGCAATCTTCAAGAAAGTCTTAAAAACTGTTCTTCCCTATCTGCTGCTGCTAGCCAGACTTTTGCAACTTTTCAACAGCGTCAACACGCGACTTATACTCTAGCAATTCTCGGACATAATCAAGATGAATTGCAGCGGGAAATTCAGCATTCCCTCAAAGGTGTTACTAATGCTTTCGAGACAGGAAAAGATTGGCAAACTCCTTTAGGCAGCTATTTCACAGCAAAACCACTTGGACAAAAAGGTAAAATCGCTTTCGTTTATCCAGGTGCTTATAGTGCTTATCTTGGACTAGGGAGAAATCTATTTCGTTTATTCCCTCAACTTTATGATGACCCTCTCATCGGTAGCGTTTATAAACGTGTAGCTAACGTAGAAAAGCTGATTTATCCTCGAAGTTTAGAAAGATTATCCAATAGGCAATTAGAAGCTATTGAAAAGCAATTTCTCGATGATTCAGTAGCAGTATTGGAATCAGAAATGGGCTGTGCTGGAATGATGACAGCAATTTTAAAAAATTATTTTCAAGTAAAGGCTCAATGTGCTTTTGGTTATAGTCTGGGCGAAATTAGCATGATGTTGGCTCAAGGTGTCTGGACTCAGTTTGAAGAAGGTAGTGACGGCTTTAATTCATCATCTCTATTGAAGACAAGGCTATCTGGGCCGAAAAATGCTGTGCGCGAGTATTGGGGATTATCTCAAGCAGAAGATGGTAAACATGAAAATTTCTGGCGTAACTATATTGTTATGTGTCCAGTATCTCGTGTGAGAGAAGCAATTAAACACCAAAAGCGAGTTTATTTGCCTTTAATTAATACTACAGAAGAAGTGGCGATCGCTGGTGATATCCAAGCGTGTCAGCGGGTAATTACCAATCTCAATTGTGATGCTTTTTCTGCTCCTTTCACCCATGTTATTCACTGTGAACCAATGTGTTCTGAGTACGATGAACTTGTGAGATTAAATACATTACCTACCCAAAACGTACCAGAAACGATCTTTTATTCCGCAGCCGAGTATAAACCGATTAAACTAGACAGCCATTCTATCGCTCACAATATTGCTAAAAACCTCTGTCAACAGCTTAATTTTCCTCAGTTAATTAACCGCGTTTATCAAGATGGTTTCAACATATTTATTGAAGTAGGCGCAGGTAGTAACTGTTCTAGATGGATTGATAAAGTCCTCAACCAAAAAGAACACATTACAATAACACTTAATAAAAGAGGTGTAGACGATCATACTTCTTTTATTAAGGCTTTAGCAAAACTTGTGAGTTATAAAGTTCATCTAGATTTATCACCACTATATTCTCCATTACAAAAAAAATTCTCCACCGCCAAGTCTAAAATTACAAATATAGTTTTAGAAAGCAGTAAGACTAATTACACATTTTTGAAAAAGAACAATCAAAAAATTGTTCAAGATATAGATTTACATTCCACCATTAATGCGAAACAACACCAATATACACTACCAAAGTTAAAGGAATTGACACCAATGAATGCTTTTGTTACAGAAACTCCTGTCAAAAATGCTGAAAATTTTTCTAGCCAACTAGAGAATATATCAGAGCCAACCAATCTTCCAAATAGTAGCCAACCTACTCAGTTATTATTAAAAGAACGCAATTTGCAAACTGTAGAAAAATCGCAAATTAACGGAACTCAGACGACAGAAGAAAATCATCAATACAATTTAACCGCTTACAATCTAGAGAAATCCCAATTATTGAACTTCCGCAGCCCTTTTTATCAAAAATTGAGCGAAAATGCTTCCCAGATGACCAAAGCTCATGGTGTTTTTTTACAAGGGCGACAAGAGTCGCTAAAACAAATCAGCGCCATGATTCAATTGCAAATAGCTTGCTATCAAAAGTTATTTGACTAATAAGATTCACATAACTTTATTCAACTATATTACCTGAACAGAGGGATAAAACATGATTAGTACGAATAATACATTAAATAAAAATGGAAATTATCTCAAAATATCAGAATCTACTCATGCTCATAATCAAATTTGGCAGGGTATTTTAGATTCTGCTTCATTTCATGAAACAGGCATAAAATCTAAGTTGCTAAATTTAGATAAACCCTGTTATATTATTAGAGTTGAAGGAAAAATTGGTGTAACTAACGAAGGCCGTTTATATCCTTACAATCAAGAAAAAACTGAACAGGCAGAAATAATAATAGCTGTTCCACCAATATCAACTCAACAGTTAGGCGATTCAAATTTTCTCAACTTTCATGGTGTAAAATATGCTTATGCCACGGGAGCAATGGCTCAAGGTATTGCTTCCGAAGAACTGGTAATTGCTCTTGGTAAAGAGAGAATATTAAGTTCATTTGGGTCTGGTGGCTTATCTCTTGGTCGTGTCGAAGCAGCCATTAATCGTATTCAACAAGCTTTACCCCAAGGGCCTTATGCTTTTAATTTACTCCACAGCCCCAGTGAACCTGCTATTGAACGCGGTGTAGTTGATTTGTATCTTAAATATCAAGTAAGAACAATAGAAGCTTCTGCGTTTTTAGATTTGAGTGACAACATCATCTATTACCGGGCTGCTGGACTTGGTTTGAATGCAGCTAATCAAATCGAAATCAAAAATAAAATCATTGCCAAAGTTTCTCGCAGAGAAGTTGCAACTAAATTTCTTCAACCTGCTCCCACAAAAATTTTAAAGCAATTAGTTGAGCAAGGTTTAATCACTGAATTACAAGCAACCCTAGCCCAAAAAATTCCTGTAGCTGATGATATTACTGTAGAAGCTGATTCTGGTGGTCATACAGATAATCGTCCTCTGGTTTGTTTGTTACCTTCTATCTTGGAATTACGAGATGAAATTCAAAACAAATATTGTTATGAAAAACCGGTGAGAGTTGGAGTTGCAGGAGGAATCGCTACACCAAAATCAGCCTTAGCTGCCTTTATGATGGGGGCTGCTTATGTTGTGACCGGCTCAATTAATCAGTCTTGTATTGAAGCTGGAACTTCTGAACATACTAAACATTTGCTAGCTCAAGCCGAGATGGCTGATGTGATGATGGCTCCAGCAGCAGATATGTTTGAAATGGGGGTAAAACTCCAAGTTCTTAAAAGAGGAACTCTCTTTCCTTTACGAGCGCAAAAACTGTTTGAATTATATAAAAATTATGACTCAATTGAAGATATTCCCCTAGCAGAAAGAGACAAGTTGGAAAAACAAGTTTTACGAAAAAGCTTAGAAGCAGTTTGGGAAGAAACAGTTACTTATTTGTCTCAACGCAATCCTGATAAATTAACCAAAGCTGTTAACAATCCCAAACTAAAAATGGCTTTAATTTTCCGTTGGTATCTTGGATTATCATCTCGTTGGTCTAATTTTGGCGAAAAGGGGAGAGAAATGGATTATCAAATTTGGTGTGGCCCAGCTATGGGTAGCTTCAACGACTGGGTTAGAGATTCTTATTTATCTGATTCAAAAAATCGTCATGTAGTTGATGTTGCTAACCACATTATGACTGGAGCAGCGTTTTTATACCGGATTCAAAGTTTAAAAATCCAGGGTTTACAAATGCCAGCTTCCTATAGTGAATATCGCCCAGTTAATTTTCAATAAAGGAGAAAAATCACATGAATACTGTTCAAATCGATCGCAGAATTCCTAATATCCAAAATAAGCTTTTTGAGCAGGCACATAGCAATGCCCTAGAATTAAAACCGGTTGCTATAGCTATGAGCAAACAAGGGATTAAAGGAGAAAAGCTGTATTGCCATCCTGGGATGCTGCCTTTACCCATACCAATTTGTGAATATCTGCTTTCTTTTAACAGTCGGCAAAAAGCAATTTTATCAGCAACATTCTTTGCAAATTTTTATAAGTATGTTGCCAATAGCGAATATCAGTCTCTGATATCTAATATGAGTATTGCGGAGAAAGTTTTTGCTCCATACTCAGACGAATTTATGATCCTTCATCAGGAAACTAATGAAGAGATGGATCATATTTGGTCATTTAGAACAGTATATAATATGGTCTGCCGAGAAATAGGAATTCAAAGTTCGTTTGATGAGCCTAGTTTTTTCTATGGAACTGTTGGTATAGTACATCAATCAGATTTTGAAAAATTTGATACTCGTTTTACTTTTGATGAAAGCTTGAATGCAATTTTGTCTCATCTCCAAAAAGGAAAAAGCTTTCTGAAAAACATAGTGGAAGAGACACAGCAGCAAGGTAAAAATTTCACATATCGAACTTTACGGTTTATGGTTGGGGATGCCATGAGAATGTTACCAGCCGAAAAAGTTCAAGAAAGTGGCTTGGGTAGTTTGACTTTGCTGTATCGGTATATGGCTAACGTAGAACTAAAAAAAAGCGAAGCATATTTATTTGATTCTCCCGAAGATTTTGACTATGAACCATTAGCTTTTGAGTTAAATCAAGGTCATTTAACAGATGAAGCACGTCATTACACAACATCTTTTGAGCTAGGAGTAGAACTGTATAAAGTAGCTCCTCCGGAGGCTCAAGATTTTGTTAGACATTTCCTAGAGATAATTGTGGAAGACTATATTAATGCTAGTTACACAACTTATTTGGAGAAGTTAGATCTTACTGCCCAAGGAATGTTGTTAACTGATACTAGAATTGGGCTGAATTCACTACGTATGTCTCTGCATCATCCGGAATTAGCTAATAAGCAGGTAGATATCAGCCAACTAGTTGATTCTTGGAGACAGCTAAGCTCAAAGTGGCGAAATATCATTGGTTACATGGAACAAAAGAGTTGGCAATACAAATCCCAGCAACTAGAGCGTTTGATTAAAGAACTGGGATTAGAGTTAAATACAACTAAGTTGGGTAACCGCTATCAGCGTTATCAGGATGCTCTGGCGATTAAAGAGATTTACAAGCTTCTTGAAGTTGCCTAATAGTTGTCAGAATGGGCTACGCCCCGCTGCGCTAACAGAAGTCAGAATTATGGAAGCATCAAAATAACATTTGATTACTGAAAATTTTTGATTTCTGATTTTTTATCGCTAAACACTTGGGATATTAGTTATATCTGTTAACTTTTTTTCAAAATCAGGGTGAATTTAGCAATGATAGTGTCTATTCATTTTGAAGATGATGATAAAACAGTGCAAGTCAAAGCAAATCAACGTTTAACAAAGATTTGTGACGAACATCCTAGTTCAATTTTTTTTGGTTGTCGTAGTGTTGCATGTGGAACTTGTTTGATAGAAGTTGTGAGTGGGATAGAAAATTTAACTCCTGTCAGGGATGAGGAGCAAATTTTACTTGATGTGTTGGCTCCAGATAATCCCAATGTTCGCCTAGCTTGTCAATGCGTAATACAAGGTGATATTCGGATTCGGGTAGCTAATTAGTTAATAATTATCACGTAGCCAAATATATATTTGGCAAACATGAAATAGATGTAATTTTGGTACAGCTATAACTAGGGCAATAGAGATTTTTGGCATCGGTAGATAGTGACCAAAATTCCCCAATAAACAGACTAAATAGTGGCGATCGCTAAATCTATTTTCTCATAAAATTAAAGGTGTGAAAATGAGCCAGTCTACTCCTGAAATAATTAAAAAGCAGTCTTATACCGCAGAAGAAATTCAAGCTTGGATAGTTTCTCATATTGCAGAGCAGTTGGCAGTCGAACCTAAAGATATAGATGTGCGGCAGCCTTTAGATAGCTACGGTTTAGAGTCAGCACAAGCAATGCTTCTTGTTAGCAAAGCCGAGAAGTTATTTGGTTTTGAACTATCTCCAATTTTATTGTGGCGTTATCCCACTATTGAAACATTGTCTGAGCGTTTAGCCGAAGAATGTAAAGCTTCACAGTCAGAAATTTTTGAGATTTAAACGTCAAAACTGTTCTTGAACAGTTATCAAAATTCAAATGATTTACAACAGAAAGCTGGGACGCCTTGAACAGGCTATGGAACTTTTAAATAGCCGTGCTAAAACCTGGAATATCGTAACTATTAGCCGTATCAATGGCTGTATCGATGAAGAAACTATGACACAGGCTTTGAAAATAATTCAGTGCCGCCATCCTCGTCTTAATTCCCGAATTGTGCGTTCTTGGAATAGTCTCAGCTTTCAAACTCAAGAAACAGTAAATATTCCTTTGCACCTTGTCAAAGCGTTAGATAACTACCAATGGCAAGAAGTTGTTCGCCAAGAGATGAACCAGGTAATTGATAGTAGTAAAAGCCTGCTCAGAGTGGTTATTGTCTATGTTTTAGGTGATGAACCTATAAACTATTTAATCACAACAGTACACCATGCGATCGCAGATGGTTTATCATGCATCCGACTTCACTCAGAAATCTTAACTTTTTGCCAAAAAATTGTGTCAGGCGAACCAATTGATTCAGTTACTAGCTTAACCCCACTCCTACCTATTGAAGAACTAATGCCTCAATGGACTAAGGGGTTTAGAGGTAGGATAAATAGCACGATTTTTTTGTTACAGCTTGGGTTACAAGAAATCTTGAATCGACCAAAAACATTAGGTTTTGAAAAGTATGTACCTATTCCAAAGCGTAGTTGCAATATTATCCACAGAAAACTTGACCAAGATTTAACCCAAAAGTTTGTAAATTGCTGTAAACAAGAAAATACAACGGTACACAATGCTTTATGTGCTGCAATGATGTTGACGGTAGCTAAAACAATAACTAAAGGTTTTAAAAAGGATATACGAGTAAATTGCTTATCCTATCTCGATTTGAGAAGACATTTAGAACCTGCAATTAGTGATAAAGATCTAGCTATATTGGCCTCTTCTATCATGCAATTTCATCTGATAAAACCAAACAGTTCCTTTTGGGAATTAGCTAGGGAAGTGAAACATAAGTTGGAAGCGAGTAAAAAGCATGGCGATCTTTTTAGAATGGTTTTAATTGCTAAAGGACTTATAGATTTTTGTTTCATTTGTCCCAAAAAAATAGCCGCCACAGTGTCTGTTTCTAATGTTGGTAAAATTAATATTCCCAGAAACTACGGTAATTTTGAACTCGAAGAAATCAGTTTCATTAGTTCTAATAGTTTTTTTGCAGGTGTTTTTGCGATTCATGTTTCCACATTCCAAGAAAAAATGTTTTTAAATGTTGCATTCTCTCAACCTTCAATTAGTCAAAAGACTATGGAGAATCTTGTAGATAATCTCATGTCTAATATTTTTGATATTTGCAATTTAAACGATAATTTCTCTCAAAATTAAAAATATTGCATAGCAAAAGTTCACTGTAGCAAGCAATGAGAACTTATAACCAATGAAAAAACTACCGATTACAAATTCTACATTTGTTTTTAAATCCCGCAACTCTTCTTGAAAGACTGGCAAAACAATATTTAAAAAAAATTAGGAGATTATCAAACTATGAACGTATCAGAACTTGTAGAAAACCTTACGCAACTCGGTGTTAATTTGTGGATTGATAACGATAAATTAAAGATTCGCTCCCCAAAAGGAGTAATCACACCAGACATTCAAGAAAAAATAGTTGCTTATAAAGCAGAAATTGTCGCATTTTTGCACGAAATGGATGTAGCTATAGATTTAGAGTCTGCGCCTTTACCTCAAGGATTGAATCTTCAAACTATCGGCCGTTTAATTGGCGGATTCGCTCAGCAATCATCAGTGGAATATAAGCCACCAATTATCGATCCCAAAATTATGGCTCAAAAGCTAATAGTTACATTTAAACCTTTATCTAAGAGTTACAGTAACCAAGAAATTTTGAAATTTCGCCAAGAATTACAAGATAAACTAAAATATTACGGTGTCAAAATTTTACCTTGGGAAGAAGCGATCGCAGAATTGAACTATGACCTTCTACTCCCGATAATTAACAAAAAGAAGAATTTTAAATTTAAGGGAATTAAATCAGAAGTCAATGCAATTATTGATGTAGAAATTCCTCCTTCTTTTATCAGAAGATTGGGTATTGTTGTTGCAGAAACTATCTATCAAATTTATTCTACATTAATCTTAAACAATCGGCAAATTCCTGTAATTAAAATAGCGAGATTGAGCAGTTGGGCTGAAGATTATGCAGCTAAATATGTTGATAATCCCAGTAAAACGCAAGTAATTGTAATTACTAAAATTGACCATGATTTCATTAATCCTCTCATTCCTTATAAACAAAAAATTAACATTGGATTAAACACTTTAATTAGAACATTTTCAGAAATTGTTATTGGTGTATCATCTGATAAAATTTCCATATTAAACATGAATCTTTCAGATTCCATTTTTACAAGAAATGAGATTGGAAATTTTGTTTTAAAATCACTAATCCCTAAAGTTTTTGTACCAATTGCTCCACTCTTATTAAGTCGATTTGAAGTAGAGCAGTATAATCCTCAAGAATCTATTTATGCTGCACAACTAGTAAGATTAGGTCAAGAGTTGGCATCAACAGGTTTATTTCCTCCTGGTTTTAAGCTGGATGAAGTTATTAAAAGAAAATCCCATAGAGATATTGTTAGCATCATTATAAATGGTAGAACAGGTGTTTCTTATGGTTTTGTTGCTTACGCTGAACCACCACAATATTTTGGAGAAATAGAAATTACAAAAAATGAGTGGGAAAATCTATTACCTGTTTCAGGATTTAGTACTAATGAAATTCGTCAAAATGACAAAGGTAGACGTTATGCTAAAATCAAAAAATTAGAAGAGTATGTATTTAGGCAAATACCCGATATTTGGCTTGTAAGCTCTCGCTCAGGGTCTAATAAAACAGACTTGAATATCGCTGACGATGTTATCAGAATTGGTTTGAAAGAAAAGCTATATCTCCAATTACCTAAAGTGATTCGTTCGGAGTTAGCAGATATGAAACCTTCTTATGATATCTATGTCATGCTTGCTATCAGTCTTTCTGCTGCTTTATATACACCAGAATTAATCAAAGATGGCGCGCCAATTGTCCATTTCCACGGCTATCCAGCATTTGATTGGTTTAAATCAAATGAATACTGCGTTGGAGTTGATAATCCTTCCGTTCCTTGTGGAACTTATGAATCTGGTGTCTTCAATTTTTTGGGTATTTCTAGCTTGGCTAATCAACAACTAAGCAACATATCTTTAGTTAGTTTAATCGAACCAGATCATGGCGCAAATTTTATAGCTCATGATTTGGAATATTTAGTTCAAAGATTGAAAGATGGCTGTACACAGGGACAAATTGAACTAGGTGGGAAACATTTTGCTTCTCTAAAACCTAAGATAGAAGAATGCAGAATGTAAAATGTATAAAAAAAGCTAAGTAGGCTAAGTTACTTCCTCAGCCTATTATTAAATACTTATTGTTTGGTTTGGTTTCGTTTAACTCAACTTACTATAGTAATTCTATATGAGTTGTGATAATTCAAAGCTACAAAACCCCGACTTATCAAATAAGCCGGGGTTTTTATTTACACATTTATCTCAAGTGAGAATAACTGTATATGATGAGTTGCATATGAGTTGCGATTGAGTATCTCACTGGGATAGTATGCTTATACATCAGAACTTGATGGGTTAATTAAGCGATTTAAACATTGCGTTGACAGCAATAATATGATTGTTAGCATACACTAGCTTTAGAAAACCTCTATTCTGCAACTTATAGCTAGTTTTGGATTCATTAAAACATGAATTTTTATTGCTTATAGTAACAATTTCTTGAGTTACCGCACTTGATTTAAAGATTTTCAATATTAAGCATAAATAACGAGTATTTAACCATGAATAAACAACATGGGTCAAGTCAAAGACTATGCGTTGTTAATTAATCACTATTATGAATCTAATTCGCCTACTATTACGTACTTCTTCTCTTCACCTCAGTCTGGCAATGCTAGCTGGTATTTTAAGCGGTAGTACTGCTGCGGGTTTAATTGCTCTAATTAATACGACATTGAATCAAAACCAGCCATCGAAAACTATACTGTTTTGGAGTTTTGTTGGTCTCTGTTTACTACGGCTAATTGCTAATTTTCTTTCTCAAATTTTGTTAATCCAAGTTTCACAAAAAGCAATTCTCAGCTTGCGAATATTTTTAAGTCGTCGTATTTTAGACTCCCCTTTACGACATTTAGAAAAAATTGGTTCTCATGCTCTTTTAGCTGTTCTCGTGGAAGATATCCAAACAATCTCTAACACAATTATTATTATTCCTTTTTTATCCATTAATATTGCTATTGTAGTTGCCTGCCTAATTTATTTGAGTTGGTTATCTAAACTGATTTTCCTTATAGGTATTGGCTTTATGTTTTTGGGAATATTCAGCTATTCACTACCAACAATGAAAGCCATGTCTTTTTTGAAGTTGGCTCGCGAACAAGAAGATAAATTGTTTAAACATTTCCGCACCATAACTCAAGGCATAAAGGAACTCAAACTACACCGCAGAAGACGGCAAGCATTTATTTCAGAAGATCTGCATAAGACTGCTCTATCATCTCGTCATCATAATGTTGTCGGTATGAGCATATTTGCTGCTGCTGCTAGTTGGGGGCAAATTTTATTTTTTGTTGCCATTGGTTTGCTTTTATTTACTTTACCTACTATTAATAAAATTCATCCTACAATTTTATCTGCCTACGCTCTAACGATTATTTATTTAATATCACCTCTAGAGTATATTATGAGTACAATGCCTAATATAACTAGAGCGTTAGTTGCCTTAAAAAAAGTAGAATCTTTAGGTCTTTCATTGGCAACATATTCAAATGAAATTGTTGATAATACCTTATTACTATCCCATAAATATAAATGTTTAGAAATTGTAAATCTTACTCATAGCTACTATCATGAACAAGCAGAAAGCAGTTTCGTACTTGGGCCGATTAACTTGAAATTTCATCAAGGAGAAATTGTTTTTATTCTAGGAGGTAATGGTAGTGGTAAATCTACTCTTGCTAAATTAATTACTGGCCTTTACATGCCTGAAACAGGAAATATTTATCTAGATGGTAATCTTATTAATAATCAAAATTTAGAATGGTATCGTCAGCAGTTCTCCGTAGTATTTTCTGATTTTTATCTTTTCGATCGCTTTCTGGGTTTTGATAATAATAATCTCGATGCTGAAACTCAAAAATACCTTGTCAAATTGCAACTTGACCATAAAGTTAAGGTCAAGAATGGCGTACTTTCTACGACAGACCTTTCTCAAGGACAACGCAAACGCCTTGCTCTGCTGACTGCTTACCTTGAAGATCGTCCCATCTATATGTTTGATGAGTGGGCATCAGATCAAGATCCTGTGTTCAAGGAAATTTTTTATACTCAACTTCTTTTAGAGCTAAAGAATAGAGGAAAAACTGTACTGGTTATTAGCCACGATGACCAATATTTTTATTTAGCAGATAGAATCGTCAAGCTGGAATACGGTCAAGTAAAAACTGAACATTTAAATAATAGAAAGGAGCGAATTAATGTTTTTGAATAATTTACTCAAACTATCTAATGAATCGAGAAACTTTTCCCCAGAAAAAATTACATTACGGGAAAAACAAAACAGAACTTTAAGTGCAGATGTAAAATCTGTTCTGTATTATAGAGATTGGATTCAGGCTCAAACTAACCATACTTTCGACAAGACCCGAATATTAGGAATAGTTGCAGCCACTAAAGGAGCCGAAAATTATTTACCTTATACTATCCCTAAAATTATTCAACAAATTTCGGAAATAGGAATGACGACTGATATAGTCATTGGTTTAAATCATGGCTTTGAATGTCCCGGTATTATCGACCGTTTTACTTTGCTGCAAAATACCCAAATCATTCATCTATATACTGAGGAAAAGTTAGCAAACAATATTCCAGCACCAATATTTGACAATATAATGTGCCAAGGTAAACCATATTGTTTAACTAACATTGACCCTTACCAATACAGACATAGAATATTTGTTATCCATCAAAAACAGGGGCAATACTCAGCAGGAAAAATTAGAGTTTTGGGAGATATTTATGGTTCATTACTACTCAAGAGTATTGAACATGGATGGATACCGCCTGCCCTTTTAATGACTTTTGATGCTGAATCTCAGTTTTTAATAGCACGCAATTATTCAGTTATAGATTTAGAATCTAATGGCTTAAAATTAATAATAAATCAACTCCTAAATTCCCCAGAAATCGATATTTTAGGTACAAGAAATAAGTTCGCAGTTTACCAAAAAGCAATAGTAGATGGAATTGAAGTTTTGCTACCTGATTTTAGTGAAGAACTGCCTCCTATCCAATGGTTTATAGATATTGCTCATGGTAGATTCAGTAGCTTTCAGTGTAAATGGGGAGGAGGCACATTTGGCAAAACTGATGTGATCGTTAGTTTGTTAGTAGTAATTTCTATAAATTATCCAGGCATTAGAACTGAAGATACTCAACTCACAATCTTAAGCAAGTATGCAGGCTTTATAGGTGACATATTTTTAGATGTGATTTCTACAAACAGAACTCCCAGGATCGCAGATATGACGACGGAACACCCGCAAAGAAAAGCTTGGATAGAACAAATTTATAGATGGTTAACTTCTGTTGAGTCATTAAAATTACTTTATGGAAAGCATAATATTAGCATGTTGGTAAATATTGGTTTTCCTTGGTTTACATTGACTCACCCAATTACATTTTTGAAGCTAGTAATGGCAAACAAAAGTATTAATTTATATACTATTTTTAATCAAAGTAAATTATTATTACTTAGTTTTTTTTACTATTATAAGATCCAAAGCTATAGTACTAAAAATCCTGATATTTTACAAGGCGATCGAGCAAAAGCTTTTTGGTAAAAGTATTCTATTTAGTAAAAAATATGCTGTGTATTTGTAGCTCATTTAATTTAACTTATTCAGCCATTATACTAAAAAGGCTGCGAAAAAATTAATAAAAATCAATAGTGAAGCTTTCTAAAAAAAAGCTCTTATCTAAAGCTGAAATTTTTGTTTAGTTTTAAATGCTGTGACAGTAATAGATTCAAACTTAAGGTGTTTACCATGACGAATTTAGCTGCTAAAACAATACTTTTGACAGGTGCATCACGCGGTTTAGGAGTATACATTGCTCGTGCTTTAGCCAGGGAACAAGCAACTGTAGTTTGCGTTTCTCGTTTTAAGTCAGGACTAGACATAACATGCGCTCAAATAAAAGCTTTGGGTGGCAAAGGGATAAGTATTCCCTTTGATATTAAAAATGTGGCAGAATTATCAACTCTTAAACAGCAAATTAATAAAGCTGTTGGCCCAGTAGACATTATAATTAATAATGCTGCCATAGAAATTTACCGAGATTTTGTTGATTATTCTCTAGAAGATCTCCAGTCAATATTGACAATTAATCTACTTGCTGCTGCGGAATTAACCCGTTTGTTTCTACCAAGTATGTTGGAGCGGCGTACTGGTCACATTGTTAATATTGCTTCTCTGGCTGGTAAAAAGGGAGTCCCATATAACAGCATTTATTCTGCAAGTAAAGCTGGTTTGATTATGTGGACTGATGCTATGCGGCAAGAATTAGCTGCTACTAATACTAATATCTCGGTAATCTGTCCGGGATATATCTCCGAAGCTGGTATGACTGTTAATAGCCGGATACCTGCACCTTGGCTAGCAGGCACATCTACACCAATAGATGTAGCAAATGCAGTGATTCAAGCTATCAAACAAAACAAAGCGGAGATAATTGTTAATCAAAATCTGCTAACAGCAAATATGACTAAACTAATGTTTGCTATTGGGCAATTTTGTCCAGAGCTTGTAGATAAAGTTTACCATTGCTTAGACATAGTTAAACTGAACCGCAAGCGTGCAAATGCCAACATTTTTGCCACAGATCGTAGTGCTGCATCAGTTCATCATTATGGAATATATCAGAAAAGAAGTTAAGTCATTTGAATAATTGATTTCAAGTTAGATGAAGAAGTTTACACTAACATTTCAATTCGCTTGCATATTTCTGGCTATCTTAATCTGTAATAGCGATTCGCTCTGTTAATAGATAAATGCAGATCGGATACCTTGTATTAGAAAAGCGATCGCTATTCACTATCGATCAAGTATCAAAAATCTAATTAGATGCTCAATTGTAATTTCAATAGGAAACATATAACTTTTTGTACTCCCACTAACAGAGGATATTAGCTAATGTATTTTACTGAAGAACCAATTACAATTTTTACTGTACCTAAAGCCTTTAAAGGACATATTGGTATTATTCAAAAAAACGCAATCAAGAGTTGGAAATTACTTTCTCCCCAACCTCAAATACTCTTGTTTGGTAACGAGGAAGGCATCGATGAAATTTCTAAAAATTTAGATGTAATTCACATACCAAATATTCAATTAAATGAATATGGTACTCCCTTGTTAGATGGTATATTTCGACAGGCCCATGAACTTGCTAAAGGTTCTATTTTGAGCTATGTAAATACTGATATTATTCTTTTAAATGATTTTTTATTAGCTGTCAAGCAATTACAAACCGTATCTTTCGATCATTTTGTCATGACTGGACAGCGTACTGATGTGAACATTACAGAACCGCTGAACTTTGACATACCTGGTTGGGACAGCAAGCTTCGTCACTTTATTTTAAAACACGGAGCATTAGCGTCAATTGTATGTATGGATTATTTTGTATTTCCTAAACCGCTCTATGCTGAAATTCCATCTTTTGCTGTTGGAAGAGGTCATTGGGATCATTGGATGGTTTATCATGCCCGTCAATTAGGAATGCCGATTGTTGATGCCACAGATGTAGTTACAGCCATACATCAGAATCATAACTATACTCACTTACCAGGTGGTCGGGGTGTAGCGTATGTCAAGGGTGACGAAGCTAAACAGAATGCTAAATTAGCAGGAGATGTGCATATGCCTAATGGATTTGTTGCAACCTGGAAGCTAACACCTTGGGGACTGAAAAAGCGTAACTCCTTATCTGCTCTTTTCTCATTTATGGTTGACATGCCTCGTTTTGCTAAGTTGATTAAAGATATTAGTTTTAATACTAAATCCAATGCATAAAAATTCAAAAATGTGTTTTGGGTATTGCGTTGGCTAGCAATTAAGCAATAATTACTACCTGCTTGAATATTAATAGAATTCAATAGCTAAGCGTCAAATATAGCTAGTAAACGGCTATTGTATTCACCGACAATTAAACATTAAGCCCATAATTTAAGGATTCAACTTATGAATATTACTTTCTATAAAAGTTTAATTCCAGTGTATTTACGCCTCAAATATGCAAATATAAAAAGCAAGTTTTTTCCCCTTAATTTATCAGCAGTTGAAACGGAAAAAATCAATCTTCATTTAGGATGTGGTTTTGTTATACATCCTAAATTTGTTAACGTTGATCTTTTAGCAGCACCTCATATTCACTATCAAATATCAATCGATAAACTATCTCCTTTTGAAGACAATAGTGTAAACCTCATATACGCTTCACACTGTTTGGAACATTTTCCCCATACTAAAGTTCCTAAAGTTTTATCTGAATGGTTTCGCGTGCTGAAAAAAGGTGGTATCTTACGTTTATCTGTTCCTGATTTTGATTTATTGCTAAACATCTACAAAAAAAACGGAAACAACATTGATACGATTTTAGCCATTCTAATGGGAGGTCAGGATTATGAACATAACTTTCATATGACAACATTCACTAATTCTAGTGCAGAAAAATTACTAAAAAGAGTAGGATTTAAAGAGATTCGACAATGGCAACCAAATTCTTGTGAAATGACTACCTTTAACGATTATTCTGTATATCAACATTTCGTTGCAGGTAAATTTTATCCTGTAAGTCTTAATATTGAAGCAGTAAAATAAGATACAAAATCTTATTTTACTTGTGACAATTATTCTAGGCAAGTAACATTGAGACAATTTAGGAGTACTATAAATTGTCTCAATTTAATATTTTTAACATATAGAGAAATTCCTACAATATTCAGTTTTATGAAATAAGCGATCACTATCGTTATTCAAAATCGACAAGCGCTCAAAAAGAGAGTTTATTATGGCTTATCAAATAATTTTTTTAACCAGGATTCTATGAATATAAATTTTACTTTCAACACATGGAGTTTTGTTTTCGCTGCTAGCATCAATAGTTGCATTGGGAATTTGTTATTAAAGCGATCGCGTCTTGAAGCTCCCGATCCTGGTTTAGTATCATTGTTATTGTCCCCTTGGTTTATCAGCGGACTGGTTTTCTATAGCATAAACGTTGTGCTATTTGGCAAAGCATTAGATAAATTACCAGTTTCAACAGCTTACCCTGTCTTCGCTGGGTTGGGATTTGGCCTGATTGCTATTACTGGAAGTTGGTTTTTTGGAGAACGCCTTGGCCTCAACCAACACCTTGGGCTAGGAATAATTTTGATTGGCATCATTGTTATGTCACGTTCTTAATTTATTAATCTCAATTTGCGATCCTTACAAGCGGCAGAACCTCGACTTATTACCAAAAGTCGGGGATTTTGTTTTTCATTAATCATTGTGGATTACTTGCTATATATAAATGGTTGATTTCAGAAGATCTACGGTAACAATCACTAAAGCGATCGCGGTATTTTAATTTAGATAAATCTTAAATTTTCAAGTTAAAAACTTTACAAAGTATGAGTAAACAATGATGTAGAAGCCACAGCCAACGTCCAAGCGTACTCAAGCCTAGCCTACAGTTTGTGCTTGATACTACAGCAATAGTATGACCAACGCTGAATGTTTTCTCTTTTCAAATGTGAGAAGCCACACTCTAGGCGTCTGTGCGTCTACGAAGCTAGGCAAAAAATCTCTCACACTCTGGCTTCCATAAGGACTTGTGCAGTATATGGGTTTTGAGCATGGAATTTTTAAATAATTTTTTCTCTGCTAAAGAGTTTATTCCTCACGGACATTGCTACCTCTGGAAACCAGGACTGGTATGGTTGCATTTACTTTCAGATGTGCTAACTGGACTTGCTTATTATTCAATTCCAGTAATGTTAATTTATTTTGTTCGCAAACGACGAGATGTCCCTTTTGACTGGATATTCCTGATGTTTAGCACATTCATTGTTGCTTGTGGCACAACTCATTTAATGGATGTGTGGACGCTTTGGTATCCTACTTATTGGGTCTCAGGGTTAATTAAAGCTATTACCGCTTTTGTCTCCGTAGTTACCGCCTTAGAGCTTGTGCCATTGATACCTCAGGCATTAGCTTTACCGAGTCCTGCTCAACTAGAGGCGGCCAACTGTCAACTAGCAAAGGAAATTGCTGAGCGCAAACGCACTGAGGAAATTTTAAGAGAAAGCGAACAACGCTGGCAATTAGCTTTACGTGGTAATAATGATGGAATTTGGGACTGGAATCTTAAAAGTAATGAAGTTTTTTTCTCCACTCGTTGGAAGGAAATGCTAGGTTACCAAGACCACGAAATTTCTAACCATCTAGATGAAATGTTGACACGGGTGCATCCTGAGGATCTCAATTGGGTAACACAAGCTGTTCAAGATCACTTTGCAAAAAAAACACCGTTTTACATTACCGAGCATCGAGTTTTATGTAAAGATGGCAGCTACAAATGGGTTTTAAATCGGGGTCAAGGACTGTGGGATGAAAACGGTAATGTAGTGCGGATGGCAGGTTCGCACACGGATATAACTGAGCGCAAGCAAGCAGAGGAAGCGCTCAGTAGTCTACTTAACCAACTAGAAAACATAGTTGAGGAACGGACAGCAGAGTTAACAAGAATTAATCAATCATTACAAGCAGAAATTACTCAGCGCCAACGAATGGAAGCAGCATTGCGGGAAAGCGAACAGCGATTCCGGTCTGCATTTCATCAAGCTGCTGTCGGCATTGCTCATGTGGAAATAAATGGAAGATGGTTGTTAGTTAACCAGAGGCTTTGCGATATTGTTGGTTACACACTCGAAGAACTACAATTGATAACTTTTCAAGATATTACGCACCCAGACGATCTTGAGGCTGACCTAAAATATGTTGACGAGATTTTAGCAGATCGTATTCAAACTTACTCAATGGAAAAGCGCTTTTTCCGCAAAGATAATTCCATTGTTTGGGTTAACCTCACAGTAGCTTTGATGCGTGAATTTAGCACAGAGCCAAAGTATTTTATTTCTGTAATTGAAGATATTAGCGATCGCAAGCATTCGCAAGAGCAAATCAAAGCATCACTTTTAGAAAAAGAGGTGTTATTAAAAGAGATTTACCATCGGGTAAAAAACAATTTACAGGTTATTTCCAGTTTGCTAAATTTGCAATCTGGCTATATCAAAGACAAAGATGATTTGGTTATATTTCAACAAAGCCAGCAGCGAATTGCATCAATAGCTCTGATTCACGAAAAATTATATCAATCCCAAGACTTGGCAAGGATTAATTTTAGGGAATATACTCAAGACTTGGTAGTAAGTTTATTGACTGCATACGAAGTCAATGAAGATGCCATCGCCGTCAAAATAAATATTGATGAGGATATTTTACTGAGTTTGGATACAGCTATTCCTTGTAGCTTAATTATCCATGAACTTGTATCTAACTCCTTAAAATATGCATTTCCCACAGGTAGAAAAGGTTCAATTTATATTGAACTTTATCTAAGTGATGGTAATAATTTTATCTTGAAAGTTAGTGATGACGGTGTTGGTTTACCTTCAGACTTTGATTTAAAAAAAATAGCATCACTGGGTTTACAGTTAGTCGATGCTCTCACCTATCAATTAGCAGGAACTATCGATATAAAAGGTGAGAATGGAGTAGAATGCCGATTGATATTTCCATTTATACAAATATAAAATATGACAACCGCCAAAATTTTAGTTGTAGAAGATGAAGCTATTGTTGCGAAAGATTTACAGTATCGATTAAATAAATTTGGTTATACAGTTCCTGCCATCGCCTCTTCTGGAGAAGAAGCTATTAATAAAGCAGTAGAAATATTGCCCGATTTAGTACTAATGGATATTAGACTTAAAGGTAATATGGACGGGATAGAAGCTGCTCAAGAAATCTCTAGGCAGTTGGATATTCCAATAATTTATTTGACTGCTTATGCAGATGATACCACATTACAAAGAGCTAAGATAACTGAGCCATTTGGATATTTGCTCAAACCTTTTAAAGAAAAAGAATTACAAACTAATATTGAAATAACTTTAGTAAAGCATGGTTTAGAAAGGCAATTGAAAGCAAATAAAAAATGGTTGGATGCACTTCTAAAAAGTATCAGCGATGGTGTGATTGCTAGCGATTTGCAAGAATTAGTAACTTTTATGAATCCTGTGGCTGAAAATTTGACTGGATGGAAACAGGAAGAAGCTTTTGGTAGAAATTCATCGGAAGTATTTAATATTGCCAATGGAGAAACTCATCACCCTATTGAAAATCCGATTACAAAAGTGCTTCAAGATGGTAGTATTATCAATTTACCAACAGAAACGATTTTGATTGCGAAAGACGGCGCAGAAATACCAATTGATGATAGTGCTGCACCAATTAAAGATGACAAAGATAACATTACAGGCGCTGTGTTGATATTTCGAGATATTACTGAGCGCAAAAGAGCTATTGAAGCGCGTCAAAGGGAAATTGAGCAAGAGAAACTTGTCAGCCAATTAGAGGAGATAAATGAACTTAAAAATGACTTCTTGAGTTTAGTTTCTCATGAATTGCGATCGCCTCTGAGTAACATCAAAGTCATGATTCAAATGTTACAGACTTCTACTGATATGCAGGAAAATCAGCACTATCTAGAACTGATGGATGCCGAGTGCGATCGTGAACTAGAATTAATCAACGATTTACTAGACTTACAACGCCTAGAAAGCTCATCCTACTCCATAATTACACCTGATGCGTTGTTGTTACAACAGTGGCTACCTTGGGTGATTGAGCGATTTCAAATCCGTATTCAAGAACATCAGCAAACTCTACAGATAAATCTTCCTGCAAATCTCCCGCCGCTGTCCTCAGACGGCACTAGCCTAGAACGAATCTTGGGAGAATTGCTCAATAATGCCTGTAAATATACACCTCCGGGCGGCGAAATTATCCTCAGTGTAGGTCACAATTCTTCAGAAACACCATCAAAAACTATTATTAGTATCAGTAACTCAACAGAAATTCCTGTAACAGAATTACCACGAATCTTTGAGAAATTCTATCGCCTTCCTTATGCAGACATCTGGAATCAAGGTGGCTCAGGATTAGGCTTACCCATAGTACAGAAGTTAGTCGAACAATTGCAAGGAACTATTCAAGTAGAAAGCAGCAATGGATGGACAACATTCACCCTAACATTACCTGATTTATAGTTTGTTAGCTTCTATCAGTTCCAAAAACTGAGATAATTAGAATTCAGAATTCAGAATTCAGGAATCAAAATCAGAAAATTGGGTATTTATAGAGCTTCTCAATCACATGAGATACAAAGTAGGGACGCATAACTATGTGTTCCGACCTTGCTCTGTTAAAAACTTATCATGTTTGACGTTTATTATTCCGTAATTCATACATAATACCTACTGAATTATGGTTCTTGAATTTTGAATTCTTTATTCTGAAGTACATGATTAAATAAAGAAAAATGTCATTAGGTATATCTTCCACACCTCAGGGCTTTAGCGCATTTATTAGTAACTTGGGAATCCGAGATACAACAGATGATTTTGTCTTCATTAAATCAGAAGTTCCTTGTGTTGCTGATGGAGTTTTCACTCAAAGCCTTTTTGCTGGGCCGAGTGTTACTATTAGCCGCGATAATTTAAAAGATTCACAAGCACAAGCAATTGTCGTTATATCTAAAAATGCAAATGTCGCCAATGGTTCTGTTGGTATTGCTGATGCCAAAGAGGTTTTACAATTAGTTGCAGGTGAAACTGGAATTGCTGCACATAATATTGTGATAGCTTCTACAGGTGTCATTGGCAGACGTTACCCCATTGAAAAAATTCGCACTGGTTTATCAGGATTCGGAAAAAAATTGACTGCTGCTGATTTTCATGCAGCAGCCCGTGGTATTATGACCACTGATACAGTAGCGAAATTAGCTACACGTAAAATCGGAAATGCTAACCTGGTGGGAATTGCCAAAGGTGTCGGTATGATTGAGCCGAATATGGCTACCCTCCTAACTTTCTTCTTTACTGATGCTGCTATTGAAGCAAATATAGCGGTTCTCAGTTGGGTGCAATATAGTAACAACAGTGAGTAAACCATCCAATAATGTCTTTTTTAGTCACTGCATCTAGGGCATTTGTGATAGCTTGATCTAATTCTTCGTAGGTTCTGGCAGCTTGCGAACGCAAAAATTCTTTCACCTTCGACCAACAATTTTCAATTGGTGAAAAATCAGGAGAATAGGGAGACAAATAAACTAATCTGGCTCCCACAGCTTCAATCGCTTCGCGGATACCAGTAACTTTATGAGAACTAAAGTTATCCATAACAACAGTTGCGCCTGGCCAAAGATTTGGAACCAAAACTTGAGTAACATAGGTTTCAAATGCCGACGCATTGGTACTACCAGTAAAAGTCATTGCAGCAATGATACCTTCTAACGATATTGCTCCAATCATAGTGACATTCTTGCCCCGACCGTCAGGACGAGTACCATAAGCACGGCTACCTTGGGGTGAACGAGCAAACAGTCTAGTCATAGCGATGTTAACTCCCGCTTCATCAATAAACACCAAGTCTTTGAGGTTGACCTCCCCAATAGTTGTCCAATATTGTGCCCTCAGTTTTTGCACTCGTTCTGTGTATTTTTCACTTGCGTGCAACGTTTTTTTTTGCGCGTCAGATTCAACTTGTGTGTAATTCTGCCCATTGTGGCTCGGCTAACTTTCACACCTGTTCGCTCCTCCAATCGAGAACACAACTCCACCAAGATTGCATCATTATCTTCTTCTACCAAAGTCACTATCAATGCCATCTGTTCGTTGTTAAGTTTAGCCGTATTACCGCCTCCATGTGCCTTTGGCTCAACTGTTCCGCTAGTTCGATATCGCTTTAGTAGCTTTTGGATAAATGTCAAACTCACACTAAATCTTTTTGCCAAGTGTCTTTGAGAACCTTCTTGATTTTTATATGCATCAATCACTTTTTGGCGAAGGTCACTAGAGTATGCTTTCATCCAGATAAACTTTGCTACAGCATTCATCATCTTCCCACATTTTGTATTTCACTCAAGCGAGAACCGCTATATGCACAAGCTAAAAAAGTAGCCAAAGCAATTGTTAATTCACCATTAGTTAAAACCGCTGTCTATGGAGCAGATCCCAATTGGGGAAGGGTTGCTATGGCTATAGGCAAATGTGAAAATGAACAACAAATAAATCCCGAACGAGTTGTTATCAGATTCGACAATGTGAGAGTTTATCCTGATACTTTAACCGCAGAGAATCTGGAAGATTTGCGGCAAATTATGTCCAAAGACAAAGTAGATATTCATGTGAGCCTAAATATTAGTGATGGCGAAGCCTCTGCAACTGTATGGGGTTGCGATCTTTCAGAAGGTTACATAGAAATTAATGGCAAATACTCAACTTAATTATAGTAGTTCTGTACACACAGATAATACAGCTTGACTTTAAAAGTCATACAAATATACCGCAGGGGGGAGAGAATTAAAGACTAATCATTTGTATCAAGATACCTTTGTAGAGGTGCACATCTGTGCGCCCCTACCTTGTACCTGATGTAATTGGAAACCGCTATATTAATTCAGAATTCTAAATTCTGAATTGTAAATTCTTACTAGTAACTATCGCTTCATTCTTACTTGATTCAAAATACACCATTGATGGTTATAGCGTACCTGACTAAAGGACGAAAGGCTACAAGTGTCGCAGCGGCTACATCAAAAGCTTCTCATTTACCAATTACTTGCTAAAATAAATTGACACAAGTAATTTATATGTATTATAGTATAATACATAATAGGATGAGTTACATTAAGAAGACTTGCTAAGCAGTACAGCACGGTGAAAATAAACTTAACATTTGTACGCAATTAGTTGATATTACGAGAAAATTTTTCAAAATCTCCTAATTCAGCACAAAATAACTCGATAACGCTACATACTTAGATAAATATGGATTTTGACTATTATAGAAGCAATGATGGCAGTCCTGCGAATAATACTCGTCAAAGCTTACTTGCTAGCGGTTGGCGGCCGTTTCACCGAGAATTAGACTGGGGCTTTTTATGGCATTTATTGTCTCAGGACTCACGCGAATTAAGCCAAAAAACTTTGAATTTAGCAAGTAATGTCGCTGATATTTTGGGACGAAATAATTATGCTTGGTGGGCAAATTTATTAAATGTTGTTTCTGATAATACGCGTTACGAAATTGAAAAATTTTGGAATTACATCACACCAGATCCTCAATCACCAGATCATCGATACAAAGATATTTTGAGTACGGAAACACCGATAGTTCAATTTGTCAGCCGTAGCAGCATTCCCATTGATTATGTTCTGAATCGGCTGCAAGAAATTACTGTACTGCGTGTTTTACATTTGTTAGCTCGTCCTGACATTATTACCCAATATTATTCAGAAAGAGATTTTTACTTCCCTGTAGAAAAATTTTTTAGTTGGGAACGGTTAGATGTTATCAATACTGTTTATGCTTACTGGTCTGAATATGACGTTTGGTTACAAATCGATCCTTACGATCGCGGACGACGACAATATACTTTAATGGCGAGAAATTTAGCGCCATTAATTAACAAAGCAACTTACGACTTAGCAGTAATGCTGAGTGGATATCAAAGTCGTGTAGGCAAAGTTCACAGTCAATTTCCCATTCGCACATTTCCAGAAGATATCCAAAATTTTACCGATTCCGTACAACAAGCAATTCTCAATCAAAATCAGTTAGCCGTTGTTGTACATGGAGAACCGGGGACTGGTAAAACAGCTTGGACACAAGCAGTAGCAAAAGAAATTCTCGTACCTTTAGGTTTTGTAATTTTCATTTTAGATCATGACGCGATCGCCAACTTTGTCCCACCCACTTACCTAGAACGGATTTGTATAGTAATCAACGAAGCTGATAATTTAGCCCAAAATCGTGCATCTGAAGTAGCACAATACAACAACAAAACCGAACACATTTTGAGTTTGCTGGATGGCACTTTATATCAAAGTGTAATTGATGACTCTGGTATTCAGATGCAGCAAAGATTAGTTGTCTTAATGACTTGCAACACCACTGAAAGATTAGATCCAGCCATGTTACGTAAAGGTAGGGTGGATTTAATGTATGAGTTTACGCAACTATTTGTGTAAAGTCGTTTTTGACAACCAAAATCATAGATAAATTTTCGTTACGAATTTCTGTTTATTTTTTGTTTGCAAATCTCAACCTTTATTTAAATCCCCCACTTATTAAAGAAGTCGGGGATTTTATTGTCCATGAATTATTAACTGTTTATATAGATACATATTCTCATATTTAATAATAATATACTTGATTAGATATTACTGCACTTCAACTAATTAACTCAGATTTGCAATTTTAATGAATACAACATCAAAAAGTCAACACCAAAAAACTGCTCTGATTACTGGAGCGGCTAGTGGAATAGGCTACCAATTTACCCAGATTTTTGCCCGTAATAATTATAATCTTGTGTTAGTAGATAAGAATGAACAAAAACTTACTGAAATTGCAGATCAATTACCGCAAAAATTTAATATTTTTGTCAAAACTTTTGCTAAAGATTTATCTATACCAACATCACCCGAAGAAATTTTTACAGAACTACAACAAGCATCCATTAAAGTTGATGTATTGATTAACAATGCTGGTTTTGGTACTTACGGAACATTTAGCGAAACAGACCTCACCACTGAACTAAAAATGCTACAGGTAAATATGGTGAGTCTGACTCATTTAACTAAATTATTCCTCAAAGATATGATCGAACAGGATTATGGAAAAATATTAAACGTTGCCTCAGCTGCTGCTTTTCAACCGGGGCCTCTCATGGCAGTTTATTTCGCTACTAAAGCTTATGTATTATCATTTTCAGAAGCGATCGCTAATGAATTAGAAGGTACAGGTGTCAGCGTGACTGTTCTTTGTCCAGGGCCTACAGCCTCGGAATTTCAACAAACAGCTGCAATGGAAGACTCGAAAATTGCCAGTGTTAACAGAATGATGAACACGCAAACCGTTGCCAGTATTGGCTATCATGGTTTAATGAAAAACAAAACTGTTGTTATTCCTGGGATGAGAAATAAAATATTGACTCAAAGCGTCAGATTTACACCCAGAAATTTAGTTACAAAAGTTGTCAGAAGTATGCACGAACTCAAAAAAAATAAGTAGCTTGATATCTCAAAATTTTTGATATGCAATAAAGATTCGCGGATGGTTGACGCGAATCTTTAATTTTTGTTTTATGTTAAATAACATATTGATATAAAAAATTTTAGAATTTAAAATATTTGATTTTTTCCGGGTGGGAACCTTGGAAACTGGGGCAATGGAGAAAATTGTCCTTTCTCAATTTGCGGTTTTGCGAGAACAAATGACCAGGACAACTATTAGTAGCGAAGCCTAAGGGAATTAGAATGAAAGTTTATCGATTTCAAAATGCTACTGAATTTTACGCCAGGGTAAAAGATTACTTGCTGAATCAGGAAGCAATGCATAACTTACTGTTGGGAATTAGCCATACCTTGATTGAAAATCCCGAACGCTTTGAAGAAAAGCCTTATTTGTCAACAGTGGAGGTAAATGGAGATATTGTGGCTGTAGCCATGAGAACATCACCTAGACCATTGCTACTCTCCGAGATTAAAGATTTCCAAGCAGTGGAGTTACTTGCTCAAGATTTATCTATCTCCTACCCATCACTACCAGGAGTAAATGCTCCCACAGATGAGGCGCAAGCTTTTACTCTGGCGTGGCATTCGCTGACTGGTCAATCCTATCAGTTGAAAGTAGCTTTGCGTACCTTTAAATTAGAAAAGGTAAAGCCAATTTCTCAAGTCACAGGTTATTTACGTCTAGCCACAGAGGATGACCGAGAACTTCTGAAAAATTGGCATGAAGCCTTTTCTCTAGAAGCTTTGGGCGAGATTGAACTAGATGCAGAACGCTGGGTTCAAGGAGTTTTACGCCAAGGTACTGCTTACCTTTGGCAGGACGAAGTAGCAGTTTCAATAGCTTGTCATGGTGGAACCACGCCCAATGGTGCGCGGGTTGGTATGGTGTACACACCGCCTGAACATCGCCGTAGAGGCTACGCCAGCGCTTCTGTTGCAGCTTTGAGTCAGACTTTATTAGATCGAGGAAATCGATTCTGTTTTTTATTCACAGATTTGGCAAACCCAACATCCAATCATATATATCAGGAAATTGGTTACCAACCAGTGGGCGATTGGCATAATTACTCGTTCGTCTGACAATAAAGAGCAACAATCTTTAATACTGCCATCGATGCTGAAGCATAACTTTATTACCATAACTGATGTCCAAGCAGCACAAGGGCGACTTTTGGGAATTGCCCACCGCACACCCGTGCTGACTTCTAGAATTGTTAACGATCGCACTCATAACCAAGTGTTTTTTAAGTGCGAAAATTTTCAACGCACCGGTTCATTTAAATTTCGAGGTGCATACAACGCCTTAGCGCAACTATCGCCAGTACAAAAACAAACAGGCGTTCTCGCTTATTCATCCGGAAATCATGCCCAAGCGATCGCTTTAGCTGGACAATTACTAAATATTCCCACCACCATTGTCATGCCTGACGATGCACCCACCGTCAAAAAAACTGCCACTCGCAGTTATGGTGCAGAGGTAATTTTGTACAATCGCCAAACAACGAACCGTGAAGAATTAGCCCAAAGTTTAGCAAGCGATCGGAATCTCACACTAATTCCGCCATACGATCATCCCCATATAGTTGCAGGACAAGGTACAGCAGCTTTAGAACTGATTCAAGAAGTAGGCGAATTAGACTTGCTGTTAGTTTGTTGTGGCGGTGGTGGCTTACTTTCCGGTAGTGCGATCGCCACTAAAGCACTTCTACCTGATTGTAAAGTAATCGGCACAGAACCGACACTTGCCGACGATGCCACCCGTTCCTTTCACAGCAAAACCCTGCAAACTGTCAAAAATCCTAACACCATAGCTGACGGCGCCCGGACTCCTAGCCTTGGCCAAATTACTTTTCCCCTAGTTCTGCGCTACGTCGATGATATGGTAACCGTATCTGAGGAAGCGATCGTTCGCACCATGTTTTTCTTATGGGAACGCCTGAAAATTGTTGTTGAACCCACTGGAGTACTCGCCGCCGCCGCCTTACTCGAAGGTGTGGTAACAGCACCACAAGCCAAGATTGGTGTCATCATCAGCGGTGGAAATGTAGATTTGGCACAAGTTGGTAAATTGTTTTCTCAGTGTTAATGAAGGGACTGGCGATTGGGGACTGGGCTTTATACCCAGTAACTTTAGCTATAATTAATACTCCTAACCTCCTGCCTCCTGCCCTCTGCCTCCTGCCTCCTTTGGTAAATTAAGGATTTTTGCTAAAATCGTTTACATATGTTAAAATTGTGTCCTTAATTTAAGTGCAATTACTCAATATGACCCTCATGAAGGCTGTTCTCAAGGATTCAGAGCAAGTAACTCGGTTCTTTTCTCACCTTCAATTTGATGGAAATAAACTCAATCATCAACCAGGTAGCGTATTGGGAAGTACAGCGCTGATTGCGGGAACCACAGTCGGGGCTGGGATTCTCGCCCTACCAGCTGTCACCCTGCCATCAGGTATTTTGCCATCAACCTTTGGGCTGATTGCTGTTTGGCTCTACGCTCTAATTTCAGGTTTGTTGATTGCAGAGGTGACTTTAAACACCATGCGTCTAGAAGGGCGTCCGAGTATAGGTCTGTTGGGAGTTGTTGAAAAGACCCTTGGAAAGCTGGGGGCGCGAGTTGCTAGTAGCGCATATTTATTTATGCACTACGCTTTGTTGGTAGCATACATTACCCAAGGCGGAGAGATTTTAGGAACTGCGATCGCAAACCTTTGGGGCGTGCAGAACTTATTGCCTACATGGGTGGGTACAACGGCTTTCACACTCATCTTTGGCGGCGTGATGTATGTTGGGCGAGAAAAGTTTATTGAGAAATTAAACAGCGCCTTTGTGGCAATTGTCATTGTTTCTTTCTTGGGGCTTTTATTACTAGCAGGAGGGCAAGTTAAGAGTAGCCAATTCTTAACCCAGAACTGGAGTGCCCTTGGTAGCGCTGTTTCAGTTATGTGTGTAGCAATGTTTTATCAAAACATTGTACCGGTAGTTGTGACGCAACTTGAAGGAGATGTCAGCAAAATTCGTCGCTCGATCTTCATTGGTTCCTTGATTCCCCTAATCATGTTCTTGGCGTGGAATGCTGTAATTTTGGCAAGCGTCAGTCCCGATATGGTAAATAACACATCTGTCGGCAAAACTGTTTTTGACCCACTACAGATTTTGCGAGCCGGTGGCGCAGGAGAATGGTTAGGAGTGCTAGTATCGGTGTTTTCAGAGTTTGCGATCGTCACATCATTCATTGGATTTGTATACGGTTTATTGGATCTATTCAAAGATATTTTTGTTATTGCACAGGGCAAAGGATCAACTCGCCTACCCCTTTATTCGTTAGTTCTTTTCCCTCCGATGACTCTCGGTACCCTCAATCCCAGCATATTTTTTACTGCCCTAGATTACACAGGAACATTCAGCATCTCAGTTTTAGGTGGAATTATTCCAGCGTTAATGACTTGGAAGCAACGTCAAGAACAAAAAAACTCCAATAGCATCCATCAATCACTCGTTCCTGGCGGTAAGTTGACACTGATGGCGATGATTGCAGTGGCATTAGTCCTGATGATTAGACAAGTTATGTCAATTTACACAAATTAAAACTATTAGCTAAAATTTTCATGTAGTATATAAATATAAAACTGTAGTATAAATAATCCCAACCACAATTAAATGAGCGATCCTCGACTCATCAAAATCAGCAAATATCTCAGCAAATATCTGCGACACACGCCAGATGCAATTGGAATTGAACTTGCTCCCGGTGGTTGGGTTGCTGTTGATAAACTACTTACAGCTTGTGCGAAAAACAAGTTTCCCATTAGCCGTCAAGAATTAGAGTTAGTAGTTGCATCTAACGATAAACAACGCTTTTCTTTTGACTCTACAGGTACTATGATTCGTGCTAATCAAGGACATAGTGTAGAAATCGATTTACAATTAGAACCTATTACTCCCCCAGATCGGCTTTATCACGGTACGGGACACAAATCTGTAGATTCAATTCTGAAAACAGGACTTTGCAAAATGTCCCGTCACCACGTTCATTTGTCGAAAGATATAGCTACAGCCCACAATGTGGGAGCAAGACATGGGAAACCAGCAGTTTTTATCGTAGATGCTGCGGCAATGCATCAGGCTGGTTACATTTTTTATTGTTCTGATAATGGTGTTTGGTTGGTGGATAGTGTGCCACCTGAATATCTACAAAAAATTTGAACTTGAAAAGGCTGATGCTCGACTCCTATACAGGAGTAAATAAAGTTCAAAAATCAAGCAAATTACTAGATAATATCAGGTTCGTCTAATTAGTTACGATAAAAATTTTGTAGACTTCTTTGCGCCTTTGCGCCTTTGCGTGAGATTTAATTATAACTATTTTGCCGAACATGATATAAGTCAGTATTAGCAATAAAAGTTACACTTTTATTACCAAAAACTTAGCTATTGCTTGCTAATAACCTTAGATTCAAAGAAAGTACACTAACTAAGCTTGAGTTGAATACCTATATCTTATGGTAGAAGGAAAACAGTATTGTAATTTCTAAGCTAGTTATTAACTTTTCTGATGGATAAATTTATGCTGAACATTATTGCTTGGGTAATTCTGGGTTTGATTGCCGGAGCCATAGCAAAAGCTATCTATCCCGGTCGTCAAGGTGGTGGAATCGTTGCAACTATGGTACTAGGTATCGTAGGTGCTGTAATTGGCGGAATTTTAGTTACTCTTTTAGAGACGGGTAGATTTCAATTAGCTGCTGCATCCCTCAGCATCCCTGGTATAATTGTCGCCATAATTGGTGCAATCATCGCTATCTTTATATGGAATTTAGTGGCTGGTCGTGCCACTTATTAATTGAATCGAATTGCTACAAAAATTATGATTGGAGCCAAGCTTTTAGCCAATTTTGCCCCAATACAAAAACTCCACTTTCCAAAATTAGTGGAGTAATTAATGTCAGACTATCAGTAATAAATCAGCACTAAAATTACGATTTACATTGCAGTAGCTAAACTAGCTTAAAGCCTTCTTGATTTCATCTTTGATGTTTTCGACAACGTGAATACCTTCAGCTTCGGCTTGCTTTGCTTGTCCTTCAACTTTATCCTGAGGGTTGCCAGTTAATTCACCCACAACCTCTTGAATTTTTCCTTCAATATTTTTTGCTGTAGCTTCGATTCTTTTTTCGGCACTCATGGTTTTATCTCCGGCTTGTAGTTGATTAAGCTACTACTAAATTTATTAGTAATGTATTGTTTTTTACTTCCTTCAAAGGAGAGAAAAATTACATAAAGTCTAGTATCTTGAGATGGGTGCCAAATGGGGCAGCACTATTTAGTGTAAAATATGAATAATCAATGAATAAAACTTATATATCTTGAAGAAAAAGCCAGAATGCAATCAGCAGATAGATATGTAGGGGCGTACAACTATACGCCCCTATCGCTGATTTATATGTTGCTTAAGAAGCCAGATATGTAGGTATTGCTTTGGCAATTTTTATATAAAGCAAATTTTTAACAAAAGGAAAGTCAAGGAGTGGCAACAAAACGTCATAAAAACGTCTGGAGAAGTGAGATTAATGACATCATTCGGGGTGCGTGTGGAGGTTTTTTATTTGGCATACCTTTGCTGTATACAATGGAGGTATGGTGGATTGGCTCGCTGGCAAAACCACAACTGATGATGATGGCGATCGCACTGATGTTTATTGTGGTTTTCTTGCTCAATCAAACAGAAGGTTTTCGCAAACGCAGATATACTTGGCAAGCTCAACAAGCCGCAATGGATACCATAGAAGCAATAGCGATCGGAATAACTTGCTCTACCTTTGTGCTGCTACTATTGCGAGAATTGACGCTAGAAACTTCCCTGAGAGAATCTTTAGGTAAAATTATCTTTGAAAGTGTACCTTTCACTCTTGGCGTAGCATTAGCCAACCAGTTTTTGGGAGATACCAGAAACGACGATGACAAGGAAACACCACCTGCAAAATATGATGAAGCGAACAAAAACGACAACCAAATAGACGCCACCTTAGCAGATATAGGTGCAACCCTAATTGGTGCGATCGTCATTGCATTTAACATTGCCCCAACAGATGAAATTACCATGTTAGCCGCCGCCGCTTCACCGCTTTGGGAATTGGCAATCATCGCCGCATCTTTGCTGATTTCCTACGGCATAGTATTTCAGGCAGGCTTTTCTGACCAGCGAAAGCGAAGACAGCAAAAAGGAATTTTTCAAAGGCCATCTAGCGAAACCATCATGTCTTATCTAGTATCACTACTAGCAGGCGCTTTCATGCTGTGGTTTTTTCAAAAGTTGACTTTTAGCGACCCGTGGACAATGTGGTTAGATCACACCTTAATGTTAGGTTTACCTGCAACCATTGGCGGTGCAGCCGGTAGGTTAGCGATATGACTAAAACAGAAGAAAAACCAAAGCGTTCCCTTGCTGAATGGGTGACATTCACTATCGCCTCGTTTATTTTAGCCATTATTGTAAGTTTGGTAGGCTACACTTGGCTAAACGAAAAAAACCAACCTCCTATTATTTCTGTCAGTAAAAAAGAAGCTATTCGGGAAATTGATGGGCAATTTTATGTACCCTTTGAAGTCGTAAATACTGGAGGAGACACAGCCGAGTCGGTTCAAATTATTGCTGAGTTAGTAATTGATGGCGAAGTTGCAGAATCAGGAGAACAACAAATTGACTTTATATCTACTCGTGAAACAGAAGAAGGCGCATTTATATTCAGCCAAAATCCCAGCAAAGGTAAATTAAATCTGCGTATTGCTAGTTATAAATTACCATAATGCAAGAGAATTCAGAATTCAGAATTCAGAATGTTAGAATCGTAGTAACTTCTATCATTTCTTTCTTTTCTTCCTTTGTGTCCTTAGCGTACTTTGCGGTAGCCTGCGGCAAGCCGCTCCGCGTCTACGTTATCACTCCATCTTTGACACAACGCAGAGAAAAAAAGTCTGTAGAAGCTAGCCTTGGTGGCTTCTACCTGAAGTTGACACGTATGCATAGCTATACGCCCCTACGATTATCTGTACCTCACGGCTTTCCAATGTGCTGTAAGTGTTTAATGAGACTTGATATTAAACGCGATCGCATCAAGCCAGATGCACTCAAATAATCCTAATCTAAAATCTAAAACTCTATTAGAAGTTATACTTTATTTACTGTCAAGACTTGTTCAACAAAAGACTCTACCAATTGCAAATATTGTGAACCTGCGATTACTGCGGTATTATTATGCTCCGCAGCTGGAACTAAAAATAATTGCTTTGGTTCGGGAGCAGCAGCATAAAGTTTTTGGCTCATGAAAGAAGGTACAGCCGAATCGGCAACGCCATGAATGAATAAAACAGGTACTTTTAAATTGGGCAATTTTTGAATTGATTCAAACCGCTGCGTCAAAATTAAATCTACAGGAAACATGCCAAACTTTTTTCGATAAGCAATCAATTCGCGGATGGATGTAAAAGAGCTTTCGACAATTAAACCAGCAGCTTCTGGGTGTTTCACTGCTAAATCAATAGCTATTGCACCCCCTAAAGAATGACCATAAATAAAAATTTGCTTTGGTGGAATTTGTTGTTGTAGCAAGTAATTCCAAGCTGTGGCTGCATCCTCATAAACCCGCTTTTCATTGGGGAAAGAACCTTCACTGCGGCCATAACCCCGATAATCAATCAGCAAGACCGAAAATCCTAACTGGTAAAATCGATTAGCATGAGCTACATTTGCGCCAATATTAATACCGTTGCCGTGCAAATATAGCAACACCTTAGCATTTGGTTGCTCAGCTTTTATCCACCAACCATGAATGTGCTCTATCTTACCTGTTTTAAGAGCTACAGGTAACCAAATCTCTTCGTAAGTGAGATTAAAAAACTCTGGTGTCTTTTCAAGAACAGCAGTAGGAAAGAAAATAAATCGAGTTTGGCTAATAAAAAGAAATAGACAGATACCCAAGTAGATAAACGCTGTAATTATCCCAGCCCAAAGTAGCAGCCGTGTAAATACTGGTATTACAAATTGCAGCTTGTTGTCCATTCATGCTTGATTTTTTTGATTTTTTGAGTATTTATTATAACAGAAAAAATACTTACTATAAGTGCTTTAGCATTTTAAAATGAACGATTAAGCAATAATGAAAAAAAATTATCTAAAAATCAAATATTTAGTAAATTTACGTATGCAAGTTTAAGTCTTCATCAATGAAAGTAGAATTAGCCCATACTAGGAGAAGACCGTGACACCCTTAAACGAAGCTCAACTAGAGCAACTAAAGGAAATCAGCACACACTTGCGACAAGTAAGACAACAAAAATCCATACGCATCGAAGAAATAAGTGAAAAAACAATGATTCGATTAGGCGTTTTGGAAGCATTAGAACATGAGCGATTTGAAGAACTACCAGAGCCTATTTTTCTTCAAGGATTCATCCGTCGTTATGGAGATGCCTTAGGACTAGATGGAAATACTTTATCGCACATGCTGATAATTAATGTTGTCCGGCAAGACTGTAAAAATACTCATAAAAATTTAGATAAAAAACGAAATACATACATACCTCTTGTTTTGACCTATATTTTATTATTAGTAAGTGCATCTGCTGGTCTTCTTCATACACTAAATCCGCGCCTTACAGCTGAATCGGTGACTCCAGAAGATAACAATCAGCAGTCGCTAGTTAGTAATCAGTGAGGGAGATGGGGAGACGCGGGGACGTGGGAACGCGGGGATGAAGAGATGAGGGAGATGACGGAGTGTGGGTAGAAAGAGAATTTATGCTTCCTCTTCTTCCTCCCACACCTCCCAGACCTCCCACACCTCTTCTCCATGCCCCATGCCCACTTTTCAAGATATTTGCGGTTTACGCAGATGCCAATTAGTTGATTGCTCATAAGCATGAGCTACTTGAAAAAGTTGGTCTTCTCTTAGGACATTACCAATTAGCTGTAATCCTATGGGTAACCCTTGCTCGTCAAAACCACATGGCAAACTTAAGCTAGGTAAACCAGCAAGATTTACGGGAATAGTCATTAAGTCATTTAAATACATACTTAAGGGGTCAGTGGTTTTTTCCCCTGCTTTGAATGCTGTAGTGGGAGATGTGGGACAAACTAACACATCAACCTTACCAAAAGCCCTTTCAAAGTCTTGCTTAATCAGTGTGCGGACTTTTTGAGCTTTCAAGTAATAGGCGTCGTAATAGCCAGCCGAAAGCGCATAAGTGCCGATCATAATCCGGCGTTTGACTTCTGTGCCAAAGCCAGTGGCACGGGTACGAGTGTACATTGATAGCAGATTATCGGCATCAGCAGCGCGGTAACCGTATTTAACGCCATCGTAACGAGCTAGGTTAGCTGAGGCTTCTGATGGAGCGATGATGTAGTAAGTAGGTAAGCCATAGCGAAAGCGCGGACAGGAAATTATATGAATTTCTGCTCCCAAACTTTGTAGTTGGTCAACTGCTTTAGTAACAGCTTGTTCTACTACAGAATCTAGACCTTCGCCAAAAGTTTCTTTAATGATGCCAATTCTGAGCTGGCCTCTTGGTTTAAAGTCTGGTTTTAAGCTAGCAGCGTAGTTGGGAATGGGAACTTTGAGGCTAGTGGAATCTTTGGGATCGTAACCTGCGATCGCGTTCAATAATATCGCAGCATCTTCTACTGTGTTTCCAAATGGGCCAATTTGATCTAAAGACGAAGCATAAGCCACCAAACCATAACGCGAAACCAAACCGTAAGTTGGTTTCATCCCCACAACACCGCAGAAAGACGCAGGTTGGCGAATCGAACCACCAGTATCAGAACCGAGAGCAACCACACATTCTTCAGCTGCTACCGCTGCTGCGGAACCACCAGAAGAACCACCCGGAACTCGTGACAAATCCCAAGGGTTAGCCGTAACTTGGTAGGCTGAGTTTTCTGTGGAACTACCCATCGCAAACTCATCTAAGTTGGTTTTACCCACCATCACCGCCCCAGCATCTGCCAGTTTTTGTGTCACCGTTGATTCATAAGGCGGTACAAAATTTTCCAAAATCCGGGAACCGCAGGTGGTAGGAATCCCCTTAGTACACAAATTGTCTTTAATCCCCACAGGAATCCCTGCTAGCAGCCCAATTTGTTCTCCCGCTGCGATTTTGGCATCCACAGTACCCGCCTGCTCTAATGCCCGTTCTGCCGTCACGCATAAAAAGCTGTGTAATTTCGGCTCTAACGCTTGAATGCGCTCTAAAGCTTCTTGGGTAATTTCAACAGCAGAACGTTCTTTTTTTACTAGCTGTTCGTGCAACTCGCGGATGGATACCATGATTGCTCTCTTTGTGACTCAAGTCCTTGATTTTAGTACATATTGGATTGATTGGGGAGTGGGGCATTGAGTATGGGGCATAGGACATTGGGAATTAAGAAGAGAAGTCAATTCTCACGCAACTCTTTGACAAAATTCTCTGCAATCACAGCATAATTATATTCTGGTGTCAGATTTACTCTTACACTTGGCTAATTCATTAACTTTACTTATGTTATAAGGTCAACTCAGCCATTCAACACTGACATTTAAAATCACTAATTTTCAACAAAAATCCACTTATACAGGCATTCATCATGGAGCGATACCTTCGATGAGCTTCGCTAACGCCAAACTTTTCGGTCTACTAACAGTTTATCTCAATAAGTAATCAAATTTTTCTAGGAGTCTGTGCCTCCCAAACCTTTACCTGGATTGCTTTTACCATGATTGTCGCTCTCTGAAGCTATTTTCTCAAGTCTTGTGATACATCCAGGTATTGACTGGTGCCAATAGAGTCACCTTCCAAAGTTTCTGGTAACTGAACTGCAAGTACTACCATTCTTGTGGCCATAAATGCTGATGTAGCCAACCACAAAAGATGATTATTATGAGTGAACCAAGTGCAAAGAGCTACAGGTACAAATCCCAATAAAGTTGCTATCAAAGCACTGTTACGCAAGGATTGACTTTTGGTTAAACCTGCAAAATATCCCTCCAAAATCCAAGCTACAGAAAAACAGCTTAAGACTAAGAATAACCAAGATACATAGTATTTAATTGTCTCTATCAGTTCACTATGATTAGTTAACAACCCAAATATAGTCTCAGGTAACAGAATGCACGCTCCTGATGTGATAACTCCAACTAGTAAACTACTGAACAGCGAAACCTGTAAAAGAGGTAATAACTGATTTTTGGTAGATTGACCTTGAAAATTTCCGGTTAGGGCCTCTGTAGTGAATCCTATTCCTTCCACTAAAAACATAATCAGAAATACTACTTGTTGGAGCAGGCTATTTACTGTTAAGATATCTGTCCCCAAAGTGGCACTCAAATTAAAAAAGACTGTCCAAGTGGACATATAGACGAAAGACATAATCAATAGGTCACTATTGAGAATAAAAGTATCTTTAAAAGCTGACCAATCCCAAAACTTCTGCATTGCTGTTTGCAAGCTTTGCCATTGGAAAGAGCGACTCCCCAAAATTACGCCTATTAATAAGATCAAATACTCGCTACTAGCTTGAGATAATCCTGCCCCCATACTTCCCAAATTCCACTGCATAATTGAGTAGTAAGTCAGCACAATATTAATGACGTTGCCAACGATAGTCAACAGCAATACCTTGCCATTTTCTTCGCGTCCTAGAAACCAGCCAATTATTACACAATTGAGCAAAAATGCAGGCGCTCCCCAAATCCGGGTGTAAAAATACGCTATTCCAGTAGACTCAACTTCTGGAGAACCGTTCAATAAAAGAAACCCCAACAATCCTATCGGATACTGCAACATCAAGATGAGAACACCCAATACTAGAGCAATGAACCCATTCCGCAGTATTACTAGTAATATTGCTTCTTGGTCATTCCTTCCTACAGCTTGAGATGTTACTGCTGTAGTTGAAACCCTTAAAAAGAGGAAGTTTTCGTAAATAAAGTTAAATATAACTGTAGCCAAACTCACTCCTGCTAAATGACGGATTTCTGTAAGATGGCCTAAGAACGCAACACAGACTAAGCCAGCCAAAGGCTCTGTCAGATTGGACAAAACATTGACAGCAGCCAGCCGATAAAAACGACGTATAAGGGCTTGGTTCGTTTTTATGTAATTAAACATATATAGCATGAATTTTTTTGCCAGAGTGATGGAGGAGCGGTATTGCCGTCAAAATTTCTCCGCAGCTATAAAAATGTAAATTATAAATATCTCACCCATCTATTTGTATTATTTTCCAACGGTCTATGTAAATAACCATGTTTTCTACTCAAATATTTTGCGCCTGCCTGAGTTCCGATGTCAGTTACCACTTCTTTAAAGCCAGCATTTCTCACTTCCTCATGGACTCTTTTGAAGAGTTCATCAGCAATTTTTATCCTGGCTTTCGGAATTAATTCATCAGATGTAAAAAACCATCCAATCTCACAACTTATTTCATCTTCATATCTATATGTTGGTACACCAAAGATGACTCCTAAGATTTTACCTTCCATATTCATCGCTACTAGATGTTTTAATCCTTGCCTAGAAGGGTTATTTACAGATGACCATGTGTATTCTAGGGGAAGTTCTTCTTGTTTATATTCTTCATTAAATTTAGAATAGCGGAATGCCTTTTTCATCAAAATTTCAATTTCTACCCATTTTGTTTTAATAAAATCATGTTCTACTAATTTGATTACATAATCTTGTGGCACATCATAATCAGTTATATTTCTATGCTCATGAGGAATATCAACTTTTCCATCTAGATTATTGGTCATACCATCTAATTTATTAATCATAGTGTTTTCTGCATAACTTTATTGTTTTAATAACTCCAGCACTGGCTTGTTTTTTCAACATGTTCAAGATATATTGACTGAATCCTGTTGGCGTAAAGCTTTTTTGAGGATTTTACCTGTGGGATTTTTAGGAATTGATTCTACAAATTGAATTTTCCGAGGAACTTTATAAGTTGCCATTCTCTCAGAACAGAACTGAATAATATCTTCTTATGTAACTAATTGACCGGGTTGAAGACAAATGTGAGCCTTGACTATTTCTCCTTGCAGCATATTGCGAACTCCATTTGCTAATTTACAACAGATTGTATGTATAGGATTCATATTTGATTTTTGAAATACACGTAAGGTGTGTTATTGCTAAGGGTACAGCATCAAAGCCTTGAGATGGTGCGTTAGACTTCCGTCTAACACGCCACTAGATATACTTAGATTTTTCAAAAATCAAATCGGACTCCTATAGATGAGGTACAAATTTTACAAACAAAGCCATGTCACAGAATGGTTTCAACCTTGGCTGTTGACTTTGTTGGTTTTTAGTAAAAATATATTATGAGCTTTTGTTCTAGTTAAAAGCCAAGCCAGTACAAGGTTTCAGCCTTAGTGGAGTCCAACACAAAAACTGCATGAACCACCTGGCAAAAAAGCCACAAAGTCAACAGCCTAGTTTTAACCCAGTTTTGAGGCTTATTAATAAGCTAAACTTATCATTTACCCAAAGCATTCAGCTTTTGCACTTTTTTCCAAAAACGGTATCACAGGCTACTATTTTTTAGCGATGGCTACGCCCGCCGCAGGCATCGCAAAACTTTTCCGTCTACTGAATTTTTCATCTCCCCCGTGCCCTATGCCCAAATACCTTACTAAGCGGATTAATATCTATTTAAATGTGTTTAATAAGCTTTTAAAACACCAATTATCTGCTTATTAACTGTGTATTTATTCGTTTATTTAACTTTTGATATATTGTGATTAATTTTGTGTAAGAGTATAGCAATGTTTTTTAGTGTTGGAGAGTTGTATTATTAGTAATACTCACTATACAATTTTCATCATTTTATCAATTAATTAATTTTGTTTGCAAAATTTGTTTTGAGAGGGGGTAGGATGGTAAAAATACTAACACGCAAATATATAGGCAGGCAAAATGTCTATGATATTGGGGTTGAACGCGACCATAATTTTGCGATTAAAAGCGGTTTAATAGCTTCTAATTGCTTCAATAAATCCCATTCAACTGCCTACGGTTATGTAACTTATCAAACAGCATATTTAAAAGCTAATTATCCATTGGAATATATGGCGGCACTGTTGACGGCGAACAGTGGTGATACAGATAAGGTACAAAAATACATTACTAACTGTACAAATATGGGTATTCCCATAGATCCGCCAGATATTAATCGTTCTGGTGTTGATTTTACGCCGGCGGCAGGAAAGATTTTGTTTGGATTTTCAGCCGTGCGTAACGTGGGACAAAATGCGATCGCTAGTATTTTGTCAGCCAGAAATGAGACAGGAGAGTTTAAATCTCTAGCTGATTTTTGCGATCGCGTGGATTTACGTGCAGTTAACCGCCGTACTTTGGAGTCACTCATATACTGTGGAGCTTTTGATAAAATTGAACCTAACCGTCAACAGTTAATTCATGACCTAGAATTAGTATATGATTGGGCACAATCTCGTGCTAAAGATAGAGCCAGCGGTCAAGGGAATCTCTTTGACTTATTAGGCGATGGATTTTCTCAGACTCAAAATAAAAGAGTAAATAATGCCTTTGAAACTGTTCCTAAAGCTAAACCTGTGGCGGATTTCCCTCCACAAAAAAAGCTACAAATGGAGAAAGAATTATTAGGTTTTTATGTATCAGATCATCCACTAAAATCTTTACGGCAAATAGTACCACTTTTGACTCCGATTAATCTTTCACAGCTTGGAGAACAAAGGGAAGATACAAGACTTTGTGCAGTTGTCATGTTGAATAATGTCAAAAAAGTTGTTACCAAAAAAGGCGATCAAATGGCAATTTTGCAAATAGAAGACCTAACTACACAAGTAGAAGCTGTAGTTTTTCCCAAAACTTATGAACGCATTAGTTCCCTACTCCAAGTTGATACCAGATTGATTATTTGGGGAAAAGTAGATCGACGTGACGAGCAAACTCAATTTATCCTTGAAGATGCAGAACCAGTAGAAACAGTACAAATGGTAATGGTGGAATTAAATCCCCAGCAAGCAGTTAATATTGAAGAACTACATCGATTGAAAACAATTTTGCAAGAGCATTCACCAGACAAAGAAAAGGCAAAAATGCCAGTAATTGGAGTTATACAAACTGAAAATTCGCGTAAACTTGTTCGCTTGGGTTGGCAATTTTCCGTACAAGATTCTAGAATCACCGTTCAAGCTTTACAAAACGCTAGATTTCCTGCTCATATCAAATCGCTGACTGGTAGCTGATTTTAAAAGTAAAAAGTCCACCAGTACTGAAAGTACATTAAGTTAACAGTTTTACTTAACTGTCAACAGTATATTGCCTTAAGTATTTAGGATTTTTATAGTTTTTTTCGTTACTTATGCGGATGAAATTTCTCTTAAGAAAGTGGTATCTTTTTATGCCATGACCTTGAGGCTGCGACTGGGGGAAGGAGTTATAACTTGATGATCGTCAACGACCTGCATAAATTTGTCTCATACTGTAAAAGAATTCAACCCCAAACTCAGGAAGACATTCAAAAATTTTTTGAAGGGGTGCTGTTATTTCCCTATGATAAGGAACTCTTGTTGCAGGCTTATTTATTTTTGAATATTAAAGACTTGTTTCCCTCATGCGCTGAATTGCTGTTGTTTGAAAAATCACCAATATCAGATTATACAGATTTAGGTAAATGTGATTTTGTTTACCTGACTTTTAAAGGCAGCCTGTTTTTAATTGAAACCAAGTTTATTGATACAGAAGCAACAGGAGCAACAGAAAGAAAAAGAAGAAATAAACACAGAAATAAAGTATTTGAGCAAGTGATTACTTTAAAAGGTCGATTTAGCGAATATTGGAATATTAGACTAGACCAATTAGAATGCGGAGTTTTCACAACAGATCCAGAAGTTGCTTGGCGAGGAAATGGTGTGAATGTCATATCGAAATCAATATCTATAGACCATTTGGAAAAATGGCGAAGAAATTATCATACTGTTGAAAAAGGTATTGAAGTAAGCAAACATTATTAATTTCAACTCAAAATTCATTCTTCATCAATATAAGTTTGCTCTATGGCAATCATATTTGATTTCATATTCCCAGTGTTGAGACCCCTGACTTGTAAAAGAATTCAGGGGTCTAAGTTTTAAATTGCGATCGCTAACACTAGTATTCAATACAACCAACTAGTAAAAATAATTTTATCCTTGTTCAATCCTCAGTATCTTTGGCCCGGAAAATATGTCAGATTACTGGAATAAGTACCAAACGTCTGACAGGAAAACCAAAAAAAATGAGAATTTGGGCTACTACTGCTGTGCTAGCTTCTTCTTGGCTATTATTTGACATCATAGCTTCTAAGCCAATCAGCGCTACTTATGTTGTAGTACAAAATGCCGCACAATTTCCTACACCAACAAGCCTGAAAAAGATTACTGTTACTAACGCCGAGTTTGGGTTGAAGAGAGTTGACGCCAAAGGTAACGTTACCATTTTTGAGACAAAAACAGTGCCACTTCAGGAAGGAAACGCCTACGGATGGCGAATTAAACTCAAAAATTACCAAGGTGAAGTCAAATGGCGCGAAGTCTTGCGTTTACCAAAACCTCCAGAAACTTGGGGTACAGATAACGGTGAAAACTTCTCAATTTCCGCAGACGGCACCACATCTATAACGCGGCGCACACAGTCTGCCGCTGATGGCGTGATTGAGAATTTTTGGACGATCGCTCCTGGCGATCCAATTGGTAAATATAAAATAGAAGTCTACATTGATGACCGTTTAATTAATACTTTCGAGTTTGAAGTTATTCCAGTCAAGCGAATATAAAAGGGCATTGGGCATTGGGCATGGGGCATTGAGAAGTGTGGGAGGTGTGGGAGGATGGGGAAGAAATCTTTCTCCCCACACTCCCCACACTTCCCTATCTCCCCATCCCCTCTGCCTCCCCTGCTCCCCATCTCCCTCTGCCCCTTCTGCCCCGCAGAGGAGTATCTTAAAGATAGAAGTTCGATTTTGTTGGGTGGCGATCGTGAATACCGAGGAATTCTTGCGATTGATGGAAAAACAGCGCCCGTGTCCTCAGACATTGCCAAAAGCGCTGCAAGCAATGTGGTACGAAAAGAAAGGTGATTGGAGCAAAGCTCATGAAATAGTTCAAGATGCCAGCGATACTGATAGTGCTTGGGTTCATGCTTACCTGCACCGAAAAGAGGGTGATTTGAATAATGCGCGTTACTGGTATCGACGCAGTGGGCAGCAAGAGTTTGCAGGAGATTTAAGCCAAGAATGGGAACAAATAACTTCTATATTGCTGAAAAAGGTCAATGTGATGCATGGATGCTGAGGAATTGAAAAGGCGTTATGCCGCAGGGGAGAGATATTTTCCCGCTCTCAACTTGAGTAGGTACAAGTTTATTGGAGCCTACTTACCTGGAATTAATTTATGGGGATCTGACTTGAGTGGAGCTAATTTAGCTAAAGCCAAGCTTTGGGGAGCAGATTTGAGTAGAACTAACTTAGCCAAAGCGAATTTGACTAGGGCGAATTTGAGTGGTGTCAAACTCAATGAAGCGAATCTCCGAGGTGCCAAACTCAAATATGCCAAGTTGTATGGAGCAAATCTGACTGGTGCTTACTATGATGAAACCACCCGTTTTTCTAAAGGTTTTGACCCCATCAGCCAAAATATGCGGAAGATGTGAAGGAAGCTGGGGACTGGTGACTGGTGACTGGGGACTGATAAATTGTTATTTGCCCCTTGCCCTTATTCCCCATAAACTATGTGGACTCAAATCGACGCGCATATTAGCCAAATAACCGGCGAACAATTTCAAAGTCAACAACGGCGATCTGTTGGTGGCGGATGCATCAACCAAGGTTATGCTGTCTGTAATGATAAAATCACGTACTTTGTCAAGCTCAACCAAGCATCTCAAGTTGCAATGTTTGAGGCTGAGGCGCTAGGGTTAGAGGAAATACTAGTAAGCGCTAGTATTCGGGTTCCCAAACCTGTTTGTTGGGGTGTGGCTGCTAATTCTGCTTACATTGTCCTTGAATGGTTGGAATTGGAAAGCGGTAATTCCAAATCATGGGAAGAGATGGGACGCCAATTGGCGGTGATGCATAAAGCTAGCAGTAGTGAAGGTTTTGGTTGGAAAATTAACAATACTATTGGTTCGACACCCCAAATTAACACTTGGACACCAGACTGGGTGGAATTTTATGCAAAACATCGTTTGGGTTATCAATTTCAATTAGCAAGGCGGCGCGGGGGTAATTTTCCTCAACAAGATCGGTTATTAGCGGCGATTCCTCAATTGTTGGCAAATCATCAAGTGCAACCTTCGTTGGTACATGGCGATTTATGGGGTGGAAATGCTGGGTGTACTGTGTCAGGAGAACCGGTGATATTCGATCCAGCAACTTATTTTGGCGATCGCGAAGTCGATATTGCCATGACAGAATTGTTTGGTGGTTTCCCCGCAGCGTTTTACAAAGGTTATAACGAAGTCTTCCCTTTAGATGACGGTTATGAGCAAAGAAAAACACTTTATAATCTTTATCACATTTTGAATCACTTCAATTTATTTGGTGGTGGTTATGCTTCCCAAGCCAACCGCATGATTGACCAAATTTTGCGATGAATAAAACTTGGGGGCTATTACAGGTAAATACATAATGAGTACAAATAATTTGCTTTCTCGAATTTCTATAGACCCAAATATTTGCTTTGGTAAACCTTGTATTCGCGGGCATCGTATTTGGGTATCGCTAATTCTGGATTATTTAGCTAGTGGAACGACTATTGAAGAGATTCTAGAAGCATATCCTAGTATAGAAAGAGAGGATGTGCTTGCTTGTATTGCTTATGGCACTGAAATGGCACGAGATGTATTTGTAGAGATTCCTTTAACTGAAAAAAAGTAAGCAAATTCGTGAAATTAAAGCTTCATGAAAATATCAATATTCGTGTTGTAAGTTTATTGCGTTTGGCAAGCAAAATGCCTACCCTTTTCCTTCCAGAATTTATTTTTTTACTGCAAAAATAAGTTGCGTTACAGGTTTAGTATGACACACTGCTATATGGCTCGATTTACGAGTAACGAAACTTGATTTTTATTATGTCCACTTAAAAACTATTTATAAGTATTATTTTCCCAAAATGTACCGTGAAATACTATCAACAACAACCTAACGCATTTCCTAACGATTATCTAAATAATTTATGGGGAGAAATCCAAGCTTGTCCTTATTTTGCTATCAATAACCTCAACCGCGATTTTGTTGCTACTAAAGGATTTTCAGTAGTATTTCAGCGTTCTGGATTAGCAACAGTAGAACAGCATTTTCCCTACTTCAAGCCTTATCTAGATTTAGCTCTCCAGCCAAATTGTAATGCTTTTTATCTAAATCCTTTACAGTTAAAAGAAGGCTCTCGTGTCGATCCGCATATCGATCGCTCGTTACGTTCTTACTCCAAAAACATTGAACCACCTATACTTGTGAGTGTGCTTTATGTCCGAGTCCCTGCTGATATGGAAGGGGGAGAATTAGTACTGCGATCGCACAAGCGTCAACTTGGACAAATTAAGCCGCAAATTAATACTTTACTTTACTTTCAGGGAGATTTAACCCATTCTGTTAACGCAGTCAAAACCCCTGGCGATCGCCTTAGCTTGGTTTGCGAACAGTATTCTTTAAGTGAAGCCGAACTCCAAGAAATTCCCCAGTTTACTATAGAGTCAAGAAAAACTCAGTCTGCAAGTAAAAAGAGAAAGTCAAACTAAGCAATGGGCAATAGGCGATTAATAGGAAATTCACCTTTATATAATAGCAACAGCCCGCCAATGCCTATTGCTTATTGCCTATTGCCTATTACTACCTAAACTAAGCAAACTCCGAAAGCGCCCATTGAGAGAAAATTTTTCTCCAATGATTTTTTGATAAACTGCTTCATAGCCATCAACCATTTGTTCGACACTGAAACGGTTTTCTACATGTTGGCGACAAGCATACCGATCTAACTGTGTTATTTTCTCAATAGCACTGATACACTCTTGAATGCGATCGCCAAGAAAACCTGTTTTACCGTGGGAAATTACTTCTTGAGTAGATCCTAAGTTCATCGCAATCACAGGCGTACCCGAAGCCATTGATTCAACCATCACTAACCCAAACGGTTCTCGCCAAGTGATTGGAAATAAAGTTGCTACTGCACCTCCCATCAAGGCATTTTTTTGAGTATGGTTAGCTTCACCTAAATATTGAATTTGTTCGCCATCAATCTGTGGTTTGATTTGTGTCTCAAAATATTCCACATCAACAACATCTACCTTACCTGCCATTTTCAAAGTCCAACCAGCTTGTTTGGCAATTTCTATGGCTAAGTGAACTCCCTTTTCTGGGGACATTCGGCCCAAAAATGCCAGGTAGGGGGGATTTTCTGGTTTAGAATAAAACTCATACTTGTTGATATCAATTCCGTTGTAGACGGTTGCTACATAATTTAACCCTAACTTTGGTTCTCTTTGTGCATTAGAAATGCTAACGTATGGTTGTTTTTTACCAAAACTAAACATCTTTTCGTTATCAGGGGTAAAAACACCATGCAACGTATGAACTGTAGGAGTTGCGACCAGATTTGCGTAGGGTAATGCCGCATACCCCATATGAGAATGAATAATATCAAACTCTGCTGCTCGTTGATACACTGAAGCTAGTTCCAGCATTTCGTAAATGCTGTAATCTTTGACGGTGCGATCGAGTCTCAGGGCATGGGGATGAACTGACACTAATTTTGCCAAAGTAACAGAATCCCCCGATGCGAATAACGTCACTTCATGTCCGCGTCGCACCAGTTCATCAGTCAGCAATCCTACTACTAACTCTATGCCACCATAAGCGGGAGGCGGTACTCTCTCCAATAATGGGGCTACTTGAGCAATTCGCATTACAAACCTCCTAAAAAATAAAACTTGAATAACAAGTATTTTTTTCTGTTTGCGTAGTGCTTATACTTGATTCAGTCTGCACTAACAAGTAACTTAAATTACGAAGCTTATTCACAATTGCATCAAAATCTTATGCTCTGACTTGGAGATTTTTTGTCTACCTTAGTAGATAAATTAACCTTTCCCTAAGAGGTAAATTTATTTTAATTTATGAGATGTGAGTAAGATTTTGCTCTAGATTATTTAGACTAAATATAATTTTAGCAAATCGCTAAAATCTTTGTATATAGATAATATTAGACTAAAAATATGAAATTATTGGCGTTAATTAATTGGTTTCCAGATATTAATTAAAAAATCGAGGCTTTAGATACCTAAAGACCCTCTATTTTCACTTAAAAGGATTATCAGTTGTGCCCAAAGATATATTTTCCTAAGTAAGTAGTTTGAAATTATCACATAGATGTAGAGATGTTAAGTTGCAAGGTCTTTACTCACCAATTAGATTACCCAACAGTTAACTTCTGCCTCAAGGGTGGGAACACCAAAAAGTAAGCATCACATCAATACCAAAATTATTGACTTTTTACATTAAATATGATACTTTATATTTTCACTAAGAAAAATCAAATATAAACGTAAATATTTCTCTACATATCAAATATCAAAAAACCGCGTGTGGATGTGCCGGCGGTTTATTTTCTATAATGCTTATATTCTCGATATTTAAAATATTGAGCATCCAATTTTGAGCATTAATTGAGCATAACATTGTGTATAAGATGATGCTAGGAAACAGGCTTAAGCTACTGGTTTTAGAAATTTTGAGAATTATTTGAGCATTAAAGTAATGCTAGGAGCTAGAAATGTTGTTACTAAAGGATTCTAAGCGTGTATCATGGCAGGCGGTTTTCTCGCTGCTGATATTTGTGTTTATGTACCTGCCGATACTGGTACTTGGCTTTTATAGCTTTAATCAATCCCCTTACAGTGCAACTTGGCAAGGATTTACCTTAGATTGGTATTTAAAGTTGTTTAGCGACGATCGCATCTTATCAGCTTTGCAAAATAGTTTGATAGTTGCTGGTTGTGCAGTTGGAATTTCAGCAGTGCTGGGAACCTTGATGGCTGTAGGTTTGGCGCGTTACCAATTTCCGCTGAAGAATTTGTATCGCGGTATCGCCTACCTACCATTAATTATTCCCGATATTGCGATGGCAGTGGCTACCTTAGTGTGTTTAGCCGCATTTGCAATACCTTTGAGTTTGTGGACGATAGTTGCAGCACACGTAGTATTTTGTCTTGCTTACGTGGGGCTTGTGGTTTCTTCTAGACTGACAAATTTAGATCCTCATTTAGAAGAAGCAGCATTAGATTTAGGCGCGACACCAACCCAAGCATTTATCAAAGTATTATTACCTCAATTAATGCCTGGTATTATTGCTGGTTGTTTGTTAGCTTTTGTCCTGAGTTTAGATGATTTTTTGATTGCCAGTTTTACTGCTGGTAGTGGTTCTAACACTCTGCCAATGGAAATTTTTAGTCGTATTAGAACAGGAGTCAAGCCTGATATTAACGCTTTGAGTGTGATGTTGATTACCGTATCAGCGATCGTTGCTTTTCTTGCTGAGTTGCTTCGTATTTCTGGAGAAAATAAAAGTTTAGAATTATAAGTTAGAATTCAGAATTCAGAATTCAGAATTCAGAATTCAGAATTCAGAATTCAGAAGTTACAATCAATCATCTGCTAGTCTAACAGAATACAAGCAAGAAAATTTTCGCGACTGACGCCAATATTGCTGTTTTGATTAAAATTATTTATTATTTATAGCATTTCCCGTTCTAGTGAAGTACATGGTAGGGGCGCATAGCTATGCACCCCTACAAATTTCTGATTCAGAACTGCTATAGTTATTAGTGAACTTTTTTATCTAAAAACAACAGCTATCTTAAAGAATAATTCTGAATTCTGACTCCTGAATTCTGAATTCTGATATTTTTAAACACATATAAAAAATTCCGTGTTCGCTTCTCTACATAACTGTTTTCAATAAGATGATATTGGGGCTAACTTTGGAGAAGATGCTATTTTCACTTCATTATGCAAATCTGCCAAAATCCCAATTGCTCAAATCCATTCAACTCTGATAGCAATAAATTTTGCGTCAGTTGCGGACAAAGCAACTTTGGCAAACTTCTGAGAAACCGTTACCGCGTATTGGGACTCTTAGGTGAAGGTGGGTTTAGCAGAACTTATGCTACAGAAGATGCAGATAGACTCAATGCGCCTTGCGTCATCAAGCAATTTTTCCCACAATTTCAAGGAACTGGACAACGCACCAAAGCCGCCCAATTTTTCAAAGAAGAAGCTTTTCGGCTGTATGAACTCGGAGAAAATCATACCCAAATTCCTAGATTACTTGCTTATTTTGAACAAGGTACGAGTTTGTACCTCGTGCAAGAATTTATTCAAGGAAAAACTCTTTTACAAGAAGTCCAAGAAAAAATCTATGACGAAGAACAAATTTGGCAACTTTTAGCTGATTTATTGCCAGTTCTGGAATTTATTCATGGCAGTAACATTATTCACCGCGATATCAAACCAGAAAATATTATTCGCCGTACAAGCGATGGAAAACCCGTCTTAATTGATTTTGGTGGTGCCAAACAACTAACACAAACAAGTATAGGAAGGCAAGCTACAGTAATTTATACACTTGGTTATGCACCGACTGAACAAATGGCTGGCTTTGCTTGTCACGCCAGTGATTTATATGCTTTGGGCGTAACTTGTGTGCGTCTTCTAACTCAATGTTTACCTTTACAGGATGTTTCTGGACAAGTTAAAGATCCTATTTATGATGCCATGAACGCTAAGTGGCTGTGGCGCGAACGATTAGAAGAAAAAGGTATTACTATCAGCGAAGAATTAGGAAAAATTTTAGATAAATTACTCAAACATTTACCAACCCAAAGGTATCAAACAGCAACAGAAGTTCTCAAAGATTTGGAATTTATTAAATCAAATCTTGAACCTGTTGCCCTAAAAATGGTTTCCATTCCCCAACCCGTGTTACCGCCACCAAAAGTAATAGTACCATTACCGCCTTTAAAAACTTTTGAATTTGATGTAGTGACAGTAGACACAGCAGGTAGAGAAGTTAGTCGCATGACTCGCAGTGCAAACTTCTTTGCTGAAGAATTGGGTAAGTCTGTCACGCTGGAAATGGTATCAATTCCTGGCGGTACGTATATGATGGGTTCACTGGAGTTTGAAGGAGACGCTGACGAACGTCCTCAACGCCAAGTGATTGTAGAACCATTTTTGATGGGAAAATTTCCTGTAACTCAAGCACAGTGGAGAGTAGTTGCAGCATTACCGAAAGTTAACCAAACCTTAAATCCAAATCCATCGAAATTCAAAGGTTTAGATAGACCAGTAGAAAATGTATCTTGGCATGAAGCTGTAGAATTTTGTCTGAGGCTATCAGAAAAAACTGGACGCGACTATCGTTTACCGAGTGAAGCGGAATGGGAATATGCTTGTCGTGCTGGAACTAAGACATCCTTTCACTTTGGCGAAACCATTACCACTGATTTAGTTTGCTGTGGTGACGAACCAAAAAGCAAATTCCGTAAAGAAACAACAAACGTCGGCAGCTTTGAAGTAGCCAATGCTTTTGGATTGTACGATATGCACGGGTTAGTTTGGGAATGGTGCGCCGATCCGTGGCATAACAATTATCATGATGCACCTTCAGATGCAAGAGTTTGGGAAATAGGCGGTGATATCCATCGCCGGGTACTACGCGGTGGTTCTTGGAATTTCAGTGCAGAACTTTGTCGCAGCGCCAGCCGTAGTTGGAATGAGTCAGATGGTGGGTTAAGGATTTGTGGCTTTCGGGTGGTATTTTCCAGCGAAGCAATACCGAAATCTCAAGTTTAGAACTTGAAAACTTCTTATTTTCAACAAATTTTAGCAAATCTACTTACAGTTTTGTAGATTTTTGCGTGCTGCTGTACTCAGTTGATGATGGTTACTTAAGTGACTGACACAACAGCACGATCGCTTACTAACTTACCATCTTCCATGTGAATAATGCGATCGCCAATATCTAAAATCCGGTTGTCATGAGTAACTAAAAGAATTGTACAACCTTGTTCTTTTGCCAATTTTTGCATCAGATTAACTACGTCTCGTCCTGATTTACTATCAAGTGCGGCGGTAGGTTCATCTGCTAAAACAATTTTAGGACGACTCACCAAAGCACGAGCGATCGCTACTCTTTGTTTTTGTCCCCCCGATAAATCATCAGGATAATAATTGAGGCGATGCTCTAATCCTACTTCTCCTAACATTTGGGCTGACCGAGTTTTCATTTCTGAGGGCGAAATATCCTTGTGTAGTTCCAGTCCCATTCTCACGTTTTGCAGTGCTGTCAAACTACCGTGGAGATTGTGCGCTTGAAAAATATAACCGTTGCTGCGTCGCGCTTGGGTAAGCTGTCCTGCTTTAGCGCCACAAAGTTCTTGTCCTAAAACCTGCAAACTACCAGATTGAGCAGAACGCAACCCACCCACTAACGTCAGCAGGGTAGTTTTACCAGAACCAGATGGCCCTGTCATAATAATAATTTCGCCAGCATTAATTTCTAAGTTGATATCAAACAGAACTTGTTTGCGAAGCTGACCGCGACCAAAATAATGGTCGAGATTTTTAATACAGATGGCGGGAAGCATAAGAATTTTAGATTAGGGACTGGGGCATGGGGTATGGCCAGATGGCGAGAAGGTGACAAGAGGTGAGAATTTGCAACAAGTCTTTCCCCTTGTCCCCAATTCTCGTTGTCTCTTCCTATGCCCAATGCCCAATCCCCCATGCCCATTTTCAAAACATATCTGCGGGGTCGGCGGACTGTAATTTGCGAGTGGCGATCGCACCAGATATCATACACATAATCATAGTCAGCACCAGTACCGTTAAGGCTCGTGCTAAGGTCATATATACAGGTAAATTTGTAGCATTTCGAGTTAGTTGGTAAAGTCCCAAGGGCACGATGGCACCTGGGATAAAACCTAATACTGCCAGAATTATTGCCTCTTCAAACACCACACCTAGTAAGTAAAAATTCCGATAGCCCATTGCTTTGAATGTGGCATATTCTTTTGTATGGGCGTTCACATCAGTAGAGAGAACTTGATAGACGATAATTACGCCTACCAAAAACCCCATCATTGCACCCAAGCTAAAAATAAAACCGATGGGAGTGTTTTGCTGCCAATAGTCTTTCTCAAAGGCAATAAATTCTTCCTTAGTAAGGACTTTGACATCTTCCCCTAAGTATGATTTTAAGTTCTTTGCTACTTGTTCTGGCTCATAGCCTGGTTGTAGTTGAATCAAGCCGAGACTTACACTGCCTGCCTGTTGCCTGGGAAATAGTCGCAAAAAGTTCTGATCGCTAGTAATTAGACTACCATCAGCAATAAAAGAAGCCCCGACTTTGAATAAGCCACTAATAGTAATTGTTCGCCGCTCTATTTCGGTTGTGACTGGTTTACCTTGTTCAATTTGGGCGATCGCCTCTGTATAATCTCCTCTAGAAGCACTGTCGAACAACACAGTATCCGGTAGCTTAATCGCCTCTAGGTTGCGGTTAACTTCCGGTAAATCAAGCATTTGGCGATCGGGATTGAACCCTATCACCAATACTGCTGTTTCCTGACGTGTTTGGGGATTCTTCCAATCAATAAAGTTGAGATACATTGCTTCTGCTGACTTTACCCCCGGTATATCCATTGTTTGGTAAAGTCGCCGCCGAGGAAAGGTAGACATATTAGCTAGGTTACGTGCCTGGGGACTGACTAACATAATGTCTCCCTGCATACTGCCATGTAACCTAGTGTTACTGTCAAACAGAGCATTTTGAAATCCTAGCTGCATGAACATCAAAATATCAGCAAAGGCAATGCCTGACAATGCTACTAAAAAACGCCCTTTCTCGTGACTCAGTTGCAACCATCCTAAAGGCGTTCGCCGACGCAGTTGTTTCATCAATCCCATAATTACTGAAGTAGGAAGGTGGGGAATGGGGAATGGGGCATGGGGCATGGGGCATGGGGCATGGGGCATGGGGCATGGGGCATGGGGCATGGGGCATGGGGAGATGGGGAGTGTGGGGGGAAAAGATTTCTTCCCCATCCTCCCACACCGGACACACCGGACACACCTCTTACCCATGCCCAATGCCCAATGCCCAATGCCCAATGCCCAATGCCCTTTACAATTCAATTACTGCCTTGACTTGCAGATTAGTGAAGCTAGAAGCTTTAATACTGGATATTCGATTTAGTTGCACATAGACTTCTACTACTCTGGCATCGATATTGCTAGAAGGATCGGCGTTGATGATGTTCTGCCGCTTTATCTGCATTCCAATCCAATCTACTTTTCCTACTAATTCTTGGGGAAGGGAATCGCTGGTTACCCGCACCTGCTGTCCTGGTTGCACTTTGTGGATATCACTTTGGTAGACTTCTGCTACTACATACATTTGGTCAGTTTCACCGAAATCTACAATCCCATCATCACCAACAGTTTCTCCCGATCGCGTATTAATCTCTAAAATTTGACCGGATTTAGGAACTCGAACGTATGCCTGTGCTAGTTGCACTCTAATTTTTTCCACTGTGGCTTGAGCGCTGTCTACTTCTGCTTGGGCGATGGCTACATCTGTTGGACGCACTTCAGCAGTTTGGTTGAGGGTGGCTTTTGCTTCCTTAATTTGCTGTTCTAGGGTAGCAATGGTTGTGTCTCGGTTGGCTTTGGCTTCGTTAATTTGCTGTTCTAAGGTAGCGATGGTTGTTGCCTGGGTAGCTTGGCTTTCAATTAACTGCTGAGTAGTAGTTGCTGCACTCAAGCGTCTGCTGTCAACTTCTTGACTGGAAATTGCCCCCTGTTTGTATAACGTCTCATAGCGTTGGGCATCAGCTTCAGCATTACTTTTTTCGGCTGCTAAGCGAGTTACTGTTGCTTGTAACTCCTGCTTTCGCCCCTTTAGTTCAGCCTCTAGGCGATTAATTGTCGCTTGCTGAGTTCTAATATTTCCTTCTAATTCCGCTTGCAGACGGCTGACACTAGCCTGCCGCGCCCCGATTTCTCCCTGTTTTGCTCCTGCTTTGACTTGGGCAAGACGATATCTGGCTACCACGACTTGTTTTTGTGCTTCACGCAAACTTGCTTGTAAGCGATCGCGACTATCCATAATTGCAATTACTTGCCCAAATCTTACCCTATCCCCTTCGTTAACCAACAGTTTGTCAACACGATTTCCTTCATTAGAAGTAGGTGCAGACAGTTTTATTACCTCTCCCTTTGGTTCTAACCGCCCCAATGCCGTGACTGTTTTGATCCCTGGATTCCTGCCTGCTGGTGTTACTTCCTGATTATTTACAGTACTTTGAGACCTTTGCGCCATATAAAAGCCTAGTCCCACTGTCAACAAAGATGAAATTATTGCTAACAGCACAGGCAAGCGAAAAATATTCTGGGAAGACCGTGATTCTTCTAGCTTGAAATTTGGCTCCATACCGCCCCCTCTACCAGCGGTCAATAAAACTAAACCGTCTAGTTCTAAGATATTAAACTAAACCGTATAGTTTAGTCAATATTACGGATCTAAACTTCCATCAATTTGTCTTAAACTAAAAGCTTTATAAAAATATTTAGTAAGTTGGCACAATAAAACTAAATTAAGTAAACAAAAATAAATTAAACTAAAATCTCCTTCACGTATGCTTTCTACCTGGTAAATTCAGCCCAATCTTAACAACGAATATTTACACCGCTGTAGTTTGTTTTATTTAATCCTTCATGTTTTGCCAAATTCTTTGAAAAAAAACAATACTTTAAATTTTATTTGGAATTATTTTTCAGATTAATTAACAATACAGGATAATTAGAAAATGGCACGTACAAAAGCTAGTGAAATTGAGCGATATAGTTCAAGTGATAAAATCGAAAAAATTTTACAAGGGTCAAAGCAAGAGTTCTTAGCACATGGTTACGCTGGTGCAAGTATGGATAGAGTTGCACTAGCAGCAGGTGTATCTAAAGCCACAATTTACAGCCATTTTCAAGATAAAGAGGGTCTTTTTAAAGGGCTGATAGAGCAGTTAGCAAGAAAGCGGTTTGAGTTAATTTTTGGCGCACAACCCTTAGAAGGGGAACCCAATATCGTACTACCGCAGTTATTAGCTAAAGCATTGACGCAGATGCTCGAAGACAAAGAATTTCAAGCATTTCAGCGAGTATTAATTGGGGAATCTGCTCGTTTTCCTGAGTTAGCTCAGATTCTCTTTCGCTACATTGCTAAACCAGGAAGTGAAATTATCAGTCAATATTTGGCTTCTCACTCAGAACTGAATATTCCCGACCCAGACGCAATGGTATGGGTATTAATGGGGTCAATAGTACACTTAGTGATTGCTCAAGAGATTATGCATGGCAAGGATATTTTACCAATGGAAAGCGATCGCCTAATTAATTCTTTAACCTACCTGATTAATCAATGCGGTAAATGAAATAGGACTTACGCAAAAAACCTCTCTAACTCTTACGGACTTCCAAATAAAAAAATGTTCCAAAACTGACGCGAAAAGTCTCTCTATTCCTCCTTTCTCTGTGTTCTCTGCGTTCTCTGTGGTAGCCTGCGGCAAGCCGCTTTGCGTCTACCGTTTTCCGTGACCTGTGCGTAAGTCCTGATGAAACTTAGAGGTTGTTTGAAAAGTACTTGGCTGTATCTTTACACTGATAGGGGCGCACAGCTAGCTGTGCGCCCCTATGGAAAATCTATATTTCTCAAGATTTTCGCGAATTGCTATGAGACGTGATATTGATGGCCGATTAAGGTAAAAAGCTAGATTTTATTATTTAGTATTCATCCGAACTTGATGTAAGTAGATAGGCATCCTTAAACACTAAATAAATCGTAGTTCGTAGTAACCGATTCTTCATTAGATTCCAGATGAGCAAAATTCAAGTCCTAACTACAAACTTTCATTAATTTCCACCTACCTACTTATGAGTAACTACCAAGTATCAGCTGTACCTTTCTTATAAGGCTCACCTGTAAAAGGTTGTACGCCAATAGTAGGATAAGCATCATCATTAGGCCCAAAAATCCGCATTGCAGCTTCATAAATATATTGGGTTACATCAGCAAGCATTTGGGAAATCTTGGAAATAGTCATATTATTTGGACTCCTAATTTCTGAGTCACTTAGTTGTGATACCTATACTTTAATCCTGATTTTGTTAACTAGCGGCAATTCTCAATATATTGAGAATCTATGCAATGTTTATTCAGATAAGTTTGCAATACTTTAGCTTTTCAAAAAGTCAAAATTTTTTCCTTAATTCTAATTGTAACATAGCTATTTATTCAACTCCAGTCTGGGAAAGAACCTTGCTTTTATAGAGGCTGGAGACTGGCGATTGGGTTGGAACCTAAAAAATTTTGTCAGCAGCTAATTAGCGCTATTAATAGCTATTACTATTAAAAAACGTTAAATTTTTGATAAAATTATTATTAATAAGCCTTGTATTTCAAGGTTTTTCAGCGGTTTCGGAAATATATTTGCTACGAGTTGACAATATTTATGGTAAATATTACCATAAATCAAAGAGGCGTTCTGATAAGGCAGCTCTGGTATGACAACTTTCCCAGATTTGGACTATGTACATAAACAGCAAACCCAGGAACTAAACCTGCGTGCGGATGACTACAGCTTGCTGACTGACCTTTACCAATTGACAATGGCGGCTTGTTACACAGGCGAAGGTATAGAACAACGATGGGCAAGTTTTGAGTTGTCTGTCAGACGTTTGCCAGAAAATTTTGGTTATTTAATTGCAATGGGTTTGGCGCAGGCGTTGGAATATTTAGCAAAATTACGCTTTAGTCCATCGCAAATTGCAGCATTACAGGCGACGGAAATTTTTGCTGGGGTAAGCGATCGCTTTTGGTCGTTGTTAGCCGAAGGCAAGTTTACCGGGGATGTTTGGGCAGTACCAGAAGGTACGGCTGTGTTTGCCAATCAGCCACTTATACGGGTGGAAGCACCTCTTTGGCAAGCACAATTGGTGGAAACTTATCTTTTAAATACTATTAATTACCAGACCTTGATTGCTACAAAAGCCGCACGGTTGCGGGATATAGCTGGAGAGTCAGCGACACTTTTAGAATTTGGCACAAGACGCGCCTTTAGTCCCCAAGCGTCTTTGTGGGCAGCACGGGCGGCCTTGGCAGGTGGCTTAGATTCTACTTCCAATGTGTTAGCAGCACTACAACTGGGACAAAAGCCGAGTGGTACTATGGCACACGCCCTGGTGATGGCGTTGTCAGCAATAGAAGGCACTGAAGAACAAGCCTTTAGTGCATTTCATCGATATTTTCCGGGTGCGCCATTGTTGATTGACACTTACGATACCATTGCCGCTGCCGAAGGCTTAGCTGCAAAAGTCAATTCCGGGGAAATGCAACTAACAGGCGTGAGATTGGACTCAGGAGATTTAGTTACCTTATCAGAACAGGTGCGATCGCTACTTCCTCGCGTACCAATTTTTGCTAGTGGTGACTTGGATGAATACGAAATTGCCAGACTCAAAGCCGCTGGGGCAGAAATTGATGGTTACGGACTGGGGACGCGATTGGTTACGGGTTCTCCTGTAAATGGAGTTTACAAACTGGTAGAGATTGATGGCATCCCAGTAATGAAACAATCGAGTGGTAAGGTAACTTATCCAGGACGCAAGCAGATTTTTCGTTCGTTGACAGGAGGTAAGGTAAAAGCAGACAGGTTGGGGCTTTTGGGTGAAAGTTCCTGGGAAGAACAACCATTATTGCAGTTGGTAGTCCAGCAGGGTCAACCAGTGCAACCGTTAGAGACTTTGGAAACAATTCGTCAGCGTACTGCTGCCTCAGTAGCTAGTTTGCCAGAACAGACACGGCGCTTGGATCGTCCTGTGGCGGTAGAAGTGGAAATTTCTGAAGGTTTACGGGTGTTGACTGAAGAAACTAAGAAACGTAGACGCGCCAGCGGCTTGCCGCAGGCTACCGCAAAGGACGCAAAGTAATAACAAATGATTGCCATAGATGGATGGATCGCCAAAAAACTTATTTAGTGACTCTTCCATAATCCAAAATCTAAAATCCAAAATCCAAAATCGTACAAGATTATGAGAATTGCTTTGTTTGGAACGAGTGCCGATCCGCCAACTGCTGGACATCAGAAAGTTTTGAGTTGGTTGTCTGAGATTTATGATTGGGTAGCAGTTTGGGCGGCGGATAATCCATTTAAGTCTCATCAAACACCTTTAGAACATCGGGCGGCAATGCTGCAATTGTTGATTGCGGATATCGATGCGCCACGGCAGAATATTGCTTTGGAACAAGACTTGAGTAGCTTCAGAACCCTGGAAACACTGGAAAAAGCAAAATTGCGTTGGGGTGAAAACGTTGAATTAACATTAGTTATTGGTTCAGATTTACTCACTCAGTTACCACGTTGGTATCGCATTGAAGATTTGTTACAGGAAGTGCAACTATTGATTGTGCCGCGACCCAGGTATGCAATAGATGAGTCTAGTTTAGAAATAGTGCAAAACTTGGGAGGCAAAATTGCGATCGCTAGTCTAACTGGTCTAGATATTTCCTCAACAGCCTACCGCGAACATGGAGATTCTCAAGCCCTGACTGCCCCTGTAGTTGCTTATATTAATCGAGAGCATTTATACAAATGCCAGGACGCCAGCAAAAAAAGATTTCAACTTCGGTAAATCAACAACCTTTGGCCGATTTCAAGGTTGGTGTTGATAATGTAATTTTTTCTGTAGATACTGCACAAAATCGGCTGTTAGTTCTGTTAGTAATGCGGCAGCAAGAACCATTTTTAAATCATTGGAGTCTTCCCGGTACTTTAGTGCGTCCGGGAGAGTCTTTAGAAGATGCCGCCTATCGCATTATGGCAGAGAAAATCAAGGTCAACAACCTTTATTTGGAACAACTTTATACCTTTGGAGGCCCGAATCGCGACCCACGGGAAGCAACTGATAGCTATGGTGTGCGTTATCTATCAGTTAGTTATTTTGCCCTTGTGCGATTTGAAGAAGCTGAATTAATTGCCGATCGCGTCGCGGGCATAGCTTGGTATCCCGTTAAACAAGTCCCACAATTAGCTTTCGATCACAATGAAATTTTGACCTATGGACATAGGCGCTTGCGAAATAAATTGGAGTACAGTCCAGTGGCTTTTGAAGTCTTACCAGAAATGTTCACTTTAAATGATTTATATCAGTTATACACCACAGTTTTAGGTGACAATTTTTCGGATTATTCTAATTTTCGGGCACGTTTACTAAAGTTAGGTTTTTTATCCGATACCGGAATTAAAGTCTCCCGTGGTGCTGGTCGTCCAGCTAGTTTGTATAAGTTTGATGCCGAAGCTTTTGCCCCATTAAAAGATAAACCTTTGGTGTTTATTTAATGAGGAGTGAGGAGTGAAGAGTTATTATTCTTTCTCATATTTCCATGCCCAATGCCCAATGCCCCATGCCCAATGCCCAATAATTAATAACTAATATGAAAATTGCGATCGCTCAAATTAATCCGACAATTGGTGATTTAGTAGGAAATGCCCAACAAATCCTAGAAGCGGCACAACGCGCTGCATCAGTTGGTGCGCGTTTGTTACTAACACCAGAACTTTCTTTATGTGGCTATCCACCACGAGATTTATTACTAAATCCTAGTTTTGTGGAAGCGATGAATATAACTTTACAAAACCTAGCCCAGGATTTACCAGCAAATTTAGCTGTGTTAGTAGGAACTGTTGAACAAAATCTGACAGCACATATTACTGGTGGGAAAAGTTTATTTAACAGCATTGCTTTGTTAGAAAATGGCGAAGTCAAGCAAGTTTTTCACAAGCGACTTTTACCTACTTATGATGTATTTGACGAACGTCGCTATTTTGAACCAGGCTTACAAGCTAATTATTTCACTTTAGATAATCTCGATATTGGCGTCACTATTTGTGAAGATTTATGGAATGATGAAGAATTCTGGGGTAAACGTAGTTATACAGTGAATCCCATTGCTGATTTAGCAATTATAGGTGTAGATTTAATCGTTAATTTGTCTGCTTCTCCTTATACTGCGGGCAAGCAACAGTTTCGTGAGACAATGCTCCGGCATAGCGCAGTGCGTTTTCAACAACCAATAATTTATGCTAACCAGGTTGGGGGAAATGATGATTTAATTTTTGATGGTCGCAGTTTTGCTTTGAATCGCCAAGGTGAAATCGTCTGTCGTGCCAGTGGTTTTGAAGCTGATTTATTGGCGGTTGAATTTGACGAGTCACTGCGAGATTTGCAATTAAGTTCTGTGGCATCTGCCTATGAGTCAGAAGATGAAGAAATATGGCAAGCTTTGGTTTTGGGAGTCAGAGATTATGCCCGTAAGTGCCGCTTTTCTAAAGTAGTTTTGGGTCTGAGTGGCGGCATTGATTCAGCATTAGTAGCAGCGATCGCCAGTGCTGCACTAGGTGAAGAAAATGTGCTGGGTGTTCTCATGCCTTCGCCTTATAGTTCCGAACATTCTATTAGCGATGCTTTGGCATTAGCCGCAAATCTAGGAATTAAAACTGATATTTTACCAATAGAACAGTTAATGCAAGGCTTCGATCGCACCTTAGCCGATTTATTTGTAGGTACAGAATTTGGACTAGCAGAAGAGAATATCCAATCCCGGATTCGGGGTAATTTATTAATGGCGATCGCTAACAAGTTTGGTTATCTTCTCTTGTCTACCGGTAACAAGTCAGAAATGGCAGTTGGTTACTGTACTCTCTACGGCGATATGAATGGCGGTTTAGCAGTAATCGCAGATGTTCCCAAAACCCGCGTTTATTCACTTTGCCACTGGTTAAATCGCGATCGCCAAATTATCCCCCAAAACGTCTTGACTAAACCACCAAGCGCCGAACTCAAACCAGGTCAAGTAGATCAAGACTCTCTACCGCCCTATGAAATCTTAGACGATATCTTACAACGCCTGATTCACGACCACCAATCAGCAGCCCAAATTGTCGCAGCTGGTCACGATTGTGTAATTGTCAACCGAGTAATTCAAATGGTGGCGCGTGCAGAATTTAAACGCCGACAAGCACCCCCAGGCTTAAAAATCACCGACCGCGCCTTTGGAACTGGCTGGCGAATGCCAATTGCGAGTAACTGGGTTGCGATCAAAAACGCCTACCAGACTAAAACCATACCCACACCTACCTTAGTTGCTGGGACGGACAAGATACCTAATAAATAGACATGAAAAATAATGTAGAGACGTAGCATTGCTACGTTTCTACAAGGGTTTTGGATAATGCATATTTAATTTCTGGAGATGTCTAATGAGGAACCGGGGACACTTCACTCTTTGCGTCTCCCCATCTCCCCATCCCCCTCACCCGATCGCTACGTCTTCTTGAATGTTAATATTTGCTTCTTTTACTAAAACTTTTAGCAAAGCTGCTATACCAATTTGCTCAGAAACTGCATTCGCATCCCATTTGCCATCAGCTACATACTTACCTTTGCTATAGTGGTTAGTCCCTGACCACAAATAAGGTGTGAGAACTTCTGGGTGGTATTTTCTATAACCAACACCGTTGTATCTTTCTAGTTGCCAAAGCTGGGCTGGCAAACTCCAATCTTTTACTCGGTCGAATTCTTTCATTGTCAAAGCATCGATGGCGCTTTCTTCCCAGGTGTATCCTACCTGCCAGCCTTTAATGGGGTCGGCTAGAGGTCTGCCCGATGGTTCGTTGACGGTGCGTTTTTTGAGCGAATCGCCGTTATGCAGATGTTTGTTAAAGTTCAGGGAAGATTCCATATTATGGATGACTGCAACAAAGTACCAAGGTACATTGATTTTTTGTTGTAATCCTTCGTAACGGGGACGATTTGCACTGATTTTCGCAACTAAGTTTTGAGTGCTGCTGAGTTTATCTGGTCTAATTTCGCAGCTATCCCAAAGCCTCTGATATTCTGGTTTTAAATCTAGCAGACTAAGTAGTATTTTATTTGCCATATTATTAAATACCTAAAAATAACTTTGACTTTTTTAGTTATGACAAAGTTACCTTACTTATATATTAAGTGGCAACTTTTTATACGAAAAATTATTTTTTAATACAAAACTTTTTGATATTTTATGCTTGGCAAACTAGTCTGAAGTTTATTTCTATCTTTTTGTAAAGTCAATGATGATTAAGTATAAATCTTTAAACACTATACAATTTTGATTTAAGTAAAATTATATAAATTTTTGTGCGTAAATCATAAATTAATAGTAAAAAATTTAACTTTATATTAATTACAAAAGTATAGTTTCAAACAAGACCAATCCTGAAAATGATGTTTATACTTAGAAGTAAGTCAATGAATGCAGGTGCATAATGAAACTACAAGATTTTTTAGGAAAAGATGAAAAATGGGGATTCGAGGCGATCGCCAAAGATCCAGAATTAACTCGTCAGATTCAAATACTATTAATAGGCTTGGGTTTACTCGACCCTCCAGCCGACGATAAATTTGGGCCAGTATCTGCCGCAGCCCTGAAAAAATTTCAAGAATTAATGAAAATTGGGGAAACTGACTATTTAGGCCCAGTCACCGCCAAAGAACTAATTGAAACTAAGCCAGAGGAACTTCCTAAACCCGCCTTAAAACTTGGTAATGACGTTGCTAGCAAGATTATCAAATACATGCAGGCAAAAAATTATCAGGTATCTACTAATGCCAAAGAATACAACATTGTTTATTTAGAAGGAGTCAATGAAGACTGGACTCTCAACAGCGATACACCAAACCAATTTAACGATCGCCGTATTGTGATTGAAGTAGTAGACGGTGTTCCTAAAATTGTAAATCACTGGCAAGCCACTACAGAACCAGGCAGCCGCTATACTTATAACCCGATGAATCCCGGAGGTGCAGCCAGAATTAAATTTGGGCAATACAAAGCTTGGTCTGTTGGCATACACGGCAATTCAGAACCTCACGAAGCATTAATCCAAGTTGCACCTATCACCGTTCACCGAGATTTTAATAAAGATTTTCAACGGACTGGTGACAAACTAGATACAGGTCTTTTCTTGGTAAATCAACACTACGGATATGATGCTCCTGTAAATGATATCAAGAATGCGAGTGCAGGTTGTTTAGTAGGACGTAGGCGTGAGGGACATCGAGAGTTTATGTCGATAATTAAACAAGACCGTCGCTATGTAGCTAATAAAAATTATGTCTTTTACACTACAATCATCCCAGGGGATGATTTATTAAAATAATTCGTAATTAATAATTACGCATTATGTCGATTAGACGCTAAAACCGTTGATTTATCCTTGTAAAGTAAAGACGTTGCAACGCAACGTCTTTACAGGACGCATAATTATTGATATTTCGTTGATTTGGATAATTCACATCAGACGTTAATTCGTAATTCGTATACGAATTACGAATTATTAAATTGCTCTTTAACTTTGTTCTTGTGGAATTTGTCCTATTGGTGCCGTCAACTTCTCTTTATCCTGCCTACGTTTTTTGGCATAAAGTTGAATAGTAACTGCCATCAAAATAATCATGCCAAAAATACCCCAGGCAGCTATATCTGTTGGTAGATTATTTTTAAATATAGCCAGTAATACGATCGCTACCAACATAACTGTCGGTGCTTCATTTAATGCCCGTAATTGCTGACTACTCCAGGCACATTGATCTGCTGCTAACTTCTTGATCAGACGAGCGCAGTAATGATGATAGCCTATTAAAATGGCTACAAACAGCAGTTTTATATGCAACCAGCCTTCCTTTAACACTTCTGGTTCAGTGCTTATTAAACCAATGGCCATTGCGATCGTCACAAACATGCCTGGGTTAGTGATGATATGGTAGAGGCGCTTTTCCATAATTTGATACTGATTTTTCAGTATGGTTCGCGCTGGTTCAGGTTCTTGGTTCGCTTCAACGTGATAAATAAAAAGACGTACCAGGTAGAACAAACCAGCAAACCAAACTACAAACCCGACAATATGAAATGCTTTAAACCATGAATAAGCCATGAATTCTAATCTCCATCAGTGTGGTTGTAATGCATTTTTAGTGGTCATAAAAAGGAGCCATAATTCAGAATTCAGAATTCAGAATACTCCTCTTGGAAAGGATGGACAAGTTTTGCCACTCAATCTTCTATTGAGTGAAGTACAATTAGTGGTCATATGGAATTTTCCACTAATTGATTTTGAATTCTGGCTTCTGAGTTCTGAATTTTGACATTCATTTTTATATTATCGATTTTTGCCTGAGGTATATTCTCAATGAGCCTCTTTACGACGCAGAAAGGGTAAAAGGTCTTCTAAAATAGTCTCATGGTAATGTTCTTGAGGATAATGTCCGACGTTATTAAGTTTTATTAATTCTGCATTGGATACGGAATTGGCAAAATTTTCTGCAATCTCTACAGATAACCAAGGGTCAATAGTACCCCATTGGATGAGAATTGGCTGTTGCCATTCTTTAAACCCAGATTCGATTTCTGTCATTGCTAAATCAAGTTGTAAATTGCGGATACTTGCTAACAAACTTCGGCCAGAAGCAGAAGTTGTTAAAAATGGTTTTCGATAGACATCTAAATCGCGATCTTCAATGCGATAACGGCTACCACCTTCTAGTGTCCGGTCAACTAACAGTGGGTCTTGGGTCATGACTTCACCAGCCAAAGGTAAACCCATTTGTTTAATTTTCCAAGGTAATTTTGCAGTCCTTGAAATTGGTGTATTTAAGATAGCTAAATTAGCAATTTGTTCTGGGTGGCGCAAAGCATATTGTAATCCTACAGAACCTAAAAAGCCTTGTACAACTAAAGAAAAATGTTCGAGTTCTAGTGCTTTGATAAATCCTTCTAAAGCTGTAATAAAAGCATTAGGAGTGTAAGCAAAATCTCGTTTTTCTGGTTTTGCAGAAAAGCCATAACCAATCCAATCTGGGGCGATCGCTCTCGTACCTTGATTCGCTAAAGCAGGTATAATATGACGCCAACTGTAACTTTGTGAAACTAAGCCGTGTAGCAACAATACTGGTGTTAAGTCAGTTCTGCCAATTGGTAAAGATTCACGATAAAACCATTCGAGTGAATTTACAGTTATCTTATGTTCTGTTATTGACACGCTATTTTTCTTATAGATTGGGCATAGGGCATGGGGCATTGGGCATTGAGACTGTTGACTGAGGAGTTAGGAGTGATGAGGTGGTCAGGTAAATTCTCTCCCCATCTCCCCCATCTCCCTCATGCCCCATTCCCCGCTTCCTGAGGAATAATCATCTCACGAATTGCATATGCTGTGGCAGGAGCTAATAAAACGCCGTTGCGATAGTGTCCTGTAGCTAACAGGACGTTACTAAATCCTGGCAACTTACCAATGACTGGGGCTGGGCGTCCTTCAGGACGAGGGCGTAACCCAGACCAAGTGCGGAGAATACTTGCTGTAGCTAGTTCTGGGCAAAATGCGATCGCTTGTTCTCTTACAGATTCCAGCAGTTGTTGATTCGGTGGTATCTCATCGCCATTGGTGGGAAATTCCACTGTTGCGCCCAGCCAATAATCTCCACGCCCCACAGGAACAATATGAACATCATTACCTGTAATCGCTGGTTGGAAGTCGGGATTACCTAACGGGTGTCCTACACGTACTTGTAACGCCTGTCCTAACACTGGGCGGATATCAATCTGCTGGTTTAATTTTGCCGTGAGTGGTGTTGAACCTAATCCTGCTGCAACTACAAACCAATCAGCCGCTATTTTTCCTTCTGTAGTTTCAAGGCAATCGCAACATTTGAGCGAAGATTCAGATGTTGAGGTTTGACTATCCAAAACAGCGACGCCAAATTTGAAAGTTACACCATTATGCCCAGCAGCCTCAACTAAAGCTAATGTCAGTGCAGTTGGATCGAGTTGACGGTCTTGGGGAGAATAAATCGCGCCAGTAATTTTTTCGCAATCCACCTGAGGACAGATATTCTTGAGTTGAGCAGTATCCCAAATCTCTAATTGCCAGCCTTGAGAGTGGCGAGTTTCTGCTAACTTTTCCCACACTGAAATTTCCTCGGTGGGATCGGACAACAGCATGAGAATTCCTTGGCTGTTAAAAGGGATTTTACGATTTGTTAAAGCCTCTAATTCTGGAATCAAAGTTTCATAGCGTTGGATGCTTGTTTGTCGCATTTGCCAAGCTTTACCCTTGATTTTTTGACTAATTGCGCCCATCAAAACACCAAGTGCAGCACCCGTAGAAGCTTGTGCTGGTGGTTGTCGGTCGAAAACTGTGATTTTCAGCCCTTTTACTTGACTGAGTTCATAAGCGATCGCAGCCCCAACTACACCACAACCGATGATGACTATATGACTCATTGCTTGTTTGAGATGAAATGGGGAGATGAAGGATGGGGTGGTGGGGTGGTAGGGTGGTGGGGTAAAATTCTCTCCCTATCTCCCCATCTTCCCATCCCCTTATACCCACCTTAACTTGCTTCTATTGAGTGCTTTCCTCAGGAAGCAGCTGGAGAAATTTGTCAATATCTGCAAAAGCAGCTTCGGAGTTACTCAATGCAAGTTGAGCGTTACTAGAGGAGGCGGCTTGATTAACTTTAACCAAGTGGTTAAATAAATCTCGCGTTATTTGACGTGCTGTGTTTTGGTCTTTGGGTAGAAGGTGGGGAGTGACATAAGTCAAGTTCAACCTTGCTTCTGTTATCGGGCCGTGTATAAAGTTGCTCACATTGATCCAATCTTGTTTTTGGATCAAGGATTTCAACTCTTGTGAGCGATCGCGTACAGCTTGAATTTCAGGAACGTATTCCTTAATTTCCCCAATTTGGGTTGCAGTGTACGTTGGAGGTGCAACTGCGACACCAGGCCCGCCACAACTTATGAGAAATGTGGCCAATAATACTAAAATCAATGAAAAAATAGAGCTTTGACGCTTCATACACGGAACTTATTTGCTTCTTGTTTGCCGATTCACAGTGTAATTTTAGATCGCTAGCGCACTTTATCTTCACTCTAGAAATCTAAAATCCAAAATGGTGTTGGAGTTTTTGCAAAAGAAACTTTTTAAATTAACAAAATCAACAAAAACGCCCTCTGTTTCCAGAGAGCGTTTTTGATTTAACTAGACTTGATGATTAACCGTTGATAGCAGGAGCGGTTAAAGCAACAGGAGCAACATCAGAAGCAGCCAAGTCTAAGGGGAAGTTGTGAGCGTTACGCTCGTGCATTACTTCCATACCCAAGTTAGCGCGGTTGATGATGTCAGCCCAGGTATTGATTACACGACCTTGAGAGTCAATGATGGACTGGTTGAAGTTGAAACCGTTGAGGTTGAACGCCATTGTGCTTACACCCAAGGCGGTGAACCAGATGCCGATTACAGGCCATGCAGCTAAGAAGAAGTGCAAGGAACGGCTGTTGTTGAAAGATGCGTATTGGAAAATCAAGCGACCGAAGTAACCGTGAGCAGCAACGATGTTGTAGGTTTCTTCTTCTTGACCGAACTTGTAACCGTAGTTTTGAGATTCGCTTTCGGTTGTTTCACGAACCAAGGAAGAAGTTACTAGAGAACCGTGCATTGCACTGAACAAGCTACCACCGAATACACCAGCTACACCTAACATGTGGAAGGGGTGCATCAAGATGTTGTGTTCTGCTTGGAACACGATCATGAAGTTGAAGGTTCCAGAAATACCCAAGGGCATACCATCAGAGAAGGAACCTTGTCCGATGGGGTAGATCAAGAATACTGCGGTTGCTGCTGCTACTGGTGCAGAGAAGGCTAGGCAGATCCAAGGACGCATTCCCAAGCGGTAGGATAGTTCCCACTCACGACCTAAGTAGCAGAATACGCCAATCAGGAAGTGGAAAATTACCAATTGGTAAGGACCACCGTTGTACAGCCACTCATCAAGAGATGCTGCTTCCCAAATTGGGTAGAAGTGTAAACCAATGGCGTTGGAGGAAGGTACTACTGCACCTGAGATGATGTTGTTTCCGTAGAGTAAGGAACCTGCTACTGGCTCACGGATACCATCGATGTCTACTGGAGGTGCTGCGATGAAGGCGATTACGAAGCAGGCGGTGGCGGCTAGCAAGGTGGGGATCATTAATACGCCGAACCAGCCGATGTAGAGGCGGTTGTTGGTGCTGGTGATCCAGTTTGCAAACCGCTCCCATACGTTGGCGCTTTCGCGACGTTGAATGGTTGCTGTCATGGTTTTATAAGTGCGGTTGTTTTTACCGAATGAATCAGGTAGATTTGACTACCTTGTTACATATCTTAAATCTAATATTGAGTTTTGTAAAGTATTTTGAGAAAAAATTTTTTCTTAGAATTCACGCACCTCCACCGTACTGAAAAATTGCAAGCTTCGCGCAAGTACTATGTGTAACAGCCAACAGGCTTTAAGTTCTGTTGGTATAAGGGTTTGACGATTAGCTTACGTCCTAACCTAAATGCTAAATTTATAATAATAGCCGCTTAATAAATAGCTAGATGATGATTACACTCTGACGCACGGATACAGAAGACACAGAAACTGACGTGTTACCAGATTTGAAACAATTGGCATAAACGGCAGCCGAAAAGGCACAAGCTATGGTTACACAGGACAATGGCATTTGTCGTCAAGCTTGTTTTGTAGGTATCTTGAACCCTGAATTGCCAGAAGTACTTGATAATTCAAATCTGAGGATTGTTGCTAAAATTTGGTTGTTATTGAGAATTTATCAGTAATAAGGCTTAGGAAGAATAAGATTATACACTCTCATTAATATTAAGCAATATTTAGATAATAGAAACCCTTAAATTGTGTTATCGGTTGTTTCATTCGGCGTTAGTTGCTTAGTGGGTATGGTCTGTGCGCCAACTTCTGGTAGAGAGGGACGCATACTTAGGTAAATCAATGGGCCGAATAAGGGTACTAACGCTGTTACCCAAAGTATTTGGCGATTTTCCCAACCACGACGCGCCATATCATCCGTTACTAATGTGGGAAATAATAGGCAAAGTAGACAGAAATCTAGGCTCATTACGTGGATGAAGCGGTTAGTTTGCCACTGTTGGATAAAATTTGTCCAGTCTGCTCCTGTAAAACCATAGCCAACTAGAATAACGGCAGCTACGGTGAGAACAAAAGCAGTTACACGAGAATCTAGCAGCTTGAGGAAAGTATTCTTTTTACCAACAAACTTCTGATTTGGTTCCCTAAGAGCTAAATAGGGCAATATGGCAAAAGCACCAACCGCAAAAGAAGCGATCGCAAATAGCCAAGCAGGTATTTTTTGCCCTCTACCATCAATAAACAATACTGCGCTGTAAATGATGGGCCAAACGCCCATGAGGTTGAATAGGGCTATTATTAATGGATTAATACCTTGCCATTGAGCAAGAGAAAGGTTTTTAATCAGCTCGAATGTGCCGGGTTGTTGAGGAGGAGAGAGAAAAAATCCATAAACAATCAATCCCAACCAGAGTAGCCCAAAGGCAAGTTTTCTGACCATAATCTGTGTAATTTAACTGAAAGCTTCTGAAAGGTAATCAGCAGCAGCAGCTACAACAGCGATCGCACTTTCATAATCTAGTCGCGTCGGCCCCAAAACTCCTACACTTCCTACTGGTACTGAGCCTCGGCGATAGGTGGAAGAAATCAAGCTACAAGTGCGTATCGGTTCTAGGGGATTTTCTGCACCAATGCGAACCGTTACCTTTGATTTACCTAAATCTTCTGGCTCTGGTTCCTCAAATATTAATCGCCATAGCTGGTCTTGTTCTTCTTCCAGCAGGTGGATAATTGTTTGCACTTGCTGTAACTGCGAAAATTCTGGCTGACGCAAAACTTCTGCAACTCCTCTTACCATAATTTGTGTTGCAGTCGGCGCAAGAGTGCGGCGAGTTAATTCCGCAACTGAAGTTTTGAGAAATTCGCCGTAACGTTGGAATTCTCGATCTAATTGACTCCAGTCGAGAGAGGCTAATTCCAACAGACTCCGCCCTCGTAAGTGACTATTCAAAAAGTTAGAAACAATTTGCAATTCACGATCTATTACTTCTGGTTCGGGTTGCGTTTCCTCTGATGCTGGCGACAAATCCATCAACTTGGAATGCGTTTCATAACCATCAGTCACTACAATCAGCATGATTTTTCCGGCTTCAATTTGCACTAATTGTAGATGTCGCACTAGCGCTGTAGTGGTTTGAGGCATGGTAATCAAGCTAATGCAGCCACTCAAGGTTGCTAAAATTTGTGCAGCTCCTTGGAGTAAAGTTTCTAAACTCCAATCTTCCCAATGTAGGCGTTTTTGCAGTGCCAACTCTACTTCTTTTGCTAAACTTTCCGTACCACTTCGTGGAAGCAAGCTAGCAAGAGCGTCTGTCTGCGACACGCTGCGCGAACGTAGAGAAGGTTGAATTAGCTGGTCAACATAAATGCGATATCCTGAGTCTGAAGGTACTCGTCCGGCAGAAGTGTGAGGTTGGTAAAGAAACCCAGACTTTTCTAAAACACCCATGATATTGCGAATTGTTGCTGAGCTAACACCCAAATCGTACTCCTCGACCAAAGTCTTTGAACCAACAGGCTCTGCCGTGGCAATGTAGTGACGTACCGTCGCCCAAAGTATATGCTGTTGTCGATTTGTCAACTGGACTTCCATAGGGTATGCTTTGCTGAGTGCAAATTTTAATCAAACTTGGAAAAAATTTGAGGATTCGATCCTAAAAAAAGATTATTAATAATTAATTAATTTAATAGATTATACAATCATATTGTGATAAACAATTTTGAAATCTGCGTACAATACGGTTGAAATCCTGCAAACATAGTTTTATTTTTTGCTATAAAGAGCGACTATCTTAATCTACAAGTTCATAGCTTTATAACCGTATTTTTGCACAACTATATATTGTGAACAGTATTATCAAATACGTATTTTTATGGCGAACCTGATATAATAGGACTTAAAAACTCGACAAATATCTACTCAATATAAAGTCCTAAGCTTCCCCAGAAAACCCCCAAATTAATTGACAACTGATTTTACAATAGCAAAAGCCAGATGGAAGAGTAAGTCCCATCTGAAGTAATCCATAAGTTCAAAAGTTAATACTGGGGAATTGAAGAGTCTACTAATTTAGAGTAGGCATCAATACCGCCGGAAATATTTTGCACATTGGTGAATCCTTGAGCAATTAACCACTGACACATCTGGGCAGAACGGATACCGTGGTGACACAGCACAAGGGTTTCAGCTTGGGGATTGAAGAGAGTGGGTACTTGATCTCCCCATTCAGGAAATTCACTTAGAGGTAAATTAACAAAGCCCTCAATTTTAGCGATCGCCAATTCTTGGGGTTCCCGTACATCTACTAGCTGTATGCTCGGATCGCCTGAAGCCAGACGTTGTGCCAGTTCCTCTACACTAATGTGAACAATGGGCTGACTAAAAGAGTTCTCTGTCATGAGATTGTTGTGGACAATTGTAATTTACTTATGTTGACAGAAAATCTCTGCCTTGGCATGAGCATTGATTCTCAAGAGGACACGGGGAAGGAAGACGCTCTGACGCGGCGATCAAAGAATGCACGAATATTGCAATATGAGGTATGGGCAGATAGAGAAATTTGCATTCTTAGCGTTTTTGCTGATTTATGTTCCTGGGCGTCCCGTTTAACCCCTCTTTGCGTCGTCTTCATCAATGGGCTAGGGTTTCTGCTTAAATGGCTGTGAACTATCTTTTTTAATAGGCTTAATGTGAATAGACAACGCCCATTTATCGGTTTTATTGTAGCTGGTGCGATCGCAGTCTTAGCGATCGCTGGCTTCTACTGGTTTTTTCCTAAAAATCCGGCTAGCCTCATTGCCCCTACTTCCCAGCCTGGTGCAACAATATTCGTATCGAAACTTTCCCCTGTGATAGTTTCATTACTGACAAATCCTGAGAGTTTGCAAGCGTTTGAGCGTGAAGGGGAACTATCTAAACTCAAAAATAGTTTCTTGGCGAAGAGTGACATCGATTATCAACAAGATATTAAACCCTGGCTAGGTAACGAAATTACACTGGCTGTCACTACCCTAGATATCGATCGCGACCCAGAAAATGGACAGCAGCCAGGGTATCTTTTGGCACTTGCAACCAAGGAACCGGAAAAAACCCGCGAGTTTGTCGAGTTGTTATTTTCCAAACGAGCCTTAGCTGGGGCAAACTTAAATGTTGAAGAATACAAAGGCATAAAGCTAATTTCTGACACTCAGCAAGCGATCGCAGAAAATAAAATCCAAAATCCACAATCCAAAATCCAAAATAATTTAGCTGGTGCCGTAGTTGGTCAAGGTTTTGTGTTGTTTGCTAACGATCCCAAAGTGCTGCGAGAGGCTATCAATAACGTCCAAGCTCCCGATTTGAATTTGACTAGCTCCTCTGAATACCAAAAAGCTACTAAAGAATTAGCTAAAGGTAGCATAGCTGTAGCTTTCTTAAATCTTCCCATCGTGGCAAAATGGCAAGGGTTAGAATTAGCAGAACAAACATATAACAGCGAAATCATTTCTCTATTATTTAAGCCCAAAGGATTGCTAGCAGAAACCGCCTTTGTGACTTTATCAGAAATTGTTTCCCCATCGCCGCCACTAACTAAACCTGTAGGAGCATTGCAATATATTCCATCATCAGCAGGTTTAGCAGTTTCCGGCTCAAATTTGAGTAATTTGGGTAATAGCAATGTGGCCAAACTTTGGAAACAAGCAACAGCAACTATATATGGTTCTCAAGAAGATGTGGTTTCTCGGTTGCTAAAACCTTTGGACGATGCTCAAAAACGCTGGGGAATAAATTTGCCAAAGGATATTTTCAGTTGGGTACAGGGAGAATATGCCATAGCATTGTTACCTCAAGAGCAAACAACCCCTCATTGGATTCTTGTAGCGGAGAAATCGGAAGATGTAGAACAAGGCGTAGGGCGTTTAGATGTCATCGCTTCATCTAATGGACTCACCATCAGTCCTGTGACTATAGACAACCAAAAAATTTATGCTTGGACAGAGTTAACTACAGCTAGTAAAAAAACCAATGACAAAAACCGAGCATCATTCACCATTGAGGCAAAAGTCCGGGGAGCGCATACAACTGTAGGCAATTATGAAATTTTTACCTCCGATCTTGAGACAATGGATGAGATTTTCACAACCAAAGAAAATTCATTAATTAAAAATCCTAACTTTCAAGATAGTATTGCTGCGATTCCTCAACCTAACGAAGGCTATATCTATCTTGATTGGACAAAAAGTCAGGATTTTTTAGAGCGTGAAATTCCAATTCTCAAATTAGTGGAAGTTTTAGGAAAACCGTTTTTTAATCATCTACGATCGCTCACAGTTAGTAGTTACGGAACTAACACAGGAGCGCTCAAAGGCAGTGTGTTTTTTCAACTAAATAATTCCTGAAATCTTCACACAAACTCAAAGTGCAGAAGGTTAAAAATTCTTTTATTTTCTGCACTTTCTTTCATTTTAAAAAGTGTAAGTACTGTTTAGAACAAGATACAAACTAGCAATTACCCGCGTGCGTTTAAAGACATCAATTGTGGCACATTTGAATGTGGCACATCTAACAGAAAATTTACTGTAATTTATTAACTACAATATGTATATATAACTACTATTTTCCAAGCCTGTTGGAGGGCTACTATGAAATACCGTTGCCCCCGACCTCAGTATTGTGGCGGCTGGCTGTTAGCTATAGTTACTGCCTTAGCAGCTACCCCAGTAATAGCAGAAACAGCAAACTTTGGTACTTTTGCGCTGTCAACAAACTTCAATCCAGCACAAGGAAAAGTGCAGGGATTTACAGGTGGTTCTTACTCATTGTCTGCTATTAGTAACCGCGATCGCGAACAGAAAGCCTGTATCGGTTTTGCCGATCCGAATCCAGATCACATTATGAATTTGGAAAATGACTTTTCCCAGTTGACAGTACAGATTGAGAGCAACAACAACGATACGACTTTACTTATCCAAGGGCCAGATAAAGCCACAATCCGCTGTGGTGATGACACTGGCAAAAGTAAAGATGCTAGCATTAGCGATCGCAATTGGAAAAAAGGCATTTATAGAATTTGGGTAGGCACATTCAATCCTGGGATGAAGCGTGATTATACTCTAACAGTGGAGCAGCAGTGATGGGGACTGAGGACTGGTGACTAGGGATTGGGGAATGGGGAGCAAAGATTTCTTCCCCATACTCCTACACCTCACATCTTTCCGATGCCCTATGCCCCATGCCCTATTTTTGTGCAACACCGGAGACGATAATATGGGATAGTAGCTTGTTGTGCTTTCCGAGGGTACTATCTCGTGCTATCTACTCTGAGTGCTGACTTTCGTATCATATTTGAACGTGACCCGGCTGCCCGTAACTGGTTAGAAGTTTTATTTTGTTACCCTGGTTTGCAAGCCCTATTATTGCATAGGCTGGCTCACTGGCTTCATCATGTTGGTCTTCCCTTTATCCCACGCCTGATTTCTCACTTGGCTCGGTTTTTGACTGGAATTGAAATTCACCCAGGTGCAACAATTGGGTATGGTGTATTCATCGACCACGGCATGGGTGTAGTAATTGGTGAAACTGCGATCGTGGGAGACTATGCGCTAATTTATCAAGGTGTCACCCTTGGGGGAACTGGTAAACAATGTGGTAAGCGGCATCCTACATTGGGTGAAAATGTTGTAGTCGGCGCGGGAGCAAAAGTTCTGGGAAATATCCAAATTGGCAATAATGTCCGCATTGGCGCGGGTTCAGTTGTCCTCAGGGATGTCCCATCTGACTGCACTGTGGTAGGAGTACCTGGTCGTATTGTGTATCGTTCTGGAGTTAGAGTTGCCCCATTAGAACACAATAACCTGCCAGACTCCGAAGCTGAAGTAATTCGCGCTTTAGTAAATCGAATTGAGTTGCTCGAAGAACAAATACAAAATCTTCAGGGTATTCATTCTTCAAATACAAAAACTCCTGTATTGGCAGGTTCTGTAGCTTGTCAGGAAGCCGAACTATTAGAAAAAGCTCCTGTGTGTAGCCTAAGAGATAAAGCAATACAGCAGTTTCTAGATGGTGCGGGTATTTAAAAAAATAATCAGCACTGTGTATCTCTGTGTAGCTGGAAAAAATTTATTCCAATGAAAAAAGAGCCACCTAGCAAAATTCATTTTCTTCGTCAGAAGATAGTAGTTGTTTTTCTAGTGCTGGTAAGTGGCTCTTTAATCTTGGACTTTGGGTTGTCCTTCTTTAAAAAACAAAGATGTCGATGAAATTTATCAATGGGTGCACAAAGGTACAGTTGTTGAAATTCTTCCTTAATTTAGAACTGTTTAAGGATTAACTTCTTCACAAAACCATTGTTGATTTTCATCGCGGTGATAAATTATTCTATTCTGTGGTTCGCCCCGCAATTCTAAATGGTCTACTTGCACTGGGTCGAGTAGGAGTAGACAAAAATTAGGTACTGGTTCCACAATACCGGGTGCTGGTGGCTCAAAAGCTTGTGCTTCTTTGACTCTAGGTTTACCGGGATGAGGCCAAGCAAACTGTAAACGCGCTGCATCACTCAGTTCTTGCCAAGTAGAAATGCGTGCTTGCTGTAAATCTTCGTGGGAATCATTATTACCTACCAAAGTCAAACACCCAGATAGACGGAATTGTTCTCGTGTGTTGGGAAAGTACCAGCAAGCTTCCGCCCAAGGTTGTTGCTGTATTTGGTCAGCCTTGGCGCTACGGCTGTCGGTGATAAATTTTAGCTGGTTCGTTTCTTCTAAGAAGCCGCGAAAGACTAAAGTCCGATTAGCGGGGCGATCGCTTGCTTGTATCGTTGCTAATTGTAGGTAACGCGCGTAAACAAGACTGCGGTTGCGATGGAGGGCGTGAGCGATCGCACTTCGCCAAGGAGCAAGAGACATATTAATTCGTAATTCGTAATTCGTAATTCGTAATTTTTGAAAGTCAGATTTAATCTGGGTTTCCAGGTTTGGGTCTGTTGTCTTATTTTAGACAATTGGTACAACACTAAGTAAATAATTTAGAAATGCTTTTTTCTTTGCGCCTTTGCGCCTTTGCGTGAGATAAAAATACTGTATAAATTCACAGGTGATTTAATGGCAGAAATTCAAGTCGGAATTGAAGGTGAAAGCGCACCAGCAGCAGCCGAGGCTTTGCTAGAAATTCCCGGAATATCGGGAAGCTACGAAGTTCCGACCCAAAGAGAGGGAACTCTCGCCGCCATTGCTACTATTATTGGCATTGTCGGCGGTGTTGCGGCTTTAGCTGAACAAATCCGCAAATGGTATCAAGAATGGCAGAAATCCCATCCAGGTAAGCAATTTGATGTGGTAATTCTTGACCCTGATACTGGAAACAGGATTTTACTCGAAGAAGCTACCATAGAGGAAATCACTGAAATCCTCAAATCTCTCAGCAAATAAAGTGCAAACTATCCGCATTCAACTTCGGGAATGTACGCAGGAAACAGTTGAACTCAGGTATTGGCTACCTCAACAAAAGCACTATGAATCACGTCGTCTGAAATTGGCAGAAATCGCTGATTTCCTCAAGCAAAGTGAACGAGATTACTATAAACTGCTGCCCAATTTACCAGGAATCGGGAAGCAGTTATTTTTTTGGTTGGATGGAGATGGACGCTGGTTGAGTCGGGGAATTGCTAACTGTCGCGGTGAGGGGTTGGTAATTGCCATTGATACCGATAAAAAATTGGCACATTTACCTTGGGAAGTGCTGCATGATGGTGAGGATTTTTTGGTCAAGCGGGTTAATCCAGTGGTGTTACCTCTGCGCTGGATTGAGAAAGAAACGGAAGCGTTTTCTGTGGAAGCACGACAATTGCGAGTATTGTTTATGGCAACCGACCCGGAAGATGTGGAACCAAAGTTAGAGTTTGAACAGGAAGAGGCGAGAATTCTGGCTGATACGCGAGATTTTGCTGTAGATTTGCGGGTGGAAGAAAGCGGTTGCGTTAGCGAGTTGGGTAAGGTGTGGAGTCGCTATCTTGATGATTTTGATGTGTTTCATCTCACAGGACACGCCTCAATTAAAGATGAAGCACCTTACACCCCTTACTTTATCACTGAGACGGAAATTGGAGAACGCCACGAAACCACAGCCGCAGAACTGGCAGAAGTCTTTCGGTTTCGCTTTCCCAAGTTGGTGTTTTTATCTGGGTGTCGGACTGGACAAGCCGCAGATAAAGGGGCTGTCCCTTCAATGGCTGAGGCACTTATTGAACAAGGGGCGATCGCTGTTTTAAGTTGGGGGCGGCCTGTGGAAGATCGGACAGCTACAGCCGCAGCAGCGCACCTCTACGGGAAATTGGCAGCCGGATATCAATTAGCCCAAGCACTCGCTAGCACTTACCAGCAGTTGTTTAAACAGAATGTGCGTGACTGGCATTTGTTGCGGTTATATGTCCAGGGAGAATGTCCGGGTGCGTTGGTGGATGTGTTGGGAGATCTGCCACCCTCTGCGCCGGAACCTGCATACCAACAGTTTTTAGATCCCGATACCCAACTGGTGCGGGTGGCGAAACCCTCTGAGTTTGTTGGCAGACGGCGAAATTTGCAACGTTGTCTCAAAGCTATTCGCACTTCATTAGGGGTACTAATTCACGGACTGGGGGGTGTGGGTAAGAGTACTGTGACGGCGCGACTTCTGGAAAGGATGGTTGGCTATCACAGGCTGGTGAACTTTCGGCAACTGGATGAGGACAAACTGCTCAAAACCCTGGCTGAACAATGTACCTCGGAACGGGGGCATGAAATTCTCAATGGCAAGTTACCCTTGATGCAGCGCCTCACCAAGTTTTTCACTGAAGGACTGAATACCAAAGAACAGCGCTTTGCCTTTGTGCTGGATGACTTTGAGGCTAATTTGGAATTACGAAATGGGGTTTATGTCTTGCAACCACAAGTTGTAGATGTACTGCTGGCGTTGCTGAAGGCGATGCAAAATTCCCAACTTCCCCACAAGGTAATTATTACCTGTCGCTACAATTTCACATTGTCGGAACTGAATCATCGTCTGTACCGCGAACCTTTGGGTGCTTTGGGTGGGGCAGATTTAATTAAAAAGTATAATCGTCTGGATTCGTTTAATGGCAGTTGGCAATTTCAGCCAGATTTGCCCGAACGTGCCAAAAAAGCAGCAGATGGAAATCCTCGGCTGTTGGAATGGTTAGATAAGATTTTGCAAAATTCCCCGAAGTCGCCGGAAGCGGAGAGGGGAGTTGAGATGATTCTGCAAAAGATGGCAGATAAGGAAAAGGAATTTCGTGAGGATATTTTGGCACAGGAATTGCTGAAGCAGCAAACTCCAGCTTTGCGTCAAATGCTGGGGAAGTTGTTGGTGTATGAGTTACCTGTTCCTCTAGCTGCAATTTCCCCGATTTGTGAGGATATCTCAAGTTGGGAAAGTCATAAGCAACGCGCTGAAATTTTGGGTTTGTTGGAAGTTACGCTTACCAACAACACAGAGAGGTTGTATCGTGTTCCCCGGATTTTGTCACCGTTGCTAGAGTTTCCAGAAAACCCCAAGGGTGAAGAGTTGTATAAACAAGCTGCACAAATTTTGTATCGCCTGTGGTGGGAAGAGGAAACTGCTAAGGAAGCACAAGATTTAGAAATTCATCGCTTGGCGTTGCTGGGGAAGGATGAAGAAATTGCGGTGAAAATAGCTAGTTCATTGGCGGGACACTTGCAGAATCAAAGTCGATTTCGGGAAGCAATACATCTGTGCAAATCAACCTTAGAAATTACTAAAAACCATAGTGTTCTTAGAAAAATTGCTTATTGTGAACACCAAATGGGTGAGGTTGATGAAGCATTAAACTATTACCAACAAGCTTTAAATCTTTGTCCCGCAGAAGATCAACAAGAATTAGCATCAATTTATCATCATTTTGGGATGCTGAAAGCTGATAAAGGAGAAGTGGAGCAAGCGATCGCATTCTACAATCAGTCTTTGGAAATAAAAGAACGCATTAGTGATGTCAAAACCAAAGCGGCGACATTAAGCAATCTGGCAGATATCTACGCCAACAAAGGAGAAGTGGATGAAGCGATCGCACTCTACAATCAGTCTTTGGAAATAGAAGAACACATTGGCAATGTCCGAGGCAAAGCGGCGACTTTGCACCAACTGGCAGGTATCTACGCCAACAAAGGGAAAGTGAATGAAGCGATCACACTCTATAATCAGTCTTTGGAAATAAAAGAACGTATTGGAGATGTCCAAGGCAAAGCGGTGACGTTGAACAATCTGGGATATATCTACGCCAACAAAGGAGAAGTGGAGCAAGCGATCGCACTGTACAATCAGTCTTTGGAAATAAATGAACGCATTGGTAATGTCAAAACCAAAGCGACAACATTAAACAATCTGGCAGATATCTACACCAATAAAGGGGATGTAGAGCAAGCAATCGCATTGTACAATCAATCTCTGGAAATAAATGAACGCATTGGAAATGTCCAAGGCAAATCGGCAACGTTGCACCAACTGGCAGGTATCTACGCCAACAAAGGGGAAGTGAATGAAGCGATCGCACTTTGGAATCAGTCTTTGGAAATAAAAGAACGCATTGGAGATGTCCAAGGCAAAGCGGTGACATTGCACCAACTGGGATATATCTACGCCAACAAAGGGGATGTGGAGCAAGCAATTGCACTCTACAATCAGTCTTTGGAAATAAATGAACGCATTGGTAATGTCCAAACCAAAGCGGCAACGTTAAACAATCTGGGAATAATCTATGCCAATAGAGGGGAAGTGGAGCAAGCAATTGCACTCTACAATCAGTCTTTGGAAATAAATGAACGCATTGATAATCTTCAAGGCAAATCGGCAACGTTGCACCAACTGGGATATATCTACGCCAACAAAGGGGAAGTGGAGCAAGCGATCGCAATCTACAATCAGTCTTTGGAAATATTTGAACGTATTGGTAATGTGCAAGGCAAAGCGACGACGTTGAACAGCCTAGCAAGTATCTACGCCAACAAAGGGGATGTCGAGCAAGCAATCGCACTCTACAATCAGTCTTTAGAAATAACTGAATGCATTGGTGATGTCAAAACCAAAGCAGCGACGTTGCACCAACTGGGAATTATCTACACCAACAAAAAGGAAGTGGATGAAGCGATCGCACTCTACAATCAGTCTTTAGAAATAACTGAACGCATCGGTGATGTCCAAACCCAAGCGGCGACGTTAAACAATCTGGGAATAATCTACGCCAATAGAGGGGAAGTGGATGAAGCGATCGCACTCTACAATCAGTCTTTGGAGATAACTGAACGCATTGGTGATGTCAAAACCAAAGCGACAACGTTACACCAACTGGGAATGATCTACGCCAATAGAGGGCATGTGGATGAAGCGATCGCACTCTACAAGCAAGTCCTTGAAATTGATGAACGCATTGGAAATGTCCAAGGCAAAGCGGCAACGTTGCACGAACTGGCCGGTATGTACGCCAACAAAGGGCATGTGGATGAAGCGATCGCACTTTTCAATCAAGTAGTTGAAATTGATGAACGCATTGGAAATGTCCAAGGCAAAGCGGCGACGTTTCACCAACTGGCAATTCTCTACGCCAACAAAGGGGATGTGGATCAAGCGATCGCACTTTTCAATCAGTCTTTGGAAATAAATGAACGCATTGGTAATGTCCAAGGCAAAGCAATGACTCTGTGGTGGTTAGGAAATTTGGCAGAACAGCAGGGTGAATACACTAAAGCGATATCCTATTTGCAACCAGCTTTAGAGATTTTGCAGCGATTGAAGTCACCACACGCTGAAAGTGTAAGTGCAAGTCTTGATAGGGTAATGCGTAATTCGTAATTAATGAAAGATTTTTGTCTCATGCAGAGGCGCAAAGGCGCAAGAAGAAGGTATGAGTGTGATTTAGGTAAATGAAAACTGCTGTAATGAGTCTTGGATACTCATGAATGAGTTTTTGATATTCGCGCGAGAGTTTTTGATATTCGCGCGAGAGTCTTTGATATTCGCGTGAGAATCTTTGATATTTGCGCGAGAGTCTTTGATATTCGCGTGAGAATCTTTGATATTCGCGCGAGAGTCTTTGATATTCACGCGAGAATCTTTGATATTCGTCGGCGAGTCTTTGATATTGGCGCGAGAATCTTTGATATTCGTCGGCGAGTCTTTGATATTAGTGAATGAGTGTTGACAGCAATTCAGGTGAGAGAATCAGGATCTATGCCGAGCGATCGCAAGCTTTTATAATTAAAAGTCAGCTTCAAGATAGGGAGAAAATGTACTTGTAAAGTATTTGTGATAATTCAAACTTAGTAGGCAAACTCTACTTAGAAGTGGTGAATATTATATATCATGAAGTTCTGTTGCAATTAGTACGAACTAGCGCTAGCGTAAAGTGGACAATTTGACAATCTTTAATCCTGAATCTACTTGGCGTATAGTCATAATCTGTTCGCACGCAACAAGACTTGATTTATGGTTCAGAAGCTTGAAAGAAAACGCCAGAGCGGAGGGTTCCCAGAGACTGCCCCTGCTGCTAATCCTGTATTTTTTAGAACCTATAGCCGCCGTACTAAGGCAGGGTTGAGGGAAACATGGGATGAGGTATGCGATCGCACTTTACAAGGCTTAATCGAGTTGGGAAAACTCGCAAGAGAAGAAGTTGCCATATTAGATCGGATGCAGCGCAACCTCAAAGCCATGCCCAGTGGACGCTGGTTATGGGTTGGCGGTACCGACTGGATTAGGAAGCCAAAGAATTTTTCCGGGGCTTATAATTGCACTTCCACCAATCTAGAAGACTGGAGTGCTTTCGGATTAATGATGGATTTGGCAATGATGGGCTGTGGTACTGGAGCCGTATTAGAACCACAATATATTAACCAGTTGCCCCCCATCCGTAACCACTTGAACATCACTGTACAAGGTGAAATTGGTAGTACTGTAAAAATTCAGCGTCGTGAATATACACAAACACATATAGAAGGCAACAAGGTTACTATTTACGTTGGAGATAGCCGTGAAGGTTGGGTTGAATCATATCAAACCCTATTAGAACTCTCGACTAACGAACGTTTTTCGGGAGACGTTGAAGTATTAGTTGATATCAGCGATGTTCGCAAAGCAGGAGAAACTCTCAACGGCTTTGGAGGAGTTGCGAATCCTGTGAAATTACCCGGACTTTATCAGCGTTGTGCATCTATCCTGAATAAAGCTAAAGGGCGACAATTAACTTCAGTTGAATGTTGTCTATTAATTGATGAAGCTGCTGTGACAATTGTTGCAGGCAATATCCGGCGTTGTCTGCCTGAAGATGCTTTAGTACATACTGCTAAAGGTCTAGTTCCTATCCGTGATGTACAAGTAGGTGACTTGGTACAGACTCCTTTGGGATTCCGGCGAGTTGTTGATAAATTCGACCAAGGGTTTCAAGATGTCTATGAAATTGAAACTAATGCTACTTACCCCAGAGCAACTCTAAACCATAGACAAGCAGTGTTGGCAGATGCTAAGGGCAGCATTGTCTGGAAACATATTGCTAGTCTAGAGGCAGGCGATCGCTTACTGCACAACAAGCAAGTTCTACCTGGCACGGTTACCCATCTACCCCCCGATTTTACGGAATTTCGTCCTTGCCAAAGTCGCACAGCCAAATCTTTTGTTGTTCCAGAACTAACTGCGGAAATAGCTTGGCTCATTGGGTTTACCCACGGTGATGGTTATGTAGCTCTTGGTCGCAATAAACACGATAAACCCTATGGTCGTGTTGAGTGGTCAATGAACAGTCTCGATGCTGAAGTTACAACTAGAATCCAAGCCAAAATAGATGCTGCCTTAGCTTTATTTGGCTTGAGTGCTGTTCATTGCATTACCAAAGGTGAAAACACAGCCAAGTCCATCTGTTCATCAATTCGTCTAGCTGAGTATTTTTATCGTTACATCAAGCAGCCGAATGTTGCCCTAGCAGTTCCTAATTTTATTTTGCAGGGTTCAATAGATATCCGGGCTGCATATCTAGCAGGCTTAATGGATAGTGATGGCGCTGTTAATAACCACCCTCCTCACCTAATTACCTCAGTTTATCGATCGTTTATCAGACAAGTTAGTGTAGTTTTATCGAGCTTGGGTATTGCTGGGAGGCTTACTACAACTTATCCGCAAAATTCAAGTTGGCAACTCAAGTACAACTTGACAATTCCAGCACTGAAGGAGCGTTACAATGCCCTGATTGCGCCTCACTCAGCTAAAGGTGAACTACGTCAAGGGCTAAAGATGTATGGTTTTACCGTTCCTGGTGGAATTATGCGGGAAGCTTACACCTACAGCGAAATGCGCGAGATGGGGTTCCAAGGTTCCCGCATTGTAGATGCTAATTACGAACGCTACATTGCTGAGGCGGATATTTCCTTAGATATTCCCGTCACTGTTAAAGGATTGGGCAGTTACGATCATGTTCAGACTTATGATATAGAAGTCGATGAAGCTCATTGTTTCTACTGCGACGGCTATCTCACACATAACAGTGCAGGGATGCGTCAATTTAGTGCTGACGACAGCCTGGGAGCAACAGCCAAAGATAATTTATGGCAACAAGATGCAGAGGGTAACTGGCGAATCGATCCTGAGCGTGATGCTTTGAGAATGGCCAACCATACCAGAGTTTTTCACCGCAAGCCGACATTGGAAGAATGTATTAGTGCTGTTCGCAAACAATATTACAGTGGCGAAGGCGCGATTCAATGGGCTGGTGAAGCTGTAGCTAGAGCGAATATAGATTTATTGCCAACCCAAGCTTTAAAAGTTGATTTTTTGAATGCTTATAACCAAGGCACAGCAAAACAATGGTTGCAAGAACGCTATCCTCAACTCGATCCTAAAGAGCTAGAACATCGTTTGGCTCGCTATGGGCTAAATCCGTGTGGTAATTGATTTTGCCTCACGTTAAAAACCTCGCAAAAACGGGGAAAGCTGAGATGCTAATCCCGTGGTAATCAAAGGAAGTAAAAAGCCTTTGACACCGTACAGCGTAGAGAGTGAAACTAGATTACACCTAAAATAGGCATCTAGAATATAATCTCTCCAAGAGTGCGGGGGCAGATGTACAAAAGTACTTTTATTATCTAAAACATCTGCAAAATGTACGCGGAGCTACTGCAAATCATCAAGCAGTAGAACTAGAGGATAAAAAGCCTCTAGGATAACAAAGAAAGGAAATCATCGGCTCTAATTTTCACTGTAATTTGTCTGAGGTTCACCTCAATCAAATTGACCCATTTAACTATAAAGAACAAGAGGAGGCTTTCACTGCTGGGGCGTTATCTGTAGTAGCACTTTTAAATCACAAATTCCAAGAGCCACGCTATCAATACAGCCGTGAACTAGACCCAATTGTGGGAGTTTCTTTTACAGGTTTATTTGATTTCTTTGTTCATGCTTTTGGTGTTGATTGGCTACGCTGGTGGGAAGCAGGAAGACCTGCAACTCCACAAGGATTAGCTTTTAAGCATGAGGAAGAGAAATATTTAAGCTTTTGGAAAGATACTGTGCATAGAGTTGTTTGGGATTATTGCGATCGCCATAATCTCAAACGTCCAAATCGCTGCACTACAGTCCAACCTAGCGGTACTAAAGCTTTATTAACTAATGCTAGTTCTGGATGGCATCCTCCCAAAGCCCAACGATTTATCCGCCGCATTACCTTTGGAAAAAATGACCCTGTAGCTTTAGCGTGCATTGACTATGGTTACAATGTCATTCCCTCACAATCAGACAAAGATGAACACGGTAATTTACTCAACGATCCTTTCGATCCACGCGTCAGCGAATGGTTAGTAGAAATCCCCGTTGCTGTATCTTGGGCTGATTTACCTGGGGCTGATGAAATAGATGTTTCTAAGTTTTCTGTTTTAGCCCAATTTGATTTTGTCTTACAAGTTCAGCGCTGGTATGTTAGTCACAACACATCAGCAACTTTAGAACTTCGTTCTGATGAAGTCGAAAGCCTGGGACAGCGCATTTATGAAAGTATCCAAAATGATGAAGGATATATTTCCGCAGCGCTTTTAGCAAGATTTGACGATTTGCAATCCTTCCCACGTTTGCCGTTTGAACCAATAGATAAAGCAACTTGCGATCGCTTAATTCAAGAAGTCAAAGCACGGCGCAAAACAGATGATTTCTGTGCAGCGCTAAGCCGCTACGATTTAGGCGAAATGTCAGAAGCTGGCCCTAGTGGTTGTGACTCCGATAAGTGTATGTTTCCCGATCAGCAACCAAGTTCATAAGGGAAGTGGGGAGTAGGGAGATGGGGAGCAGGGGAGCAGGGGAGGCAGAGGGGATGGGGAGATAGGGAAGTGTGGGGAGTGTGGGGAGAAAGATTTCTTCCCCATCCTCCCACACCTCCGACACTTCTCAATGCCCCATGCCCCATCCCCAATGCCCCATCCCCAATGCCCTAACACGTTACGATTAATTAAAAAGTAACAATTTTTTACGGCAAAGCCAGGAGACTTTAATGTTCATTGATGAATTGTCACCTATATTCCGAGAACTTACCCAGCACCCAGTCTCGTTTCTCGGTGGATTATTTTCTGGTGTGCTTCGACTCAATCTTGCAGACGATCCCGTTAAAAGCTGGCTAGATCAACAGAAGCACTCAAATAGTTCCACTTCTAATACAACTGAGGCAAATAATGGCAAAGCCAGTGGCCCTCAGCGGATTTCTATTGACTAAATTCTTGATGAATCCCAAATCTAGTTCATCAATTTGATCGGCCGGCGCGTCTTACCCCATCTGTCACTCTCCCTTTGTGTCTTTACCTAAAGACAAATTAAGGACTGTATGGGGTGAGAAATATTGATGATTAATATTTTTGCTGAAGATATTAAGGATTATCGCGCAGACAATTTTCATCAACGGCGACTACTTGCTAGGGTAAACTACATAAGTCAGACAATTTTCGATTTTAGACTTTCCTGTGGAACGCTACGCGTAGCTTGCTTCCACGGACGGCTACGCTCAGTCGAGCGATTTTTGAAATAAATAGAAAAGGGATGCGTAAATGGGGAAGGGGAGGTTAGAAGCATTCAGTGATGGGGTGATTGCCATCATTATTACGATTATGGTATTAGAAATCAAAGTGCCTCATGGAACTGATTTAGCTGCACTGCGTCCGCTGATACCAATATTTCTTAGCTATGTGCTGAGTTTTATTTATCTTGGCATCTATTGGAACAACCATCATCACTTGTTACAGTCAATTCGTCATGTTAATGGACGTATTCTTTGGGCGAATCTGCATTTGCTGTTTTGGTTGTCGCTAATCCCCTTCGTCACTGGCTGGATGGGCGAGAATCAATTTGCCAGTATACCAGCTGCCCTTTATGGTACGGTTTTAATGTTAAATGCGATGGCTTACTTCATCCTCACCCGTACTTTAATTTCTCATCATGGTAGTGATTCTACTCTGGCGATCGCAGTCGGTAAAGATTTTAAAGGAAAAGTATCCGTGGTTATTTATGCTGTGGCAATTCCACTTGCGTTTCTAAATTCGTGGCTTGCTTGTGCATTATACACTCTGGTCGCAGTTATGTGGCTTATCCCCGACCGCCGCATTGAAAAAACTCTAACTTCTTAATACCAATTCTCTATAAACTTGCACTAAATAATTTAATCTTTCTTCTTGCTCTTTACTTGGCGTACTTCTCTACGAGACGCTTCTCTACGAGAGGCTTCGCCAACGCGAAGGCGGTAGCCTGCGGCAAGCCGCTGCGCGTCTACGTTTTAAAAATAAAGTGCATCTTCACGGAGAATTGGTATAACATCGCCCTGCAATACGATTGCATCGCCCTGCAATGCCATTGCATTGACATACAATACGATTGCATCGCCCTGCAATCAAATTCCGTAGACTTAGGATATATTGCAGCCTTAGATCATTTGTGAAAGCTTCGTGAGAGTGAAACGGTATAAAATGTGTAAATTCGTATTAGATACAAGTGCAATACCTAAACACAAAAAACATCAGAACTGCAAAACCCGCTGCTGCATAATACACACTAGTAATTCCACCAAAACCAAAGACATAGCCCATCAATAGCGGCCCTAATGTTTGCCCTAAACCAAAAAATGTGCCGTTGACTGATATGATTGTCGCCAAATATTCTTTTGGTGCTAAATCTGCTAACAATGTTTGGATACTAGGAAAACCAATACCAAGGCCAATACCAAAAATTATGCTGGGAATTAATAGTAACCAGAGATTGGGCACAAAAGGAATTATTAGCATAGCTAATCCATAGAAAATATAAGACGCACTAATTAAATTAGCAGGGCGAAATTTTCTGGTTAATTTGCCTAACTGGCTAGCTGCGATCGTAATTGATATTGAAACGCTAGAAAGTAACAACCCAATGACGGTAGGTGGTGCTTTGAAGATATCGTTAATTAGTTGTGGTAAATAGGTGACATAAGCACCATAAAGGAAAACAAAGTTGGCTGCACTGGCAATAAAAAGTCCGAATAATCTACGATTTTTGAGAACTTTTAGTGCATTTCTTAAATAGTCTTTGAAATTGCGATCGCCTTGTGGTTCTGGGTTCTTCAATCTAAACAATACAATCAATCCCAGAGGAATTGCTAATATCGGTAACATAAAAGGATAATACCAACCCATTGTCGCCAATGCACCACCAATTATTGGATAAGTTGCAGTGCCAACGCTGTTAATACTTGCACTGTAGCCCATTGCCTCAGTACGTCTATCTCCTGTATATAAATCACCGATTAAAGTGATACTCAAAGAAAGCAAAGGAGCAGCGCCAATTCCTTGTAGTAAACGCAAGTATAGCAGTAAATTAAAATCGCGAACAAAGGCGCAAGCTGTACCAGCAATGCCAAATAAAAACAATGCAGGAACGATAATTCTCTTTCTACCCCATCTATCAGCAAGGATGCCGATAACTGGCCCCAAAATCAAAGCTGGTAATGTAAATACTGTAATCAATAAACCCAAATCTTTGGGATTTATATTTAACTCTTGGACTAACTTTGGAAAAGCTGGAGTCACGCTGGAAACTCCGATAACAGCTATTAGAGAAACTGCACAAACTATGTGAAAATTTAGCTCTAGATAAACCGGCTTTCGGCGTTCAAATTGACCGTTATCTTTTGGTGAACTCATCAGATTCCCCTGTGTGTAAATTGAAGAAGGCAGAAGGCAGAAGGAACAAGTCAGAAAGGGATTGGTGACCCCTCCTGACTTGGAGCCACTGAACAACAGTTCAGTGGGGGTCTTAAACCCTTGTTCCCAAGGCGTCACGGGCACAGGGCAGGAACTATAATTCCCTTCTGCCTTCTGGCTCCTGCCCTCTGCCTTTCCCGATAAGAATTCAAGAGTCAGAAGAGGGAGAAATTCTGACTTGTGACTCTTGAGTGCGGAATTTTTAGCTGTAATTTATTGTCGGATTAAGCTGCAACTTTTTCCTCAAGTGGTTTAAAAGTTTTTTTGCTGGCACCACAAATAGGGCATTCCCAATCATCAGGAATTTCTTCAAAAGGTGTGCCAGGTGCAATTCCTGAATCAGGATCGCCAACTACAGGATCGTAAATCATACTGCATTGTCTACAAATCCATTTACGAGTTTGAGGATTTTCATCTACAACTCTATTTGCTGGTTGTCCTCCATTTAATACTTCTAAAGCTTCAGCGTAGCGATCTGCGTGGTAATTTTCGATGAATTTTAACAAGCCAAAACGGTGTGCGGCTTCTCGAAATGTGTTGGCATGGTCGGTGGATTCTTTAGCTTGTTTGAGGAATTCTTCAGCAGCAGAATTGTCGCGTTGGCTCTGCCCGCCGTAGGCATCGCGTTGAGCATCTGCGGCAAATTCTGGATACATTGTGGTATATTCATAAGTCTCGCCTTCAATTGCTAATGATAAGCAACGAGACACTATTTCCCGCTTTTGTTCATCAGTTAAATTCGCAGGATCTTCTACCACAAGTTCTGGATGCAGCAGTTCAAAATGTGCAAAAGCATGTTCGGTTTCTTGTTCTGCTGTTTCTTTAAAAAGCTTTGCTAAGTCTGTAAATCCAAGTTTACGTGCTACCTCAGCAAAAAACAAATACTTACGATTGGCCATCGACTCACCACCGAAGGCAGCTTCTAAGTTTTGAAGAGTAGTAAGGTTGGATAAATCCATAATTTAGGGATGCCTGCAAAGTAATGTTTAGTACGAAAACAGAAAATTTACAACCAAATAAATGAGCCGTTATTCGTATAAATTAGAACTGATTTATACAAACTTTTTCAGCCCAAATTGGGTAAAGTAGCACAAGTGTGCTATCCTACCTGGACAATTATAAGACTGAAAAGTTTTACAGCCTACAAATGAGCGACAAATAATTCTCAATTGAGAATTCTGGCTCTTAAATTCAAGTTGTTTAAAGTCTAAAAATTGCTAATCAGCGTATCCTATGGTGTCAGCGAAGAGAACGTGGAGACAAGGGTAATTGCAAAGAAACAGAAAACCCTCGTCTTCCCATTCTCTGATGCTAAAATTCTGGAGCGATCGCTACACCATCGGTAAGATTAAGCAGTCCTGAGATAATAATCTTATCTTCTGGCTGTAATCCTTCAATCACTTGATAATTACTACCTTTAATTTGACCAAGCTTCACTCGCTTTTGCCGAGCCACTTGCATCGATGCACCTTGGGGAGATTTTTGGGTTTCAACTACATAGACAAAAGTTTCTCCACCTACACGAGTCACTGCTGTTGTTGGAATTAAAATTCCAGGGCGCTCATTCCAAATGACTCTGGCCCTAGCCAATTGATTTGCACGTACCTGACCATTAGGATTATTAAAGAGTGCTTTAATTAGTATCCCTTGTGTTCGATCGCTGCCATTGGGTGCAATGAAAAATACTCTAGTTCTACCTAACTTCTGACCCTGTGTATTCATAATCTCCATCGGCATTCCCTCACGCAATAGAGGTTTTCGCTCTGGAGGCACAGAGACTTTAACTTCTAAAGGCCGATTTTGCAACAGGGTAACTAACGGTGTAGAAGTATTAACCAAATCACCTGCTTTCACTGAGATTTCGCCAACTGTACCAGCAAAGGGAGCAGTAATTTTCTGATACTGCGGTTGCTGTTTTACATTTACATTGGCTTGTTGTATAGATTTTTCAGCTTCTAAGATATTGGCTCGTTGGGCTTGAATCCTAGAATCAATTGCATTTAGACTAGTCTTGGCGGCAGCTAGCCTATTAGCGTACAAATTGCTAGCCTGTCGAGATACTGCACCTTGCTGAGCTAAGTTGAAATATTTTTCGTATTCCTGTTGGCTGAGTTGCACATTGGCAAGGTAAGACGGACGTTCCGCCTCTAAAGATTTGAGTGTAGCGCGGGCGTTTTCTAGTTGCCCTAAAAATGCTTCAGACGGAGCATTGATTCTATTGACTCCTTGTTGTTGCGGTCTAGAGTCTACTTGGATGATTGCTGCCCCTTGTGCTACTGAATCTCCAGGTTTGACAAGTATTTGGGAAACTTGACCCTGAATCGCTGGTTTGAGGCTAATTGAGCGCTGGGACTCCAGGCTAGCAATAAAATCTGAACTTTCCTCAATGATGCCACTTTGTACTGTGGATATTCTGACTCTTACCCCTTGAGGTTGAACATTAGCAGTTGAAGGTGCTGAATTTTTTGGAGTCAGCAAACGCCAAACTAGAGTTACTCCGCCTCCTACCAATAGTAGTGCAGCTAAAAATAACCAAAGCCACCGCCGTTTTTTTGGAGGTGGCTCAAATGAGGTTTGCGAAGAATTTTCTCCAAAATCAGTTTGAGGCTCTGGGGATGTCATGGCTGATAAGGAATTTAATGAACATAATAAATTACCACTCAATCAAGATTTTATCTATTGAAATTCCTGATTTGGCATGAGCTATTGCGGTAAATTATATATTTACCCATTTAAAATATACTGTTTTGATATTTGCATCTAAATCTACCTAAAGGTGAATGATATATTTTGAAAAATTGTTTATCGGTATGGGGTATGGGGAGATGAGGGGATGAGACGCGGGGACGCGGGGACGCGGAGAAAAACAAATGACCAATGACAAATGACTAATGACTATTAACTTTTAATTTTTCCTTTTTCTTTTTTTGTTGGTTGTTGGTGTGAACTATTTAAGATAGAAGATAACAACATTTGTTCAAAGGCTTTGGAAAGAGCAGTTTGGAAACGCTGACGGTGTTTGAGTTTGAAAAAAGGTCGAACTATTTCAGCATTGGCGTAGCCTGTCGTAGGCATCGCACTCTCTTTTTCTCTGTTATCAATAACTTTAATTGGCCGTAAAGTTCCAAGCTGAATTTCTTTTTTTACCATCAACTCAGAAATTCCAGTTGCACCTACGCCGTTTTCAATGGCTGCTTTTGCCATCTCACCACTGGCGAACACTAAAATTACATTCAGTTCGCTGAGGTTAATTCCCCAATTGAGCAAGGCTTCCTCAAATCTTTGCTGGGTTCCAGATTCCGGTACTCGCATCACCCAAGGCGTTTGAGTCAGTTGGGTTAACTCAATTTCTCCAAGCTCAAACCAAGGATGTTTTTCACCTACCACAATTTGCAAGCGATCGCTTCCCACAATTTCGTACTCTAGAGTATTTTGAAGTGCTGGCTTCACATCTCCTTCCACTAAACCCAAATCAAATTGTCCCATTGCTGTTCCTACACAAATGGTTTCAGCGTTGGCAAGGGTACAGTCAATTTGGATACCAGGATATCGGCTCTTAAACTCACTAATCTTGCTTGGTAGCCAATAATTACCGATTGTCAGACTTGAGCCTAATTTCAATTCACCCCGTTGCAGATTATTCAATTCTCGCAATCCCCTTTCAGTCAAGGAGACTTGATCGAGAATTTTTTGCGCCTCCACTTGCAGTAACTTACCAGCCTCGGCAATCTCGATATGACGACCAATTCGATGGAATAACTTGACTCCGTATTCTTGCTCTAAATTTTGGATCGCTGCACTGACCGCAGGTTGTGTAATATAAAGTTCTTCTGCTGCCCTAGTAAAGTGTAAGTGCTGCGCCACAGCCATAAATATTTTTAGCTGTTCAAGGGTCATTCCTGCCATTGATGGTACGTCCTAAAAGTTGGTGCCCAAGTTTTCATCACTTTCATTTATCATTTTGACAAAAAAAAGCATTTGATTCTATCGTTTAATTTGCCTAAAGTATAAATCAAAGCTTACTACGTAGTCATTGGTAATTGGTCATTCATCATTTGTAAATGGAATGATGCCCCATGACGGCAGTTGCTACCCTGCGGGTTCTCCGAAGGAGTACAAGCCGGGAAACCCGTCCAACGCACTGCCTCCCCAATGCTACATACCCAATTAGCAAGCATCAAAATAAGGACTTTCACAAATGAGCGGTTTAGTCACTGCAATTACCACAGGAATTACAGCCTTCAGTGCCACAAATATTGACGATATTGTGATTTTGACGTTGCTTTTTTCACAAATAAATAAAAGCTTCCGCAGCCGTCACATTATTGCTGGTCAATATCTCGGTTTTGCGGCACTGATCGCTGCTAGTCTTCCAGGTTTTTTAGGTGGGCTAATTATACCGCAGTCATGGATTAGGCTACTTGGTTTTATGCCAATTATTATTGGTATGAGTAGTTTACTAAAACGCGAAGAAGATTCACCAGAGGAAGTGTCAGAAGAAACTGAGCGTTCTTATCCCTCTGTAATTGCCAGCTTTTTATCTCCGCAAACATGTAATGTAGCTGCGATCGCCTTTGCTAACGGTAGTGACAATATCAGTGTTTACGTACCTCTATTTGCCAATTCAGAATTAGAAAGTCTGTTGGTGATTGTGAGCGTATTCTTTTCTCTAGTGGGTGTCTGGTGTTATGCCGCTTATAAGTTTACTTACTTACCTGCGATCGCTCAATTTTTAACTGATAATGGCAATACTTTTGTCCCTTGTATCTTGATTGGATTGGGTGTGTTTATCGTCTCGGAAAATGTTACTTGGACTCTGTTATCTGTAGTTTCTAGTTATTTATTTTCCTTCATTTTGAGCCGAACTCAGAATTCGGGAGTCAGAATTCAAGAGTGAATCATAATTCTAACTTCTCTTTAAAATAAATTAAATATCAACAGGAGTTCAATCATGAAAATCTGGAAATCTCTGCTAATTGTTTTGATGATTTTTCTTAATCTCGCCTTTGCCCAACCTTCTTTTGCTGATAGACCAAAATTTAGCAAAAACCCTGATTATGTAGAGGTTACCAAAGCACTTAAGCAACTCACTCAGGCAAAAAAAGCCAAAACTCAAATCGCAGGTGTGACACCAGAAGAAATTCAAAAGAAAATCGATGAGCTAGAATTCCAAAAATATGCTTTAGAGACGGGAATTAACTGGGGTCAATGCGAGAACCAAACAGGTAATACTATTGCAGTCTACGGCAAAGCAGCAAATGAGGAAGAAGATGATGATGCTGCATACGAGAATGGTCTGTATTTTCTAGCTGATGGCCAGTCAACTCAAAATAATTGGGATTGTGATGGATTCTATTTGCCAAATGATGCTCAACTTGCAGCCTTAACTCCAAACGGAGAAATTCAAGAATTTACAGAACCAGTAGCTATCAAAATACCTGATGGCAGCAAGTTAACGATTAAAACCAATCCAGAGAATGCTGCAATTGAAATCAACATTCCTAATGCTGAAATTGTCAAAGCTAATGAAGTCAATTGGTTTATTCCGAATGTATCACAGGCTTTAATAGATACACGAGTTCCCAATGCCCCTATTGAGAAGTCTTAAATCAGCGAATAGTAGACAGTTACTAGTGAACGCTAGTTACTGGAATCTGTTTCTCAACGAAATGTTTTGAAATTTAACAGGTTCACAGCCAAAATCAGAGACAAAACAGGACAAGGACTGGTAAAAAATCTCTCTGGTGTTGGCTGTTTTCTATAGGTAATTACTACTTAGGTTTAACGAAAATCGTGGTTTTGGTATTGCGTAGGGGAGACATCGCTCTTAACTGCACGCTACTTGAGAAGAATACTAAATTTTAGTTAAAATAAACTTAGCAAAAAAATGTACAATCACAATAAATATATTTCATTAGCACAATTAGCGCGTTGGATGCAAATAATCTGGAAGGAAATTTGCTACTACTTTCGCGTTTTTTGGAGAGGTACTTCTTTCGGAATAAAGGTATTATTGATGCAGCTAAAATCGAAATCCACAGAAGAAGTTAAAGAGCAAAAGAAACCAGGACGATTAAATCCGTCTCGCATACGAGACCACTTAGCAAATGAGCGTACATACCTGGCTTGGATGCGGACAGGGATTGCTCTTTTGGGTTTTGGTGTGGTCATCGTGCGTCTACGTGCTTTCCAAATACCTTTAGTACCCCGTCCTGGTAACGGCTGGAAGTTAGGTTTAGTCTTCTCGCTGGTAGGTTTGATTACAGTGTGGCTGTCAACGGGACACTATTTTGCAGTCCGTCGTGATATCGAAGAAGATACTTATGAACCAACAGACCGCTGGGTGTTGCTGTTTAGTTTGGCTATAATGATTCTCGGCGCTGGAGTCATCTATTTTGTGTTTACAACTTCTTTAGATCCAACGAGTCCAGTTATTGCTGAATGATTATCATTAGTCATTAGTCATTAGTCATTTGTCATTTAGATAGTGACTCATGACTTCTGAATTCTGACTCCTGAATTCTTCTTTTAAAAACGCACTTTGTATAACTCGAATAATTCACCTGATTTTTGAGTTATGACTTTACCACCAGCAGCTTTAATCGTTTTTTCCCATTCAGCGAGAGGTTCTAAAAATACCTCAGCACCGAGATAAGTTTCCAGAACTGCCCAATCTTCTGCTAAAGGCTGTTGGGGGTTGAGGATGTCAAATACAAAATGTCCGCCTGGTTTTAAAACTCGTTTAACTTCTGTCAGGACAATTTTCCAGTATTCAAGTGGAAAATAGCAGCTAAATCCTGTGGCGATCGCTAAATCAAATTGACCTGGTGAATAGTTTAAATCGTGAGCTGCTCCTAATTCAACACCTTTGAATAGCTTGGAATTCAACTGCGGCCCGCGAGAATTGAGAATATCTCGCGCCACGTTACTGATTTCTTGCCCATAAAAAAATGCTTGCCAATCTCGCCAAGGATAAATTAACAAGCTGACACCGCAGCCGATATCTAGACAGTGCTGGTTCTTTTGCGGTTTGGCAACTTCCCAAAAAGGAGAAGCAATTCTCCCGGAAAAATTACCGCTAGCCCACTCTCGGAAGATTGGCATTGCTTGGACTTCTGCTGGGAGTTCAACAGCTTGACCTTGGTATTCTCGGTTGAAGCGGTAGGCTATTTGTGTTAATCTTTCTTGCCAGTTGGTTGATTTGTGGGTGGCGAAGAGATTTTGTAACTGCGAATCGGGCTTTTTGGACATGAGATTTTTGCTACTCTTTCTAAGGATTGTATTCAAATTCCCTTTGGGTTCGCACGCCAATCCAATCACCTGCGGGAGTTTGTCCGACTTCGTAGCTGTAGCCAACATCTCAAAAACTGACACTGTAATAAGTGCGATGCTGCAAATACTGGTTCATGAATTGGCTGAGTTTACGGCTATTGTAGCGACTATCAGCATATTTAACTGTTCAAATAATTATTTTGACTGATTTAGGAAGATGCTCGTAGCAAAGCAGATTGAAATGGTTGCAACAGAATACCCAGAATTTTATCAACATCATTGATATAGTATTCAACTATGTCAATATATGCTGTTACCCCTTCCAACATTAAAAACCGCCAATTGGTTCCACTAGTGACAGCTCCATAGATTCTCGTAATTTCTTGTTGAGTATTTTTATTAAATAATTGGGCGGCTAGCATAGTGGCGATACATTGCCCTAAGCCATTTTTAAGATTTTCATTCTTTGCTTCAACAATTGTAAGCACAGGCGCTTTAATGTAAAACTGTTCTTCCGAACCACAGAGAATGAAATCACAAAATCCATTCAATCCTTGACTAGCATCTACATAAAAATCTGTTCCAGAAAACAGAGAAATTTGATAATTTAACTGCCGTCTAACTTCCGTTAGAACTGGCATAATTAGTAATTCAGAACGGGCTTTTTCAGTGTTGATAGCAGTTGCTAGTTGAGTATATTCTTCTAAGAGTGTTCTCAAGATAGTGGAAGGTTGAATAGGCGACACATCTTTGAACAAATTGCGCTTTTCATCAATTATAAGTTGAAAAGTTTCTCGAACTTTGGCAAGTGTGAAATCACTGTATGCCATCTGCAACATCCTCAACTATTCACAACTAAACTCTAGCGCCTGCGTGGACAATTTGATTACTATCTCCAATGATTGTAGGGTAGCACAGCTGTGCTACCCTACAGTGGTCTATTCAATTACTGAGCCTATTACGCCAAATCAAAAAGCAAGATTTCGCCGCCAATATTAGTGCTAATTTCTAACCGATCTTCACCGTTGATTTGTACGCCATCGCCTGCTCTGAGTTCTTCACCGTTTAAGGTGACTATACCTTGGGCTACTTGTAACCAAGCATAGCGATCGCTTTTGACTTGATAATTAACAACATCACCTTGTTCTAAAACAGATGTGTATAGGTCAACATCTTGGTGAATTGTTACAGCACCATCACGGCCATCTTTAGCAGCAATTAAGCGTAATTTGCCGCGCTTTTCTTCGATGGGAAAAGCTTTTTGTTCGTATCTTGGTGTCAACCCTTGTTCGTCAGGAATAATCCAGATTTGTAGCAAGTGTAGTGGTTCGGTTGGCGAAGGATTAAATTCGCTGTGGCTGATTCCAGTACCAGCACTCATAATTTGGGCATCACCGGGACGAATTACTGAGCCTGTACCCAAGCTGTCTTTATGTTCCACAGCACCTTCTAAGACGTAGGTGAGAATTTCCATATCTCGATGACCGTGGGTAGGAAATCCAGCACCAGGGGCGATGCGGTCATCATTGATTACTCGCAGAGAACGAAATCCCATACGGTTGGGATCGTAAAAACTACCAAAGGAAAATGTGTGATAACTATCCAGCCAGCCTATTTGAGCGTGACCCCGTGCATTGCGATCGTGGATTAGATGAGTGATTGTATTTTTAGACATAGATTTCCCTTGTTGTTAATTGTTTTTAGGTAATAATTCAGAACTTAGAATTCAGAATTAATAAGGGTTGGATAACAAAAATTGTTTATAACTTTTATTTATTCAACCTCAATTTCAACTATTTAAATAGTAAAGTATATACATATAAAATGAAAAGTACGCACTTAAAAGTGCGATACTTACCAAAAATATACTATGGAATTTTGGAGCGGTATCTAATTAAATATGATGCTTTGATTGGTGTTGCTGATTTAATCTATGAAAACGATTCTATATGATATCAAAATCTTTGTAGAGACGTTGCAATGCAACGTCTCTACATCTGGATTTTCAAAGGTAGTTAGAGAGGCTATTGTTAATTCAGAATTCTGACTCCTGAATTCTGAATTCTCCTGTATACAAATAATATGGTGCGTTAGGCTCAAGGCGTAACGCACCCTACTACTTAAGATTTACTATTCCCTAACTTAAAAGCGCTTACTTGACGCTAGCTACTGCTTTTTGACTTTTAGTAGCACCTGCGCTGCCATTTTCTCCCTTGATTTCTGCTACTTGTAGATGAGCTTCTAAGAACCACAGACGTTTGTCAATGGTGCGGGAAATTTCAGTGTAAAGGTCAGCGGTGTCTGCATCACCTAATTCATCGGTTTTAGCGATCGCTTCTCTGATATGTTTAGCGAAAGGTGCAAAACGATCTGCTAAAGCTGTTACATGGTCTTTACCATCCAAAATATCAAATGGATATTCTGGCAGAATGGAATTACTGGCAGCAGCACGGGCTGTTCCTACAGCATATCCACCCAAAGCGGTGACGCGTTCTGCAACCATATCAACGTATTCTTCTAATTCACCAGCAATCTCATCAAATAGTTCATGTAGCTGGTAGAAATCGGTGCCTTTAACATTCCAATGCGCTTGCTTTACCTGGGTTTTCAAATCTAAACTAGCTGCCAGGGTTTTGTTGAGAATAACTACAATTTGCACTCGTGCTTCAGCAGGAATGTCAATGCGTGTGGGGTACAAACGTGATGAGAGGGTGTTGTCGCTCATGGTTTTACTTAATGCCTTTTACAGTTAACTTTACAGATTTTAGTTGGTAAAGCGAAACTCTCTGACGATAGATTGAATTAAAGCCTGAATGTGTTATTGTTTGTGATTGATACAATTTTGATGGAAAATTTATTTTCGTTCAATGCTTAGTGTAAATATATTGGTCATTAGTCATTAGTAAATAATAAAACACTCATCAATGAACAAGTAACAAATGACTAATGACTAATCACATTAGATGCGATGGTTGTCTATGGCATTAAATGTACCACCAAAAAGGCGATCGCGAATCCCATCAGTCTGCAAAAATTCATGGGGAAAACCCAAATCAATTTGACTTACTTCATTTAGACGCTGCAAATGTTCTGGGGAAAGAGTCACATCCAAAGAAGCTAAGTTATCTTGAAACTGAGTTAATTTACGTGCGCCAACAATGGGAATTATTACCCCACTTTGAGCGCGTAACCAAGCTAATGCTACCTGTGATGGTGTGTGTCCAATTTCTGCTGCAACTTGACTTACAACTTCCGCGATCGCTAAACTTTTTTCTGAAATAATTCCTAAGGCTGGATTTGCTAACCGTCCTGGTTCGCTACTTTCTTGAGGCGGTTTATTATACTTACCTGTCAGCACACCACCACCTAAAGGTGACCACGGTGTGACTGCTAAATCGAAAGCTTTAGCCATCGGTAATAAATCGCGTTCTGGTGTCCGCTGGATTAAACTATACTCAATTTGCAGAGCGACAAATTGCGTCCATCCTTGATATTGAGCGATGGTATTTGCTTGGGAAACAATCCAAGCGGGTGCATCAGAAATACCGATGTAAAGTACTTTACCTTGGCGGACTACATCATCAAGCGATCGCAACACTTCTTCAATGGGCGTGGTAAAATCCCAAGCGTGCAACCAAAATAAGTCAATATAGTCAGTATTCAACCGCTTCAGGCTACCTTCTAAAGACTGGATTAAGTTCTTGCGATGATTCCCGCTACCATTGGGGTCGCCCTTGTGTTCGTTCATCCGCAAGGGAAAGGAATATTTCGTTGCAACTACAAAGCGTTCCCGGTCTTTGGCAATTAATTCACCGACAATTTTCTCACTGCTACCATCGGTGTAACCATTGGCGGTGTCAATAAAATTGCCTCCTGCTTCCACAAAAGCATCAAAGACTCTAGCGCTTTCGTCTTTGGAAGCACCCCAACCCCAATCTTCACCGAAGGTCATGGTTCCTAAGCAGAGTTCAGAAACTCTTAATCCGCTTTTGCCCAAGAGTTTGTATCTCATAAATATTTTCTCATTAATGAAAAAACTATGCGAATACTATTCCAAAGGCATGATAACTGGAAATTAAGCTGTCGCGCATCTAACGGAGCATATCTTTATTGTGTTGATGGTTGACCGTTGGCTGTCAGAAATTTAAATGTAGGATGTGTTGTCGCGTAACGCACCAATGTAAAAGAGACGTTGCAATGCAACGTCTCTACATTTGAACGGCGAAAAATTAGGTTATTATCTCCAAGAGATTGATAAGAAAAATGGGGATTGTTATAGATAATTAACGCAATAGTTCCCAATCTTGCAGCAAGGAAATAGCATCTTTATAGAAAGATAAATCTACTTCGTTAACTTCTATCCCTTGACCGATTCCTTCTAGAAGGGTGATTGTTAATTTTCCTCCTAAATGTTCGCGGAACTCTGTAAGACCCCTAAATATACAGTTAGGATGGTCTGGGCGATCTAGTTGCTCTGTGAGTGCCGATACATACAATGTAAAGCCTAATTTCTTAAGTGTAACTAAAACTCTTTGCCACTCAGATTTTAAAAGTCGCCCTGTTAAATATGAATAGGTTGTATCCAAAGCAATGCCGATCGCCACAGCTTCACCGTGACGTAAACTGTAATTAGTTAAATGTTCTAGCTTGTGAGCTGCCCAATGTCCAAAATCTAATGGACGTGATGAACCCATTTCAAAAGGGTCACCGCCACCAGCAATATGTTCTAAGTGTAACTGCGAACAACGATAGATTAGCTTTTCCATAATCTCCATATCTCGATTAGCTAATCTATCGGCATAAGTCATAATAAAATTAAAGAAATCTGCATCTTTAATTAGCGCGACTTTTACCGCTTCTGCAATACCCGATCGCCAATCGCGATCGTCAAGGCTAGTAATAAAATCAAAGTCATTCAATACAGCATAAGGTGGCATGAATGTGCCAAGAAAATTTTTCTTGCCAAAGGCATTAATTCCATTCTTGACTCCAACACCCGAATCATTTTGTCCTAATACTGTTGTCGGCACCCGTAGCAGCCTAATTCCTCGGTGAGCCGTCGCTGCGGCGTATCCTGCCATGTCTAGTACGGCTCCACCTCCAATTGCTATCACGTAGGAATGACGACATAATCCAACTGCATCAATTCGTTGATGAATTTGCTCTATAAATGTAGAATCATTCTTGACTGCTTCTCCACCCGGAACGATTATTGGTTCGCCAGTCAAGGTAAGCACATCTGCATAATGCTCGGCGTAATGTGCTAATTTTTTTAGCAATCCATTTTGGTAATTTAAAACTCCTCCATCTACCACTACTAACACTCGTTTTGGAGTTATCTCCCCATTTCCTGCAATCACTTGTGCCAATAAAGAATTATCTAATTCAAACAAACCTCTGGTAAAATGAACATCATACTTGAAGGTTACTTGAACACATTGATTAATGGGTTGTAGGTTGAGAGCAGTCTTTTGTTTAATAGCCATATCCGAATATTATTAACTATTAATTAATTGTAGATATATGCACTAACTGAACTTAGATTAGTGGCAATTTCAACAATACAAATAAATTTGCACTTCAAAATTACAATTAACTACTAGATAACCAGAGCTAGTAATTCATTGTCTTACAACAGTATTATTCATTGTTGAATAATACTGTGAATGAAAGTGGTTGGCAAATTTCTTGATGGCTGTACTTAAGTATATCTTAGACTTTCATCTAAGTTTGACAGTTGATATCATCATTATTACACACAAATCTAGTTTTTTCCCGTAAGCGAACTTAGGGTTTTATTGATTGAAAATCATAACTTTACAGTATCTTATCTAAATTATATGTATTTTATAGATTCAATGAAGTTATTAGCTAAGTAATATACTATATAACTAGTTGAAGAATAAAGTATCAATTTTAATGCTAGAAATTATACATAGTTGTCACCAAAAAAAGTTGGGCAACTTATCTGAAATTTGTCATGAGTAGAGTAAACAAGTTACTACATCAGTGGTTACTACAGTCTGTTTCTCAGATCGGTATTGCTTGGCTGGAACAGAAGCAGGCACAGATTACTGGCGGTGCTGGGGAGCGAGTGTTTTTCACAGCTTTTAGTGCTGTGCCGCGTTATCTAGGTAAACAGAATTTGCAGCTAACATCCGAAGATTTAGCAGCAGCGCAGGAGGCAATTCCGGGTTGGAATCCTGGTAATTGGAGTGTAGATCAAGCAGGTCGCACACTGTTGGTTTTAGCTTTGCCTCACGATAATGCCGAGGGTTATGTGCGATCGCTTGATAAACTTTTCTCTAGTGCCGACATGGGCGAGTTAGTTGCACTATATCAGAGTTTACCCCTATTGCCACATCCAGAATTACACCGTCAGCGTGCTGCTGAGGGAATTCGCAGCAATATGAGCAACGTATTCCAAGCCATAGCACTACGCAACCCTTATCCAGCCGATTATTTAGATAATGCCGCTTGGAATCAGATGGTCTTAAAAGCCGTGTTTGTCGGTAGTCCGTTGCATCTAATTTGGGGTCTAGATCGTCGCGCTAACCCAGAATTAGCAAAGATGTTGACAGACTATGCCCACGAACGTTGGGCGGCTAAACGCTCAGTTACCCCAGAACTTTGGCGACCTGTAGGTAAATATGCTGATAGTGCAATCATCGCAGATTTAGAAAAAGTCCTGATAAATGGTGATACAGCCGAACAACAAGCAGCAGCATTAGCTTGTGCTGAATCAGGTTTACCCGAAGCGCAAGTATTACTTTCTCATTATCCAGATTTACAGTCATCCATAGAACAGGGTAACCTGACTTGGAATAGTTTTAGCAGCGATCGCTGAAAGGGACTGGGGACTGGGGAGATGGGGGAGTGTGGGGAGTGTGGGGGGAAAGATTTCTTCCCCATCTTCCCACACCTCCCACACCTCCCACACCTCCCACACCTCCCACACCTCCCCATGCCCCCTGCCCCCTGCCTCTTTCTCCATGCCCCATGCCCAATGCCCCATTCCCTAAACCTATGATGTTTATCGATCCTCACATTCACATGTGTTCCCGTACTACTTACGATTACCTAGTAATGCGGGAATATGGCATTGTTGCCGTTATCGAACCAGCTTTTTGGCTGGGACAACCCCGAACCAACGCCGGCACATTTAAAGATTATTTCAGCAGCCTAGTGGGTTGGGAAAGGTTTCGCGCTAGTCAGTTTGGCATCCAGCACTACTGCACAATCGGCTTAAATCCCAAAGAAGCTAACAACGAAGCACTGGCGGCAGAAGTGATGGAACTCTTACCGCTTTATGCTTGTAAAGAAGGAGTTGTTGCCATTGGCGAAATTGGCTACGATGACATGACAGAAGCAGAAGACAAATATTTTTGTCAACAGTTAGAGTTAGCTAAAGAACTCGATATGTTGGTACTAATTCATACTCCTCATCGTAATAAGAAAGCGGGTGCAAGTCGGAGTATGGATCGGTGTATTGAATATGGCTTAGATCCTTCACAAGTAGTTATCGATCATAACAACGAAGAAACCGTTGAAGAAGTATTAAAACGTGGTTTTTGGGCAGCTTTTACGATTTATCCCCAGACAAAAATGGGTAACGCCCGGATGGTAGAAGTTGTTCGTAAATATGGACGCGATCGCATCATTGTTGATAGTAGTGCTGATTGGGGAATTAGCGATCCATTAGCAGTGCCAAAAACGGCTCAGTTGATGTTAGAAAGAGGCATTCCTGAAGAACACGTGCGAGCAGTTTGTTACGAAAATGCTCTAGCTGCTTACAGTCAAACCGGGCAGATGCAAGCCTCAGACTGGCTTAATCCCGAATCCATCGACCAGCGTCAGCTATTTAATGGTAATTCTGTCTTGCGAGGACAAGAACCCGGTATTAATTCACTTTCAGTGCTGATTGAATAGGAAAAAGTGGGAGTAGGGCATTGGGCATTAGAAGAGAAGTTTTTATATTTGTTTTTTGTTATTGTCACAGTCCCAAATCTCAAATCCAAAATAGTATTAAGGAGGCAGATAAGTGAATGTTGCAAGCTTGAAATTTCAAAGCTGGCGGGGCTATTTTGAATTGATGCGTCCGGCTAATATTGTTACTGCTTGGGCTGATATTTTGGTCGGTTTTGCTGCTTCTGGATCTGGAATTATTTTTACTCAATTAATTAATGGCGATGCCAATTTTGCAGTTTTAATTTCATTAGGCTGGTTGTTATTAGCAACAACAGGTTTATATGGTGGTGGCATCGTTTTTAATGATGTTTTTGATGCTGATTTAGATGCAAAAGAACGACCAAATAGAGCAATACCTAGTGGTCGGGTGTCGTTGAAAAATGCTACTTTATTAGGCAGTATACTCTTTGCTATAGGTATTGGAGCAGCTTTTCAAGTATCTTGGTTGAGCGGTGCGATCGCTATCTTCATTACTCTTTCAGCACTACTGTATAATTCCCTTGCCAAACATCATCCTTTTTTCGGGCCGCTGAATATGGGCTTGTGCCGTGGCAGTAATTTATTATTAGGTGTAAGTGCTGCCCCGGAAATCATCGGAGAACGTTGGTATTTAACGCTGATTCCTGTTATTTATATTGCTGCTATCACCGCAATTAGTCAGGGCGAAGTTCACGGAGGAAAGAAGATTACAGGAGTCTTAGCACTAGTTCTGATTGCAATAGTTTTGACGGCAGTTTTAGCATTAGGAATATTACCAGAGTATACAGCGATCGCAGCATTACCATTCGCCGTTTTCTTAGCTATCCGAATACTGCCTAATTTTGTCAAAGCTGCGCGTGAACCTTTACCCGAAAATATCCGTAATGCTGTCAAAATAGGCGTGTTGTCTCTAATTGTTCTTGATGCGACTGTTGCATCTGGTTTTGCGGGTTTGTATTACGGTTTAGCAGTGCTGATTTTGCTACCAATTTCTATGAAATTAGCACAAATCTTTGCTGTTACTTAAAATTAACCTTCCTCAATACAGTTATGAAAATCTCACGCACAGCCGCACAGACCAACATTGAGTTCTCTACAAAATATTTTAATTACTCCAAAACTGAAAACCTCTTTGTGTCTTTGCGTCTTTGCGTGTAAATAAAACTAGATGAGAAACCTAAAAAATGAAAATTACAAACAACAACTTCCATTTAACTTATTGCAGCAATATTCATCCTGGTGAAACTTGGGTGGAGGTATTTGCAAATCTACAAAAATATATTCCCGAACTTAAATCGCGTTTATCGCCAACAGAACCTTTTGGTATTGGTTTGAGGTTAGCGGATGTAGCCGCCAAGGAACTTTTAGAAAGTAATAGATTAGCTCAATTCCAAGAGTGGTTAACTCAGCAAGATTTATATGTTTTTACCCTAAATGGATTTCCTTACGGAGGATTCCACAGACAAATAGTAAAAGACCAAGTTTATGCACCAGATTGGTCTACACAAGAACGAGTAAACTACACATTAAATCTTACACAAATTTTAGCAACTCTGTTACCCAAAGGACTTGATGGCGGGATTTCTACATTGCCATTATCCTATAAACCTTGGTGGGGAGAAGACCAAACAACTTGGGATTCAGTTATCAAACAGAGTTGTTTAAACCTAGCATCAGTTGTTGAAAACACAATCCGCATTTGGGAAGAAACAGGAAAATTATTACATATCGATTTAGAACCAGAACCCGACGGATTAATTGAGAATACATCAGAAGTAATTGATTTTTTCCAAAATTGGTTATTGCCGATTGGTGGTAATTATTTATCAGAAAAACTAAATATTGAACAAAGTTTAGCTGAAGCAAAATTACTAGAGCATATCCGGCTTTGTTATGATACCTGCCATTTTTCAGTTGAATATGAACAACCAGATTCTGTGTTTGCACGCTTAGAATCAGCAGGAATTAAGATTGGCAAGATTCAAATTAGTGCAGCAATTAAAGTAAAAATTCCTGCTGAAGTTGAAAAACGTAGTTTGATAGTTGAACGCTTACGTCCTTTTGCAGAATCTACCTATCTTCACCAAGTAATCGAACGTCGCACTGATGGTACGTTATATCACTATCCCGATTTAGTCACTGCATTACCTCATTTGGAAAAATCTCTAGCTCAAGAATGGCGTACTCACTTTCATGTCCCAATTTTTATTCATGATTATCAAATTTTGCAGTCTACGCAAGATGATATTGCCACTGTTTTACATTTACTGCAAACAAATCATGCTTGTTCGCATTTAGAAATTGAAACTTACACTTGGGATGTATTACCGCCAGAAATGAAAATAGATTTGTTGACTTCTATTCAGCGAGAATATGATTGGGTATTAAAAGAATTTAGTAAAAGTCCAGAATCCTTTTGATAGCTAACCTCGTGAATCTTTAGAGAACTGGCTGTAAATTAAGAGAAAATAAAGTTTATGAAAAAAACAGTTATTCTAAATGTCGTAGGATTAACGCCTAGCTTATTGGGAAATAACACACCATTTTTATCTACTTGGGCAGCAAAAGGCCAAGTAGTTCCGATCAAAACAGTCCTACCTGCTGTAACTTGTTCTGTTCAGGCTACTTATTTAACAGGAAAGTTGCCTAATGAACATGGAATTGTTGCTAATGGTTGGTATTTTCGAGATGAATGTGAAGTAAAATTTTGGCGACAATCTAATAAATTAGTACAAGCTCGTAAAGTTTGGGAAATTGCTAAATCTATCGATTCAAATTTTACTTGTGCCAACCTTTTTTGGTGGTACAATATGTATTCGTCAGTGGATTATGCTATTACACCGCGGCCAATGTATCCTGCGGATGGGAGAAAATTACCTGATATTTATACCCATCCTAGTGATGTGCGATCGCCAATTCAATCTGATTTAGGACAATTCCCTTTATTTGATTTTTGGGGGCCAAAAACTTCAATTAGTTCTAGCCAATGGATTGCTAATTCTGCAAAATGGATTGAGGAACGTTATAGCCCTACATTATCACTAGTTTATCTGCCACATTTAGATTATTGTCTGCAAAAATTTGGTCACGATGAAAAACACATCCAAGCAGATTTACAAGAAATTGATGGTGTTTGTAAAGAGTTAATTGAATATTATCAAGCACGAAATACTCAGGTAATTATTCTTTCTGAGTATGGCATTACTCCTGTCGATAAAGCAGTACATTTGAACCGCGTGTTACGGGAAAATAATTTAATTGCAGTGCGGGAAGAATTGGGGCGAGAACTGCTCGATTTTGGTGCTAGTATTGCTTTTGCTGTGGCCGATCACCAAATAGCTCATGTATATGTGAACGATCCGGCCTACATTCCAAAAGTGCGATCGCTTTTAGAAGCCACTGAAGGTGTAGCCCAAGTATTAGACGAACAAGGTAAACAAGCCTACCATCTCGATCATCCCAGATCGGGAGAGTTAGTGGCGATCGCCGAGCCTAATACGTGGTTTACTTATTATTATTGGCTCGATGATAACAAAGCCCCGGATTTTGCCCGAACCGTAGATATTCACCGCAAACCCGGTTACGATCCTGTAGAACTTTTCCTCGACCCGCAAATTAAATTTCCTCAAGGAAAAATCGCTCTCAAGCTACTTAAGAAACAACTCGGTTTTCGCTACCTCATGGATGTGATTCCTCTGGATGCTTCCTTAGTACGTGGTTCTCACGGTCACATTACTACTTCTACAAATGAAGGGCCGCTATTTATCACCCATCAAACTCATCTAGTTGATACCGACATAATTGAGGCGACGGATGTTTGTTCGTTGATTCTCAAACATTTGAATTGGCAGTAAGGGATGAGAGAGATGCTTATTGCCCTATAATGCCTAAAATTAATCAAAAATCCCTATCTTAATCATATTTACATAGCATTGCACAAGATTACTGCGATAGGTTCATACTTAGGGGTAGATAGCTGTTCGCCTCGACAAATTACAAAAATACAAAAAAATTTCTTTTAAATCATAGTCATTTCGAGTATGCTTTAGATATGAACTCGAAATGACTACGATTTCTTATTTCTATCAGTAGGTATCCGTCGATCTACTGGCTAAAATATACTGTTGAAAATTTTACTTACTTAATGGAGAAGTTCTTGACCATGACTGAACCCCAAAACTTGACAACTGCTGATGGTATCCCTGTTGCGGATAACCAGAATTCCCTAACTGCTGGGGCGCGTGGCCCTGTATTAATACAGGATTTTCACCTGTTAGAAAAACTGGCTCATTTTAACAGAGAACGTATTCCTGAAAGAGTTGTCCATGCCAAAGGTGCAGCAGCTTTCGGTACTTTTACGGTTACCCATGACATTACTCGCTACACAAAAGCCAAGCTTTTTTCTGAGATTGGCAAGAAAACAGAGGTTCTCTTACGTTTTTCTACGGTTGGTGGGGAAAAGGGTTCAGCAGATGCAGAGCGCGACCCCAGAGGTTTTGCTGTTAAGTTTTACACAGAAGAAGGTAACTGGGATATTACAGGAAACAACACTCCGATTTTCTTTATCCGTGACCCACTGAAGTTTCCTGATTTCATCCATACCCAAAAGCGGAATCCCCAGACAAATTGTAAAGACCACAATGCCAAATGGGATTTTTGGTCGCTGAGTCCCGAATCACTCCACCAGGTAACGATTTTGTTTTCAGACCGGGGAATTCCCAAAACCTATCGACACATGGACGGCTTTGGTAGCCATACCTTTAGCTTAATTAATGCTCAGGGCGATCGCGTTTGGTGTAAATTTCACTTTAAGACATTGCAAGGGCATCAAACCTTGACAGAGGAGGAATCGGCCAAGATTAAAGGAGAAGATCCCGATCATGCGACTCGCGATTTATTTGAAGCGATCGCTCAAGGAGATTATCCCAAATGGCGGTTTTGTATTCAAGTGATGACCGAGGAGCAAGCAGCAAAACATCGAGATAATCCCTTTGACTTGACAAAAGTTTGGAAGCATTCAGAATATCCTTTAATTGAAGTTGGGATATTAGAGCTAAACCGTAACCCAGAGAATTATTTCGCGGAAGTTGAACAAGCCGCTTTTAGTCCGAGTGCAGTGGTTCCTGGGGTTAGTTTCTCTCCAGACAAAATGCTTCAAGCTCGCATCTTTTCTTACCCAGATGCTCAACGCTATCGTTTGGGTGGTAATTATCAGCAACTACCTGTCAACCAACCCAAATGTCCAGTAATGCATTACCAGCGGGATGGCTTCATGGCCTTGGGAAATAACGGTGGTAGCGTTCCCAACTATGAACCCAATAGTGCTGAGGGTACGCCGAAAGAAAATCCAGCCTATGCAGAGCCACCTAGTCATTTGGGCGATGTCACAGTTGATCGCTACAATCATCGTGAAGGAAACGACGATTATACTCAAGCAGGCGACCTCTATCGCTTAATGACTCCCGAACAGCAAGAACGTCTAGTGCAAAATATTGTTGGTAGCCTCAGCCAAGCAAAGCAAGACATCCAAATGCGCCAACTTTGCCACTTTTTTAGAGCAGATGTCTCCTATGGTCTTCGTGTAGCTGAAGCGTTAGGCATTGCGATCGATCCTTCAATGCTTAACAATCATGCTGAAGTTGTAATTATGTAGTACTGCTACGTAAAACTAAAAATCACTGAAGTAGGGTAGCACAGCTGTGTTACCCTACTTCAGCTAAATTTACAAGTTAAATGCCTGACAGCTTACCACTTCTTTAACCTTTAACCTCAAGCTTATAGCTTAATTTCGCAGGAAGTTTTGCTCCAGAACGTAGAAATTCTAATCTGCGATGTTGAGGTTCTAAATGGTACTGAGCAAATTGACGATGTTTAAATTCTAGATGGTACTCGGCATCATTCACTGCCTCTGTTGGGATACCGCTTAAGGGGAAATGTGCAATCACCTCCAAGTGAGTTAGGCAATTAGCGCACTTAATGACATTCCAACGACTGAGAACAGAATGATGTCCAATATAATGTTTTGTCGATTCACCGTTTGCGTTCTTAAATGTTGCGTAAGCTTCCACTACAAAAGAACCTTGGAATAAGGCACGGTCAATTTTACTAGCAACTAATTTTCCGGAACTGACATCACTCCTCGTTGCCATCAGATGTGGTACTTCCTCAAGGGAACCTGGTGCATATGTATAACCAAGTTGCTTTTCGATGTTGATGCAGTCTTTGGATGTGTAAACAGTACCAAACTCATCCTTCAGGAACGGGTTGAGAGGTGTATCTAGTGATAGTGAAGTACCAGGAGCAATGCCTGGAGTGGGGCCTTGGGAATCGCTTGAACTAGTGCCTTGATACCCATCAATGATATCAATTTCATCGGTGTAACCGTTTTGCTTCTGCCATAGCCAGAATACACGGTCTATATTGCAATGGTGAAAGAAAAAAATCGGGTCCATAGCAGCGGTATTATTCTCGCCCATGTCACCATTTGCGCCATGTATTATTCCAGCCTCTCCCTGTCCTGGTACATCAAACCCCCCCACAGCTAAATGGATGTCGTTGTGAGGAGATTCTAATGAAGTTATCACACCAGAATGATTCTTGTTCCACTCTGCTGCTGAAGTCGTGTTGGAAAAAACAGTGTAGTTTGGTGCCCGCAAGCAGTTCTGGAATTGTGAGTAGACACTATCAATAGGTTTCTCCTCTGGCACCGGGCCTTTTAGCCAAGCAATTATATTCTGGTTGAGGAGCTTAACATTCTCCTCGTAGTCAGGATATGCAGCGTTGTGTTCTTTGGTGACAGATTGAGCCTCTGGGGTACCTACTAACCCTGACAAGGGGTAGCGCACGGTTTCATATCCTTTGGGCTTTTCATAAATCCGGTTATCACTAGGTACGTAATCAGATAACGCTTCAGGCAAGACAAACGAACGCAACGGATTATCAATTAGTTCTCCGTCAAGTTCAAATTTCTCTTGTGTGAGGATTGAGGGAATTCCATATTCGAGAGAATCTTCACTTGTTTCATCCCAATATGGCATAGTCACGCCAGGTACGATACTTTGCAATGCTTCTTCTAATTTCAGGACATATACTCTGTGCCAAGTAGGGAAGAGGACGTTTCCGTGGTTGCAATAGCCTCCCCAATATGTATATGTGTCAACAGGTGATAGCTCGTCAACTTGTTGCCGATATTGAAAAGGCTCACCGTGATAACCGCCTAGAACAAAAAACGATCTTTTATCTGTTGGGGGTAGTTCTTTAATTCCTTTCCAAGCACGCACCAAGTCTTCGAGAGGTTGTTTGTTGCCTTTATTGTATTGTTCTTCAAGGTAGCGTACTGAGTAACGTATATTTAGTTTGTTTGATGTAGACATGCTTAGTTCCTTTGACTTTAAAACGGAAGACTGCGAACTTAAAATTCAGTAATCATTTGAAAAATAAAATACATTTTTCAAATTAGACTAAATAATTAATGCAAACGAAAAAATGCAGTCCAATTGAACGCAGATGCAAAATTATCTTGCGCCAAGTCTATTGATAATCGAAGTATAGACTTACTCGATTGATGGACTTCAGTTTGATTACCAAAGAGTTTTTGATTGTATTTGTCTAAGTGTTAGCACTATATATAGCAATTTATATTCAAAAATGATACTCTTTTACCACCTCTGGCAATAAATCAAAACATTGGAAATATTTATTATTTATAGAGAGTAATTTTATACTTTCGATGCTTTTAGTCCGGCATTTTTATTTAAGCAATTATAGAATCGCTTTGGTTTTTGGAAGTATTTACTGTGGTGTACCAAGTGCAGTGCTAACGCCATAAATATGGAGTGTAATTTCATATCAGTAAATAGCGGGCGATCGCATTAATTTTGACGAACAGGCAAGTCGTCAACTTCTTCAAGGATGCAGCTGGCAAATGGGGGTTAGGGCGTGTATTTAAAGTAATAAATATTACCGAAAAAGTCCAACACGGAGATTAGGGGACGCGGTGACACGGCGAAAATTTATTCAAAAACATCTTTGCCTCAGAGCGTCTCCCCCCCCTGTCCCTCTCCAATTTCGAGTTTGAAAACACTCCCTAATCTCAACTTCAGTTATTAAATACTTCTAAAATCTGCCGACAAATCTGTTTGAGCTTATCCCCGATTTCACTAGAAGGCGAAGATGCGCCGACAACACTCCAATTTTCTACTGTAGAGAGTCGCCATGCCTCACCACGATGATCGAATCCAGCTACCTCCACACCGATCGCTCGCCGTGAATTATTGATGGGATCTTGATAAAATCGGATTTGAATTAATACGCTGCGACTTCGCCAAGATTTGCTAATACCAGGAAAGTGAAAGCCAATATCTATAGAATCTGGATCGACTAACTCCCTGGTTTCCGGGTCATTCTTCCAGGGTTTGAGGTCAGATTTGGCATCAGGAAACTCGAATTTGAACAAATTAACTACCGTAGCAATTTTGCTGGCGAGTTCTAAGTTAGTTGCTTGTTCAGATGCGTTCACTAAAAAACACTCCTATATTGCGTCGGCGTCTGGGGAAATGTGAAGACAATAAAACCGCCAGAAGGCTTATACTATTGGTGTTTCAGCTTATCAAGACCTTTGAATTTTCGCAACTTTAAATCAGGTTTTCCTAACAATATTCCGATTAACAGATGCTAAAAATCGCTTCTTGTTGGGACTGAATGACACATATTAAGTAATTATACTTAAAAATTTCTCAATGCAGATGAAACTACTCAAAAGCCCAGCCCATAAGCGGGCGGGGCTATTTTACACTAGAGTGGATAGATAAGCCTCACCCTTTTTCCTCACTCAATAATCATGGGTAACACTTTTGGTCATCTATTTCGGATAACTACTTTTGGCGAGTCTCACGGCGGTGGCGTGGGAGTTGTGATTGATGGTTGTCCTCCACAACTAGAAATTTCAGCAGAAGAAATCCAAGTAGAACTAGATAGAAGGCGGCCGGGACAAAGTAAAATCACGACACCTCGCAAAGAAGCGGATACCTGCGAGATTTTATCGGGGGTATTTGAGGGCAAAACTTTGGGAACGCCGATATCAATTTTGGTGCGGAACAAAGACACTCGTCCGCAAGATTACGATGAAATGGCCGAAAAGTATCGTCCTTCACACGCCGATGCAACTTATGATGCAAAATATGGGATTCGCAATTGGCAAGGTGGCGGTAGGTCGTCAGCGCGTGAGACAATTGGCAGAGTAGCGGCAGGTGCGATCGCTAAAAAAATTCTCCGCCAGGTTGCCAATGTGGAAGTTATTGGTTACGTCAAGCGCATCAAGGATTTGGAAGGCGTAGTCGATGCAAACACTGTTACTTTAGAACAAGTGGAAAGCAACATCGTTCGCTGTCCTGATGCTGAATGCGCCGAACGCATGATTGAATTAATCGAGCAAACTGGCAGACAAGGCGATTCTATTGGCGGTGTAGTAGAATGTGTGGCGCGAAATGTGCCCAAAGGTTTAGGCGAACCAGTATTTGATAAATTGGAAGCTGATATTGCTAAAGGTGTGATGTCTCTGCCTGCTAGCAAAGGCTTTGAAATAGGTTCTGGTTTTGGCGGGACACTGTTAACAGGAATTGAGCATAACGACGAATTTTATATTGATGAAAATGGCGAAATTCGTACCGTAACCAACCGTTCTGGTGGCATTCAAGGGGGAATTTCCAACGGAGAAAATATTATTTCGCGAGTTGCTTTTAAGCCGACAGCAACAATTAGAAAAGAACAAAAAACAGTAAATCGTGAAGGCGAAGAAACGCTTTTAGCTGCAAAAGGAAGACACGATCCTTGTGTGTTACCGCGTGCAGTTCCGATGGTTGAAGCAATGGTGGCATTGGTATTATGCGACCATTTACTGCGGCATTACGCTCAGTGTAAACTGCTGTAAAATTATACTACGTTTTTTGAAAATATTTCTTTTTCTAGGGTGGGTAAGGAACTCGCCCTTTTTTACTAGTATGGGTGCTATATGTTATGACAAATATAATTATGAAGAAGGTGATTATTGGTTTGAACAAGCCATTCAGCGTGGTGCAGAAACAGAAGATATAGATGCTGATAAAAAACGAGTAATCAATAGTACAAAAGATGAGAATAAACGACATTAAGCAGCAGAATATTTACTAAAAAAAGATTCTAAACGCTACTCTTGAGATAAGTCTTATCTCAAAAAATTGCAAGATAACCATAAATAAATTGGGTTACATAGCAAAAGTTTCAAAAAATGACGAGATTCATTCATGACCAATTTGCTAAAGACTACCTCGAACAATTACTAATATCAATTCTGTATGAAGATGCATTTAATTTTTTAACAAACCGCCTTCTCTACGAGAGGCTTCCGCCAACGCGAAGCGTCTCGAAGAGAAGAACGCCAAGAGCGCCAAGGTAAGCGTACTGCTATAGTCGCAATTCATCAGTTACCTCCTATTCCAGAAACTTTATGGTTAAGAATCATCGGTAGAGGCAACGTTCAAAAGCAAGCAATTGACGAATTAGAAGCACTTACTCCTGATAACCCTTTCCGCAAAGCGGCGTTAGAATTGTTGTACAACTTACAACAAAATTTACAAGTTACTCAAAATCAAGATGAAGAAGACAGGGAATTACTTATGCGATTAGCACCGCTTTACCAACAAGACCGACAACAAGCGATACAAGAAGGGGAACAACGGGGAATTCAGCAAGGAGTTCAGCAAGGAGAACGTTTGGTAGTGGAAAATTTGCTGAAAGTTCGCTTTGGTGAAACAGATAATCAGCTTCAAGCAATTATTGAACCTTTATTAGCGTTACCACCAGAAGAGTTTACGCGTTTATTGTTGCAGTTATCGCGTGAAGAATTAATTGATAAGTTTCGCTAGTGTCTAAGGATTTTAGATTTTGGATTTGTTTCACTCATAAAGGGTTAGACCAACCCACAAAAATTTTAGTTAATTCATTTTTTATTGTCAAAAACTTTTAAGTTATCACAATATTATTTGAACAATGGGGAAATTAAACATTTTTCCCCATTTTGTTTTATCCAATTTTTACTTCACAATATAATTTAAAGCGAACACATCAATACAGTATGATGAAAATCAGTTGTTAAATTTTTCAATAACTCAACACTTAATTTTATAGGTTTGCATAAATGGACTTTTTAACGGTTCTAGGATTAGCTGCGGCTACATTAACTACGATCGCCTTTTTACCACAGATGTTTAAAACCTGGCAAAGCAAATCAGCAAAGGATGTTTCTTTTGTAATGTTGGTTACATTTAACAGCGGTGTTTTTTTGTGGTTAATATATGGAATTTATCTCCAAGCTTTACCAATTATTCTCGCCAACAGCGTAACATTGTTTTTTAATTTGATAATTCTATGGCTTAAAATTAAATATAGGTAAAGTAAATTCTCATCCGCCTGCTAGAGTTGGCTTTGCCCGTGTAGGCGCGATTTTTAAGAGACTAGATTTATTCAAAAAGTTATAAAAAACCCGTGACATCATCTGTATTTGACTTAGAACGCCTTTTATTTACACCCACTACTCCAGACACCAACGCTATCCCCCTCATCTTCGCTTTTCCTAATGAATACAGCGTCGGTATCACTAGCCTGGGCTATCAGGTAGTTTGGGCGACTTTGGCAATGCGTGATGATGTGCAGGTAAGTCGCCTATTTACTGATACTCACGAACAACTACCCAGAAATCCCGAAATTGTTGGATTTTCTATTTCCTGGGAATTAGATTATGTGAATATTCTCAATTTGCTGGAATCTTTAGAAATTCCGATTTTAGTAAGTTTCCGTGATGATTCTCATCCGATAATATTTGGCGGCGGCCCGGTTCTCACTGCTAACCCAGAACCATTTGCAAATTTTTTTGATGTCATTCTATTGGGGGATGGCGAAAATTTACTGGGGAATTTGATAGAAGCTTATAAAGAAGTTAGAAAAGCTTCTAGACAAACTCAACTCAAAAGATTGGCACAAGTACCAGGTATTTATGTTCCCAGTTTATATGAGGTGGAATATCAGACAAAAGATGGTGCAATAAAGTCTATTCAACCAATTTACCCGGAAATTCCCGCAGTGGTGCAAAAACAAACCTATCGAGGAAATACTCTTTCAGCCTCGACTGTAGTTACCCAAAAAGCCGCTTGGGAAAATATTTATATGGTGGAAGTGGTGAGAAGTTGTCCAGAAATGTGCCGTTTTTGTTTGGCAAGTTATCTGACATTACCTTTTAGAACTGCAAGTTTGGAAGGTTCATTAATTCCAGCTATTGAAAAAGGTTTACAAGTTACAAATCGGCTGGGATTATTGGGGGCTTCTGTAACTCAACATCCAGAATTTGAAGAGTTACTAGATTATATTAGTCAGCCAAAATATGATGATGTTCGTTTGAGTATTGCCTCAGTACGCACCAATACCGTAACAGTCCAGTTAGCAAAAACGTTGGCACAACGAGACACGCGATCGCTTACCATTGCTGTAGAAAGTGGTTCTGAAAAAATTCGCCAAATCATCAACAAAAAGCTACATAACGATGAAATCATCCAAGCAGCTATCAATGCCAAAGCTGGTGGACTCACAAGTTTAAAACTCTACGGAATGGCAGGAATTCCTGGCGAAGAACCAGAAGATTTAGAACAAACCGTGACCATGATGCATAGTATCAAAAAAGCTGCACCGGGATTGCGGTTAACATTTGGATGTAGCACATTTGTACCCAAAGCACATACACCATTTCAATGGTTGGGAGTCAATCGCCAAGCAGAAAAACGCTTGCAGCTTTTACAAAAACAGCTAAAACCAAAGGGAATAGAATTTCGCCCAGAAAGCTATAATTGGTCGATTATACAGGCTTTATTATCCAGGGGCGATCGCAGGCTCTCACAACTTCTGCAACTAACTCGTAGCTTTGGCGATTCTTTGGGTAGTTACAAACGTGCTTTCAAAGAACTCAAAGGACAAATCCCCGACTTAGATTTTTACGTCCACGCCGATTGGTCAACAGAGCAAATATTACCGTGGAGCCACTTGCAAGGGCCTCTGCCACAGTCTACACTACTAAAGCATTTGGGTGATGCTAAAAGTTATTTCAACCGATCTCAAAATCAGAGTAGGGAATAGGGAGATAGGGAGATGGAAAGACGCGGGGACGCGGAGAATAACCAATGCCCCATGCCCAATGCCCAATGCCCAAAAATTACACCTTAAAACTTGATGCAAACCACAGCTGAGTATTACTGCGCTTATTGCGGCGAACCAAACTTAACTTTTATTGATTTGAGTGCCGGGGGACAACAATCCTATGTAGAAGATTGTCAAGTTTGCTGTAACCCAAATATTTTGTATGTCCGAGTTGATGAAGACACCCTAGATATCGAGATTGATACCGAATCTGAAAGTTGAATTTTAGGTTTTTCTTTCCATGCTGCACTTTAAACATTCCTCAGTCATCAATGCGCCACCAGAAGTAGTTTGGAAATTTCACGAAAGGCCAGACATTTTAAAACTGCTAACTCCACCTTGGCAGCCAGTCCAAATAGTCCGCCGTGATGGAGGCCTTGATGTGGGTGCTATCACAGAATTTCGCTTGTTTCTCGGCCCGGTATCTTTAACTTGGCTAGCCCGTCATACTGAACACGAAAAATATCGCTTGTTCACTGACGAACAGATATCTGGCCCTTTTGAATCTTGGGTACATCGACATGAATTTGAACCAGAAGATGCTGGTAAAACTAGGCTGACTGATGCTATTTCCTTTTCCATGCCTGGTAGAGAAACAGTTGAATTTATCAGCGGTTGGTTAGTGCAAGCACAACTAGAAGCAATGTTTCGCTATCGCCACTACATAACCAAAAGAGAATGTGAATCACAATAGCACAATGTTTGGAAAAATTAGCCGTTGCTGAACTTGGGGATGAAAATCGCCTTTAACTATTCCCACTTTCTTAGGTGTAAAGACGCTTACAGCGTTTTTCAGGTAAATGAAGTACACAAGTACGGGTACACAGCTGTGCGCCCGTACTATGATCTGTACCTCAGCAACTTGCAATCTGCTGTAAGTTTGAAAACTTACTCACTCTTTATCAGTCTGGGTAATTAAGACTTACAAAACCTTCTAACTTTTGTTAGATATTTTCTTATATCTGGAATATTATTTTGCTACTGTTAGCAAGTTTTATTGATTAATTATTTGTTAGCTATAAGAATCTGATTTGATTACTGAAATTACTTGCGTAGGTAGGCAAGAGGCAATAAGATTTTCGGAAATTTAAGGTGTACCGAGTTTTTTCACCAAATCAAATATGAGTCCTATATATCTAATAGATTAATCAAAACTATTATTAAACTTTTGTTAGATAAATACTTCCTGAATTTGCTTATATCTCATTCTTAGGGCTTGCTTGTACTTTGAAACTAAAGACAGATAGCGCTAAATAGATGGGTAAGTACCATGAAGAATGTAATTAGTTTTTTAAGAAAATTTAAGAATGACACTTTATCCTAGTGATAAAACTGAAACTGCATACAATGGCAAAGACCGCAATGTAGGGGATCTTGGGATAACTCCTCAGTCTGAACTTTGGAATGGTCGCTTGGCTACGATCGGTTTTCTAGCTTATCTACTTTGGGATCTTAATCGCTACAGCCTAGTCAGAGATGTACTACATCTAATTTCTTATACTCCTTAGTAACTGTTGACTGTTGGTAAAGTACAAAAGAGAGGACGCTGGTGATTAAAAATACTAACTTTACCAGTGCCCTTGCTCTTTTTACCTAGCTTTCTAAGCAAAAACAGTTTTTGGTATGGGTCATTTATGTAATAATATGTAATGTATATTAATATTTCTGAATAATTCTAGATTGTTAGCACTGTCGAGTCCAATACACTGACCACTAATAGAATTTTCTGCCTGGTGGTTAGTGATTTTGTCACGACTATATTTGAGGAATTTTTACCTAAATGCTAGGCGGAGAAAAAGCGTGATCCAGTTAGAACAATCACTTAATCATCAAACAAAACTAACCCCATTACTAAAAAATGAATCTACTTTTAGGGGACTTTTCATTGCTATTTTAATTATTAGCCTATGGGCTATAAGCTTAGTTTTCTTACTTTTAGTTAATATCTCGCAATTAAAATTTTGGATGCTATGTGCTTTAATACCTTGGCAAACATTTTTATATACTGGGCTATTTATTACGTCTCATGATGCCATGCATGGCGTAGTGTTTCCTCAAAACCCTAAGATTAATCATTTAATTGGGAGATTAAGCTTAGCTTTTTATGGCCTTTTACCATACGACAAACTATTGGCAAAACATTGGTCGCATCACCGTAATCCAGCGAGTAAACTAGATCCTGATTTCCATGATGGAAAACACATAACCTTCTTTGCTTGGTATTTTCACTTTATGATAAATTACTGGAGTTGGGGACAGATAATTGCCATAACTTTCAGCTATCAATTTGCCAATCTTATACTCCACATACCCCATGAAAATTTGATTTTATTTTGGGTAGTTCCCTCGCTTTTAAGCTCATTGCAATTATTTTATTTTGGTACTTTCATACCCCATAGCGAACCAATCACGGGTTATGTTCAACCGCATTGCGCCCAAACTATTGACTGTCCAGTTTGGTTATCATTTCTTACCTGTTATCATTTCGGCTACCACAAAGAACATCACGAAAATCCCCATCTTCCTTGGTGGCGATTACCAGAAATGTATAAAAAGGTGTAAGACATTAACTATTGACGCTTAACAGTCATCAGTGAACAATCAACATTAAATCTCATCACCTTTGAGACTGAGATGAGCTTATAGCATTCCCCGTTCTAGTAAGATACAAGCTAGGGGCGAAAAGCTTTACGTCCTTACAAATTTCTGTACCTAATTTGATTGGGAATCGCTATATTGTTATCTAGTGGTAAGTTAAGCTAAAACTAAATACACATTATAATAATTGAATTTCCAGTTGTTAAATTAGTTTTGATGACAATTAATAATTCTCGTGTCGTTACCTATAGTCCTGCTTATACAATTGTTCCTACTTATGAGTGCTTTAATCGCTGTAGCTACTGTAACTTTCGCACTGAACCAGGTGAAAGTCCTTGGATAAATATTTCAGATGCAGCAAGTATTTTAAAATCACTTCAAAATCAAAAAGTTTGTGAAATTCTCATCCTTAGTGGTGAAGTGCATCCCCGTTCGCCAAAGCGTGAGGCGTGGTTTCAAAGGATTTATGATTTGTGTGAATTAGCGCTTTCAAGGGGATTTTTACCACATACCAATGCAGGGCCATTGACTTTTGCAGAGATGGAAATGCTCAAGCGTGTAAATGTTTCAATGGGGCTGATGTTGGAACAATTAACCCCGACACTATTAAATGGCGTACATCGACACGCACCGAGTAAATTACCAGCAGTGAGGCTGCAACAATTAGAATGGGCTGGAGAGTTGCAGATTCCTTTTACAACAGGATTACTTTTAGGAATTGGGGAAACTGCTGATGATTGGTGGGAAACATTAGCAGCAATATCTCAATTTCATCAGCGTTATCATCACATCCAAGAAGTAATTTTACAACCTCATAGTCCAGGAGTTCAGCAGAGTTTTAATGCGCCCCCTTTCAACCCCCATGAATTACCAGAAATAATTGCTAAAGCACGTGAAATTTTACCAGCCGATATTACAATCCAAATTCCGCCAAATTTAGTTAACGATGAACGATGGTTGCTTGCTTGTGTCGAAGCAGGTGCGCGAGACTTAGGCGGAATTAGCCCAAAAGATGAAGTTAATCCTGATTATCCTCATCTTCAAGACCAGGTATTGAGAAAAATTTTACAACCTGCGCGGTGGGAACTGATTGAGCGTTTACCAGTTTATCCGCAATTTGATGGATGGTTATCCCAGGAGTTGCAAACCTCAGTAAGACGGTGGCGAAATACTTTTAAATCTCCTGTTGAGATCTGAAACATATTTATTAGGTTGCAATGATTTCTTGGACTAAAACGTAAGGCTGGATGATGAGAGTATTAAATCGCTTCGTAACATTAGTATTCCATTCTCCTAGCTGTGCTGTGCTAGGTTTGCTAATCAATTTTTCATCAATCCACTGTTCCACTGATGGAGTATTATCATTTGCGATCGCTACTCCAACATCCACTAAGTTTAGCTCATGTGCTACCAAAATTACTGCATCTCGCTGCACATGAGGAATTAACCACTCCCACTCCGCTTCGTCCAAGCTTTCTGTTAATTCTGCTTTCAAATCCGACATAATTCCTCAATTTTTATTCCATAACAAACTATTTTACATTACTTACTACTCCCTCACTCCCAACTCTTGTAAAAACGCGATTCATCTCTTGTACAGAGGCGATTTATCGCGTCTCTAAACTTCAGATTTCATTTCTTCTATCTCAAACAAAGACACAATTACTCCAGCTATGGGAATTGAGATAAAAACACCCAATAATCCTGCTACTCTAGCACCTACTAACAAAGCAAAAAATACTACTACAGGATTAAGATTTAACGCACCTTGCATAATTCGTGGTGCAATTAAGTTGTCTTGTATCTGCTGAAGAACAATACAAGTTATCAATACTTTCAATGCTAGCCAAAAACCTTGAGATAATACAACCACAGTTATGATGCTGATTCCTAATGTTGCACCTATCCCAGGAATGATATCAACAATACCAACAATTACTGATAATAGTAGAGCAAAAGGTACTTGTAATATTAAGAAAACTAAAAAAGTTGAACTTGTGAGAAATAAGCTTAATAAAAACTGACCTCTAAAAAATCCCAGAAAGGCGCGTCTGATGACCTTAGTAAATCTCTCACGCCGTTGTTTTGGTATTATTTTTAATATAAAATTCCATAGCTTGTCCCCATCTAACAACATAAAAAAAGCTACAACTGCAATCAAGACAAAAGTCACAAAATTAGTCAAAAAACCTTGTAATATAGTTAAGCTAGTAACAATACTTGAGACAGCTTGATTACGTAGTTGTTCTTGAACAAAACTTAAATCTATATTCAGATTGCGGCTGCGTAAAAAGTCTTCTAAATTGTCTAATAGGGGTAATAAAGAATTTAGAAATCCAGTTATACTATCAATTAATTGTTGTCCTTGGGATAAAATCGTTAAACCTACGGTAATTATCAGACCACCGATAATTACAATACTGAGCAAAAAAACCACAGCAACCGCTACACCGTGGGGCAAAAAACGCCGCAGCCATTGTACAGGATAGCTGAGCAAGAAAGCCAAAATAGCGGCGAATGTGAAAATAACTATGACTGTTTCAAAGTAAGCTAAAAGCAGTACAATTGCCCATCCAGAAGCAACTAGGAGTAAAAAGCGGACTAACGCCAGATTGTTTAATCGTTGCCAGAAATTTTTGGCTTCAAAGCCGCTCATATTAATTTTGGATTTTGGATTTTGGATTTTGGATTTTGGATTTTGGATTATTGAAGTCTTTAGGAAAAACTGTTACTGGAATTTCAAGGAAGACTACTGATATAATCGGATTTAAGATTAGAGGAATGTAATAGCGATCGCTACCCCCCTAAAGTAGATATTTACACTTCTCTAACTCATCTTCCTAAATCATGCATTTGATTAATTACAGCGCTACACTTTTGTGCCAAAGCCTCCAATTCTTCTTTATTGCTGGAACTGGGAGCATCAATTAAGTTACCAATTCTCACCGTTATAGGAACTGCACGGGGTATTTTCGAGCCTTTTTCTAAAATTGCCTCGGTACCCCAAACACTTACTGGCAATATTGGCGCTTTGGCTTTCGCTGCTAACAGTAGTGCGCCTCTTTTTGGGTCTGTAATTCGACCATCTGGAGTGCGAGTACCTTGCAAGAAAACACCAACAGCCCAACCATTATTCAGATATTCTAAAGCTGCACGGATGGCATTGCGATCGGCACTTCCCCTACTCACTGGGTAAGCACCATACAGTTTAATCGCTTGTGCCAAAACAGGGATATTAAATAATTCTTCCTTTGCCATGTACGCCACTGGACGGCGTACACAATTAGAGACAATTGGCGGGTCAAAGTAACTAGCATGATTACTTACCACCACCAATGACCCCGATCGCGGGACATTTTCCGCACCATAAATCTTACCCCGAAAGTAAGTGTGAAGCATGGGGCTGACGACTGACCATTTAAAGGCGTGGTAAAGTGCCAGACTAATAAACGGTTCGCGGTTTTTGTCCACAGAAGGTAATGCCAATGAAACTGACATTTAGCATAAGCGATCGCAAGACCCAAGGCAAACGAATTAGAGGGAAAGTAGGGAGTAGGTAGAGACAAGGGTTGACCCTTGTTTGCACGGAGTAGTGTAGCTTAGGTAGTGAAAAGTGCTGTATATCGAGTTTGGGTAATGAACAATTACAGTTTTACCTAAATTAGTCGCTTCTGGGAACCTCTGCAAACAAGCGGTTGCAAAATAAGTTCGTCTCCAGTCCAGTTGAAAGACGAGCATACAGAATCCTACTTAATCATACTTGCCAGAACTGAGAGTCTTGTCACTCGTCCCAAAGGTTTTAGTAAACTCTGTACTTTCTCCCACTTTTTTTGACTGACAAGCTCAATAATTAAATTTATTGTTATGAGTAATGAAGTTGATTCCACCCAAACCAATCAATTTCAAAACTGCATGGAGTTAATAAAAAATTAAGGTCAACGCCTAATTATTTATTTTAACTCCATACACAAAAATCTAGAACATTAGAGTTAAGTGAAAAAATCAAAACTTTATTCTCGATGTATCTGGAACTTTTTAATGCTGATTTGTTAGTTTTGCAAACTGCTAAAAACTAACGAAAATATCGAACTAAACTTACTCAAACTAAAATCTATTGGGAGAAATAAATCAAATGGCTAATATTTACGATCAACCCGGCGTTTCTAATCCTAACCTTGTTGGAACTAATATCAGTGACTATATTTATGGTTGGGATTTGAATGACACCCTAACAGGTTTAGATGGTAACGATATTCTAGATGGTGGTGCAGATGTTGACAAAATGATTGGAGGCAAAGGTGATGACATTTATTTTGTAGACAACAATGCAGACCAAGCGATGGAAACCACCAATGAAGGCATCGATAAAGTTTTTGCCTCAACCAGTTATACACTCAGCGCTAACATCGAAAACTTACAATTAAATGGCTCTGCCTACTTCGGCAAAGGCAACAACCAAAACAACAATATCTTAGGAAATGTCATCAGTAACTTGTTGGAAGGTTTCGATGGCAACGATACCATCAATGGTGGTGATGGCTATGACACAATCAATGGTGGTATTGGCAACGACTACCTCGATGGCGATGCTGGCAACGATACCATCTCTGGTGGTGCTGGCAACGACTTCCTAGATGGAGACATTGGTAGCGACAGCCTACATGGTGGCGATGGCAATGATTCTCTGTATGGTTGGACAGGAAAAGATACCTTATCTGGCGGCGCCGGAAACGATCTTTTAGATGGTCAAAGCGAATCAGACACTCTTTATGGTGGTGAAGGAGACGATACCCTCAATGCTGGCGGCGACGATGTGAGTGACTGGTTAAGCGGAGATGGAGGTAATGACAAGCTACTTGCCGGTGCTGGTAACGATATCCTGTTTGGCGGAGCAGGTAACGATATTCTCGATGGTGGTACGGGTGCTGACCAAATGGCTGGCGGTTCTGGTGATGATTATTATTATGTCGATCGCGCTCCTGACAGAATTGGAACTATCATCATCCCTGGAGACACCGTAAGCGAGAATGCCAACGAAGGAACAGATTGGGTTTATTCCTCTGCTTATAGTTACTCCCTAACTTCCAATGTTGAAAACTTAGTACTAATCGACAATGCTACTAATGGTTATGGCAATAATCTCAACAACAGCATTTTCGGTAATAGTGGCAATAACGAAATCAATGGATGGGAGGGTAATGACGAACTTTTTGGCGGAGCAGGTAACGACACCATGTATGGTGGGATTGGCAACGACAAACTATACAGTAGTAGTGGCACTGATAGCCTCTTAGGTGGAGCTAACGATGATGCCTACTATCTCAATCAAAATAATTACAATATCGTTGTCGAAAAAGTAGGTGAAGGAGTTGATACCGTTTACTCTTGGAATAGCTACTCACTAACTGATAATGTAGAGAATCTCGAATTAATGGGTAATGCTATTTTCGCCAATGGTAACAATCTCAACAATATTATCAAAGGCAATGCTATTAATAACTTGCTTGATGGATGGGAAGGTAATGATAAACTCTATGGCTTCGATGGAAATGACTGGCTAAATGGTGGTGTTGGCATCGATACTTTGTATGGAGGTAAGGGAAATGATACCTATGTCATAGACAATATCTCCGACCAAGTTATTGAATTAGCTAACGAGGGTGTAGATACCGTTATCAGTGGTTTTTCTACTTACTTATTGAAAGATAACTTCGAGAACTTATCTCTAGCTAATAATTCCTCCGTCTACTCCGGTTTTGGCAATAACCTGAACAATAAAATTCTAGGGAATACCTACAACAACTCCCTATCTGGTGGAGGTGGTAACGATACCCTCTCTGGATATGGTGGGAACGATACCTTGTTTGGTGATGCCGGAAAAGATACTCTAATTGGTGATTATGGCTTTGATATTTTCTACGGTGGAACCGATGCTGATACTTTTGTTCTAGGTATTGATGAAGGAGGTTACAACAACGTTTTCTATCGCAGTTTTGATTATGCTCGGATTGGTGACTTTAAAGCAAGTGAAGGCGATAAAGTTCAACTAGCTGGTAGCATCAGTGAATATACACTAGGAATTGGTAACTTTGATTATGGTGAAGGAACGCTGGATACAGCCATCTATTATAAAGGAACAGACATAATCGGGGTGATTGAAGATAATACTAATATCTCTCTAGCTAATAACTTTATCTTTGTCTGAGCCAATAGTCTGAACCAAATTCTCTAAATTCATGGGGTAAGCAATGCTTACCCCATTAGGCTAAGTTCATTCAAAATCGAGAGGCTAAAGTAATACCAATTTGAAAAAAGAATGCGACACATAAACAAAACCCCTCCCCAACCCTACCCTTGGCAAGGGGAGGGTGCCGTCAGGCGGGTGGGGTATCTGTCGCAAACATTTTTTGAATCAGTATAAGAAAAAATCGAACCTCAGAGGATGCAGAGTAATAATAGTTTTGGATATTTTTTTGCATAATTATTAAAACACTTAAATTATTGGAGTTTAAATATAAATGGTGGCAATTGCTGGTTATCAAATTACCGATCAAATTTATCAAAGTAGTAACTCTCTAGTTTATCGTGGCTATCGAGAACAAGATAACAAAAGAGTGATTCTCAAAATTCTCAGAGAAGAATATCCTACTCTTGCTCAACTGACTCGCTATAAACAGGAATATGAGATTACTCATAATTTTAATCTTGAAAGAATTGTGAAAGCTTATACGTTAGAACATTACCATAATACTTTAGTTATTATCTTCGAGGATTTTGGTGGACAATCATTGAGAATGTTGCTAGAGCAACAACAATTTACTTTGCCAGAAGTTCTAAAAATTGCTCTGAAAATTACTGAAAGTTTAAGAGATATTCACAAATATAATATTATTCACAAAGATATTAATCCTTCCAATATTGTTTTTAATCCCGATACCCAAGAACTCAAACTAATTGATTTTGGTATTTCTAGTGTCTTAAACCAAGAAAATCCCACCCTTAACCATCCTAGTGTTTTGGAAGGAACGCTTGCGTATATGTCACCAGAACAAACTGGTAGAATGAATCGTTCTTTAGATTACCGCAGTGATTTTTACTCTCTTGGTGTGACTATTTATGAATTATTAACTTGTCACCTTCCTTTTAATACTAACGATCCATTAGAGCTAATTCATTGCCATTTGGCTAAGCAGCCTATTGCTCCTCATTTAATGATTGGAGAAGAAAATTGCCCAAAAATAATTTCCAATATAGTCATGAAATTGATGTCCAAGACTGCCGAAGAACGTTATCAAAGTGCCTGGGGTATCATTACAGATTTATCTCAATGTCTGAATCAGTTGGAATCCCAAGGTGAAATTTCGGCATTTTCTCTTGGTTCTCAAGATATCATTGATAAGTTTCAAATTTCACAAAAGCTATATGGCAGAGAACAAGAAATTGAAGCTTTAGAAGCAACATTTGAACGAATATTCAAAGTAGATAATAATTCAAACCAAAAAATAAATAATAGTAAGCTCTCAACATCAAAATTTCACTTAGAGATGATGTTGGTATCTGGATATTCAGGCATCGGTAAATCAGCTTTAATTAAGGAAATTTATAAACCCATTACCCAAAGCCGTGGATATTTTATTTATGGCAAATTTGACCAATATCAGCGGAATATACCTTATTTTGCAGTTTTACAAGCTTTTAGTGACTTAGTTAAACAGCTGTTAACGGAAACTGAAACTCAACTGCAAGCTTGGCGAGATAAATTTATTAAGGCTTTGGGAGCAAATGCCCAAATTATTATTGATGTAATTCCAGAAATCGAACTAATTATTGGTCAACAGCCAGCTGTAACAGATTTATCTCCAGTAGAATCCCAAAATCGCTTTAACTTAGTATTGCAAAATTTTATTAGAATTTTTACTCAACCAGAGCATCCTTTGGTAATTTTTTTAGATGATTTGCAATGGGCGGATACAGCAAGTTTAAAATTAATTCAACTGCTGATGAATCCTTCTGAACGTCAATGTTTATTTTTAATTGGAACCTATCGGGATAATGAAGTAAGTGCGGCTCATCCCTTGATGTTAGCAGTCGAGCAAATTAAACAACTAGGAAGTATTATTAATGAAATTTATTTATCTGCTTTAGATTTAGCCAGTGTCAATCAGTTAATTGCTGATACGCTCAAAACTTCTGTGGAATTAACTAAGCCTTTAGCTAAATTAGTCCTAAAGAAAACTGGCGGTAACCCTTTCTTCATTAAGGAGTTTTTGAAGTCGCTTTATGATGATGGATTATTACATTTTCATCCTCAAACTTTGAGTTGGCAATGGAATATTAAACAAATTGAGGCTCAAGAAATAACTGATAATGTTGTGGATTTAATGAGCCAAAAAATTAAAAAACTACCTAGAGCTAGTCAAAAAATATTAAAACTAGCAGCAGTGATAGGTAATCAATTTTCGATTTATACGCTGGCGATCGCTTCAGCAAAATCTCCCCGTGAAATAGCTTTGTCTTTACACCAAGCGATATCAGAAGAACTAATTTTACCTAAAGGTAATATATATAAATCTCTAGAATTAGATGTTCTAAGTACTGAATATAAAATAATCGTCGAATATCAGTTTGCCCACGATAGAATCCAGCAAGCTGCTTATTCGTTGATGACTGAACAAGAAAAACTGAAACTTCCCCAACAAGTGGGACAACTACTGCTGACAAATACGCCTACTGAGCAAATTGAAGAAAAAATTTTTGATATTGTTAATCAATTAAACTTTGGCATTCCGCTCAGAAAATCTCAAGCTAAAAAGAATGAACTTGCTCAATTAAATTTAATTGCCGGCAGAAAAGCAAAGGCAGCAGCAGCTTATACATCAGCATTAAATTATTTAAAAATTGGCATAGAACTACTGCCAAAAAGTTGCTGGCAGACTCAATATAACCTTTCTCTAGACCTCCACGAAACAGCAGCAGAAGTGGCTTATCTCAGTGGAGATTTCCAACAAGCAGAGCAAATTATTCAACTAGTTTTGACTCATGCACAGACCTTGCTAGACAAAATAAAAGTCTATCAAGTCAGCCTAGAGATGTATAAAGCCCAGAATCGCAGTTTAGATGCGATCGCCAAAGGTCGTCAAGCCCTAAGCCTTTTGGGTATAGAATTGCCCGAACAACCTAATTTAGAAGAGGTTGGCATAGCTTTACAGGAAGTTCAATCATCTTTGGTTGGTAGAGAAATCGAAGAGTTGATTGATTTACCAGACATGAACGATGCTGTTTACTTGACAGCGATGAATATCTTGGGACGGCTGCAACCCATTACCTATGTTACAAATCCCTTGTTATTTGCGATCGTTGTTTTGAAACAAGTTCGGCTATCTCTCACCTTTGGTAATTGTGCCATGTCTGCATTAGGTTATGGAACTTACGCAATTATTTTGTGGAGTTTTTCTCAAGATATCAAATCTACCTATGGTTTTGGTCAGCTAGCTTTAAACGTATTGGCAAAATATCAAAGTAAAACATTAGCACCGATAGTTATTTATGCAGTAAATAATTTTACTCGACACTGGCAAGAACATCTTAAAGCAACACTTAGATCTTTACAAGAAACTTATTCACTTGGTTTAGAAACCGGAGATCTAGAACAAGCCGCTTATTCTTTATGGATGTATTCTGAACATGCTTTCTGGCTAGGTACACCTTTACTGGAATTAGAACAAACTATCAGCAATTATTATCTGGAAGCAGTTAAATTAAAGCAAGAAATTCCTTTACAACTGCTAACGATGCTTGGGCAACTTGTAAGTAATTTACTAGGATATTCAGAAAATCCATTATCTTTAAAAGGAGACTTATATAATGAACAAATAATGCTTCCTATTCATCAGCAAGGAAGTAATACACAAGCAATATTTAATTTAAAATTACAAAAATTATTTCTTGATTATTTATTTGAAGATTATAACCAAGCTTGGCAATATTCCGAAGAAATTAAACAATATATTGATGCAGTACCAGCCAAGTTTGTTGTTGCTGTTTTTTATTTTTATGATTCTTTGGCGCGTTTAGCTGTTTATACTCAAGTTGATACCAGCGAACAAGAAAAAATTCTCTATCAAGTGGCAGAAAACCAACAAATTATGCAACAATGGGCAAACTACGCGCCGATGAATTTTCTGCATAAATTTTATCTTGTAGAGGCTGAACGCCACAGAGTTTTAAATCAATTTGCAGAAGCAATGGATGATTACGATCGCGCCATTGAACTTGCCCATGAACAGGAATATATTCATGAAGAAGCCTTAGCCTATGAACTCGCTGCTAAATTTTATCTGGCGAAGGGTAATAATAAAGTTGCTGAAACTTATATGAAAGAAGCAAGATATTGTTATGTCAAATGGGGAGCGATCGCGAAAGTTAAAGTTATTGAACAGCAATATCCACAAATTATAATTACAATTCCCAAACAGTTAACTAGTAGTCCTTTGGAAACTAATCCAAAGAGAACTATAACTAACACCACTGAAACTTCTCAAGAAAATTTAGATTTACATACTTTAATTAAAACTTCTAAAGCTTTATCGCAAGAAAAAGATTTACAAAGCTTGTTAAAAATTTTAATGCAGTTTGTTCTCGAAAATGCCGGAGCGGAGAAAGGTTTCTTACTTTGGCTGACATCAGAAAAGCTGACCATTGAGGCAGAAGCTAGTTTAGATAGTGAAATTCAAACAATGCGATCGCTAACTCTACAAGAAAGCGATCGGCTATCTAAAACAATCATCAATTACGTTTATCGAACCCAAGAAACTATTGTTTTGAAAGATGCTGGAAATGAAGAACTATTCGCTACAGATAATTATATTGTTAACAATCGAATAAAATCTGTTTTATGCTTGCCTATCCTCAGCCAAAGTAAGCTAATTGGTATACTTTATTTAGAAAACAATTTAATTATCAACGCCTTTAATGAAGAACGGCTAGAAGTTTTAAAGCTCATTTGTTCTCAAGCAGCTATTTCTATTGAAAATGCTCTCCTACGTAAAATTGAACAAGAACAAGTCTTTGAATATCAAGTGGGAGGATGTTTAACTACAGATTCCCTTTCTTATATTGTTCGTCAAGCCGACCAAGATATCTACAAAGGCTTAAAATTAGGAGAATTTTGCTATGTTCTAAATTCAAGACACATGGGTAAATCTAGCTTGCGGGTGAAAATCATGCAGCAGCTACAAAAAGAACAATTTGCCTGTGCAGCCATAGATTTAACTTCTATCGGTAGTCAAAATATTACTATAGAACAATGGTACGCTGGTCTAATTTATACACTAGTAAATACTTTTAAATTAACTGAATTTAACTTCCGCAACTGGTGGCGCACTTTTGATTTTCTATCTCCAGTCCAAAGATTTAGTGAGTTTATTAAAGAAGTACTCCTCAAAGAAATTAAATCAAAAATTGTCATTTTCATTGATGAAATTGATAGTGTTATTAGCTTAAATTTTCCAATGGATGACTTTTTTGCTATGATTCGTTCTTGCTACAATAATCGTGCTGATTATCCCGAATATAAACGCTTGAGTTTTGTGTTATTGGGAGTTGCAAGCCCATCTAGTTTAATTCAAGATAAAAACCGTACCCCATTTAATATTGGTAGAGCAATTACATTAAAGGGTTTTCAACTTCATGAAATTCAACCTTTAGTTAAAGGATTAACCTCTCTGCACAGTAACCCCCAAATTTTACTAGCAGAAGTCTTAGCTTGGACAGGAGGACAGCCTTTTTTGACTCAAAAAATTTGTAGCCTCGTTTTTCATTCCCAAAAACCTATTACAGAGGGAAAAGAAGCTGAATGGGTTAATGATTTAATTGTCTCTGAAGTAATTGAAAATTGGGAGTCAAAAGACGACCCAGAACACTTAAAAAATATCCGTAATCGCTTACTCAGGAGTGCATCTTCTACAAAGCATTTATTAAAAATATATCGAGAAATTTTGCAGCGAGGTGAAATTGCAGGAGATGATAGCCCAGAACAAACAGAGTTAATCTTGTCTGGGCTAGTAAGTAAAGAAGATGGTAAATTAAAGGTGTATAACCGTATCTATGAAACAGTTTTTGATATTACTTGGGTTGAAAAGCAATTAGCAAATTTTGATTGAAATCATCTAAATTAGAGTTTTAGTTTATTAACCCCAACTTTTCCGAAAAATATTGTCGATATAACTGACAACGTGGAGTTGCTTCATTACCTTTGAGGTAAATTAGCCCCATACTATGTAACTTAAATACATCCAAAGATTCTAATTTAACCGGCGAATTTGTCTCAAGTACTTTTTTTAATGCACTATATAGACTTGGCTGTTGTTGAAGATTCCATAAATGTCGGCGAAGATGGTCATTAAAGGGCCCCGCTTCTGTCGGAGACAACCGTAAAAGCTCTTCAATAGTCATCTTATGCCGAGCAAGATAATACAGTGCCACTCTGACTAAATAAGGATGTCCGCCAACCATACCCATGAGTTGTGCAACTTGTTCAGAAGTCCAATTTAGCCCATGATGACGAGCTAAATTTGTTACTTGTTCAATCGAAAACTCTGGTAATTCAATTGGTAGCCCAACATTGAATGGAGATTGATTAATATTTAAAGGAATATAAACTTCTGTAGAATGTACTAGCACTAACCGCAGTTTTTTCCAAATATCACTGCATTTAGCTTCTTCATGCCAAGAACGCAGCAGGGCAAAAAAATCATCTGCTAATAAAGGATGTTGAAAAATATAATCAACTTCTTCTAAAGCTAATACTAGAGGATGATTGAGTTGTGATAAAAGATAATGCTCAAAATAATCTTTACAGCTTGTTTTTGAGCCAAAAATATCATCCCAATAGTCTGCTATTTTATTTGGTAATTGCAGCCCACGAGTAACTCTGGCGGCAAACCATTTGAGAAATAAATCTAAATCTTCAAAAGTTTTGCCATCAGCCAGCTGACAGTTTAATGTTACCGTGTAATAACTTTGTTGAGCTGCATGATTAAGAATTCTCGCCATTAAAGAAGTTTTACCCATCTGCCGAGGAGCTTTAATGCGAATTAGGGAACCTGGCTTTAAAATGGTTTGGAAGGAACGCATTTCTAAAGGTGGACGTTCAACATAAAACTTAGAGTTAAGTTCAACTTGTCCTTCTGGCCACTCCAGTTCATCAATAACAGATGATTCATCAGAGTTAGTTTCTAGATGGGTTGGGTTGGCTAATACTGGTTCTAACTTCTGTTGGTTAGACGACTCGTTGACTACAGCTAAAGACTCTGATATCTGTTTTGATAGCTGAGGTTGAGGTAGTTGAGTTTGTACTAAAAACTCTGGAGCTATTGTAAAGTTACCTTTTCTCTCTATAGCTGCTCGGAAATTTTTTTTAGTGACTTTTTCTTCCAACCCTTGAGACAGTAATTCCCAAAGTCCCGATCCTACTGTTTTGGCATGGGTTTCTGAACAGTGGGCGCTTTGTGCAATTTCCTCATAGGTTTTTCCTGACCATGCACCTTTAAAAATAGCAGCTTCTAGAGTACTGATATGCTTGCCAGTCTTGGTAAACACTAAAGTATCTGCCAAAGTTAATGCTGCTTCAACGTTCATAGATTTATTAGCTAAACTTTCTTGAACACGTAATTTTAACGAGTTATATTTACTTACAATACCTCGTTTTACGCATTTGTGAAAAGTTAAGATAATTACAATTTTCCAAGATGGTGTAGTCTCAGGAAATCACTTGAGGTTCCAAATTGGATTTAGTTAGAACTTTAATTATTTTTAAAAATTGAGTTTTTGAAAATAATCAGGCTTGGCAAACTCCTCAAATTGCCAAACAAAAATATCGACTAAAATTGATTTTTTACTCAGTTTGTGAGGGATAACTCAATTTATAATTAACCTACCCCTCTTATCTCATTAATTTAAAGGTTTAACCATCAATTTTTGTCCTTATTCATCGACGAATTGTTTTAACAATGTCTGAACGTTAGCATTATGATCCAGGAAGGAAAATAAATGCCAATACCGCAGTTTTCCTTCTTTATCTAATACAAACTGTGCTGGTAAAGGCGCTCCCAGAGCTTGCCCTACATTATAAGTACGAAACACTCGGCAACTAGGGTCACTCAGCAACGGCATTTTTAAGCCCAAATCTCTCACAACTATTTGACTCTGCCGTTCATCAGTACTCGTAATCATCAAAACTTCGATTCCACGATTTTTAAATTGTTCATAATTCTCATTCAAATCTTTGATGTGAGGATAACAAAAAGGACAATATTGTTTTTCAGTAAAAATCCGAGTAAAGGCAAGTAAAACTGGTTGCTTACCTCTGTAATCAGACAATTTTACTACAGTACCATTGGTAATATCTGGTAACTGAAAATCTGGCGTTCCTACTCCTAATCTAAGTTGATTTGTAGCTGGAACTGGTAAAAAGTTGCGAAAGAATCGCTCATTTAATAATCCGCTAAAATCAGTTGAAGTCAGCATATTTATATTTTTAGATTATTTAAAAAAATTTGGGCATGAAAAGAGGACACGGGGAAAAAATAGGCTATAAAAGACTTGTTGCACTGTACCTCCTTCTCTCCTTGTCTCCCTCATCTCTTTAGTCCTCAGTCCTTTTTCGACGACAAAACCACAGATAGATTCTTTGTTTATCTGTGGTTATTGTCGATCGCTGGATTAACTCCAGCATATCTAATCTAGACAGCAGAGAAGTAGACTTTGGACTTCACTGGGTCAGGAGTCATTGTTTTGTCACCAGGTTGCCAACCAGCTGGGCAAACTTCATCTGGGTGAGATTGAACGTACTGAATTGCTTGCAATGTTCGCAGGGTTTCATCAACGCTGCGACCAAAAGCTAAGTTGTTAATTGTGGCGTGCTGTATGATACCATCTTTGTCGATGATGAACAGACCACGCAAGGCTATGCCTGCTGCTGGGTCAAGCACGTTGTAAGCTGCACTAATCTCTTTCTTGATGTCGGAGACTAGAGGATAATTCAGGTCGCCAACACCACCAGACTTACGATCGGTTTGAATCCAAGCGAGGTGGGAGAATTCACTATCTACGGAAGCCCCAAGGATTTCCGTGTTAATTTTCTTGAATTCTTCGTAGCGATCGCTAAATGCTGTAATTTCAGTAGGACAAACAAACGTAAAGTCTAGGGGGTAGAAAAACAGGACGACATACTTACCACGATAATCGGAAAGTTTGATTGTCTTAAATTCCTGATCTACCACAGCTGTTGCTGTGAAATCGGGAGCTTGCTGACCAACGCGGAGGCTTCCTTCTGTTCCGTAAGTTAGAGACATTAACTTAATTCTCCTTTATCGGTTTACTAGCGTTGGAATTTGGGTCAGATAAAACTCACCCATCCACGCTTCACAGTTTGATTACGATCTGTTACGACTATATCATACTCATAACGATTTTGAGTAGCAAATGTCTGATTTAGATACAAGAGAATGGTTGCTTACCAATGGTCTAGGAAGTTTTGCCAGTGGTACAGTTTCTGATATCCGCACGCGTACTTATCACGGTTGGCTATTTGCCGCTAAAAATCCACCTTCTGAGCGAACTTTGCTGTTATCGCACCTCGAAGCTAGTTTGGAAGTATTAGGGGGGGTTATCGGGCTGGGGACAAATATTTGGGGTAACGTTCAGATAGAGCAAGGTGGCTATGAACTGTTGCGCTCTTTTGATATTAACCCAGTTCCAAAATGGATTTGGGGTGAAGATGACTGGCAATTAAGCAGACAATTAGTGATGCCCTATGGCTTGGTAGGGGCTGGGAAATGGGGAATAGGGAGTGGGGAGCAGGGGAGCAGGGAGCAGGGGAGAATATTTAACAACCAATACCCAATGCCCAATGCCCAATACCTAATGCCCAATACCCAATGCCCAATGCCCAATGCCCCTATCCAATTTTGCGATCGCATTTTAATCCAGTATCGCTACGAGGGAAGCAAACAAGCGATTTTACGGCTACGACTGCTTATAGCAGAACGTGACTTTCACCAACAACAGACTTTTAACTCAGAATTACAGTTCTCGCAACTGCTTGGAGAACAGCAAGTCTGCCTGCAAGCAAGAAAATCTGAGCATTTTGGTATACCTTGGCACTTGCGCTGGACGAAAGGAAACTATCAACCCGATGCAGTTTGGTATTGGAATTATCGATTCTCTGAGGAGACAAAACGGGGATTAGGCGATAAAGAAGATCTGCACAGCCCTGGTTACTTGACAGTTACACTCCAACCAGGAGATACAGTGACTCTGGAGGCACGATTAGGTTTTCCCAACCCACTGCTAGGCGTTCTCACCCCCGAAACCTTTGCAGAAGCAGTGGAAGCAGAACAAGAAAGGCTCTCTCAGATTTTTGGATGGAATAGGGCATGGGGCACTTGTACTGAGCTTAGCCGAAGTATGGGACATGGGGCATTGGAAATTGGAGATGAGGGAGACGAGGGGACACGGAGATACGGGGACACGGAGAATAACCAATGCCCAATGACGGCAGTTGCTCCACTTGGTGAAACCCCAAGATCGCACTGCCTCCCCAATGCCCCATGCCCCATGCCCCATGCCCCATCCCCAATTATCCAACAACTACTTAAAGCCAGCGATCGGTTTATCGCCTATCGAGCCTCAATAGCTGGCCCGACAGTGATTGCTGGTTATCATTGGTTTAATGACTGGGCACGGGATACATTAATTGCCTTACCGGGATTGACCCTAGTTCCGCAGCGCTTTGAATTAGCAAAAGAACTATTGCGAGCTTTTGGGCATTACTGTCGCCACGGTTTGATTCCTAATGCCTTTCCCGAAGCCGATAGAGAAGCATTTTATAACAGTATTGATGCGCCGCTTTGGTGGATTGAAACTTTAGGACTTTATTTGGAAGCTACACAAGACTGGCAATTTTTGGCAGAGCAGTTTTCTGTAGTCCAGCAAATTCATAAAGCCTTTATTGGTGGCACACGCTATAATATCCAGGCTGATGCTACCGATGGATTAATTGGTTGGGATGCCCGTGGTGTAGCCTTGACTTGGATGGATGTGGTAATTGGGGCAACTCCTGTTACTCCTCGTCGTGGTAAGCCAGTGGAAATCAATGCGCTGTGGTATTCTGCTTTATGTTGGTTAAGCCAGTGGGCAGAACACTTGAGCCAGCTTGAGTTTGGCGAACCAGTCCGTCTCGGTAAACAAGCACAGCGTTATGCCCAGCAAGCACAACAGGTAAAAAATTCCCTGCAAAAATTTTGGAATCCTCAGCTAGGTTATCTTTACGATACTATTGAGCCGGACGATCGCCGAAATTTTCAAATTCGTCCCAATGCTGTTTTGGCGTTGTCACTGCACCATTGTGGATTTTCCCCACAGCAAGGGTGTCAGATATTAGATTTGGCAACTACCAGCTTGCTGACTCCCTATGGTCTTCGCAGTCTCGACCCAGGAGACCCGGAATACAAAGGGAAATATGAGGGCAACCAAGAGCAACGCGATCGCGCTTATCATCAAGGTAGTGTTTGGCCTTGGTTGATTGGCGCATATATTCGTGCTTGGCAACGTTTTTATCCACAACAAACCCTGCCTTTTGATTGGCAACCTCTGATAGATCACTTTTTATTTGCCGCTTGTATCGGTTCTATTTCTGAGATTTTTGATGGCGATCCACCTCATACACCCAGAGGAGCGATCGCTCAAGCTTGGTCAGTTGCCGAAGTTATTCGCCATATTAAATAATGCCGAGTAGTGTTGGCATTGGGCGCAAAAGGCAACTTTAAGCCATACCGCTGCTTACCGAAAAGGTTGGGTTAAGTGGGTAGCGTACTGTTCCTAGAAACAAGGATAATTTCTAAAAATGAGAGGAAAAGTTTTATGGTTGCGATAAATGGATTGAGGAGTCGGCGGCAACTTTTAAAGTTAATGGGAGTTGGCGGAGTTGGTATTGCTGCTAGTTGTGCAGGTAGCGTATTTGGGAATGCTCAGTCAGCGCAAGCTGCGGTTGCATCAGCAGATAAGCCTGTTGGTTCTCCATTGAAAAGGCTGATGGAAGGGAATAGCCGATTTATGGAGGAAAAGTTTCAGAATCCCAATCGTTCGCTTTCGCGTTTGAAAGAAGTTGCAGAAAAGCAACAGCCGTTTGCTGCCGTGCTGAGTTGTGCCGATTCGCGTGTACCAGCAGAGATTATCTTTGACCAGGGAATTGGAGATATATTTGACGTTCGCATCGCTGGAAATATCGCCACTCCTGAGGCGATCGCTAGTCTTGAATATGCCGCCGTAAAATTAGATGTTCCTCTAATTATGGTGCTTGGTCATGAAAGATGTGGCGCAGTCAAAGCAGCGTTAGCAGGGGAACCACTCCCTGGACAAATTAGCACTTTGGTTAAGGCGATCGAACCAGCGCTCAAGAACAATAGCTATTTGAGCGATCTAAATTCAAGTGCTTTAGTCAATAAGGCAGTTGAAGAAAATATTAGATATCAAATTGAAAAGCTACAAAAAGAGTCGAAAGTTCTGGCTGACCTCGTACAGAAAGGCAAACTGAAAATTCGCGGGGGATGGTACGATTTGGATACAGGAGAAGTATGTCTTGTACGCGACAGAATGCTTCCTAGTTGTATTCATTACTAAAGTCTATATGTGAATGCCAATAACATAAGCACAAATATTTAAGGTATAAGGCTTATGGGGGTAGGGGTGTAAGATAAATAATGAATAATTAAGTCAAAATATTTAACAGATAACGTTCTTCCCCTAAACCCCCACGCCGTAAGAATTTCACCTTTTCTTACTGACATTCAACCTGGTATCTTTGTACTACGATTCTTTAGATTGTTTTAAAATGGCTCAGGTCGGATTTGAACCAACGACCCCAGGCTTATGAGTCCCGTGCTCTAACCAACTGAGCTACTGAGCCATACTTTTTAGTCATTTACGAATATAACATACAAATTCCCTCATGCCTAGCGTCTTTTGCAATTAGTTTTTCTGCTTTGAAAATACGAACTGCGGATTGGACACTTGAAAGAAAATATTCCGAGTGGTTATTGTGCGATTTATGACATGAGCGTCTAGCTCAAAAATAAGGGGTGGGATAGGGGTTTAGCATTGCACCAACCCCCTCATACATTCACATCCCAAACCTTAATATGTTATCTTTATTGACTTACCACTCCGTACAGACTCACGTCTCTACTTACTTTCCAGCCCAAATTACTATCTTTGATTGCAACTTAGGCGTAAGTCCTCAATTAGTTAGAGAGTTTATCAGGTGGTAGTCAGAGCGATCGCTTTTTCTTCAGCCGAATTCCTAGCAATCCTGCAACTGCTATTTCTCCAATAGTTGATGACTCAGGTACTGGTATTACACTGATATCATCTAAGTAGAGAAATGCGTATCTATCCACATTGCCAAACTTTAACTCTGTAGATGATGAGTCTGCTGTGAAATTAAACTTATATGGAGTGTATGGTTGGAAAGAAATATTTTTTTGATCGAAAATCTTGTTTCCACCTACAAATGCCTGAAATTGATTATCAAGGTCAGGTGCTTCAGATATAGATGCTAAATAGTAACTAAGTTCGTATTTTTGACCAGGTTGTGTAGAAAGCGTCTGTGATATGTAGCTCAGGTTTAAAAAACCACCAAGTGATAAACCCTGATTACCACTGTGAGGAAAATTGCTAATTCTAGTTCCAGATGTATCGAACGGATCGCCAGTTTTAGTCCATCCTATAATATTAGGATTTGTAACGTTGGGATTATCAGGATCTACAAGAGAGTCGAGTTCAAATCCTCCGTTAAAAACAAGGCTTCTAGGATCTAAAATATAGTTGGGATCGTATTGTGCTTGCGCTATTGGAATATAAGTACCAGTAATCACAGCAGTACTGGCTAAGGTTGTGGTAAAACTAAAAATAGTAATTGAGATTTTTTTAATTAGCTTCATGAAAATTGACTCCAAATTATTCCAAATTTCGACAATATTCCAAACAAATTGATAATTACATCTCTGCTGAATTGAAGTAATCTCAATAAAACGGAACAGTTTCTTCTTGCTGATAATAGTTAGCTAGACTTTAGTTACATTAAATTTGTAAATTTCAACTTTGTTTAGCTATCAAAAAATTAAGGTTATTTCTGCCTTGAAAAGTTGGAGTTGAGATTCCTTAGCGCTCCAACTTTTCACTACAACAGGCTGTTCAGTGGCGGACATTTTTTATTTAAATTATGTAGCCATCGCTTGATTTTTTGACAAAATTGGCAAAAAAGCCTATTTTTTCTAGCTGATTGCCTTCTTTTTTTTCAGCCACATTCCTATGCACACAGCAACTGCTACACCTCCAATAGTTGATGGTTCAGGCACAGATTTTACACTCACATCATCTAAGTAGAAAAATGCCTGTCTATCGACAGACCCAAACTTTAACTCTGTAGATGATGAGTCTGCTGTGAAATTGAACTTATATGACGTGTAGTCTTGGAAAGAAATATTTGTTTGATCGAAAATCTTATTTCCACCTACAAATGCCTGAAATTGATTATCAAGGTCAGATGGATCGGCTGTAGATGCTAAATAATAACTAAGTTCGTATTGCTGACCAGGTTGTGTAGAAAGCGTTTGTGATATGTAGCTGAGGTCTACAAATCCACCAAGCGATAAACCTTGATTACCAGTTTTAGGAAAATTACTCATTTTAATCAATGTTGTATCTATCGGATCGCCAAACTTAGCCCAGTCTGTAATATTAGGATTTGTAGTGTTGGGATTGTTAGGATCTACGAGAGAGTCGAGTTCAAATCCTCCGTTTTTAACAAGTTCTACTGCTTGTGCTGCATTATAAGTATTGGCGATCGCAGCAGTGCTAATTAAGGTAGTAGTAACACTAAAAGCAATAATTGAGAGTTGTTTCGTTAACTTCATTAAATTTGACTCCAAACAATTCTAAATTACAACAGTTAAAACAAGTTGATAGTTACATTTATGCTGGCTCTAAGTAGTGTCGATCAAATTAAAAAAATCATCCAATTTTATAAGAACTAGAGACACTAAGATTGACTGAAATTAGCCCAACTACCCTATAAACCACTTGCGTTCAAGCGTCTTGATAGACAAGAATGATCGCCAAAAATATTAACTGAACTGTATTAATTTATAGGTGAGTTTGCACTTCAGTCTAATTATTGGTATGGAGGCATTATCGACACTATGGAGCCAGACATCAGTTAGACTACAAAGAGAATCGAGATTGGCTTGTCAGTTGTGGTTTATTCATCTCAAACGTCTATTTTTGTATTTTCAGAATTTTATTGTTGATGTTAAGGTAGAGCTTGAACACTCACATCATCTAAATACAAAAATGCAAACTGGGCTTTGGAACCAAACTTTATCTCTGTTAATGCTCCTTTCGCTTTGAAATATAGCGTGTATTGCGTGTAGTCTTGAAAAGCAACATCCTTTTTAACATCAACTTTCTTTCCATCTATCAAAACCTGAAATTTATTATTCAGGTCAGGTGCTTCCTCTGTTGATGCTAAATAGTAAGTAAGCTTGTAGTATTGATTCTTCACTGTAGGGATAGTCTGTGATATGTAGCTAACGTCTTGAAACCCACCAAGCGATAAACCTTGGTTACCAGTTTTAGGAAAGTTGCTAATTTTAATAATTGATGTATCCAATACATCGCCAGACTTGATCCATCCTGTAATAGCAGGATTTGAAGTGGTGGCATCATTAGGATCTACGAGAGGATCGCTTTCAAATCCCCCGTTGATAATCAGATCTTGTCCTTCTGCTTGTGCGGTTGATTTATAAGTATTGGTAATCACAGCAGTATGAAGGAAGGCAGCGGTAAAACTACAAACAAGAATTGAGAGTTTTTTAGTGAACTTCACAAGACATAACTCCAAATAGTTCAAAATTGACGGCAACGAGTACTTAATTGATTTACCTTGTGGTAATTAAGGCAACTTAAATTGATAACTTTTGAAGATATTCTTGGCGTTAGTACCACTTAAGTAAGCAGAAAAACTCTGTGCTGTTGGTAGAACTGTAGTTCTGGTGAGTATACCCAGCGGATATACAATCGCATCGCTTTCTGTTGCGCCAGCAGTTTGTACGACTTTTACTTTGTTAGAAATGAAAGCATCAGTTGTGTAAACAAAACCTGCGTCAATAGTTCTATTTACACCTCCAACTGCAAGAGTTTTATTTTCAACAGCAGTTAAGACATTACGCACATTACTTGCACGGTATAATTTAGGACTAACAGTATTAAAAATACCTCGGCTAACAAGAACTTGTCTGGCGTATTCTCCCGCTGGCACAACTGGAGGAGTACCTGTGTAGTCACCTATAGCAATGCCAGTAACGTTGGCGTTGGTCAAACCATTGATGCTAGTCAGACCAGCACTACCAACACTAATCGGAGGTGTCGTAGGAGTAATCAAAACTAGGCTATTTTTGACAACGTTTTTACGGCTACCTGCCACTATTTTGCTTGGGCTTGAATTCTGCAAGACATCCAGTTGTTCGGTGGCGGCTGAAATAAAAATATCTGCTGGTGCTCCTCCTTGTATTTGGCTGAGCAAGGTACCAGAAGCACCGAATGTATAATTAATGGTTACACCTGGGTTAGCATTTTGGTACTGAGTCTTAATAGCATTCAGCGCGTTCGTTAAGCTGACAGCCGCATACACATTAAGTGTGGTTACAGATTTTGCTGGCGATAAATTAACAAACTGCCAGCCTATTACCAGCATCATGCTGGTAAATGCCATAGCAATCCAAGAGATAAGTCTTCTTCTGTTCATGAAAGTTATAGTTTGAGATGAAATCCCATCACTCGGATACAGCGATACCCGGAAACAAATAACCATTCAGAATCGCCTCAAGCGTTTCTGACGATGGAAATTAATGACTTTCCAGTAGGTTTACGTAAACAGAGAGTAAAAGGGATAGAATGATGAAATTGTACCAGTAAAGTAGGTATATACCAAAATATTTGGTAGATATTCCATGACATTGAACTATGATTTCGTAGTTATCTCAGGTCATTCGCACCAAGATAAACAAGTGATTTATATTGATTTGCAAGCTTTATAGCCTATTTTATCTAGGCATAGACCGGTAGCAAATTCAATACCAACTACTTTACTTTAATGTTTAGGTTGGTAATCTAATGAACGTTAGTAATTGAACAAGAACAATAATTGTGGTTTCAAGGTAACAGCGATCGTTGTTTAGCTGGCGATCGCCTAACACACTAGAATTGAGTCAAAAGCAGATTCAAGGTTTATTTGGTGGATTGCCCATACACCAATAAACCGAAAAACTTTTCTAATACTGGCTTTTTCTCCCATCATTAGAAATAGTACCCTCAGGGGTACTTTCATTATTTGTTGCTCTGACATAAAGTAAAACCATCTCAAAAGCGTATACAGTTGGGCACAAAAAAAGCTGCTTTTTCCTTTGTAGCCTGGTCGTATAACCAGTGAGGAAATAGAAAAATAACACGAAATGCTGGCACAGCTTTTGATGCCAACATTATTGATATTTGCAGTGCTTCCCAAATCTTCAGACATGATTGCGATCGCATATTCCAATCATGCTTGATGCAACTGTTTTTTCATTTCTCTACCTCATTTCCCCATCAGGAAGTAGTGAGGTAGTATCTTAACCTGACAAATTAAATTAAGGATAAACCTAATTATGGCAACTGTTAACGGTACTAATTTCAATGACAATCTCGTTGGTGTATTTGATTTTCCTTTTTTGTTCCTTGATTTTGGTGATGTCATCAACGGATTTAATGGTAACGACCGTCTCACAGGTCTTGGTACCAACGATACCCTCAATGGAGGCAATGGTAACGACACCCTCGATGGGGGTGGGGGCGCTGACAGAATGGACGGTGGCGACAATAATGACCTTTACATCGTAAACAACACTGGCGATATTGCTACCGAAGTATTTGGTGATGCTTTGGGTGGTATAGACACCGTACAGGCTTCAGTCAGCTACACCTTGAGCGCTAACCTGGAAAACCTAACTTTAACAGGGTCTGGATCGATTAACGGCACAGGTAATGCTAAAGGCAACGTCATCAATGGAAACAGTGGCAATAATAGCCTCTCTGGGTTAGGTGGTAACGATACTATCTTTGGTGGAAATGGTAACGACACCCTAAATGGAGGCACAGGTGCTGACAGACTAGACGGTGGCGATAACAATGACCTCTACATCGTAGACAATGTTGGAGATATTGCTACAGAAGTATTTGGTGATGCTTTGGGCGGTATAGACACCGTGCAGGCTTCAGTGAGCTACACCTTGAGCGCTAACCTAGAAAACCTAACTTTAACAGGGTCTGGATCGATTAACGGCACAGGCAACTTCCGGGGCAATGTAATCAACGGTAATAGTGCTGGTAATAGCCTCTCTGGTTTGGATGGTAACGATACTATTAATGGTGGTGGTGGTGCTGACTCAACCAATGGAGGCAACGGCAACGATCGCATTATTGATAGCGACTTTGTAAACTTCGATTTCCATAATGGTGGAGCTGGTGTTGACACAATCGATTATTCAGGTGTCGATTTCAGTTCCGCAGTCGTCATTAACTTAGCAACAGGCTTGACCACCGTTAATGTTGGTGGTGGTAATAGTGAAACCATCCTCAACTTCGAGAATGTTGAGGGTAGCCAAGGTGGTGAAACGATTATTGGCTCCTCCGGCAACAACGTTCTCGATGGTAATGGCGGCAACGATACTATCAGAGGTGGTGCTGGAAGGGACACTCTCATCGGCGGATTGGGTAACGATGTTTTCGATTTCGACTTCCTTTCAGACAGTCAACCTGGTGTACTGCGCGATGTCATCAGTGGCTTTGTTGGTAACGGTTCTGGAACAGGCGATCGAATCGATTTATCTACCATTGACGCTAATCCATTTTTAGCAGGCAACCAAGCCTTCAGTTTCATTGGCTCTGGAGCATTCACGACAGTCGGTCAACTTCGTTATTCAGGAGGCATTCTTCGAGCTAATACCGATTTTGATGCTGCTGCTGAATTTGAAATTCAGATTGCAGGATCGCCAGGACTATTTGTAGCGGCAGGAAATTCTGGAAGCGACATTATCCTTTAATAAAGTAGAGATAATTGAATAGTTGGGGGGAGAGGTAACCTTGCCTCTTCCTTTTTATTTAGGACTTACGCAAAAAATCTCTGAAACTCTTATTTCTTTGTGTCCTTTGCGTCCTTTGCGGTTCGTTTTTTCATGATTTTGCGTACGTCCTGTTATTTCTATAGTGCTATTTGTTAGTTTTCTATCATAGCTAAAAAAAGTACCCTTAGGGGTACTATTATTACCTTTTTATTTTGATATAAAGTAAAAACATTCCCAAACAACCACAGTTGAGACGAAAGAATCTCCTTGTTCCTTAGAAAACTAGTCTTACACTAGCAAAGACATGAGGGCACAAGGATATAGCATCACTCATAAGATAATTTTTGGCGTTGCTGATTGAAGTATAAATTTGCTTCACCGTAGGATGAGGCAAATCATTCATGCAGCCTCTGTCTTAACAGGTTTCTATCATTAGCAAGTCCTCAAGTGTTTGGGGGCTGCCGTTAGCAACTGTATGTAATGTCCTTTTTAGTTTCCATCAAAGAATGACTGCCTTCGTCAAGGCTCAAGCAGTCCTCAAGTGTTTGGGGGCTGTGGTTAGCAACTGTGTTTAATATCCTTTTTAGTTTCTATCAAAGAATGACTGCCTTCGTTAAGGCTCAAACAATTCTTGTTTACTGATATCGAAAAGGGTAATTTATGCTTTCGATTCAGCAAGCCAAATTTTTGATGCCAGCACCGTTGATATGTGCAGTAGTTCTCGAATGGTCGGACTTGAGTGCGATCGCCTATTCCAACTATGTCTGATTCAACTTTTTTTTGATTTCTCCACCTCATTTCGCGATCGGGAAGTAGTGGGATAGTTCTTTACCTAACAAATTCAAGGATAAACGTAGATTATGGCAACTATTAACGGTACTAATTTCAATGACAATCTCGTCGGTGTATTTGATTTTCCTTTTTTTAATATTGATTTTGCTGATGTCATCAACGGATTTGACGGTAACGACAGTCTCACAGGTCTTGGTACTAACGACACTCTCAATGGAGGCAATGGCAACGACACCGTAGATGGCGGCGCGGGTGCTGACATAATGGACGGTGGCGACAATGATGACCTCTACATCGTAGACAACGTTGGGGATGTAGCCAGCGAAATATTTGGTGATGCTTTAGGTGGTGTAGACACTGTACAGTCTTCAGTCACCTACACCTTAAGCGATAACCTAGAAAACCTAACTTTAACAGGGTTTGCAGCAATTAGCGGCACAGGCAACTTCCGCAACAACGTTATCAACGGCAACAGTGCTAATAATAGCCTCTTTGGGTTGGATGGTAACGATACTATTAACGGTGGATTGGGCAACGACTTTTTAGATGGCGGCACAGGTGCTGACATAATGGACGGTGGTGACAATGATGACATCTACATCGTAGATAACATTTTCGATGTTGCTAGCGAAGTATTTGGTGATGCTTTAGGTGGTGTAGACACTGTACAGTCTTCAGTCAGCTACACCTTAAGTGCTAACCTGGAAAACCTAAATTTGACAGGGTTTGAAGCAATTAACGGTACAGGCAACTTCCGCAACAACGTTATCAACGGCAACAGTGGCAATAATTTCCTCTCTGGGTTGGATGGTAACGATACTATCTTTGGTGGGAATGGCAACGATACTGTCGATGGAGGCACAGGTGCTGACAGTTTAGACGGTGGTGACAATGATGACCTCTACATTGTAGACAACGTTGGGGATGTAGCTACCGAATTCTTTGGTGATGCTTTAGGCGGTGTAGACACTGTACAGTCTTCAGTCACCTACACCTTAAGTGCTAACCTGGAGAACCTAACTTTGACGGGGTTTGCAGCAATTAACGGTACAGGCAACTTACGGGATAACGTCATCAACGGCAACAGTGGCAATAATAGACTCTCTGGGTTGGCTGGTAACGATACTATCTTTGGTGGTAATGGCAACGATACTGTCGATGGGGGCACAGGTGCTGACAGACTAGACGGTGGCGACAACGATGACCTCTACATCGTAGACAACGTTGGGGATGTAGCCAGCGAAATATTTGGTGATGCTTTGGGCGGTGTAGACACTGTACAGTCTTCAGTCAGCTACACCTTGAGTGCTAACTTAGAGAACTTGACTTTGACAGGGTTTGGAGTAATTAACGGTACAGGCAACACTCGCAACAACGTCATCAATGGCAACGGTGGGAATAATGTACTTTCTGGGTTAGATGGTAACGATACTATTAATGGTGGTGCTGGCAACGACACCCTCAATGGAGGCAATGGTAACGACAGCCTTGATGGTGGTGCTGGCAACGATAGCCTCAATGGTGGTGCTGGCACTGATACATTCAAAGGCAGTGCTGGTAATGACAATATTAATGGTGGAGATGGTATTGATACCGCAGACTACAGTCAACTAGGTCAAATCACCTTGTCAGGTGTTGGAACCGTTCAAAAAGCTGGGGGATTTGGGCAAGACCAACTCTTTAAAGTCGAAAAAGTTGTTGCGAATGCGAGTGCTGCCAATAATACTATAGATGCATCCGCATCTTTGGCTGGGGTATTTATTAACGTTAACTTGCAAACTCAAAGTTTATCTGCTAATAACGTTCCTGGTTTGGGAGTATTGTCATTTACTGCGGTTAACTTTGATAATGTCATCGGTACAAATGCAAATGACAGCATTACTGGCGATACCCAAAATAACCAGTTATCCGGTGGGAATGGCAACGATAACATTAACGGTGGTGCTGGCAACGATACCCTCAGAGGCGATGGTGGCAACGATAACATTAACGGTGGTGCTGGCAACGATCGCATCACTGGTGGTAATGGAACTGATGTTCTGACTGGAGGAACAGGTAACGATGTTTTCAATTACGACTCAGTTTCAGAAAGTCTACCTGGTCTGTTGCGCGATGTCATCAATGACTTCGTTGGCAACGGTGTTGGATTAGGGGATCAACTCGATTTATCTGACATTGACGCTAACCCATTTTTAGCAGGCAACCAAGCCTTCACTTTCGGCGGTGCATTCGGAGTCGGTAGTCTCCGTTATGCTGGCGGCATTCTTCAAGGTAACCTCGATCTCGATGCTTCTGCTGAATTTGAAATTCGGCTTGTAGGAGCGCCAGCACTATTTGTAGCGGCAGGAAATCCTGGAAGCGACATTATCCTTTAATTAAATCAGGATAATTGAATAGTCGGGGGGAGAGGTGAACCTCTCCCTTTTTTTATCTTCATTCGCTGGTTAGTGGGCATTTTTTTGATGAAACATCAAGAATTACTCAAGGTCGATCGCGCCCCCCAACCATGAGAAAATCAGGTGATACAATCGCGACAGTTGCGATGATGGCACGAAAGGAAAAAAGATGTCGGATAATTTGAGAAGCCAAATTGTCACCAAAGGGGTGCAGCGATCGCCTAATCGAGCTATGCTGCGTGCAGTTGGTTTTAAAGATGAGGATTTCAACAAAGCCATTGTGGGCATTGCCAATGGTTATAGTACAATCACTCCCTGTAACATGGGAATCAATACACTCGCACAACGGGCAGAAGTTGGGATTAAAACTGCTGGGGCGATGCCGCAATTGTTCGGGACGATTACCATTAGCGATGGGATTTCAATGGGAACTGAAGGGATGAAATATTCCCTAGTGTCACGGGAAGTTATTGCTGATTCCATTGAAACCGCCTGCACTGGACAAAGTATGGATGGCGTACTGGCGATTGGTGGTTGTGATAAAAATATGCCAGGAGCAATGCTGGCCATGGCGCGGATGAATATTCCGGCTATCTTTGTTTATGGTGGCACCATCAAACCCGGTCACTACAATGGACGCGATTTAACTGTTGTCAGTTCTTTTGAAGCTGTTGGTCAATACAGTGCTGGGAAAATTGACGAAAAGGAATTATTAGAAGTTGAAAGTCGGGCTTGTCCTGGCGCTGGTTCCTGTGGTGGAATGTACACAGCTAATACCATGTCTTCTGCTTTCGAGGCGTTGGGTATGAGTTTACCCTATTCCTCCACAATGGCGGCCGAAGATGCCGAAAAAGCTGACAGTACAGAAAAATCAGCATTTGTTTTAGTCGAAGCCATCAAGAAACAAATCTTACCCCGACAAATTATTACCCGCAAATCTATAGAGAACGCTATTTCTGTAATTATGGCGGTGGGTGGTTCCACAAATGCAGTGTTGCATTTCTTGGCGATCGCTCGTGCCGCAGAGGTAGAGTTAACTATAGACGACTTTGAAACGATCCGCGGCCGCGTCCCCGTTTTGTGCGATTTAAAACCAAGTGGTAAATATGTAGCTACAGACTTGCACAAAGCTGGAGGCATTCCCCAAGTAATGAAAATGCTACTTGTGCATGATTTACTGCATCCAGACTGCATTACGATCTCTGGACAAACTATTGCAGAGATATTAGCAGACATCCCAGAAGAACCGTCTGCCAACCAAGATGTAATTCGTCCTTGGAATAATCCGATGTATGCCCAAGGGCATCTCGCTATTCTCAGAGGGAATCTGGCAACAGAAGGAGCTGTAGCTAAAATTACCGGGGTGAAAAAACCAGTAATCACCGGCCCTGCACGGGTATTTGAATCGGAAGAAGCTTCCTTAGATGCGATTTTGGCGGGTAAGATTCAACCAGGGGATATTTTAGTTATCCGCTACGAAGGGCCTAAAGGTGGCCCTGGAATGCGGGAAATGTTAGCTCCTACCTCAGCAATTATTGGTGCTGGCTTGGGTGATGCCGTGGGATTAATTACTGATGGGCGATTTTCAGGCGGTACTTACGGGATGGTAGTCGGTCACGTTGCACCAGAAGCAGCAGTTGGAGGAGCGATCGCTCTTGTAGAAGAAGGCGATAGCATTACTATTGATGCACCAGCTCGTTTATTGCAGTTAAATATCTCTGATGAAGAATTAGCTCGTCGCCGTGCTAATTGGCAACCTCCTGCACCACGTTACACTAAAGGCGTGTTGGCGAAATATGCCAAGTTGGTATCTTCTAGCAGTGTTGGCGCAGTGACGGATTTAGATTTATTTTGAAGTGGAGATTTGGCAGTAATAAACTAAAAAACATCTAAACTGCATAATCAGATTAAATCAAATCCTTGTAGGGTGGGTCAAAAAGCCCGCCCTAATTATGCAATTTAAATGTACGATAGTATATCATATCAGGTTGAATAGTTATATCAGATTTGCTTACATTATTGATAATTTAAACTTCTTCCAATGTTCGCTTGAGGAAGGAAACCCAAGGGACGCAAATTGATTCTTACTCCTTAATTCAACCGTATTGGAATATAGCTGAACTCAGAGTTTTTAAAACTGACAAATTCAGAACTCTAAGCCACTATAGGACTCATATTTGATTTTTGAAAAAATTAGTACGCTTGTGCTTGGAGTGTTGCCTGTTCCCTTCCTATGCAAATAATTTTAAAAATTTTAACCAGATTTTTATACAATTTAAAGCTTTGATAAATTTTTTGATTTTTAAGGTTGACTTATAAGGATATAAGCGACTTGCAAATCGCAAAATATCCCATTGGTTTTAGGGCATAGGATCGGGTAATAGAGGCAAAATAAGTCGTTTTGATATCAAAAATAGGATCGTTTATTTTTTGTAATTTCATGAGTATCATACTTTAGTTCGTAAGCACTTATGCGTTAGGATAGCTACAGCATCAGTAATATACTGAAATTAGCTGAGTAAAAAATCACTTTATGTTATATATTTAATTTTGTACTTTATTGATGATAGTTTGATAGCCTGTCAAATTTGGAGTTTCTGATTTGGGTCAGGAAAAATTAGCTGATTAAATCCACACTCATAATAGGGTGTTGTTAGGAACCATGTCTTTTAAGGCACTTGTCAAGAAGAATGCCCAGGCACATCGAGAATATTATTGTTCATCAAGCATATTTTTGGTACTTTCGCCCCAAGGTGGAAGCAATGTTTGGGTATTTTTTGATGTGATTTCTTTAACAAGTCTCGTGTGGAAGGATTTAGTTCATTGAAGTAAGAGTTTTTTGCTCGAAAAAATCACAACCATACTTGTGGCTATATGAGTACAAGCAAAAGGAATTAATTTTTTTAGAGACTTAACCAATGGAACCACCTAAAGAATCATCCAATTTTCGACAGAAGGCATTAAAAGGTGTATTTTGGTCTGCAATTCAGAATTGGGGACGCCAAGCGATCGCCTTTATTGTTTTTGCGCTGCTTGCCCGTCTGCTTGGGCCTGAGACCTTTGGTTTAGTTGCTTCAGCTAGTATATTCCTGGCATTCGTAACTATTTTTCTCGACCAAGGATTTTCTGTAGCGATCATTCAACGTAAGGAACTAGAACCAGAACATCTCGATACAGCTTTTTGGACTAACTTTGGTATCGGCTTGGTGATGACAGTTCTCAGTATTGCAGCTGCTGGATTGTTTGCCGATTTCTTCTTGTCTAAGCCGGAGTTCAAGCCGCAGTTAACGTCAATTATTCGCTGGTTGTCTCTCAGTTTTGTAATTATTTCCTTGAGTAGTACTCAGGAAGCAATTTTTCAACGCAACCTCGATTTCAAACCCTTAGCAATACGCGAACTGATAGCGGTATGCTTTGGTGGCGTAGTTGGCGTCACAATGGCCTTCATGGGCTTTGGTGTTTGGAGTCTAGTTAGTCAGCAGTTAGTAAATAGTTTGGTTAAGGTTTTAGTTCTCTGGTCGGCTAGCAATTGGCGACCAAGATTAAAGTTTTCTCAAAAGCATTTTCGAGAATTATTTTCCTTCGGTATTAATGTAGTTGGAACCCAAATACTCAACTTTGTTAATCGCAGATCTGATGACTTACTGATTGGTTATTTTTTAGGCCCAGTTGCTTTGGGTTATTACTCCGTCGCTTACCGTTTGCTCTTAATCATTACCCAGTTGTTAACTGGTGTAATCAATCAGGTAGCTATGCCTGCATTTTCTAGGTTACAGCAAGAACCTGAAAAGTTGAGAAGTGGTTTCTACAAAGTAACCCAACTTACTAGCCTGATTTCTTTTCCAGCATTTTTGGGTATGGCAGCATTAGCACCCGAATTAGTAAGAGTGTTATTCGGACAACAATGGTTGCCAAGTATTCCAGTGATGCAAATACTCGCTTTTATTGGAATTGTTCATTCAGTTGCCTACTTCCACAGTACTGTAATCACAGCTATGGGTAAACCGGCTTGGAAGCTAAGGCTAAACTTTATGCACTCCATAGCAAATGTTATCGGTTTTGCAATTGCTGTACACTGGGGAATTGTTGCTGTTGCAGCAGTTTATGTGATTCGTAGTTACTTGCTGACACCTGTAGATCTATGGTTCATTCGTAAACTAATTGGTATTAAATTGACTGTTTATCTACGGCAGTACATAATTCCATTAACTGGAGTGCTGGGTATGACAGGTGTGATTTTTGTCTTTAGGGAATTGTTAAGAAATCTCGTAAATATACAAACATTATTAGCTGTTTGCATATTCTTGGGTGGTCTGACATATATAGTCTTAATTATATCTCTGGCGCCACACATAGTACAACAAATACTTGATATTATTCGCCCATCAATATCTAAAAAATTGGGACAGAGTAAAAGATAATTAAAAATGATGGCATTGCTAAATCATCCTTTGATTCGGCAATGCCGATTTGAACTTCTAGAATTATATTGAGTGCGCCACAATCTTTGTTAAGAGGCTGTCATTAATTTGGCATTTGTAAACTGCCAAGAAAATTTAATTTGCACATCTTTTTGTGTTGACTGTTGAGTGTTAACCGTCAGCGGTCAATACCATGAACAATTGTGCAATTTAAAAGGCTAATACCTTACTATATCCTAATTCTGAGATTTAATATAGAAGTCCGATTTGAGTTATGAAAAAATCTAAGTATTTGTAGGGTGTCTTATGGCGTAGCCTAACGCACCTAAATCGTTAACTGGTGCCGTACCCTCAGGCTAACGCAACGCCAGTCCGCTCAAGTCGGGAAACCCGCCCATGCGGCTGGCTCCCCTACGTGTATTTCTCCAAATCAAATATGAGTCCTATATACAGCGGATTGCAGTTGATAAAGTACAGGTTATCGTAGATCTCACTTAGGATGGCAATGCGGCTCACCCCTGTTTTGTCTCAAGCCAAAACTTATTCTAAGAGTTTGGGGGGAGGGGATTAAAGGGTGGGGTAAAACGGTAATGACAGGTGTGTGCCCCTAGCCATGTACGTAATTTACCTAAAAAATGCTGTATTTATAAATAAAGCAGATTGCAAATTGTTGTTTAAATAACTTTTGTAATAACTTAACCCATGAAAAATAATCAAATTCCTCCTGGAAGCTTTGGTTTACCTGTATTAGGTGAAACACTTTCCTTTTTTTTTGACCGCGATTTTAGCAAAAAGCGTTATTACCAGTATGGCCCTATCTTCAAAACTTATCTTCTTGGCAGGCCAACTGTGGTGATGGTAGGCCCAGAGGCATTAGAGTTTGTTTTGTCAAGCCATCAGGACTTACGCAACTGGCACAGAGCGATCGCCGATATATAGTACATGAGTATTAGTTGAATCTGATTCCGAAAGCCTTGTATTCGTAATAGAAGCAGGTGTATTGGAGGCAAAGCATGAAAGATTCATGAGAAAATAGGTAGAGGTTGTATTAGATAAATGTTGCTTACGGTAATGAAATTTACTAAGCTTG
>NZ_JACJTU010000139.1 GCF_014698835.1 Nostoc paludosum FACHB-159 | reverse complement strand
GGCTTCTGAACCACCCGACATAGTAATAATCTCTCCATTACGGTATTCATGACGTTCTGGGCTGGTTTGTTCGATTGCCCGATACTCGTCTAATGTCAGGCGAGTTCCTACTATATCTGAGGAGCTAGTTTCAGCAAAGACCACAATTAGACCTCTTAAATAATTAGCCCTAACACTATTATCTGTAACTGGAGGAAGAATTGGCAAAACTCGTAATGCTTTCCCAGTGACTACTGCACCGCTTCGGGGAGATCCTTAAAAATAAATCCCAAGTCTTGGTGGTTTTGAGTGGGCTCCCGTCGGTTATTCGTTTTAATACTGGAGTTTAGATTTATTTCGGGTTTGTGCCTAACCAGCAAAACCTAGAATTTAAACCTCAAATATAGTACATTAATACTATAAAACATATTGCTGATTAGAGCTAAATATATGAGGCAAGTAGTTAGACAAATTAAAGAGCGTAGCAAAATCGAAATTGAATTAAATAATATCAAATATCAGTTTTGGAGATTGGACGACTACGAATATGCAAAGCTTAGAAAGAATAGCATTCCAATCAAAGAAGATTACACACTCTATAAGCAACTTTATTCACCATACCGTAGGGACAAGGATAAGCTCAGTTTAGGAAAATCATTTGTTATCTTAACGTGGTTACTTGGAGAAAGTAGTGATTACTATGATGATTGGAAAGGCTCATTCTATTTCCCGTTATTACTAGTAATTAAAAAAGAAAGAGGCGATTTATTTTATTTGCTGAAAATTTACGACCATCGTGGTTCGCTTGATTTTGGTTTATACAAAATTTCAGATAATGAACTGAAGGATCACAAAAATGATATATTACATGACCCGTTTGATTCCGAATTCTCTCGGCAGGAAATAAATTCTTTCTGGAGTTATTTTTATGGTTATATGCTTGGACTTTCTCAGAGCATGAAACTGTTTATCTGCCCTTTACCATTCATGAAAATGATTGATTCTAATCATATTATTTATGGTTTTAAAGACTGTCAGTTTTTTGAGGAACAGTATAACACAGAATCAGAATATCATGCAGCAATTCAAAGTTATAAATCATCAATTGATATTAGTACTTGGAATTCACAAAAGATGAATCTTATGTTGCAAGATATTACTAGCAATGTAACTGAAAATTAGGAACGAGCATATATATAAAGTATAAAGGATTTGGCAAGATTGCTCACAATATTTCACCTACTGCTTGCCTGTTGTAGTAACTTGCTGTCCCAAGTGTAAAGTCCTAAGTGAGTGTTGATTGAACTGTGCCTTTTCTAAGTTTTACCTTTGCAACCCTGTTGCCTGTTTTTGATTTTTTTCTAAAACTTCATCAAGTTTGCTATTAGCACTCTCGAAAGAGTGCAAAACTTGAGGAGTAACTTTGTTGATCTGCACTTGGCCAGATTTGACAACTAGAATTTGTTCGCCGTTTTTGTGAGCGATCGCCAAGTCTTTCTGCTTTTCGTTCAACATCAAATCGTAAACTTTACCTTGAACACGGGCAGTACCATCATCCGCGCTCTGACCTAAATTTGATGCCAATTTTTGAGAAATTTGGGCAATTCGGCTGACTGTATCTTTTTCCATTGCGGCCAGGGCTTTTGCTGATAATTGATTAGTAACTTTGAACTCCAATGCAATTTCGACAATTCGTTGCTTGTAGGCTTCTGGCTTACTTAAATTATCAGCCGCAATGTACCACGAGCGCAGATGGTCGATGGTTACGGTTTGAGATTCTTGGCTAGGTGCAGCTTTATTTTGCTGCTGCGGCTGTGGCGTTTGGGCTGATGCCTGACATGATAGTGTACTAACGACTGGCTGTGGTGGTTTCAAATGTTTTGGACGCTCAGGCAGCGTAAGCACTTTCTCTTTGTACTCTGATTCAGATTCAATCACCTCACCAAACTTCTTGGTCATCAAACCAAATACTGGTTCAGGGATGGATGAGTTAGCCAAGGTAAAAACAGCCAAGCCCTTTTTAGTTTCCAGTGGTACATCTTCTGGTGGCAGTTGGGAAATCGCAATGTTTTTGTCAGTAAGCCAGTTAGTTACTGCTGAAAGCTTATGATTATCTACCACGAGTTGAGTCAATCCCAGCATTTTATCTTCTGATGTGGCAAATAATATTGTAGGACGCTCTTTTATTTTGTAGAGAATTGCCGCAGTTTTTTCTATCGCTGCTTGCTGTTCTTCGTTAGTTATCTGTTGACTAAACGCTTGACTTTCTTTCGTCCAAACTTCGGGATACTCAACTGTAGCGGGGTCGATTTTCACAATCATTGTTGTTGAGATATTACTTTGCAATGTGGCTGGTACTGGAGTCAGTCTCCCAAAATTCAAAACTCCCAATTCTTTGAGAGCTTCTTTATCCTTTTTAAAATGTACTACTCCAAGCGGCTCCCCATCCAGAAATACTGCATCTCTTGTTTTTAATGGTGGCACTTCTAAGGTGATTTTTCTATATTCACCGTCACGAAAAATCTTGCCTTTATAATCATAAGAATTAATTTTATCAATCTTCAGCAAATTGCCATTGGGAGATTCAGCAATCAAGAACGCATAATTTTTACTGTCGGAAATAGTTGTTAGTTTTAAATTGAGGGGATTACCATCTTTAACATAATTAAATGCTTGAAGCTGTTTGAGGGAATCAGCGTCCAACTCTCCTAACACTTGACCATCTAACTTAATTTTTACTGTTTCATTCGGTACTGGTACTGTTCCAATAGATAACATCACCTCTTGAGCATGAAAAAGTTTGTCGGCATAAGCAAATTTCTTAATTTCTCTAATAGTAAACTCTATTGGCTCATTGCCTGGAAGAGAAATTGTGGCAGAGGCTGTGTATGTTTCCCCTGGCAACACATTAGCCATCGCCTTTGTACCGATGGGCAATTGTCCCGTTCTCGGCTCTAGTGGTGCAAATTCTTTATATTCACTATCACCATCTTGCACAAACACTAATCTCGAAGCATGGCGTTCATGCTCCGGTGGATGGTGTGATGCCCTAATCTCAATTGCGTATTTCTCATCCCGATTCCAAGTTTTATCCTTGAATTGGTTCGCCTCATTACTCAGAGTCCCCACTCTTAACTCGGTAAATTGCAGCTCCCCCAGCCGGGATATGATTTCATCGCCAAACGCCGCAAACACAAAGTTGGGATTTTTTTTCTGGATCGTAGATTTATTTTGAGACTGCCTATCTTCCAATTCATCCTGCCTCGCCGCCCCCACACTCCACGCCGCCGCCGCCGCCGACAATCGCTCTTGTTGTGGTATGCTCGAACGAAATTCTTCAGCGAATTTATAAGCTTGCGAGAACATCAATCTCGTTTGCTCTTTGGTTAGTTCGGGTCGAAACTCAACCACACAAGCGTTACTGGCTGACATCCCAGGTTTGAGTCCATTTTCTTCAATAGACTGTGGGCTGAGGGTGCCTAGTCTACGGTACTTGGGCTGGCCATCCTCACCAAGTTCGTTGTTGATTTGGGCTAGAGCTAGCAGCTTTGAGGATGGGTTGTCTGTTTCTAGTTTTAGATTAATCGTCTGCGCTTTTTTAATGCTTGGATGACCGTAGCGAACGAGGTTTGTGATTTCCAACTTCCTCTTCTGCTGCGTTTGGATGATGACACTGGGCCCTCGCTCTGTCTGGCGCCGCTTCTCCATTGCTACGGCGGTGTTGTACAGGCGATCAAATTTGTACTTGGCAGCGTAAGCGCTAAATCTCTGTTGCGGTGTGAATTCTACTCCTTTAAATAGATTGCTGAATTGGACTATAGGGCGAGATTCAAGTTGGGACTCTTGGAAATATTTGTTAGTTTGGCTAATCAGAAGTTCTACTGGTGAATAGCCAGTAGGTGTAATCCCTTCATTTATATAAACTGAACGGGACTTTTTATCTTTAATATAGTTAACATCACGATACAAATAGCGGCTGTTTTCCCTGATTAAATCCATCTCAGGTTTTTTAGAACTTTTGAATAAATCGACTGCTATTTGGTTTTGGTAGCATCCCTCTTCAGTAGCTTGGCGGTAAAGAAGGCGATTAACATCTGCGGCTTGTTCTATCGCTTCAGGAGCTTGAGACTGGGCGAGTGCAACAAACTGTTGCATTAATGATTTGTATCCTTGTGTGATTGGTTTCGACTTTTCGCCATTTTCCTGTTCAAATAGTGTTTGGTAATGAGTCGATACTTGGCGAATATAATTTAATTTTTGTTCATTAGTGCCATAAGTTCTA
>NZ_JACJTU010000138.1 GCF_014698835.1 Nostoc paludosum FACHB-159 | reverse complement strand
TGGTTCAAGCTTTCTCGGTCTAAATTTTGAGGCAGGTTTTGGTTCATATCTGTGATACTCCCCCTCAAGTGTTCCCTTTGTCAATACTCTGTTACCTGAATCCTTACAATTGCTCAGGAGTTAATAGGTGGCTATGAACCAGAAATTGGATGAAAAACAAGCACGATTTCAAAGCGAAAATACATCACATCGCTTAGGGCATATAGCTTCTAATTTAGCTAGGCTGAGAACATTTTGTGACACTGCTTACCCGGAAGCGGTCGAAAGTGTGGCAGATGAAACTATATGTTTTATCGAATGGACAGCAGCAGAAATTGAACCAGAATATGCCGAAGAATTGGTGAACATTCAAGTTCAAATAGCTAGGTGGAAATTAAGGTTTGATAGTCTGTGGTCTAATGAGAGCGAACGCAAAAATATGTCCGAGCAAGCTAGTGCTTGGTCAGAGCGAATATTAGATATGTCAGGTTTGTTGTCCGAATCCATCTAAAATTTTACTCCGATTATTCTATTTTGAGTTTTGCAGAAAATATGAGTAATGCCTTATCTTGCTTATACCATCTTCTTAGAACTCATTAAACCTAAAAGCGACTTAAATATTACAATTCCTCCAACCAAAGCGAAACTCGATCCTAAGCCGCCCAACATAAGAGGTAAAAACCATAAACTTAGCCAAGAGTTGATCTGTGCAGAACTGGGGTTATCAGGACTGTATAGAACTTCTACCTGCTGACCTTTAGCAAATTCTGGTGTATTGCTAGCTGAATTTGATTCAAAAACCGTTGATTCACCAGAACGTGTAGTAAATTGCACGACTGGATAGTAGACATAAGACCGATACCCTTTGCTATCAGGTGATGAAAGACGTTGCTGTAATTCTATAACTGTTCCTTGTGCTGGAATTGCCGCAGACACGAAAGAGCGAGTATTAATTCCAATAATGATGCCGGTGACAGCAATTATGCTGCCAACACCACCGAATATTGAACCAAATATAAGAAAGAACTTTGTATCTCCATTCATAAGATAGGTGAATTGTTGATTGTTAACGTTAAAAGGAATAAGTTTTGCCCATACTTTTTATAATTTTTGTAGGGTGCGTTAGGCTTTAGCCTAATACACCCTACTTAAGGTTTAATTTATAAGTCGTTTCCATAAGTCGATGTTTTTAGATTAAAAAATAATCGGGGAAAACTAGGGGAGACGAGCCATTAGTTATTAGTCATTAATCGTCTGATGATAAGCCGCTTGTGCGTCTACGCATCAATCGGGTGTATCCGAGTAGGCGCGAATGAGTCGGTGCAGAGTTTTTTGGAGTTGTTGGGGAATCTGAATCAGGCTTCCACAATTGCGAACTCATTCGGAAAACCCTAAAAAGAGTGTAGTAATCCCATCTGTTGGCTTAAAAACAGTTGCAGCAGAATCAAGATAGTAAGAAGTCCGAATGTGTGCAAAGAATCTAGATCTCCGGCTTCTTAATGTTCCCTTCGCTCTCATTAGGAATCGGTTCTATGAAGACGGAAACCAGTTCACAATCGGCATACAGCAAGTTTATTGAGCAGATCAAATCTTCGCAAGTGCAACGGGTTACCATTAAGCCAGATCGTATTGAATATATCCTCAAACCAGAATTTGGCAGTCAGCGCTACTATACCGACCCCTCTGGACAAATAGGGGATCTTAAAAACTTGTTGCAAAGCCATAATGTAGAAATTATTAGCCTTGGCGATAACTCTGCCAACGCCGCAGGCATTATTGGCCTACTTCTTTCTAGTGGGATACTGGTTGGTGCGTTTGCATGGCTTTTGATTGTGCAAAAAATAAACTCTAGCTCATTATTTAATGCAAAGTTTGTAGCTATAAAGCTTAATCTGGCGTTACTTGTGGCTTATTTTATGGTTCACAAGTTGGCTCATTTAATGATTCAAGTCACAGTTGCTGAGGGGACTGGTCTAATAAATAACGTAGATAATCAATCGTATTTTCTGAGTTACCTGCACTATAGGCTTTAAGAAGTAATTCTCCTTTGAGATAGTCAACTGCTCCGTAGTACGTCTGCTTGTCTCGCTCATTGACGACCGGAACTGCTATTTCTTGGTCAGTTTTACCCCAGACATACCCACTCAAATCTCCCCTAATTCTGATGACACTCATCTATTAAAAATACTCTCAATAATCCTGCTTCTATTTCTTTTCTGCGGCTTGCCAACAATGTCTCAATCTGTTTTTTTTTACAGCAACAGCGTCTTCGTCTGCTTTTGGATTGAGCTTTGTAGTTTTCTTCCAACTAATTCCTGCTGCATCAAATAAGTCATAATCAGTGGGCTTAACTCCGGAAGCTGTAATCAATTTTCCTGCTTTTAACTCCTCCTCAAGTGCTGCGATCGCAGCATCATCGATTTTCCGTTTTGCACAAGAGTGCTTTCTTAATTTCTAATAAGCCTGACAGCCCATCAGTTCTGTACTTCTGCAACCATCTCGTGACCGTTGAACTATCTCTTGCCAAACGTTTTCCGATTTCTTGCTGTTCCTTTACTTGTCCGCTTTTGAGCCACCACAACATAATAAGTTTTTCTTTCTGGTTTCCCAAGTTGGCTGTTTGTAAGCGTTTTTTTAGTTCCTCTTCGCTCTCTGCAATTTCAATCTTAAACGGGCGGCTCATGGCTATTTAAACTTAGGAGATGGCTTCTCCCTATTATATGCAGCTTCATATTAAATTGGTATTATTGGTACTTATTGAGAATAGGTTTTGATGCCATTTTTGCTGATTTACTGTTACTCAAATGTCTTTTTCCAATCAATATGTCTGTTTTTATTCTCACTTTGATGTTTCTTCTCCGTAATTTCACACTGTGATAGTTAGGGGTGCGGAATGTGGGTTGTAGACTTGCACCTGTATTCCGATTCCGATTGTAGCGATCGCTTCAACTTCTTCCAGGCAGGAGAAAAGTAGTCTATTCTTTTACTATGTGCAGAATTACAAAGTGCAAAATGCCATCAGGTATCTGTTGCAAATCAATTATATGAACTTACAGGCATTGCGGTCAAACATTTAGAGTAACTTCACTTGTGAGCGACCGCTCGTTTATACTCACACTTTTAAGCGAAAAAAACCTTTTTTTACGCTTTATATACGCTAAATAAACTTAATTTAACTGATCCAATTTCCTCACTACAAACCTAACACTACAGTTATGATAATCCTCTCGATCAGCAGCCATTATAGAAAATCAAACTACTCTTCTTATTGAGCAACAGTTTATAATATTCTATAAAGATGATTGAGAAAAATGATTAAGCCTAAAAATTTGTATCGCGGACACCCAATGGAAAAAGTTGGTCACGGTAAAAGAGCGGTATTTAAAACAACTATCAACGAAAAAGAATGGTCTGCCGTGACTGAATTAGAGGTAAAAACAGCAATTGATGCTTGGATTGATGAAGGAATAGAGCCTTAGTTATTGCCTACATAGCTATACTTTGTGCCGACATGAATAATTGAGTTGCAAAAGAAGGAGGCACGGAATAGCCGATAATTGACCCCGCCGTTGCTGCCTCTTGGGGGAACTCGTACCAATCGGGAAATCCTTGTAACTTCGTTGCTGCTGCAATTGACAAAGACTTGACCGTACCATCGGGCAACCAAACATCAGCGAATTTATTCCGGTTGCATCCCTTGCGATCGGTGAAATGAGAGCGCACGATAGTATTAGCTGGCAGATGCCCCGGCTTGTACTTCAGTCCATTTCGCCCACCAACCCGTTCTATCAGCAGTGGTGCGGGTTCGTTAGTTGCTAAAAATTGTTCTACCGCTTGCTGTTGTTTGGGCAGTAGATGAGAATCGGGCACACAACAATTCGCAATTCGCGCATGAGCGCAATTCGCATGTAGAGATAAGGACGGAGCAGTAGTGAAGTTAAAAGCGAAGGTTGTAATTAGATTACTTCGCTTTTGTTGCTTTTATTGCAGTTGCTCTAACCATGTTACTAAATCATCAACTGATGTAAAATCTAGAAACGCTTCTCCTAGTGCCTCCAGTTGCTCAGTAGATAATGCACGAATTCGCTCAATAATTGAGGTATCAACTTCTCCAAAGCGCCGATTTAGTTGACGATAAAATAACTTGAATTCGCCTTTTTGCAGAATATCCTGATAAATAACAGATTCTTGCATAATGTCCTCCCGTAAAAATTGACGAATTAAGTCTTTTGTAAATCGTAAACCAGCAAAAATCTCGGTACACCCAGCAATATTTTGTCTTTCAACTCTATTAGGAATTTTAGCGACACTTTGAGCAACCTGG
>NZ_JACJTU010000137.1 GCF_014698835.1 Nostoc paludosum FACHB-159 | reverse complement strand
ATATTGCGGATGTTCTCGCCAGAAGCCAGTTAACTGTAGTGTTTGCCCTGGCTGGATATTGGCGAAGCTGCCGACGATGGTGGTCAGGTCGGTAGAACGCGAACTCTTTAAACGCGCTACGGTATAGCCAGATTCTTCTGAATGGAAGGTCAGGCGTTCGACTACACCAGTGATGGTTTCGTAGTGGGGGGTGGCGTTTAGTTGTTGAGTAACTGGAGTTATGGGCGTGGACATTGGTTTTTAGAAATGCCGCACATTATCTTAAACGTAAAAGTAGGTTTTTTTTAGTACATAAATACTATCTTAAATCACGCCCAGGTAACAAGCATCTTGAGATATCAAAATCACAAAAAACCATACAATTTTTGATACATTAATTTTAAGATACTAGTTCCGCTCTCAAATCCAGAGGCATTAATGCGATGCAAGTTATTCACGGCACCTGGATACCAGACCAAACAACTGAATTTATTCAATCTGGTTCTTTTTATCTATGGATAGAAACTTCTGTGGCTAAACAAAGCCGTACTCGACAGCAGATTCATCCTAGACATTTATCACAAGAAGAATTAGTCAGTTTCTTAGTGCAAAATCTGGGATTTAAAGAGACACCTCTACAATTAAAAGAACACATCTCCACCAAGTGCTTTGCTCTGCCAACTGTCAATAATCAGCCCATCCCTTCACCAGAATTAATTAAGTATCTAGAGTTTGAATTTCCGGAAAGTTATGAAGATTTCCAATATTGGAACGTCATTTGCTATGAAACAGTAGTCTCTGTTAAAGGCAAAAAATTAATCAATATTGTCAAACTCCTCAAAGATATTCACTTTTTAGCACTTTACAATGCAAATGAATTCCAAATTGGTTCAGATTTACTATTCTGGTATCATTATACGCAAGCATTTAAACAAATAATTTTTAAAGACCAATACATTCCAGCATTAAAATATCGAGCCTTAGCAGAGTTAAAGAATAAAACACGTAAGAACAAAAGTAAAGACCTATCCTCAAAACAATTTGAGATATATGCTGTTTGGGAAATTATTTCTGAGCAATATGAAGCAAATATTCCAAAATATCTTGAGTATATGCCACTTCTTTGCACAGCAGGTAGTCACCATCCAGAGCAACAAATAGAATTTTTCGACAAAGAAACGCTTTTACGACATTTTTCCGAATCTCTTCTCCAAAATCTAGTAACTGATACAATCTCCACAACTGCCTTTGATAAACAAATAGCAGATTCTCTGATTTACTATTGTCTGAATCAACACAAATATAATCCATTAAAAACAGAAAGTTTTTTACTCCAATACCAACAATGGTTGGCATGGAAAAACAGAATTCAGCACACTCAATCTAACTTACCCTTTCATCTGTGTTTTCAACTGCACTCTCCAACTGCCCAAGATGTAGACAATTGGCAGATTCAATTTTTGGTATCTAGTAAACAAGATCCTTCTTTAAAGCTGGGATTAGCAGATTACTGGTTGATGAATCAAAAAACCAAAGCTAGCGTTCACAAACAGTATGGTCAGGATTTTGAAACTAATTTACTGCTGAACCTGGGCTATGCTGCTCGGATGTATCCCAAGCTTTGGCAAGGATTAGAAACAGAATGTCCTGTCGGAATGCAGCTAACTTTGGATGAAGCATTTGGCTTCCTCAAGGAAAGCGCTTGGGTGTTAGAAGATTCAGGTTTTAAAATTATTGTCCCGGCTTGGTACACTCCCGCTGGGCGCCGTCGCGCTAAAATTCGCCTCAAAGCATCAACCAAAAAATTAACTCCCACAAAGGGTGAAACCAGAAGCTATTTCGGTCTCAATTCCCTGGTGGAGTATCAATATGAATTAGCAATTGGCGATGCTACTGTTACAGCAAAGGAATGGGAACAACTAGTTAATACTAAGGCTCCCTTAGTACATTTTCGCGGTCAATGGATGGAATTAGACCGAGATAAAATGCAGCAACTACTCCAATTTTGGGACTCTCACGGTTCGGAGCAACCGCAGATGACTTTGCTGGAGTTCATGCAACGTACTGCTGAGGCTGGAGAAGATTGGGAAATTGAACATGACCAAGCTTTATCAGAAGTTATGTCAAAGCTGCAAGATAAAAGCCAATTGGAGCCAATTTCACAACAGCTTTTGCTGCAAGGTACTCTGCGAGAATACCAAAAGCGTGGGGTGGCTTGGCTGCAATATCTCGAAAAATTAGGCTTAAATGGCTGTTTAGCAGACGATATGGGACTGGGCAAGTCTGTACAAGTAATTGCGAGATTAGTACAAGAAAAACAGACATTTAAGCCCCTTTTACCCACTTTACTAATTGCTCCTACTTCCGTTGTTGGCAATTGGCAAAAAGAAATTGCCAAGTTTGCTCCTGATTTAAAAACTCTTGTTCATCATGGCAGCACGAGGCTACAAAATGGGGTAGATTTTTCCGCGGCTTGTCAAGAACACGACGTAGTAATTAGCTCTTTTACTCTAGTTCGTAAAGACGAAAAGCTCCTCAGCAGTGTGAAATGGCAACGCATAGTTGTAGATGAGGCGCAAAATATCAAAAATCCAAAAGCTGCACAAACCAAAGCTATTCTCAAACTTTCGGCTCAACACCGCCTGGCTTTGACTGGCACTCCCGTTGAAAATCGCTTATTGGATTTGTGGTCAATTTTTAACTTTCTCAATCCTGGGTATTTGGGGAAGGAAGCGCAGTTTCGTAAGTCTTTTGAAATTCCCATTCAAAAAGATAACGATAAAGTCAAGTCAACTACTTTAAAGAAATTAGTTGAACCTCTGATTTTGCGGCGAGTCAAAACTGACCAATCTATTATTAGCGATTTGCCGGATAAAGTAGAACAAAAACTCTACACTAACCTGACAAAAGAACAAGCATCGCTGTATGAGATTGTAGTTAAAGATGTCGAAGAACAATTACAAAAAGCCCAAGGCATCCAGCGTAAAGGTTTAATTCTCTCTACATTGATGAAACTCAAGCAAATTTGTAATCATCCAGGGCAGTTTCTTCAAGATGGCAGTGAATTTCTTCCAGAGCGTTCGCATAAACTCTCTCGTCTGGTCGAAATGGTAGATGAGGCTATGTCCGAAGGAGAAAGTCTCCTCATTTTTAGCCAATTTACCGAAATTTGCTCCGAGATTGAAAAGTATCTCAAACATCACCTGCATTGTAATACTTATTATTTACATGGGGGTACTGCTAGAGAGCGTCGGGAACAAATGATTAGTGAATTCCAAGACCCGCAGACAGAACCATCTGTATTTGTGCTGTCTTTAAAAGCCGGTGGTGTTGGTATTACTCTGACTAAAGCTAATCATGTTTTTCACTTCGACCGTTGGTGGAACCCCGCAGTTGAAGACCAAGCTACCGACCGCGCTTTTCGGATTGGTCAAAAAAAGAATGTTTTCGTACATAAATTTATAGCAATTGGAACTTTAGAAGAACGTATTGACCAAATGATTGAAGATAAAAAGAAACTTTCTTCATTGGTGGTTGGTAGTGATGAATCTTGGCTTACTGAATTAGATAATGATGCCTTTAAACAACTTATCGCCTTGAATAAAACTACTATTTTGGAGTAAGTATTATGCCTAAATTTAGTCGCACTTGGTGGGGCGAACGTTTTATTAAAGCCTTAGAAAGTTTTACCGACGATAACCGACTTCAACGCGGACGTTCTTATGCTCGTGGTGGTAAAGTCAAGAGCTTTGAGATTGAACTCAATAAAATTACTGCTCAAGTTAAAGGCTCTATTAATCCTTACTTTGGAGTTTATAAAGAACCAACATATAATATAGTCATTGAAATTACACCTATTCCCAAAACACGGTGGAATGAAGCTATTCCCAAGATTGCTTCTAAAGCCAGTATTGTTTCTCGATTGCTCCTCAATGAAGTTCCCGAAAATATTGAAGAAATTTTTGCCCAAATAGGGTTACATTTATTACCTCATAGTAGCAAAGACTTTAAAACTAAATGTTCTTGCCCAGATTATGCTAATCCCTGTAAGCACATTGCTGGTGTCTACTATCTGGTAGCTTCTCAACTAGATGAAAATCCATTTTTATTATTTGAATTACGCGGTCTCTCTAAAACAGAACTTCAAACAAAATTAGCGGCTTCACCCTTGGGCAAAGCACTATCAACAGCACTTGAACAGCCCCAAGAGGCTAACATACAACCTAGTGAATCTTTCTATACAAGAATAGAAAAGCGGGCTGTTAATCACAAACCGAATCTTCGGGAGTTTTGGCTAGGTAGTAAGCGATTGCCCTCAATTATTGAA
>NZ_JACJTU010000136.1 GCF_014698835.1 Nostoc paludosum FACHB-159 | reverse complement strand
ACTATCACTAACTATATCAAACCCTTATGACTCCGTTTTTACGAAGATATCAAAGTTTTGTCTAAAAGCTTTGAACAGTCTGGCTTTGGAGTTTTCGGACAAGTCTACTTGTTAGGATGGCTAATAATGCTTGCAGCGTTAGCGTTGCTTAACAAAGTGGGAGCACCCGTTTTGGCTACTTCTTCTAGCACTCACAAAACAGCACAGTTAAAAAGCTGGATTGGTTTATTGATAGCACCTTTTGTCGCCACTGGTACACTGATGTTAATCAATCGATTAGGCTCCCTCGACAGTTTGGGTGGAGTATTAGTCGGTGGAGCAGTTAGTATTTGGTTTGGGGTTGCAGGTTTAAGTTGGCTGATTGTGATGAGACGGCTACAAATGCCATCACCTAGAGCTTTGGTAATTGCCATAGCTTTGTTTATCATCTTGTGGATTGGTTTTGGGGCAATGGCACAGGTAGTATGGTTACAGTGGTGGTTAATTACATCACGTTTGCAGATTTTTCCTATTCTGGCAGTAGCTTGTTTTCCTTGGTTTTTAGCTTCTGGAGTGGCGCAGCAAAATCTGAATTTTGGTCAGCGATTTTTGTGGTGGCTCGGACAAAGCACAGTCTTAGTAGGTGGTTTTATTCTAGTGGTTTCTTATCTGCCACAACTAAGCTTTATTTACCTCTTACTGCCATTATTTCCCGTATTTATGTTGATTTTATCATTTTGTTCTGGATTGCTGAATAATTCTTGGGGTTATGCTCTTGGTAGTACTTTATTTTTTGGTTGGGTACTAGCATCTGCCTTTCCATTGTCAAGTTGACTTTGTTTGCTGGCTATGGTGAATAAATCTTATTGGAATATTAATAGCTTCTTAAGCTGCAATTAAACCTGATTTACTAATTAATTTTGTTAATACGTAAATACTTAAAATCTAAGTTTTGCTTTTTTTGTAGGTAAGGATTTTATGGAGCGTGTAAATTTTCAGCGCTTGCTATCAACTACAGCAAAGCGGCGACGTTTCCTGCTCGGTGCTGGGACATTGACTGCAAGTGCTATGGCCAGTCTTTGGACTCATAAAGTTGCCGCCAAGTCAAGATTCTCTGCCTATCCTTTCAGCCTTGGTGTTGCTTCTGGCGATCCTTTACCAGATAGCGTAATTTTATGGACAAGGCTAGCTCCAGATCCTTTAAATGGTGGTGGAATACCGCCTGTAAACGTGCCAGTACGGTGGCAAATTGCTTCGGATGAGAACATGAGAAAAGTTGTGCTACGGGGCGTAACACTAGCAACCCCTGAATTAGCGCATTCTGTCCATGTCAATGTGCGTGGGTTACAGCCTGACCGTTGGTATTGGTATCAGTTTACAGTGGGTAGTGAAGATAGTCCCATTGGTCGTACCCGTACTGCTCCAGCGATTGGCGCTAGGTTAAATCAGCTGAACTTTGCGTTTGTTACTTGCCAAAAATGGGAGGATGGTTTCTATTCTGCTTATCGTCGCTTAGCTGAAGAAAATTTAGATTTGGTTTTTCACTTAGGTGATTATATTTACGAATACGGTATCCCTGCCACAGGTGGTGTACGCAACGTTTCTTTACCTGAAGAATTTAGAAAAGAAACGAATACCCTTGAGCAATACCGCCTTCGATATGCTCTATATAAAACTGACCCCGATTTACAAAAAGCTCACGCCTTGTTTCCCTTTATAGTCACCTGGGACGACCACGAAGTTGAAAATGACTATACCGATGACATTTCGGAAAATAACGATCCGGTCAAAAAGTTTCTCAAAAGGCGTACAGCTGCTTATCAGGCTTATTATGAGCATCAGCCACTACGGGAATTTTCCCTACCACAGGGGCCAGATATGCTGATTTACCGTCGGCTGACTTTTGGCAATCTGGCTGAGTTTAACGTACTTGATAGCCGCCAGTATCGGAGCGATCAGCCATGCGGTGATGGTGAAACACCCCGTTGCCCAGCAGCGCTAGATCCATTTAAAACTATGCTCGGTACTCAGCAGGAACGCTGGCTGCTTGATGGTCTTGACCGTTCTCAAGCACGTTGGAATATACTTGCCCAACAAGTACTAATGGCACAACTAGATCATCAAGTCGGGCCAGGCGAAATCTTTTGGAACGACTCATGGGATGGATATCCGCTTGCACGTAATCGTGTTTTAAGTCACATCGCCAGCCGCCGGATTTCTAACCCAGTGGTGATTACTGGCGATTGGCACTCTACATTTGTTAATGACCTGAAGCTGAACTTTAAGGCTTCTAACTCTCCAACAGTGGCTACAGAGTTCGTGACTCCTTCGATTACTAGTAATGGTGATGCAAATGTCTACGGCCCCTACTATGGCCCAAAGATTCCAGAAAACCCACACATTAAGTTCTTTGATGGCGATCGCCGAGGCTATTTCCGAGTTAACCTTAACTACAAACGTTGGCAGACTGACCTGCGTATTGTTACCACTGTAAGCCGTCCAGATGCCCCTATATACACTTTTGCTTCGTTTGTTGTTGAGAACGATCGGCCAGGTGCGATTCGTGTATAGAAAGCAAAGGGCTGTCACTGCCTCATTAAAGGAGTTGATTCGCTAACGCTAAACTATAGAATCTCAAATCCAAGTCATTTCTCAAATTCGAGATTTTGTCAAGGATTTTCAACAGCAGAAACTGACTATTCAAGAATTTCTTGCTGGCCCAGTTTCTCTATATTCCTCTAAGGAAGAATTACTTCAAGATATTTTGGAACAGATGTTATCAGAATTAATCTGAGCAGAACTTGTTGATTAACCAACCCTTGTACAATTTAGCTTTCTTAATTGCGAATTGCTCTCTTCTCTACGAGACGCTGCGCTTTTCGTAGCGGGGCGTAGCAAGAGTGCGAAAAGCAGGGAATTGCTATCAGTCTGGCAGCAACTTAGAATCCCAAATGTAAAGTCCTTTTTCCTCTGGCACTCTAGAGAATCTTCCTGTGCGGTAACCGCGCGATAATTCGTTCAGTACGCTTGGTCTAACTTGTTGCACCTGTTCTGGTTTGAGTTTTCCATATAATTGGTTGATAACTTCAGGCACATCAAAAACTGTTGTAGGATTCTTTTGCATCAACGAACTAATCGCATCAATCAAAAACTTCCCGTCAAACTCTGCTTTCATGGGAATGCTATTAGCTTTGGCGTGTGGGTCTGGTTTTTTGGATTGAGTTGGACTCGGCTTTGAAGAACTATTTTTGCGCGACGAGTTGAGTAATTTCAAATCTTTGGTGTAGTAACCAGGTTTACCCGGAACGAGCGACCATTTACCGCTTTCTTTTCCTTGAGTCAGTGTTGAGTGGACTCTACCTTTTACTACTTTAGTTGTTTTTGGCTCTAACTCTCCATACAGCGATCGCACAATCAAATCTATATGGCAGACACTACCAATATGTTGATGTAACAGCTTTTCAACCGCTTCGATGCGTCTTAGAGAGTGGTATTCACCCACCATTGGAATGTCCTGCCCCAACAACGATTTGTTTGGCGCACTGCTTGCTTGTTCTAAGCTGGTAGACTCTGCTGCTGCTGGTTCATCTTCAAGGAGGGATGAGGAAATAGTACTGGGCTGGACTAATTCGCTGGTGGTTTCTACACTGTTGTCACTGTTGTCACTGTTGTCGAAAGTTTTGCTTTCTTGGGCAGCATAAAAAGACTCATCAGATTGAATTTGAGTCTGGGGAATCTCAAAGCTTTCACCATTAGACAAGCTTTCTACCACACCAGAAGCAGGCTGGTTCTCTTCTAGTGGCAAGTTGATATCTTCTTGGCTTTGAGAAGATACGTTTTCTGTTACTAAATCGCTTACTTGTGGTACGTCAGTCTCGTTCGCTTCTCCTAATTCTGGTTCGGTTTTCGAGTCCTCACCAGAATTGCTATCCAAGCTTTTTTGAGCAGGTAAAGTCAAAATTTCTTCTGTCGCTTCTCCAGAGGAGCCATTAGTGTCTGCCTCCTCTTTCAAAGCCCAGTTAGATAACAGTGCTTCTACATGAGTTAGATTCTCTAAAGCTTCTGTGTACAATTTTCCATACTTTTCTACCAGTGGAGCGTAATAATCTTTAATTGACAATAGTGTTAGAAGAAATTTTTGGGGAGGAGGCTGTATCTGCATCTAAGTATCCATGAAGTTTTAATTCCGCGTTCGGGCTATTACTTTCACGTCTATTGCAAGTATGTTATTGGGGCGACTGAGATTTGCACTCTTTCTTGTGTAGCTCAATCACATCTCTAGTACTTAACACACAACTGAAAACGCATGATAGTCCTTTACTGTTCTAGTGGGTCAAGTGGCATGGTCATAGCCAATGCTCAAGAAGAGTCTTAATGCGTTTAATCGGACGACGGGTATAAGCCCCCGAACCAGCCAGTCGATGTTGTTTTT
>NZ_JACJTU010000135.1 GCF_014698835.1 Nostoc paludosum FACHB-159 | reverse complement strand
CAAGCTTAGTAAATTTCATTACCGTAAGCAACATTTATCTAATACAACCTCTACCTATTTTCTCATGAATCTTTCATGCTTTGCCTCCAATACACCTGCTTCTATTAGGAATACAAGGCTTTCGGAATCAGATTCAACTAATACTCATGTACTATCTATCGGCGATCGCTCTGTGCCAGTTGCGTAAGTCCTGAGTTAGATGAAAAAAGGCAGGTATAAATCCTGCCTTGTTGCCCTCCGCTCCCTGCTCAAAAGCCTCTTCGGTCAGCAAAACCAAAAGCAATCTTTACAACCATCACCAATAAAACTAATGGTTACAATCGTTCACCCAACTGTCGAAAACTTGCAACAGTTTTCTGATTTGTTCGACATCGAAAAATTATTGCAATCTGATGGGGTTCTGCCGTGGCTTTTAGCTAACGGTTGGAATTACAACGATGAATCTTGTTTGATTGCAAATGTTATTGACGAGTCTACAAGTTTAGATGAAGTTTGGAACTCCTTGGAGTTTGATTTTAACGCTCTGTCAGATGAGGAGAAAGAAAAGTTAAATCAGATTCTTGAGCATTTCTATCTGTAAGAATTTTGCTAACGACAACACATTGAAGAAGAATTCAGAACTCAGAATTCAGGAGTCAGAATAAATCAGTGATGAGTCTGAATACCCCACTGATTTTAGACCACCAATTTTTCAATTTTGTGGGGGTTTTAAACCCGTTTATTTATCCACCACTCGTACAGAATTTATGCTGAATTCTGAATCCTGACTCCTGAATACTGTTTTGATAAATTAATGCAAAGGTGATGAAAATGCAACCAACAATTACTCTACCAATCGGCTACGGAAAACCAAAGTTTAACGTAGGACAACGGACGCAGCAAGGTAAGATCATTGGTTTTGAAGTACTGCCACTTGATAGTGCTTTAGCTGAAAGCTGTGGCAGTGGCTATCGATATCTAGTGATGAATTCTCGGTTTTCTGAGGACGTAAAATACCTCGAATCGCATCAGATTACGCCGCTTTCACCAAAAGAAGTTGAAGCAGAAATAATGGAAGAAGTTGATTGGTATTTGACTCAGTTAGTGTTACTGCAAGAAGAGTTAAATGCCGATCTGAAGATTCAAACTCCATTTGGTAAAGTCAATCCAGCGATTTCAAAGTCTAAACGCACAAATAGTGCTGCATCTAGGTTATCTAAGCCAATTAAAGAAAAAGTTGCTGCTTAATACAACATGAGATGATGTATGAAAAACTCTACAGTTACTCAAAATCAAGTGTAACTGTAGAGAAAAATCGACTCAATGGTAAATTATGGCACAGATAACAACTGTTGTGTCTAGCAAAGAAAATAAAAATTCTTTGTATTTAATTGCGAATTGCGAATTGCGAATTGTTTTTGGTGCTTCGCTTGGATTAGATGATTGGAAAAAATTAGGACACAACAAATGAGTAAACTACAGCAGCTTCAAGAGGCTTGGGATGCACTGATGGGGCTAGATAAACGGCATTATGTAGCCACTGGGTTTTATGCTTTGGGCGATGCATATTTAATCAGTGGAAAAGACCCAAATTACAAAGGCAAGATTGTACTAGTAGAACATCGGCAGAAAACGCAAATCAATCATTGGGAGTTCACTTGTAATCGCTCCCAATGCTCTCAACAGCCGACGATTACAACCAATGGTGATGAAGGTAAAGGGAATTTGAAGCGCAAAGCGCAGTGTCTCAAAGTCTTCAGCTAGAAAAGTATGTCAAAAAAACGTGTTCAAGAAGCTTCTTCTTATTATCCCTGCTTACGCTATCTCCAGAGATGCGGTGGAAGAGCTAAGTTATCGCAACTGAATTTTAGTAGGGACGTAATTCAGAAATTAGTGGATAGCAACTTGGCTAAAGTTGCAAATACAGGTGCAGGTTTTTACTTGGAATTAGAGAAAAAGTCATGGAACTAAATCCTGTTTATGACCCAAAAACCCTGAATCAATCGAAAGTATACATGATTGAGGGTACACGTTATAAATATCTGCGAATTGATGGTAGTAGGAAAAATATCAAGTATGTATTCTCACCATTGCCAAACCAAAGGAAGACAAAAGAAATCAGCCTCAATGAGACAAGATTATCTATCCGATGTCTTGAGGTTCAAGGAGTAACTTACGAACCGCCAAAAGAGCAAACTGTTGTGCAGATGGGATTGCTGTAATGTCGAAATATAAACCACGAGTTGTAAAACATCCCGTGAAAGTTACTAGGGGTGATTCCAAAAAGATAGTTTACCGAGTTATCCGAAATATCCAACAAATCAAAAATAGTCAAACTTTAGGAACAACCAGAATTAACAAACAAATCTACATGGTTAAGAAAGATGGTATTGGTTGGGTTGTTGTGTAGCGTTTAAGTATGTTTGTTGTATTTACAGGAGATGATGATGAGCGCAAAGCCAATTATTGCTAGAAATGATTTTACCAATGCCTATGGCATTGTAGAAATTATTCCAATGGCTGGAGATGGAATATTACAGATTGGTAAAACTGATGATGGGCGTTGGGGCATTTCAGAGACATATTACAAAAACTCTCGTGAGTATTTTATGAAAAGCGACTGTATTCCAGGTCTAGATTCTCTAAAATCTTTGTCAGAATGCCAAGAACAAATTAGCTTCATACTTTCACAGCAATAGACAATCAAAAATCCTACAGCCTTGGGCAAAGTATCTCAGCCACAAATCAAGAGACGCTTCGCTAATAGTTTTTGAAAAAATTAGTAATGGTACTGAACAATGGTACAAGCAATCGCACCTAACGAAACATTTCTCGCTGATGCAACTGTCGAGAGAATCAACTTCTCAAAACTAAATAAAACCCGAATTCGCTTTAGCATCCGAATTAAAAACAGCACTATAAGTGCAGCCCCTAAGTGGGCAGATGTCTTGAAGGCTGAAGATACTGGTACAGAATCAGACCTCATTAAAGTTACAAATTCTGAAGTAGGTTTGCGTGGTATCAAAGTATTCAAAGCCTTAAATGAAGCCGCAAGTCAACTCAGACAAGAAATCGCATCTGTCCAGGAATGGATGGCATCTGATAATGGTGATTGGATTTGTCCGATAGATCTTGCACCCCTGGTGTGGAGCCAATTGCTCAACATTAGAGATGCGATCGCTCCCCTTTTTCGCGCACAGCTAAAGAATGAGTATGAGCAAGGGCTAACGGATTATCAAGAGCGAATCAATAATTTCATCTCGCTCCAAACTTGGGAATTATCCTCCGAGCGTCAGGAGGAAGTAAAGGCTAATTTGCTCAAGGCATTCCCCACTTTCGGGGAGTTGGAAGACTGTTTACAGGTGGTGATTGGTCGTCCCGTCATCATCCCGGCACTATCGGAGCAGTTGAACCAACAACAAGCCGAATGTCTTAACCAAATCACCCAGTTCATTGAGCAATACGATCGGAATCTGGAGCAACGACTTAAGGAAGCTGCGGTAGCAGGTGGTGAACAACTGGCCGCACAGTTGCTAGAAGAGTTGGCTAATTGGGAACCCGGACGAAAGCCTGTGCAATTTAAAAAGAAGATGAAACGCCATCTAATGAAGGTTCAGGTACTACTAGCGAATGCTGACCCGGAGGCTAGCAGTAGCTTAGAGGCGATGATGGCACACATTGACTCGATTGTTAACGATCCGGCGATTGAGTCGAAGAATCTTGGTAGTGAGGGGCAAAGCCTTTTGCAGCAAAAGATGCAAGAAATTCGCACCAAGCTACTAGATGAACAGCGTAATCTGCAACAGCTTGCAACTGATGATGTGGGCTTGTCGAAAGCTACCGTTATGTCATTCAAATTTAGGTAAAAAACAGTCTTGGGCGGAGTGCATTCGCCCAAGACTAAGTACCTAACGAAAAATGCAATATTCATTTCAAAAAAGAATACCGCACTCCTAATATAGGGACAAAATTCTCATGTCACACTTCTCAACCGTTAAAACCAAGCTTGCTAACCGTGAATGCCTGGTACAAGCTTTACAAGATTTGAAGCTGAATCCGCAAGTACATGAAACAGCACAATCACTAAAAGGATACTACGGTGGCTCTCAAGGACAAAGCGCTGAAATCATCGTATCTGGTCGCACTATAAAAGCCCGTGCAGACATCGGTTTTAAATGGAATCAGTCAAACGGTGTGTATGACGTAATACACGATAGCTATGAGATAGTTCCAAAGTTGGGCAAAGACTTTTTCAGCAATAAACTAATGCTTGCATACGGACAACGCATGGTGAGAGCTAAAGCTCTTGAATTACAAGAGAAATTTGGGGAATGCGCGATCGCACAAATTACCAACGGCACTGTACAAACTTTACGGCTTACCTTTGCCGGACATCAAGAAATACAACAATATGTAAGGAGATAGTATGGAACGTTCAGTTTTGATTCATTTCGACTCGGCTACAGGTGAAGTTCGAGTAGAAGCGGAGGGATTTG
>NZ_JACJTU010000134.1 GCF_014698835.1 Nostoc paludosum FACHB-159 | reverse complement strand
GCTCGCCTCCTTCCCCTCCCACCCGCACGATTATCATTACCATCTAATTTATTTTGAGTATTTTAACTGATTGACAAAATGCGCTTTATCTTAACCTATCACCGATGTAGCCGAAGCAGGAGTAGAAGCTATCAACACTAATGTCTTAGCTGAGCGTGCTGGTATTTCTGTTGGCTCGGTGTATCAGTATTTCTCAAATAAGGAAGCAATCTTAGCAGCTTTGGGAGAGCGATATATACAGCAATTAAGTAACAATATAATAACTGCTTTACAACAGGATGTTTCCGGTTTGGATTTTACTACTATCGTTTCGCAGGTGATTGACCCCATGATTGCTTTTGAACGCCAATATCCGGCCTTTAGACATCTCAATGCTGGGCAAGAAGGGCAAATCACGCTGGCAGAAGCTGCTCAAACAGTTGAGCAAGAAATATTAACCAATATATATAAGTAGAACGATTCAAAAAAACCGAACTATGTAAAGAAACATAAACTAGGCTAAAACCCTCTTCACTCCTGCCTTCTGCCTCCTGCCTCCTGCCTATTCCTAACGATAAATATTCACACCGACCTACTTAATTTACTTCTACGGGTTAGACCCGATCTCAATCCTATCCAAGGATTACAGATTGCAAGGGTAATGAAAGCTCTTTATAAAGGTATGAGTTATCTAATTGGGCAGGAACAAGAGATTCACAAACAAGGTGGCGATGTTAATCGTCTAATTGCCGATCTCAAGCGGATGATGACAGAATATTTAGAGAAAAATTTAGGTTGATAACTTTTCATCACCGTTGGCAACCAACCCCATCCCTCTCTCAAGGTACTTCGTTTATGAACAAGACCTGGATATCTCAACTAACGAGGAAGACCATCATGAGGACGACCTTCCCAGAGGGGGGGGGTTGAAGTTGATTTAAATGTGCATAAGCAGGAAATTGCGGAGGTTTGTAACGAGTTGAGGAGGTTACTAAAGTAATACTCTCCCCTGCTCCCCCTTACCTCCCTGGTCAGTCTTCAATCGGACATGATATTACGGAACTGGAACGGCTACTCGATTGCTGGGAACAATCTGTGGCTGATATGAAAACACCTCTCGGTTACGAGGATCGACATTTACCTTGAGCCACTGTACGTCGTTAGTGCCGTTCCCTTGATTGTCCCCAAATGTCTCGATACGAGTGAAGTTCTCTAAGCGTCTACCTTGAGCATCTAGAAAGGGCTTGTCAATACGGAAGTAGTGCGAATCGCCATGCACATAGGCAACTGGTTTACGGAAAGCGATTACCTCATCGCGCAATGCTAATAAAAAGTCCTTAAAGCCATCAGGCTGTCCATCAGTTTCCACAAGCGTTCTTGGATTACGCAAAGGCGCTCTGGTTGGATCGGCCAGATCCCACCCTGGGCTAGCTTGCGAGATCAACATGACCGCCGCTGAGTTGCGGTCCTTTGCTACTTTAAAAGTCTCTTTCATCCATGCAATATTAGCTGCATTCCGCGCTGCGTACTCCTGTTGACTGGGTGCTGTGTCGCATAGGTTATTGCACGAACCTTGGATGTTGAGTGTTACGTATGTAACCCTACCAACCGTCCACCGACGATTCTCGGCGCAGGATACCGGCCCATTGACACCAAGGCATAGCGGGACTGTCTGCACTTCCTGAGCTAATCGGCGCTGCCCTAGAGAATAATTCGTGCTGAAGAAGATTTTACGCTCGTAATCGAGGCGCTCTAGTGAGTTGAATCCGCCATTGGAAGGGCGATCGCAGTCTGTCCAATCATTGTCTCCTGGGGTAAAGGCTGCTGGCGCTTCCAGAGCGTTGAAGTAGGCAAGCGCATTGGTATATACTACGTCGTCACAACGGCTATTAGAACCAGCTTTGAGATCGCCATCGTGGACGGTAAAAGCCAATTTCTGCGAATTCATGTCGTCGATTAGTGCTTTGACGCCAACTTCTTGCTCGGCCGAGTAGGGTAGATCGCCCCAAAGTCCAATCTCGTATGGCGCATTGGCATTTTCGTTCTCTGCGGCAACCACCAAACTGGTGCTAACAGATGCCAGAAACGGTAAAGTCAAACCTACCAAACACATTTTTCGCAGCAAATATACACTAATAATGCGTCGAAAGATTGAGTAGCCAAGCTTGGTAATCATCATATCCTCAGTTATTTTTAAAATCCGTGAGTGTATTTGAGACAAGTAGTTTTTACTCACGCTATTCAACTCAGGAATTTAAATTACGGGATGTCGGTTAGAGATTGGTTATGAGTAGGTTATCAATAGATATCTTTATCAAAATGTTTGATGATAAATTGTAGCTCGTGTAAGTCTTTGATTGATACTAAGTTCTTGTCAAAGATCGTAACTGGGGGTAGGAGTAAAAATATTATGTTTGAGTGCAATTTATTATGGCTTACCACTTTTTTATAACTATTAAAAAATACCTATGTTTGACTTGTCTTTTAAATCAACAAGCGTATAATTCAAAATTCAATTTCTTCCTTCTGCTCTCTGGCCTCAGCATAGCTGCCTAAACCAGCCCACTATTGATGATCGCCAAAAATTGCCAAGAACCTCCAGCCGGGAAAGATAGCCTTGGGCGTACTGTTGCAGAGGTAATGGCTTACGCCAAGGATGGGGTTGATATCAGCTTTCAAGAAGAACTGCTCAAGAGCGGCTTGGCTAGAACGCAGCAAGGTGGTGTGGAATGCCCGAATCAAATAGCTTTTGACAATGCCCAGAGGTTGGCGATGTCTAAAGACAAGCCGCTACGCGTCTACGCACCAAAGGCAGGGATATGGGGGCAAAGGAAGTGACATTTTTTCTAAGTGTGTTATGGGCGGTCTGCCGCGGTAACCGTATCTCGGCAGTCCTCTTGCGGGGTAATCTGGTTTAGAAAAGTCAACAGATACGGCACAGAAAAGTTAGTCTGCGGAGCGTATCCAGCTACGAACATATTTTTGAGATTTTACCTAAAAAAATTACATATTCTATGCAAAATAGACTTAGTTACTGTATATTTTTTTGCTTCACCTATATCAAGTGTAGAAGCTTTTAAAATCTCAGTTCCAGCTTCCATAATAAAATCATAATTAAACCAAAAAGCATCTAATACTCTCTGTTTCCCTACTTTCAAACCTAATTCTTGAGCAATAGGATGGCTGTCAAAATTGTTTAGCATCAGTTCATATTGCCCTTGCAATACTCCGCCTGCTCGAAAATGAGTTACCTTAGCATCAGCTTCAACAATTGCTTGATAGCAAGCTCGTCGGTAATCTGTAACATCCCGGAACTGTTTGAGAAATGCAACTGGTACTGTTTGCAAACTGAAAACTTTTAGAAGGCTAGAGAGACTTTCTATTAATGCACCCGTAATTCCGCCTTGCCTGTGAGCAAGCATCTGATTCAGTTGAGCAGATGCTTCATCAATACTATGCCAATCTTTGACATGAGGATTATTTATTTCACCGTCTATCCTTCTGACTTCAAACAGACACTGCATTTTTGCTTTAGCGTCTGGGTGAAAATGCTCGAATGCTATAGTATCTACTTTAATTAAAGCGGCATTTTCTGTTAATTTAGGGATATTGAACTGCCCTATCATTTTGTGATAACCATAGATTTCTCTTCCGCCTGCCATTGCATAACCGCTATCAACAAAAAGATAAGGCATAAACCATACTAAACGGTCAGGAATCATCACTCCCGCCACACGCTTCATTGCTATAGTTAATATCCAGAAACTTACATCAATCTCAGGCATCCAGCCCATTTCTCTATCTTTTTGATTTAAAGAATAGACCTTTTCAACGTCAGTAACAACTAAAAACACATAGGGCATAGCTGGACGATATTCAAGTTTATCTTCTGTAAACTTATTTAAATATCGATCGCAAAGGAATTGCAATTTATCATTTTCAGCTTGTAGTAAAAAGCTATGTATACTAGCATTTTCAAAATTAAATGGGGGCTTCAAGACTTGCTCGCCACCACGCTCAATGTATAGAGGATAGTTAGAAGTAGACATTTGATTTGCTGTTGTAATTTATTGTTGTTTGCGGGTGCGATCCCCTTTAATCTTAAATATCTGACTCACCAGCAATCTGTTTTGGATATCCAGAAATAGCTCTCGATGCTAACATTCCTGATACAACAGTTGCCTCAATACAGCCAGCATTAATATTATTCAAAGTCCAGTCACCTGTGAGATATAAATTTTCAAATCCAGATTCACCGGGTTGAAGGCGATATTTTGTACTTCCTTTTACAGATAATACATAGCGATCGCTTGGTTCAATATTTGCTTTACAGAATTGCGAATCGAATCTTTTTAATTCGCTACGTTCTTGAGTATCGATTAATAAATTCCAATTGAATGCTTGGGAATCTTGGGATGCTGTACCCGGATTTCTCACCAAGATTGAAAGAAGAGGGGTCAAAAACTGCCAAAATGTATGTTGCAAAAGAATTCCAGCAGCTTAAAGCATGACCCCAAGTAAAAATCATTC
>NZ_JACJTU010000133.1 GCF_014698835.1 Nostoc paludosum FACHB-159 | reverse complement strand
GCCACTGCTTCCTTAAAAAAACGAGCGCAATTAGATAACAGAATTGAATTCTCCCGTGTCACTGTTTTCTCCACTTGAGACTCCAGAAACTTTTCTGCACCACTAAGAATAAGAACCTGAAAGAAAAAATTGTTTACCAAAGCTTTGTTTTCCTAATTCAAGCTAAAAACTTTTGCCTCAACCGGAAACCTTCGCATCATCTCCCGCAACTCAACAGGCTCCCCATCCGGTGTATAAACAACGCCACCCGACATCCCCAGCACGATTCTCTGCTTCCTCGCCCACTCGAACCAAGCACTAACATCTGCGGTAACGGTGTTCTTGCCTTTAGCCCCACTCTTACAGGAGTTGATAAATAGACCAGTCGGGTTGTTGCACCAACCCTCTGCGATCGCATCCTTGACCCTAGCGATCGCACCCTGTACATTATCCCAATGTTTCTTGACTACCCCCAAGCAAGGCTGAGGGTTTATTCGTAACCGTCTCAATTCGTTACAAACCACTGCAATTTCCTGCTTAGACACATTTAAATCAGCTTTAACCTCCGCCCCGGAAAGTTCGTCCTCATGATGGTCTTCCTCGTTAGTTGAGTAGTCTAATTCTTGTTCATCAACGAAGCGAAGAGTCTGGGATTGCTCTGGTCGGGGGGTTAAACAAACTGATTCGGGTTCATAGTCCAATATCTCGGTTTCTTCCACTTCATTTTTTTCTTCCTCAACAGCATGATGTTGTGAAGAGAACTCTTTAGGGGTGGACTCTTTGATATCATCTGCCGTGGGTGAGCAATTCGATGTATTCAGGGGACTCACATCGATCTGCTGATTTTGACAAATTTGATTCCATAGAGCTTTGACCTTCTCCAGGTTAACGGTAAACCAGTTTGCCTGATACCAAGTCTTTTGGCTGTGGCGGCAGACATCGATTAGCTCGAAATTCCTCAAGTTAGCGATCGCACGCCTGATGGTAGAGATTTTGAGAAACGGCAGTGTTTGACCCCAGTCCTGGAGCGTTTTCCAAAACCAACGCCGCCCGTCAGCTTTGATGTGTTTGGATATTTGACAAAAGTAATGAATTTGTTGGAGTATTACTGCTTCTTCTAAACCAATCTCTGCTGCTAATAAAGGCGGAACCAACAAAGGTGATTCTGGAGTAATTAGCTTACTGCTCATATTTTTACCCACTGCTAAAAAGGCATATCTTTTTGTTCTTCAACGGATGCTTGCGACCAAAACTCTCTGAGCTTTTGGAGTTTCACCGCCTGAAATTGCTGTTTCTCTTGTGTTGAAACTTCACCTATCAACTGTTCAACCTCAGCCCGTTGCCGTTCCTTCATCTGCTCAATGGTGGCCGCGCTTAGGGCTAAAGGTTGATTCTCTTGGGATGGTCGGAAGTTGCGACGGCGGTACAAAAACCTGAAGTGGCGTTTGTCCTGCTTTGGAAGCGATCGCCAAACTTCGGCATCCCAGCCCGGAGGCATGAAGTCGGCTGATGGGGGTAGTAAGTTTTGGACTTGAGCTTGAAGGTCAGCGATCGCCTTGCCTTGTTCTTCGATTACCTGATTTTGCTGTTCGAGTTTTTCCCAGAGTTGGGTGATTAGTTCTGAATTTTGTGGGGCTAACTCTGCCTCACGGGTTTTCACTGCAAAGTAATTTTGTGCTACGGCGATCGCACTCTTGCGAGGGTCGCCATTCATGGCCACCAAATAACAGGCGTGTCGTGATAGCTTGTAATCTTTCAGCACTTCTCGAAATGCCTGGGATGTGCCAACTTGCGCCATTTGGACGACATCGACCAGATGGTGGGATGGATCTATCCTTGAATTTTTAGCACTGATTTTCGCTCTTTCAACCGTGTCCCGAATTCTTTTCCAAGTTTGATAACCCAGCAAGGTTAACAATTCAGTAGCTAACCAAAACTCACTACCATCGCTATCAACCTGTTTAATTTCGTCAAAGGGGCTGAATTGAATTTCATCAAAAGTAATTTTATCCATAATTTATCCAGACATCTTGTTGAATCTGCACAGTATTCCAATCACTTTAAGTAACTATTAATTTGTCAAGAAAAACTCTTATTGAAGCAGCAATTAAGTATATATAAATTATTGATTATGCTTGATGCTCAGTAATATAATTATTTGTGCTATTCTTTGTTATTTTTGCTAAAAACTTTGTAAATTATGCTTCCCATGTAACAGTAATTTTTCGCTTGTTACAATGAAAAATAACAACTCTCATAAATTCAAGATGGCATTCACCAAAGAGATGTATCCGTTTTTCATGAAATGGGTAATAGTCACTGTAAACTTAAACTTGTCCGACAGCGGCTTTCCAAGATTTTATTTTTTTGACTTCAATAATTTGCTCATTAGTGAGTAAATCAATAAAACCTGCTGGAGTTGGCACTTCTCTGACACCTCCAAGTTCTTTTTGAAGTTTATCCGAATAAAACTTTTCACTTAATTGATTGAATTTTCTCTTCTTCCTTATATCTATATTTCCTAAAATTAAATTACACGCGTATAAAGTTAATTTGTAATTCTTCCCTGGTCTACCTCCATTAGAGTAAGTCAATGGAAAAAAATGTTTCTCATACTCATACCCCTGGTTTTCGCAAGCAGTAATAGCTCTATCTATGGCATCTTTTAGCCGTCGCCACTGCTGATATCCCAAGATGGGCATTAGTTCACGGGCCAGCCAATACTCAGAACCATCACTATCAATATGTTTAATTTGGTCAAAAGGGCTGGGGTGGCTTTCGCTGTAAGTAATTGCGTCCATAGTTCCTCCAAATTTTTGATGCACGGAACTGTCGCGGCATTGCAAGGATGCCGCCATGTAGGTTGAACTGCAAATGGATTTTTTCGCTATGTCAAAACTATGTCAGCGTTATAAACAACTCATACAGTTGTAAAAAATTCCCGCAAAGCGATCGCATCGCTCCTTTTAGCGATCGCTTTTGTTTTAACGTAGACAAGTCAGACTATAACATTTATGATATGGCGGAGTCAAGTGAAACTTGTCGAGAGCTAATTATGCTGGAGCTAGATATTGTTGCTAGCGTAAATTGGAATGCTACGTATGGAGAACGATTGAGGGAAATGCGTGGCAAAGTTCCTATGCAACGCCTAGCAGATGAAGTAAGCGAAAAATATGGATATCGCGTAACTAAGCAATATATTCAAATGTTAGAACGCCCTTTTGGCGAAAAAGCATCTAAAACAGTCTCTTTTATACTATTACGTTATATATGTGCTGTATTAGGTAATGATGTACAGTCCCTTTTTGGTTCTCCTAAAATTATAGAGCAGAACAAGTAACCCTTGACAAAAGACAAGTGTTACTTTACTATTAAATTGTAAGGGCAAGGAAATAGCAAACAGCCAGCACCCGAACGCGAAAGAGTTTGCAACAGAATTACCGAACCATGAAATAAACATTCAATCAACCGCCTGGAAGGGTAGCTGAAGCACTGGTGAACCCAGAGAAAGTGATGGATACAGGAGGGGAGGTTGATTGCATCGATGATGAATCGGTGAATAAAAAATTGTCACAGCAGCACTGCATACGCTTTCAACGCCAGTAAGCGAGACTGCGCCCGATCAAGCATATATGCTGCTGTTGCAAGTTCCGGTCACTGACACGGGGCATTTTTTAAGAAAGGCTGCGCCAAATTTGAGTGAATGCGTTGTGGATTCCCACAACGTTCGTTCGTAAAAAACAAAGGCGATCGCTATGGTCTGGACAACTGAGCGATCGCCTTTCCCTTTTTATCAAGGAATACTATTATGAACCAAACAACACTAACACAGCAAGCCCTCCCGATTGACGAGCAATCCCTAGCACAACAAGAACTCGACGACCTTCTTGCAACCCAATCTGAAACGGTCGCTCCAGCTAAAGACCCGCTAACCCACCGCGATCGCCAAATCATCGCAACCATCATCAACAGCACCCCCGACCAAATCAAAACTTTATGGATTGAAGGCGGCATTACCGTATGGGTACAACTCACCGATAGCGGAAGATTGCCTTTCGATCGCACTTGGTTCGCTACACGAGTGGCTGAAGTTAAACCAACCATCGCTGAACCAGAAACCCCACGCCAGCGAAACGACCGATTATCTGACGAACTCGAAGAAGCTTGTCGGAAGTATGAGCTGCGGCATGGGGATATTGATTGGCTATCGTTCAGCACCAAAGTCTTTCGGGATGGTCGTTTGGTCGGCTTCGTGGGGTGCAACGCAGAAGGCTGGTATTCTCGACCACGACCGTATGGAAGGAACCAAGTGGCTGATACTGCGGATAGGGCGATTGGTTATCTGGGAGTGCGACCAGTAGTAGCAGCGTAATTCAAGGGAAAAGGGCGGTGGCTTTTCTATGGCATCGCCCCAAATGACAGGCTTGGAAAGACCTAACCTCGTCAAGACTCTTTGTTGGGAGTAGGGTATTGGGCGTAGGAAAAAATTAACAAAATTAGAAACAAAGTATGAACATTCATAATCTTCCTCGTCACTACCCCCTACACCCTATACTCCACTTCAGAAGGCTTTGGTGGGTTTGGATCTATCCCTCTTCTGTCACTTTCCGAGTATTCTTAATAAAAGGATTAAAAGAAAAAACTCTGGAAGGTAAGCAGGGCATGGATGTAGAATTACAAATCCTGAAACATTTGGCTAGAGACGCCCACCCAACAGTTGCGATCGTAGATGAATATTGTGCAGAGTATAAAGAGTTATTTAAAGAAGTAAGGAATTATGAG
>NZ_JACJTU010000132.1 GCF_014698835.1 Nostoc paludosum FACHB-159 | reverse complement strand
TACCTCATTTAGTCTTGTCTTTATTACTACTGGATATTGAACGGCTCCGACCCTTAGCACTTAGTCATGGAATTGACATTACTATTTCGAGGTGCAAGATCTGAGATAAGGCTTTGTCCAAAATCGTGCTACCCATGCTAAAGCTATGGCAAAACCAGCAGCAGTTACCGAGCGAATTATTTCATATAGATGTGCAAATTGTAACTCGTTAACTCTGCCACTTAACCAGTTGAAAACAGCAGAATAAACCACAAAGCAAAAGATGATTCCCAAGGGAGTCACAATTGCCAAGACCCTAGCGGTTTTCCCTGCTTTACGGTGATGCCGCCAACGCAAAGCCAGCCAACAACCGACTACTTCTCCTATCCACCACCCAGCAACATAACCAATAAAAGGTGGAATTACTCCTTCGAGTTCAGCATTTGGCATGAAATTTTTCACATAAGCAATCCCTAGATAGATACCAAAATTCATCAACGCCACAGCCCCGATTAGTCCGCCTACAACTGCTGCTAAATACCCATTTTGACGATTTGTGTTCTGCGCCATTATTCAACCTAAAACTTTTCTCAAAAACACATTTGTTTTAGACAGTTTTAGCAGTGCTTTAAGTTCCTCATAAAAATTTTAACATATATGCAAAAAATAATAGCAAAGCCAAACAACGTTGTTCGTCTTGTTATCAAATCAAAAGTCGAGATTTGAAACGATTTTTCAAGAATCCTCCGCAGTCAATTCAGCATCGGATTGCAGCGATAGCTCTGCTTCTTATTAGGTATTTAGTGGGGTAGCTATACCACAGGAAAAAAGACTGTAATTAGGACAAAGGCGATTCACTAGTGGAATCGCCACATTTTTATTTTATCTAATATAAAAGCTTAACTTACTATTAATTAATTAAAGTATAATATTTATATAATTACTATCAATAATTCAAAAAATACAAAAATTATGATTGACCATGACCGCCTCTTCAAAGAATTATTATCCACCTTTTTTGTTGAGTTTCTTGATTTATTTCTCCCGCAAGTAGCTAGTCAAATAGACCGCGATTCCATTCAGTTTTTACCGCAAGAAATGTTTACCGATGTCACCTCTGGAGAAAAGAAGGAAATTGATTTACTCGCTCAATGCCGCTTCGAGCAGCAAGACACTTGTTTTTTGATTCACGTTGAAAATCAATCTTATACTGAGAAAGTATTTGCTAAACGAATGTTTAAATATTTTGCTCGGTTGCATGAAAAATACGACTTACCGATTTACCCAGTTGTTATTTTTTCTTTTGATGAACCAAAGCGTCCTGAACCACAAATTTATCGCGTCACATTTGGTGACTTTAATGTACTGGAGTTTCAATTTGCAGCAATTCAACTCAATCGTTTAAGCTGGCGGGATTTTCTAACCCAGCCTAATCCAGTTGCAGCAGCGTTGATGTCAAAGATGAATATTTCCAAGCAGGAGCGTCCACAGGTCAAAGCAGAATGTTTGCGGTTGCTCGTAACGCTAAAATTAGACCCAGCCCGGATGCAATTAATTTCTGGGTTTGTTGATACGTATTTACGGCTGGATGCGGCCGAAGAGCAAACTTTCCAAGCAGCTATCGATACAATGGGGTTAACACAGCAAGAGGAAATTATGGAAATTGTCACTAGTTGGGAACAAAAAGCTTTAGAGAAAGTAGCGATAAATTTATTGCGCGAGGGAATGGCAAGTGAGGCAATTGTGCGAGTAACAGGGTTAACTGTAGAGCGAGTACAACAGTTACAGGCACAGCTAACTCAAGAGAATTAATGCACCTGAGACAACACCACCGCATTTTTCAAGAAGTTAGATACTGCCCAATAGACGGTTGTTGACGGCGTAGCGCAGTCATTGCCTGCTGCTGGATTTGACGCACTCGCTCTCGACTGAGATTGAGCTTTTCTCCAATCTGAGCCAAACTTCGTTCTTGATTATCTAACAGCCCAAAGCGCAAAATTAGTACTTCGCGCTGCACTGGTTTTAGTGATGCTAACAAATCACTTAAATCTTGACGCAACAAAAGTTGAGTGATGTGTTCATCCGGCGAAATGCTTTCCGAGGCTAAAAGTTCGCTCAGTTCAGTTTCTTGATTGTCACCCACCTTCAAATCTAGAGAAACTGTCCCACTAGCAACTTTAAGGTATTCTCGAATCTGGCTTGGCTCTATGTCCAATTTTTGAGCAATTTCCGTGACACTAGCATGACGACCTAGTGTTTGAAACAATTCTCGCTGTACTTTCTTTATTTGATTGAGTTTCTCGTTAACGTGAATTGGTAGTCTCACCGTCCGAGATTTTTCAGCGATCGCTCTGGTGATTGCTTGAGTTACCCACCAATATGCGTAAGTTGATAATTTGTAGCCTCGGTTAGGGTCAAACTTCTCTATTCCTCTTTGTAAACCAATTGCCCCTTCTTGAACTAAATCCAAAAATTCCAGATTGCGACGCTGGTATTTTTTAGCGATTGAAACCACCAGTCGCAGGTTTGCTGTAATCATCTTTTGCTTGGCTCGTTTACCTTGCTCAAAGATTTGATTGATTTCTATTTCACTTTTATTTACAAAATCGGCTAATTCTGTTGCTGTTGGTTGGCGATGCAATTGTTGACTCAACTGCTGCTGTTGCTGCTCAAGGGCAATCATTTGTTGTACAAGCCTACCATAAGTTATTTCTTGGTCAGAGGTTAATAACGGGAACTGACCAATTTCTTGTAGATAGAGGCGCACCATGTCTGAACTTAGGCTGGACATACAACTTTCAAAATTCTCCAAAATTAGACCGACTCAAAATTATAAATCAAATACCCTGACAAAAATCTCATCCGAGGAATGTAATTTTATGGAGCGAGCGTTCTTGTTCTAACAGTGAAACTTTTACCAAGAACCCGCTAGAGTTCCAAGATTTATCTATTCGTGTATCATCAATGAGATGCTTGTATCTCTATCATTCTTTTCATCTTGGAAACAGCATAAATCTTCTATGCCTCGAACCACTAAACCTTCAACCGAGTCTACGGTTGCAAACGGACTGGCTCTTTCCGAATTGCATCTGCGCTTGGAATATTTAGAAAAACAGCACCAATCCATCCTCAAGCAGATTAAGAAAAAGCGGACTGAACTAAATAACTTTGTCGAAAAGGCGCGAACTCTTGCCACAGAAGTTGTGCATCGGGCTAATCCCAGCTTCCAAAAAATGACCCAACTCGACCAGGAAATTCACGCTTTGTTTGAAACTATTTTTACTACTAGAAAATTTGGTAAACAAACTCTTAAGAAAATACAAGCAGTTTATCGTCAACTACAGTCTGCTGGAATTATCAGCATCAAACCCGATACAGAGCAATTCCAACAAGAGCTAAACCAAGAGTTTTTTCCTATGGAAGAAGATTTTTCCACCGAATCTGCTCAAAATCCCCATCAAAATCAACATTGTCAAGCACAAGATTACACTTCATTTGGGGCTGGAGCTAGAACCGAGACACAGCAAAAAATTCGCTCCACATTTTTGCGGTTAGCTGAAATATTTCACCCCGATAAGGCACAAGATAGCGAAACGCAAAAATATCATACCGAAATCATGCAGGAAATCAATAGTGCCTACCAAGAAGGAGATTTGGCAAGGCTGCTAGAAATTGAATCTCGTCAACAAGTTGGGGAAAGGATTGATTTCAATAATGAAGATGATTTAACTCGAAAATGTCGCCATCTAGAACAGCAAAATCAAATTCTTCAAGTTCAATATGAAAACTTGAAACGGGAACTACGGTTGGCTAAAAATACTCCTGAAGGAGCAATGTTTTCTAGCTCTCGAAAAGCTAAAAAACAAGGTATTGATGCTGTAGCCGGGATGGTCGAAGCCATCGAATCTCAAATTCAGGCTGTTTCTGAAATCCGGGATTTTGTCAAAGATTTTCAACAGCATCAACTGACTATTCAGGAATTTCTTGCTGGCCCAGTTTCTCTGTATCCCTCGGAGCCAGAATTACTCCAAGATATTCTAGAACAAATGTTCTCAGAATTAATCTGATAAGAACTTGTTGATTAACAAACCTTTCTATCTTGGATTAAACATTAAGCCATTGTTTTAATACTAGTGGCTGCTGAAAGAATACGAATCAAGGATAATTGAAGTATTAGTAATATTCTTTATGAAAACAAATCACAGTTTAGTATTAGCAATTGTAGCAGTAGTGTTAATTACTCTTTCATGGTGGGGTGTGCTAAGAGCGCAAACTTCTCTGGTGAGCCGTCAAATGGAACGTCTGGGAGTGCCTTTGTTATATGTAGCACCACAGAATGCTCAAAATGTTCCTGGTGTTTTAATCGCACATGGTTATGCAGGCTCGAAACAATTAATGCTTGGTTATGCCTATACTTTGGCTCATGCGGGTTATGCTGTTATGCTCTGGGATTTTGATAGTCATGGTGCTAACACCAAACCACTAAAAAACAATTCTCTAAAAGAGAATTTAAATGTTGCTTACACAGTACTACTAGAGCAACCAGAGGTAGATAAATCGCGTTTGGCTACATTAGGACACTCAATGGGTAGTGGAGCTGTCATGTCTGCTGCCATCAATCAAGTAGATCGCTATGCTGCAACTGTAGCAGTTTCACCTACAGGCGCTTCAATTACGCCAAACGTACCCCGAAATCTTTTATTACAAGCAGGGAGTTGGGAAAATAGATTTGTTGCCAACGCACAGCGTTTACTGGTGTCTGGTGGTGGAGAAAACCACAACTTTACTCAGGGTAAAGCAAGAAAGCTCGTTATTATCCCCAATGCCGAACATATTACAATTTTGTTTCGCCATTCCAGTCATCAGGCTGCCAGAGACTGGCTTAATAATACTTTCGGCATAAACAGCCAGAGTAATTATGTTGATTATCGAATGCTTTGGTATTTTTTACACTAGACTTGTCCGAAATATTAACTTAGGAAAAGAAAAATGGTAAAACGTTAAATTGAGCGTCTACCATTTTTCGATATTAGTTATGGTTTTTGATTATATCCAGAAATATCCCCACCGGACAAAACAAATTTTAGGGATT
>NZ_JACJTU010000131.1 GCF_014698835.1 Nostoc paludosum FACHB-159 | reverse complement strand
CTAGAGCAGAGAAGGGAAACTACAGTACACAACGTGTAAGATTTAACTCTCATTCTTCTGCTTAATTCTTTGTTACATACTTGTAAAATTTCACCACGACTTACTTATCCCTCTTCTGTCACTCTCCGAAAATATTTGCCATTTCCGAATTCTAGAGCTTTTGTATAGCAAGCGATAGAGCGATTATTTTCTAATAACAAATACAAGACCTATTTTTTTCTAATAGTATAGCTTGTATTGATTGCCTCATGAGGCTTATAGCGATCGCTCTTCCGGAGAGTGACAGAAGAGGGTTATGTTCATTTTGGGAATGGAGAAATAATCATACGTTAATTCACCAGCTTTAATTCTTCGCGCTTATTATTTTTTGACCCAACCATTTTCATCAACTGCTGATTCAGGTAGCTTTGCGCTGAAAGGTAAATATTATCCCAAATCACCAGATTGCGGCAGATTTTACTCCCAACTGTATTACCAGCGAGTTTCTCCGACACCAAGTATTTCTTGTAATAGTTATTCCACAAATGCTGTAAAAAATCCTCGGCGAATTCATCAAAAGGTATTATCCAGTTGTACTGTTCATCCAAAAACACCCGATAAGCAGCAACAATCGGCATGGCGATATCAGCTGGCGCAGCGAAGCCAAACGAGTATCGGCTATCCGGCAACAATGTGTTCTTGCGCGGGTCGATTGAGGCGAGGTCAACTACTCCCTTCTTCCTGGGTTTGGTGATATGTTCCTCGATTACCTGAAACAGTCGTTGCTCAATCCATAGTCCCTTGGGCAGTAGCGGCAACAACTTTGACAGCCGTTCTCTTTCGGCCTCACTCAAGCTAGGTGTATTGCTCACAGGCGGGTGTTTGGTTCTACTTTTTGAGTCTGGGTTGTATTTGTTCCTGTCCAGACAGTTCATCAATTTGATTAGGTGATTGACATTGCACTGGGGACTTTTGGGCGCACCGCTTTGGTTCTGGTAATAGGCGATGCGGAATTTTGTTTCTTCGTCGCGCTCCAGTTGCGCTAAAAACTGTTTGATGAATTTGTAGTCACCCCTGGCGTTAACTTTAGAACGCGCATCGACTGGGGCTGAAGTGTTTGATGCTAGGGCGATGTCTTTTGCCTCATCCTCACTTAGCCCGATGTGAATTGTGACTTTGACTCTGGCTTGGGTAAGGTCGTACTTATATTCCCTCGCCTGTTGAAAGGCTAAAACCGTATGTCCCCCATTGATAATGCCGTCGCTACCGCCCTCACTAGCTTCCAGTATTTCTAGTTCTAGCTGCGTCTTTTTACTGTTGGGCTTGACCTTGTTGGCACACAGTACAATTCCACTATGTCTTGAGAAGAATTTTTCGGGTTCAGTTGTCAATGAGTCGAAGATTTGTCTGTATGTTGAGCTTTTACGGTTGGGTTCTCTGATATTTGGTTCTAAGGGCAGGTCAGAAGGAAAGCTATCAACATGAACAGTAGCGATAATGCAGTTGGGATTTGCATTGAAAAACTGGTCTACTTTCAAAGCCCAATTTTTTGGCATAGTTTCTTAATGTGAGAAGCGCAGTGCATGTTTATCCAGAGTACATAATCCTGAACCGAATGACACCCTTGGAAAACGTAAAGCTGTATTAAGTAAGTTTTCAACGTTTGAATATTATGTCGTACAGTGACAGCAGAATTTCCACCACAATCAAAATCACAACATACCACTCTACTCGCTGGCTACTACTATGCTGCATGAACTCCAGTACAGTTTGTGCAGTTTGGGTAATTAGCTCTAGGAAAGCGTTCCAAGGCATTGTGACGCTCACGGATTTCGTATTCATCCTCCAAGCGCAGATATAAATTTTCTAACTGTGGGGATTCCCAAAGCAACTCTGGCTTATCGATAATCTCGACGCGACCTACTATTTTATGTTGAACTAACAACGTTGTGCCTAGTTGACGCAGTAATTCCCGACTCTGCCGCCGACTTCTGTTTTCACTCTGGAGGCTAGCCGCAAACGGTTCAATTTGATCCAATACTGCCGCGATACTAATTTCATAATGCGACAGCACAACACTTTTGGCCAAAATATCAGCTACAATCTGCAAGCGTTCTACACTCAATTCACAAAAGAAAAATTTTTCCTTCCTTGACTCGCTCATTCTCGACAACGTTGAAATGAACTTCCACTTCTTCTATCTCAGGCTGGCTAAATGAGTCATGAACTAGAGAAGATAGCCCCTTCAAGAAGGCTACCTTTTCTATAGGATCGAGGTTAAACAAAACAACTGCACCATAGCCTAGCAGCACCGCGCAACCTTGTTGAGCTACTTTCACCATTACTGGCATAGTCGCCAAGCAATCGTAATTCTCCAATTTTTGGAGGTTAATCTTTTTACCAAGAAATAGGGCTTGTGCTTTAAAACTATCTCTATCACTAAAAAGGAGTTTCTGCATTGTTGCCCTATGCTATGTTTTGCCTATAAATCTTTAATGGTGGCAGCGCAATTGATCCGGTATTGGTTGAGATTACCACAATCGAGTCTACCAATAAACCTATTCACGACTGCTTGTAATGTTTTCCAGACAATACAATCGCCCTTTGCAAATGCTGACGCACGCTCTTCTCCTCCTCTTCAGAGCGTACTGGAGAGCAATTACTCACAGTGCGCTGCCTGCATTGATATTACTGTTGAAACGAAAATTAGAGCGACCACGCCATTAGGCTGCGATCGCTCCTTTAATAGGCGGCTTAAATTTGCTTGGGTACAGAAGCGATCGCATCGCAGCCCTATTCGTGCGTTCGTCCTTGGTCTTGGCACAGCGCCATCGCTTAATTTCAAAACCAAGCTGTAGGATTAAGCCGCGGCAGATTTGCGAGACTTGGAACTCTTTTGAGTGACGGCTTTGTTAGTAGATTTGCTGGATTTGGTGGTTGTGGTGGATTTTGGTTTAGCAGTGGATTTCCTGATTGCCTTAGCTTTCGGTTGTACTTGGGCTGCTGGCGGTAGCAGAGGAAGTCTAAGGAACCTAAGTACAACATATTGGGTTTGGATTGGAGTTGGTTGAATGCCTGTGGTGAGTTCCCAAGGGTCAGGCAGTTGCGCGAACTGTGGTTGTTCTTTTGGGTCTGGTGTTATTTCTGGTTGTGGTATTGGTGCGGCGACTGGCTCTGGTTTTGTGGCGAACGCACCTGGATTTGTAGCGGCTTTTGCGATTGCATAATATCGTAGCGAAAACAAGCCGTTTACGAAATCCATGACCATAAGACAGACGAAGCCCATAACCAAAATTTGAATTGTCCAGTTGAGTACGATTTGAATATCCATTGTTTTTCTCCTGAATATGAACAGTTTTTCATTGACCACTAGCAAAGCGTTTTAACTGCACGCTTTTGAGAGATTTAAGAAGTAGTAAAAGATTTGGGGACAAATTTTAGGTGTGGAGGATTGAATTTGCACAAGCCTGATACTCACTCTCCAAATTGGCGTAGCCCAAGGGAGAAATTACTCGACAAACCTGTAGTGATAACTTGGCAAACAGGCTTAAAAGTAGAGTTGGAAAGGCTAAGATTCAAGTCAAGCGGTTAACTACGTTCAATTATTTAAACCGCAGCAAGTTAAATAATGTCTAGCAAAGAAATTCAAGTCAAAGAGTACACCGTCAGAGCGCACAAACGTCAGATACACACACGCGTTTTTAACTTCGTCTGTAAGCAGTGCGATCAATCAACTTCCCGTGAGACGTATGGCCCACGCCCCCTCTACTGCGAAACCTGTCGTCCTCCAGGGACGCCTAAGAAGTCTCAAGTGACTGCACCAGCTAAGAAAGGTAAGCCCAGGGCTAAGGTTTATCGAAGTGATGTTGATTTTCAAAAGTCTTCGTGAGGCGATCTCTAACTATAAGCAAAATGCTTCTGGACAATTGCATACCAGAAGCATTGAATGTAATTTGCTTGAAAGGGGGATTTTCCCCGTTGACCGAACAATTGTACTATAAAGAGGAATTCAAAACTCTCTATTGGGAATCCAAAATCATAACCATGAGATGAACTTGCTCCTAAATCGTTGTGTTTGAGCGAGTAGAAATTCTCAACCTATCTTAGTGATGCAACAGCAACAGACAATCCCAACTTACCTTCAAGCCATCGAAATCTACAACGCCGCTTTGATGTTTGCCCCACATGATTGGAAAATTCTCAAGCGCAAGGCTAGGGCTTGCGAACAGCTATCCCAACTATATTCTCAGCAACAGCAATACGAACATGCTATCGATACGTTAAAGCAAGCTGTTGCTGGATATGAAATGGAGTTTTCTCGTAAGGATTCAGGTCTAATATTGTGGAAGCAAAGAAGGACGAGACAGACTATTATTAGAGTCAGCCATTAGTGCTTGTGCCAAAAAATCAATCACAGACCGACCTTGACGGCGACAAGTCTGCACTACCGTCAACTTTCTTGGCAGTATGTTGAAACCGCTCCATCGAGCGTGAACCACCACTGACCTTACGTTTTGTCACAGCTAAACGCAGCGTTCGCGAAGCGTGTCCGAAGGACTCTCGTTCAGCCTGATTATTATCAGGGGGAACTTCAGGATTTTCAAGAAAATACCACCATTGAGAAGCTTTATCCCGTAAAGAACGTAAAAGCTGGCCGGCTTTTGCTCCTGCTAAGTCAATCCACTGATTGAGCGTTTGTTGTAACTTAGATTTGAATTGATTTACCCAGTCGTTGTAACTGGTGGAGTCAAGAGTTTCAAACCAGTGAGCTTAATTTTTAAAGGCTTCATCAATTAAATCAACAAAAGCTTCCCCAATAGCCTGGTTGTGAAGACCGGGAAGTTGAATTAATTTTTTGAAGTGACGGCGCAGATGGGCCAAACATTTCTGTTGGGCAAAAACTGGATAGCCATTGTAGACACTAAAATCGTCGCTGCTGAGTACCCCTGTATATTTAGCCCCTAAAATTGTTTCTAACTCGGATCGTGACCGAGTATCAGCCGCAGTAAACAGACAGAAATCAGAATTGGCAACTACCCACAACCATTCCTTAACTCCCTTAACTGACCAAGGTGTTTCATCTACATGAATGTTAGGTTGTGTCTGTTTTATCCAACTACTTAACTCAGTAACGCTCGGTTCAATTGCTTTTTGAACTCGTTCATTAGTTGCAACTAACGTCCCCAGCCCAATATCGATTTGCCCCAGTTCCCACAACATTTCCTGCTGTTTTTCGTAGGGCATATGTGCATAGTTATTTGCCCATCCTAAAAACGCCTGTAATTTCACCCCTAAATCTTGTCCTGGAATGATATCTTCTGGCCAAGAGGCAGTTTGTAGATTGCCACAACTTTCACATATACAGGTATGGCGTTGGTACTCAACTATTTCAATGGGACGTTCCACTAATTGCGCTACAGTCTGTTTTTCTACTTTTACCGCCACAGACGCAAATGCTTTTTGACCACAGTAAACACAATCCGTAGGACTGATAATTTCATAGCGATCTACTCTACCAAAGCCCTTACGAGTCTTACCTTGATGTCCTGGCTGCCCACCTGGTTTCTTCTTTGGCTGATTTGATTGGTCTTGAAGTGGTGCTTTTTTGTTTTCGCTCTTTTTGTGGATGTCTTGTGATGGCGGTTTCG
>NZ_JACJTU010000130.1 GCF_014698835.1 Nostoc paludosum FACHB-159 | reverse complement strand
AACCTAGTGAATCTTTCTATACAAGAATAGAAAAGCGGGCTGTTAATCACAAACCGAATCTTCGGGAGTTTTGGCTAGGTAGTAAGCGATTGCCCTCAATTATTGAAGCGTCCAATGATAGTGGCATTCCAGCAATTTTAATTAAGAAGGAAGGAGATTTCCCTGCTTTCTGGCAAAAAGATAGTTCTTTTATCGAGACTATGGAGGAGCTTTATCAACGTGTCAAAACTAAAAACCAAAACTTGATTTAGCTGATTGATAGGCAATCTCTTTCTACCGCAATAGGCTAATTCATATCTATAAATCAAAATCTAGGGAAAATGTTTCATTGCCTGAATCCTCTTGTTCAGGGTTGGTCGATACACTAACAGACTGACGGGATGCTTCCGAATTGATATCTATGCCATTGAAATCGGATGTATAAGTTATTGGTTGCTGTATATTCAACACTCCTTTTTTGAATGCAAAATAGCAGTCAATGATGAAATGAACCGTCTCCAAATAGCTTTTGTCTAATTGTTTAGCCTCTGCTATTATGCGCTTACGATAACTATTTCTAATGCGTACTTTGTCTGAGACATCATCTTGATTATTGAACATTGCTTTTTCCTACTGGGTTTTTAAGAATTCTTGTTGACTATCGCTTTGGCCATCTCCAATAGCCCGACTGCATTAGCCTCTACCGGGTTGTCTAGGACTTTAAACCCATTCTTCTCTAGCAGCTTTTTAAATCCTGGCAACAGACAGCCACCACCAATCGCCCAGATTTCATCGCCTTGGTGTTTAGCATCCAACGCCATACCCACTACTTTTTTTAGGTACTTCTCATACCAATCCTTAAAACAAGCCATGTAGACATCTTTGATATCAATGTCACGACTATATTTGGTGTGTTCGTTTTCTAAGCAAAATCGTACCTTTGATGCGTCCCCAACTTTACCCCCATTAAGATGTTTCATTTTTTGGGCAATTTCATCGATGAGGACTTCTACACCGACTGGGTAAGGTGTGTGTACTTCCCGCTTTCCTTGAGTGTATCGAGAATACAGCGTTGTGCCATTGCCAAAGTCAATCACTGTTAACTTTTTGGGAAGGGAACGCCCAAACAACGCCCCCATTCCTTCAGGAACAACTTTTAGCACTTCTACTTTGACCTCTGAGGGTTTGCCTGCGAGTGTCGCTTGATATTCTCCACTGAGGACTTTCGTTAAGTCTTTTGCTAGAGCGACATCATGCAAGCTGACGACTAACTTCAAATGCCAAGCTTTGCGGTGTGGCAAATGTGCTAATGCTCCCAATAGCGTCGTCAGAGCATTCTTGATTTTGTTTTCATTGTTGTCTGTGTTACGTTCAAAATGATTTCCAGCACGAAAAGCAGATTCACCGACTGTATATGCAGTCCCGTTAAATTCCACTCTCCCTGGAACATCTTCCATGTCTGCTGTAGAAATATAGCTGGGGACTCGCACAACTTCAAAGCCATCGACTAAAAGTTTCAGGCTACCGTAGCCATTATCAAAGCCTGCCGGAAAAATTTTTTGCAGTGCGTGGATATTTGTCATTGGGGTTAATTGCGGCATAAAATCACGACTTTTTGAGGATACCCTAAATGAATGCTAATTGTAACCCATGCAACCTCTATTTAGCCCCTATCTAGAATTATTTATTTTTAGGTGTTATATGACTCCTATTTGACACCTATTTGTAATTTTTAATTTTTTAGCTTTTTCAACTGTTTTTTCGTTTGAGTTAAGTTATGTTCTTAAAAAACAAAGTTTGGTGGTAATAATTCAGTGCACTTGCCTTGTAACTTACTCGCTTTATTTGTAATGAGAGTGTTCAATCTTATTGATTCTTAAATAATTGGACATAACCAAGTTTATGCAGTACAAATTTCAAAAGCCTAAATTTACCGTAAACTTTACTATGTGTTTTTCAACTTAAGCTATGCCAATCATTGCAGTGATCAATCAAAAAGGAGGAGCCGGAAAGTCTACAGTTGCCGTGCATCTTGCACGTTGGCTACAAAAACAACGTAAAGCTGTGCTGGCTATAGATGCTGATGCTCAATGCTCATCTTCTAAATGGCTGGCACGCTTAGAAAATAAGATTCCCTACCAAATTATTCAAGTACCTGATGCACTGTTAGATGAGTTACCTAAGTTGGCAAATAGTTACGATTGGGTTATTGCTGATGGGCCTGCTGCTTTATCTGAAACTACGAGAGCATTAATTTTGACGGCTGATTTAGTAATTGTTCCCTGCCAACCTACAGGTGTTGATTTAGAAAGTGCTTCTGATACCGTGCGTTTAATTCAACAAGCTCAGAGGATTCGTCGTGGAGAACCAAAAGCAGTAATGTTTGTTAATCGAGCAGTAAAAGGGACTAAATTAAAAGATGAAGCGATCGAAGTATTAAAACTGATGCCAAATGTCGCTGTTTTGGAAGATGTACTTCATCAGCGCCAAGTTATTGCCGACTGCTACGGACAAAACGCCACAGTATTTGATTTATCAGGCTCCACAGCAGGAATTGCTAGACGGGAAATTGAACAATTATTTAAGAAAGCCTTGGAGGTTTTGAATGCCTAAAATGAGGCAACCGCTGAGTCAAGGGCTGGCAGCATCTATCGCCCAAAAATTTGTTACCGATCCAGCCAGCCTTCAATCTTCTCAAACCATACCAATTGAACAAATTCAACTTCCATCCAAACAACCACGCCGTTATCTCGATCCTAAAAAACAAGCTCAATTAGTTAAATCAGTTGAAGAACATGGCATTTTGGAACCTCTACTGGTTCGTCCACTAGCAAATGGAATTTATGAGCTAGTTGCTGGCGAAAGGCGATACCGAGCAGCACAAGAACTTAATTTATCTGACGTTCCTATCATTAGTAGAGAACTTGACGATCGGCAAGCTCTTCAAGTGGCTTTGATAGAAAACTTACAACGCGAGGATTTAAATCCTGTTGAAGAAACTGAAGCAATCCTCGATCTGCTATCTATTACACTTAACATAAGTCATGACGAAGTTACTTCTGTCTTACATCGTGCTAACCATGCTAAAAATCGTAGTCAAGAATTGGAGGAAAACGTTTCCCTCCAGCTTCAAACTATTGAATCAGTCCTTGCTAGTATTGGTCGATTTTCTTCTGAATCGTTCCGTACAAGCCGTTTACCGTTACTGAATCTGCCTGTTGAGATTTTAAAAGCATTACGAGAAGGCCAAATTGAGTTTACCAAAGCTAGAGCGATCGCTCGCATTAAAAATGAGGAACAGCGCAGAGATTTACTTAGGATAGCCATAGTTCAGAATTTGAGTTTAAGCCAAATTAAACAAAAGATCCAAGAACTGAATGTCAATGCGAACGAAAATCCCAATAGCTATGTTCAAAAATATTCCCAGATTGGTCAACAACTAAAGAAAGCAAATATTTGGAACGATCCAAATAAACGGGCAAAGTTAGATAATCTGCTTTCTCAGATACAAGACTTGCTGAAATAGAGTGATGCCTAAGGCACAAAAGATTAGTTAACAAAAAAGACTTAGGCAGTAAGCCCAGTTACACTCTATATAAATTTCTAGCAATATCTGGCTACTTGCCAACTGTTTTCTCACTCACCTGAGACTTTTTCTTGGGTATTGGTTTAGGCTGAGGTTTATGAGTATTTTTATTTCCATCTAATTTATCTTGTTTAGATGGTTGCTGTTGTTTGGGCTGATTCTTTTTAACCTGTTGCTGCACCGTGGCTTTATCCTGCTTAGACGCTTTCAAGTAACGGGGTGCAGTTTCTTGCGGTAGTGCTGTGAGTGCCACAAAGCCAAAAACATCTCGCCCAGGTAAAAATCTTGCCTTCAGCGAGACAAATGCTCTTTTTCCTTGCTCCTCTTTTGCTGCTTTGGGGTTAAATCTGAAGGGTCTAAGGAGTGCATCTTTCCACAGCAACGGTATATGGCTGGCTTTCATATATCTCACCTTTTGTGCTAATGAAGATTGTTTAATGTACTCCAGCCTTTCACGACTATAGTTACGGAACACAGATATACAGGGCGTTGAGCAAACCGGAATAAATTGCCAAAGTCCTGATAGCTTAAACTCTAGGTCTTCTAATTCCCCTGATACAGTTTCTTTAAATCTTCCTTTGTCAAAACCTACTAGTTGAAAGCTCATGCGGTGCTGTTGCTCTTTCTTTGGGAAATGAATTACCTTTGGATATACAACTAAACGTTGAAAAGCATTGCCAGTAATTTCTATTTCCTTCTTCAGAGCCTGGAATACTCTTAACTTGTGACGCGCATACAACAGGTCGTATTGATGACGGCCGATAGTAACTGTGCTTTTGTTATCCTCACCAAACTTAACTTCTCCAGTAATTATGCCAACAGCCTGAAATATTGCTCCTGAAATTTCAATATCGTCTACTTGCGATTGGACATCAAGATTTTCCTGTTCATCAGCTGGGGCTGACTCAGGATTCCCTATCTCACCTTCGTTTATCGAAAGTTCTTCCCTGGGTTGAGTGTTTGTCTTTTGTTGAGCTATTTCTGCTTGGGCAAGCTGTGTTTGAATGAATTGAGGAGCATTCGGCTCATCGGGAACAGGGAAGGCTGATGACATGATGTTTGTGAGGTAGGCAAATTAGGATTTAACTCAATCTTAAATCGTATAGCCTTTGCCCACATTTAATGCTATTGGCAATCTTCACCTGAGCGAAACTAGGCTGATTGATCGTCAGTTGCAACGTCATATTCTGGTTACAACACCTCAAGCTAAATACTCTCGCATCTGCGGCTGACTGTGATGCAACACCTCGATCGCCGGATTCTGAACTGTCTTCGCTTTCGACTCTTTGATGTTGAGTATCTGAGCAATTTGTTTCGTTGTCAGCTTGTCCACGCTACCCAAACCAAAGCGAAACATCATACCAAGTTGCAATAAAATCTAGTATTTCGCCCCTGCTCCCCTGCTTGCCCAAACTAATATTTTTGAACGCAACTCGGTATCAGCACTTTTTTTGCATTGGCTTGAGCGTTATCAGACAATTCGCTAAATCTTGCCGCAGAAATCCTTCGTCTAGGTACTCATCCGGTGAAGCAATATCGGCAGGCAGAATCTCCAAGAAATCAACTTCATCCTCTTAGCCCATTGGCCGATCTAAAGACAGTGGTTGACGAAACGCTATCAAACATTCTCTCACTTGCATTGGCTGAAGTTCGGCAATTTCTGCTATCTCTGCAATCGTGGGATACCGCCCCAGCATTCTCGTTAAGTCTCGCTGTACTTTTTTGAGTTTAATCAAGCGATCGTTCATGTGACTCGGTGTTCTGATTGTGGTTGATTTATTGGCGATCGCCTTCGTGATTTCTTGCCGAATCCACGCCTTTCGCACAGGTCGAAAACTTGTACCCTCGGTTTGGGTCAAATCTCTCGACTGCTTTTTGCAACCCAATAGAACCTTCTTGTACTAAATCCAAAAATTCTAAATGGCTCCATCGATGTTTTTTGGCGATTGCCACCACCAGCCGCAGATTGGCCGCAATCATCTTTTCTTTGGCCTTGTGTCCTAACCGCAGAATCTGGGATATTTCGGTTTCACTTTTTCCGATATCAGTAGACTTGTCCGAAAACTCCAAAGCCAGACTGTTCAAAGCTTTTAGACAAAACTTTGATATCTTCGTAAAAACGGAGTCATAAGGGTTTGATATAGTTAGTGATAGT
>NZ_JACJTU010000013.1 GCF_014698835.1 Nostoc paludosum FACHB-159 | reverse complement strand
AATCCCTAAAATTTGTTTTGTCCGGTGGGGATATTTCTGGATATAATCAAAAACCATAACTAATATCGAAAAATGGTAGACGCTCAATTTAACGTTTTACCATTTTTCTTTTCCTAAGTTAATATTTCGGACAAGTCTATTGAGGATGCCCAGAATTTTGTAAAGTATTTTCAAAATGCGTTTCAAATGATCTCTTATTACCGTTTTCATCTAAATAACGCACTTTGAATTTAATAACTATGATATCGGGAGCATCATATCTAAATATCCGATTTAAAAACGAAGGCTGTCGAATCTCGTAACGGCCACCAGTATTGATAGAACAGCAGTCTGGATTTTCTTTGATATATTCATCAAAACTTTCATATTTGATGTAGTTGTAACTGCTTCGTCCTAAATCTGTTCGATCGTTTTGATCATCAAGAACCATTCGGAACCTCTCTTCATCGCTTAGATAATGCATCTTGGCGAAGCAGAATCCTGAATAATTCAACCCAAAGTATGCGAATTAAACGCTTAATAGTATTCCCATGAAAACGAGAACAGGTAAAAGAAAGGTACGGTCTATCATTATATTTTGGCAATGAAATTATTAAGCTAAATAGTATCTAAAAAGCAATAGAGTTCAATTAAGGATTTTTAGTACGAGCCAGAAATTTCAGGACACCATCAGTAGTGAGAGTAAGATTAAAGCGATCGCACTTCTGGAGGAACTACCAACGGCGTCGGAAATAAGTACGTTGGGAATTTTTAGATCGAGATACGTGGAAATTCGGTCACGTTGTGAAGTTATGTTACGCACATTGGCGAAACCGTCTGTACCCACTCTCCATATTTCTTCAAAGTTCGCTAGTTTCCATGAAATATTATCTGGCCAGAATTTAATATGATAAATCTCGTTAGTAAACATTAACTAAATCTTAAGACAGATAATTTGTAACCAAAGATACAGTAATTTTTGAATTTTAACTTTTGAATACTAGAACGGCTTTTTTGTGTTTGCCTACAATCATTAAAAATCAGTCTCTCTCAAGGTATTAACCATAGGGATCACTCAATCTCTAAACAGAATTTATTAAAACTTTAATTTATGTACCTAAAGTAGGAGGAGAAAACAACGTAAATTTGAAGATAATAGATTGAAGATATCCAAAGTTTTTCAAACCTGAAATTTTGTTTAAAATAATTAGCTAATTTCACAGCAGTTTGTTAAATTGGGTCGAACCAGAATTTTTTACTGGTTTAAGTAGCAGTTTTAGCAAAAAAAATAATTAAAATTAGGGGTCTTAAAATGCAGACAGTACAAAAGATTTACTGCCCAAATTGTGGTAGCAAAGCGGAGCGCTATTATATTACTGATAATGAATTAACTCGGACACAATGCCCAAGTTGTGATTACTTGATGATTAGCTGCACTCGCACTGGCAAAGTGGTTGAGGCTTATGCCCCAGGAATTCTTGCAAGAAGGTAAAAATTAAAATTCTTTGCATAAATCTGTGTTAGCTATTGTTTTTGTTGCTGGAGATATCTGATAACTTCTAATGTGTCTACCTGGGGAAATTGTGCATAAAAATTACTCACACTCCAGAAAGGTTCAGGTGTTTTCAAAACAATAATGCGATCGCCCCATTGATTCAACCAAGGTAGCAATTTTGGTGGTGCTACCGGAGTACATAGCCAAATTGCTGTCGGTGAGAGGGCTTTGATGGCAATAGCAGCAACAGCCATAGTCATACCTGTGGCAATGCCATCATCAACTAAGATCGCCGTAGTATCCTTTGTATTCACCTGAGGACAAGCAGAAATTAATTGCTCCTCCAAAGACTTAGCTTGCTTAATAGCTTTATTTAAAGCCGCTTCTCGCCACCGAATATCATGTTTGGAGCGAAATAGTTTTTGCTCAGTCCAAAGAACATTTCCAGAACTAGTGACTGCACCAATAGCTAACTCTGGGTTTTCTGGATGGCTAATTTTTTTAGGTACAACTATCGTTAACGGACAACCCAAAAGACTTGCTATTGGTGCTGCCACTGGTACACCCCCCCTTGGCAAACCATAAACGATTGGTACAGGCTTTATCCCAGAATCAATAGTTTGCTGAGTCAAAAGATCGTGAATTACTCGCGCCAATTCCTCACCCGCATGGATGCGATCGGCAAAAAGTGGGGTATATGACATGGTTTCCCCTAGTGTCTTAGGACGGCACTGCCTTTATCATGACTGAATTTTGTCTCAAATTAACTGATAGAATAAGATTTGTATAAATAATAAGTATTCAGTAAAAGTCTATTTCTGAAGTCAATTTCTGATAAGTCCCCAACCAAAGACGACTTAAATCAGATAAGACTACTGGTGCTGATACCAAAATCGTAAATTTTCATGAGCAGCGAAACCCAACTCAGCCTCTTTGATGACTCAACCTTTAACCAACGAGAGCTGATTCCCACAGACGCTAAGATTTCTATCCCTGCCGGAACCTATTCCACTATGGCCGAGTTGGCGCAGCATTGCGATCGCTGCCACCGCTGTGTACTAGGAAACACGCGTACCCATGCTGTTGTCGGACGTGGCAACCTCAAAGCACCAATAATGGTTGTCGGAGAAGCGCCTGGTCAAAATGAAGACGAAACAGGTTTACCATTTGTGGGCAAATCAGGGCAGTTGCTAGAGAAAATTCTGGCATCTGTGAATTTGAGTACTGAGGAAGACATATACATTGCCAATATTAATAAATGCCGTCCGCCAGAAAACAGAGTTCCCACTACCGAAGAAATGACGGCTTGCAAACCCTACTTACTAGAACAAATTCGCCTCGTTGATCCCAAAATCATTCTTTTAACAGGTGCAACTGCCCTCAAAGGTTTAACTGGCGACAAGCGGGCGATTACGAAAATTCGCGGACAGTGGCTAGAGTGGGAAGGGCGTTTGTGTATGCCGATTTTTCATCCTTCCTATTTGCTGCGTAACCCTTCCAAAGAAAGAGGTAGCCCTAAATGGCTAATGTGGCAGGACATCCAAGCAGTGCGCGCTAAGTTAGATGAAATTAGAAAAACCACGTGATCAAACTGGATTTATAGCAGACTTTTTTCAGGAATGAACCGTGTTATTAGTTTGTGGGGTCACACTAAGACTAATAAATTGCAAGATTGCTGAAAATTTCTAAACTTTGTGTAAGTTCTATTTTATAGACATTTTTTGGACTATATTTGGCAGGACATTTAGATACCCTAGCAGTTTTAAGCTAGGTTATACCAATTCTTCGTGAAGCTGCATAGAATTTTACCCCTCCCCAACCCTCTCCCCAACCCTCCCCTTGGCAAGGGGAGGGTGCGCTAGCGCGGGTGGGGTATTTATATGCGTCTTCATATTAAATTGGTATTACGTCAAATCACCATACTAAGAAACTTTCAAGATATTGCCTATTGCCTGTTCCCTGTTATACCTCTTAAGCTTGATGAAATCCGAAAAAATAGTTGACGCCACTGAAGTTATACTCAAGTTTTCGTCAGCTTATTAATCTTGAGAAGATTAGCACGGGAGAGGAACCATGTGGAGCTTCATCGTATTTTTACTTATTATGCTGGGTTTTATAGCTCTCATCATAGCTGTTGCTTCACCTACTAGAAACAGTTCCCATAAAAGTAGTAGACGCAACTTTGGTAATTCTTCTAGTAATAGCAACAGCAGTTGGTCTGTTGGTGATACTCAGATATATAACCCCAGTACTGACTATGACTCCAGTAGTAGCTATGATTCCCACAGTACTAATGCCTGTGACTCTAGCAACAGCAACTATGACTCTAGTAGTAGCTATGATTCTGGAAGTAGTAGCTGTGACTCTGGAAGTAGTAGCTATGATTCTGGCAGTAGTAGCTGTGACTCTGGAAGTAGTAGCTATGATTCTGGCAGTAGTAGCTGTGACTCTGGAAGTAGTAGCTGGGACTCTGGAAGTAGTAGCTGGGACTAAAGCGAGAGTTAGTAAAATTAAACCCCAGAGTTTATTATCCGGTTACGTACAGTTCCTGCTTACAATCCCGTAACCAAGCTTTAACCCCTTGAGCGATCGCACCATTACTACTATCCCTGCCACAGGATAGTGGCTGCTATCGTAGAATACGAAACAGTTTGAGAAAATATCATCACTAGACGCCAAACACTTTTTCTAAGATACAAAGATAGACAATGCCCTACTTATAAATATGTAAATGGTGGTAAATAATCCACATCTAAAATTTGCTCAATAGTATAAGGACAACTTTGTGGGAAACAATTTAAGCCACTTTTCTTTTTTGCTTGTCGTAATGCATCAATGTAGACTTCCTCAAGCACTGTGAGCAGATAATTATAGAGATTTTTAGATTTAGTTAGTTTTCTAAGTTCCACCCGAAAATTATCAATTTCGACCTCCCAATGATTTTTACAGTCAGGAAGACTCCAATGTTGATACAAAAGCAGATGTTTGAGAAGTTGCAGTAAAGAACTTTCGAGCTTCTGTTTTTGTTCGTTACCCAATGCTGCAATCTCCTCAATCAAATGCTCCCAATCAAGACGATCTAAATCTCGTTCTTGTAATTGTTTCAATGTAGTTTCTAACCACAATTGATAATCCTGTTCGTATACAATTTGAGTAGGTATTTTAGACATTATTTAATGTTCTCCTAATTTGCTTATTTACGCACAGTCCCCGCTTGACAATCGCGTAACCAAGCTTTAACCCCTTGAGCGATCGCACCATTACTACTATCGCGTGGTGGTGATGGTGGTTGTTGTTTTGCATAAGCACCTATTTGAGAAAACATCATTACTAGACGCCAACCATTACTAGTTTTAGTCAACAACAGCCAGTGAAATTCTTGTAATTCTATCGCTTGCTTACCTATGTACTGGCGCTCTAATGTGCTAAAAAAAACTTGTTCGACTCCTGATGCAGAACTTTCAGGAGCATCTGTACTATATTCTTCAAGGTTAAGCGGTAGGGGAGTAAACTCAGGCTTTCCTGCTACCAGCATATAGCTGTATAGGTCAGCGCTGCGGCTGCGACGACGGGCGCGTTGAATAGCGCGGTTGGTGTAACTCGGTAAATCTTGCAATAACTGTGTAGTCAATGTTTCCAAATCTTGCTCAGAACACAAAGACTTTGACTCACTATTAGTGTTTCCCCTCTGTGCTATGAAAGAGGGGCTAGGAGTAAAATTCTTTGCTAATGCTGAGCTATTCAAGATTGGTGTTACAAACCAGAAACCACAAACTAGGAGCCACAAGCCATAAATTTGATTTCTGATTTCTGCCTTCATGCGATCGCACTCAAATCCTCACAAATTCTGTTCCAAGCTAGCTCAGGGTCAGCAGCAGTAGTGATGGGACGCCCAATCACTAGATAATCTGCCCCAGCAATCATAGCTTGTGCAGGAGTGAGCGATCGCTTTTGATCGGCTGTGTCTGCCCAAGTCGGTCTAACCCCCGGACAAACTAGCAAAAAGTCATCTCCACAAGTTTGTCGTAGCTGTGCCACTTCTTGAGGCGAACAAACTACCCCATCTAATCCCGACTCTTGCGCCATCAGTGCCATTTGTAGAGCGTATTCTGGCAACTCTAAGGGAATCTTCAAGTCAAAGGCCAGTTGTCTAGCAGAAATGCTTGTCAACAAAGTAATAGCAATTAACTTCGGTGGTTTTACACCCGCTTGTGCTGCTCCTACTTGTGCCGCTTCTGTTGCAGCCTTGAGAGCTTCTCTACCACATGTAGCATGAATTGTCAATAAATCCACACCATAACGAGCTGCACTACGACAAGCACCAGCGACAGTGTTAGGGATGTCATCAAACTTTAAATCTAGGAAAATCCGCTTTTGCCGGGATTTTAGCATTTCCAGAATTTTTGGCCCAGTGCTGGTAAACAACTCTAAACCTACTTTGAAGAAAGTAACATCCTCAAGTCGATCTACAAGGGCGATCGCAGTTTCCTCATCTGGCACATCCAAAGCCACAATCACTCGTTTTTGAGCCAATTCCCCACTCCCCATTCCCTACTCCCCATCTAAAGCACTAAACGGACAAATTTATTTTTGCCGACTTGTAAAACTTTACCCTGTAAATCACTAGCAGCAGCGAAAGTGGTATCAACATCAGAAATGCGATCGCCATCTAAGCGCACTCCACCTTCTTGAATTTTCCGCTTGCCTTCCCCTGTACTTTTACACAAGCCAGTGACATTAAGAAGATAAGCTAACTTCACGGGAAATTGGGACACTCCAGCCAGAGAGAATTCTGGAACTGCACCTTCTTTACCGCCGCTTTGGGCAGCTTCTTTGGCTTCTTTGGCTGCTGTTTCGCCGTGGTACTGTTTGACAACTTCCCATGCTAAAAGTGTTTGGCGATCGCGTGGATTTTCTGGCAATTTGTCTAAAGGTAAATCCGTCAACAGTTCAAAATATTGTTCCAACAGGCGATCGGGAACTCCTTGTAACTTCTGGTACTTTTGTCCTGGGTGTTCTGATAAGGCAATATAATTACCTAAAGACTTGGACATTTTTTGCACGCCATCCGTGCCAATTAAAATCGGCAACAGCATTCCAAACTGCGGCTTTTGACCAAAATGGCGCTGTAAATCTCTGCCCACAGCAATGTTAAATTTTTGATCGGTTCCTCCTAATTCCACATCTGCCTTCACGGCAACAGAATCAAAACCCTGCATTAACGGGTACAGGAACTCATGGATAAAAATCGGATTCTCTTTTTTATAGCGTTCAGCAAATCCCTCTTTAGCCAGCATTTGCCCGACCGTCATCGTGGAGAGTAACTCCAAAATTTTCTCTAAATTAAGCTGGGAAAGCCATTCGGAGTTATAGCGCACCTCTAACCTTCCTGGTGTGTCAAAATCCAAGATAGGGCGTACTTGGTCAAGATAAGTCTGGGCATTTTGGGCTACATCTGCTTCCGTTAGCTGACGACGCACCTCAGATTTACCAGTCGGATCGCCAATGCGTGCTGTAAAATCGCCAATAATTAGAACTGCTGTATGACCAGCATCTTGAAACCCTCGCAGTTTTCGTACTGGTATGCTATGACCTAGATGAATATCAGCACCAGTAGGATCGATTCCCAATTTGATCCTCAAAGGTTGGTTTGTAGTTAATAAGCGCTTTTCTAGACTTTCACTGTTATTATCAGCTGGTTGTGGGAAAACTTCTACTACACCACGACGCAACCAATTCATATCTTGCGTCATACCAGAAAATCCATCATTAGCTATGCTTTGTACACTAGAAGTTAAGTTGGTTATCAACACTTGCAATTTATCCACTTTCTCATCTGCCAAACTACTATAATTGCAAAAAATTAACCGCCTTGCTTCGCCCAATTAATTACAGTTAAATTTACAAATGAGGAAGTGAAATCGCCGTGTCGTCGTCTAGGACTTTTGAAGATAAACAGCCACAACGTCGGGCTTCATCAGGTTTCGAGTTTTTGAAAGGAGTTGGCCAGGTAACTGGCGGTACTCTGCTTTCAATCACCATGCTGGCAAGTTCCATTGTAGCCGGAGGACTGGTTGGTTTAGCCATTAGTTTCCGTAATTTGCCAGATGTAAGACAGCTACGTAATTTCTTTCCCTCAGAAACAACTTACATTTATGACATTAAGGGTAAACTTTTAGCTAGTGTCCACGGGGAAGCTAACCGGGAAGTAGTTCCCTTAGATAGAATTTCCCCAAATCTCAAACGGGCTGTATTAGCAAGTGAAGATAGCCACTTCTACAGTCATCACGGCATTAACCCTAGTGGTGTTGGACGTGCTGTAGTAGTCAACGCTGTAGCAGGTGGAGTCCGCGAAGGTGGCTCTACTGTTACCATGCAGTTAGTAAAAAACTTATTTTTGACTCGCAAGCGTGCTTTTACTAGAAAGTTAGCAGAAGGAGTGCTAGCAATTCGGTTAGAGCAAATTCTCACCAAAGACCAAATTTTAGAAATGTACCTCAATCAAGTTTATTGGGGTCATAACAATTATGGTGTACAGACGGCGGCACGCAGTTACTTTAATAAGTCATCAGAATATTTAACCTTGGGTGAGTCAGCAATGATGGCGGGTTTGATTCAAGCACCAGAAGAATTCAGCCCGTTTGTGAGTATGAAGCTGGCAAAACAGAAACAAAAAGAAGTACTTGGACGAATGCTGGAATTGAATTGGATTAACCAGCAAGAGTACGACGATGCCCTTAAGCAAGAAATCAAACTTGGCAAAATCAAATCCTTTCAAGGTAGTGCCCTACCTTATATAACCAACACTGTAGCGCAGGAGTTGGCTAAGAAGTTTGGGCGCGAGGCACTACTCAAGGGTGGAATGCGGGTGCAAACTACAGTTGACGCCAACTTTCAGATTATGGCAGAGGAAACTGTTGTTAAGTGGCATAAATCACTTCTGGACCAGGGATTATCCAAGAATCAAATCGCTTTGGTGGCAATCGATCCGCGCACGCATTTTATCAAAGCCTTGGTGGGTGGTGTAGATCCGAAAGTCAGTGAATTCAATCGGGCAACTCAAGCTCAGCGACAGCCCGGATCTTCTTTCAAACCCTTCGTCTACTATACTGCTTTTGCTACTGGTAAATATGGGCCAGATACAACGGTTGTAGATTCTCCAGTCAGATATCAAGATGGTAGTGGTTGGTACTCTCCAAGGAATTACGATGGCAGTTTTAGCGGCCCTATGCCAATTCGCACAGCTCTAGCCCAATCACGGAACATTCCTGTGATTAAGATTGGTAAGGCTGTGGGGATGAATCGAGTTATAGAAACCTGCCGTACCTTGGGCATTATGAGTCCAATGGAACCTGTGACTTCACTACCTCTAGGCGCAATTGGTGTTACACCTTTGGAAATGGCTAGTGCATACGCGACCTTTGCTAATTATGGGTGGCAGTCTCCACCAACTGTAATTGCCCGTGTCAGCGATAGTAGCGGTAATGTATTACTAGATAATACTCCTAAACCCCAGCTAGTTCTAGATCCTTGGGCTTCGGCAGCCATTATCGATGTCATGCGAACGGTGGTTACCAGCGGTACGGGTAAAGGTGCTGCCATCGGTCGCCCTGCTGCTGGTAAGACAGGTACAACTTCCTCAGAAAAGGATATTTGGTTTGTTGGCACTGTGCCCCAGTTAACTACTGCTGTTTGGGTAGGAAGAGACGACAACAGACAATTAGCTAGCCGTGCTACAGGCGGCGGTATGGTTGCTCCCATCTGGAAAGATTTTATGGAAAAGGCACTCAAAAATGTGCCAGTAGAAAACTTCAAGCCACCTTCCCAGTTTCCCCGTCCCAAGTCTAATTAGAGTTAGGAGTTAGGAGTTATTAAGCAACTCCCACCTCATATTGGTTTACCTCTAGCTATATGGATTTTCCAAAATTAAGCAAAATTATAATTTTGGATAAATTAAGGAAGTAACAAGGCTTTAAAGACCTGATTCACATAAATTTTAACTTCTAACTCCCAACTCGTAACTCTTAACTCCTAACTCCTAACTCCTAACTCCTAACTTGGTGTTAGGGCTGTTTTTCTAGCTCGGCTTTCATCCGTTCTAAAGTGAGGTGCATTTGGTCAAACATTTGTTGCGGGGTAACACCAAACTGACCTAACTGGGTTTTTAGTTGCTCTACTGTCATTTGTGCCATGAAATCTTCTGATAGCTCGAAGCGCTTCATAAAGATGCGATAGCGATCCATCATGGCTTCCATTTGCTCAATAAACAGCTTTTTGCCCTCACGGTCAAATTTACCGTAGCTGTTGCCAAGCTTGATAAGTGCTTGATAATCATCAAACAACTGCTTTGCTTCTTGCTGAACTATTTCAGAATCGAAGAATCCCATGTTGCCTATATAAAACTGAGTGCCCAGACTCAGTAGCTTAATAGTTTGACTTCTATTTTTATTCTAGTCTAGGGAAGTAATCTAGTGGACAAGCTTCGGTTTGAGTACGGTTTATTACCGAAATTTCAACACTTGACTTGAGAACGTTTACCGTCTTTAAATCCACCTAATAAAGCCGCAATACTCACAGCTTTAGCAATTGATTTCGGATTGCGGTTTTCACCAGGTTGAATTTTCAATCTGGTAGCGCATTTCAAAGCTAGTGAATGTTGCGGGTTAAGTTTTAATGCTTGAGTGATGTAAACCCTAGCCATCCCCAGTAATTTCTGTCGTAGATGTACAAAACCTAATAAGGCATGATAATCACTGTTATTAGGCTCTAACTTGATGGCATCTCTTAGTTCTTGGACAGCTAACGTCCATTTGGTTAGTCTAATGTACTCAATAGCTCGCTCGTAGTGACGTTGAGCGTAATTTTTCAAAACTGGTTTGACATTAGTTTCTTCACTTAATGTCACTTGAACTGGCTTAACTTCTACCTGGGAAACGATGGGGAGAGGTTCTTGAGGTAGCAACAGATTAGATTTATGCAACTGTAAGTAAACTAAATTCAGTATCCTGATTTGTTGGGTTACTTGATAAAACAGATGTAGTGATTTGTATTGAGCTTCTGCATAGCAGGCGATCGCTTCTTCGTAAAATAACTCTGCTTGGGGTGTAGTCATTTCCCGAATTTCCTGGAATAGAGGGCTTTTGGAAGATAAAGCTTGCTCCTTCAAGACTCTTGCTTGTGAAAGCAACATTGCTATGGCACTAAAGCGCTTGTGTTGATTTTTCAACTGCTCATAGGCTGGGTTGATTAAATGGCTAAATATTGCCGTTGCTAATTCTTGGTCTTGATTGCTGCTTTTGGTATGGCGATCCGGATGTAGCAGTTTTGCTAAAGTGTGATAGCGTTTGAGAATCTGGCGATCGTCAGCAGTCACAGAAATTCCTAGCACAGCATAAGGATCGCAAAGCTGTTCAAGCCATTTTGGCGGTAGGAAAGTTTGTGACATTGTAGTAATCCGATCGCTTAAAAACTTAAAATTAGCATCAAAGCCTAATGCCCATTTATGTGACACCTACTCAAGTTTATTCTCAAACCCTAAATCCTGGGACTTTCCACCCAAAAATTATCAAGGGAAGGTAGAGTAGTTGACTAAAATAAAATTATATGACCAGTATCTAAGTAAAAACTTAGCAATATATTCAAGATGGTTGCCACCATTATATTTTTTGATTTGAAATTTTGAATTGCTGATAGCTGTTTTATTGTAGGAACTGTGGTACTGATATATTTGTTAGGAATATGTTGACTAAGCGCAAAAGCCGAAGTGTTGCCGCTGTTCTAGCTTTTTCTGGCACGCTGACAATTTCCGGATTACATAAATTTTATTTGGGACAGCACCTGTGGGGTATTTTGTATGTCTTGCTTTCATGGACGCCTATCCCCAAGGTAGCTAGTGCGATTGAGGGAGTTTGGTATTTAGCTCAAGATGAAGAAGCTTTCGATCGCAATTTTAATCTCGGTAAGTCAGCTGTCAGGAATTCACAGCGAGTGAGTAATCAAGTAGGAGCAGTTGCTGATGCTTTGCGCGAACTTGATGCTCTACGCCAAGATGGACTAATTTCAGAATATGAATTTGAGCAAAAACGCCGCCAACTGTTAGACCAAATTTCTTGATATTAGCGACAATCATGAACAATTGGCTACCTTTCAATTTGAAGCTGCAAAAACTCCGTGCCAAGTTGCTCAACGATCCCTACTATCGCTTGCAATCTGGGGAAGAAATCCAGATTGCGGCACAATTAGGCATTCGCATTGACGCTAATCAAGCTACTGTAGATGATTGGTTACGCTTACCAGGTTTGTCAATTCACCAAGCGCGATCGCTTGTGGAACTTTCACGTTCGGGTGTGAAATTTTACTGTATTGAAGATATCGCTGCGGCCTTGGCTATGCCTTCCCTGCGACTCGAACCACTAAAACCTCTATTAAATTTTAGTTATTACGACCACGAATCTTTAGATTCTCCGACAAATTTAGTTAATCCGAACACAGCAACAGTTGAAAATTTAGCAAAAATTCCCTTTATCGATTTGTCTTTAGCACAAGCAGTAGTACAAAATCGGCAATCTGCTGGCCCTTTTCATAACCTAGCTGATTTCCAACGACGATTAGAGCTACCTGGTGATGCGATCGCTCAACTGATGTATTTTCTTCGTTTTTAACAGGTTATTTGTTAGTTACTCTGCTAAATAGTCAGTTGTCAAACACAAACAACTGACTATTTACTAATTAAATAAGACCAATGCGATCTAGAGGCCAAAAGCGAAATGTCGCTCGACCAATGATATTTTTTCTGGGTAAAAAGCCCCAATAACGAGAGTCGTTACTGTCGTTGCGGTTATCTCCCATAACAAAAAATTGGTCTTCTGGAACTTTCACAGGTTGAAATGGCTGATTTGCTAGTTCAGCAATGTAGTCTTCTGCTAAACGTTGGCCGTTGAGATAAACTTCGCCATGAACAACGCTAATTACCTCGCCAGGCTGGCCAATCACTCGCTTGATGAAGGCTTGGTCTTGAGGATATCCTCGACGTTGTAGTTCTGCGGGTGGCGCAAAAACGATAATATCGCCAGTTACAGGGGGGTGAAAATGATAGGAGATTTTTTCCACCACCAAGCGATCGCCAGTATGTAAGGTGGGTAACATCGAGTCAGAAGGTATATAACGAGGTTCAGCGATAAAAGTCCGAATTAGCAGTGCCAAACATAAGGCGATCGCCACTAAAATCAGATTTTCCTGCCAACTACGCCATACTTTTAACGACGCACGCTCTTGCTTTGCATCACTTTCGTGAGGAATCATAGAAATTTTTAGCCAGTTAAAAAAGTGGAACAAATACCTTGATTATTTTCGGTTCAAAGGTATACTGATAAGCAACCTAAGTTTGTCTCTAATTAATACATAGATTAAATAATACAGTTATTGCATCTACAAAAGCTATGCAAAAGAGCTAAAAATCAACTATGACCTGTCTCAGGGAACATAAGCTGATGACTAAGACTCTTAACATAGACAATTAAAAATTTTAATTCTAATTGCTGCAATTATAAAGCAACTTACTGGATAATTTTCAGCTTTGCTTACTACTGCTAAGAAAAGCTATTTACCGACTGTAAAGCTATATAGCCAGTCGGTTTTTACTATGAAGAGCAAAAAATAACTGAATTTACTGTAATTAGTCAAGAAACATTTGATTGAAATGTAATGTTTAATGTTTTAATATTTCTGTAACAGACTATTAAGATTTTAACAAATTGTTGATAAAAATGTGATTAAGTTACGTAATTTTACGGTAACAACGCATATTAAATTGTAATATTAATAATGTATGAGCCTCTTTAATTATCAATAAGAACGATAGTAGATAAAAAGTCAGTAGCAATTTTGACTAAAATCTTACCATCAAAAATAGCGTTATCTATCAATACAATTATTTTTATTAAATAAGTAAAAAGTATCTAGATTAACGACTAAGTGCCCCTTGGCAATGAGAAACTATATTGAATTAATTTGCGTCTCTCTATTTGATAGAAAGTAGAAAGCAATGTTCTCTGAGTTCAAAATTTAACTTTTTCTTAAAAAGGAAGCAATGGCATTAGGCAGTAGAATATATATTATCGACTCTATAGCTAATAGTTTATTAAACTGTTTTTTTAAAAAACCTCACCGTTTGTGGTAGTTTTATAATTTAATTAAATAATTGACCAAGCTGTCAATATAGAACTTTTCTGTCAAAGGTCTAGATTGCAAAATTTGCGAATTTATAGATTTGGCAGCTTAACTAAACTTATTAATTTGCCAAGATATCCCGTCTGAAAGCATAGTACTACTGTAGCTAAGAGTCGGTAGCAGAAAATAGTAAATTAAAAATTCCTATTAAGAGGATTTGAACGTGTGGTTAATTATCTTAATTATGCTCCTTCCTAGAGGTGGCGGTCAGAATCAATAAGTGCAGAGTTAGCTGTTTATGAGTGGATTGAGATCAAACATCTAAGTTTTAGTAAAAGCTGTAAAATCTGGCTTTTTGATTCTAATTTTCAAAATTATCTAAACCCATTGGTTTTTAAATATTTAAAAAATTTTGTGCTAAAACGTACTGTTATATCCGTGGGGAGTTTTCTTGGTGAAGGAGCTATATGGTGGAAAATAATAAGCCGTTTTTGTGGCCAGAAGGAATATTAATTGGCTTACTTGCCTTGGGTGGTGTTTTTAGTCTTGGTTTAATGATGCTTCTCAGACCAAATACTTCAGAAGCTCAGATTAGACCAAACATCAACGTCAATAATGTATCTGCAAATACAGGAACTCAGCAGCGCATTGAGAAATTCAAAGGAGCAATGCTGATGAGTTGGCAGCAACAGGCGCAAGTAAAAGGCTTCTCCTACCCAGTACCATCACGTTTTCAAGGCACGATAATTAAAGAGGCAAAACTGACTCAAGCAGAAAAAGTCATTGCTCTTACCTTTGATGATGGCCCTTGGCCTGAAACTACAAAGCAAGTACTAGATATTTTGAAATCAAATAATATTAAAGGGACATTTTTTGTTGTTGGACAAAATCTGAAAAATTATCCAGAATTAGGAAAACAAATTGTAGCTCAAGGTCATGTCATTGCAAATCATACTTGGCATCACTGGTATCACTACTTTAATCAGCAGGCGGCTGCTTTTGAAATCGATCGGACAACAGACTTAATTTATCAGGTTACAGGTGTTAAAACAACTCTGTTTCGGCCTCCTGGTGGTATGATGCACAATGGACTAGTTGGTTATGCCAAAGGACAAAAATATACTGTGGTTATGTGGTCAGCTGACTCCACGGACTATAAACAGCCAGCCGTTCCAAAGTTGATTAATAATGTAATTAAAGATTCCAGACCTGGTGGCATTGTGTTAATGCATGATGGTGGTGGTAACCGTTCTAGAACTGTGCAAGCTTTACCAGAAATTATTAGTAACTTTAGAAAACAAGGCTATCGTTTTGTGACTGTTCCAGAACTGTTAGAAATGGAAGATAAAGATCTAAAGTTGCTTGCTAACAAAAAGTAATAATTATTAATTATTAAGTTATTAGCCAATACTAATTGACTAAAAACTAAAATTATATTTTTTGGTCTAGATGCTAAATGGTAATTTTAAATTGATTTCATTCAAGTTATAAACAGCAGATCCCCGACTTTTTTAAAAAGTCGGGGATTTTACTTGTTTGTCAATGACTACTAGTTACTAAACTGAACTCAGTTGTTTTTTCGGGATCGGCTTCTGGGCTATCAGCTTCAGAAGGCGGAACCAACTGCCAGAATTTCGGCAAAAATTCTTGCCAGTTTTGCAAAATTTTCTTCGCTTTTGGTGAACCAGTTCGTTCTGCATGAGTTTTGATTAACTCTTGCAATTGTTTTGTACCTACTTGGGTAATTACTCGCTGCATTTTGACAATTTCTGGGTTGACTAGCTCAGGGAATGAACCATCTTCATCTAAAAAGTATGCGAGTCCACCAGTCATTCCAGCAGCGACGTTACGTCCTACTTTACCAAGAACGACAATCACACCACCAGTCATATACTCACAGCAGTGATCCCCGGCACCTTCAATAACTGCTACGCCTTTGGAGTTTCTCACAGCAAAGCGCTCTCCTGCTAAACCGTTGGCAAATAACACACCACCAGTGGCACCATAAAGACAGGTATTGCCAACTATAACGTTTTGCGATGAATTATAAGTGGCATCAGATGGAGGCTTGATGATGATTTCACCGCCATGCATTCCTTTGCCTACGTAGTCGTTTGCCTCTCCTTCCAGGGTGAGAATGATGCCTGGGAGGTTGAAAGCCCCAAAGCTTTGTCCAACACTACCTGTGAATTTGAGATTAATTTGTCCTTCAAAGCCGCTATCACCGTACTGGGAAGCGATCGCCCCTGCTAATCTAGTACCTACTGTTCTGTCAGTATTGACTATGGGGAAGGCCTTGGTAACACTAGATTGGTTTTTGATGGCAGCTTGAATGTCGGGATCGGCAAGCAATTTGTCATCCAAAACCACGCCGTTGCTGTGGACTTCTTCATGCACTAACCAGTGACGATTTTCTCTGGTGTCCGGTAGTTGCAGCAAACAGTTGAGATTTAGGGATTGGGTTTTGGTAAGTTTTACTTCTGGGCGCACTTTCAATAAATCTGCACGTCCGATAATTTCTGACAAAGAACGGTAACCGAGTCGTGCTAACAAACTCCGGACTTCTTCGGCAATGAAGTAGAAGAAGTTGACAACTTGTTCTGGAATCCCTGTAAACCGCTTGCGGAGTTCTTCTTTTTGAGAAGCCACTCCCACAGGGCAGTTATTTGTGTGGCAGATACGCGCCATAATGCAGCCTTCAGCAATCATGGCAATGGAGCCGAAACCGAATTCTTCAGCGCCCATCAATGCACCTATTACCACATCCCAACCACTCTTAAGACCGCCATCTACTCGTAAAATCACGCGATCGCGCAAACTATTTTCCATCAAAACGCGATGCACTTCACTTAAACCGAGTTCCCAAGGCGAACCTGCATGTTTAATGGAACTAAGTGGCGATGCACCGGTACCACCATCATGACCAGAAATTTGGATAATATCAGCATTTGCCTTGGCTACACCCGCAGCGATGGTTCCAATACCGACTTCTGCAACTAGCTTCACTGACACTTTTGCTTTCGCGTTAATTTGGTGTAGGTCAAAAATCAGCTGGGCTAAGTCTTCAATGGAATAAATATCATGATGCGGTGGCGGCGAAATCAGCGTTACACCAGGCTTAGAGCGCCTTAACATGGCTATGTATTCGCTCACCTTCGGCCCTGGTAGTTGTCCACCTTCCCCTGGCTTAGCACCTTGGGCAATTTTAATTTCAATTTGTTTGGCGTTGACTAAATACTCTGGGGTGACACCAAAGCGTCCCGATGCAACTTGCTTAATGGCACTATAAGCGCGATCGCCATTTCGCAATCCTTTTAAATGGGGCAAAGTTGGTGAGTGTCCAGATTCATCTACATCATCTAGGACTGTATAGCGCACTGGATCTTCGCCGCCTTCGCCAGAATTAGATTTACCGCCGATGCGGTTCATGGCGATCGCTAAAGTTTCATGTGCTTCTCTTGACAAAGCACCTAAAGACATGCCGCCAGTACAGAAGCGCTGGACAATTTCAGCTACTGATTCTACTTCTTCTAAGGGAATTGGCTCTCGATCGCCTTGGAAGTCAAGCAAATCGCGCAACGCCGTTATCGGTCTGCCTTGGAGGTGCTGTTTGTAAACTTCATAGTGGTCGTAGTTTTTGCCATCTAGAGCTTTATGCAGTGCCTTCACCATTTCTGGGCTATTCATGTGGTACTCGCCCTTAGGACGGTACTGCACAAAGCCCAAGTTTTCTAATTTGTTGGTTGTCAGTTCCGGGAAAGCTTTGCTGTGGAAAGAAAGCACTTCCAAGGCGAGTTCGCTCACACTCAAACCACCAATCCGGGAAGTTGTACCACAAAATCCCAGGTCGATTAAATCCCTACCGATACCGATCGCTTCAAAAATTTGGGCTGCTTGATAGCTGGAGAGTAAAGAAATTCCCATTTTGGAGAGAATTTTCAATAAACCTGACTCTACTGCTTTGCGATAATTTCCTAAAGCTTGGTCTAGAGTGATGCTTGGAATTTTCTCCAAACCCATCAACTTTTGAGTTTTGGGATCTGACCACCAATCACGCACTGTGTCCAAAGCCATATACGGACAGACCGCACCAGCGCCATAGCCAATCAGACAAGCAAAGTGATGAGTACTCCAACATTGGGCAGTATTGGCAATCAGGGATGTTTTCATTCGCAACCCTTCCCGAATCAGGTGGTGATGGACGGCACCGACTGCTAACAGGGGAGGAATGTAAGTGTATTCTGTATCGATCCCCATGTTATTAAGTGAGGCTGAAGGGATCTGGTCGCTTAAGATTAAAATCTTTGCGCCTGCCCGCACTGATTCAGCCGCTTGTGCTTGTAAAGCCTCGACAGCGGCTTTTAATCCTTCTGGGCCGTTAGCGATCGCAAATAAAGTCGATAACTCGGCTGTGGCAAATCCTGACAGCTTAATCGCCTCTAATTCTGTTTCGTTCAACACCGGCGACTCAAGTCTCAATCTCCGAGCATATTCTGGCTTTGGTTCTAATAAGTTACCGCGTTCGCCCAACTCGACTTTCAAGGACATCACCAGCTTTTCCCGTAGGGGATCGATGGCTGGGTTGGTTACCTGAGCAAAGCGCTGTTTGAAGTAGTCATAAAGTAGGTGGGGCTTTTCTGACAATACTGCTAGGGGAATATCATCTCCCATACAGAAAGTTGGTTCTGAACCTGCGATCGCCATTGGTTGAATCACCATTTCCACATCTTCTGTGGTGTAACCAAAAGCAGTTTGAAGCTGAAGTAAGCTTCGTTTGTCAATTGTCAATTGTCCTTGGTCATTTCCATTTCCATTGGCTGATGATGTATGACTAATGACCAATGATTTTAATTCTTGACGGTACTGTTGCAGCCATTTTCCATAGGGATGCTCTTTAGCGATACGCGCCTTTATATCCCAATTTTTTAGCACTTCATGATTTACTAAGTCCACAGCAATCATTTGCCCCGGTCCTAGTCTACCTTTCTCTCTAATCTTGGCTTCTGGGAAGTCCACTACTCCTGCTTCAGAAGCTACAACAATGTAGTCATCTTCGGTAATTACGTAACGGGCTGGTCTTAATCCATTCCGATCTAGCGTCGCCCCAACTTTTTGACCATCACTAAATACTAAAAGTGCTGGGCCGTCCCATGCTTCTTGTAGACCGCTGTAATATTCGTAAAAATCAACAATTTCTGGATATTCATTTAAAGAAGGCTGATTTTTGTAAGCCTCTGGAACCATAATCATTAAAGCTTCCAAAGGGCTGCGTCCCGAACGCACCAGCAATTCCAGCACATTATCTAAAGTAGCTGAGTCGCTGTTGTCAATGTGAACTAATGGCTTGAGTTCGTTGATGCGAGTTTGTTCCAAAGAACCTGCACCCTTACTCCATACTGGATGATTTAGATCGGCCTCACGCGCCATCATCCAGTTGATATTACCCAACAAGGTGTTGATTTCACCATTGTGACCCAAAAGCCGCATTGGTTGAGCTAGCGGCCACTTGGGCATCGTATTAGTGCTGAAGCGACGATGGTAGACAGCAAAGGCACTTTTGTAAAGTGGATTTTTTAAATCTTGATAAAATTCTCCCAATACAGCAGAACGCACCATGCCTTTGTAGACAATTGTCCGGCTTGATAACGAGCAAATATAGAACTCTTCTGAAATATCATTTGCAAGTTTACTAATTCGGCGGCGGGTAAGATACAACTGCCGTTCCAAATCCTCGCCTGTTTTGTCAACAGAAGCTAATAAAACTTGTTCAATTTGGGGTTGATTTTCTCTGGCTTGCACCCCTAATAAACTAGGTTGCACTGGCACCACTCGCCACCCCAGGACAATCAATTTTTCTTCAACAGCTACTTGCTCAACTGCTGCCCTGGCTTTTTGTGCTGCTTCTTTGTCTTGTGGTAAGAATATCATCCCCACCGCTGTATTGTTGGTGGATGAAAATTCCTTTTCAGTTTGGGAAAACTCTTGTTGAAACAACTCCCAGGGAATTGCTGTCAACACTCCTGCACCATCACCAGAGTCTTGGTCAGCACTACAACCTCCCCGATGTTCTAGGCAGGTTAAAGCAGCTAAACCTTTTTCGACAATTTCGTGGCTGGGATGATTTTGTCGATGAGCAATGAAACCTACACCACAGGCATCTCGTTCCTCTACTAACCATCTTTGCCCTTGGCTGGTATTCCTTGAGTCAATATCCGCCGTGATTTTTTGGTCTTGATTCATCGATTTATTATTCATACCATGTACCTGAACTATTGAGTTACCAATTTTGCCACTACTTATGAGAAAAATTTTTCAATTTAGCGATGCAGAAATACATCAACACTGGAAATTTAGGGAAAAAAAATTTTAACTTCGGTTTTACTTTTTAGCTAACCCGTGTTAAAATTTTTACGTAATTTTTATGTATTTATGCTTTTATTAGACAAGCTATTTTAGCCAAGACATTTTTATTGTCCTGACATTTTCTCACTATATATTGTGAAGCTAAGTATTTTCTCAATTCCCTCTTTCCAGATGCACACTAGCTACTTACTTTGGGAGCCTCCTTTGGCTCACCTGATACACAATAATGGAACGCTGCACTAGGTTTGAAAATCAAAACTATCCCGATTGAGCAATAAAATCAGCGTATTACAATATATACCCATTTGACAATTCCCAAAAATTTCTCTTCACCAGTTGCCACCTGTTCCACTAGTATTTACACCCCACTGAAGTAGCAACAGTCGCAACGAACAATGAGGATTGAATATCTTAATCCAGTTTTGATAATTAACACTACCGTGTATAGTGCGATCGCTATTAGTGCCAGTTAGAACACTTGCTTACAGTCCTTTAAGCGGCTCAATTGCTGTTTCTGTTTACAAGAGATAAAAATCCAATATATAGATTATCATATTTCTTCGCAAAAAAACTGATGTTTTTTATATTTGCAAATAATTAGTTAGTTTATACCTTGAGCGATCGTTTTGAAAAATGCCTAGTAAATTATGGTAAAAATGCCGAATTGTTGCCAACAACAATACTCCAGTGTGATGTCGCTGATTGGGAATACCAGGTTGATGCAAGCTACTATCTCACCAATAGTTTTGACAGTGATGTGCTTAGCTACTACCTATGTTAACGCCCAGGAGCTTCTAAAAAATGATAACCAAATACCAAGGTTAACTTCACAGACGCCGAGATCTCCATTACCAGCGGTGCGATCGCCTTCCTTTGGCAATCAAATTTCCCTCAACGGGCGTACCTTGTCAGCAACTTGGTTACAGCGACCTGGAACAGCCAATCAAATCACAACCCATATCAGTGACGGCGCATTCCGGCAATTAATTGGAGTAAATTTTTTAAACAGTAGCAATTGGACTAAGCAACCAATACAGTGGTTCTCTTCGGTTAGCAACCCATTAGTTCTAAACACTACTCTACTAAAGGGATATCGCTATCTAGATATTACTAATTTTGCTCAAACAGCCGGATGGCAAATCCAAGCCAATGGTAATACCTTAGCGATCGCCACCCCAAAAGCCCAAGTAACGAACATTGTTCAAAACCAGCAACCTTCAGACGCCAGTGTTACTCCTTTGCAACCAACTCGAATTCTTGTCGATTTAAATCGTCCAACTCCCTGGCAAGTTGCACAAGGATCGACTGTTAAAACAATTCCCACTTCATCCCCCGATCCAGACACACCACCACCAAAATCTACCACACCACCAAATCGTGAGTGGACGGTTACCCTGGATGCAATAGCCGATCCCGTTTTAATACAACGCTATACTCCCCAGCCACCACCAGTAGCGCCACCAACATCACTGCCAGATCTACTCAAACAATTATCGCCAAGCACACCACCAGTACGAGCCCCAGAACCATTAATTCAAAAAGTAGAAGTGGTGAAGAATCAAACCATTATTCGCTTGAGCGTTCCCTTTGGTTTATCACCCCAAGTTAGTACTGTAGCAGACCCCCATCGCCTAATTATCGACATTCGACCCGATCCTTTAGAAGAGCGAGATATTACTTGGGCGCCAGGATTGCGCTGGCGACAGCATTATATTAGCTTGGGCACAGAACGCTTCCCGGTGGTTTGGTTAGAAGTTAATCCCCGCACAGTTGGGCTAACGTTAAAACCTATGTGGGTTAGTTCTAATACACTTATTGGTACTGCTCCCTTAATTCAAACAGCACAACGCTACTTAGCGGTAGCTGGAATTAACGGTGGTTATTTTAACCGCAATAACAAATTGCCCTTGGGTGCGATTCGCCGAGATGGTCAGTGGTTATCAGGCCCCATTCTCAACCGAGGTGCGATCGCTTGGAATAATTCTGGTCAATTTTACTTCGGTCGCCTCACCTTAGAAGAAACTGCGATCGCTGCAAATAACCAACGCCTACCAATCCTATTTCTCAATAGTGGCTACGTCCAGAGTGGTATTGCTCGTTACACCCCTGCTTGGGGAGCAACTTACACACCTCTAACAGACAATGAAATCATTTTAGTGGTACAAAAAGACCAAATTACTAATCAACTACCAGGCGGCAAAGTTGGTGAGCAGACGATTCCTATTCCCCTGGATGGCTACCTACTAACCTTACGCGCCAGCGCTACTGCTAGTGCCTCACAGTTCCCTATTGGTACCACACTCAGCATTTCCAGTACCACTACTACCGCCGATTTTAATCGTTATCCCCACATTATCGGAGCAGGGCCGCTATTAATTCAAAATCGTCAAATTGTCCTTGATGCTAAAGCCGAGAAATTCAGCAATGCCTTTATTGCAGAAAAAGCTATTCGTAGTGGTATTTGCACAACACCAACAGGGACACTAATGATAACTGCCGTCCATAATCGTGTTGGTGGTTATGGCCCTACATTGGCAGAACACGCCCAATTACTGCAACAAATGGGCTGTGCAAACGCTCTAAATTTAGACGGTGGTAGTTCCACTAGTCTTTATTTAGGAGGACAACTACTTGACCGTTTTCCGAGTACAGCTGCTCGCGTGCATAATGGCATCGGTATTTTCCTGCAAAAATGAGGAATTGGCACTGGAGATTGTGTATTTGAAACAGGGGATTAAGTATTTGGGATTGAAAATAATATTTTTAATTAATTTTAATTAATTAAAATTAATCTTATTCTTTATTCTCTATTCCTCAGCCCCTTGTTTAAAGTTTAGAACAAGCTGCCATTTTGCTTAATGAAGAGTTAGTGTAGACCTAAAAGTTTTAGTCAGTGACTGTTTACACCATAGGGAGTGATTTTGTTATCTTTAGCAAAGTGCAATAAAATTCTGGTTTTTCAGGTTGCAAGATAACACCAGAATTGTTCATCAATATTTTAAGAGTACCCACGGTTTGTTATGTCTTCAAATGAGGTTACTATGGCTCGATACCAAGAAATTACACAGACTGAGGCTCTACACATACCTACAGCTATTAGTTCCAAAAGTATTGCTGCAACTGAGTTACGTCCTTGGGGTGCTTTTACAGTCTTGGAAGAAGGACGCGGATACAAAATCAAGCGGATCGAAGTTAAGCCTGGACATCGCCTAAGTTTACAAATGCATCATCACCGCAGCGAGCACTGGATTGTCGTCTCTGGTACAGCTAGGGTAGTTTGTGGTGAGAAAGAAGTATTATTGAGTAATAATGAGTCAACTTATGTACCTCAATGTACAGCTCATCGTTTAGAGAATCCTGGCGTGATTCCTTTGGTTTTAATTGAAGTGCAAAATGGTGAGTATTTAGGTGAAGACGATATAATTCGCTACCAAGATGATTATGCTCGTACCAAAGATTAGAACCAAAAGAGCGCTATAAAAGCTCTAAATTCAAAACTGAATACATTTTTGTGCAAATTCTCTCTAGTAACTACTGCACACCATAAGTCCTCGCCTCAACTTGGCGGGGACTGAATTATGTTAATCATATAAATATAGTAATATGTAGTAAGAGCGATCGCTCTGTTGGGGAAATATTAAGTGAAGTTAAAATTCATAATCTTCATCTCATAAAGCAAATACGCAGATAGTCCCAACCTCAGAAATAAAATTGCTTGTTAACTGGAGAGACAAATATTTAAAATCACAAGTCCAAAAAATCTTCATTTGTCCTTGGAAGATGAGATTTGGCGGTATAAATTGAGTTTGATGTGATTTGAATTTAAGCGTATTTTTACATAGACTTAAGTCAGGCGCAGCATATGATAGAAAAGCATTGGTCAACCAATCTGTAGAATAAACTATAGATTATTCAGTTGCAAAAACGAATTTCATGATTCATCTGAGTCAAGCAGCCGCGAGTGAAATCGTGCGAATTAAGTCCAAGCAACAGCCAAATGTCTTGTTTCGATTAGCTGTAAAACCAGGTGGCTGTTCCGGTTTTTTTTATGATATGTCCTTCGATGAAGCAATAAAAGTTGGCGATCGCGTTTTTGACTTCGACGAGATTCAAGTAATCGTAGACGCCGAAAGTTTAAATCAACTCAACGGTTTGACAGTAGATTATTCAGAAGACTTGATGGGTGGTGGTTTTCGTTTTCATAATCCCCAAGCGATCGCTACCTGTACTTGTGGTAATTCCTTCTCCATCAGTAATTAGTCATTTACTAAGAACGTAAGGACAAATGACAATTGACATCAACCCCTAAAAAAAGATATAATCAGGATTTGTTAAAACTTAGACCCTAAGCAGCTTTACGCGCTGTAACTCATGCCAACAATACAGCAGCTAATACGTAATGAACGCGAACAAGCGCGTCAGAAAACCAAGTCCCCTGCTCTGAAACAATGTCCCCAACGTCGGGGAGTTTGTACCAGAGTATATACGACCACACCAAAAAAGCCTAACTCAGCTCTCCGCAAAGTAGCAAGAGTAAGACTTACCTCTGGGTTTGAAGTTACAGCTTACATTCCAGGGATTGGTCACAACTTACAAGAACACTCAGTTGTTATGATTCGTGGCGGCCGGGTTAAGGATTTACCAGGCGTGAGATACCACATCATCCGTGGCACCTTAGATACAGCCGGAGTCAAAGACCGCAAGCAAGGTCGTTCCAAATATGGAACAAAACGTCCAAAAGAAGCCAAAAAATAGGATTAGGCGATTAATCGCACTAAAAACGATTAATCGTCTGCCCTAGAAAGGCTCCAAGACAAAAAGCGATCGCCAATGAGTGTTCTTGCAGCAGTGATGAAAACTATTTTATTTGTTTGAAGCAATCAAACAACCTACACCCTACACTCAGCGAGCAAGTGTAGAAATTCTGAGGAAAATACTGTAAAAATAACAGAATTCTCATTCAGACATTAAGGTTTAGAATCTTGTCGCCTTGAGTATTCAGTTGCTCTTAGCAAGTCAAGCAATTTTAGATTTTAGATTTGCGATTTTAGATTTATCGAGTTTCCAAGAGAATGAGATCAACAGACTCTTGATTTTTGATTTGTTCCAACCATAAGGTTAAGGGCATATTAACGAAAATTTTTAATCCAAAATCCAAAATCCAAAATTGGCATCTGTAACGCTCGAAAAAAATTGAGGAAGTCTGAGGGTTGGGTTCCACCGCTTTTAGTTTCCGGTGTCTGATAGCATATAATTTCGTTGCCAAATCCGAATTAAAGGTGAAGTATGTCTCGTCGTGGTGTTATTCAAAGGCGCCCAGTTCCGTCTGACTCAGTATATAACAGTCGCCTTGTGAGCATGATTATCAGGCGGATCATGCGTCATGGCAAGAAATCGCTTGCCGCCAGAATTGTTTATGATGCATTAAAAACCATTGAGGAACGCACTGGCAATAATGCTTTAGAAACTTTTGAAAGAGCGGTGCGGAATGCTACGCCTCTAGTAGAAGTCAAGGCTCGGCGTGTCGGCGGAGCAACTTACCAAGTACCAATGGAAGTGCGTTCGGAACGGGGTACTACCCTAGCACTACGTTGGCTGGTGCAATTTTCTCGCTCTCGACCAGGGCGCACAATGGCAAGCAAACTGGCAAATGAGTTAATGGATGCTGCTAATGAAACCGGAAATGCAATTCGCAAGCGCGAAGAAACGCACCGGATGGCGGAAGCTAACAAAGCATTTGCACATTATCGTTATTAGGTAAAAAATCGATATATCGTATTCCTCAAGCGGTATATCGTGAGATTTACAAAAAAGACGGTTTTCCGTAAAAGTATAGAATCTTAACAAAGAGTAATATACAAGATATCATGAGGCCAAAACTATAGGAGGTAATTGTGGCACGCACGATCCCGCTAGAGAAAGTACGCAACATCGGTATTGCGGCGCATATAGATGCGGGCAAAACAACAACAACAGAGAGAATATTATTTTACTCTGGGATAATTCATAAGATTGGCGAAGTTCATGAAGGAACTGCCGTCACAGACTGGATGGAGCAGGAGCGTGAGCGGGGAATTACCATCACTGCTGCTGCTATTAGTACCAGCTGGAAAGATCATCAAATTAACATTATCGATACTCCGGGTCACGTAGACTTCACAATTGAAGTTGAGCGTTCCATGCGCGTGTTGGATGGTGTAATCGCGGTATTTTGTTCTGTGGGTGGCGTACAACCACAGTCAGAAACAGTTTGGCGACAAGCAGACCGCTACAAAGTACCTCGAATCGCCTTCATCAACAAAATGGATCGCACAGGAGCGAACTTTTATAAAGTTCACGAGCAAATGCGCGATCGGCTGCGGGCAAATGCGATCGCCATTCAACTACCAATTGGTAGCGAAAACGACTTCAAAGGTATTATTGACCTGGTACGGTTGCGTGCCTACATCTATAACAATGACCAAGGAACTGATATCCAAGAAACGGATATCCCCGCCGACTTGCAAAAGCAGGTAGAAGAATACCGTACCAAGCTTATAGAAGCCGTAGCAGAAACCAATGACGATCTGATGACTAAGTACTTCGAGGGTGAAGAACTTACAGAAGACGAAATTCGTACTGCTCTACGTACAGGTACAATTGCGGGTACGATTGTGCCAGTACTTTGTGGCTCGGCATTTAAAAATAAAGGCGTACAGTTAATGCTTGACGCAGTTGTAGATTACCTACCTGCACCAAGTGAAGTTCCGCCAATTCAAGGCATACTGCCGAATGGGGATACTGTTGAGCGGCGGGCTGACGACAACGAACCGTTATCGGCTCTGGCATTCAAGATTATGGCTGACCCTTACGGGCGTCTGACATTTGTTCGCGTTTATTCTGGTGTGCTGAAAAAGGGTAGCTACGTTCTCAACGCTACTAAGAATAAAAAAGAACGGATTTCCCGCTTAGTTCTCATGAAGGCAGATGATCGGCAAGATGTCGAAGAATTGCGTGCGGGTGATTTGGGAGCAGCCCTGGGATTGAAAGATACCTTGACAGGTGACACGATCTGTGATGATGGTTCGCCAGTAATTCTGGAATCTCTATTCATTCCTGAACCTGTAATCTCGGTAGCGGTTGAACCCAAAACCAAGAACGATATGGACAAACTGTCCAAGGCTCTGCAATCTCTCTCAGAAGAAGACCCAACCTTCCGCGTCAGCGTCGACCCAGAAACCAACCAAACCGTAATTGCTGGGATGGGAGAACTACACCTAGAAATTCTGGTAGACCGGATGTTACGCGAATTCAAAGTGGAAGCGAATGTTGGTGCGCCGCAAGTAGCTTACCGCGAAACAATTCGTAAGCATGTAACTAAGGTTGAAGGTAAATTCATCCGCCAAAGCGGTGGTAAAGGTCAATACGGTCACGTTGTGATCGATTTAGAACCAGGAGAACCAGGCAGCGGCTTTGAGTTCGTCTCCAAAATTGTTGGCGGTGTCGTACCTAAAGAGTACATTGGCCCCGCAGAACAAGGAATGAAAGAAAGCTGCGAATCGGGTGTTCTGGCTGGATATCCGTTGATTGATGTCAAAGCCACGCTGGTTGATGGGTCATACCACGATGTAGACTCTTCAGAAATGGCTTTCAAAATTGCTGGCTCAATGGCAATGAAAGAAGCTGTGCTTAAAGCTTCACCAGTACTATTAGAGCCTATGATGAAAGTTGAAGTGGAAGTTCCTGAAGACTTTATGGGGAACGTCATTGGCGACCTCATCTCCCGTCGCGGGCAGATTGAAAGCCAAAGTACTGAACAAGGACTCTCGAAAGTGGCATCTAAAGTTCCACTGGCGACCATGTTCGGCTACGCTACTGATATCCGGTCGAAGACCCAAGGTCGTGGTATCTTCACGATGGAGTTCAGCCACTACGAAGAGGTGCCTCGCAGCGTAGCTGAAACTATCATCGCAAAAAGCAAAGGGAACGCTTAATTAAAAAAGGAAACGAGGATTCATGGCACGCGCAAAGTTTGAAAGGACTAAACCCCATATTAATATCGGTACAGTTGGCCACGTTGACCACGGTAAAACTACCTTGACAGCAGCCATCACAATGACCTTGGCAGCTATGGGCCAAGCTGTAGCTAAGGGCTACGACCAAATTGATAACGCGCCAGAAGAAAAGGCACGGGGTATTACCATCAATACCGCTCACGTAGAGTATGAAACCGCAAATCGGCACTATGCTCACGTAGACTGTCCCGGGCACGCTGACTATGTGAAAAACATGATCACTGGCGCAGCGCAAATGGATGGTGGCATTCTTGTAGTTGCTGCTACCGATGGTCCTATGCCCCAAACCCGCGAACACATCCTGCTGGCAAAACAGGTAGGCGTTCCTAGTCTGGTTGTCTTCTTGAACAAAGAAGACTTGATGGATGACGAAGAACTTTTGGAACTAGTAGAACTGGAACTGCGGGAATTGCTTTCCAGCTACGATTTCCCTGGCGATGACATCCCCATCATCAAAGGCTCTGGTCTGCAAGCTCTAGAAGCAATGACCAAGAATCCCAAGACCCAACGCGGAGAAAATAAGTGGGTAGACAAAATCTACGAACTAATGGATGCTGTAGATTCTTACATTCCCACCCCCGAACGGGATGTTGACAAGCCCTTCCTGATGGCTGTAGAAGACGTATTCTCCATCACTGGTCGTGGTACTGTTGCGACCGGTCGGATTGAGCGGGGTGTAGTTAAAGTCGGCGATAACGTTGAACTAGTGGGTATCAGAGATACTCGCGCCACCACCGTAACTGGTATTGAGATGTTCAAGAAGAGTCTCGACCAAGGTATGGCTGGAGATAACGCGGGCGTACTACTCAGAGGTATCCAAAAGGCTGATATTGAACGCGGGATGGTAATCGCCAAACCTGGTTCGATTACACCTCACACTCAATTTGAAGGTGAAGTATACGTTTTAACAGAAAAAGAAGGCGGTCGTAAGACTCCATTTTTCTCTGGCTACCGTCCCCAGTTCTATGTACGGACAACCGATGTAACTGGCACCATTAAAACCTTCACATCTGATGATGGTGGCGAGGCAGAAATGGTGATGCCAGGCGATCGCATCAAAATGACAGTAGAATTGATCAACCCGATCGCTATTGAACAAGGAATGCGCTTCGCTATTCGCGAAGGTGGTCGCACCATCGGTGCTGGTGTCGTCTCCAAAATTCTCAAATAGCACCTTTTTGCTCATAACAAAGGAGCAGAGATGGTATAATCCCACTCTGCTCCTTTCTATTCCCTGAATTCAAAAAAGTAGGGAGTAGAAAAAAAGATACTCCTTACTCACCACTCCCCATTTACTACTCCCCTAATTACGCAGAACCTGGAAAATTAAAGATGGCAACTCTACAGCAGCAGAAAATTAGAATTCGCTTACAAGCTTTTGACCGTCGTTTATTAGATACATCTTGCGAGAAGATTGTAGATACAGCTAACCGCACCAATGCTACAGCGATCGGCCCTATTCCTTTACCAACAAAACGCCGAATCTACTGTGTGCTGCGATCGCCTCACGTAGATAAAGATTCACGCGAACACTTTGAAACCCGTACTCATCGCCGGATTATTGACATCTACCAGCCATCTTCTAAAACTATTGATGCTTTGATGAAATTGGATTTACCATCCGGTGTAGATATCGAAGTCAAACTTTAATTAGTCATTAGTCATTGGTCAATAGGCAAAATACGACTAACAAAGCACAAAGTCTGACGGGAGGTTTCCTTTGCTTAGACTTTGTAAGACAGAAATAATGATATCAGTATGAATATTTACCTTGCCCTGAAGAAATATATCTCAGGGCTTTTTATTTAGCCCTAAAACAAATGGTAGAATGTAAACAAATTACGGGAAAAGCAGAGAAAAACATATTTTAAAGATTAAGTTTATACCAAGGTAACAATGACATCATCTTCTAAAATTGCAGTCCGCGAACTACCTCTGTTCCCGTTACCCGAAGTAGTTCTGTTTCCTACCAGACCATTGCCCCTGCACATCTTTGAATTTCGCTACCGGATCATGATGAACACGATTTTGGAGAGCGATCGCAGGTTCGGTGTTTTAATGTTCGATCCAGTTAAAGGTACAATTGCAAACACTGGCTGCTGTGCCGAAATTGTTCATCATCAGCGGCTGCCAGACGATCGGATGAAAATGTTGACCTTGGGGCAGCAAAGATTTCGTGTATTAGAATATGTTCGTGAAAAGCCATACCGTGTTGGTTTAGTAGAGTGGATTGAAGACCACCCACCGACTAAAGATTTGCGGCCTTTGGCTTCAGAAGTAGAACAACTACTGCGGGATGTTGTACGTCTGTCAGCTAAACTAACCGAACAAAATATTGAGTTACCAGAAGATTTGCCCGACCTCCCAATAGAGCTATCTTATTGGGTAGCTAGTAACCTCTATGGTGTTGCCGCAGAACAACAGTTATTGCTAGAGATGCAAGATACTGCAACTCGTCTAGAGCGTGAAGCAGAAATTTTAACTTCTACTCGCAATCACTTGGCAGCTAGGGCTGTTCTGAAAGACACATTTAATGAGAAATAATAAGTAGTTATTAGTCATTGGTCATTAGTTATTTGTTTATTAACAAATAACTAATGACAACTGACAAATGACTAAACAACGCTTACTGGTAAAACACTGTAAGTGCCCAAAATTCTGAGAATCTCTGTGTGGCTACTTAATTCTGCTAAAGCAGATTGCATTTGTGTTTCTTTGGCGTCTGCTTCTACATCAATAAAAAACAAATATTCACCTAGCGATCGCTTTGTGGGACGAGATTCAATCCGGCTGAGGTTAATTCCCAACTGAGCAAAGATTTGCAAAGGTTTGACTAACGCTCCTGGGATGTTAGCAGGTACGCTAAAAGCTAGGGAAGTGTGACTACAACTTGGTCTAACGTTCTGAAATCCAGCGTTTGGTTGGCCCTGACTTACTACCCAAAAACGAGTAAAGTTTTCTGGATAATCGTTAATAGCCCTGGCAAGTATGGGCAGATTGTAGAGATCAGCTGCTCTACTAGAGGCGATAGTTGCTGTTGTCGGCTCTTGTTCCAATCGCCCTAGTGCTTCGGTTGTAGAGTTGTTAGCAATAATCTGTACTCGTGGGAGGAACCGCTCTAACCATAGCTGACATTGTGCCAAAGCTTGGGGATGAGAGTAAACAGTTTGAATGCTATCTAAGCTAGTGGCACAGGAAATTAAATTATGCACAATGGGTAATATCAAGGCCAACTGAATTTGTAACTTGTCCAACTGCCACACTGTATCTAGCGTCATGGTCACACTCCCTTCAATAGAATTTTCCACTGGCACAACAGCCAACTGGGCTTGACCTTTAGCAACTGCTTGCAGCGATTGGGAGATGCTGGGATAGGGGCATAAAATAGTTTCAACTCCTGTACTTTTGCCCAGCCAGTTGACATAAAAAACAGCTGCTTGTTCTGAATAAGTGCCGGGTGGCCCTAAATGTGCGATCGATATAATCATGCCATTAGCCTTGAGTTGATAGTTTCACTAGAACTAGGTGTCGAGAAGGAATAGTAGAAAAGGATTTTATCCTAAATATTTTTGACGTTACATAAATGTGGGATGAATTAATATTTTTGACGAAGGCTAAAGGTAGATTCTTTGCGCGGTAATTGCTCATCATGGGGAAACCCCCAAGACCGCGCTGCCTTGCTTTTGCGCCTACCCTACAGGAATGCTAAAGGCGAATGCGTGAGGTTAAAAATCATCCCTAGATTCAGCAATGCCATATTTTTATACATATACAAATAAATCGAATTATGAATTTAATTAAATAAGCTATGCATAGCAGTTCTCTAATAGTCGGATTTGCAGGCAATTTTTCCCTAAATTTATCTGAAGATTGAAGATAAATTTTATTAGCTTATCCGATTTTGGATTACATATTTGTAATTTTTTGTCAATGCTTAATTCGTAATCTAAACTTTCTTTAAGAAAAGATAGTAATGAGCTTACCAACTTTTTGGCGATCGCGTATACCTCATCAACAAGTATAATTTTGATGGTAAATAAAATTTTTACTTTTCTGTAATCAGATTTAAGTTGTTAAAAAATATTAAAATTAAGAAACATATACTTTTATTCGCTCATGGCTATCCGGTTTACAGCGTCCCAATCGGTTGAAATAGCCGTTCCAGAGGAGCCTATTCCGATTCAGTACTATTTACGTCAGCCTCAACGTCTGGTTAAGGCATTGGTTGACAATAGCCGCATTCAGCAACTTTCTGAAGAGATATTTCGCTTGAAAATGCGTCCGCTGACTTTTATGTCACTGAGTATTCAACCGACTGTAGACATGAGAGTTTGGGTAGAATCAAATGACATAATTTATTTGCGATCGCTAGGCTGTGAAATTCTAGGTTTCGAGTATATTAATCAGCGCTTTGCTCTCAATTTAAAAGGGCATTTATCTCCCAAAGAGTTAAGCACAGGTACTCGCCTGCAAGGAAGAGCTGATTTAGAAGTACAAATAGATTTGCCACCACCATTTTCCCTGACTCCCAAGCCAATTTTAGAGGCTACTGGCAATGGTTTGCTCAAAAGCGTGCTGTTGACGGTCAAGCAAAGGCTATTACATCAACTTTTGGCAGATTATCGCCACTGGGTAATATCACAAACGAAAAATCAAGGAATTAACGGCGACAGTAGTAAACTGCCAATGTTAAACCCTGAGTAATTATTGCATCATTCACTATCCAGTACTTTGATTTGGCAAGGACGAAAAGACTTGCGATGTAGTGGCGATGGGCCGTATTGTTGCAGAGCCAGCAGATGCTGCTGGCTACCATAACCCTTGTTACACTCTAAGTTGTACATTGGGTATTTTGATGCTAAACGCATTATTAGCTCGTCACGCCAAACCTTGGCGACAATACTGGCAGAGGCAATAGCAAGCGAGCGCTCGTCTCCTTTGACTATTGTTTGTTGGGCCAATAAAAGATCTTGAATTGACTGATTGCCATCAACTAAGCAGAGTGTAGGCTGTACTTTTAACTTTAGTACAGCCCGCTTCATTGCTAACAGCGTCGCTTGCAAAATATTTATCTTGTCAATTTCGGCAGTGGAAGCAAACCCAATTTTCCAATCTACAGCCAGTCCCCAAATTTGTTGTGCTAGCTGAGTTCTTCTTTGACTAGACAATTTTTTACTGTCTTTAATTTTAGCTGCCATTAGTTCTGGCAAAGCATAATCTGGCAGGATTACGGCTGCGGCCACCACAGGGCCAAATAAAGCGCCTCGCCCTACTTCATCCACACCTGCAACTAACCCCGAAATCCCTGACAAGGTAGAAAACTCCAGCCAACTGGATTCTTCCAGAATTGCTGGGGAACAATTAGCAGCAGTTTGCTGTGTTTCTACCATAAGGCAAATTAATTGTCGTCGAGCGCCGAGGAACGACGACGGCGGCGACGGTTGGCTGTGGTGCTACTTGCATCACTTTCATCTACGTTTGCCACAGGTGTCGAAGGGCTGTCAGTAAACTCTGATGGTTCAGCTGTATCTTGGATTATCTCTTGGATTGAGGATTTTTGTTCTGGCTCAATAACTTTCGGTATCGGTATTCTGCTTGGAGTAAGTTCAGATGTTGCCCTTTGAGCGGTAATTGGTTCTGGGATCGATTCAGTTGGCGGCGTTGGCAGTTGGCCGGGCTGAATCACGTTAATAATCACAGACTTGGGATTTTTAACTTCTTGCTCCAATTTCACCAAAGGAGAGATTCCCATTAAGGCAAACATATCCTGTTCTTGGAGTGTCATTTCTACAGTCCTAATTTCTGGTGGTTCTACCACTGGTTTGACTGGCTCTGCTTTGGTAATTTTAGTGCGCTCTATTCTTTCACTCCAACCTGGCTTACCAAGGGTAGGTGAGGGAATTTCTGGCATTACTCCCAGTTCTGGTTCACCGTCAAGGTCTAAGTCTGGCTCGTTGACAAAAGCAAGTGGATTAGTGCCACTCCGGGCTTCATCTTTCCCATTTAATCCGTTAATACCACCAATGCGACTCCGACGAGTTCGGGTACGACGCTTATTATCGTTCAGTTCTTGATAACTTGGATGATTGATTAGATTAAGATTACTCAATTCTGAATCGCCATCAAATGGTTCCCCAAATCCATCATAGGTTTCTCGTGGTTCTGGGATGCGGGCAGATGGCTGACGCGGCTCTCTGTGAGGTAAAGGAGAAACAAAACGCTCACGCTCTGGCATTTCTGTTGGTGTGGGGAATCGATTTTCGATTTCTCCCGGCAGACGCACGGTATGTCCTAAACCGCCACAGGTGGGGCAAGTTTCACCAAACAATTCGTAAATATTTTGACCCTGACGCTTGCGAGTCAGTTCTACTAAACCTAGTTCAGTTAGTTGAGCAATCTGGGGACGAGCTTTGTCTGCTTTGAGTGCTTTATTAAAGTGTTCCAGAACTTGCAGTTGGTCGCGTCGCGATTCCATATCAATAAAATCAACGACAATCACCCCGGCAATATTTCGCAGACGCAATTGCCGAGCAATTTCTGTTGCTGCTTCACAGTTTGTCCACAAAACCGTTTCTCTGGCTGTTGCCGATCGCGTAAACGAACCTGAGTTAACATCAATTACTGTTAATGCCTCAGTCGGCTGAATGATAATGTAACCTCCAGAAGGTAGGTCTACCCTTGGTTTCAGGGCTTCTCGGATGGCGGCGTTAATCCGGAAATACTCTAAAATTGGTGAGCGATCGCGATGATGATCGATTAACAGCCCTTGAGGTGTTTGGCCTCCACTCCAGTTCTGTAAATACTGCTTAACTCGCTTCAAACCAGTGCTGGAATCCACAACGATCCGATTCACATCTGCGCCGTACATATCTCGCAATACGCGCTGAATAAAATCATCGTCCCGGTTGAGTAGTGCTGGGGCGCGGGTGGAATGGGCTTCCTGTTGGATTGCCTCCCATTGCTTTTGCAGCACTTCTAAATCTTCCATAATCGCTTCTTCTGGTTTGCCTTCTGCTTCTGTACGCACCAGCAAACCCATTCCCGCCGGTTTAATCAAAATCGCTAGCGCCCGCAAGCGGTTGCGCTCGCTTTCACTTTTAATCCGCCGGGATAAATTTACGCCTCTGCCATAGGGCATCAGTACCACATAACGTCCGGGTAAGGTGATATTACCTGTAAGCCTCGGCCCTTTTGTCCCCGTTGGCTCTTTCATCACTTGCACCAACACCTTCTGTTGTGGTGCTAATAATTCTGTGATTGCTGCTGCGGTACGCTTTAGCTTTAATGGCCCCAAGTCCGTGACGTGAATAAAGCCGTTGCGTTCCGGATCGCCAATATTAACAAAAGCTGCATCTATTCCAGGTAATACGTTTTCTACTACTCCTAAGTAGATATCACCTATTTGATGATGACCAGTAGCAACAACCAGTTCCTGTATCTGATCTTCAGAAAAAACCGCAGCAATTTGGTGCTGCTCCGCGATAATAATTTGTTTTGGCATTCAATTTCCTCAAAAATTGGCAGCACTAGCAGGTCTAGAGGTTTGTTGTATCAAGTCCGGTTAATTACTTCTAAATGAAAAGTCCTTGCATCGCTGTGCCTTTTGAGACAATGTTACAGCTATCGTTGGTACTCCAAAGGAAGAACTCTTTAGCCTTAGCTCAAACTTCTTTTGACACGACAGTTGCTACCCTACGTTGGGGGAACCCTCTTCTCTGGGGAGACGCTAACGCGAATGAGGGAACAAAAACGCTAAAGGCAAACAAGTAGGGAAACTCTTTATTAGCAAATGTCTGGTCTTTGCATCAGTTTTCATTTTCAGTGTAATTCCAGTTCGATATTATACCTTTTATTCCTGTGAGCCTAAAAAGACGCTACTGGTAATAACAATCGTCAAGCAATTGTGGATTTTAGATTTACGATAGCGTAGCGTAAAGCCTTCTCTTCGAGAGGCTTGCCAACGGCATAGGTTCTCTACGAGACGCTAGGCGTAGCTTGCTTCCCCATAGGGGTACGCTTAGAGCGACGTAGGAGCGTCTTTTGAATTGAAACAGACCACAAGGGTAACAAGCTTAAGGATTTTAGATTGATGATTTAAGATTAGTTCCCACCCAAAAAGGTGGGTATGAACGAAAAAACAATCCAAAATCTGTCTTGAAAAGCTTTAATCGGAGGTTTCCTCCGCTTAAATGCCAGTGTAAAAATGCAAAAACTCACCCAAGCAACTGACTCAACTTTTGTCTCCGACACGCTACGCGTAGCTTGCTTCGACCTAGGAGTACGCAAAATCTAAAAATTGAAAATCGGAAGTCAACCTGAGCTTCTCAGTTAAATAGCTATTGATACTCTTAAGAGCTTTCACACGCTTGATTATTCCAGATCGGCTGCATATTCATATTGTTTAAGCAATTAAATCAACCGTCCGTGGTTGATTTCTGATGTAATACTCTCTTTGAAAGAGAGTTCTGAGTTGAAAGTACTAAATCCTGAGTCAACTTTTAACTCAGGATATTTGATTTGAGAGTAACCTACTGAAGTCGTTAACAAAAAAAAACTACTTCTATTTTCCATTCCCCAGATTTATCCTTAGGGTTATATTCAGCAACACCAGTCGCTACTCTACCTGAAGTTGCTCTGGCCTAGGGCAAACTGCGCTTTGGCTTTGCGCGTCTGTGAGCGTCTATAAGTCGGCATAGCCGACAGCAGTTGGTTTCATAGCGAGTTCTCCAAAGGAGTACAACTCTACAAGAGTAACGCACTGGCTGTTAGGCACTACTGTGGATTAGACATTCAGCAGTTGTTTAAAAAGCATGGAGTTAGAGAACCTAACCGAGCCTGCTGTTCGTTACTGATTCACAAGGTAGCTATAGAGAGAGTGTGTGTTCTTTAATCTGCCTCAGTTTGTCTGGGATAAAATCCTAGAAGTTGCACTCTAAAATCTTTGCTTTCGCCCCCTTAATCCGAGGGTAGTGAACCAGCTAATTCAATGCAGCGCCAGAAAATTTCTCTTCATCTCATTCTAACGCAACCTTGCTAAAAATCAATTCCTATGATGTGCCATCTTATGACAACTACTAGCAAGTTGCCATAGAGGGATTATACCCCTAAAACTAGGCGATTGCGGTGGATGTGTAGGATTTGAAATTCTACATTAGCTACTGCCTCTAACATAAACACAATTTGTTCTGGACGTAAGAGCCAACCATCTTGGCGGTAGCTACCTACATAACGAATAACAGATATACATTCTGCCGTGTTCTTGTCGGTTTCTACCAATTCCAATTCAAACAAGCGATCGCGCAGATTTATTAACTGGCTTTTGCCTGACTTGGTTATTTGCTCGTACCAGAGTTCGTCTTTGGCTTTAATGCTATCAATCCAGTTTTGCCATTGTGCAGGTGTCACTTCATTTGATGTTCCTACAGTCATCAAATACTCTGCGGCTTCCAACAGTTGGCTAGCAGCTTTCGCTTTTAAATCGATTTGCGCCACATTATATATAGGTATGTCTGTGGGCATTTCTCTAGCTAGTTGTTCTTTAAAAGTATCAATTGCCACGGGCATTGTTAACTCAAAATCCGCAATTTCACCGCTGCTGGTAGCTCCTAAAGCCAAAGCAGTGGCTAGAGAAATTCGCGGCATTGGATGAAATCCTCCAGTAAAGGCAATTGGCAAGCCTGCTCGCCGCACAACTCGGTCAAACAAACGCATTAAATCGAGATGGCTCACCAAAGCCATGTTACCTTGTTTACCAAACCAAACTCGTATTCGTTGTGTTCTAGTGGTGTTGGGGACAAATTCACCAGCGAATTTTGGCACAGCAGGTGGTTCAATGACGATATTGTGACCAAAATCAGTGCCACAAACACCGCAGTGAGAACAACCTTCAAAGGAGCAATCAGGTACAATTGCGGCTGTTAGAGCGCGTTCCAAGTCTTCTTTGAGCCACTTTTTGTCAATTCCGGTATCTATATGATCCCAAGGGAGGGCGGCATCGAGGGAGTGGTGAGTGTTGAGTGTTGAGTAAGGAGTTATTATTTCCTCCTCTGCTCCTGTGCGCCTCTGCGCCTCTGCGTGAAATAAATTCCATTCGCCGTTTTCAATTTGGCGATATTTCCAATCTAGACCGGCTTGGGCGATCGCATCTTCCCAAGCAGTAAAAGCTTTATCTAAATTGTCATACCAGGAATCCATACCTGCACCCAGTTCCCAGGCGCGACGCAGTACTTTGCCCAAAGTGCGATCGCCCCGTCCAATAAAATCTTCCATTGCCGAAATCCGGACATCGGTAAAATTTGCCTTTGCTCCCTTTATCCGACGGAATTCTTGCCGCAGCAGGTTTTGTTTGCGCTTAAATTCAGTGGTAGAAACTGAATGCCACTGAAATGGCGTGTGGGGCTTGGGGGTAAAGTTAGAAATTGTCAAATTAAAGTTTAGGGGTTTTCTGCCTTTGCCCCGACATTCACGCTGTAGCCAACTTACTGTTTCAGCAATTCCCAAGACATCAGCATCTGTCTCACCTGGCAAGCCAATCATAAAATAGAGCTTAATTTTATCCCAACCTTGCTCCCAAGCGGTTTTCACTCCCCGCAACAATTCTTCATTGGTCAAACCTTTATTCACGATGTCTCGCATCCGCTGAGTTCCAGCTTCTGGAGCAAAGGTCAGTCCACTTTGCCGCGTACCTCCAAGGATATTGGCAATATTTTCATCAAATCTATCTACTCTTTGGCTGGGTAGAGTCAGAGAAATGTTTTCATTTCTTAAGCGATTTTTAATTTCCATCCCCACCGCTGGTAGGGATAAATAATCAGAACAACTCAAGGAAAGCAAGGAAAACTCATTGTAACCGGTTGCCCGCATCCCTTGTTCAATTGCTTCTACCACTTTATCCGGTTCTACATCCCGTGCTGGTCTAGTCAGCATTCCTGGTTGACAGAAGCGACAGCCACGAGTGCAACCACGGCGAATTTCAATGGTCAAGCGGTCATGTACTGTTTCTACGTAGGGAACCAAGCCAATAGAATATGCTGGGATGGGGGTTGCAACTCTTCGTAGAATTCGTTTAGGAACATCTGGACGCAGAGGATGAACTGAGCCATCATTTGCCATCTCGTAAAACTGAGGGACATATACGCCTGGGATCTGTGCCAAGTCTAGTAACAATTCTTCCCGACTCAAAAGAGCTTTTTTGCCTTCTTCTAATACCAAACCAATCTCTGGCAGTAATTCTTCTCCGTCTCCAAGAGCGAAAAAGTCGAAGAAGTCAGCGTAAGGCTCAGGATTTGATGTCGCTGTCTGTCCCCCAGCAAAAATTAACGGGTAAGGAGAGAACGCGGCGACGCGGGGATGGGGAGACGCGGTGATATTTTCTTTGTTCTCCCTGTCCCTGTGTCCCGGCGTTTCCGCGTCTCTTCTTTCTCGCCACGTTAAAGGAATTCCCGCTAAATCCAACATTTCTAGGATATTAGTTGCACCCAGTTCGTAACTGAGGCTAAAGCCTAAAATGTCGAATTCTGTGAGCGATCGCTTTGACTCTACCGCAAATAACGGTGTATTAGTTTCCCGTAGTTTGGCTGATAGATCTTGTCCTGGTAAGTAGGCGCGATCGCACAACTGACTCTTTTGGGCATTCAAAATGTTATATAAAATGATGTGCCCTAAATTCGATGCACCGACTTCATAGACTTCTGGGTAGGTTAAAACCCAGCGTATTGTTGTCGTTTCCCAAGGTTTGTGTACTGCTAAGCGCTCGTTACCCAAGTAACGCCCTGGTTTTAAAATATCCGATGTTATTAGCTTTTCAACTGCAACAGCCACTATGCTATCTTCGAGCTACCTTAATTACAGTTACTAAAACCCAACCTTAGCATCGAATTAGGTCTTTCAACAAAATTTATCGTTACAACTTATAACTCCTTTACATAAAGTCCGCTCCTCACCTAAACTTTGCTTGTTTTACATAGTTTTTATATGAATTTATGTTGCAGACAAGTCAGATGCGCTTTCTAAAATTTCAAAAACTCTATCTAGCTGCGTCAGTTCAAAAATAATTTTAACTGAAGGAGCAAGATTGCAAAGTCGGAAACTCCTCTCTAAACTCAAAGCCAGTTTGTGTGCGGATAACAATGCCATCAAACCTGCGCTGTCTAAGGATTCTACTGCCCCTAAATCTACTACCAAGATGGAAATATCATTTTTCGTGAGCTCCGTGGTTAGATCTCGTTCAAATTCTAAAGCGTTTGCAGCATTCAAAGAGCCTTGTGGTTGAATAACCGCAATTTTGGGATACTGAAGCACTGCTTGCATGGTTACATCCTATGAGAGTTATTGAAGCGTCAAGGTAAGAATTATTTGAACATAAACTTTTTTTTGTTGCATCGACCATATGTCTTAGCTTTCTTTGCTGAATCTTTATTGCTTTAGTATGTCTGTTTAAAGATTGTCATAATTCCAGTTTAAAATGTGTTCATATATACTTTTTTTTTATCTCAGTTCAAAAACAATCAACATAGACAGCAGTAAAACAAAAAAATTATCCGTAACTTTTCTGAGGAAACTTGCCTGGTCTATAACTTAAGCTAATTTAGCCAAGTTTTAAGGGAAAGTTAAATGTTGGACTTTACTGTTACTGATGATATTAGGCAAAATCACAGCAGATTGTTTATCTAGCTAATTTAAATTGTGATCTATATCACTAACAAATTAGTATTTGATCGCTTTTTATACTGAGAATTATCTGGAATAATTAATATCATATAGAGTTGGGTTATTACTTATGAGAACTAGGTACGCTATTCGTAAATTGGTAGAAAAAGCTCTTGATATTAAAAAATTAACCCCTGAAATAGAAAATGAAATTAACTCAGAACTAACACAACTAGGTTATATTTCTGACGTTGACTACGAAGCTTTAGAATTATTAATGTCAGAAATGGATGCTGGTCGGATTCAGTTAGTTTCTAGCCTTGGATACTAATTATCTGTCTTTAGGTATAGAGGTTTTTAGTTTATTGAAGTGAATTTAATAAAGACTAGAGCAATCAAACTTTCAAACAGTTATGGTAGCTCGGACATGGCTAACGAAGAAGAATTCACCATACATGAATATAGATCCTTGTAAAGGCACTTTTACCTGTGTACCTTCTGGAAAAACAGTGCCGATAATAAGGGCGAGATCGTTGGTTTTATTTTCTATGACATTGATTATTTAAATGCTAAGGTGGCGTAAACTGTGCTAATGACCACCTAGATTGTGCATTCTTCATAAATAGCCATGCAGTTCGCTAAACGCCTAGAAAAAATTCCTCCCTATCTGTTTGCTGAAATTATCCACAAGCAGAATGAACTCGTTGCTAAGGGAGTTGATATCATTAATATGGGTATTGGCGATCCAGATAAACCGACTCCTATTCATATTCTCCAGGTAATGCATGAGGCAATTGATGATGCTTCTATGCATAATTATCCGCCCTACCAAGGTACGAAGGAATTCCGGGAGACAGCGGCTAAGTGGATGGAAAATCGGTTTGGCGTGACAGGGTTGAATCCCGATACAGAAATTGTTTCTTCAATTGGTTCTAAAGAAGCAATTCATAATACTTTTTTAGCATTTGTGGAAGCAGGAGACTATACATTAATACCAGATCCTGGTTATCCTGTGTATCGGACTTCAACAATTTTCGCTGGTGGTGAGTCTTTTACTATGCCTTTGAAGGCAGAAAACAGTTTTTTGCCTGATTTGAGTAGCATACCTGAAGAAGTAGCTCATAAAGCAAAGCTGTTGTGGATTAATTATCCTAATAATCCTACTGGGGCGTTAGCAACACTAGAGTTTTTTGAAGAATTGGTAGCTTTCTGCAAGCAGTATGATATCTTGCTGTGCCACGATCACGCTTACTCAGAAATGGCATACGATGGTTACAAACCGCCTAGTGTGCTGCAAGTTGCGGGTGCGAAAGATGTGGCGATGGAATTTCACAGTCTGTCTAAGTCATACAATATGACAGGTTGGCGAGTGGGTTTTGTTGCTGGTAATTCTGTTGGGATTCAAGGATTAGCGCAGGTAAAAACTAACGTTGATTCTGGGGTGTTTAAGGCAATTCAACAAGCAGCGATCGCAGCTTATTCTAAGACCACAGAGGCAGAACTTCAAGGCATCATGTCGGTTTACCAAAATCGCCGTGACATTATCATCAATGGACTGCAATCTCTAGGTTGGCCAATTCAGCCCCCTAAAGCTACCCTTTATGTCTGGACGCCTGTTCCTCAAGGATATTCCTCAATAGAATTCGTGAATTTGCTACTTGACAAATGTGGCATTGTTGTACCCCCTGGCAGTGGTTATGGTGCATGTGGAGAAGGCTTTTTCCGAATTGCTTTAACTATCTCTGATGAAAGATTGCAAGAAGGAATTGAACGAATGAGAGATGCTGGTATTCGTTACGTGTGACTGGAGACTGGGGAAGATGAGGGAGAAGGGAAGATGGGGAGAGAATTTTACCCCATCTCGCCACCACTCCTAACTCTTAACTTCTCACTAAATATTCAACAGTTAGCAGTCAGGAATAATGCCCTATCCCCATCCCTCTTGGGATGCTTGCCAAAGTTGATGAATAAACTGATTGAGTTGCTGTTTAGCCGCTGAGTCAAGCTCGGCTTTTGGTTGTTTTGCTAAAACTTGACTCAATAAGGTAATTACTTCTGTGTCTAAAGCTGGTTGAAATAAATCAGCAGGCCAAAGTAGATCAGATGCATCCCGTAAATCGGTAATCAGTGGGGATTCTTCAATGAACGTGACCATTAATAAAGGACGCACCCAGCACAATTTACGAGAAACTACAAATTGAATGACTTCTGCATATAGATTCCTCTCACCATACTTTAAAGACACTATTTGTCCCGGTTGAAGAAAATCTAGGTTTATGTCCATCATTTAGACAGTTTGGGCGGCGATAAAGATTGTTTTGTAAGTTCTTGAATTTAAAAGCCAGAATGCGCTCCTTTTAAAGGAAGCTTCTGTAACATTAGGGTAGCACTCTCACGGCAACGATGTCTTAGAGATATGGCTGTGTCTGTGCCTACGCAAAGCCAATAGGACTAATCCCGACTGCAACGGGTTTTCCTAGCATAGTATCTCGACAGAAATACTATAGAATAGGTAAATAACTGTTAAGCAATCGCTAAACAGAGGCTTTGTTGTAGTGAATTAACGATTAAAGAGCAAAGAGCAGTGTCAGTTGAAACCATTGAAAAGCGTTCTACCTCCCGCAAGCTCGCGCCTCGCTATCGCGTTTTGCTCCATAACGATGACTACAACTCTATGGAGTACGTGGTACAGGTATTAATAACCACTGTGCCGAGCCTTACCCAACCCCAGGCTGTTAGTATCATGATGGAAGCCCATACTAATGGAATGGCTTTAGTCATTACTTGCGCTCAGGAACATGCTGAGTTCTATTGCGAAACATTGAAAAGTCACGGTTTAAGTAGCACGATTGAACCTGATGAATAATCATTAGTCATTGATCGTTTATGATTAATGACTTAACTTTGTATGAAAAAAAACCTTGTCCGTTTAGCCGAACGCCCTGCCCCTATTAGGCTGGGTTATTTTATTTTGAGTTTATTGCTGCTATGGTTGCCCTTAGCTGCACCAATTTACTTACTAGTAAATAATTCAAATTTAGTAAGTATATTGACGATGGTATTGTTATATGGATTATTTATTATTCTCTTGAGGTTATGGGGTAAGCATGTCTACCAACAACCCCAAATTCTGCGGCATTATGGCTTAGAATTCACGCGGCAAAACGGTGTGGATTTAATGCGTGGTTTGGCTATGGGGATAATTAATATTCTGATACTTTTTGGGGTACAGGGTTTATTGGGTTGGTTGGTGTGGCAAGAACCAAAAGTTTTCTTGCTGAAAGTGATTTTAGAGGGTTTAATTGTCGCTTTGGGTATTGGCTTTGCTGAGGAATTATTATTCCGAGGTTGGTTGCTAGATGAATTGCAACGAGACTACAGTCAGCCTGTAGCACTGTGGACTGATGCAATTACATTTGCAATATTACACTTTATTAAACCGTTAGCAGTAATTATTCAGACACTACCCCAATTTCCAGCTTTAGTATTGCTGGGATTAACGCAGGTATGGGGAAAGCGCTGGCATAGAGGACGCTTAGGTTTTCCAATTGGTTTGCATGGTGGTTTAGTCTGGGGTTACTACATTATTAATGTGGGGAAATTAGTCAAATACTCTGGTCAAGTTCCTGATTGGGTAACTGGTGTGAATAATAATCCTTTACAAGGAGTGATGGGGGTATTGTTAATGAGTGCACTAGCTTTGTGGATACGAGGGCAGAGTCTTAAAAATTAAAAATGGGTAATGACCTTGTGGAAAAATAAAATATCGGCTAAAAAAAACTAAATTAATATTCCATTTAGGCAAAGTGTCAGAGTGTAGGCAAAAGGCTTTTAGAGATGTAACATCAAGCAAATATTTATGGTTAAAAATAATGGATTGTAGTCGTCTGGAATATATTAAAAATGTCAATGATGATGAAGCTTGGGCGTATGAAGACTATCTTATTGGATCTTACTTTCGCTTGAACTTTAAACAGGGTGAAGGTGTAGATAGTCACACTTTTAACTTACCAAAAGGATCTCTGATCATCCTTTCTCAAAGACCACCTGGGAAGGAGCGATACTTGACCCACGTAGTTGAACTGGTTAATGACGGAAGTGAAGATAAACCTCAATGGGAAACAGGTATATGGGGTATTTTTCGATGGGTTAAGGTTCATTGGATTGCTGATTTCAACAATCCCAGCCGTATTCCTCTTGATAAGAATGAAATGAGAGCAGAATGGGGTTGTTATAACACTAAAGCTAAATTGTTGTCTAGTGAAAACTTGATGAAGCAGTGGGGTAGTATCGATAAATTAAGAGCGCACTTAGGAGAAGTCTTTAATTAAACGATCGCCATGATTCACATTGCCCGATCGCACCTACGCCACATTTTTGATAGATATAATTCCTTCACCACACCACTGGATAAGTAGCCTTAGATCGTTTGTAGGGGCGTACAGCTAGCTGTACGCCCCTACACACTGTATTTGTCACATTCTTTTTTCAAATTGGTATTACGCCCGCGTTTCAACTACTGTACCCACCACGCACGCCTTATCGAAATTAACGCCGTTTAAATTCGCACCTTCTAACTCTGCACACAGCAAATTTGCCCCGGTAAAATTCGCCCCTGCCAAATTAGCGCCCCGCAAGTCAGCTTCCTCAAGGTTTGCTTCACTCAATAATGCCCCTTGCAAATCAGCACGACTCAAGTCTGCACCTTTGAGATTTGCCCCAGTCAGGTTTGCACCGCGCAAGTCAGCACCGCGCAAGTCCACACCTTGCAAGTTGACATTCATCAAATTCGCACCACTGACGAAAGCACCCGCCAAGGATACATCGCTGAGTCTGGCTCCCATTAAGTTAGCACCCCGCAGATTACTACCCCGCAAGTCAGCACCAGTTAAATCTGCTTGCATCAGGTTTGCTCCCATGAGGTTCGCCCGCAAGTCGGTTCCTTGGAGGTTCGCGCCCATTAAATTCGCCCCCTCTAAATGCCCGCCTTCGAGTTTGGAAGCAGCGAAGTTAACACCCACAAGGGTGGCACCAGCAAGATTAATTCGGTTTAAATCCAGTCGGGAAAGTTCTTCGTCTTCTAAATTTGCCCCTGGAAGTTGTTTGAGTTTTCCTAATTTGATAGCTTCAATATTCATTTGTAGTAAGTACCAATCTCTTCACTTGTCTTGCTGTAGCTATCCCATTGGGAATCAAGTAGCCAGACGCCGCTGCTAACTTTAGGTGTCATTATGGGTAAATCGAGTCCTTGTTGTAAACCCATAACTAATAAAGCTAGGGTATCTATAAGTTTAGGGTCAAAGCGGGTAGATTGTTGCTGTCTGCACTCATCTAAAGCTTGAGTAAATATTTCTTCGCGACTCTGATTTGAGGATTTTCGCTGATTTACTCGCCACTGAAAGTCTGCCAATAATGACAAAATTCTCGACTCTAGAGGAATTTCATCTCCAGCTAAACCTGCTGGTTCCCCTGTGCCATTCCACCATTCGGTTTGGTGAGTAATAATTTGGGCAACTGCTCGCAGTCGTGGCATGGTTCGCAATACCTGTGCCCCTGGTATTAAAGGACAGCTAGGAGCTTCTTCTTGAGAATGTGCGGGTATTTCACCAGAAGTGAGAACGCTTTCTGCTTTTTGTAATGGATCTATGCGATGTAACAAAGCCGCTAGCCGCAATCTTTTGATTTGCCATGCGGGAAGATCCAAAAGTTGGGCTACAGCTTCGGCAAGCACGACTACTTCCGCAGCTGCCATTGGATTAGTCACATCTGCCGTATCTAGCAGTTGAGCCATCCGCAAAAATGCTTGGATTTCGTTAGAAACCAAGTTTCGATCTAGGGTTTGTTGACGAAGTGCTACGGGGATGGATAAATTGTCTTGTTCTGCTTGGAGATAATCCACTACGCGGGAGACAACTGTACCCAAATTTTCTAATCTGGCTATAGATGGTACGATCGCCTCTCTATGGGCAATGAGTTTATTCGCCAGTTCTGGGTTGTATTTTTTGATGTGAGCGATCGCTATTTCTGCTGTTTCTTGTACTAATTCTGGCTCAAATGTCCACAAGCCGTAGAATTTGCGCTCTAAGTCTGATGTCGGTATTCCACTGCTGCCATAATCAGCCGCCAATAGTTCTTGACAAATTACCATCGCTGTGTAATTTGGTGACAAAATAATTAAGTGCCATTCTTGTGCTACCGAATCTGCTCGATCTAATGCTACTAAGTCTACATTCTGTAGAAGGCTTGTAGGATGTTCGGCAAAGCCAGCGTCAGGGGCAGCCATAATGACAATTTCGCGGCTGTGCTGGGCGATGTCTGCATATCGCTCGGCTTCTTGCAGATACCATTTACCTTGTTGGAAGGCCGTAATAACTAAAGGTTTATCGTCGTCTCCTAAAATATGGTCTTCCAGGGCATGGCAAAGAGAGACTAGGGTATTTTTGTAGTAGACCCCGAATCGAATTGGCCTGGTGCTGTGGCGATGGGCTGTTTCCAGCTGTTGTAGAATTGAACCTTCTAACATGAGTTTGGGATTTGATGAAAACGAACCGCAACAGAGAAGTTTGAGCGGCGGCTACCCTTCGGGAATGCCAAAGCCGCCGTTGGCGCAGCCCGCCGGAGGCATCAAAACTTCTCCTAACGGAGACGCTAAACGAATGGCGGGTGCTGAGGACGCTGAGGAACAGAGGGCGAGATATTCAAAATTTATGAATACCTCTACATTCTTGTGTTTTCTAGGATACACCTGCTAGCTGTTTTTCTTTCCTCTCTATCGGTGAAGAAAGTGCTGCTTCTAAGTCGGCACAACCCAGTTTTTCTTCTAAAATATTCATGACTTCACGTCCGAAGTCGTTGGGATTTTGTTGCCAAGCTTGTAAACAGACTTCCCCAAAGAAGGAACCAAGGGGTTCGGGGTTCCAAAGGAGTTTTTTGGCTGTCCACGGCATCAAGCTCATTGGATTATACCCTGGTTTGAGGATGCCTTCTTTGAAGGCATATTCTTCTAAATGGGTATGGGGTTGTAGTCCAATAAAGAAGATGGCAGGTTCGACTTTATCAGCACCAAAAATTCGCTCTAGTTCCCGGTGGTAGGCGATGGTTTGGCGGATGGTTTCGGGACGTTCGTCAATAACATTAAAGGAGTAATTGACGGAAACCAAGTCGTTGAAACCAGCGGCTTTTAAGTCACGACAGTTTTGTAAGACGGTTCGGAGGTTATATCCCATCCGCATTTTCCGCACGAGTTCTTGAGAACCGCTGGTAATCCCGATTTCAAAGTAGTTCATCCCGGTTTTCACCATCAACTCACACAGTTGTGGTGTCAAATTGTCAGCTCGAATGTAAGCTGCCCAGTGGATGTCTGTCATACCAGAATCGACGATTGTTTGCAAGAGTTCTATGGCATCGTTGATAAATTTGCGGGCGGGGATGAATTGGGCATCGGTAAACCAGAAATTGCGAATGCCGCGATCGTATAATTGGCGCATCTCGGCAACTACTTCATCTGCTGGATTGATGCGTACTTGTTTGCCTTCAACAACCGTATAAACGCAATAACAACAATTGTGAGGACAACCGCGCTTAGTTTGTACGCCTATGTAAAAGTCTTGCTCTTGCAGATAATAGTTAAATTCCGGCCAGATGCTTTCGATATAGTCGTAGTTGCAAGCTGTTTTTTCTATGGGAGTGGGTTGTTCGTGAATTAGCCGTTTTCGTGGTTGAGTTTCTCCCACTACATAACAGCGCTCATCTCGAAACTCTCTACCACTTAAAAGTTTTTCCAGCAGAGTTTCCCCTTCACCCACGGAAATAATTGTCCCTTGGGGTAAGCTTTTACCCAATTGTTCGTAAAATACGCTGACTGCACCACCACCTACAACTGCACGGGCATCAAAACTATATTTTTGCGCGCGCTTTAAACCGCGTTTGATTAAGCCCAGGTTACGCCACAACTCTACATAGTAAGCGATGAAGATTCGCAAACCGCCCAGTGCCCCGCGTAGTTTTAATAGAGGATTCTTGGCGTAGTAAAATTCAAAAGCGTTTTGTAGCGGGTTACCACCACGTCCGCCAACTGGGGCATAAATTTGAATATCCCGCCAAGAAAATACTAGTAGTGTGGGTTTAAATTCATCGATACAGCGATCCAAAGCTGAGTTGTAGTCTAAAGGTGGTACTGTTCCCAAATCAAAGATACGCTGTTCGATGTTGGGAAATTGCTTGTGGACGCCATCGCTGAGGTAGACAACCCCTATGGGAAAGATGGGGTTACAGGGAAGGCGAACATAAAGAATTCGATTTTCCATTATGGGTGTTTTGACTGCCATCTTGCCAATGTTGCGGGAAAACGAGAAAAAATTCAGTTTTAAAGGGTGTTTTTGTTTTGGTTGCTTTTATTTATCACAATCTCGCTTGACATTGAAGCCGATTATTGATATGAACCAGCTTTTTGTCCCAAATAGGAATCAATAAACTTAATTTGCACGCTAAATGCATATGGACAGACAGAGATTTATGAAGATATTTTTCATATAGCTTTACGATAACATTGAGTTTATTCATTAAGCGACCATTTGGGGGTATTAATCTTGGGATAGATCGAACACCAAAACTGACTTGTTCGCAAACTTAAAAACCAAGGGATCATCGTCAGATTAATTTCTTATTTATCTGTCTTGAGAAAATTAAAGTTTTTATACCGAGTAAAAATATCTAAATCTTTTATCTATAGTGTATAATTGCAAAAAAGGCATAAATAATTACAAAATTTTCATAACCATAAATATTTCTTTAGATAGAAATAATCTACAAATATTCAGTTGGTATTCACAGTTACAGCAACTGGGGATCAGTCGGTGCTAGGCTTGGGTAGTGTAATGTAAAATTGTGGCGTAAAGCTCCTCAGCAGTTATGGCTCAAATTTTAGATCCTCTACCACCTGAGCAATCGGGGAAAATTCTCTGCTGCTACATTAATGCCACGAGCAAAATACAGGTAGCTCGCATCTCTAATATTGCAAATTGGTATTTTGAAAGGGTTGTTTTTCCAGGGCAACGCCTAGTGTTTGAAGCTCCGCGAAAAGCTCAATTGGAGATTCATACGGGTATGATGGCAAGTGCAATTTTATCCGATACGATTCCGTGCGATCGCCTCATGCTTGATGACCCTAGCAATTATGAGTTAGATACAGACTCATCATTTGGAAAAGAACCTATAGATACCACAGTAATGGTGCAGCAACTTAATACAAAGACCGGAGATAGTATAAAACCCTTACAAATCGCTGGTTTAGCAGCTGTTGATTAAAAAAAACAATTTGGCTCAATTTTGAGGTTGCTGAATTCAGCAGCCTTTTTTTTATTAGTCATTAGTCATTTCTTCCTCTGCTCCTCTGCTCCTCTAGCCAATGCCCAATGCGCCACTCTCATCTACAATCATGTTATGAATCTGCCTTCATTTCTTTGGTTGTGGAAAATTGCCGCCTGGTCGATGGGCTTATCCCTGCTGGCATACTTGATGTTAGCAGTCACCGGCGTTTGGATGTTTCGGGCGAGAACTTCGCAACAATTTCCTTTTATTCCGTTATTTATGGGCGGAAATAGAGGAGTGCGATCGCTGCACTATCTAATGGGCATCAGCATGGTAAGTTTAGTGCTACTATTGCTGGCGATCGGCATTGTTGGCACTTTGGGACACTTTGGCTCTCTAGGACACTCGTCACACTTGCCGGCTGGATTGATTGTGGTAGCTTTGGTTTTACTGTCTGCTTTCAGTGCAACCCAAATTAGCCCCACAAAACCTTGGGCTAGAACTTTACATATAAGCCTAAATATAATTCTGTTTGTCGGATTTGCCTGGGTATCCGTTACTGGCTGGAGTGTCGTGCAAAAGTATCTACCTTAAACCAATGAGTAACAGATTAAAGCTTTGGAAGCAAACTGTATCAAGCTTTTTACATTGTGTATTAATTACGAATTAGGTTTTTTAAGGAAGTGTTGATATGAGCATTCCACTTTTAGACCAGCCTACAGAAGAAAAACTAGTAACTCTTAAAGATATTTCTTGGGAGCAATGCAAAGGAATTGAAACTCAGCTAGTGGACAACCGCAATGTCCGATTGTCTTATTTGTCAGGAATGTTAGAAATTCTGTCTCCAATTGGTGAAGAACATGAATCCGTGAAAAAAAACTCTCGGTTATTTGCTAGAAGCTTACATGAGAGAGTTGGGTATCCGATTTTACGGTCGTGGTGGCTACACCTTGGAAGAACCGGGGTATGCTTCAGGTACACCGGATGAGTCTTACAGCATTGGCACAAAAAGAGAAGTTCCTGACATCGTTATTGAAGTTATTCTCACCAGTGGAACTATTAACAGGAAGGAGCTATATAAACCCAAAAAAGTGCCTGAAGTCTGGTTTTGGAAATCAAACTCTATCAAAATATTTCGTCTGACCGAACAGGGGGAATATGAACAAGTAGACCAAAGTGGATTTTTCTCTGATTTAGACCCCGCTAAGCTGCTGCGTTATATCGCTATGCCTGACCAGTACGATGCTGTACAGGAATTTATTCAGACTATCCGAAATGAGCTAAACAGATAACTTTGCGATCTACTGATGCTTAATCTTCTCTCTCTAATGAACCTGCCATGAAATAAGGTTTTTGTACAGAAAGCTCAATTACAATGAAGAAAAGCATTGTAATTGAGCCGTGACAGCAAATTCAGCCAATACTTCAGCTTCTATTTTTAATCTTTCTCCTTTGATTCGGATAACGCTGCTGAGTCTATACATAGCACTCACAGTTCCCTTACCTTTCCTATCACAGGTAACAGCTGCACCCATACCACCAGCATTATTATGGGTAGGGATTAGCATCGGCTTAGTTGCCTTGTACGCAGTGTTGACCGAACAAGTCCTAGTGGATGAACAAGGAATTCAGGTTACTTACCCCCGTTGGGTGCCTCGCTTTTTTCGTAAAGGCTGGTTTTTACCTTGGTCAGAAGTCAAAGAATTAAAACCTCGCACTACTGGTCAAGGAGGTCTAGTTTATTATTTCCTCAGCCAAGATGGAAAAGCTTATCTACTACCAATGCGTGTAGCTGGATTTGCCCGTTTGGTGCAGATTGTCCAAGCAAAGACCAATATCGAGACTACAGATGTTCGTCCTTTAGCACAACCGTGGATGTATGCGATTTTACTAGGATTCACGCTGTTGTTACTGTTGGTTGATGGCTGGGCGATCGCCACAGCTTTAACCATAAAATAGGGCATTGGGGACTGGGGATTGGTGATTGGGTATTAAAAGTTAAGAGTTATTCTCACTCATCCCCCTCATCTCCCCATCTCCCCATACTTCTCTACGAGAGGCTGCGCCAACGGCTCCGCTGAGTACAAGTCTCCCCACTCTCCACTCCCTACTCCCCAGTTCCCTTGAATAATGCCGCAACAAGAGCCACACTCAGGCTAGAACAAGTTAATCTGCTTACAAAGCTGAAAAGCCAAGCTTCAGGGAATCAGCAGGGATGTCCCATATTGCAGGATATTTCCTTTGAGGTACTCCAGGGCGATCGCATAGCCATTGTAGGCGCAGTGGGCGCTGGTAAAACTTCGTTACTACGCCTTATAAACCGCCTCATTGAACCCACAAGTGGCAAAATCTATATAGAAAATCAAGAGTATCGCCAAATTCCCATCATCCAGCTACGCCAGATAGTGACACTTGTATTGCAAGAATCAAAGCTGTTAGGGATGACAGTTGGGCAAGCTTTGGCTTATCCTTTGATTTTGCGTGGTTTGTCCAAACAGGTAATTGAAGAACGAGTCAATTACTGGACAGAACAACTGCACATTCCCAATGAATGGTTAGGTCGAACAGAGGTGCAACTTTCTGCGGGACAACGGCAATTAGTAGCGATCGCTCGTTCCTTGCTCATCCAGCCTAAAATTTTATTATTAGACGAGCCAACCTCTGCCCTAGATGCTGGTGCAGCTTCCCATTTAATACAAGTCTTAATCCAATTGAGTCAAACCCATCAAACCACGATTTTGATGGTAAATCAGCAACTGGATTTAGCCCAGATGTTTTGCACTCGATTATTACACCTACAGCAAGGTCATTTATCGACAAATCAAAGAGTTTCTGAAATCAACTGGGATGAATTACGAAAAACTCTGATTCAAGCACAATCTCAAGACGATTTTGAATTTTAGATTTTGGGTATTGGGCATGGGGCAAGAGGGAAAAGAAAGATCCTCTTTTCCCTTTTACCTTTGCCCTTTCCCCTTTCCCCAAGGCGTTGCCATCTCCCCACTCCCCAATCCGTATCACACTTGACTACTACTAAGTGTTGAACGTTGATTACTAAATCTCTCTCTACTTAACTTTGTTTGTGACTGTGGAATGTTACTATTCAAAATTTCCATGTTAAAACGGTATCCCACATTGCGGATAGTTTGAATCAAGCTAGGTTGTCGAGGATCGAGTTCAACCTTTTTCCGCAGCGACAAAACGTGAGTATCAATGGTACGAGGATTATCGATGGCATCAGGCCAAGCACGACGCAGCAATTCTGACCTACTCAGAGGCACTCCCCCGGCTTGTGCTAAAACGTATAATAAGCTGAATTCCTGGGGCGTTAAGTCAATGAACTCTCCCTGGAAGCGGACGCGGCGCTGAACTAAATCGATTTGCAAAGTACCATAATCCAAATATGCTGGTGCAGTCGGTGTGCGCTTACGGCGAATCAGTGCCTCTACCCGTGCTAAAAACTCTTGCATTCCAAAAGGTTTGCTCAAGTAATCATCTGCACCTGCCTTTAAACCTGCGACAATATCAGCTTCACTATTGCGGGCAGATAGCATTAAGATTAAAGGCTGTTGCTGACGATGCAACCAACGACAAAATTCAATGCCGTCACCGTCAGGAAGATCTGCATCCAAAACCACAAGTGTTGGTTGATGGCTTAAAAATACTTCCCTTGCTTGATAAATACTGGCAGCTTGATGCACCCGGTATTCCAGTTGTTGCAAGTGCCAACCTAGCAACGACCTTAGATGGGGATTCCCTTCAATGATTTCTATACAAACCGAACCCACGGTGGCAAGACCCCTTAGCGTCGATGACTTTCAAAGTAACAAGCCCATGTCTAAGGTTTTGTAGCCTTTGTTACTTCAACTGCTATTAGCTTTACATTTCCTCATAAAAAAAGCGCCAATATCTTTAATTTTTCCTTTACAAAAGGGCATTAGAAATATTCTTAAATTTTTGTTAAACTTATAAAAAGAGTTGTCGAACTTATCACAAGTTCTTCTAACTTAAATATTCTGTTTCTTGATAGCTATGAGATCCAGCAACCATAAACCGAATAGCTAATCCTTAAGAAAAAAGCTTTCCAGCCTCATGGAAAAGTGATTCTTAAGGAAGAGATTTAGTGCTTATATCCATGAATATAGCACTAATAAAATCTCTCTGCTGGCAGGCAAAATCATAAAAATCCCTTAGCAGATAAGTAAAATAGCTGTTTTCTGGAATACGATTAAAGTAGTTTGTAGCTACTAGGAGAGTGCTACCCGAAGGACATATGTTTATTTTTAATTGATACCAAAGTGAAATTACACTTCACATTTGAACGTGAATCATTTACAATTCTCATTCCAAAGACATTAATACAGCAGTTATGCTCCAAGACACACAAACCATTCGCTATTACCAAAGACTCACTGACGCCTTCGTCGAGTTATGGAATCGCGGTTATCGTATGGATGATATGCGGATGTATTTGGATGGATATCTAGCCGCACTGCGACACGGCAACACCATTGAACCCTTTCTGATTCATCGCCTAGAAGAGGAAGCCAGCCGCTACTTGTACGATGCATCAAACTTTGCAGTGCCGCAACCACAGCCACAGCCCGATTACTACTAATACCGCTTGCTTGGTCATTAATAGTAACCGTAAATCAACGCAGATAATTATAACATATTATTTGTATTGGTCAACGGGTTCTTGTGGTGTGAAATTTTGGAGATATTGTATTGATAAAACTTATCCCCTCAGCCCTGTATTGGTCTTGCCAATGCGACTGAGGGGATTTTTGGCTTTTAGAAATGGGCAGTGGGGAGATGGCAACGCCTTGGGGAAAGGTAAAAGGGGATCTTTCTTTTCCCCTTTGCCCAATGCCCAATGCCCCATGCCCAATGCCCTTATGAAGCTAGTGCTACTTCTACCTTTTCCTGCAATTTACCTTGTTGGTAGAGTTCAATCATAATGTCTGAACCACCAACGAATTCACCATCGATATACACTTGGGGAAATGTCTGCCACTTGGAGTATTCCTTCATTCCTTGGCGGATTTCATTATCTGCGAGAATGTCAACTGTCTCGAAAGGAACTCCCAAAGTATTCAGAATTTGCACAACATTGTTGGAGAAACCACATTGGGGCATTAACTTGGTTCCCTTAATGAAAACCAAAATCTTGTTGTCTTTTACCAATTTATCGATTTTCTCTTTGAGTTCTGGTGTCATGGTATTCGTGTTTCCTATGTTACATTGAACAATCACGAATTAGGAGTAAAGAGTAAAAAATTTATCACTCCTAACTCTTGTACAGACTAGAGTTAACCCTTGTCTGTACTCATAACTCCTAACTTTGATATTTACGAAGCTGATGTTGCTTGCCAAGCTTCAGGAGTATATGTTTTTAGAGACAAAGCGTGAATCGCTTCACTTGATATAGCTTGTTGCAACGCACCATAAATTAATTGGTGTTGTTGCACTAGTCCTTTACCTGCAAAGTGCGATGAAACTACTGTGACCTGATAGTGGTCGTTGCCACCAGTCAAGTCTTGCACCTGAACTTGGGCGTCTGGCAGTTCCGCCACGATCATTGCCTCAACCTGCTGCGGACTAATCATCGCAATTCCTGAAAAAACCTACTCCTCTATTATTAGCAGATATAGAGCAAATGCCCATGCCAAGTTTAGGGATTGGGGATTGGGAGGGGTAGGAAACTTTTTTATAATCTCTCTTATCTCCCTCATCTTTCCCAGTCCCCAGTCCCCAGTCTCCAGTCACTTTTACAGAGTGTAGGTAAAATCTTTGACTAACATACCGGGAACTAAACTACCTCCTAATTGACGACTTTCATATGTTCCGACTTCGGGAATAAATTCTTGAAAAGTAGTTAAATCAATGAGGTTTTCTCCCCAAAAGCGATAGAGGCTTTCATCAAAACGTAAGTTTTCAATGGGGGCGATAATTTCGCCGTTTTCTACCCAAAAACAAGCATAACGGGTCATACCAGTGATTCTACCAGTTTGGCGATCGCTCCAATTCAAGTAATGCAAATTCGATACATATAATCCTGTATCTAAACTTAGAAGAATCTGCTCAAATCCTAAATTACCGGGACTCACTTCTGGCGATCTTAATGCTTCTGAGCCATTGGCACCATTGGCAATTTTTCCATATTCCTTCGCAGTCCGAGAATTTACTAGAGTATTTACCAAGCATCCTTTTTCGATTATAGGTAACTCCAGCGCTGCTATTTCGCCTAATTCATTAAATCGAGGTACTAATCCCCGTTGAAAGTTTTCTTTTAAACTGAATTTCGGAGACAGTTGTTTTTCTTGACGCCATAAAGCCGCTAAAGAACTATTACCTTGTTGAATATCAGCTTCGCTTACAGAACCCCAAGAAAGCATCATTAATAAATCTGCAACAGCAGCAGGCGCAAAATAAGTTTTGTACTTTCCTCTTGGTAATTCTTTGACTGGACGAGAAAGAAGTTCTAGTTGCTTTTTAGCTTCGTTTATTTTAGCTATATATGCATTTTTACCCCAATCACTACCTGCAAATGTACCTTTAACTGCTTGCCCAGATGTCATGAATAATGAATAATCTAAGGTAAAAGAATCAGTGACAAACCAATGTTTTTGACCGCTAGAATCACCATAAGCTTTAATTACAACTCCGCCAGCGTATATCCCAGTAAAATCAAGTTCGGAAACTAGTCCTAGAACAGTTGTTACTACTGCTTCTTCTGGCAATAAATTTCCAGAATGTATTTCTCGACTAGTATTATTTCCTGAGGGCAAAACTAAATATGGGTCGGTGGGTAATAGAATCAGTTCATCTCGGAGTTCTTGCAAGCCGCTATAGGCTAACTGCCAATCTCTCTCCCAATTTCCAGTAAAGGGAAATTGCCGAGAACTACTGCGCCCGTCTTTCATCAAAGTTAGTTCTATCCAACCATCTGCAACGCAACCTGTTTGTCGGACTTTTGCATGATTAAAACGAGTAAATTGACTGCGCTCACTGCTGAGTCTGACAGTAAATTCTTCATCTTCTGATTTTTTAATAAGCAGAGTTTCAACCAATTGATTAAAACTGAATTCTAAAGTAGATAATTCCTCAATTTTCATGGATATTAGCTATTAATAAATTATATAAAAATGGGAGCTTTGCTGGCACAAAGATAGAGAAGGCAGGGAAGAGGACGCAAAGAGTAATTTACCCATGTCTGGCTGTCCCCGCGTCCTCTTCAATTTCCTCCACCAAAAACTTCGACATTAGCGAATACACAAACAGGCGAAGCGTGTCCTACCCAAATAGCTTGATTTGGTTCTCCTTTGCCACAATACGGAGTACCGTACATTTGCCAATTGTTGGCATTTCCTACTTTAATTAAGCTATGCCAAAACTCTGGTGTTGTGGCGCGATAGTTCGGATTGCGGAGGGTTTTGGTAAATTTACCATTTTCTATTAATTTGGCGTATTCGCAACCAAATTGGAATTTATAGCGGCGATCGTCAATTGACCAAGAGCGATTAGATTCCATGTAAACGCCATGTTCTATGCCACCAATCATGTCTTCAAAACTAGCGTTTAGAGGCTCTAAATTCAAGTTTGCCATACGATCGATTGCTGGTCGATTCCACGAAGAAGCACGGGCACAAGCTACTCCTGGTACACCTGCTCTAGCTTGGCTCTCCAAGCTACCCAAACCCCGTTGGAGTACTCCTTCTTTGATTAAATATTCTCGTGTTGCTACAGCACCAGTATCATCAAAGCCATAGCTAGCAAATTCACCAGGGACAGTGGGATCAAAGGTAATATTCATCAATGGGGAACCATATACTAGTTTGCCAAAATCACTTTTGTTTACAAAACTGCCCCCAGCATAATTACGTTCATCTCCCAAAATTCGGTCAATTTCTAGCGGATGCCCGACACTTTCATGAATTTGCAACATCATTTGGTCTGGGGCTAAAACTAAATTGGTACGGGTGGTTGGGCATTCTTCTGCTGTTAAAAGTTCTATTGCTTGTTCGCCAATTTGCCGTACCTGATGCAGTAAATTCTCTTGTTTTAAAAGTTCTATTCCACCTTGATAACAGTTTGCTAGGGAGCCGTTGTGGCTGCGCTGCTGGACGATTGCGCCATCTTGGGCTGTGGCTCCGTAATGAGTGCCGATGAATAGAAATTTTTGATAGACTTCTGAGCCATTGCTGCTAATAAACCAAGACTCCCTCTGGCTGGTGTTTACGCCAGCGATGGTTTGCACAATTTTGTCGTCAACTTTTAGGGTTTGGCAAATGCGAACCAGTAAATCGTTGATTTCTCCGGGAGTTAAAGTGTCCAATGGCTCAATAAATGGAGATTTATATTCGCCAACAACTTTAGGACGCTCAGTTTCACGGAAGGGATATATCCACCATTCGCTAGCTGCTAGCGCCTGTTTATAGGCTGTTTGGGCAGCGGCTTGTAGGGATGGTAGCTCTAGGGAATTAGTAGCTGCATAACCTAAACAACCATTGACCAGAACTTCCAGCATGACTCCTACGGTGAAGGATTTGCCGTTGGCTTGGGGTAAGGCGTCACGGACTAAACGATTAGTGGAAGTTTCTTTGACGGCTCTGATACCAATCCAATCAGCAGGAATATCGAAACTAGCGATCGCTTTTTTGAGTTCAGATAACATAATTTTAGGAATGGGGATTGGGGAATGGGGCATAGGGCATAGGGCATGGGGCATTGGTTATTTTGCTTACCTCCCCATCTCCCTACTCCCACTCCCTTTAATTTCTATGCCAACGCGTGCCTTCACGGCTATCAATTAGCGTAATACCTTGTGCTTGCAGTTCGTTACGAATGCGATCGCTTTCGGCAAAATCTCTGGCTTGACGTGCTGCTTGTCTTTGCTGAATTTTAGCTTCAATTTCGGCATCGCTTAAACCTTCTGTTGTCGAAGTTTCTATTTCTGGCTTGGCTTCTAAACCCAATACTCCAGCCAAGGTGACGAGTGTTTGCCATTGGCGTTGTAACTCCAAAGCTGGTGTTTCGGTTTTTCCTTGATGCACAAGAATATTTCCTTCACGGTGGAGTTCTTTTGCCAATTCAAACAGCACTGTTAAGCCACCAGGAAAATTAAAGTCATCATTAACGAGTTGTTGGAAGCGCTCAATGTATGAATTTTGGATTTTAGATTTTGGATTTTCGATTAGGGAATTTTCTGCTTTTTCTACTTCCCAGCCTAGTTGTTTGCCGTATTGGTAGCCGAAAAGTAAGCCTGCTTTGAGAGTTTGCCAAGCGTTTGTTTTATCTGCGATCGCTTCGTCGGTAAAATCTATGGGTGTGCGATATTGGGCTGTCAGCACTAATAAACGCACCGCCATCGGGTCAACTCCTCGATCTAGCAATTCTCGGATGGTGATAAAGTTGCCCAAGGATTTGGACATTTTTTCGCCATCAACTTTTACCATACCGTTATGTAACCAGTAATGCGCTAGGGGTTTTCCTGTGACAGCCTCAGATTGGGCAATTTCGTTTTCGTGGTGGGGAAAAATTAAGTCAGCACCGCCAGCGTGAATATCTATGGTATCGCCCAAGCGATCGCGCACCATTGCTGAGCATTCAATGTGCCACCCTGGACGACCTGCACCCCACGGTGACTTCCAAGCCGGTTCTCCCGGTTTTGCTGCTTTCCACAGAGCAAAATCAAAGGGGTCTTTCTTTTTCTGATATTCTGGATCTTCTACGTTGACGCGATCGCTAGCTCCGGCTTGCATATCTTCTAACCTGCGTCCGGAAAGTTTGCCGTACTCAGAAAACCGTCGTACTGCATAATACACATCGCCGTCAGCGGGGTAAGCAAAGCCTTTATTTTCTAAATCGTGAATTAACCGCAAAATTCCATTCATTGTGTGAGTAGCACGGGGATATTCATCAGCTTCTTTGATTCCCAACCGTGCCATGTCCTCAAAATATGCTTTGATGAAGCGATCGGCTACGGCTTCCATTGATGAATGCTCAACACACGCTCGATTGAGAATTTTGTCATCAATATCAGTAAAATTTTGAATATAACGTACTTCATAGCCGATAAACTGTAGGTATCGGCGTACTACGTCCCAAACGATGCAAGCTCTGGCATGACCCAAATGGCAATAATCATATACCGTCACGCCGCAGTAATACATCTTAACCTTGCCTGGTTCGACTGTTTCAAACGGTTCTTGACGACGGGTGAGGGTATTGTAAAGGGTTAGGGTCATAATCAACTAATGCTGAAATAGAGAGATACGCAATAATAAAGTAAGCAACTGGGATGACAGTCCAGCATCCCTATGCTAGTGTTTTCTGGACTATCTGCGCTACATTACTATTTTTGATTTTTTGATAACAGCGCTATGCAATCAGCAGCTACTTCCGAATCTCAGGCAATGGATACACCCAAACAAGGAATGCCAGTAACAATTATTACGGGTTTCCTTGGTAGTGGCAAAACGACTTTACTTAATCATATCCTCAACAACCAACAGGGTTTAAAGACCGCTGTTTTAGTCAATGAATTTGGCGAAATTGGCATCGACAATGAGCTAATCGTTTCCACTGGTGAGAACATGGTGGAACTAAATAACGGTTGTATCTGCTGCACTATTAATAATGATTTAGTAGATGCAGTTTACAAAGTTTTAGAACGCCAAGAAAATCTAGATTACCTAGTAGTAGAAACCACTGGTCTAGCAGATCCGCTACCAGTAGCCCTAACATTTTTGGGTACAGAATTGCGGGATTTAACTCGCTTAGATTCGATTATCACTGTAGTAGATGCGGCGAATTACAGTTTAGATTTATTTAATTCTCAAGCAGCATACAGCCAGATTGCCTATGGTGATGTAATTGTCTTGAACAAGACAGATTTAGTTGATGAAGCTACTTTGAATGAATTAGAGACGAAAATTAACGAAGTTAAGGAAGGAGCAAGAATTCTCCGTACCACGCGATCGCAAGTGCCACTTCCGTTAATTCTCAGTGTCGGTCTGTTTGAGTCTGATAAATATTTTGACACAGTGGTGGATGAACACGAACATCACGACCATCACCATCACGACCACGACCACGACCACTCAACATGCGGTCATGACCATCACGACCATGACCATGAACATGAACACCATCACCATCACTCTGACCATTTAGAAAATGATGGCTTTACTTCTATATCTTTCCAGAGTGACAAACCTTTTTCTATTAGGAAGTTTCAGTATTTCTTAGATAACCAGCTACCCTCGAATATTTTCCGCGCCAAGGGGATTATGTGGTTTGATGAAAGTCCGAAGCGTCATATTTTCCACCTTTGTGGTAAACGCTTCACCTTGGATGATGATGATTGGCAAGGTCAACCCAAAAACCAACTAGTGCTGATTGGTCAAAATCTGGATCGTGAAACTTTAATCACTCAAATAGAAAACTGCATTTGCCTACCTTCTAATAGTCGCGGTAAAGGGTTTGGAAAATAAAAGTAGAGACATGATTAACCCTTGTCTGTACTAGAGGATTAATCACGTCTGTACAAGAATTAGGAGTTAAAATTGTGTACTTGTTCCCAGGTTTTGCCTGGGAATGTATTTTTACTGGTTCCGTCATCGATTTTACTCGATGAAAATCACAGTTAAATGCAAAGGCAGCTTAGCGATCGCATTTTCTCATCTCAACTCCTGACTTCTTATGCGCGTTATCATCCAGCGAGTTAAATCATCTCAAGTTATCGTTAACGGCGAAATCATTGGTAAAATCGGGCGGGGACTCAATTTACTTGTAGGCATTGCTAATACCGATACTGATGCTGAACTCGACTGGATGGTGCATAAGTGCTTAGAATTGCGGCTGTTTCCTGCTGAACAAGGAGACGAACGTTGGCAAAAATCCGTGCAAGAAATTGGCGGTGAGTTGTTGGTAGTTAGTCAGTTTACCCTGTACGGTGATTGTCGCAAAGGTCGTCGCCCTTCTTTTGACCGCTCAGCCGCTCCTCAATCAGCAGAAGATTTATATAATCGTTTTGTTACCAGGTTAAGAGCCAGCAGTTTGCACGTAGAAACTGGCCAATTCGGTGCAATGATGCAAGTTTCCATTGAAAACGATGGCCCAGTAACTTTGTTACTTGAAAAAGAAGCAGTATAAGTATATACACTAATAAAAATATGAATCACAGCCGCCTCTAGACTGTGGGGTTCTAATTGATGAGAGAATATTAAACTAACGATCGCAAAAGTTTAAATTCATTTATCATGGCGAAAATACAGTTTGCTAGAGGTGTTGACGAAGAAGTAGTTCCAGACGTGCGTTTGACGCGAGGACGCAGTGGTGAAACTGGCACGGCAACATTTATTTTTGAAAATCCCAAGATTTTAGACCAAGGCGGCACCGACGACATCACCGGGATGTACCTGATTGACGAAGAAGGCGAAATCATCACCCGTGAAGTTAAGGCTAAATTTGTTAACGGGAGACCAGAAGGATTAGAAGCAGTTTACATTATGAAATCCCCCGAAGAATGGGATCGCTTTATGCGCTTCATGCAGCGATATGGCGATGAAAACGGTCTTGGACTCAGTAAAAATCAAGGATAGGACATAGGGCATAGGGCATGGGGCATAGGGCAAACAGGGAGTGTGGGAGGATGGGAAAGATTTCTTTCCCATCCTCCCACACTCCCCACACTTCCCTATCTCCTCATCTCCCCGCGTCAGAGCGTCAGAGCGTCTCCCCATCTCCCCATCTCCCCATGACACAACAACCCCACCCAGACTCATCTGGAATCACACTGACTTGTGCCGTGGTCACAGTCAGCGATACACGCACGCCCGAAACAGACAAAAGTGGTCAGCTAATTCAGCAGTTACTCATTGCTGCCAACCATGCTGTAGGAGCCTATGCGATTATTAAAGATGAGCCAACACAAATTCAAGAGCAGATAGAAAATCTCGGTAAAACTGCAAATTTGGATGCTGTAATTTTTAATGGTGGTACAGGTATTGCACCGAGAGATACTACCTATGATGCAATTGAGCAGTTACTAGAGAAAACCTTGCCGGGATTTGGTGAGTTATTTCGTTTTTTAAGTTATCAAGAAATTGGTTCGCGGGCGATCGCTTCTCGCGCCGTTGCTGGTATTTATCAAAATAAATTAATCTTCTCGCTTCCTGGTTCCAGTAATGCTGTGCGGTTGGGTATGGAAAAACTGATTTTACCGGAACTGGCTCATTTAGTAAGTCAAATGCGGAAATAGAGTTAGACTGGTGAATATTTAAGTATAATCGCGTAATTATTGGTAAAGCTATGGAGCCTGTATCACTGACGTTGTAGACATTTTAGAGCAACGGTTAGGTGTGGAGCATCCTAATAACCCAAGTTGCTAGTTACAGATTTAGGCGATCGCCTCAACTCACAACAGTAAAATTCAAGTTCCCAACCTCATCAATCTAGCTTTTATCTCCAAGTTCCGTGTTCTAAACTCCAAGTTTCCTGTTCCCAACGAGAACGTTCCTGTTCTAAGTGAGAATGTTCCTGTTTCAAATGAGAACATTTCTATTTCAAGTGAGAATGTTCCTGTTTCAAACGAGAACATTTCTATTTCAAGTGAGAATGTTCCTGCCTCAAACGAGAATATTTCTATTTCAAGTGAGAATGTTCTTGTTTGAAGTGACAACGTTTTAGTTTCGAGCTAGTCGTTTCTTGTTCTGAGGTGGAATGATGGTGTTGTAAAGGCGTTGGCGTAGCCCGTCGCAGACATCGCTGTGGTAAAATTTCTTAAGTAAGGCTGGGCGATGGCTTCTCGCGGTGTTACTGGTATTTATCAAAATAAATACTACGTACTGTTGTGGTAATGTAAGTACGTTTGGTAAGCAAAAGGGAAAAGCATTGTTAAGCGAATATCATAGAAAAAAGTTACTGCATCACTTTTACTGTCTGGATGCCGATAATTCTGGCTTCATTGGGAAAGAAGATGCTGAGATTTTTGCTCAGAGGTTCGCCAAAATCCGTGGCGCAGACCTTGGTTCAGAGATTCACAAAGATTTATTGTTTAAGTGGCTTGATGTTTGGGAGAATTTTTGGTCTAAAGCGGATTTGGATGGAGATGGTAAGGTAAGTCCAGAAGAATTTTGTCAGGGCATAGAGAAAGCGGTTTCAAATCCAGATTACAACGACCCTTTAATAGAGACTTTGTTTGACATTCTTGATTTAGACAGTGATGGTCACATATCACAACAAGAGCATCGTCTCTTCTTCAGTGTGTTTGACTTAGATGCTGAAAAATCAGCTTTTGTTTTCTCCAAGCTTGATATCGATAAAGACGGTATCCTCTCTAAAGAAGAGTTTGTTTCTGCTAAGAGAGAATTTCTAACTGAAAAAGAACCCGGTGCTGTAGGCAACTGGTTTTGGGGTTCTGTGGAGTAATGCACGCCATGATTTTGGCGGATTCCCTTTATTTTTGCGTGCATTGGGGTGCTTGTGCTTTGAATTATATTGTCTTCTTCCTTGACCAATTACTAGTAGAGAATGTCCCAGCTTTAACCCAAGCAAAATCCAGTTTTCCAGGGTTGAGCATAATTCATCTTTCTCTAATTGAGTGGTCAGGATTGGGAAAAGTCATGGATAGCGCATTGTTAAATACAGTTGCAGCATCCTGAAAATAAACCTCAAGATTTAGTGTCGCTTTGTCTTAATTCCATTCAAATTCCATGTAAAATTATTCACTTGATTCCAAATAAAAAAAACCCCGAAGCTTCGAGGGTTTTTTTTTAAATTAGTTTTTCAACAATTTTTAGAATGGAGCGATCGCTAAACAAATAACAGCTAAAATCGCAGCGATGATATAAAACACTCCAACTACTTGCAATTCTGACCAGCCTGTTAGCTCTAAATGATGGTGTAGGGGTGCCATTTTGAAAAGACGCTTGCCTTTGCCATCGGGGCCTTTAGTGGCTTTGTAGTAACTTACTTGTGCCATCACAGACAGAGTTTCTACGAAGAAGATACCACTGAGAATGAACAGGGCTACTAAGCTATTTGTTAACAATGCTACAGCCGCTAAAGCTCCTCCCAGTGCTAAAGAACCAGTATCTCCCATAAAAACGCGGGCTGGGTTGCGGTTATGGGCTAAGAAACCTAAGCAACCACCACTTAAAGCTGCACAGAAAACCATCAAGCCCGGTGCTGTGGGTGCTATTAGGGCGCCCAAGGCTAAAAGAGCGATCGCAACTGTTCCGCCTGCTAAGCCATCAATACCATCAGTTAAATTAGTAGCATTACTTTCTGCAACTAGCACAAAACCTGCTACAGGCCAGAATAAAAATCCTAAGGGTAGTGTAAAGCTAACCCAAGGCAAAGCTATATTTGTAATATTAGAAGGTTGATTAAACATCAGCCATAAACAAAACACCACCGCAAAACTTACTTGTAAAGCCAGTTTCATCCGGGGGGATATACCTTTATTTGACTTACGGCGGAGAATTTGCCAATCGTCGAGCCAGCCAATCAATCCATAGCTGATTGTTAATGCTGAAACTGCAAGCACCTCTGTCGCAAAATTAGACAATACACAGGCAAGTATCACAGCTACAGGAACAAAAAATATACCGCCCATTGTGGGAGTCCCTGCCTTTTTCAGATGAGCTTGGGGCCCATCCTCGCGGATTATTTGTCCGGTTTTGAGTGCTTGTAGTACAGGTATTACCAAATAGCCCATGATACCTGAAGCCAGCGCAGACAACAATAGTGGCAGGGTTAGCGACATAGCTTGCCAAGGTAACCGATTTGCCATCCAATCCAAGAAAAATGCGGTTGTGCCTAACCCCACGGCTAATAAAGAGGCTAGAGCGATTCCAGAAATGTTTAATCCTTGCTCAGGAGATAATTTAGCGTCCACAGAATTTTCCCTTCACTCCACACTTACAAAAGTAAATACCAGAAACGAGGCATATTACCAAGTTCCTCAAGACAAATTTTTAATCTTCAGCGATACCGATATCGTCGTCATCATCAAGGTCGTAATCGCCAATTCCGTCTTCTACGCCCATTAAGGAGTCTATTTCTTCTTCGTCATCTTGAAAATCGGGTTCGTGAACGTCTCGCGCTATGAGACGACCGTTAGTTTGTAACCAATCTAGGAGGGAAGATTCTTGCTTTAGGGGGATGACATCGGCTCGTTGATTACGAGGTTCCTCACGTAATGGAGAGTTCAACATATCGACGAAGACAACAAAAGGTTTACGTAACTTGACATTTAGAGTCTATCACTTGACACGGATTAATTTAGTTATCCTTTCAACCCTTGAGTTGATAAATCCGCATTGAGATAGAAATTTTTATTTAATAGGCTTATGGTTTACGGAAAGTGGTTATTAGTAATTTTTTTGGCTTTACACATAGGTTATGAATAACTTGTTTATGCTGATGAAAAGAGAGTGATTTTTGAGGTTACAGACTATGCTCGGAAAAACGGCTCTTATTGATGCAATCGCTGGTACAAATCGCGGTCTGTTGGCGACCCAAACACAGAAACAGGCCATCTTAGCAGCGATCGCTAACTTAGAAGACTTTAATCCTACACCACGTCCGGTGGAAGCTAAGGAATTGCTAGATGGCAATTGGCGATTACTATACACCACTAGCAACGCTCTTTTAAACTTAGATCGTCTACCTTTGTGCAAACTAGGTCAAATCTATCAGTGTATCCGGGTAGAAACCACCAGCGTTTACAACATAGCAGAGATTTACGGCTTACCTTATTTAGAAGGATTAATCAGCGTTGCTGCAAAATTTCAACCAGTTTCACATCGACGCGTCGAAGTAAAATTTGAGCGGTCTATTATCGGCTTACAACGTTTAATAGAATACAATTCTCCGGGAACTTTTATCCAACAAATTGAAGCAGGTAGAAAATTTCCGGCAATTGATTTTGCTATAAACAACAATCAACAGCAAGGCTGGTTAGATATTACTTATATAGATAACGATTTGCGAATCGGGAGAGGTAACGAGGGAAGTGTGTTCGTATTGAGTAAAACATAAGCTTATGCAAAAATACTGTTCGCGAACGAAGGTACGTTATAACGAGAACTTTGTCAAGGAGGGTTAAACACTATTTTCAACTGGTGACTGGGGATCGGTGGCTGGGGAAATGAGGAGAGAATTTCACCCCACCTTTCCCTAACTCCCAATGCCCAATGCCCCATGCCCCATGCCCAATGCCCTGTTTGGCCAATGCCCAATTTTCCATACCCTACAACCTAATTCAGACAAATAACTTAACAAAGGCTCTTGCTGCGACCTTCAGGTTGTAGAGTGAAATCAATTAGCCCTCTAAATTGGCAATTGATAACTAAAAGGGAAAGTAATCATGGTTCAACGTGGCTCTAAAGTACGTATTCTCCGCCCTGAATCCTACTGGTTTCAAGATGTAGGAACCGTGGCTTCTATCGATCAAAGCGGCATCAAATACCCAGTAATTGTCCGTTTTGAAAAGGTAAACTACTCCGGTATTAATACCAACAACTTTGCTCAAGACGAACTATTAGAAGTCGAAGCACCAAAGGCTAAGGCGAAAAAATAAGCAGCAAACCCACAAGGGGATTGCTTAATGGGATGATGAAGGGAAGCCTCAAGTATGAAATCTGAAATATGAAACTTTCAGTTCTTTCATCCTTGCTCTTAGCCTACCCTAATCTATAAGAAGCCGCCCTGCGGGTATTTACGGTTTCTGTTTAGAGTAGTATGGTAAAGCCACCTACGGGTGTTTACATACTTTGTCATCTTTGTTTGCTTAGTCCCCGAATATACTAAACTTTGCTCGCTTAATCAGCTTAAATGCCTGAACTGCCTGAAGTTGAAACAGTCCGAAAGGGTCTAAATCAATTGACCCTCAATCAAAAAATTACGGGTGGAGATGTGTTGCTCGATCGCACCATCGCCTACCCGTTTTCTGTCGGTGAGTTTATTGATGGAATTAAAAACAGTGCGTACCCCGGAGGGGTTGGCGCAGCCATCGCTATTTGGCATCGTCGCGGCAAATATCTCGTAGCTGAACTCACCTCCTCATCTCCCTCCTCAACCAGTTGGCTAGGGGTTCATCTGCGGATGACTGGTCAACTATTGTGGGTGGATCGAGATGAACCTTTACATAAGCACACGCGAGTCAGATTATTCTTTGGCGATCGGCAAGAATTACGGTTTGTCGATCAACGCACTTTTGGACAAATGTGGTGGGTTCCGCCTGGTATTCCTGTAGAAAGTGTGATAACGGGTTTGGCAAAATTGGCAGCCGACCCATTTTCAGATGAATTCAGCGTTGACTATCTAGCAAGTAAACTCCAAAAGCGTCGCCGTCCCATTAAAACTGCATTATTGGATCAGTCGGTGGTGGCTGGGTTGGGTAATATTTACGCTGATGAAGCACTATTTAAGAGCGGAATTTTACCTGAAACGTTGTGTACCGATTTAAAGCTAAAGCAAATCGAGAATTTACGAACAGCGATAATTCAGGTCTTAGAAACGAGTATTGAGGCTGGTGGTACAACTTTTAGTAATTTTCTCAATGTTAAGGGCGTTAATGGCAACTACGGAGGCGTAGCTTGGGTTTATAACCGCGCTGGAGAACCTTGTCGAGTTTGTGATACGCCTATTATGCGGACTAGGCTTGCTGGGCGATCGAGTCACTTTTGTCCTGAGTGTCAAAGGGGGTAGGTAGAGACGCGATGAATCGCGTTTGTACGGGAGACGCAATTCATCGCGTCTGTACAAGAGTAGAGAGTTTTTAGAGCTTAAAATGTGACTTGTGAGTTCTAAGTCTTCTAGAATGCAGATAAAACAAGTTACAAATTTGAGAGGGGAACTCATGGCAGTTAAAAAAGGCGATATGGTTCGCGCCGTCCGGGAAAAACTAGAAAACAGTCTAGAAGCAAAAGCTAGTGATACTCGCTTTCCTTCCTATTTATTCGACTCTAAGGGCGAAATTGTAGACCTTAAAGGTGATTATGCACTTGTTAAGTTTGGGAAAGTGCCAACGCCAAATATTTGGTTACGTGTAGATCAACTCGAAGAGTTTAAATAAGAAAAAAGAGTTTAGAATTCAGAATTCAGAAGTCAAAATTGAGCATTCATTCTGTCTTCTGGATTCTAAACTATTATTGAAATTAATTGCATAATAAAACGGAATTCACGAGTCAGGGGTCAGAGTTCTGCAATTGAATTTTGTGTGAGTGATGGATGAATAAACCGGTTTAAATTCGTTACTAAATTTTTAATTTGGTGGTCTAGAATTATTGGTGGGTGCTACTTTAAACCAATTGATTCTGAATTCTGAATTCTGAATCCTGTATTCTTCTTTTATTTATGTCTTTTTCTTCTAACTCCCCGATTGTGTGTAATTTACCCCGTGTCACCATTGTTGGTGCGGGTAGGGTTGGCAGTACTTTAGCCCAACGCATTGCTGAGAAAAACTTAGCAGATGTAGTTTTGCTAGATATCATTCTAGGAATGCCCCAAGGTCTAGCGCTGGATTTAGTTGAGGCTAGGGGAATTGAATTACATAATCGTCAGATTATTGGCACAAATAATTATGCTGATACATCTGGTTCGCAAATTGTGGTGATTACGGCAGGAATTCCCCGAAAAACAGGTATGAGTCGGGATGATTTGCTGAAAACTAATGCCAAGATTGTAGTCGAAGCGGCTAAGAATGCGATCGCCTATTCTCCCAATGCCATTTTTATTGTCGTTACTAATCCTTTGGATGTGATGACTTATTTGGCTTGGCAAGCAACTGGTTTACCACGCAGTCGAATTATGGGTATGGCTGGTGTGTTGGATTCTGCCCGTTTTGAAACCTTCATTGCCCTGGAATTAGGAGTTTTACCCGCTGATGTCAAAGCAATGGTACTGGGTAGCCACGGCGATTTAATGGTGCCTTTGTCTCGTTATGCTACTGTTAACGGCATTCCCATCACAGAATTGCTGGATACAGCTACAATTGCACGTTTGGTGGAAAGAACTCGCAATGGCGGTGCTGAAATTGTGGAATTAATGCAGACGGGTGGCGCTTTTTTTGCTCCTGCATCGGCTACTAGTGTGATGGTGGAATCAATTTTATTAAATCAATCGAGATTGTTACCAGCGGCGGCTTATCTTCAAGGTGAATACGGTTTAGAAGATGTTGTGATTGGCGTTCCCTGTCGGTTGGGATGCAGTGGGATTGAAAGTGTGTTGGAATTAAATCTCACTGATGGAGAAAGAGAGGCTTTGCATACTTCGGCTCAATCTGTACGGAAAAATATTGAGCGATCGCAGGAAATTTTGGCTAATAATTAGGTGATGGCAATTTTGGACTTCGGCTACGCTCAGCCGAAGGATTTTGGATTAAATGTCTTTACTAAAAGTACTATGAAACTGCCCACGCATAAAACGTGTGGGCAGTTTCATAAAATATTAGTTTTCTGTTAACGGCGGTAATCCTGGTCTGCGGGGTCGCCATAGGGGTCTTCGCTGGCTGGGCGAACATCGCCGTAAGATCCTATATCTGCGGGGTCACCGTAGGGATCTTCGCTAGCTGGGCGGACGTTACCGTAAGATGCGATATCTGCGGGGTCGCCGTAGGGGTCTTCGCTGGCTGGGCGAACATCGCCGTAAGATGCGATGTCTGCGGGGTCGCCGTAGGGGTCTTCGCTAGCTGGGCGAACATTTCCGTATGATGCTGGGTCTGCGGGGTCGCCGTAGGGGTCTTCGCTAGCTGGACGGACATCGCGATCGCCATATCGATCTATTTCAGCTTGGTCGCGGTTTGACCCCAAGAGGAAATCTTTCGCCTTTCGCAAAAAGTCATCTACCATGATTTATCTCCTGATTTAAATTCGTGTTTCCGACATCGGCGATCGGCGTTATCCTCTCGGAACAGGCCTTGCCGATCTAAAGTCCCGGTGCTGCTAATGAAACTAAGTTACTTAGGTCGCGACCTGTGGAGCGTCCGTTATAACCTTGGAAATCCTGGTACTGTCGCGCCTCAGATTCCGGTACTCGAATTCCTTCTGATGGTGGAGTTACCCAGTGAGCGCGATGTTCAGCATCGCGGTAGTATACACGACCGTTTTTAGAAAGATAGTACTTACCTTGCGCTCCTTCTTGGGGAGCATTTTTATGCTGGTTGTAAAGGTAGTAAAGTGCTGCTGCACCTGCCAAAATCGCCACTTTTTGACCGCCAGACAAGCCCTTTTTAACTTCGGGTTGGGTGCTGCGATCGCTCACTGTTCTACCAACGCTATCATCAACTGGTGGTGGCACATTGGCACTTCGGGAACCGCCTCCGCAGCTACTCAGCAATGGCACTGTTAGCAATGCCGAAAGCAAAACAGCCAGCAAACGTGAAACTACTTTACGTTCTTTAAATATTGTAATCATCGGATCTCATCATCATCTACGTTTACTAAAAGCCTTGCTGTTGTAGCAACAGAGTTAGAGTTCCTGTTAGTTTACCTGGAATTACAAAAACATTTACTGCTGATTTACAACAGCACAACTACAGCATTTCATTAATATAATGAGCAATTTTATTGAATATTACATCTTGCCTTTGAGGGAAACTCACTTCATCCCAACGAAATATTTTGTTGATTTTTGATGAATTTCTTTCCTGTAAACATAAAAATATTCAGCAATTTCTCGGTTATTTTTTTGTGCTAAATTACTTAAAAAGATACAGCTAGCATAAATACTTTTGTCAAAAAAAGCACACAACATGGCATTAAAAAACACGATCCAAGTAAAAACTCGTCTGCTTTTGGCTTTATGGGATTTAGGAGGAATACAGCAAGAAGTTAAGAAAGGTAAATTTACTAAGCGAATTGTATCGAAAAAACAAAAATTAGCAGATTATCAGAATGTATTTAAGGAATTAGAGAACCAAGGAGCGATCGCAATTTCCAAAAAGGGGTACTCTCTGATATCTCCCAAGGGATTAGAGGTATTGGGTGAGGGTTTGAGGAGTGGTGATTTTAAGTTTGAAGGGACGATTGTCGGAACTTGGGCGGCGAATGCCTTGGTGAAGTGGATTCGTGAAAAAGGCATTGTGGTAGCTAGTGCAGATGTAAGAGTCAATGGGAAGAGTGGGGCGATCGCATCTTACGACGAGTTTAAATCTGCGGCGTTGGAAGTTTACGACAAGCTGAACCAAAACTACAACTTAGATGATTTAGTGCCAATTTATCGGATTAGGAGAGAAATAGGCGATCGGGTTAGTCGTGAAGATTTCAATAAGTGGCTATTAGAAATGCAAGAGAAGGACATTTTGCAACTCCAAGGCGGTAGCTTGTCAGACAGCGATTCGGACAAATTGGAAGATTCCATAACTACCCCAGTAAGTGGGTTACGCTGCTACGCCAAGCGTTTAAACTCATAAATCAATTTTTAGGTTGCTCTTCACACTCTCTCAAACGTCAATTTTAGATGTTGTGCAGCTACAAATAATGAGCAATCCAAAATCTAGTATCCAAAATCCAAAATTCACCTCACTCTAGATCAATGTCTAACGACAACGGCCTAATTAATGCCATTAAAAATCACAACCCATTTGACAGACCTTTAGTAGTTAGAAGTCAAGATATTTGGGTCACAGGTTTTCCTGACGTTCCCTCCTTAAATGCCCATGCCTCGGATGCTGTTTTTGATGCGATTGAAAGAGTTCGCACCAAACAACAGCCAGTCATAGGCATTACGATCAAGGCTGAAAGAGGACTAGGTAAAAGCCATCTTATCAGTCGAATTCGTCACCAACTTCAGGCTGATGGTAGTGCTTTATTTGTTTATACAAGCGAGATTAACGATTTAAATCGAATTAAAGGTGAATTTTTACGAAATTTAGCAAATAGCCTCAAACACATCGGTAGCCAAGGAATGAGCCAGTGGCGGGAATTAGCAACTGCTATTTTCAATGAAGCTTACAACAAAGCTTTCACACCTGATGAGATGGTTCGTCACTTTTCTGAAGTTTTAAGAGTAAATTCCAAGGTAGTTGAGCATTGGACTGATAAAGTCTTGGGAATTAAGCATGATATTGAAAACCCTGACATTATTGCTGCGATTTTATGGACACTTTCTTCTAATCCATCTGAGGAGCGTTACGCTATAAACTGGCTTGCTGGTCAAGAACTACCACAATCAAGAGCTGATGCACTAGGTTTAGCAAACTCCAGCGCTCAGGATAGAGAAGCCCAAGCTTTCAGCACAGTTCGTCAAATTCTTGACTTGATTAGTGATTACAAACCAATAGTCATTTGTTTTGATGAATTAGAAAGTATTCTTATGTGTAATGATGCCGGATTCACAGCATCACAAGTTACTGCTATTTTAGCGAAAGATTTATACGATAAGATTAAACGCGGTGTTTTTATAACAGCGATGTTTCCTCAAACCTGGACTGATCAAATAAGAGCTTTAAAAGAGGCAGAATCAGTTACAGATCGGATCGCTCAAAGAACTATTGAGTTAACTTATCTCAAATCTGAAGATGTTATTGCCTTAGTTTCCCAGTGGTTAAAAGACTTTTATAACCAACAGGAAGTAACACCGCCTTATTCAGTTTATCCTTTTGATGAAGAGAAACTGAAAGAACTGGGAAAGGAAAGACCAATGGTAAGAAAAGTATTGCAGTGGTGTAAAGAAAACTGGAGCGTTCCAACTATAATAATACCTCCAACACCGCCTAAGCATCCAGTAGAATCTGCTTACAATAATGAAATAGCGGCTCTTAACAATAAGATAAAAGATGAGATTGAGGATAACAAAAAAGTCGCTAATGCACTGCAATTTAGCTTTTCTACTCTAGTTGGACAAACTTTAGAAAATGTCCAAATTATAGAAATTTTAGATGTTAAAGCTCGTAGTGCAGACCAAGGATATATAAATTTTAAAATTGTTGGTCAGGAAAACGGCAATGTTGTCAAAATTGGAGTCTCTGTTCTTGAAGGAGTTAGCGGTAGATTTCTCCAAGCTGGATTAAAACGCTTAATTGAATACCAAGAGTTTGATTTAACTCGTGGCTGCTTAGTTCGTTCTAAAAAAATTAGTAGTGGTACTAAAGCTAAACAATATTTAGATGCACTTTTGTCACGTCATCTAGGTGGCGAATGGGTATTATTAAAAAGTGAAGAAATTAAGCCACTTTTAGCCATTAATTATGTTATGAAGGCCAGAAATGATTATGAATTAACTGAAGCAGAAATCATTGATTTTGCTCTACAAAATCGAATACTACTTGATAATAATCTCATACGTGAAATTCTCAGCGATCCGTCTGGGCAAATTCCTGAAGATGCTATTGATGAAGATATTTAAAAAATTTACCTTAAATTAAAAGCTTGAGCTAAAGAAACCAACCCCGTAGAAGTAGACTTATTTTTTTAGTCGCAATATTTGAATTTTTCAGCAATAATGAATAATTCTGTTGTCATTAATACTGCTATTTGCTTGCCTGCACCAGATATTGAGGCATTAATTCAAGGACGAGTAATTGTCGCTATGTGCAAAAATTATATCGTTCCAGAGCGTCAATTTGCCCTTTATCCAAGCGATGGTTCAATTAATATACTGCCAGTTGACCAGTACTATCAATCAAATTTCTTGACTACTGCTAAAACTATTCTTGCCCAAGTAAGTGCTGAAACTATATCAGTTAGAGCCTGGGTAAGATGTGAAAAGTGTGAACCTCTAGATAATACTGAATCATTGTCTGCTTTATCACGGCTAACAATTTGGACTACAGAAGCTTTACAAGAAATATTAACGCAAAGACATAATATTTTTTTGTTATACTTACGGGTATATCACTTACCCAAAGTAATTACACTCTCTATAAAGGTAAACAGCCAGTTTGTTTACTTAGCAGAACCTTTAACTATTTCCGAAGTCACACCCGTATTAGAAGATCGCACCTTCGCTCAACGCAAACGCCAACTAGAAAATCGACAGCCACCACTACATCCTGAACTTGAAGAATTACAAAGTGCGATCGCATCTCTAATCATTAGCCAACCAGCAGCGAAACAATTAGACGATGATATCAAAGTATTTTTAGGTTGGAGTAGTGAAAAGTTAATTAAGCAACCCAATGCAAATTTAGCTTGGATAAATGATATCGCAAAATTAGGCGATCGCAGCATCGAACAAGATGAGAAAAAAAGCAACTACCAAGCTGGTACAGATTTTGAAAATATCGCACGTCAAAGTCTAGAGTTTTTAGGCTTCAAAGTTGAAAATGCTTACAAAGGTGGTGCTGGAGGCTTAGATTTATATTGTTCAAAACCTTACCCTATTATTTGTGAGTGTAAGGCGGGTAAGCTGATTCCGAGTCGAACTGTTGAGGAATTACTAAAACTTGGTGGGATGCACTTAGGAAAAACTCAACTACTAACTTCAGCTAAGTTAGTAATTGGCCCTGGTAATCCATCTCCAGATACACTAAAAGCCGCTAAAGAATGGGAAGTAAGTATTATTAATGCTATGACTTTACAAAAGCTCGTTGAATTGAAAGCAAAATATCCAGGTGCTATTAATTTAGTTGAATTACAGCAATATCTAGAACCAGGGCAAATTGACTATAAAATTGATGAATATATTGATAAAGTAGAGAAAGTGATTAAGTTGCGATCGCACATTATCCAGCTTGTCAAAAAGCATCTAGAGAAAACAGATGATGTAAATGTTGGAGTAGATGCCCTTCTTGTTGCATATATTTATGACAATCCACCTGAGTCTTTAAAAGATAAAGAATTATACGAAATTTTGATAGAACTTTCTTCGCCATTAACAGGCTATTTAGGAAGAATTAAAGGTAGTGATTGGAAGGGCGATCGCTTTTACTTTCTGCGTGATTTACCTATTCATCTAAAATAAACTAGTGTATGATTGCCAAAAAAAGACCAATTTATTCATCTGGTTCGGCAAATAAAGATTCTATATTTCGATAACCGCTAACTACACGGACGATTTCAATTCCATTATCTATAACCCGATAAAGAATAATGTAGCCATCTAAAGGAACACCTCGCAAATTAACTTTAATATTTTCGTAGCTGCGCCCCATATTTGGGAAACTAGCTAAATATCTACACTTTTTGTCAAACTTTTCAACAAAACTCTCGCCAGCATTAATATTTTTAGTTACAAAATAGTCAATAATTTCTGATAAATCCTGACTTGCTTCTGGAGAAATAATATGTCGCTTCATCCTTGAGCTTCTCTCGCTTGACGCAGTTTTTCTCGCAATTGTTCAACTACAACCTCTCCATCAATACCTTGCCCTTTATCTAGTTGTTCAATAGCGACCTCAACTTTTTCCCGCGTTTCTTCAACCCATTGCTGATAACCTTTTTCCCACTCTAATAGCAATTTCAATGCTTTACTAATCACTTCTTCAGGATTTGCATATCTCCCTGTAGCAATTTGCGCTTGGATAATTTGCTCTAATTCAGGTTTAATTTGAATATTCATGATTTCACTTCCAATTGATTGACAGCTTTAATCTTGTTATAACAGCATTTCAACTAAGATAATTTGAATAGCAATTTAATCTTAATAGCGTCTTATCCTAAGACATAGGAGCTATCCCCAAGTTAAGATACCAGCTTGATAATTCACGACCAACGGCAGAATCTTTAGCCATTCTGAACCTAATAAAATTTCTGTAATTTCATCGCCTGCAAAAGCTAGAATCTGATACTCTTGTCCATTTAATTGCACATTACCTAAATAGACATCAAAAATTTTTTCACCCTGTGCAGTTAGTAATTCTTGGTCACGAATAAATTCCCAATCTAGAGCATCTAAATCTTGTTTATTAATAGCTAAAAAGCCTGTGAACCCAGTATCTAACATGGCATCCACAGGCAGATTTAATCCATCAGATGTAATCAAATCAATTTCAAAAAATAACTGACCATTATTACCAAAGATACCCTGAATCATATTGTACCAGTGGCTCCAGTCTCATTCAGGCAAAAAATACAATGTACAGCATTTGGGTGTCGATCGCGTGCTTTCTGACTAGCTACTTCTATATCTTCATCAATGAAATAATCTCCACTATCTGGTTCCACTGCAATATACCAGCCATAGTGTTCTTCGATATATTCTGGACACACACGCTCGAATATTGCGCGACAACGCTGATGAAATACTTCGCGTTCCGCTTTCCGTCTAGCAAGTTCTTCTGGTGGTAAAGTACGTTCTGGAAAGATTCTACCCCGGCGTGCGGGTTGTTTTGCAGTTGATTCCGTCATGGTTTAACCCTACCTCTTGATGCTGCTTTAACTTTCTTTAACTTTATATTATGGGAACTAACAACGAAGGATGCCGAATCTAAGCATCGCTATGTTGAATTTTTTCTCAGTAATTGTAATTTATAGTGATAAACTTTACAAAAATCTTATACTTAGCTACTGTGTATTTTCATTTACAACAGATAGTCAACTAAATACTGTCGAAGAGTCTTCTTATACTTACTACACTGGTATTCACTAATTAAAATTCACTAGCAAGTTTAAGACTTAGGAAAAATGAGTCATGTATTATCAAATTTGGAACTTTTTTCTTCAAGAAGATAAATATAATTATTGGAAAGAGAGAATAAAAGTTCACAAAAATTTTAACAGAGTTACATGGCAAAAGATTATTGATTTTTTGTCATTGGTTGAGCAGACTTTCGTACTCAAATATCGGCTAGGAGAAACTGATAGTCTTGAGCCATTTCTTAAGTTAGCAACAGAGAATGGTTACAATCTCACAGCAGAGGAGCTTGCGTGGTTTTTAATCACTAGAAAACAGATTTGGGATCTTTTTGATTTGGCACAAAAAACGCCGTCTCTTAAAGAGCAATTGCTTACTGCTAAAAGTCCACAGCATTTTGTCAACATAGCTGCGGAGAATAGCTATTACTTTTCTGTAGATGAATTAGCTTGGCTATTGACTGAAATTAAATCGTCATCGGAATTAGTATCAATTAACAATAGTGTTGGTGAGATTTTAACGGTATCAAATTACGGCAGGATTGAAACAGGATACTGGATTTGGCTGGCAGAAGACTGGGGAATTGTAGCGCCATTTTGTCATATAGATAAGCCAAGTACTTTTTTGTCTCAAAATATCAACAATCCTTTTTTACCCGATCGCTGTTTCTTACCCAAGAGCTACTTTAACCAACGCCTAATGGCAATTCATAATTAAAATAATGAGTTTTCCATTATACAATAAAGCATCCTAGACTGAAGATATATCTTCTATCTAGAATGCTTCACAATAAAAAATTGTTGCAGATACAACAATTATCGACAAAATGCGATCTCGGCACTCAAGTTATCAGCCAGCAGAAACCGTCAAACTGCTGGGTTTATGAAGATCGCCTTGCAAAACCACACCGCGCTGATTGGCATGGAGATGACGCAAAATCTTATAAATCGCCTCAACTTGGTCTGATGCACCAGCCTTTTCGGCGAGTTCTTCCAAAGAAACGGGAGTTTTTTCTTTTTGTAGCGCTGCTACTACTCGTGTTTGTAAGTCAAGAATACCAGCGGCGGCTTTTTTGCCAGCTTCTACGCCTGGTTGATGGTAGGCGTTGATGTTGACCAAGCTAGCATATAAACCAACAGCACGTTCATACAAAGCGATTAGTGCCCCTACAGTCCGGGCGTTAACTTGGGGAATAGTAACTGTTATTGAATCGCGCTGATTTTCATAAAGTGCTTGTCGGGTTCCTTGGAGAAAACCAGCAAGATAATCACCGGATGTCACTCCCGCATCGATTTCTGCCGATGGCCCCTGACGATCTTCTAAAACTTCGATGAGGGTAGCAAAGAAATTCGGCACGCCTTCGCGCAACTGCTGGACGTAAGCATGTTGATCTGTTGAGCCTTTGTTACCATAAACGGCGATGCCTTGATAGACAGTGTTGCCGTCTAAGTCTTTTTCCTTGCCCAAGGATTCCATTACCAGCTGTTGCAGATAGCGGCTAAATAACAATAAGCTGTCCTTGTAAGGTAGAACAACCATATCTTTTTCACCCTTGCCATTGCCAGCGAAGTACCAAGACAAAGCAAGCAAGGCTGCTGGGTTACTCTTCACATCTGCGACGCGGGTAGCATCATCCATTTCTTTGGCACCTTGGAGCATGGCGCGAACATCAATGCCTTGCAGTGCTGCTGGTACTAACCCGACGGCAGACATTTCTGATGTGCGTCCTCCCACCCAGTCGTACATGGGAAACCTAGCCAGCCAGCCTTCTTTTTTGGCTACCTTATCAAGGTTGCTATCAGGGCTGGTAATAGCTACTGCATATTGGGCAAACTCCAAATTGTGTCCGGCGTAGGCTTTTTTAACTTCAATCATGCCATTGCGAGGTTCTGGCGTTCCCCCAGATTTGGAGATTACCAACACTAAAGTACTGGCAAGATTGTTTCGCAAATGATTGAGAACGCGATCGATACCTGCCGGATCGCTGTTATCAATAAAGTGAATTTTCAGGGGCGGGAAATCAGACGCCAAGGCTTCAGCGACAAATTGGGGGCCGAGGGCGGAACCACCAATACCAATAGAGATAATATCTGTGAAGCGGTTGGCTCTGGGAGGATGAATAGCACCTGTTTGAACTTTTTCCGCAAAGGCTTCGATTTGTTCGAGGGTTTGGACAATTTCTTGGGTAAGTTCTGGAGTTGGCGCTAAATCAGGATTTCGCAGCCAATAGTGTCCAACCATGCGGTTCTCATCAGGATTTGCGATCGCACCCTTCTCCAGTTGAGCCATATCCGCAAACGCCTTTTCAAACTTCGGCCGCAACGACTCCACAAAGGCATCATCGAACCGCATTCGACTCACGTCTAAGTACAGTCCTAATCCCTCGTGGAAATATAACCAGTTTTGGTATCGTTGCCAAAGTGCCCTAGCATCCATAGGGAAATCTCAAATAAAGTGTTTTTCAAAAACCAGTTTAATGGAAGGTAATAGCGATCCCTGCCTAGCGTTATACAGTTTACAGTTTTAAGTGTTCGCTTAACTCTTTCCCTTAAACATCTGGCATAGGGATGACACGCAAAAATTTCACAATTCCACCTCTAATTTCTATACCAATCAGATAATTATCCAGAGTGAAGCGGTGAAAAATCCCTTCACTATCAAGCTGTCGTAGTTCTTTTAGTCCACTCAACTGCCACTTTTGAGCAAACTGAGTAAAAACAAAATCATACACCCGCTCGTAAGCAGCAGGTTCTAAATTTTTTAGGTCTAGCAAAAAAGACCTTGCATAGCGCACTTCCACACTCACTAGGGGTTATACCATTTTGGATTTTAGACTTCGGCTTACCTCGACTTCGCTCGGCACACGTCGCTCAGTCGAGCAATTTTGGATTTTGGATCGTGTACTCCTGCAAACAAGCAAGCTACGCATATTGGGACAAAATTGAAAGCGCTGCTACGTTAGAAAAACATTAACAGTCGTATTGCTTCATCATGGGTTAAGATGTCCCACGGTTGCTGCGATCGCTTGACTTTTTGTATGGCTTTAAGCATGTAAAAGTCACAATGTAAAGCTTCAAGAACATTCCAAATGCTTTGTAGATCGTCATCGGCTAACTGCTCGATTAAATGATGCATTCTCAGTCGCAGTAAATTCATACGTTAATTCTTGCCTATAAACAAACACCAACAATAAATAGTATTCCCAAAAAATTAGTCAGGCTTAACGACAATATTTTGGGTTTTGAATTGAGAATTGCCTTTGTAGAGGCAAGGGAATAGGGAACAAAGAAAAGAAAAAACAGGCTTATCTGAACTGCATTGTGCTATCTCCGCTAAACCAAGCGTACAAAACCGGGTGGGAAGATAAAATTTCAGCTTCAAAAGGTCAACGTTGACCTTTTGAGGCTCGACGTTGACCTTTTGAGGCTCGACGTTGACCTTCTGAGGCTCGACGTTGACCTTCTGAGGCTCGACTTTGACCTTCTGAAGCTCGACGTTGACCTTCTGAAGCTCGACGTTGACCTTCTGAAGCTCGACGTTGACCTTCTGAGGCTCGACGTTGACCTTCAGAAGCTCGACGTTGACCTTCTGAAGCTCGACGTTGACCTTTTGAGGCTCAACGTTGACCTTTTGAGGCTCGACGTTGACCTTTTGAGGCTCGACGTTGACCTTTTGAGGCTCGACGTTGACCTTTTGAGGCTCAACTTTGACCTTCTGAAGCTCGACGTTGACCTTTTGAGGCTCAACTTTGACTTACTGAGGCTCAACTTTGACCTTGAAATAAATTATCCAAATGCAATCTTGTGGGGTGGGTGTCTCGCCCGCCCATAAACAAGGACAGACAAGACGCCCACTCCACAAGAGAAGTTCAATATTTTTTATTTGGAAAGCCCTTAAATCTTCTCAAGAGAACTAAACTCAATCAATGGCTGGTGTGATCGCAGTCTAGAAAACGCAAACTTAAAATAAAAGCCTGTAAAATTTATTTCTTAATGATAGATTGAACAAACTCTTAACTCTTGTACAGACGCGATGAATCGCGTCTCCCAACTCCTAACTATTTAATATGGTCGAATACCTCATTTTCTTAGCAATTTCTACAGCTAGTTTTGCCTTATTCGCTCTCGGATTGAATTTGCAGTGGGGCTTTACCGGGTTAATTAATTTTGGTCATATTGCTTTTATGACCCTGGGAGCATACACGACTGTGTTGTTAAGCTTAAAGGGCGTTCCTCTACTAATATCGACCCTTGTTGGAGGAATCGTAGCCGCTTTGTTGGGTTTGATAATTGGTTTTGCAACTCTGCGCTTGCGGGAAGATTATTTAGCAATTGTCACTATTGGTACAGGAGAATTAATTCGTTTAGTGGTGAATAATCAAGAATTACCTGTAGGAAATTCTTGGGTTTCTGGGGCGTTTGGGGTACAAAGTTATCCCATACCGTTCTCCACACAGCCGAGTTTATTTTTGAGATTAGTGATGATTGGGTTGTTAACACTGTTAGCTGCCGTCACTTTTTTTACGTTGTGGCGATGGATTCGTACTGCCCAAAGATTGAGAGCCGCTGATTCCAGCCAAAGGTTGAGTAGCAACCAAGAATTTGCATCGCGTTTGGGAGTGGGAATTTTGTTAGCAGTTTTGGCAGCAGCAATTTATATTTCTGGGGTAATTGGATTGTATAATTACAACCCAAAAGCAGGTTTGATGTTAGTATTGCTGTTAGTTTTGGCAGTGGTATTCTGGCGCTTAGAAATTTTGGTGCGATCGCCTTGGGGTAGAATTCTCAAAGCTATCCGTGAAGATGAAGAAATTCCCAAAGCATTAGGAAAAAATGTTTTTTGGTATAAATTACAGTCTCTCATGCTTGGAGGTGCGATCGCTGGTATCGCAGGTGCTTTTTTCGCTTGGCAACTCGGTGCTATTTATCCTGATAATTTTCAACCCCAGCTGACCTTTGATACTTGGATTATGGTAATTTTAGGCGGTTCTGGGAATAACATCGGCACAATCTTAGGCGCTGTAATTTTCTTTGCCTACGATGCCATCACGCGAGAAGTTTTACCAAGAATTGTACCCCTTGATGAAGCACGTTTAGGTGCATTTCGCATCATGGTAATCGGATTAATTTTAATGGTACTGATGATTTGGCGTCCTCAAGGTATCTTAGGGAAAAAGGAGGAACTCACCCTTGGTAAATAACCAATCATCACCACTTCCTCTGCTGGTAGCCACTGGACTTTCTAAAAGCTTTGGCGGTATTAAAGCAGTTAATGAAGCGAAAATCGAAGTTGCTAAAGGCAGCATCACGGGTTTAATTGGCCCCAATGGTGCTGGTAAAACCACTTTATTTAATTTACTCTCAAACTTCATTCGTCCAGATAAAGGACGAGTAATTTTTGACGGCGAACCTATCCACAATTTGCAACCATATCAAATCGCCCAACAAGGAGTAGTACGCACCTTTCAAGTTGCACGGACTCTCTCGCGGTTGTCGGTGTTAGAAAATATGTTGTTGGCGGCGCAAAAACAAACCGGTGAAAACTTTTGGCAAGTGCAATTACAACCGCACATCGTCGCCAAAGAAGAAAAGCAACTCCAAGAGCGAGCAATGTTTTTATTAGAGTCGATTGGTTTAGCAAAAAAAGCACAGGATTATGCTGGTGGTTTGTCTGGTGGACAGCGCAAGCTGTTGGAAATGGGACGCGCACTGATGACTAATCCCAAGTTAATTTTGTTGGATGAACCAGCAGCAGGAGTAAATCCAAGATTAATTGATGATATTTGCGATCGCATTCTCACTTGGAACCGCCAAGATGGCATGACGTTTTTGATTATTGAACACAATATGGATGTCATTATGTCCTTGTGCGATCGTGTTTGGGTACTTGCCGAAGGACAGAACTTAGCTGACGGTACCCCAGGAGAAATTCAAACCAATCCCAAAGTCCTCGAAGCTTATTTAGGAAAATAATTTCTGAGATAAAAAGATATTTGCTTATCAAAGCTACCGATTCCCAACTTTTCAAATAAGTTGGGAATCTTGTTTTTCACAAATAACTTTAGCTTGATGCCATTTATTTCTGAGGCTGCGCCAAAACTTTTTTTACTTCTTTCTTTGCGCTCTTTGCGTCCTTTGCGGTTCGTTTATAGTTTAAATTCTAGCCTAACTTCTGCCGCGATTTTTGCTGCTTCTGCATTACTTACCCACTTCCTTAAACCTAGCTGATTGAATAACTTTTTTATTCGTAGATAAATTAACAATTGAAAATTTCCTACAGGCATAGACGATGAACGAGGAATAACATGGAAGTGGATGTGCTTGACTTGTTCGCCCCACGAACAAACATGAATTTTAGCTGGTTTAACTACTTGCGAAAGTGCTGAACAGGTATTTTGAATAATTTCACCTAAAGAATTCGCTTCTTCTAGCGTCAGTTCCGCTAAATGTTCGCAATGCCGTTTGAGTTTGATAATTAAATATCCTGGTAACAGAACAGGATTCAAAGAATGTTCTACAACCCAGTAATTATCTTCATAAATCACTCCACCAGGCGCTTGTACTTTTCCAGCCAGCACACTGCAAGCAAGGCATCCATCCACTAACATCTGTCATCTCCTTTTCAGCTTGCTATTCGACCTTATATCACACCTCTGTAATTCGCCAATAAACCCCATTTTCTCGTTGCATTAACTGGTAACCAATTAACTCCCGCCGCAGGGTAGCACAGTCAGGATGATAACTTTTAAGAATCTCATTTATCAAGCGTTCTGGGTAGTTGACTCCTACCTCAAACTGACTTGCTAACCACTTGAGAATTACTAAGCGCTTTTTGCGACTAGCAGGAATTTCTTTGAGACGTTGGACAGAATTTTCATTACATCCATCGTCTTCTATATAGTTTTTTAGGACTTTACTTCCCCAAGCCTCAGTATTTATATCTTCTATCAAAGTTGTTATTTTATTAGCTGTAAAAATTTCCTTACTGATACTTTGCAAAGCCTCGTTATCTAATTGATACAGATTGGTATTTCCATCAGAGCGCATTGTCACCAAATTTAACTCCTTAAGTTTTGTCAAATGATGGCATATCGTCGGCTCTTTGAGTTGCATTTGCACCGCCAACTCTTCAACACTACATTCCTGGTTTGCCAAAATACCTATTATCTTCAATCGACTATTGTCTGCTAACACCTTGAAAAAGCGCAGCAAGATGTTCAATTGCTCTGGTTGCATAACTCACTTCTAATTAGACATCAATCTAATTAGAAGTATATCTAATTTAAACTGATTAAACCATCTCTATCTCATACAAATCTGCTTAACCTCGTTTTTACGCGCTTATCAGTCCGAACGCCAATAAACCCCATTCTCTCGTTGCATCAACTGGTAGCCTATCAATTCCCGTCTTAGAGTGGCGTAGTCAGGATGGTAGCGCTTGAGAATATCATTCACTGCGCGTTCTGGATACTGAATCCCAATTTCAAATTTATTTGCTAACCACTTGAGAATTACTAGGCGCTTTTTGCGACTAGCAGGGATTTCTTTGAGGCGTTGGACAGAGTTGTTGTCAAAAACATCGCCATCAAAATAGTTTTTCAATACTTTGTTTTCCCACGCTTCAGTATCTACGTCGTCAATCAAAGAAGCAATTTGCTCAGGTGTAAAAATTTGCTTACTGATGCTTTGCAAAGCGTCGCTATCCAACTGGTACAGACGGCTATTACCCTCAGGGCGCATAGTCACTAAATTGAGTTCCTTAAGTTTCGCTAGATGATGGGATACTGTCGGTTCCTTGAGTTGCAATAACACAGCTAATTCTTCGACGCTGCACTCCTGGTTCGCCAGGATACCTACAATTTTCAATCTGCTTTCGTCTCCTAAAGCTTTGAAAAATCGCAGCAGGGTCTGAAACTGTTCTTTCTCCATAATTTGTTATAATCAAATTAGATCTCAATCTAATTAGAAAAAAATCAAATTAGCTCTGCTGTCCTCTTCTGATACAGCATTGCCTTATCTTCGCTAATTGTGAATTAATGTTAATTCTTAGATTTTTTTCGTAGAAAATTGAGATTTCTTAAGTTGTTCTTTACATTTCGCCATGACACGTCCCTCATTAATTAGGAACAGAAGAAGAGGGAGTATCCTCCAACAGGGTACTTCACTTGTACAAGCAGCGAGATTTTTGGGTGTAGACCAGAGTACTCTCTACATGGCTCTACAAAGAGGACAGATTCCTACTACTAGAAGAAATGGGCGGACTGTGGTTAGCCAAGGAGCATTGATGGACTATAGAGCTAGAACCAGACCACTTTTATAGTTCTTGATTGAGTAGAACACAACTTTTAGGGGCAAAGCGCGTTGCTTATTGGCGTCAACTTCAAAACAAAAAGCCCAAATTTGTTGGGTATAAGCTGAAAAAGTAAAAAGGTAATCTCCATAAATCAATTTAGGAGATTATCTTTTTATTTTTTAAGTAATATCATTGACCACAAAAATTTAAAATATGCTGGGCAGTGATTTGTGGTTGTTCTAGGTGAGGAAGATGTCCACAATCTTGAATCCACGTCAGGGTACTTTGTGGAATAGCTCTTTTAAATCTTATGGCATCCTTAGTGCCCAAAATTTTATCGGAATCACCCCATAAAATTAGCGTTTGTTGCACAATTTGTGAGATTTTTTTAAATCTAAAAGCACTATAACCACCACTTTTAGTAAAAGCAATTAAAGCTTGATGCCAATTCGGCATTTGTAGGTGTAATGCAGCACAATATAAAGCATCTAAAGAAGCAAGACTTTGATTTTTATATCCAATGCGGGCAACGCGATCGCGCACTTTCATATTACTCAAAAACTGAGTTGCTAGATAATCCAATGGCGGAAACATTAGCTTACTTAATGGCGAACCACCCGCTAACCCAGCACTATCAATTAATACTAGCTTTTTGACGATTTCTGGGTAAGTCAGGGCTAAATCAATTGCCGTTGCACCCCCCATTGAAGCCCCTACCAAAATTACAGGTTGGTTAATCAGGCTTTTCCAAAAATAATAAAGATGGGTTTTAATTGCAGTTGGGCTATAGGCAATTCCTGAGAGTCTATCTGTAAAGCCAAAACCCAGCAAATCTACTGCCCAGGTTTCATTATTTTCAGCAAGCAATGGTAAAAGCCGACGAAATTCTAATACAGAACTATCAAAACCGTGAATTAATAAAATAGGAGTTCCACCACTCCCTTGCTTAACATAAGCTGTGGCGATCGCTTGATTAGTTAAAGGTGTAGTCAGAGCAGTTATTTGAATATTCTGAGCCAGAGCGATCGACGCTGATTCTGTTAGTTGCCCAACTGCTGTAGGAAGAAAATTTGGAAACATAAATATCAGTTTATCGTACTAAGTCACTTCCAAGCATCGCTAATTTTGTTAAACCACAAAATTACACAAACTAATCTTATTAATTATCACCATTAATATATAAAACATAATTCCGCCCCCCATCAAAACATTCTAACTCCCTACTCCCCACTCCCCACTCCCTACTCTCCAACCCGCCATTAAAGAAAGTTTTCCAAAATGTCAAAATTGGGACTAAACCCACGTACAATAAATATCACTTATTATTGACTCAGGAGCTAATGCCATGCCAATGGCGGTTGGCGTAATTGAAACTTTAGGTTTTCCCAGTGTCTTAGCCGCAGCAGACGCAATGGTAAAATCTGCCGCAGTCACGCTGGTATATTATGGCCTAGCTGAAAGCGGTCGCTTTGTAGTCGCCGTCCGGGGACAAGTTGCTGAAGTAAAAAGAGCTGTTGCAGAAGGTATTGATGCTGGAGAGCAAGTAAAAGCTGAAACAGTAATCACCCACTACATTGTTCCTAATCCCCCGGAAAATGTAGAAACTATATTACCAATCCATTTCACTCAAAAATCAGAACCTTTCCGTATGTTCTAAGCAATTTCGCCATCAAAATCCCTAGCGAAGCTTCGTACAATTAATTTGTCGCGCCACATATCGTTTATTCATAAAGGAGATTAGTAATGTCCCTACAGGCAGTCGGATCGCTGGAAACTAAGGGTTTCCCTGCTGTCCTAGCAGCAGCAGACGCTATGGTAAAAGCCGGTCGAGTCACTCTGGTTGGTTACATCCGAGTTGGTAGCGCTCGCTTTACAGTTAATATTCGTGGTGATGTTTCTGAAGTCAAAACAGCTATGGCTGCTGGTGTTGAAGCCGCAGAAAATGTTTATGGTGGTACCCTAGAGTCTTGGGTGATTATTCCTCGTCCCCATGAAAACGTTGAAGCTGTTTTACCAATTGCTTACACAGAAGAAGTCCAACAATATCGAGAATCTGTAGAAAACCCCATTGTTAGATCCTCGAACGGACGATAGCATCAAGCCCAGTTTTTTCCCTTTTGGCGTTGGCGGAGTCAGATGCTCGCAGGCTCGCTAACGCTAAGTTAACCTCCTAAAACAATGGCTCATGCTTCTTTAGAATTCAAGTGTCTTTGGCTTAGCTGAAAATCAAACGAACAATTCTTATATATTATCTAGAATGGCGATCGCCATCCACGATACTAAAATCGATTGCCACAATAGCTACATTGGTTTTCACTAACACTCATATGTTGATTCAGTAACACCGAAAATTTATCAAGTTTTATCTGAAGTTTATCTAATTACTTAGGTATTAAAAATATTACGGGTTTCAGTTAGGGGAAGTACACAACGTAACTCTGTAGTATGGAGTAAAACCTGTTTTGCTTCCCCATTCCGACTGGGAAAATTTAGCAAATATCCTATTTTTTCCATCAGAGTATTAATCTTGGCGATCGCTATCTTCTCAAGCATCAATTAGCTTGATGTATGTATTCATGACATCAAAATTATTATTAATTGCTAATTACCATATATACACTTAGTGAAACTATTTTATGGTTTCAAGTAAAACCAAGTATATAACTACGTAAAGTATTGCCGAGAGTTGAAACTTATACGGGTGAAATAACGTCTGATATTGAGTTAAATTATATTCGTTCCTCGGCTGGGTTCTTAAAAGTCAAATTTCCCCAACCCATCTTTTGTAACGATGTATTATCCTCACTACTCTAAGTACATTTCTGTTGTCAGTTAAAAAACACAACTTAACAAAAGTTAAAATTAACAAAATTGACGGAAATCCCTCATAGATATTGGTTTGGGGCACTTTGAATATCCAAGGAAAACATCATCAGAGAAATTTCTGCATAAAATTAGTGAATTTAGGCGTAATAAAAGTGGAATCACTGAGATGTTTTCATGAAACTCATGAAATCCGGGGCAACTGCCAGTTAAACAATTAGGTTAGATGGGATGAATGGGGGTTGTGATGCAAACTTCAAAATTGAGTTTCGAGGAGCGCAATCTCGCTATGACAAAGGATTTAGAAAAACTGGCTTTGGATTGGCAAAAGCGCTTGGCTGTAGAATGTCCAGAACAAAGTGAAGCTAGTAGAAAAAGTATTACTTTGTGGCTCTTGGGGTCTGACTCAAAACGGTTTGATATGTTTAACCCGAAAGAACTTGAGATTGCCAAGCAAGCAATGGAATATCGCTGGAGAATTTTACGTCAACGCTACTTAGGGTTAGGGCGAGAACGTGCTTATCGTAACTTGATAACGCGACTGGGGAGTTTAGCAACATTACGGAATAAAATTCAGACTTGGGTAGCCCTGAGCCGCGATCGCCAGCGCAGTGTCGTAGATGTGTTGCAAGAAGTACTACAAGAATTATTGCAAAACGACAGCTACATGCAACAGCAAATGGTTGACATTGCCAAATATACAAGCGATCGACGATTAGCCGATGCTTTGCTGTTTGCCAGCACAGAAGAATATTGTTTGCGCCCAGTACGCAATCAACCCCTATTGGCTTACCGTTTTGTAAATTACTTACGTCGTACTCAACGTGGTGGCTTAACCCAAGTACCAAGCCGCGATTTGGTGAGATTAGTCTCAGAAGAAGTTCTCACAGACGACAGCGACAATCGAGTTAACTTAGTCGATAGTCAAGCGATCGCAGAATATCAAGAAGCACAACAACAAGAGGAACAACAAGCACTACGTCAGTCCGTACAAAAAGAATTTGAACATTATTTACAAGAAAACCTCGGAACCGAGGCAGTGGAGTGGCTACGGTTGTATCTTCAAGGTAAATCCCAAGAAGAAATTGCCAAAAGACTCAATAAGCCTACTAGGGAAGTATACCGACTGCGAGAAAAAATTAGTTACCATGCTGTGCGCGTCTTTGCCCTCAAAGGCAAACCAGAACTCGTAGATAGTTGGCTCTCAATTTCCTTGGAAGAACATAACTTAGGGCTAACACAAAGCCAATGGCAGCAACTTCATGAAAAACTCACGCCTTTGGCGCAGCAGATCCTAGATTTACGGAGAGAAGGTAAATCAATAGAAGACATCGCCCAACAATTAAAACTCAAAACCCATCAAGTGCTAGGCGAATGGACAAAAGTCTATCTGGCCGCCCAAGCTTTAAGAACTCAAGAGTAAGCAGGTATGGGGGAGCCACTGCGGTCTTGGGGTCTCCCCAAGTGGAGCAAGTGGCGTCATTGAGCATTGGGCATAGGGAAATGAGCGAGAGAAGAGGATAAGGGGACAAGGAGAATAATTCTTAATTTTTAACTCTTAACTCCTCACGGGCTAAACGCCCCGCTACCGCTAACAGCATTCCTATGCCCCATGCCCCATGCCCCAGTTCTCAGTATTTTCCCTAGTCCTTAATCGAAAATTTATCTTATACTTACGTCTACTTATGTAATAGATAATTGAATTTTTAACAATCCAGTAATGTATCTTTATTAACTACCTACTAAACTAGAAGGAAAATATTATATAAGAAAATACCAAGTAATAAAATCTATGTTGTCTTCAGAAGGCGAACTCACAAATAGCACAGCTAATAGGCGGCAAGTGCTAACCGCTACACAAACTAAGTGGGAGCAAGAAGGCGAACGCGAGCAAATATTCCAGCTAATGGATAGTTTTTTATCGTTTGAAGCTTGTCTTTACCATCAAATTTTGCCTTTTGGATTAAAAGACAACAAGCTATTGCTAGGTATGGTTCATCCACAAGACGCTGAGGCACTAGATTATGTTAGTCGTATTGCCTCTTATATGAATTGCACGCTGATAATTGAAGCGATCGCAGCTGACGCTCACCGCAGAATACTGTCAGCCTACCTCAACCACAAGAATATATCCCAGCTAGATACTCAACAAGCGGATCGGGAAATAACAGTTACCATTGTTGACAGGTTCATTGCCTCTGGTGATACTTACTCTGAATCACAGCACCTACCAACATTCATACCACCTGAGACACAAACAAATGAGGATTCTCGGCAGGCGATAGATTTGCCATCCCCAAATCAAGATAATCCTCCTCAAATTTCTACCTTCTTGACCACCGGAAATACAGAACGACAAAGGGATACATCTGAAGCCTCCGTAGTAGAAAATCTACTTATCCTGCCAGTGGAAATTCCCGAAATGTTTAGTCCTGTGGAAGTTCTGCCAACACTTCCACCCAAAAGATTACTAGAAGAATTACTAGGGCGAATTTTGGCAGGGGGAATTGGTCGGTTATATCTAGAAAGGCAACCTTACGAAGGCAGGATACTATGGAGTGACAATGGAGTATTGCAGTCTGTGTTAGACAAACTGCCCCTCTCTGTTTTCCAAGGAGTGCTTAATGAATTAAAGCGGTTTGCTTCCCTACCTATTACCAAGGTTGTAGAACCCAAACAGGTAGAGAAAGAATGTTTGTATCAAAAAACCCGCTTGCTATTACGCTTGCGAGTTATGCCAGGAATCTACGGAGAAGAAGCCACACTCCAAGTTTTGCGGGGAGCAGCATTAAAGTTTTATCAGCAACAACAGTTAACGCGTTTAAGCCGCGATGCCTTAGGAATTTCTCAGCAGCTAAGCTTCAAATTACATGAACTACAAGAACGCCTTTTTCTCAATCGCGGCCTTGACTCTGAACAATTAGAGGCTTTAGTTACCCTGAATCAACTAGTGAAAAGTTTAGACCAACAGCTCAAAAAACTAGCACTAGAGGGCGATCCACCGACAAACAGCAAATCATAAGTCTATCAGTGAAACCGCTGATTTCGATCGCAATACATAATTGTTATGTTGTAATCGAACTCTGAACTGACCAATCTAAGAAGGTTAGAACAAATAAATATAAATCTTACGTCTGTATTCTACGTAAGATTACGGTTGAAAGAAACTTATAGTAAGCAAGCTAATTTTCCGTTTTTAAATCCATATTATTGCAAATATTTCATGCAAACAGAGGTTTTTAGTGAACTTTTCCCCTTAATGAGTACAGCCAACCCACAAACTTTGGAATGGTTACTCAACGTTGCAATTGAACATGAATACCCAGGTGGGCGAGCTGTTCTCATGGAAGATGCTTGGGGTAATGCCGTTTATCTCGTCGTTTCCGGTTGGGTGAAAGTCCGACGTACCATCGGGGAAGATTCAGTAGCTCTGGCAATTTTTGGCCGTGGGGATTTTTTTGGAGAAATGGCAATTTTAGATGAATCTCCCCGCTCAACGGATGTTATTTCCCTTTCACCTGTAAAGTTACTTAGCATCTCTAGAGAGCGTTTTATTCAAATATTGTTTAAAGACCCACAATTACATCACCGAATGTTGCAATTGATGGTACGGCGACTACGGCAAATTAACCTGCGCTTGCAAATGCGGTCTTCACCACCAGCAGTCAAACTCGCTCATACCTTAGTGACTTTAGGCGAAAGCTATGGTCAAGAATCGAACCAGGGCAGAGAAATTTTTAACATTCCCTTTAAAGATTTGGCAGAGGTGACAGAAATCGGTGTTGAAGAAACCACCAAAATCATGGAAAAGCTGCATGAAAAAGGGTGGATTAACATTGACAGCACCAACAACATTACTTACCTTGTAAACTTCAAACAGTTGATGAACTTGGCAGGTAGAGTGTAATTATTTTGCTGATTACCCATTGTCTACTAGCAAACTGTTCAACATTTAAGTTGCATAACTAGGGTGGTCTTTTCGGCTCACCCTACAATAATTTGATTTCATCTGAATTATGCAATTGAGATGTTTTTTAGTTCAAATAAAACTCATTTTTATCGACTACCCTACGGATAAATCTGAGGGGTTCTAAATCACTGCACGACTATAGTAGCTTAACAGCTTGTTTAATTAACTACTAGTTTATTAAACTGGTGTCTGTGTTGTATTTCAAACACAAACTTAAGATTGCTCGCGTATTTAGATTGGCATAATCAAAAATAGAAACTCCAGAAATGACTAGAGCTTCATCTTTACCACCGAATTATACTATTCGCCAAGCTCGTAATATTGATATTCCAGCAATATATCAAATTATTCTCTTGGATATTAATGATTTAAAAATTTTAAAAATTTTAATTATTTTTGCTCTATTTATAGCAATAGGTATTTTTTTAATCTTTTCTGCTATGTGTATTGCTATTGGAAATTGTTCTCTTAGCTTTCAAGATTTTTGGATAACTCTAGTAATAATACCACTAATAGTAAGCGGTTCAATATTAATAGCTTCCTTTATACAAATAGCAAGTATTTTTCATAGACAAGATGGCTCAATAGTTTTGTTGATAGAACACCATAATCGCTTGGTAGCTTATGCTATACAGTCTCAAAAACATAGCTATTCGTTGTTGAATTCTTTACATGTTAAATCTGATTATCGCCGCCTTGGGTTGGGGTCTTGTTTAGTACAAAACCTTGCAAGCGTAGGAGTTAGACCAATTTATGTGTTCCCTACACCTGATTCATTAAGATTTTATATACGTCATGGTTTTATTTTAGTCCAAGAGCAAAATCTTTCACCCGAACTCCGCAGAAATAGCAGATGTTTAGGTTTGATATAGCTCAGATATTCAATACAAAACGCTACAACCGCGAGTTGCTCAGGTGAGTATCAGTTTTTTCCTAAATATAGATTTGAAACAGGCAAAAAAGACCTCTCACAATATACCCAATAATTTACTCAAATTGCGGCTACATCACTGATAAAAATGTGGCAGCCGCTCAAGAGTTTTCGTTCTATGGTTTTTAGCCGTGGGGCACACGGTCAAAATGCTTGGCGAGGGTAAATTCGTTTTCTACACCATAAAGCAAAAATCCCCCAGCTTATAGCCGTAGGGAATGTCAAAAACTACCAACTTGGTTGAGTTTTGCACCCGAAATTAGTATTTTAAACTATATTTTCAATCAACGAGTCAAAATATTTATCCGAATCTGCCGCTGACGTAATCTCTGGTATATTCCTGCTTAGGATTGTTAAAAATCTGCTCTGTCAAATCATATTCCACCAGATATCCCATTTTTGAGCCGCTTTCCGTTGCCTGTGCATTGAAAAAAGCTGTCATATCCGACACCCGTGCAGCTTGTTGCATGTTGTGGGTGACGATAATGATGGTATATTGGGACTTTAGTTCTTGGAGTAATTCTTCAACCCGTAAAGTTGAAATTGGGTCAAGGGCTGAGCATGGTTCATCCATTAGCAGCACCTCTGGTTGAATTGCTAGGGCACGAGCAATACACAAGCGCTGCTGTTGTCCACCAGATATAGATAGACCACTTTGTTTGAGTTTGTGCTTCACTTCATCCCACAAAGCAGCTTGTCGCAAACTCCGCTCTACCAATTCATCCATATCACCTCGATAGCCATTAATCCTAGCTCCAAAGGCGATGTTTTCATAAATTGATTTCGGAAAAGGGTTGGGTTTTTGAAACACCATACCAATGCGGCGGCGCAATTCTACCGTGTCAATTCTTTTGTCATAAATATCGGTTTCACCGAAGGTAATTCTTCCCTCAATGTGTGCGCCGGGAATCAAATCGTTTAAGCGATTAAAACATCTTAGTACAGTGCTTTTCCCACATCCAGAAGGGCCAATAAAGGCTGTGATTTTGTTTTTACCAATGTTTAAGTTAACATCACGAACTGCTTTAAAATTACCATAGAAAACAGATAATTGTTCAGCTTGCAATATAGTCTCGGATGTAGCAGTTGTTGAGTTTAATACCATAAAAAAGTTGGAGAAATACTGAAATTTCTTAGCTCATTTAGCGAGACTGCTGGAATTTATTGCGTAGATATATAGCTGATGAATTCATCAAAAGCAGCACAATCATCAAAACGATAATGCCAGCAGCAGCATTCTGGTGAAAATCTGTTTGAGGGCGAGAAACCCAGTCAAAAATTTGAATTGGTAGTGCTGTGAAAGAACTTTGCAAGCCTTTTAAAGAAAGTTCAGGCAAGAAAGTTATGAAACCAACAGCCCCAATTACAATCAACGGAGCTGTTTCGCCGATCGCTCTTGAAAGTGCCAAAATTGTACCAGTCAGAATACCTGGTAAAGCAATGGGAAAAATTTGTTCTCTGATGATTTGCCACCTATTCGCGCCAAGGGCAAAACCTGCTTGCCGCAAGCTATCAGGAACAGCACGCAACGCTTCGCGAGTAGTAATGATGATGATTGGTAAAATCAATAAGCTCAAGGTTAAAGCACCAGCTAGCACACTACGTCCTTGAGTAATTGGTTCCATCACCCGTACAAAAATTTGCAAACCTAGCAAACCATAAATAATAGATGGGACTGCGGCTAAATTTGCAATGTTGATTTCAATTAACTGAGTAAACCAGTTATCTTCGGCATACTCTTCTAAGAAAATGCCTGCGCCTACTCCTAAGGGAAAGGAAATTAAAGCCGTTATTACCAATAGCCAAATAGTACCAACTAAAGGAGCTAGTATCCCTGAAGATGAGGCACGACGAGAGGAAAAACTCGTCAGAAAAGACCAATTCAAACGCCCAAGACCGTCAATTAAAACATCAATTAGCAAAATAGCTAACACCACCAATCCAAATATAGTTGCAACCCAAGTAGCGATCGTAAAAATTTTGTCGAGGTTGTAACGCTTATCGATTGACAGATCGAAGTTACGATTTGCACCAGAGTCAAAGGCATTTTTAGATTGAATATTGCTTTTTATCATTCGTATTTCTCCCGGAAGCGGCGAACAAACCAGTAACTAAAAATATTAAGAGCTAAGGTTATGAGAAATAATGTCATACCCACTGAAAAAATAGTTTTATATGCCAGTGAACCCGCTGGTGTATCTCCTTTACTGACTTGGACAATGTATGCTGTCATTGTCTGAATTGGTACTAGCGGATTGAAGCCCAATTGAGGATTTTGGCCAGCCGCTATGGTAACAATCATTGTTTCACCAATGGCACGGGAAATCGCCAATATGAAAGAAGCTACTATCCCAGATAAAGCTGCTGGTAATACTACTGAAATGATTGTTTCCCGCTTCGTTGAACCCAATGCATAAGCGCCTTCACGCAAACTACGCGGAACAGAATAAATAGCGTCTTCACTTAAAGAAGCTACCAGAGGAATAATTGAAACTCCCAATACTAAACCCGCACTCAGAGCATTAAATCCCTGTATTCCAGGGATGAATTTTTGCAGGAAGGGTGTAACTGTCAACAATGCAAAGTAACCAAAAACAACAGTAGGCACCCCTGCCAAAATTTCTAGGGCTGGCTTTAGCCATTTACGAAGCTTAGGTGGAGCATACTCACTCAAGCAGATAGCTGCTAGTAATCCCAGTGGTAACGCCACTACGATCGCAATTATAGATATCAACAAAGTGGCGCTAATTAGCACCATGATGCCAAATTGCTTATTGGCAAACAATGGTGTCCATTGGGTGTCTGTTAAAAACCGCCAGATGGAAACTTCTTGAAAAAATGATACTGTCTCAAAAATTAATGTTAAAACAATCCCGATGGTTGTTGCTACGGAGACAAACGCAAACAAGGCAAACAAACTTTTGACACCAAATTCAATTCGCTTACTCAAAGCCCGATTGGGCTGCCATAAGTTGGAATTACTTGGTTGATTAGATAACGGATTGGAAGTCATTCGGGGACAACCTCATAAATTCAAACTTCCTTTTTGGAAAAATTGCCCTTTTGCTGGAAATTTAGCTCAACTTTCAATACAAGTAAGGCTTAAATCAAGTTGGCTTACTTTGCGAAGGATAGCTACTTCCAGCTACTAGGGCTGAGTCTTACAATTGTGGTTAGAAAGTCAAAGGAGTCTTTAGACTAACTATTACTTTTCTTTTTTGAGAAGGTCTTTAAGGGTGACACCCACTTGAGAACCCTTACCCTCAAAAACTGAGCCTACTGTTCCCTTGTTGAAGCGTGCTTCAATTTCAGGGAGTAGGTCGCTAGGTAAAGGCACATAGCCCACTTCTGTAACTAGCTTTTGGTTAGCTGGAGCGTAATTGAAATCAACGAAAGCTTTGACATCAGGACGCGTCGCCACACTTTTCTTGACATAGATAAATTCTGGGCGAGAAAGCGGCTGATAAGTACCATCACCGATAGTTTGAGGGCTGGGTTTAATACAGCCTTTACCACCATCAATACCAACAAGCTTTAATTTGTCTTTGTTGTTTTCGTAATAGGCATAGCCAAAGAAGCCTAAACCGCCTTTGTCAGCGCTCACACCTTGTACCAGAGTATTGTCATCTTCACTAGCAGTGTAGTCTCCGCGGCTTTCCCCTTCCTTACCTACAATTGCTTGGGTGAAATAGTCGTAAGTACCGGAATCAGTTCCAGGACCATACAAACCGATTTTTTCAGCAGGGAATTTCGGATTAATCTGGTTCCATTGGGTGACTTTGCCTTGAGCACCGGTTTCCCACATTTTCTTGAGTTCATCAACTTTCAGGCACTCAACAAAATTATTTTGGGGGCTAACCACTACTGACAGACCATCGTAAGCAATGGGCAGTTCAATGTACTCGATATTGCCTTTTTTACAGAGTTCTACTTCCTCTGGCTTAATTGGGCGGGAAGCATTAGAAATATCAGTTTCACCCGCGCAAAACTTTTTGAAACCGCCACCTGTACCAGAAGAAGCGACAGTTACTTTGACACCAGGATTCGCCTTTTGAAACTCTTCTGCCATCGCCTCAGAAATAGGATAAACGGTACTAGAACCATCCACCCTGACTGTTCCAGATAAATTCGATCCGCTTGCTGTATTGGTGGCTGGGGTAGCGCCGCCTTCAGCTGCTGGGCTAGAGTTGTTAGAAACCTGATTGTTTTCGCCGCCGCAAGAGCTAATACCAATTGCCAAAGCAACTAGAGGAGCAACCAACCGCACCTTTGAAGAGAACATAAGGATCTTTATAGATGATGCTATGGATTAACAGTATGAACATTAGCATTTAAGAGTGACAGAAAGGTTAACAAACGGTTAAGTCAATCCTAATACATACTCAAAAATGCTAAATTTTCAAGTCAGTAAAAGCACATTTTGATTATCAGTAATAGTATAAAGCGTGATTTAAATTATACTACTATCTTCCCCAAAATAAACTAAATACAGATAATTTGGGTAAGCTAAAAATATTTCTAGAAATTTGCACATTTTTAAATTAAATTATGACTACATATTAGCAATCAAATATCAATCAAGATACAGGTTTAAGTTTAGGTATTCGACTGAAAGATTAGAAGCCCTACATACTATTTTGGTTCTGCGAAGAGCTACAACCAAAGCTAAAGTGGGAAAGTTCATATATTAATGTTTATACTGGTTGCTATTGGTTTTTTCTTTTGCCTTTCCTTGGTTGCCTGATAAATGTTTGCTGCTTCCAACCAATTACTATGGTCTATGATTGGCTTACTCCTGACAATGGGTGGTACCTTCCTAGAAGCTTATGGCATCACTTCACCTTGGAGTTGGAGTCAGCACGGAATTCAGACTTTTTCTTTAGGTGTAACTTTTCAAGTTGGTGCAGTACTCCTCGTGGGCTGTTTGGGGGGTAAAAATGCTGGTGCGCTCTCGCAAATTGCCTACTTGGTCATGGGGTTAACCTTATTGCCAGTATTTGCCGATGGTGGTGGTATTGGTTATGTCAAGCTATCTCAGTTTGGCTATTTGCTAGGTTTTATTCCTGGAGCTTGGATTTGTGGTTTGTTTGCCTTTAAAGCTAGACCACGACTAGAAACCCTGGCTTTTAGTTGCATCTGTGGGTTGTTAACTCTCCACCTATGCGGTATTAGTTATTTGATTATTAGCTATCTTTTTCAGTGGAAAGGCACAGAAAATCTACCTTTGATACAAGCAATTCTCAGATATTCTTGGTTTGTACTCCCAGGTCAACTAACTGTAGTCTGTGCTGTCACTGTAATAGCATATGTATTGCGTCACTTAATGTTTTATTAGTCATTAGTCATTAGTCGTTTTTTCAATGCCCAATGACCAATGCCTAATGATGCCAATCGCCTCAAGTCAGAAAACCCGCCCACGGCGCTAGCTTCTCAATGCCCAATGACCAATGCCCAATGACTAATTTGCCATGCGTTTAAAAAATCGCCTTTTCTGGATTTCTGCCTTTATAGCTTTTTTCTTAGACCAAATAACAAAATACTGGGTGGTGCAAACCTTCAGTTTGGAGCAAACAGTACCACTTTTACCTGGGATATTTCACTTGACTTATGTCACTAATACTGGTGCGGCTTTTAGTCTGTTAAGCGGGAAAGTAGAATGGTTGCGCTGGTTATCTTTAGGAGTAAGTTTAGTATTAATAGGACTGGCGTTGTTTGGCCCGACGTTAAATCTGTGGGATCAGCTAGGCTATGGCTTGATTTTAGGTGGAGCTATGGGCAATGGTATCGATCGCTTTGTTTTAGGCTATGTCGTTGATTTTTTAGATTTTCGCCTGATTAACTTTGCTGTATTTAATGTGGCAGATTCATTTATTAGTATCGGTATCGTTTGTCTGCTAATTGCCTCGTTGCAAAAAACACCAACTTCAACTGGCAGGTCGGATTAAACTATTAAGCCTGGGATGATTCATCCCAGGCTATCGATCGTTCAAACCCTTTGTCAATCATATACGCGAAAACTTGATTTCTGGGTTTGAGTTATTTAATTTAGTAACTTACACCAATTACTACAACTGGTGTAAGATGCCAAGATCTACAGCGATCGCTAACCCCAAATCAGTATGGAGATCTAAATTTAGTTGCCTGTACCAGGGGTATTGGGCGAGGTAGAACCTGGAACTGAACTAGGAGAGCTAGGAGTTGGTTCAGAAGAGCCATCAGAAGGAGTGCTACTTCCTGGTGTTGGAGCTACATTGCTAGGAGTACCAGAGTCAGAAGGAGTACCACTTCCTGGTATGGGAGCTATATTGCTAGGAGTGCCAGACTCAGAAGGAGTATTGCTAGGAGCGCCAGACTCAGAAGGGGTAGTACTTCCTGGTGTTGGAGTTACATTGCTAGGAGTACCAGAGTCAGAAGGAGTACCACTTCCTGGTATGGGAGCTATATTGCTAGGAGTGCCAGACTCAGAAGGGATATTGCTAGGAGCGCCAGAGTCGGAAGGGGTGGCTCCTGGTGCTGGAGTTGTGGTAGTGCCATCAGGAGTGCCAGAACCGGATGGAGTGACGTTTCCTGGTGTGGTAGTGCTATCGGGAGTAGTGGTTTGCGATGGCGTGGTTTCTGCTGGAACTGTAGTGCTACCAGGAGCAGTAGGTGTGACTGCTGTACCACCGCCACAGCGGGAGTTAAGGGGGAAATACTCGCACAGAATTTTCTTACCTTCTGGCGACAGCTTGATTTCCGTTGGTGAACTAGTGGAGGAGTCGCTACTGGATTGGGCTATGGGGGATTTACTGGATTCAGCTACAGCAATATTAGTGGTAAGTGCCAAAGATAGAGCTGTACCAATCAGGGTCAGAGATTTTCCCATCATTATGAAATTAACCTCAACGGAACACTCGCACTATTAAAACAGACAATAAGATTTAGAAAATCTTCCTAAAAGAGGATATTTAGGTTTGTTTCAAAATATGTTGATATGTAAAACTAGTAAAATTTAAATCTGTTGTTTATCAATGTTTTGTGCCCATGAATACAAGTTTATGAATAGTATTTATAGTTATTGAGCATAAAAACCTGTATCCAATAACCACTTGAGATTTGATAAGCAAAATCCTCTATCAGCAAAAAAGCAATAAAAAGCACAAGTTATTGTTAGTTATGAAATATATTTAGGTATAAAATGAATCTAAAAACTCATCTAGCCAATTTATTCTTTGGCTTATGAGTAAAATGATGGAAGATTAACATCTAAGTTGTAGTTCGTCCGATTCTTCACTAAAAAGTGTGATGTAAATAGCCGATGAGTTCTCCCCAACCCCCTCACAAGCCACAAACGTTACTAGGTCAACTGACTCAAGCAGTACATACAATTCAAGCTAGGGTTGATTTTTCCAAATTGGCGCTCAAGCCGAATGCCAAAGTGCCGGAACTTTGGGTGCAGGATGCGGGGGCGGACAAAGCAGAGGTATATCCACTGTTGGGCGATCGCTACGTTCTCGGTCGTAGCTCCAAATCCTGTGATATTGTCATTCGTAACCCTGTTGTCAGCCAAATTCACCTATCGCTATCGCGCAATTCCACTCAGCGCACACCAGTTTTCGTCATCAAAGACGAAAATTCTACCAATGGCATCTATCGTGGCAAGCGCCGTGTCAATTCCCTGGAATTGCGTCATGGCGATATTCTCACCTTAGGCCCACCAGAACTCGCCGCTTCTGTAAGATTGCAATATGTCGATCCACCACCTTGGTATATCAAAGCTGCAACCTGGACAGGTTATGGCATCGGTGGTGTTAGTGCCCTGTTCGCCTTAGTGATTGGCGTCGAATGGCTAAAATTTTCAGTCAGACCCCTACCCACAACTACACGCGCCCCAGTAGTTGTTTATGCCCGTGATGGGAGTACCCCCCTGAGAGAGCCTCGGACTACCTCTCACGTGGACATGAAGCGATTAGAGGAATTTGGCCCTTACTTGCCTGCTGCCGTGGTTGCTTCCGAAGATAGCCGTTATTATTGGCATTTTGGGGTCGATCCGTTGGGAATTTTGCGAGCAGTATTGATTAATAGCCGCAGCGGAGATGTCCAACAAGGAGCCAGCACAGTTACCCAGCAAGTCGCCCGCAGCTTGTTCCGCGATTATGTAGGCAGACAGGACACCTTGGGACGTAAATTGCGAGAGGCAATTGTCGCCCTGAAGTTAGAAACCTTTTACAGCAAAGACGACATTTTGCTGATGTACTTAAATCGGGTTTTTTTGGGTGGGGATACCTCTGGATTTGAGGATGCAGCGAGATATTACTTTGAAAAGCCAGCTAAAGATTTAAGTTTGGCGGAAGCTGCAACATTGGTAGGAATTTTACCAGCCCCCAACGCTTTCGATTTTTGTGGGGATGGGCCAAATAAGCTAGAAACTGCCGAATACCGCAATCGTGTGATTAAGCGGTTGCTGGAGATGGGCAAAATCAAAGCAGAGGACGCGAATCGAGCCAGACGCTCGACTGTTCAAGTTAGTCCAAAAGTTTGCGAACAGCAAGCCAAAACCATTGCTCCTTACTTTTACAATTACGTTTTCTCTGAGTTGGAATCAATTTTGGGGGAGGGAGCAGCAAGAGAAGGCAACTATATCATTGAAACCAAACTCGATCCAGCCATCCAAAGCCAAGCAGAAGCCGCATTGCGTAATTCAGTAAATAACGCTGGTGCAAGTTTTAACTTTTCTCAAGGGGCAGTGGTTACCCTTGACTCCAGTACCGGTAGTATCCTGGCAATGGTAGGGGGAACTGATTACAAAAAAAGTCAGTTCAATCGTGCAACCCAAGCTAAAAGACAACCAGGTTCGACCTTTAAAATCTTTGCTTACACCGCCGCTATTCAACAGGGAATTCCAGAGTCAAAAAGTTATTCTTGCGCTCCTTTAACTTGGCAAGGCTTTACTTACAAACCCTGTCGTGCTGGTGCAGACGCCAGTTTAGATATTGCCACTGGGCTAGCTCTTTCGGAAAATCCCATTGCTTTACGAGTTGCCAGAGAAGTTGGCTTGGATAAAGTGGTTTCTATGGCCCAGCGTTTGGGGGTAAAGTCCTCCCTCGATCCTGTTCCTGGGTTGGTACTGGGTCAAAGTGTAGTTAATGTTTTGGAAATGACTGGTGCTTTTGGTGCCATTGGCAATCGCGGTGTATGGAATCCTCCCCATGCCATTAGTCGTATTTTAGATAGTGGTGATTGCCGCGATCGCAACGATCTAAAAACTTGCCGTGTCATCTACTCCTTCGATCAAGATCCAGACGCTAACAAAAGAGTTTTGCCAAATGGTGTGGCCGATGAAATGACCAGTTTAATGCGCGGTGTAATCAGCAGAGGTACTGGTCGTAGTGCCTCCATTGGATTGGGGGAAGCTGGTAAAACAGGCACCACTGATAAAAACGTTGACCTATGGTTTATAGGTTTTATTCCCAGTCGGCGACTTGTAACTGGTGTTTGGCTGGGAAACGATAATAATTCCCCCACATCTGGTAGCAGCGCTCAGGCAGCTCAGTTATGGGGAAATTATATGCGCCGGATTACAAGGTAAATGGGCATTGGGCAATAGGCAATAGGCAATAGTAACTTAATTCTCTTCCCCATGCCCAATGCCCCAATCCCCAATTACTGATATCCCTGCCAAGGACTGATTTCCAATTTGCCATTAGGTTTGAATATCACTTGGAAGTGGGCAAGAGGTTCTTTGTTATTGGGTGGCGCTACATTGGAACCGTAGATGGCGTTAAACATCTGGGGAAGCGGTGTTTCGCGGAAATAGTCAAAGGCAACTTGGTTGAGTGGTTCATAGTCAGCAATTACACCATCTTTGTTGACAGCTACCCGATATTTTAAATCTCGCGTAAATGTAGGGGTGCCGCTCCAAGCTTGGCGAACAGTATTATAAAGTTTTTGATTTAAACCTTTGACTATATTAGAGTCAGTAATTTTTGTACCCACCACCTCTGGTGTTCTAGCATATCCGCGCCAAGGGCTGACTTGTAGCACACCGTTTGTAGTAAATACTACTCGGAATTGGGCGATGGGTTCATTGGAAATGGGAGCACGGTTAGCAGGGTTGTAAAGTAAGTTAGGTAGAGGAGTTTGCCCTATTCCTTGATTTGCTTCTTGATTTACCGCTTTATAACCAACGATCGCTCCATCCGCAGCTACACCTATACGATAGATCAAATCTTGTTGCAATCCTGAGCGATTAGTCCAAGCTGGATGAATTTGATTATACACTTGGCGATTTAATGCACGCAGTTGAGATGGGTCGGTAATTTCCGAAACTGTATTTATAAGTGCTTCTAAATCTTTAACTGCTGGCTGGGTAGTAGTCGTAGGTGTTGGTGTGGGAGACGCAGCAGCTATGGGCGTTGCAGCCGACGTGGGAGTTGGATCTGCTGATGCTGAAGGGGTGAGGTTCTTGGTTGTCGAGGTCGTTTGCCCATCAGGCTGAGGCTGTGGTGGACGGATTTGCGGAGGTGGAATCAAGTTAAAAGCGATCGCTGCTACTGCTAAACTTGATACTCCCACAGCAGCCGGAACCGCCTGCTTGATTAAAGCTTGGCTAGCACCACCATAGCGTCTGGTAACTGGCTGTAGTTCTAGGGAAAGTTCTGGTAAAGTTTGGCTATCAGCAAAAAACTGATCTACTGCTTCCACTAAATCAAACAACTGCACCGTACTCAAATCTATTTCAAGAGGCGGACGTTTAGAATGGCTTTGATGAGACTCGAAGCCTTCTGGTGCGCCTTCTGAATGTACAATTAATCGGTGTCGGTTGCTGTCTATTTTTTGAAACTCTACTAGCTCTGACTCGTGGTTGTGGGCTTGGGGATTAGGTACATTACTTAAAAATTCTTGGGCATAGCCACTAACTGCCCTCACCAAACTTTCAAAAAACTCCCGCCCTCCAGTTAGAGGTTGATTATATCCAGATAAATAACATTCGGCATTTACCAATATAGATAATTCCGGGCGCAGTTCTTGGAAGTGTGCAGCCCTAGTGACATCACTTAATCCTTCTAAAAGCAGTGTACAATTAGGTAAACTGTACTTACGTTGAATATTCATTCCACTTCACCATCAAACAGACTAATCCAGAACCGCTGCATTCCAGCCGTACCAGTACAAAATAGTAATTGCCCTAACAAATTTATCGCTAGGTCATCTAATTTTTCATCGGAAGTTAATGCCAGGACACCAGAACGCCGGGCATTCATCCGGCTCTTAAAATGCGCTCTAAACCGCTCTAGATAGTTAGATAGCCGCAAATTCTGTTCTAAGGGAATCTGCTTTTCTTCCATCTGTTGACACAACATTAATAGCTGCCGAATCACAACAGTTAAACGCCGTGCTATGTAACAAGCAATAACTACTAAAGCTTTGGCTTCCATAATAGTTAGGGGACGGCGCATGTGCGCTCTGCGTAGTGGGTTAGAGCTACGCATCCGCCATAAATTCACCCGATCTTTAACAATTCCTTTAAGATCCAACTCTTGAGCAAAAGCCAGGATTGCTTCAGAACCACCAAGCTCTAAAGCTTCAATAGCAAGTAAAATAAGGTCAATTTGCAACCGGGTTCTTCGAGGACATGTTTGTCCGGCGATCGCAGGATCTGGTAAAGTGTCCAGAATCATCGGCAGTGAATCTTGAGTTGGACTTTTCAACGGCGTTAAACTTGCAGAAACATTCATTCTATAAATACCTTGTGCGCTTGTGACAGACTAGGTAAAACAAATTTAAGATAAGTAGCCAAGACTTGAACATTAGACTTATGGCAGTAGTCATAACTACCCGATATATACATTACTTAACTCTTTCTACTCAAAGGATTCCCTATATTGAATTCAAAACTTTAAAACATCACTTAATTCACCTCATTTATTAGTGCTATACCTTTTCTAGCTTGGTTTAGTTTCTAGTTATCGTCAATCAAGGATCAAGGTTTAGCCTCTACACCCAGCGTATGACATTATAGTGTACGATTTTTCACGTATCTGGAATTGGGCATTGGGCATTGGGCATTGGGCATTGGGCAGGGGAAAAGGTTAAAGGTTAAAGGGAAAAGGAATAAATTTAATCTTTTTCCTTTTCCCCTTACCCCTTTCCCTTTCCCCTTGTCCTCTTCCTATGCCCCATGCCAAATCTCCATTCCCTACTCTTATTCTATGGATTTGAAGTCTCTGATTCGTGACATCCCAGATTTCCCCAAACCTGGAATTTTATTTCGGGATATTACTACTTTGCTGCGCGATCCAGAGGGATTGCGCTATACTATTGACTTTTTAACACAAAAATGCATAGAAGCTGAGATGACGGTGGATTATGTCATTGGTATGGAGTCGAGGGGATTCATTTTTGGCTCACCTCTGGCTTATAAACTAGGAGCTGGTTTTATTCCAGTCCGCAAAAGAGGTAAGTTACCATCAGCAGTTCACTCAATTGAGTATCAACTAGAGTATGGTACAGACTGCCTAGAAGTACATCAAGATGCTTTACACGAGGGTAGCCGGGTTTTGATTGTAGACGATTTGATAGCTACTGGTGGAACTGCGAGTGCAACAGCAAACTTGGTGCAGAAAATTGGCTGCGAACTAGTAGGTTTTGGGTTTATTATCGAGCTACGAGATTTAGAAGGACGCAGACATTTGCCAAATGTGCCGATTATTTCTTTGGTTGAATATTAATGTAATTAGTCATTAGTCATTGGGCATGGGGCATTGGACAGTCAACAGATAACTGTCATCTTTGCACCTCCCCTGCTTCTTCGGTCACTGACCATGAAACATAACCCAACTGACAACAAACAACTAAACAAAGTGTTATGACATCTACGGCAAAAATTTCTTTAGCAACGGGTTGGGATTGGCTGATTAGGCTAGTCACAAGTGAAACTTTTATATACGTAATGAAGCGGCTGTTGCAGGCATTACTGACTTTGTTTTTGGCGTCGGCGCTGTCGTTTCTGGTTATGCAACTTGCTCCGGGAGATTTTGTCACCCAATTAGAAGCAGATCCCAAAAAATCTAGAGACCAAATTAAGGCTTTACGGGAATTTTGGGGTTTAAATAAGTCCTGGGTGGAACAATATTGGCTTTGGTTGTGGAATATTGTATCGAGAGGCGACTTTGGCCCGAGTTTTTCTTATAAACGCCCAGTAGTATCCCTGTTGTGGGAACGAGTACCAGCAACATTGCTGTTAGCGATCGCTTCTTTGATTGTAACTTGGGCGATCGCCATTCCCTTGGGCATCATCGCTGCCATCAAGCAAAATCGCTGGGCTGACCGGGTTTTACAAGTCGTTAGCTACGCTGGGCAAGGATTTCCCAGTTTCATCACCGTTTTAGTGCTGCTTTTCTTTGCTCAAATCACCTCGCCGTTATTCCCGGTAGGTGGTATGACTAGCATCAATCACTCGGAACTGAATTGGTTTGGTAAAATCCTTGATATTGGCTGGCACATGATTTTACCCACCATCGCCCTCTCAATTACTAGTTTTGCTGGTTTACAACGCATCACTCGCGGCGAATTGTTAGATGTTCTGCGTCAAGATTACATCCAAACCGCTCGTGCTAAAGGACTGCCAGAAAACCGCGTAATATATGTTCACGCTCTCCGCAACGCTGTCAACCCTTTAATTACTCTATTAGGCTTCGAGTTAGCTAGTTTATTAAGTGGGGCGTTCATTGCCGAACAATTCTTCAACTGGCCTGGTTTGGGACGATTGACTTTACAAGCTGTAATGTCTCAAGATTTGTATCTGGTCATGGCCAGTTTAGTCATGAGTGCAGTTTTGCTAATTGTTGGTAACTTAATTGCTGACTTAATGCTTAAAGTAGCCGACCCGCGTATTCGTTTAGAAAATCTGAATTAGTCATTGTTATTCTTTCTTCCTCTGCTTCCCAGTCCCTACTCCCTACTCCCTAACCCTTCCATGTTGTCCGAAGTCTATTACCTGGTGCGCTCAAAAAGTGATGGTCGTTACCTGACAGCTCGTCCCAATGCTGATGCATCAGGTTATCTATTATTGTTTCGGGAAAACTTTGATGCTCTTAGTTATCTGAACACCCATGCAGCAGAAGTGGCAAATCGTTTTGCAATAGAATCGATTCCGGGTACACAGTTGGGGAGTCTGCTCAAACGCTGGGGTTTTACTGGCGTGGGCATTGTAACTGACCCGTTATTGCCCAAAGTTGAGTTTTTACAACATAGTTGAAAACTAGTTTTGCCATTTTGAGAAAAAGCAGCTTATTCAATACCTTTGCACGCTTAATCTCAGAATAAAAGAATATGTTAACTAAAATAAAGAGGCGATCGCACAAGTAAAATCAGGCAACATCGGTGAATTTAGTTCATCACCATTGAACAATGTTGCCGCTAACTTTAAACTCCCTTGCTCGCGCCGATAAACTTCCACTTGTTGTTTGTGCCAATCCACAATCCAATATTCTCTCACTCCCCTTGAAGAGTAGAGCTTCAGTTTAAGTTCCCTATCCCGCTTTTCGTTGTCGCTACCAAGAGATAGTACCTCTACCACTAGTTCTGGCGCACCAGTCAAATGTCCCGCCTCGTCTAAAAGTAAGGGCAATCTTTCATTACTAACCCAGACTACATCAGGAATCACATTATCATTCTCACCAAAAATTACTCCTGGAGCAGGTACAACCTGTCCCAATGAAGTGGCTTGTGACCAAGTATCCAAAGGAGCAATAATTCTCGCACAGGCTTTTTGATGATTCCAGTGAGGCGCTCTGGTCACAAACAATTCTCCGTCAATAATTTCATAGCGGTTTCCGTTATCTGGAAACAATTCTAAATCGGCGGTAGTCCAGCGCACTCTCTCAGATATCGGCTGGTTCATAAATCATTTCTGTTAAGGTATTCAACTATTTTAGCCAGAGTGGGCATGGGACATTGGGTGGGGTGAAATTCTCTTGCCATCTCCCCAGTCCCCAATCCCTAGTCCCCAGTCCCTACACCACTACCTTTTCTTTTTCCAAAATCAACTTAGAACGCTTCACTTGTTCAGGAATGGCTACTGGATAATTTCCAGTAAAGCAGGCAGAACAAAAACTATTGGTGTCTTCTCCTGTTGCTGTTAGCATTCCCTCCCAGCTGAGATAAGCGAGGCTATCTACTTCCAGTTGCTTGGCGATTTCTTCTACTGATTTAGTGGCAGCAATTAGCTGATCTTGAGAATCAGTATCGATGCCATAAAAACAAGGATGAGTCACTGGTGGAGAAGAAATTCGCATGTGTACTTCTATTGCACCCGCCTCACGCAAAGTTTTCACGAGTTTCCGACTGGTAGTACCGCGCACAATCGAGTCATCTACGATGATCACTCTTTTACCAACCAGCACATCTTTGAGGGGGTTGAGTTTCATCTTGAGACCTGATTCGCGCATGGTTTGGGTTGGTTGAATAAAGGTTCGCCCGACGTAGCGATTTTTAATCAGTCCTTCCATGTACATGACACCGGAAGCTTGGGAAAATCCAATGGCAGCAGGGATACCAGAATCAGGAACACCAAACACTATATCGGCATCTACAGCAGATTCTTTTGCTAGTTGCCGCCCTAAGCGCATCCGGTAGCTGTACAAACTCTCGTTATGCATAACGCTATCGGGGCGGGCAAAGTAAATCATCTCAAAGATACACAATTTCCGCTGGGGCTGTTGACTCCAGTGGTAAGAAGCCAAACCTTCTTCGGTAATCCAAACTAATTCACCAGGTTCTACATCCCGCAGGTATTCGGCTCCAATGATGTCTAAACCACAGGTTTCGGAAGCTAAAACGTAACGGATGGGATTACCAGCCAAAGTCCCAATTACCAAAGGACGAATGCCATTGGGGTCGCGCACTCCCATAACGCCAATGGGAGTGCCAATAACTAAACTAAAAGCTCCTTGGCAGCGATGAAACGCCTTAATTGCACCTTCTAACCAATCTGCACCTGCATCGATGGCTTGGGCGATCGCAAAAGCAATCATTTCTGAGTCTGTTGTCGTCACTAAGTTGCATTTGTCTTCCAACAACTCTTGACGCAATTGCACTGTATTGACTAAATTACCATTATGTGCTAATGCTATTGAACCCAAGCGAGTTTCAATGACGGCGGGTTGAGCGTTAACTTTGCGGCTAGAACCTGTAGTCGAATAACGAGTGTGACCAACAGCATGGCTACCAGGTAACTGTTCTAAGATGGATTCGTTGAATACTTGAGACACCAAGCCCATATCTTTGTGGAGATGGACTTTCGTACCCTCAAAGGTGGCAATACCAGCTGATTCTTGACCCCGGTGTTGGAGGGCATACAATCCAAAGTAGCTTAGTTTAGCAACGTTTTCTCCTGGTGCGTAAATACCGAAAACACCGCAAGCTTCTTCTGGCTTGTCGGGACGATTTTCATAACTATTAATTGGGTTGTTGGTCTGGTCGGGGTATTCATCCGAAGTGACAGAATGAATAGAAGTCATGCTAGCTTTGCTCCTGGTGGGGGGTCAGTCAATTTTGGATTTTAGATTTACGATAGTCGTTAGCGAGTCTGCGAGCGTCTTTTGGATTGACCGCACCCTAGAAGGAATACGGCTAGATAATTTGAGATTTGTTGAACCTGCTGAAGACGGATGATACATTAACTAGAAAAAGTACTCTCAATCCAAAATCTAAAATCTAAAATCTAAAATTTGGTAGTCGAGTCACTGGGATTATGTCGATAGATAGTCGCAGAGTTCTTAATAAATCTTTAACCATCCATTAAAACAGTACCGTAATTTTGTTCACAAAGATTAATAAATTAGGAGTAAAGACGCGATTAATCGCCTGTGTACAGGAGATATAAGTTAAAAGTTAGGGTTTTTATTCTTAACTCCTGACTCTCAACTCCTAACTTTTGTAATTTCACTCCTAACTGCTTCAACTGGGAGTAGTGGTTTGGATGGCGAGACGCCTGGCGATCGCCTGAGAATAACGATCGCTTATATGTTCAATATTAACTTTGATTAAGGGTTGGTTGTCAGTGGTTAAAACCCCCAAACCCGTCTCGAAATTACCGACTATGCCGAGTTTTTGCCACTGTTGACCCAGATGTTCCTGTAAGTATGATTCCCAAATTTCTTGGTGTTCTGGTGTTATGGAAACTAAAATTCGGCTCCCACCTTCAGCAAACAGTACCTCGTCTAAACGCTTTAATTGAGTTGGTGTTATTTCTAAATTGATTTGGGCGCCGAGGTTGCCAGAGATGCAACATTCTGCTATTGCGATCGCTATTCCTCCCTCAGCACAATCGTGGGCAGAACGTACCCAACCATTACGAATTCCATCACGACAAACTTGCTGTACCCGACGTTCCAAGTCAAAATCTATTTGTGGCGGTTTTCCGGCAACAGTACCGTGGATGGCGGCTAAATATTCAGATGCTCCTAAACTGAGTTGGGATGTTACGGGCAATCCCAGAAGGTAAATCACATCACCTGCTGTTTGCCAACCTTGACCACAAATTTTGCTGATATCAGGAATCAAGCCCACCATACCCACAACAGGAGTGGGATAAATTGGTTGGGGAGTCCCTTGGGAATCAAGGGTTTCATTGTATAAAGAGACATTTCCACCTGTAACAGGTGTTGCTAGTTCTCGGCAACCTTCTGCTAAACCGCGACAAGCTTCTGCTAATTGCCAGTAACCAATTGGTTTTTCTGGAGAGCCAAAATTCAAATTATCTGTTACCGCCAGAGGTTCAGCACCCACACAACTCAGGTTGCGTGCGGCTTCCGCCACCACTGCCTTAGCTCCTTCATAGGGATCGAGGTAAACATAACGAGAATTGCAGTCTACAGTAGCTGCAACTGCGGATTTTGGATTTTGGATTGGGGATTTTAGATTGGGGATTTGTTCTAGTGGACGCAAACGAATAACAGCCGCATCTGCGCCACCTGGTAGAATTACGGTATTGTTTTGTACTTGATGGTCGTACTGACGATATACCCAATTTTTAGAAGCGATCGTCGGTGTATCAAGCAAAGTTAAGAGAATATCATTCCAACTTTGCAGGCGTCCTTCGAGTTCGATTCCAGCAATTGTAGAACTAGGCAAAGAATCAGCAGTCCACTGCCAAGCTTGACGCGCATATTCTGGTGGTTCTGCCAGCAATTCCCTTTGATAAAGTGGGGTATTTTCCGCCAAAGCCTCAGCGGGAATTTCAGCTGCTACTTTACCTTGATAGAGAATTCGCACAATGGGTTGAGCAATCACTGTACCAGCAACAACAGCATGAAGTCCCCAACGGTGAAAAATGTCGATTAACTCTTGTTCGCGCCCTTTGTGGGCAACAAACAGCATCCGTTCTTGAGATTCTGAGAGCAAGTATTCATAGGGAACCATCCCTAGCTCCCGCACGGGAATTTTATCTAAATCCAGTTCAATTCCCACACCGCCTTTTGCCGCCATCTCGGATGTAGAACAGGTGATTCCTGCTGCTCCCATATCCTGGGCGGCGACAACTGCACCTGTTTTAAAAGCTTCCAGACAAGCTTCAATTAACGACTTTTCCAAAAACGGGTCACCCACTTGCACAGCAGGACGGTCATCCATTGATTGTTCAGTCAATTCTGCACTGGCAAAACTCGCGCCTCCCATACCATCGCGCCCGGTGGTGGAACCAACATACAATACGGGGTTTCCGAAACCAGATGCCCCAGATTTAACAATTTCTGGGGTTTCCATTAACCCCAACGCCATCACATTCACTAGGGGATTACCAGAGTAAGCAGCATCAAAGTAAACTTCACCACCAACGGTGGGTACTCCCACACAATTACCGTAATGAGAAATTCCTGACACTACACCAGTAAATAATCTTTGGGTTTTGGCATCTTCAAGGGAACCAAAACGCAGCGAGTTTAAGATGGCAATGGGACGCGCACCCATCGTAAAAATATCCCTAAGAATACCTCCTACTCCTGTTGCCGCTCCTTGAAAGGGTTCGACCGCTGAGGGGTGGTTGTGGGATTCTATCTTAAAGGCTAGTTGCAGTCCGTCACCTAAATCTACAACACCAGCATTTTCACCAGGCCCCACGAGAATGCGGCGACCTTCGGTAGGAAACTGTTTGAGTAAAGGTCGAGAATTTTTATAACAGCAATGCTCTGACCACATTACCCCAAACATTCCCAGTTCGGCTTTGTTGGGATGACGCCCTAAACGACGGACAATTTCTGCGTATTCTTCTGGCTTTATACCTTCGGCGGCGATTTCTTCGGGGGAAAAGGGAGCAGGAGATGTGGCAGTCATGGAAATAATGCACCAATTGTACAGAGCATTATTCTATCGATTTACTTGCCCTGTAAGTGCAGTTCTAGGATGGTTTATGGCTAGACATGGCAAATAGGTTCAATAAATAAATCTACTTAAAGATAGATGTTTTGGTATTTCCAAAGATAGATTATAAACTCAGCATTGGTGATAGCTAGTTCAAAAATTTCTGGTAAAAACACAGGATTATCGTGCTTCTACCAACGTATTTGTATAATTGTTAAAGTGAATTTAAAGCTGAAAAAGTATCTCATCATGAGTATTTAAGTTGCATAAAACTAGGGCTGTTACCCTTGACTGCAAAAGAATCACTGAAGAATTAATGACGATGATCTCACCAGTAGTAAAAACTCAGAGATAGGAAATAAGCCTGGCTACAAACCACAACGACATTTTCCCAATGGCAAAGGAATAATTGTCGGATGTCAGTTAAATGAGCGTATCTATTACAACCCTACATTTATTTGCTATCTATTTGTGTATATACTCTTAGTCCAAAATTTGTACAGACTGACTAGAACTCAGAGATTATTCGGGGATATGCAGTTTTGCTGTAACAATCAAGTGACGACAATCACACTTATACATGATTAGGATCGTCTCATTGCGATCGCCAGCTAGGCATAATTAAGGACAACTGAACTCTAGCCGAGTCATTAATAGGGAACACACTAATTACCGACAGCCTTTATCAAAGACTGTCGGTTTTTTGTTATTAATCACTGGGCATGGGGCATGGGGCATTGGGCATGGGAAGAGGCTCTAGGGGCACAGGGGAAAGAGTGCTGGAACTACTCCTCTGCTCCCCATGCCCAAATAAAATTTCCCCACAACTGGTTGGTAACTTGACAGAGATTTAGCCATAGCTACTACCAAATGTGGGGAAGTTAAGATTGAATTAGTAATCTTATGCCTATGGAGTGCTAAAATTTTACACTCACTCTAGTAGAACAAAAGTATCTATTAGAATCAGCACAGACTTTGTATTAAGACATCGCTTGAATGATGTAATCAAAGTATGGCCCAGCTTCAGCAGCATCTTCCGCACTCAGTAGGCCAAGGGCGGCTGTTTTAAGGGAACTGATAGCTTCTACCATTCCGGGTACGGGAACACCCAATGAATTGTACATTTCACGCACACCAATCAAACCAATTTTTTCAATTGGCTCTTTGTCGCCAGCAAGTACACCATAAGTAATTAGGCGTAAGTACCAGCCAAAATCACGGATACATAGAGAGCGTTGGCGTTCCCCGTAAGCATTACCACCAGGAGAGATAAAATCAGGACGCTTTTGCCAAAGTTGTTTGGTTGCTTCCTGGACTATCTTTTTTTCATTTTCAGCTAACGTAGCAGCAATGCGCGTCCGTTGTACACCGGTTTGCAAAAAGTCTTTGATATTTTTAAGTTCGCCACTGCTGGGATAACGCAGTTCGTCGTCAGCTTTGAGAATAACTTGGCTAATTACAGTCATGATGATTGAAATCACCTTAAATATTATCTGCTAGTTTAGCGAGTCTGAGGTACACAAGTGAAGGGGGAGTGGGGAGACAAGGGGAAAAGGGGACAAGGGGACAAGGGGACAAGGAGCAAGAATAATTGTTGATTCGTAACTCAGCACTCCCAATGCCCAATGGAGTAATAACTAATAATTAATGAATAAAATGATTTGGCAACAAGGTGAATTAATTGAAGTAACGATCGCCGATCTGAGTGATACTGGCGATGGGGTGGGACGGGCTAACGAACGTGTAGTATTTGTCCCGGATACAGTACCAGGCGATCGCGCTATTGTGCGTTTAGTACATGTTAAACCAAAATATGCCCAGGCTAAGCTACAGGAGCTATTGCAACCATCTCCCCATCGCATCCGCCCTGCTTGTATTGTGGCTGACAAGTGCGGTGGTTGCCAGTGGCAGCATATTAATTATGATTACCAGCTAATAGCTAAGCAAAATCAAGTCATCCAAGCAATGGAGCGCATTGGCGGTTTTACCCAACCACCAGTAGATCCAGTACTGGCTGTCGGTTCTGCTTTGGGTTACCGAAATAAATCTACTTATCCTCTGGGCAAGTCGGCAACAGGACAGGTACAAGCTGGTTATTACCAAAAAGGTAGTCACCAATTAATCAACTTAAATCAATGTCCAGTCCAAGACTCGCGTTTAAATCCCATGCTTGCCGAAGTTAAGCAGGATATCCAACAGCGGGGTTGGCAAATTTACGACGAACATCGCCACCTTGGGCAAATTCGCCATTTGAGTTTACGCATCGGCCGCCATACTGGCGAAATGTTGCTGACTTTAGTAGTTAAGGACTGGAATTTACCAGAAATTGCAATCCAAGCCCAGGAATGGTTAAAGCGTTATCCGCAGTTAAGGGGAGTATGCCTGAATCGCAATGGCGATCGCACAAATGCTATCTTTGGAGTAGAAACCCGTTGCATCGCTGGAGTACCCCACCTGCGTGAAAAATTTGCTGGACTGGAATTTCAAGTGCGCCCAGATACATTTTTCCAAGTTTATACAGAAACAGCAGAGGCATTATTGGAGGTAATTCAGTCAGAACTCAATCTTCAAGGACATGAATTTCTCGTTGATGCCTATTGTGGTATCGGCACTTTGACTTTGCCCCTGGCTAAACAAGTACGTCAAGCCATAGGTTTAGAAGTGCAACCAGCAGCCGTGGAACAAGCTATTTTGAATGCCGAGCGCAATGAAATTAATAATGTAACATTCCAAGTCGGCGCAGTTGAGAAATTGCTGCCAAAAATGGGCACAATACCAGAGGTCGTAATTCTCGATCCACCACGTAAAGGATGCGATCGCGGTGTCATAGACACTTTACGGCAATTGAAACCATCTCGGATTGTTTACGTCAGCTGTAAAGTAGCCACCCTCGCCCGCGACCTGAAATTACTCTGTCAAGATGGGCAATATAAGATCGCACGGGTACAACCTGCTGATTTTTTCCCCCAAACTGCTCATGTGGAAGCTGCTGCCTTTCTTGTGCTATCACATTTGGATAAGGATGCTGATTCCTTTAAAAAAATTGAAATTTCAAATTTCTAGTCTAGTGCATACTAACAATGCTAAAATCGAATTAAGCTAAAAATAGAAATTCATTTTGTTTAAAGAAATTAAAAAAGTTGCATCGACTCCTAAAAGTATGAATTGGATTGTGTAAATTACAAATCGGCAGTTAACTAGAGTATGCCAATACTCGATGAAATTAATAGCACTTTTCTAAGTTGCTCATTCCTCGATCGAATTTATTAAAGCCGTTATATATCCGACCAATCCCAATTCATTCATAAAGTCAATGCTCCCTAGCATTTTCAAAATTTAGTTTTAAAGACGCAAGTTTGAAGGCAGCATGACCACCTCAATTTTTATCAGGGTGCCTGTGACACCAAACTGATGTCTAGCTAACTGAAAGCTATGGGGTTTCTCTTGTGATTACTATTTCACTTCGTCCAGTTGGACGTTATTGGGGCACTATTAGTTTTGCCTCAACCCTCTATCTTTGTCCCATATTAGATTTATTGTTGGCAGAAATTCCAGCAAAATTACAATCAGAACTGCGTTTAGGGCTTCAAGAAGCCCTAGTAAATGCAGCTAAACATGGCAATAATCTCGATCCAAGTAAAAGAGTTGTAGTACGTTTTTCATTAATAGATAATCAATATTGGTGGATAATTTCAGACCAGGGTAGCGGCTTTACTCCCTTACCTATTAGTGATGAAGAACCAACAGACTATCTACCACCAGATGAAGCAGAAAGTGGTCGCGGTCTATGTCTTCTGCATCAAATTTTCGATCAGGTAGAGTGGAATCGCAAGGGTACAGAATTGAGACTCTGTAAACAAATGGAAAATCGTCGGGGACTATCTCTGCGACGGTAGTTGTAGTTAGGAGTTAGGAGTGATGAGTTAAAAGTTTTAAACTATTAACTCCTAACTCTTAACTCCTAACTTTTGCCATGAGTTGGACAGGGAGGAGCAGAAATAGAGCGATCTAGCCAACCAATTGCTTGTTCTAACCTGGCTTGGGCTTCTTGTGGTTGATTGTTTAAAAGATAAACAAGAGCTGCTGCTAGTTGTTCGCTGGCGCGGGAATTGCGGTTAGACTTGAGGCGATGCCAATCTTCAGGAGAGATGCTTAGTCTTTGCATCAGAACTTGGGCTAGTTCTAAAGTACTAAATTCACTCAGTTGACTGGTTTTCGGTAGCTGTGCAGATTGAGACATAATATAAAGTCCTTTGTCAATTATCCCGTGTCAATTGTCTTATCTTACGAACTTGAGGCAGCCCGTTGGCGGACTTCTCCCGCTTAAAGGAACTACCGTTGAGCAACTGTGGTGGAGGAGTCTGGTGGCTTGGCGGCGTTTAATGACCTCAAACTCGATCGGAGATTTTGTGCTTAGTTATTTGTCCTTTGTTTATTAACTAATGACAAATGACCAATGACAAATGACAATTGACTTTTAATCTTAGTTTACTACTTGTAAATGAAGCCGTCTCAACAATCACAACCGCCAGAGGAAAATCCGGAACCAGATTTGGAACAAGAAATCGAGGAAGTAGAGCGATCGCTCTTATCCTTGAGAGAACGTTACAATCAAGTACAAGGCGATCGTCAGCAAAAGGCTCAATTGCAACAGCGTCAGGAGCGATTAAAAAGCCATAAATCCCAAACACCAGAAATTAAAGCAGAGTTACGGCAAATCAAACAGCAGTTGGAAATGTTAGAAATAAACTTAGAAAGCCAGTTGTTTTCTTGGCGTAGTCTCAAAAAACCTTTCTGGCAGGTCGTCCGCTTTGGTGGAATGGGCGTTATCATAGGCTGGATATTAAAGTCTTATGCTGGGTAAATATGGTAAATCGACGGATTGCAGAAATATTGCGAAGTGGTCAACCTGATGAGTCTCTCTTAGTTCAAGGCTGGGTGAGAACAAAACGCGAGTCCAAAGGATTTGCTTTTATCGAAGTTAATGACGGCTCATCGCTAGCTAATTTGCAAGCCGTCATCAATCAGGATTTGCCAGATTATGAAGCTATTTTGAAAAAGCTGAATACCGGCGCTGCTGTTGAAGTCGCTGGAGTGTTGGTGGCTTCTTTGGGTAAAGGACAGCGAATTGAGTTGAAAGCAGAATCTGTAAAAGTTTACGGAGAAGCCGATCCCGATACATATCCTCTGCAAAAGAAACGGCATTCCTTTGAGTTTCTGCGAACCATTGGACATTTGCGATCGCGTACTAATTCTTTTGGTGCAGTTTTCCGGGTGAGAAATGCTTGTTCGGCAGCAATTCACCAATTCTTCCAAGAAAGAGGTTTTTTGTGGGTACACACACCCATCATCACTGCTAGCGATTGTGAAGGTGCTGGCGAACTTTTTAGCGTTACTAGTTTAGATTTAAAAAATATTCCCCGCACAGATAATCAAGCCGTAGATTATAGCCAAGACTTTTTTGCTAAACCTACATATCTCACAGTTAGCGGGCAGTTAGAAGCGGAAATTATGGCGATGGCGTTTAGCAACGTCTACACATTTGGCCCTACCTTCCGTGCAGAAAATTCTAATACTTCGCGTCACTTAGCAGAATTTTGGATGGTTGAGCCAGAAATGGCTTTTTGTGACTTAGAAGGCGATATGGATTTAGCTGAGGCGTTTCTCAAACATATTTTTAAATATGTGTTGGAAACTTGCCCAGAAGACATGGAATTTTTCAATCAGCGCATTGATAATTCGGTGTTGGCAACAGCCGATAATATTATTAACAATCAATTTGAACGCTTAACTTACACAGAAGCGATCGCACTTTTAGAAAAAGCCGATGTCAAATTTGAATATCCCGTAAGCTGGGGCTTAGATTTACAATCAGAACACGAACGTTACCTGGCTGAACAATTATTTAAAAAGCCTGTAATCGTCACAGATTATCCAGCGAAAATTAAAGCTTTTTATATGCGCTTGAACGACGATGAAAAAACTGTTCGCGCAATGGATATTCTCGCCCCGAAAATTGGCGAAATTATTGGTGGTTCCCAGCGGGAAGAACGGTTAGAAGTTCTAGAACGTCGCGTAGTAGCGCAAGGAATGAAGCCAGAAGATTTATGGTGGTATCTAGATTTGCGTCGTTATGGTACCGTTCCTCACGCTGGTTTTGGTTTGGGTTTTGAACGACTCGTGCAATTCATCACCGGAATGGCAAATATTCGTGATGTAATTCCCTTCCCGCGTACACCGCAAAGTGCCGAGTTTTAGTTTGAGTTGAAAATCAGGCGATTAGAAATCACGTCTACACAAACTAAGTCTGTCCGATGGGCTAATAAAAACTTTGAAACCCGCGAATGCGGGTTTTATTCGTATAGGGAGGTATTTTATCAAGCGATTAATTAAAATTAACGTGAGTTCGACGGGTCGAAAAAGGCAAAAAGCTTGCTATGTATGGATTCGCATAACTCAGCATTACAAAGGCGATGCCTGCGGCGGGCTACGCCTACGCTACGATTAATAGAGCGTAAGTTCTATGTAGAACTAAATCATTAGATTGTAATAAGATTAACGAATCAGCACGAATTGGTTCGCTTGATAATTCAGTAGGGCTAAGTTCTGTTAATTTAATCGGTGAACCTAGTAACCAAGTTACTAAGTCATCTTTGAAGTTTTCAAATCCATATAAAAATAAATCCGTAGAAGTTCAACGATGATTAAGCGCCTACGGATTTTTAATATTTAATTTATTTAAAACCAATGTAAAATGACGATTAACGTCATTACTACCAAATTATGAGCAATTCTTCAACTTTTTCAGATCTAGATTTCTGATTTGCATTGAGCATTGAAAAAATTGTACAAAGTAAAAACTTCATCCTAGAAGTCGAAGAGGAAGCTCCGATAGCAATTCTAAATAAACAGGTGAAATCTAATTACTGAATATTTTAGATAATAGATGCACCCAAACTCGTATTCCGGTTCGCATTCCCAAGGATTTGCATAAATATGCAGTAGGTTCATGACTGATTTTTTACTATGGTTTTACAGTCATTATTACTGATGCTCAGGTAAGGGCAAATATGCCAGAATATAGCTGTTTCGATTTGGAACTACGAGGAACAACTTCCCAGAATAAAAGCGCTTTAAATTACCTAGATGAATTGGATTTAGAAGTTTTGCATGAATCCAATCCAGAAGAAGATGGTTGGTAAAGAATTTGGATTTTGGATTTTAGATCATCAATCCAAAATCCAAATTCTAAAATCGGCTATGCCATTTGATTTTCAATCGCCCACCGCGCTAGTTCAGTGCGGTTGTGGAGATTGGTTTTGCCCAACATATTGGACACATGGCTTTCAACTGTACGCTGACTAACGTTAAGTTCTTCAGCGATTTCTCGGTTAGCTAAACCCCTAGCTACAAACTGGACTACTTTCAGTTCGGTTGGGGTCAACTGGACATCAAAAGGAACTTGGATGCGGGAACCGTTTTCGCCTCCTTTTGCTTGGTGTTCTTTCCAACGGATAGTTTGTTTCAGTGAGGACTCAACTTGGGCTACGAGTTCTTCTGGTTCAAAAGGCTTGACCATATAAACATCAGCACCTTTGTTCAGACCTTTAACTCGGTCTGCACTTTGTCCTTTTGCTGAAAGGAAAAGAACTGGAATCCAGCTGGTGCGTTCGTTTTGCCGGACTTGTTCCACAAAAGTATATCCGTCCATTTCCGGCATCATCACATCGCAGATGATCATGTCTGGAACATCTTGCTCTAAAATTTCCAGAGCTTCACGTCCATTTTCGGCGGTGATGACTTCATATCCTCGGAATTCTAAGTAATCCTTCACCAGCAAGATGAGGTTAGGGTCATCATCAATCAATAGAAGTCGTTTGTGATCTTTCATGCTGGGCTCTTTCATAGCAGTGGCACTTGTCGCGCTTCGGTCCATCAAGGTCTTGAATATTTATCCTCTATGGTGGGTTATTTGAGATGTTGTCCTTTTGCCTACTTAACTTGCCTTTGCTGTCTCAAGTCTCAAAAATGCCGAGCACTTTCAATAGACTACTAGCTCGATAGCAAAAGTCCAGCAAGGATACGTATAGCAGTAGTATCTATAATGCGCTATTATATATCGCTTTGAAAGGGGCGGGGTAAAAAACACTGATAAAATAATAATCCTTCTGACTCACTAGTTAAGTATTGGCTTAAAGATGACCCTACCTCAAAACCAACCCGCACTTTCTTAAAGCTTACTGCTATAACATATCCTTGCGCTGTTAAGCCTCTATGAGATGTTCACAAGAAACTAGGGAAGTTTCTGGCAAAAGATGGGTTAAAAATGCATATTCTTCAACCGCCATTATGCCTAATTAAGTGTTCTTGAACGATTCGCTCAATAACTTCCGAGTTTGCTTGGCGATATCAGACGCCATCAGGATAGACCACCATTATGAGTCCAGAACCACAAACCTGCAAGCAATTGGTTTTAGTTTTAAAAACGCAAATAGTATGACTTGCTTGCGCCTTGTCGAGTTTTAGCTCTTTAAGTCGCTTTTTTAAATACTTCCAAAGTTCCAGACTAGCTGGTTTGGAGCAATAGTTATGGCTTGTTTGGTCAGCACAAATAAAAACATTTTGCTGAATTTTTGCCACTCCTAAACTTTCCACACAATTACTCAGGGCTTTATGTTCAAGAGGCTTGGTGGTTTTCGGGATTTGATAGCTTTTCTGGATCACTTTATTGTTACTCATCGAGCGGCTCCCTGATTACAGTTCTATAACAATTTCCAAGCTTTGCAAATAAAGTTTACTGAGATGGGTACTGGGGATTGACGATTGGGGATTGGGCATAAGGGACTAGGTACTAGGAAACAAGCTTATATCCCATCCCCCATGCCCTATGCCCCATGCCCTATTCCCTATTGTCTATAAAAATATTCGTAGCTTCCGCAACGGAACCCGAAGGATAAAAATAATTAAGCATTTATACTTAAGTACACCCCAGAGATTCTAGTTCGGGAACCCGTACTTAAGAAATTCTTGCCATTGGACGCTGCTTTTGGGTAGATTAGCACTCAGGAGTTGAGAGTGCTAACTCTGGAGAAAATCATATGGCAGCAATATCTCTAACTGTTTCTACAGTAAAACCTTTGGGCGATCGCGTTTTCGTAAAAGTGAGCGCCTCCGAGGAAAAGACCGCAGGTGGTCTGTATTTGCCCGATACCGCTAAGGAAAAGCCCCAAGTAGGCGAAGTAGTCGCCCTTGGCCCTGGCAAGCGTAATGACGACGGTAGCCGTCAAGAATTGGAAATTAAAGTCGGTGATAAGGTTCTGTACTCTAAGTACGCTGGTACTGACATCAAACTCGGTACTGAAGAATATGTACTGCTTTCTGAAAAAGATATTTTAGCAGTCGTTATTTAGTAGGGAGGCGGGAATAGGGAATGGGGAATAGGAAAGAGTTTTCCCAATGCCCTGTTTGCCCTGTTTACCCAATGCCCAATTCAAAAAAATTGACTTACTCCTTGAATTTAGACACCTATGGCAAAGCGCATTATCTACAACGAAAACGCCCGTCGCGCCTTAGAGCGAGGCATTGATATCCTGGCTGAGGCTGTAGCTGTTACCCTTGGTCCTAAAGGTCGTAACGTAGTCCTAGAAAAGAAATTTGGCGCACCGCAAATCGTTAATGACGGTGTAACCATTGCCAAAGAAATCGAATTAGAAGACCACATTGAAAACACTGGTGTAGCTCTGATTCGTCAAGCTGCTTCTAAGACCAACGATGCTGCGGGCGATGGCACCACCACTGCCACCGTTTTAGCTCATGCGATTGTCAAAGAAGGCTTGCGGAACGTTGCAGCAGGTGCTAACGCGATTTTGTTGAAGCGTGGTATTGATAAAGCTACCGCCTTCCTCGTAGATAAAATTGCTGAACATGCTCGTCCGGTGGAAGATTCCAAAGCCATTGCCCAAGTTGGTGCAATCTCGGCTGGTAACGACGAAGAAGTCGGCCAAATGATTGCCCAAGCTATGGATAAGGTGGGCAAGGAAGGCGTAATTTCCCTAGAAGAAGGGAAATCTATGACCACCGAGTTGGAAATTACTGAAGGGATGCGCTTTGATAAAGGCTACATCTCTCCTTATTTTGCCACCGATGCTGAACGGATGGAAGCGGTTTTTGATGAGCCTTTCCTCCTGTTGACCGATAAGAAAATTGCTCTGGTACAAGACCTCGTACCAGTGTTAGAGCAAGTAGCTCGTGCTGGTCGTCCTTTGGTGATTATTGCTGAAGATATCGAAAAAGAAGCTTTGGCAACCTTAGTAGTTAACCGTTTGCGCGGTGTACTGAATGTTGCTGCTGTCAAGGCTCCTGGCTTTGGCGATCGCCGCAAAGCTATGCTAGAAGATATTGCCGTGTTGACTGGCGGTCAACTAGTCACTGAAGATGCTGGTTTGAAGCTAGACAATACCAAGTTAGATAGCCTGGGTAAAGCTCGCCGTATCACCATTACCAAGGACAACACCACAATTGTTGCTGAAGGTAACGAAGTTGCGGTTAAGGCTCGTGTAGAACAAATTCGTCGTCAAATCGAAGAAACCGAATCTTCCTACGACAAAGAAAAACTCCAAGAGCGTCTGGCTAAACTTTCTGGCGGTGTCGCCGTGGTGAAAGTGGGTGCAGCCACCGAAACCGAAATGAAAGACAAGAAACTGCGCCTAGAAGATGCTATCAACGCTACCAAAGCTGCTGTGGAAGAAGGTATCGTTCCTGGCGGTGGTACAACCCTCGCTCACCTCGCTCCTGATTTAGAAACTTGGGCGAACAGCAACCTCACAGGTGAAGAGTTGATTGGTGCGTTGATTGTAGTTCGTGCTTTACCTGCGCCTCTGAAGAGAATTGCGGAAAACGCTGGTCAAAATGGTGCTGTGATTGCTGAGCGCGTCAAAGAGAAGGAATTCAGCGTTGGCTACAATGCTGCAACCAACGAATTTGTCGATTTGTTAGCTGCTGGTATTGTTGACCCTGCGAAAGTAACTCGTTCTGCTCTGCAAAACGCTGCTTCTATCGCGGGTATGGTGTTGACAACCGAATGTATTATAGTTGACAAGCCTGAACCTAAAGACGGCGCTCCTGCTGCTGGTGCTGGTGCTGGTGGCGACTTCGATTACTAATACTTAATAGTCCCCTGTTTGTAAAAATAGCTGCCTCCTTTGCGAAGGCAGCTATTTTTTTGTGTCATGCAGAAAGGAGGAAGACGTGAGTTACGATAACGCTTGCAAATATTTAGCTGAACATTACCCTGCTGATTTTGTCCGTTGGTTGCTGGGGGTGGAGGTTCAAAAAATTGAAGTATTAAAAACCGAACTCATGCTTGAACCAATTCGTGCGGATTCTGTGACATTTCTGCAAGCAGCTAACCAAATTTTGCATATTGAATTTCAAACTTTAGCGAAATCTAACCCACCGCTGAATTTCCGAATGCTTGATTATTCTGTGAGATTAAAACGTCAATACAGATGTCCTGTAACTCAGGTATTAATCTTTTTGCAGGAAACTAGTAACGAGGTGGCTTTCGCAGAAGAATATCGAGACCAGACAACGATTCACCAGTATCGGGTGGTTCGCCTATGGGAACAAGATTCAGAGCTATTTTTGGAAAATCCTGCACTGTTACCTCTAGCAAGTTTGACACGAACAAACTCGCCACCAGCTTTACTGGCACAAGTGGCTGAACAAGTCGCTACAATTCCAGATAGAGAGGAGCGACAAAATATTGCAGGTTGTGTGGAAATTCTGGCAGGTTTGCGATTTGACAAGAATTTAGTTCGTCAATTTTTACGGGAGGATATTATGAAAGAATCTGTAATTTATCAAGATATCGTTCAGAAAGAAGCCTTTAAATTGATCGGTCGCCTACTTAAACGGCGCTTTGGTGATATTGATGCATCATTAGTTGAGCAGATTCGTAATTTATCTGCTGAACAGTTAGAAGACTTGGCAGAAGAACTACTTGATTTTTCGGAAGTGGCTGATTTGGCAGTTTGGGTAGAGCAGCAAGAGAGGAATTAATAAAAACGAGATTTATTTTTAAAGCTGTATCTTTATTCACTTCTGTGCTCGTTCTTAATAAGTTTGTAATTTGTCATGTGTCCATTTATTTACCTCACTCTCTGAATCACTTCTTGAGCGAAATATTTTAGAGAGTCATACAAATCACCATATTTTTGTTTATATGTTAACTTCTCTCCAAAATCTAAATTTTTAGCTAATTGTGCTCTTTCAGCAATTTTAGTTCTAAAAACTGATGGAAAATCAGAGCTATTCGTAATTAACTCAACCAATTGATTTTCATTAGCTCTAGATACATTGAATCTAGAGATTAAAGTTACTAAAGATTTTAAGTTATGCCCATTTTCATTATTAAATTTGTTAATATGTCTTAGGATTAATCTTAATCCACCAATTGACATCCGGTTAGGGGTGCAAGGCAAAATACAAAAATTACTTGCTAAAAATGCACTTTTATTCTTTTGTCTACAAATCTATGAGCCAAAGTCATTCTGAAACAACTCCCTTACATACCCTAAACCCACTCAAAAGATTTTCCGATAGAGCAGAAGATTATGTAAAATACCGTCCAAGCTATCCCACAGATGTAATTCATATTATTTTGGAAGGATTAGATAAAAAATCACAAATTTTCGCAGCAGATATTGGTGCGGGTACAGGAATTAGTTCCAGACTATTAGCTGAACGTGGAGTTAATGTCATCGCCATAGAACCGAATGCGGCGATGAGAGAAGCCGCCGAACCACACCCTTTAGTAGAGTTTCGTGATGGAACCGCAGAATTTACCAAACTTGGGGATAAATCTGTTGATTTAGTTACTTGTTTTCAAGCTTTCCATTGGTTTAATCCAGAACCAACTTTATTAGAATTTCACCGAATATTAAAACCATCAGGACGGTTAGCGGTAGTGTGGAATAACCGCGATAAAGAAGATACTTTAACCGCAGAATATAGTCGAATAGTTCGTGAAGCATCTAACAATCATCCAGCAGAATCAAGGATGCAGTCAGTAGAGCCACTATTAGCAACTCCTCATTTTATCAACATCGGTGAATACACTTTTACTTATAGGCAACAGTTAGATTTAACTGGACTTATTGGACGAGCAAAAAGTGTTTCTTACCTACCAAATGAAGCTTTAGCAGACAACAAATTTATTAATAATTTTCAAGAATTATATCAGCGTTTTTGTGATGAAAATGGTTTTGTGTACTTGGTATATCGGACTAGCGTACACCTTGCCGAAGCAATTAATTAAATGACTTCCAACTCACAAATTACAGAAGGTTGGCATGGCAAACTGAATTTAGTTTACGCCGATCGCCAAAACACAACCGAATTAATTTACACTCACCAGCAAGCACCTTTGAAGGTACAACGCCCATTCTATCCAGAAGGGCAAAAAGTCTGTCATAGCGTAATTTTACACACGGCTGGGGGAGTTGTGGGGGGCGATCGCTTATCCTCTCATATCCACCTCCAACCCCATACACACGCCTTAATCACTACAGCAGCAGCTAGTAAGATATATCGCAGTAATGGCTTACAAGCCAGACAAAACATCCAGATACAAGTTGACGCTGGTGCTTGTTTAGAATGGTTACCGCAAGAAACAATTTTATTTAACAGTGGGATTTATCAGCAAGATTTACAGGTAGAATTAGCAACCGGGGCTAGCTTTTTAGGCTGGGAAATTACCCGCTTTGGCCGCAGTGCTAGAGGAGAGAAATTCTTGCAGGGAGAATGGCGATCGCATACTGAAATTTGGCAACAAGGCGTTCCCTTGTGGATAGATCGGCAATGGTTACCAGCTAGCGAAGAAGTTTTTCACAGTCCCCACGGCTTGGCGGGAAAACCAATCACAGGTAGTCTAGTTTGGCTTGGCGATGCAGTTTCACCAGAAATAATCGAAAAAATCCGAATTTTAGCTAATGGTGTTGGTGAAATAGGTGTTAGCCGATTACAACATGGATTATTGTGTCGATATCGCGGTGATTCTACATCTGAGGTGAGAAACTGGTTTATTGAAGTTTGGCAGTTGCTACGAGTTTGTTTTTTGAATCGTGGTAAGTGTATACCAAGGGTGTGGCAGGTTTAAACTAACCGCAGAGGCACAGAGAACACAGAGGAGAGAAGAATGCAACTTACGCCGCAGGAAAAAGATAAGTTATTGATTTTTACTGCTGCTTTATTAGCAGAAAGACGTAAAGAAAGAGGTTTGAAACTCAATTATCCCGAAGCAGTTGCCTATATTTCTGCTGCTATTTTAGAAGGTGCAAGAGATGGGCAAACTGTAGCTGAATTAATGAGTTATGGCACAACTCTATTAACACGAGATGAGGTGATGCAAGGAATACCAGAAATGGTACATGAAGTGCAGGTAGAAGCAACTTTTCCTGATGGCACAAAGTTAGTTACAGTACATAATCCAATTCGTTAATTTTTTAAATATGATTCCTGGAGAAATTATTACACCAGAAGGTGATATTGAACTAAATGTTGGTCGTCCTACTGTTAAATTGCAGGTGTCAAATACAGGCGATCGCCCCATACAAGTCGGTTCACATTTTCACTTTTATGAAGTTAACGCAGCCTTAAATTTTGACAGAGAAGAAGCGCGAGGAATGCGTCTCGATATCCCCGCAGGTACCGCAGTTCGTTTTGAACCCGGCGATGAAAAAGAAGTGACGTTAGTACCTGTGGTTGGTAGCCGCCAAGTTTATGGATTCAACGGTAAAATTAACGGTTCTCTGTAATTATGCAAATGGAATGGTATAATGAACCGCCTGTTTGGGAAGTAAAAGATGAGGCGATCGCTGTCACTTCCGGGGCAAAAACAGATTTCTGGCGGGAAACTCATTACGGTTTTATTAGAGATAATGGTCACTTTTTTTATCAAAAGATTCAAGGTGACTTTATTGCAGAAGTTAAAGTGACTGGACAGTATCAGGATTTGTACGACCAAGCCGGCTTGATGGTACGTTTAGATGAATTGAATTGGTTAAAATGTGGCATTGAATTTGTCGATGGTGTCCAACAAATTAGCGCAGTAGTGACACGCAATTACTCAGATTGGTGTGTTATTCCAATGCCTCAAAATCCACCTGCAATTTGGGTACGTGTAACTCGACGCGGCACAGCAATAGAGGTGGAATACTCTTTAAATGGAAATGAGTATACAATGCTGCGACTTGCTTATTTAACTCCAGTGGAAACATTAAATGTTGGTGTGATGTGTGCCTCACCTGAAGGAAATGGTTTTCAGATGAGGGTTGAAAATTTTCAAATTCGCGGTTTGTAAGGAGTAGTTATGAGTTAATTGATTTTTTAACGCAGACGGACGCTGAGGTAAACGCAAAGGTACGCAAAGTTAGAGTTTGTTTGCTACGCGTTTAATGCCTTCTTTGAGGTGGAGAACGTTAAAGTTGAGAATCAGACCGAGTTTACAATTAGTTAATTTGAGATAAGTTAAAAGTTGTACGGAGTGAATTGGGTTAATGGATTCTACAGACTTGACCTCAATAATTACTTTATTTTCTACTATTAAATCTAATCGATAAACACAATCTAATTTCACCTCTTCGTAAATAAGCGGTAATGGAACTTGCTTACCAACATTTAACCTATTCTTTCTCAATTCGTAATACAAACACTCCTCATAAGCTGACTCTAACAAACCCGGCCCCAACACTGTATGCACTCGCATCCCACAACCAATTATCACCCCACTCAAATTATTCTCATCCATCCTCTGCGAACCTTTGCGCTTACTTTGTGCTCCTTTGCGTTTAAACTCAATCTTAACCTCCATTACTAAAAATTATGCCTTACAGAATGTCCCGCCGCGCCTACGCCGAAACTTATGGCCCCACTGTCGGAGATCAAGTCAGACTTGCAGACACAGAATTATTCATCGAAGTCGAACAAGATTTCACTAACTACGGCGATGAAGTGAAATTCGGCGGCGGTAAAGTCATCAGAGATGGCATGGGACAATCTCCCATTTCTAATGCTGATGGCGCTGTGGATTTAGTAATTACTAATGCTTTAATCCTCGATTGGTGGGGTATTGTCAAAGCGGATATCGGGATTAAAGATGGCAAGATTTTCAAAATTGGTAAAGCCGGAAATCCCTATATTCAAAATAATGTAGATATTATTATTGGCCCTGGAACTGAAGCCTTAGCAGGGGAAGGAATGATTCTCACTGCTGGTGGTATTGATGCCCATATTCATTTTATTTGTCCCCAACAAATTGAAGTAGCGATCGCTTCTGGTATCACGACGATGATTGGCGGCGGTACTGGCCCCGCTACGGGTACAAATGCCACTACCTGCACTCCAGGCCCTTGGAATATTTATCGGATGTTGCAAGCTGCTGATGCTTTTCCTGTCAACTTAGGGTTTTTAGGTAAAGGTAATGCCAGTCAACCCCAAGGACTTGTAGAACAAGTAGCCGCCGGTGCAATGGGATTAAAACTACATGAAGATTGGGGAACTACCCCCGCAGCAATCGATACTTGCCTCAGCGTTGCCGATGAATACGATGTGCAAGTGGCTATCCATACCGATACCCTCAACGAAGCCGGATTTGTGGAAGATACCATCGCCGCGTTTAAAAACCGTGTCATCCATACCTACCACACCGAAGGCGCAGGCGGCGGACACGCACCAGATATCATCAAAGTTTGCGGTCAAGCCAACGTTTTGCCATCTTCCACCAATCCGACGCGTCCTTACACCCTCAACACTTTAGACGAACACCTGGATATGTTGATGGTATGCCATCACCTCGATCCGGCGATCGCTGAAGATGTCGCCTTTGCCGAGTCTCGCATCCGCCGAGAAACCATTGCCGCTGAAGACATTTTGCACGACTTGGGCGCATTTAGCATGATTTCTTCTGATTCCCAGGCAATGGGAAGGGTAGGCGAAGTGATAATTCGCACCTGGCAGACATCTCACAAAATGAAGGTGCAAAGAGGAATTCTTAACCCACAAGGAATTGAGCAACCAGCAGATAATTTTCGTGCGAAAAGATATGTTGCTAAGTATACTATTAATCCAGCGATCGCTCACGGAATTGCTGAATATGTAGGTTCCGTGGAAGAGGGAAAATTAGCAGATTTGTGTTTGTGGCGTCCGGCATTTTTTGGCGTCAAGCCAGAAATCGTCATTAAAGGCGGAATGATTGCCTGGTCGCAGATGGGCGATGCTAATGCCAGTATTCCCACACCCCAGCCAGTGCATATGCGACCGATGTTTGGGAGTTTTGCAGGTGCTAAGAACGCTACATCATTAACTTTTGTTTCCCAGGCAGCTTTAGAAAGGGAAATTCCTACCCAGCTAGGTTTACGAAAAACAGCAGTTGCAGTTTCTAGAACCCGCCAATTGAGTAAGCAGGATATGAAGCTCAATGATGCCCTACCCCAAATTGAAGTTGACCCAGAAACCTACGAAGTTAGAGCAGATGGTGATTTGCTAATTTGCGAACCTGCAACAGCCTTACCTATGACCCAGAGATACTTTTTGTTTTAATTGATACAGAATAATCTAATCAAAGCACTATGGGTTTAATTACGAATTACGAATTCTACAACCAACGTTGTTTTTTAGCATAAACAATACTACCAATCACAATTAAAGCCATAACAGCGATCGCCACCGGATAACCCCAAGGTTGTTCTAATTCCGGCATATACTTGAAGTTCATACCATACACACCAGCAATGAAGGTGATTGGTAAGAACACCGCCGATAGCATAGTTAAGCGGTTAATTCGTTCGCTAGTTTCACTGGCAATATTATCGCGTTGAATTTCCATTAATTCTGACATCCAGACCCTCAGATTTTGATACTCTTGCCAGAGATTATCGATATGATATACGAATTCTTCCTTGAATAATGTCTTCACTGGCTGCGAAATCCATTGGAAATCTTCGTCATCCATCATCATTAAAAGTGACTTAATGCTTTGAAAATTACGACGCCCAACACGAGTAGATTGCCTCATGCTAGCAATTTTATGGTACGTTGATTCATCACCAAAATTTCCTAGAACTTCATCTTCTAAATCATCAAGCTGCCTAGAAATGTATTCAAATACTGTATGGTAATTATTTAAAATATCTTTAAAAATCAGATAAAAAATATAGTCAATTCCCCACTTTTGCAGGTTTACATTTCGCTTTTGCAGATTGTTAGTTAGTACATTAAATATTTTGACTTCAGTGATTTCAAAAGTGATGATAAAATTCCTTCCCAGCAAAATACTGCCACGCGCTACCTCAAACTCCCGATTTTTTAGTTGATGAGTTAATATTTCATAATTATCAAATAAACAATCTTCTGTATCTTCATCCATTCCTGTAGAGGTATGATTAAAAACCATGTTCACACGGGATGGATTGAGTTGAAAGTGATTTAGAATTCTACCAGTTCCAGCGCGATCGCGAAAATTAACACAGCGCAACCAAATATTCTGGGAATTATCAATTCTTTGGAGTACCGTATCAACATCCCTATGAGAGAACAAATCTAGCTGATTCTGAGAAAAGGTAAGAAGAATTAGCATGTAGATTTTAACGTCATAATAATTCCAACAAAAAAGCGCCCCCTTTTCAGGGAACGCTTTTTAATCAGCTATTACTTAGTATTAGCCGTTGATAGCAGGAGCAGTCAAAGCTACAGGAGTAACATCACTAGCAGCTAAGTCTAAGGGGAAGTTGTGAGCGTTACGCTCGTGCATTACTTCCATACCCAAGTTAGCGCGGTTGATTACGTCTGCCCAAGTGCTGATAACGCGACCTTGAGAGTCAATGATAGATTGGTTGAAGTTGAAACCGTTGAGGTTGAAAGCCATTGTGCTTACACCCAAAGCGGTGAACCAAATACCAACAACAGGCCATGCAGCTAGGAAGAAGTGCAAGGAACGGCTGTTGTTGAAGGAAGCGTATTGGAAGATCAAGCGACCGAAGTAACCGTGAGCAGCAACGATGTTGTAGGTTTCTTCTTCTTGACCGAATCTGTAACCGTAGTTTTGAGATTCGGTTTCAGTTGTTTCACGAACCAAGGAAGAGGTTACCAAAGAACCGTGCATTGCGGAGAACAAGGAACCGCCGAATACACCAGCCACACCTAACATGTGGAAGGGGTGCATCAGGATGTTGTGTTCTGCTTGGAACACGATCATGAAGTTGAAGGTTCCGGAGATACCCAAGGGCATACCATCAGAGAAAGAACCTTGACCGATTGGGTAGATCAAGAATACTGCGGTAGCGGAAGCTAGAGGTGCACTGTAAGCTACGCAGATCCAGGGACGCATACCTAAGCGGTAAGAAAGTTCCCACTGACGGCCCATGTAGCAAGCGCAACCGATCAAGAAGTGGAAAATTACCAACTGGTAAGGGCCACCGTTGTACAACCACTCATCTAAGGAAGCAGCTTCCCAGATGGGGTAGAAGTGCAAACCGATCGCGTTAGAAGAAGGAACAACTGCACCAGAGATGATGTTGTTTCCGTAGATCAAGGAACCAGCAACAGGTTCGCGGATACCATCGATGTCTACAGGAGGAGCAGCGATGAAAGCGATCGTGAAGCAAACGGTAGCGGCTAGCAGGGTAGGAATCATCAATACACCGAACCAACCAACATAAATGCGGTTGTCAGTGCTGGTGATCCACTCGCAAAACCGATCCCATACGTTAGCGCTAGAACGCCGTTGTAAGGTAGTTGTCATTGTTTTATGAGTGCTATGTTTTGTTAAAAATTAAACAGGCTAAATTTCTTTATTTTGCCTGTAGAAATAAGTCTACATGAATTTACTTTGATGCGATATGTAGCTTAATATTCTGTAACATATTTGTTGAATAAACTCACGCAAAAGTAAAGTTTTTCTTCGGATTTATACCAGCCCCAAAAAGCATTAAAAGCATTGATTTATATTGCTTTAAAGAGTTTCAACTCTAAACCAATTTCAAGACTCCATCGCCTATACCACTGACACAAAAATCTCTCTAACTCTTATTCTTCCGTGTTCTCTGCGTCCTCTGTGGTTCCATTTTCCTCTACCTGTGCGTCATTTGTCCCATCATTATTAACTTTACATTTCTTTACAAAATTAATTAAAAATATTTAATAAAAAATATCTTGTAAGAATCGATAATCCAGAACTTATAACCCTTTTCAACTACAAGGAATGAGAAAAAATCAAGAGGGTAGCACAGCCATATGTGCTACCCTCTCTTGTACCTCATAAATTGCTATTAACTACAGTTGCCTGTGTCCCAAGAAAGTGAATTAAAAATCAAAATATATATAGGGTAAACTACCTTCAGGAGCTAATAACCAAACTGCAAAGAAGCATAAGGGCACAAAAACAAGCTTTAGAGGCCAGTTAAACTCTAACTTCAACATCCGGTTAAAGCCATAGACTATAGCCATGAGAATAGCTAAAGTTGCCAACACGCAAGCGAGTTGGTATTGGCTCATATTTAAAGCTTCCACATAGACTTTTTGCGCAAACTGGGCGTCAGCTGGATAACCCCAAAGATGACGAGTGACCAAAAAAGAATCTTGGGGGTTAGGTAAGCGGAACCAAATCCAAGAGGTAAAAACCATCAGTTGGGTCAACAGCCAAGCTATAAATATACCCAAAGGATTTTGCCAGAAGTGTTCTAACTTTTCAAAGCGATCGCTAATTACATCTGTAAGCCGATGAACTACCAATGCTAATCCGTGAAGTATCCCCCACACTACATAACCTAAAGCAGCTCCATGCCAGATACCAGCAATTAGCATCACAATAAATAAATTCGCACAAGTGCGAGTCAAACCCTGACGCGAACCACCTAAAGGAAAATAAACATAATTACGCAGCCAATCGCCTAGAGTCATGTGCCAGCGCCGCCAAAATTCTGCAATGCTGGTGGTGAAATAAGGAAAATCAAAGTTCTCAGGCAGAACCAACCCGAAAAGTAAAGCACTACCACGGGCAATATCTACATAGCCATTGAAATCTAGATATAATTGCAACCCATAGGCAAATGTAGCTAACCAGAGATCCGTACTACCCGCCCGCTGTAAATTGCCAAAACATAAATCAACAAAAACTCCCAGATGATCTGCCAAAATACCTTTTTTGACTGCACCCCTAGCAATTAACCACAATGCTTCTGCTACTCTATTAGTAGTAGGTAATTTTAGAGCATTAAATTGATTTGCTAAGTTGTGGTAGCGCGTAATTGGGCCGGAAATTAGTTTAGCAAAAAATAATTTGTACGAGGCAAATTGCAGAAATTTATCTGTAGCTGGGGCACCACGATAAACATCTATTAAATAAGCAATACACTCAAAGGTAAAAAATGAAATTCCTAAGGGTGCAATTAATTTAAAAGAATTTTCTTGTGAATTTGTTTGGATGTTAAAAACAAAGTTATATAAAGGGACAATATACTTAAAGCCTAATAAAAGTAAAACATTGAGAATTATACCTAGCCACAGAAGTTTTAGGCGACGTAGATTCCAATCATTTTCGATAAATCGCCATTCTTCATTAGAAATTCGCCAATCATGAGAATGTTTTCCCAGAGATGTATTCTTGCCAATTTCTACACCCAAGCGAAAATTAATAAAAGTCAATGCTAATAGCAATGGTATGTACTGGATATGCAAAGATGCATAGAAAACCAAACTAGCAATTAAGAGTGTCCACAATCGCAATTTCTGTTCTCCTAAAGACCAGTAAATTCCCAATACACTCAACAAGAAAAGCGCATAGAAAATTGATATAAAGTTCATTTTTTAGTTATTAGTCGTTGGGCATTGGGCATTGGGCATTGGGCATTGTCTGAGGATTTATTCTTCTTGTCTCCCCATCTCCCTAATCCCCGCGTCCCCGTGTCATCGCGTCTCCCTATTTCACTGGCCAGGGAATCATTGGGTCAATCGCTAACTTTTTGGAGACTTCGTAAGCACCAAAGCGGTTGAGGTGGCTAGGGTCAGAAAAATAGTCATTTACTTTAGGCCACTGTTGGCTTAAATCACGATAAATAAAGTTGGGGTTAGTTGCTAAACGCAACATATGTTGTTGGAATTCTTGCTCATATTTTTTACGCACTGGATCTAAATAATCTGCTGTCAGGGGCATGTTGATAAACACTAAAGAAATTTTATGAGATTGGGTAAATTGCAGCACTTCTTGAAATGCAGTTTGTTGCTCTCCTCCTAGTTGAAAAAATTTATAGTCGTTGTCATAATTTCCTGGGACTCTAGAATGTTTTTGATAGTATCTAGCAGGATGAAAGCGAATAGACAAAGGTAGAAATCCATCAAAATCAACTGCTTGTTGGGAAGTATCTTCTAAATTTCCGTCTGTTGGCTGCTTTTGGGATGTAACTGCCTGATTTTGACCAAATTCAAGTAGTTTTTTTTGCACTAAACTTTTAATTAGATCCCGGTTTTGATAACTATGAGAAACAGATGCTAGAGCCTCATTTAACCAATCATTGACAGCTTGATAACCGTTAGTTTCTTGCTTTTCTTCTTTTGCCTTTTCTTTTTCGGAATTTTCAGGCAAATCACCGCTAGTTGCAGTTGTCGAGGCTTTCTGCAAGGCTTGTTTATAGCCAGCTGATGCAGCGATGGATTTAAAGGTAATATCTTCGCGTCCGCTGTTGAAAGCACGAGCGCCGTCTGCCCAAAGAATTAATTGTGGTAGTTCTGATGGTTCTAAAACCTGGCGGATTACAAAGTTTACAACTTGTGCAGTGGCACCATTAATACCAAAGTTGAAGACATCAACATTTGGATAACCCTGAGTTGCTAAAGCTTTAGAAAGTGCTGCTGGGTCTACTCCTCTAAGGGCGCGGGAGGAACCAATAATTAATACATCTGGTGGGCTACCAGTTCTAGCGAGACGTTGTTTGTAGAGGGCTAGTTGCTCGTCTAATTGTCTAACATTGAAACTTGGCATTTGCGATCGCGCTGCTAAAAGAATAGCAGTGGCGGTTGCTTTTTCTTTCAGTGGTGCGGCTGCTAAATTCTCGTTTTGCGTATCATCACCTTGGGTGAATTGAGAAGCATTGAATACAGTACTTTGGTTTGGAGAAGATTTGGTTTTACTAGTGCTGGCAAAAAATGTCTTTTGATCATTGGGACTTTTCCCAGATGTGAACGATGCTTTTTGCTCAGATGGTGCAGGTGAGACATTAGCGACAGTTGGGGAACTCGGCGTAGTACGGGCGATGATTTGACCCAACACCCAATCACTTTGAACAGTGAGCAACAATCCCAGTGTCCCCCAAACCAAAGCAATCTTAACCCCTTGACCATCAGGGTTTAGGTCTTCTGATTGGTCAGTTTCCTTAAATAGCTGACTTCCCAACAGGAATTTTTTGACTGCTGCATTCGCCGTTGCTAGCCAATCGAGGGCTACTTCTGTGACAAAACTTTGAACTTCTTCTGTGGTTAAGTCTGGACGCAAAATTGGTTCGCTAGTTTCAGCCGTTACCAAATCGTTAACGTATTGAGAAGTAGCAGCAAATTCTGGGGTTGCTTCTGGTACTAAACGTTGGCGATGTTCTAAATCGATACCATGATGCCAAAAAGGTTCCTTATTCCCTGCACGCCTTCCGTAGACGCGCACTCCTTTTATACCGGGAATTTTTAATTGACGGATAAACTGTGTAACTTTATTGGCTACTTGTGACCGTCCGGGACAAACAGGCGCATCACACATAATGTGCAATAAATCACCTTTGTTGAGCAGCTGTACGCGAATTCCACCTGTGAGCAAACGCCAATCCAAGTCAGGATTGAGTAAGCGCTCTAGTAAAAAAACGATCGCTTCTTCATCGCCAGTATTTGCCAAATCCAGTGGCGATGTCGCAAAGACGGAATGCTCCGCAGCAGGTAAAGCTAGCCAATCAATCCAAGCAGGTTGGTTGTCGCCTGCTTTTTGTCCATATATTGTGGCGGCAAGAAGGCCTTGAGGAGCGATGGCTTCTAGCTGGGGTACAATTAACTCCAAACACGCTGTTTTATCTGGGATTGGGGCGGTTCCTAAGGGGTCAAAAGCTGGCGTACAAAAAATATGTAGCGTTGATTCTTTGAGAGAAGCTTGGACAGCAACCTTTAACCCTGACAATACCTCAGTTAGTAATCTGGCGATCGCTTGCACATCCCCCCAACGCGCCCACTCCTTGAGCATCACTTCTGGAGGTGTTAAATCCACCCGCAGCAGCCAATCAGGTGCAGTTTCACCGCTCACTTGAGAAACTATTACCGCATCTGGATAGCCACTAAGCCTGAGATAACGTAACTTTTGGGCTATTGGTTCCGCTAGCAACGATGGATCGGGACTATAGCTAGAGTGGCAAAATATCCACAGACGATTTTCTTCAACCTGAGAATTCTTGGGCTTATATAGCTTAATTTTTGCGTTTACTGACACACCCAACGTACTCAAAGTTTCGCTCAGGTAGCGAGCAATGGCATCTGGGTTACCTTGGCGTGCCAAAGTTTCATTAGAGACAATCAGCGCCCCACCTGGCTGTTTTGAATTTTCCGAGTCCGCTAGTAAAGCTTGCTGCACCTGCTCTACATGCTTGTCAATTTGATTCAAATAAACTCGATGACACCATTTAGGGCGTGATTCCCCTTTTCTTCGACCATAGACAAATACTTGGTATATTGAGGGTTGTTCGTTGCTTGTGAGGCTATCCAAATCTGTTTGCTGTAGTGCTTGCAGCAAATCAGACAGGGTACGCCACCGCAGCGGACATTCTGTCCCCTCACAAAGAATATGAAGGTCATTTCCCCGTAATCGGATTTTCACCCCGAAAGTGTTAATCCCTGTTGCTTGACTGATCCATTGCACTAACGATTGCTGGCGATCTGGTAATACTGTTTTCATGGGAAATTAACTTTAACAGTCAGCGATTGTTGGGGGATAGTGCCTGCACTTGTAAACTAGAAACATAGGTCTATCACAGTTTGACGTTTTTTTTTAACAATTTTGTTACCTTTGTAACTTGCAAAATCGGCAAAGATAGTTTTGTACGGTTGCAAGTCCGGCTAATGTTGAGTTTTGCGTTTATTTTACTCGCAGGGAGTCAGAAGTCAGAAGTTAGGAGTCAGAAGTCAGAATTCAGAACTCAGGAGTTATAAGTCAGAATAATTTTATGTGACTAGCTGATAAATTGTCTTTTAGAGTCTGAATCGCCTCCGATTAAGCTAACGCTCCTTGTAGGCTAAACCAATAACAAATCTTATCCAATTTAAACTCCTTCTCCTGATATGTGAAGTCCTCCTGAATTCTCAATTCTGAATTCTGACTCCTTTTGACTGATTTTTCCACAACCAAAGAATTAGCAATGACAGCAGCAAACCAAAAACCCTCAGATAACCCCCCATCCAATGTGGATTTCTTTAGCATTCCCCAATCGTTCCTCCTGCAAATAGGTACAGCGTCTATGGTACTGCTGCTGGTTACAGAAAAAGCTACAGTAAAGGCATTAGAAGCTATAGGGGAAGCCAGTGAAGAATTATTTCGAGGCGATCGCTTACCCATTCTTGACTTCCCAGACGATAAGGAAACTGAACGAACTTAGAAAATATACATCGAACAATTATCTGCTCAGGAAGAACATCGTGAGCGTTGAGTGCAAAACCTACAAGTGTAAACAGTAATTGGCTTTACAATCATCAAGAATATGAGTTCCCTTTTATACTCTTCATCGCAAACTGCGGATATATACCCGGTGTCGGAATTATTTTTGCGTCATCGGCTACAGGTAGTGGAAGAATTGTGGGAGTCAGTTCTGAGGCAAGAATGCGGCCAAAACATGGTAGATCTGTTGCGGCAGTTGCAGGATTTGTGTTCGCCAGAAGGACAAACAACAAATGACCAAGCCTCTTCAGCTGTCAAGTTAATTGAACAACTCAACATCAATGAAGCAATCCGCGCCGCTCGTGCTTTTGCTCTGTATTTTCAGTTGATTAACATCATAGAGCAGGAATACGAACAGCGGCAGCAATTAAGCCGCTATGAGGTTGAAACAGAAGCAACAGAGCCGGAAACGCCACCAAATGCTAATTATTCGTCAAATCAAGGAGAAGACGACGCACCTGTTACTGGGGGATTAGCAGCAGAGTTGCTGGCAAAGAGTTATGTCCAAAAAGCCCAAACCAAACTAAAAGGTACTTTTGCGGCTTTATTTCCCCATTTATTTAAACTGAATGTTCCACCCCAGCAAATTCAACGTCTGATTTCTCAGTTGGATGTACGCTTAGTCTTTACAGCGCACCCAACAGAAATTGTGCGTCATACCATCCGCGATAAGCAGCGACAAGTGGTACAACTTCTGCAAAAACTCGATGCTTTGGAAAATGGCCTTGGTAGCACAGGAGTGGGACATCCTTGGGAAGCAGCAGATATCCGCGAACAATTACTCGAAGAAATTCGTTTGTGGTGGCGCACAGACGAACTCCACCAGTTCAAACCCACGGTGCTGGATGAAGTCGATTATGCTCTACATTACTTCCAAGAAGTTTTATTTGACGGTATTCCGCAACTCTATAAACGCTTCAAACATACACTAGCAAATACTTTTCCTTGGCTAGAACCGCCAAGTAAAAATTTCTGCTCCTTTGGTTCTTGGGTAGGTTCAGACAGAGATGGGAACCCATCAGTCACACCAGAAATTACCTGGCAGACAGCTTGCTACCAACGCAAAATGGTGCTGGGAAGATATATCCAGTCAGTGAAACAACTGATTGAATTATTGAGTGTGTCGATGCACTGGAGTGATGTCTTACCAGACTTGCTGGAATCTCTAGAATTAGATCAATCGCAGTTGAGCGAGGTATATGATGCCCTAGCACTGCGTTATCGACAAGAACCTTATCGCCTCAAACTAGCTTATGTCCTCAAACGACTAGAAAATACCCGCGATCGCAATTTAGCCTTATACAATCGGGAAACACCCAAAAATCAAGACAGCCCCTTATATCGTTCTGGAGCCGAGTTTTTAGCAGAACTGCGGTTAATTGAGCGCAACTTAACAGAAACAGGTTTAAGTTGTAGAGCGTTAGAAGATCTCATCTGTCAAGTAGAAATTTTTGGCTTTAACTTGACACAGCTAGATATCCGCCAAGAATCATCGCGCCACTCTGATGCCCTGAATGAAATTTTAGAATACCTGCAAGTACTACCCCAACCTTACGACGAACTCTCAGAGACAGAAAGAGTTGCTTGGCTAACCTCGGAACTGCAAACCAGACGCCCATTAATTCCCGCAGAATTGCCATTTTCCGAAAAAACCAACGATGTGATTGAAACCTTTCGCGTCGTGCGATCGCTGCAACAAGAATTCGGCCTCAACATCTGTCAAACTTACATTATCAGCATGTGCCGCCAAGTCAGCGACGTGCTTGAAGTATTGCTTTTAGCCAAAGAAGCCAGACTTTTTGACCCCGCCATTGCTGTAGGCACTATTCAAGTTGTTCCTCTATTTGAAACAGTAGAAGACTTGCAACGCTCCAGAAGCGTCATGCAAGAATTATTTGCACTTCCTTTGTATCGGGCTTTGTTAGCTGGTGGCTATGCAGCACAAAAAGGGGAAGAGGACACGGGGACACGGGGACACAGGGATGCGGGGAAGGAGACAGGAAATTCTTTCACCGCGTCCCCCCGTCTCCCAGTCTCCGTGTCTTCTTCCTCTGTCACTCCCAACCTCCAAGAAGTGATGCTGGGGTATTCTGACAGCAACAAAGACTCTGGTTTTTTAAGTAGCAACTGGGAAATTCATAAAGCGCAAAAATCACTGCAAAAAATCGCAGAAGGCTATGGCGTGAATTTGCGAATTTTCCACGGACGCGGCGGTTCTGTGGGAAGAGGAGGCGGCCCGGCTTACGAAGCGATTTTGGCTCAACCGGGTCACAGCATCAACGGGCGGATTAAGATTACCGAACAAGGGGAAGTTTTGGCTTCCAAATATTCCTTGTTGGACTTAGCTTTGTACCACATGGAAACCATCACCACCGCTGTGATTCAAGCTAGTTTGCTGCGGACAGGGTTTGATGATATCGAACCTTGGAATGAGATTATGGAAGAACTAGCAGCGCGATCGCGTCAACATTATCGTGCTTTAATTTACGAGCAACCTGATTTTATTGACTTTTTCCACCAAGTAACTCCCATTGAGGAAATTAGCCAACTGCAAATTAGTTCTCGTCCAGCACGGCGTCCCTCTGGCAAAAAAGACTTAAGCAGTTTACGAGCTATTCCTTGGGTATTCAGTTGGACACAAACTCGCTTTTTACTACCTTCTTGGTATGGTGTTGGCACCGCTTTGCAACAATTCTTGAATGAAGAACCAGAAGAACACTTAAAATTACTGCGCTATTTTTACATTAAGTGGCCTTTCTTCAAAATGGTGATTTCCAAAGCAGAAATGACCCTAGCAAAAGTAGACATGCAAATGGCGCAGCACTACGTTCAAGAATTGTCAAAACCAGAAGATAAAGAGCGCTTTATTAAGGTTTTTGACCAAATTGCTAGTGAGTTTAATCTCACAAGAGATTTGGTGTTAAAAATCACTAATCACAATCGACTCTTGGATGGCGATCCCATATTGCAAAGGTCTGTACAGTTACGCAATGGCACAATTGTACCTTTGGGATTTATCCAAGTTTCCTTGCTCAAGCGTTTACGCCAGTCCATGAATACTACTGCTACTTCTGGAGTGATTCACTCTCGTTATAGCAAAGGTGAATTACTGCGAGGGGCATTGTTAACTATTAATGGTATTGCTGCCGGTATGAGAAATACAGGTTGATTGGGAATGGGGCATTGGGCATGGGGCATGGGGCATAGGGAAATGAGGGAGCAAAACAGTGGAGTTAAAATACTTGTTGGCGAATATCAAAGACTCGTCAGCGAGTATTAAAGACTCGTTCATGAATATCAAAGATTCATTCACGAATATCAAAGATTCGTCAGCGAGTATTAAAGACTCGTCGGCGAATATCAAAGATTGGTCGGCGAATATCAAAGATTCATTCATGAATATCAAAGACTTGTCGGCGAATATCAAAGATTCATTCATGAATATCAAAGATTCATTCACGAATATCAAAGACTTGTCGGCGAATATCAAAGATTCATTCACGAATATCAAAGACTTGTCGGCGAATATCAAAGATTCATTCACGAATATCAAAGACTTGTCGGCGAATATCAAAGATTCATTCACGAATATCAAAGACTTGTCGGCGAATATCAAAGATTCATTCACGAATATCAAAGACTTGTCGGCGAATATCAAAGATTCATTCACGAATATCAAAGACTCATGCCCAATGCCCAATGCCCCATGCCCCATTCCCAATACCCCATGCCCCATGCCCAATGCCCCATGCCCAATAACAAATGACTAAAAACAAAATTTTAATTTGCACATTTTTAGCACTGTCCTCAGGTTTTTTTGGTGCTTATACCAGTGGACAAATTACCACCATGTTGCACAACCAGAAGTGTCAAAACCAATATTGGGGTTTAAAAGTAATATGCAACACTGGGGCGACGCTAGGAGGAATGTGGCAAGGTAGCACAACAGGACTATGGACAGGTACTGTTTTAGGTGCGTTTGTTGGTGGTTTGGTGACGCGGGAAACTCACAATTAAATAACGGATAAATATCTCGTCAGCAGCATTGGTGTCAGCAAGACTGGTAAAATTTACCCGTAGCGAACAAGAGCGAACACCATGACTACTGAAACTAACCCAGGTAATCAAACAACTACAGGTGCCGATGCTGTTGATGAAGCGATCGCACGGGGAATTGATTTTGATGGTTCTCCGATTCCGCCTGCCAAATTAGAACTTTATCGCAAAGTCATGGGGCTAGAGGGCAATAGACAACGCAGTGGCGTATCTAATACCATGCGATCGCGCATTGTCCGCATCGGCGCCAAACACATTCCCCAAGGCGAACTCGACCAGTTACTAGTGGATGCAGATTTCGCACCCTTGAAAGAAAAAGAAATTGCCTTTTATTACGGCGGCAAATAAAGTTAGGAGTTAGGAGTTAGGAGTTGTGAGATAAATTCGCCTTCTAATTGCCTATAGGAAAAGCACTCCAAAGAGCCAAAGCTCAGCTTTGGCTAACCTAATATATTGTGGCTAGGGTTTGAACAGTTGGGTTGTAAGGAATTACGGTTAATTGAGCGCAGATAATATCAATTGTTAATTCCTAACTCCTCACTTCTCACTCATAACTCATAACTCCTAACTTTTTACTCCTCACTTTTCTAAAGTTTTTACACTCAACACGTGCGGTGGTGTCGAATCAGGCGGATAAATCACATCTACGTTTACTATCCGTTTGGTAGAGGGTGGGAGTGTAAGTTGCACTAATGGTTCTAATACCTGCCCAGTTCTATGCCATAAATGCACGTAGCGAATTTTTTGTTGACCTTGGTCATCGAAATAACGTACCCGCACTGTACCACGGAAGAAAGGAAAATCTAGGGATGGTTTGCGGAAACGCAGACCACCTTGGGATAGTTTATCTTCTTTTAAAGGTGTTTCTAAAGTAACAGCGACAGTTTGGTTTTGAGCAGTGTTATTGCTTAACGGTAAAGTAAGCTTGTATTCCACTGCGTAATTACCATGCGCTTCGTATGCTGTATCCGGATAGCGTACCAGCATCTTGGCTGTTTGGATTTGTTCGGTACCCAATCGACCACCCCGCAGTGTAACTATAGGATAAGAAATAGCTTTGCCACGCTGGGGAATAGTCAAATTTGTGGCTTGAGGATTATCCACCAGTTTTGCTTGCCATTGGGAACCTTGGGAAACACCAGCTACACGTCCATAAATTAGTGCGCCACTGGTAGCATTCGGAGGAGTCGGTGTTTTATCTCGCGGCCCAGCAAAGTTACGAGTATCTAGTAAAGTTTGCCATTCTTTGAGAGTGGGTTGACGTTCGCTACCATCAGAATTTTTCTTGGCAAACATAGCTAAACTTGCTGCATAAACTGAATCGCTACTACGCAGCCGCATAAAACTAGAACGACCATTGACTGGTTTTTCTAGATTTCTTACAGGAATGGGATGATTTAGTAACATCCGGCTTTGCCCTGGAGGAATTACCAGTTGGGCAGGAAAATCAGCTTGACGAACGCCCCGGAGTACATCAGCAACAGCGCGGGCACCTGGGCCTGAATAAGCCTTACCATCGTTATTTTCAATGTAAGGAGGTAAGGTGACAAAGGGCGCATCTTGCATTAAATAACTCGCCGCTTGCAATACATCTACTGTTACAGGTTTTTTACCAGGGTTATGCACAATCACACCCAGGTATAGCGTTTGTAAATCCTTGGGAGTGTGGGTGTAGTGGTGGGCGAATAAGTCAAAACGTCCTTTAAAAGGGAAATTGAGGTGGGCTGCTGGAAGTTTTTTCCCGTTTGAAGGAAAGGTAGAAAGTAAAATACCCTCAGTTTTAATCCATTCTGGGCTATTGCTGTTAAAGACGGGTATTGTATCTAATTTTCCTGGTAAAGCCCGAACTTCCCCAGCTTGTACGATTTCTTGGTAAGTTGGCTTTGGTGAACTTTGAGCGATCGCGGAATTATGATTACGATTTGTGCATCCAAAGCTTTGAGTTATAGCTAATCCTAATAGGACTATGAATACAGGTGACGGTAGTTTAACTAGCATAAATTTTATTTGCAAATCAGCCCTGGTATTAAAGATAATCTGTTATTACTACAAGTTCCTTTAAAGAGATTTCCGAAGGGCGATCGCATAAATTATTAAGTCTGTAATTCGGCAATTGCTTAAACAAATTATTAGCCAAAAATGGGAGTATCCTAAATGTTTTAATTTTTCAACGCAAAGGTACACAGAGGTTTACGCAAAGGAACGCAAAGGGTTAATTGAGAGTTACTTCATTTTGTGTTTTGAAAAAATTGGGATTTTCCCCGCAAAAATGTTGTTAATTTTGTATTATTCTATATACCTACTCAAAATTCGTTTATTATTCACTAGGCATAGTTCTGGAATAATATGTTTGTTTTAGCTGAAATAATTGTTGCATTATAGATTTACAAATATTCAAAAAAAACCTCTGGAACTAATCTTAATTCTCCAGATAGAAAGCGAGAAATTTCTATCCATAATGCCCGATGTTTATGTTTACCTGACTCAGAGAAAACTAAACTTTCTAAGCTATAAAACTTAGGATCGGCAAAATCACATTGATAAAGTTGAATAATTTCATGTCCTTGCCTACCGTTAAAGATAAACAAATTTTCTATACAGCCTAGATAGTGAATATTGGTTAACTCTGCTTGAATTTCTTCTTGAAACTCCCGTTGTAGTGCATCACGGCTAGTTTCACCAAAGTCAACCCCACCACCTAAAGCGCGATAAAATGTTTCTTGCTTTGCAGGGTCGTAGCCTTCAGAAACGAAAATCCGTTCGCCATCTCGAATTAGTCCTAAAGCTAATACTCGAATTTGGCCAGCTTTATTCATTGTTGTAATTAATTATCGTAAATAGAATAAGGACGGCTTTCGCTATCTTCAACAGGCCAATCTTCGTTTTCGCCGCCGATGTACAAATCCTCAATAGTGACGTATTCCTCACTTAGTTGTGTGAGGGCGTTGATTAAAATATCAATGGCGATCGCATCACTAGTTCCCAAATCAAACCAACAACGCGCCCACTGTCCTTCATATTCAAATTCGCCCATATTATGCATCAGCGCTAGTAAGCTTTTGTCATACCCTTGGGAATCATAATTCATGTAGCTGATATCGAGTCCAGTTTCCTGCACCTGGAGATTTTCTGCGTTAAATGCACCTAATTTACCAAGATAAAACCAAGAATCAAAAGCTTCTTCTACATACTGTTTTTCACGTTCAGAAGGATTTGTGCTGAATTTTAGCCAAATCCATACATCAAAAGGATTAAATTCGCGAAATTGAATTTGCATTTTAGTTAAATATTCCAATTTTTTTACTGAAGACAAGCATATCAGAGTGGGGAGATGGGGAGATGAGGAAGTGTGGGGAGTGTGGGGAGTGTGGGGGGAAATGAGGAGATATGGGAGTGTGGGGAGTGTGGGGGGAAAGAGAATTAATGCTTCCCCATCCTCCCACACCTCCCACACCTCCCACACTTCTTGGAATGCCCTATGCCCTATACCCAATTACCTTAAATTATTTAGGCTAAGAGTATTTTTACGTTCGCTTTCGATTTGTTTGACTAAACTACTTGGGAGTTGAGATTTTTTAGTCAATGCTTTGTCAAAATTAGCGATCGCTTCTTTAATCACTTGCTGATTCTTTTCCTTTTCCCCCAGTCGTTTGAGAATTTGAGCTTTGAGATAGTAAATTTCTGGATTCTCGCCTCCGCTTGCAATGGCGCGATCGACAGACTCTAGCGCTTGAGGATACCGTTTTAAATCGCGATAGGCAAGAGCAATACCCCGATGCACGAGATACTGAGGAGCAGCATTTTCTTGTAAGCGCCCAATTGCTTGGTCTGGGCTAGCGAAAGGTAAATTAACCGCCAACAACAAATCCATATAACCCTTGATTAAATTTAATTCTGGATCGTTGGGAGAAATCGCTTCAGCTTTGTCCAAATATTGATAAACTTGCCGCAACCGACCAAAAGCTTCTGGTACACCGTTGACTGTACCTTCACGGATGAGAATTACAGAACCCTCTAAAAAATGACCAACAGCAGTGTATAAATTCCCACGCAATGGATCTGTATCAATCAACTTTTGTGCGCTTTCCAAGGTTTTCTGACTGTAGGTGTTGAGTTTAGCCCAATCCTTATTTCCGTATGCCAAAGACGCCTTCATCGCATAAGCTAGAGGTTCATTTGGCTCTTTGGCTAGTGCTTGTTGGAGGTGACGCTCTGCTATTGGATAATTGCCCTGTTGGAAAATTGCTTCAAAAGCTGCTTGAGTTTCGTCACCAATTGGATGAGGTTTCTCAGTCCGAAAGGGATCGCCAGCTAGGGAGGGATTTATTGAAAGATTAAGTGCGATCGCCGCCCCAAAACCCAACTGAGCAAATTTAGTGAGCCTAGCAAACACGACCGATTGAGAACACGAAAACCTTTTAGCCATTTTAACCCTCAGAATAATTGCAGTTGAAATAGTTGTATGTGTTACTTAGAATGCAAAAAATCGTTAATTTGAACTTGTGTCTGCTTGAGGCAAAATTTTCTATCAAGGTTGACTTGGGTAATTTTTCCATGTTCCCAGGCATGTTGTAGCCATTGTTTAAGGTAAGTCTGCCACAATGGAGAAAAGGTGGATAATTCTTGCTGTTAGATTAGGGTGTTAAAGCAAGTAATATTTTATGAATTTTTTTTGCTGAATTTTCCAGATGCTCTTGGTGTAGTTAATCAGTAATTCGCTGACTTTTTGGTAATCTTAACAAATGCTCTATCTCCGAAATCTAATTTATCACCCCACAGCGTGCCCAACAGCGATTCTCAAATCGATCGACTTAGAATTAGCACCCCAGCAGCTAGGTCTGATTATTGGCCCAAGTGGTTCAGGTAAAAGTACCTTACTAGAAATTTTATCTGGACTAGCTGAACCGACCTCTGGCGGACTTTTTTGGCGCGAACAAGAACTAATTCCCGAACAGGTTCAACAATTGGCTGGATTGGTGTTTCAGTTTCCAGAGCGACATTTTTGCGGGAGTACGATTTTAGAAGAATTGCGTTTAGGACATCCCGAATTAGGGTCAGATCGAGTTAGACACGCCCTGAGTGAGGTTGGATTAGAACATTTATCGCTCTCCGCTGCTCCCCATGCTTTGAGTGGTGGTCAGCAGCGGCGTTTAGCTTTGGCAGTGCAATTAATTCGTCAGCCAAATGTACTGTTATTGGATGAACCAACTGCTGGTTTAGATTGGTCAATGCGGCGACAGCTGGTAAATTTATTAGCAAAGCTCAAACAAGATTGGACGCTGTTGGTAGTGACACACGATGCTGGAGATCTATTAGCGATCGCAGATCGTTGCTGGACACTCAACCACGGTGTACTAGAATCAGTTGACCCGAAGACACTAGAAGCCAAGGTTAAAGAACCTCTGCCGACAGTGTGAGTCGCAAAGCAGCGGTGACGGAGCAAAGGAGCAGAGGAGAAATAACCAATGCCCAATGCCCAATGCCCAATGCCCCATGCCCAATGCCCCATGCCCAATAACTAATGACCAACTCATTGCCTGAAATGGCAGAAATTTGGCAGCAAACCCTGAATTGGCAACCAACTGCTCAACAGCAGGAGCAATTCCAAAGACTTTATGAATTAATCCTAGAAGGTAACCGCCAATTAAATTTAACTCGCATCACTGACCCTGAAGAGTTTTGGGAAAAACATCTCTGGGATTCACTGCGGGGAATTGCGCCACAGGGACAATTTATTTCGTCTCTCCAAGAAGGTGCATCTGTAATTGATATTGGTACGGGTGCAGGTTTTCCGGGTATCCCAGTGAAAATTGCTGCACCTAATTGCACAATTACTCTCATGGATTCAACCCGCAAAAAAATTACTTTTATCGAACAAACCTTAACTGAACTTGCCCTTACAAATGCAAAAACTCTTGTTGGCAGGGCTGAAGAAATTGGTCAGCAACCCGAACACCGACAAGCTTATGATATTGCCTTAATTCGTGCTGTCGGCACAGCTTCTGTTTGTGCAGAATATACACTACCATTGCTCAAACAGGGAGGCTTAGCCATAATTTATCGTGGTAATTGGACAGAAGATGAAACAACAGCCTTGCAAAATGCTGTTAAGCAATTAGGCGGCGTTATTGAATTAATCGAAAAATTTACAACACCTTTGAGTGAAAGCATCCGCCATTGTGTGTATTTGCGTAAGGTAGCAACTACACCAGTTCAGTTTCCCCGTGCTACAGGTATACCTACTCAAAAGCCTCTTTGACCTCTTTGAGGCTATGAGGATATGCCCATTTGGCTACAATACATGATTAATTACGTAGTAGCGATCGCTTACAATCAGTTAATACATTATCTTAAACAAGATAATTTTTTAATTAAGAGTACATTACACTGTTAAAAAAGTGAATCTTATGGTTCACTCAACTTCTTGCCAACCTTCAATAATAGCTAATAAAATGTTAATCAGCGGGTTATCAACTGCTTCTTTAAATGCTTCCTTCCCCCCTGATTTAAGTGCATTAATAATTCGTGCTTTTAATTTAGGATTATTTTTTATCTGCTCAGCAGCCTTAACGGCAACTATCATTCTTTCCGTATCATTATTAATTGAATTTGTTTTCTCTAATTGCTTCAGTAGCTGCTGGATTTCTGCTGCGGCTTCAACTAAGTTAGTTCGAGAACCATAGTTGTTATGCTGATTTTCTATCATTTTTCCATAGTTTGTTTCAGCAAAGCCACCTTGAAAATTTGCTCCTCGCATATCATATTTGGAACTTTCTGCCATGAGTATACCCTCTGCTTGTGCTATGGCTTTAACATTTACGATTGGTTTGAATCTATAACTAACTATAAAAGTTATTATTACTCCAAAGAAAGTAAATACTCCTTCAGGGATAGATGATATTTTTAATAAAGGTCTTAGAACGCCATTTAGGTAATTAAAAGGTTCTATAATATAAGCAAATTTTATTCCTTGCTGTAGATTAGAAGCAGTCCATTCAACTTTTTCTTCATCTAGATAATCAGACAATTTAAGATTATTTGGATCTTTTGCTTGGTAAAAAGATCCTTTTGGTATTTTATCTACTATGATATTAGATTCTTTGCTACCTCCTATTTCAATTTTGATAGCTGTTCCATTCTTAAATTTTAAATTTATGTATCCTTCTAAGGATGAATTAAAAGGAAGAACATTTAACTCTTTAACTACAAACCCTTTACTAATACTGTGAATTTCTCTAATTAATTTGAATTTTGTAGCTTCATTATTTGAATAAGATTCATTCAAAGTATTTGGACTTAAATTGGTTTCTGAAACTGGAGGAAATTTTTCTTTGTTTCTGAAATCTTTTTTTACAGAAAGTTGCACATCTTTTTTGGGAAGTAGCAAATCCTCTGTAATTTTAAAAGTTGTTAATTCTTTGTTCAATGGCTCAAAATTTATTTCGTAAGAATCTGCTATTACGGTTGAATGTATTTTTGAATTATAAGTAATAATACTCTTATTTAAAAAGGAGATTATAAATATTGAAGATAATCCCACTATTAATATCTGATATTTTTTTGCTTGTGGCGTAGACTTATATTTTTTTATTATTTGTGGTTTTAAAATTTTGTATTTTTGTTTTAAAAAAGGGAAACAACCTAAAACCATCCCTATAATACTACCTAACAATAAAGCTAAAGCAGCATTGTAGTTTACTAAAGATAAGGATATTAACAAAAAAAGTTCTAATACGAATAATAAAACCATTAACCATTTAGGAATATTATAATTAAAAATCATAAATTTTGTATTTAAAATATGTAAAATTTATACATTATTTTGCAAGTAAATTAGGTAGGTGTTTTAACCCTTTTTTATTACTATGAAGACAGAAAAATACTGCTCTACTTTTGAAAGGTAAAAAAATAATAAATTAAGCGATCGCAGGTCAAATTTGGCATTTAAACCTTGTTGTTGAAAAAATACTTAAAAATTGTAGAGTTTCAGATTATTCTCTGCCGAAAGTAACAAAACAGAGTTAAAATGATAAATTTTCCAGGCTGGGCATCTTGCCAGCCCTTGCTTAGGTCATTTAGATGAAATGTTCTGTATTTCTGAGTAATTACAAAATGAGTATGCAATTTTCTTGTTAAAAAAGCAATACTTCAAGAATTATGGATTCACATCCCTCAACTCGCTTAAAAAGCTACTAGAGAGGATACGTCTTTGTTTGAACTATCAGCGCGTATGTTTTTTATAGTTTTGAGTTGTCAGTCGAGAAGGGGAGAGATAAAGTCATTATTCTTTCTCCCCATCGCTCCTATCTAAGCAAATTTAAATTTTTGAGCGTCTGCAAACCGCTTGTTAATCTCATCCCAGTTAACCACGTTCCACCACGCCTCTAAGTAGTCGGCGCGGCGGTTTTGGTAGTTGAGATAATATGCGTGTTCCCATACATCATTGCCCAAGATGGGATATTTACCTTGGCTGAGGGGACTATCTTGATTAGCTGTAGAGGTTACTTGCAGCTTGCCATCTTTGTTACGCACTAGCCAAACCCAACCACTACCAAAACGACCAGCACCAGCTTCGTTGAACTGTTTTTTGAAAGCTGCAAAACTACCAAAATTTTGATTAATAGCCGAAGCTATATCTCCTGTTGGTTCTCCACCACCTTTGGGCTTCATAATTTGCCAGAACATCGAATGGTTCACATGGCCACCGCCATTATTTTGTACCGTTTTGCGAATATCTTGTGGTACTGTGTTGAGTCTTTGCAAAAGTTGTTCAACACTTTTGCTTTTTAGTTCTGGATGTTTTTCTAATGCCGCATTCAGGTTTTTCACATAAGTTGCGTGGTGTTTATCGTGATGAAACTGCATTGTTTTGGCATCGATGTGTGGTTCCAGGGCCTCGTAGGGGTAGGGTAATGGTGGTAGTTGGATAGCCCCTGTTGTGTTTGGTGTTGTGTTGGGAGTTGGGGTGTTTTCTTGAGGAGAATTTTCTGCCAATGCACAAGCGTCTAACGCCAAAGCACCTGCACCTGCTGTGAGTAAAAACAAGAAATAACGTCGATTAACAGTCATATAAGTTTTTGCAGCGAATCCATGTCAATTACTTGGTCGTTTTTATTTTCTTAGATTCTGGTTGCAAAAAATTTAGGGAATGGGGACTGGGGACTGGGGAGTGTGGGGAGTGTGGGGAGTGTGGGGAGTGTGGGGGGAAAGATTTCTTCCCCATCCTCCCACACCTCCCACACCTCCCACACCTCCCCATGCTCAATGCCCCATGCCCTATTAGCAATTAATCAAAATGCTGAATTATGGCATCGGCAAATTCAGAACATTTTAAGGGTTCAACAGGCGGTTCTAGCAATCGTGCTAAATCATAGGTGACTTGACTGTTAGCGATCGCATCTCCTAAACCTTTCTTAATTAAGTCTGCGGCTTCTTGCCAACCGAGATATTCCAACATCATCACACCAGACAAAATCACTGAACCAGGGTTAATCTTATCTAACCCGGCATGTTTGGGTGCGGTGCCGTGGGTAGCTTCAAAGATGGCACTGTTATCGCCAATGTTTGCCCCTGGGCCCATTCCTAATCCACCGACAATTGCCGCCGCCGCATCAGACAAGTAATCGCCGTTTAAGTTCATTGTCGCCAGAATCGAATACTCATCGGGTCTGGTTTGGATTTGTTGAAAAATACTGTCAGCAATCCGGTCATTCACTAAAATTTTATCTTTCCATTTCCCATCACCGTGGGTAGCCCAAATTGAGTTAAGAACTGTTTCAACTTCCTTGACAATTTGCGCTTTTTTCTCATCAGTAAGGGCATCAAACCCCGGATCGATTTGGCGGGCATTTTCTTCTAGGGAAATATTGGGATTTTTTTCTTTGTTGCTCAAAATCCAAGATTCCCGTTCCGTGACAGTTTCTTGGCGAAACTCGGTGGTTGCTAGTTCATAACCCCAATCACGGAAAGCGCCTTCGGTGTACTTCATGATGTTGCCTTTATGCACCAAAGTCACTTGTTGCTTGTGTTTGGGCAATTGCAAGGCGTGTTTGATGGCACGTCTAACTAGGCGCTGGGAACCAGTTTTACTGATGGGTTTAATACCGATACCAGCATCGAGGGGAATTTGTTTTTTCCCGTGTTCAGGGGTGGCGGGGATGAGTTCCTCATTGAGAATTTTAATTAAGCGATCGCCAATTTCACTGCCTTGTCGCCATTCAATACCTAAATAAATATCTTCCGTATTCTCTCGATAAACAATTACATCCAGTTTTTCTGGATTTTTGTGCGGTGAGGGTGTCCCTGCGTAGTAGCGACAAGGACGCACGCAGGCATATAAGTCAAAAATTTGCCGCAATGCCACATTTAAAGAACGAATTCCACCGCCAACTGGGGTAGTTAAAGGCCCTTTAATGGCTACACCATATTCTTCAATTGCCGTTAGAGTGTCCTGGGGCAAATACTGGTAAGTGCCGTATAAATCGCAAGCTTCATCCCCAGCGTAGACTTTGAACCAACTAATTTGACGCTGACCTTTGTATGCTTTAGCCACCGCAGCATCTAGTACTTTTTGGGTAGCAGGCCAGATATCTATCCCCGTACCGTCGCCCCGAATAAAAGGGATAATTGGATTATCTGGTACGACTGGTTCACCATTTTTGAAGGTGATTTTTGCTCCAGTTGTAGGGGGGGTAATCTTTTCGTACATACTTTAACACTCCTAAAAAATATGCTGTTGGAATTGGGGACTGGGGATTGGGGACTGGGGATTGGGGACTGGGGATTAGGCATTGAGGATTGGGGCAAAGGAGAAAGACTTACTGCAACTTACCCTCATCTACCTCATCTCCCAGTCCCTAGTCCCTAGTCCCCAGTCCCCAGTCTCCTGAAGCGCAGATTTTCCCCCTATTCCCTTGTACATTATTTGCGAATCGAGTGTGGGATTGGGTGAAGCGATCGCAATTTTGTACGATCAAAAATAGTAAACTACTTTTCGCTATCAGTGCTTCACCTAAGAGAATGCTCGATAGGTGACCACTTTTTTACGCTAGAGCTAATACGAGTAATGGCATGACAGACCCAATGATTTTATCAGGCCCTGCTACTGACATCGACTCCCTCCGACAACCATTAATCGCTGGGTCTATTCAAGTCCAACAACAAACGATCTCACAGCTAGCACAGTTGGGCGATGGGGGATTAGATGTGTTAATGGAATTTTTACTCAAACGACGTGACAATCCACCGACTTGGATTGATGGCAAAGCATACCAAGTTCTTTACAAGTCTGATGCACCCCAAGCCAAAGAATTTCTGCTCTCGTGGTTTCCTGAGGGAATTGTACCTCTAAAATCAGAGTGCGGGATTAATTACAATCCTTTGCAACAGCTACTCACACAGCAAGACTTCCAAGCTGCCGATCGCATGACCATCGAAAAAATGTGTGAACTCTCAGGACCAACGGCTGTACAACGCAAATGGTTGTATTTTACTGAGGTAGAAAATTCCCCCGCTGTTGACTTACAAACTATTAACAATCTATGGCTAATTCACTCCGAGGGGAAATTTGGCTTTTCAGTACAGCGAGAAATTTGGTTGAGTTTGGGTAAAAACTGGGAGAATTTCTGGCCGAAAATTGGTTGGAAACAAGGTAATAATTGGACTCGCTATCCCCACGAGTTTACCTGGGATTTGAGCGCCCCTAGAGGCCATTTACCCCTCTCTAATCAACTGCGGGGAGTGCGAGTTTTTGCTTCTTTATTATCTCATCCTGCTTGGACACAGTTATGAGTTAGCAGTTATTAGTTATGAGTTGAAGAGATTTAAAATTTAAAACTCAAAACTCAAAACTTAAAATTCCTAACTCCTAACTCCTAACTATTAACTCTAATCTGATAATGGCAAACGTTCGTTTAGAAGACATTAAGCGTAGATTTAATAATGTCACCGCTATCGAGGACATTACCTTTGAAATTCCCGATGGAGAATTTTGGGTTTTAGTCGGGCCATCTGGTTGTGGTAAGTCTACAATTTTACGAACGATCGCCGGTTTGGAAACCGCGACTTCTGGCAAACTCTTTATTGGCGATCGCTTAGTAAATAATATCCCAGCTAGACAGCGGGATGTGGCGATGGTGTTCCAAAACTACGCTCTTTATCCTCACATGACGGTAGCCCAAAACATTGCTTTTGGGTTGCAAATGCGGAAGGTTGACTCGAAGATTATTCAAGATAGAGTCGTGAATGTGGCGCGATCGCTATCTTTAGAAAATCTCCTAGATCGTAAACCCAAACAACTTTCTGGAGGACAGCAACAACGGGTAGCATTAGGAAGGGCGATCGCCCGCGAACCACAGGTGTTTTTACTTGATGAACCTTTGTCTAATTTAGATGCTCAGTTACGAGATGATACTAGAGCCGAATTAAAACAACTACATCAAGAATTAGGCATCACCACAATTTACGTTACCCACGATCAAGTCGAAGCAATGACTTTGGCTGATAAAATTGTGGTACTAAATCGCGGACGCATTCAACAAATTGGCGCTCCCCAAAGTATTTATGCCCGTCCAGCTAATCAAATGGTGGCAACTTTTTTAGGTAGTCCGCCCATGAATATTTTGCCTGCAAGCTATCAAAATCATAGTTTTGATGTCAGTGGGCAATTATTTCCGATTCCAACAGTTGTGGAGGAAAGATTAAAGTTGCGTCAAGGACAAGGTTTGAATTTGGGGATTAGGCCGGAACACCTAAAAATCAACACTAATTCAGAATTTAACACTGAAAACTCAGCACTCTTACAGGTTGAGGTGAAAGTGGTGGAACCTTTGGGAAGGGAAACTTTGATTCGTGCGGGTTTACCTGGTTCTATGACGGTGTTAAATATTCAGACGAGTGGGGATGTGCGTCCACGTCCGGGCGATCGCCTTTCTCTAGAACTAGATTTAAATGAATTATTTGTATTCGATCCCAAGACAGGAGATAAAATTTTCCCTCATGAATAGGGGAGGACTTGACGCAGCCAGATACTCGTCAGCATGAAAACAATTGTGCATGATATCAAAACCTTGTAGAGACGTTGCATTGCAACGTCTCTACAAATGAATAGCGTATATTATGATATTATTAGCTAATCCGCCTCTATCAAATGGGGTATCTTGCTAGAGATTCCTGTTTTGTCTCGCCTAACTGTAATCTAGACATTAGCAAATATAATACATTTTGTTACAGAGTTAGATTCCTCCTACTAATGGTGATACAGTCTCCTTGCCAAAACTCAAAAGGAGGCTTTATTTTGTGATTTTATTTGGCAACTGATATTTTTACTCGTAAAATCGAAGACAAGGTAAAGGTCAGTAGAAAAGAGTTCCTAAATTAATGAATCCGTCAATAACTCAGGGTGCAAGAGCTATCACTAAACCCCAGATGATAGACCGAATAAACGATATAGCTTGGCAAGCTCACCAAGGTAGCGTTGCAGCGATTATTCAGCTATTGAACGAAAAGCTGGCTAAATCAGGCGTTAGAACCAGAGCCATTTTTTCTGATGGTGTCTTACAACTTTTATGTGAAGCGGCTAACATAGAGCAACTTGAGCAATCTCCCCTAGTAGACCAAATCCAAGAAATTCTAGAGTCCATTGCACCGCGTAATATTCGCCGAGTCAATATCAATAGTAGAATAGTTCGGGAACAGCAATTACTTTGGTTAAAGGAAATATCTAGCGATCGCGAGAATCAATTGCTGTGGTCACACGAAATTACATTAACTCAGCCGAATATTATAAAGCAATTAATTAATGATTTCACACAAGCCCAAGCGGAACTAGGAAAACCAAGTTTTGCTAAAACTCCGGTCTCTCGTTCTTTGGTACTAGTTAACAAAGAAAAACACAAAAATAAAAACAAAACAAAGATATTAGCAGCGGTTAGTCTCTGTTCTTTGTTATTACTTGGTTGGGTTATATATGCCAAGTTAGGTAATAAAATCAAAAACCTGATACAACCAGAGGCTTCCAAATCTTTAACAACACAAAGTACTAAAGAAAATCAAATTCAATTACCACTCATTACTCCTAATAACAGTGTTTCTGAATCACCCGACGATCCATTTGGAACCGCTGTGAGAATTGCTAACCAAGCTTCTGCATCTGGTAAAGTAGCCACAAGTTCAACTCAGTGGTTAGAGATAGCTGCTAAATGGCAGCGGGCTTCAGATTTAATGAGTACGGTACCAAAAAACCACAACCGTTATCAGGAAGCTAAAATTCGGACTCAACTATATAAGAAATATAGTGAAGCAGCACAAAAAGAAGCACATAAGAGTAAATCTTAGTAAAATTTTGTGTGAAATCCTAGCGTTTATCAATCCTCCAGCTAGCAAAGTAAATACAAACTGAAACAAAGTCTTGCCAAATTTAATTAGTTATTTATTTGAAGAACATCTTTAGTAGGGGTACAGCATTCGTGTGCCCCTAACCCGTCGTTTGATGGTCTAAAAATTGCTGCAATAATGAAAATCAAGAAAGTTTTTCTTGATTTGAATAAATATTTTAAACATCCGGTATTCTAAATACTAAGTAGGTGAACATAAATAAATATAATATGCTCTGTCATTGCGAGCGAAGCGAAGCAATCCCAGAGACTTTGCGATTGCTTCGCTTCGCTTGCAATGACATCTTAGATTTAATCATGGCTATCTAATTAATTTCTGAATTTTCGCTCTTACCTAAATACCTCTTTTAAATTAAGAATGGCTAGATGTTATGTAGCATTTTCCGTTCTAGTAAGGTACAAGGTAGAGGCGCAAAGTTTTGCGCCTCTACTACGATCTTTACCTCACCAACTTGCAATCTGGTGTATGTTGCCTAACTTAAAAGTTCTCCAGTTTCTTGGAGTGAGTGCAAGCGGCGATAGATACCCTTGTGACGTAAAAGTTCATCGTGGCTACCGACTTCTACAATCCTTCCTCGATCTAGAACTACAATCTTATCTGCTTCCCGTACTGTACTCAGACGGTGGGCAATGACAATGGTGGTGCAAGTACCCTGAATCGATCGCATTGCTAGCTGAATTGAACGTTCTGACTCATAATCTAAGCTGGAGGTAGCTTCGTCAAAAACTAGCACATCTGGTTTCACTAACAACGCCCTGGCAATTCCCAAACGTTGTCTTTGTCCTCCAGATAAGCGAACGCCTCTTTCCCCGACAACGGTGTAATAACCTTGGGGTAAGTGCTGCACTACTTCATCAACTCTGGCAATTTCACAAGCTTCTTGAACCTCCTCCAAACTGGCATCCGGCCTACCGTAGGTGAGATTTTCCAATACGGTACCGTTAAAAACGTCTACTTCCTGATGAACGATCGCTAATCTTCGTCTATATTTACCTACATCTAAAGTGCGAATATCTTGACCATCAATAAGAATTTGGCCTGATTGAGGTGCAAAATATCGCAATAGCAATTTCACTAAAGTAGACTTTCCAGAACCAGAACGCCCCACTAATGCCACTGTTTGATATGGTTCAATCAACAAGTTAATATCTTCCAAAACTTGACGGTTGGCATCATATCCGAAAGTGAGATGGGAAAACTCAATTTTTCCACTAAATTTATAAGCTGATTCTGCCTGATTACTCTCTTCTAAAAGACCAACAGAATCAGATCCAGTTGGTTCTTGAAGAAATTCGTGAAACCGCAGCATAGAAGAATAACGACGGGCAAAACCTTCTGCCAAAATACTAATTGGTTCTAGTTCAGCATAAGCCATACTAGAAAGAGTTAAGGTCATGATAAAGTGACCGAGGGAAATTCTCCCATCTACTGTTGCTGCTAAAGTTAATCCCAAAATAATAAACACGCAAAACTGAATTACGGTTTTTTGCCAAGTACCCAGTTTCACATAACCTACGTGAATGCGATAATCAAGCACCATTAGTTCCCGGTCTAAACGTTGCTTTTGCCGCTTGAGTTCCCTAGCTTCTGTAGCAAATGCTTTCACCGTTTTAATATTAGTGATCAGTTCGGAAGTCCGGCTTTCGGTGTCTTCCATATATTTATCCAGACGAGTTTCGTACCTAATCAATTGCTGTAAATTCTTCAAGCTTAAGCTGAGAATAATTACAAAGGAAATTAGATATAAAATCGCAATTCGCCACTCAATCACCAAAATAAAAGCAAAAATTCCTAGTACGCGAATCAGTTTAGGAATAAACTGTCCGGCAATTTCGGGATACGCCCAAGTGTGGTTACTAACACCTCTGGCTACTCTTCCGGCAATGCGTCCGGGGTTATTTTCATCATAAAATTCCAGTGGCAAAGTAAGAATTTTGGCGATTGCTGCTTGATTTTGATCTCGCCGTGACCTAAAAGCTATATCCCAGTGAAACCAACCAGTCAACCAAGGCTGTGTTGGCGCTCTCACTACAGTGACAAGGAATACTAAACCTAGTAATAATCCCAAAGAAAAAGATTTATTTACTGGGTAATTGATGATGTTAGAAACAGTTGCGATCGCACTTTCAAGGGGTTTATCCAACGGTTGATTGGACAAAACATTTAAAATCTGCCCAATCGCATAAGGTACAACTAAATCAATAACTTCGTAAATGCTAGATGCTGTAATACTGAAAACACTCAACTTCCATTCAGGACGAAAGTAATTGAGAATATCTCGAAATGTCGCCATGATGCACACCTTCCAAGAGCGCGATCGTTGACTTGGAACTTACAGATTACAAGTATACTACAAAATAGTCAACAGTTAATAATTGAAATCACTCCTTAGAACTAGTAAGCATTTTTTCAGGGAAAAATTCCAGGTGATAGCGATAAAGAGCAACTGGGCGAGAAGCTGCGGCAAAGTAATTTGGATCTTGCGGTGAAAGATAAACAGCAGTCACTTGATCTGCTTCAATTGCTGGATTATTAGCGATAAGTTTGTGGTAAGCTGTGGTAGATTCTACAGAATTTAAATACGGGCGGGAACTGCCTTTAAATAATTGTTGAAACACCTCTGTAGTAATGAACTTTCCATCAGGAGTAGTTTCTGTAGCCCGTGCAGTAACAGTAGAAACTAATTGACGACTGCTACGCAAGAATGTAATTTGACGATTAGGTGAATCTGGATCTACTTTAACTGCTAACACCGCTTCATTTCCTAAAGAAGCCCGTGCCAAATTCAAACTATTAAATGCTCTATCTGCTACTAAAATTGGTGATTTACTATCTATGGGAGGAAATATTTTAAACCCAGTGACATGTGGTTGCTCTTTTATAAATCTTACAAGAAAACTTACAGGTTGATTTAATTGTCGCCGATTACCTTCAAAACCTGGCGTCACAATATCTGGTGCCAAAGGCGCAACCAAATCTACTAATGTACTTGTTACCTTCCAAGTACCAGCCATCCACTCAGGGTAAACTAAATCACCCGATGCTGGTTGCACGGAAGTTAATTTTTCCCATTGAGGAAAATTAGCTAGGCGTTCAGACAATTCCCCTGCAACAGCCTCACCATTCCCCAGTAGGAATAAGAACAGCAAGCAAAAACTCCAAATTATCCTAATTATAAACATGAGTAGTCTTATATTAAACGTTCATTATTTATTGATTAAAAATGAATATATGGGATAATAATGCACTTAGAGATATTGCCTATTCTTAAAATACAGAATATGCCTTAATAACTAACTTTATACTGTTTCCAAAAATCTTTGCAACAAAATGACATTGGCACTAGGTATGATTGAAGTCTACGGCGTTCCCAGAGCAGTTGAAGCGGGAGATGCCATGTGTAAAGCTGCCCGTATTACGCTTGTTGGCTATGAAAATACTGATTTGGGACGAATTACCGTGTTAATTCGTGGGGTTGTGGGCGATGTGAATGTGGCGATAACGGCAGGGCTGAAGGCGGCGCTGCGTGTAAACGGTGGTGAGGTGCTTTCTCATCATATTATTCCCCGCCCCCACGAAAATTTAGAATACGTTTTACCGATTTATCGCAGTGTGAATGTCGAACAATTCAGTGCAGATATTCGATTTCCTCCACCCCTATCTGTGTAGAGACGTAGAGACGTAGCATTGCGTGTAGAGACGTAGCATTGCTACGTCTCTACAAAGGTTTCGGATAAGGCAGAATTAATTTCATCAAATGTTTAATTAAATTTCTGCGGGTAAGGGTTGCCAAATTTCCCCATACTTTTCTTTTAAAGTCTGCCAATTTTCCACTTGACCTGGTTCATATTCTCCTGGTTTACCCCATTGCAAAAATAAGCTTAAAGCTGGCTCTTGTTTATCATCTAAAAACCGAATGGCATAAGTTGTAAAATTACCTCTTTTCGCTTCACCAGTTTCAAATTTCACTTGAATAATTTTGTCCATATTCAAGTGAAATTCAAAACCTTCGGTGTGCATATTCGCGTATTTTCCTTTGGGTAATTCTGCATAAAAGAGTTTTTCTAGCTTACCTCTTGCTTCTAAAACAGCAGCACTACTAGTAACAATTAGACGCAAAGTTCCGAGATTTTCACAAGCTGCTAAAAATTCTTTTAATGTTGTGGTCATTTGTTATTTGTCCTTAGTTATTAGTCGTTGGGCATTGGGCATTGGGCATGGGGCATAGGGCATTGGGCATGGAAAAAAGGTTGGCAGGCAAAGGGAAAAGGCTTACTGCAACTTCTTTTGTGTCCCTCATCTCCCCCATGCCCCATGCCCCATGCCCTATGCTCCACATCTATTTTTCATGTTTTTCATAGGCGGCGACAATGCGCTGAACTAAAGGATTACGAACGACATCTTTTTGGGAAAATTCACAAAAGGCAATGCCTTCAACGTTTTTTAAAATTTGCAACGCTATTTTTAGACCTGATGGTTGGTTGAGTGGCAAGTCAGTCTGTGTAATGTCACCTGTAATCACCATTTTGGAACGAAAGCCCAAACGAGTCAAAACCATTTTCATTTGACCTGGTGTAGTGTTTTGGGCTTCATCCACAATTACAAAGGCGTTATTGAGAGTACGTCCTCGCATATAGGCGAGTGGTGCAACTTCAATCACACCCCGTTCCATTAAATTGGGTACTTTTTCTGGGTCGATGAATTCATAAATAGCATCGTAAAGTGGGCGGAGGTAGGGGTTGACTTTCTGCTGTAAGTCTCCAGGTAAAAAGCCGAGTCGTTCACCTGCTTCCACGGCAGGGCGAGTTAAAATGATTTTTTCAAACTGGTTGGCTAGGAGTGCTTGGACGGCCACAACCACAGCGAGATAAGTCTTACCTGTACCAGCAGGCCCAATACCAAAGGTGAGGTCTCGCTTGCGTATTGCGTCGATGTATTGACGTTGGCGAAAGGTTTTGGCGCGGATTTCTTCGCCGCGACGACTTCTGGCGAGGACATCTCGTTGTAAATCTTGCAGTTCGCCTTGCCGATCGCTATCTATGGCTTGACGAGCTGTTAAAATATCGGCACTGGAAATCGTATTGCCTTTAGTCCAGAGTTCTTCAAGCGATCGCACTAATTTCGTAGCTAGTTCAATTTGGTTATCTGTACCAGAAATCAGTAATTCCTGTCCGCGCAACACCAAATTAGCTCCTGTTTGGTGAGATAGGAATTTGAGATTTTCTTCTCCATCTCCTGCAAGAGCGATGGCACTGGAAATATTCGGTAACTGAATTGTTGAAGCACCTACCATAAGTAATTTTTAAATTTTGCTCGCACCTTTGATGCGGTTTCAGCACAATTTGGATTTTGGAATTGTTTTTTTAGTAGTTTAATTCTCAAAGTTTGCTACATATCCAACCTTGTGGACGCAACAAATCTCAAAGATACTTATACCTCTACAATAGTGAGTAAATTAAGCGTAGCTTGTCGCAGATAATAATCCGGGACAGCTACGCGATCGCAAATCTAAAATCCAAAATTAATTGACATCAGCTTGATTTAGGAACTCTCACAAATAAATTACTATTAATTGTGGGCTAGGTGTGTCGCCTGCCCTATGGACTCGGCAAGATGCCCAACCCACAAAAATTAATTAGATATTTTTTATTTGTCAGTCCCTTATTAACGGCCACCCCTACGTGCGACTTCTGCTTTGCGCTTACGACGCAAACTGGGTTTTTCGTATCTTTCCCGACGTTTGACTTCGGATAAAATTCCAGCTTTTTGAATTTTCTTTTTAAAGCGTCTTAGTGCGGAGTCAATGGACTCATTTTCACCTAAACGAATTTCAGCCACTCCCTGGTTTCACCTCCTTACAGGGAAAATCATAGTTGCACATTACTATCATCTACTTTTAGCAGTATGTAATTGCTCAAGAGGGACAAAAAAGATCAAAAAATCTTTTTGCCAGTTTTTCACCGCCACAAAAATTCTGAGCGGTTGTGGTCATCTCCGCTCAGACTTTTGCTCTAGTTTTAATCTAGCGAGTCCGGGGTTTAACAATGGGTTTAGGCCCATTTGTTCGTGGTTCTCTTGTTTTTGGTGGTGGCGGCGATCGCTCTTCTGAGTCTTCATCAAAAGACATACCCTCCCGACCTGGAGTGGTGCTGCCGTAGATATCCAGGTATACCGATTGCCCAACTGCGGCTGCGGCTGCGGCAATTACTGTACGAATGGCCTGAATATTGCGTCCTCCTCGACCAAACACTTTTCCTTTATCTGTGCTGTCAAAGGCGATGCGAATCCAAACTCGGTTTAGGGTTTGGGAAATTTCACTATCGACGCTTAAAGTCTGTGGAGATTCTAAAAACGGCTGCACCAAAAATTTAACCAGCCCAACGTAGTTTGGACTAGCTTTTGGAGATTTGGTTCCGAAATTATGATGCGGCTGTAGCACTGACCTGTTCAAAAACATTGGCTTTTACTAGGATGCGACGTACCGTGTCAGTAGGTTGAGCGCCTTGTTGTAGTCGCTTGACGATGCCGGGAACATCTAGTCGCACTTCATCGGTTCTGGGGTTATAGAATCCCAACTCTTCTAAGGGACGACCATCGCGGCGAGCGAGGCTGTTAATGGCGACAATGCGGTAACTTGCTTCCCGCTTTTTACCGTATCGCTTCAAGCGCAGTTTGATCATGGTTGAAGAATCATTCTCCTGTTGTTAGGTATGCCGAAATGCTAATTCTAGCACTCGTCTAGTGTTTGATGCTATTGTCTGGGCAATGGGCAATGGGCAATGGGCAATGGTTGTTATTTCTTCCCCTGCCTCAATAGCTCTTCTTCTTCATGCCCCATGCCCCATGCCCCATGCCCAATTCCTAAAGATTACCGAATCCTTTTTTCTTTTTATCTTTCTTTTTCTTTTTCGCGGCTGGGGCGCCAGTATTGTAACCTCGCCATCCGGGGGCTGGGGCACGATTGCCTCCACCTCCAAAGGGGCTGCCCATACCGCCACCGAACATTCCTGGCATTCCAGGTAAGCCGCCACCTTGACCCATTTGTTGCATGAGCGATCGCATTTTTTGAAAGTCAGCTACGAGTTTACTCACGTCGGGTTCTTTGTAGCCTGAACCAGCAGCAATCCGTCGTCGGCGACTCGGAGAACTGGCTAATAAATCGGGGTCTTGGCGTTCTTGGCGGGTCATGGAGTTAATCATCGCTTCACAGCGCTTGAGTTGGGTTTCTCCATGTTTTAGCTGGTCGTCTGAGAGTTTGTTCATCCCTGGAATCAGCTTCATGATTCCTCCCAGCGAACCCATGTTTTTCAATAGGCGCAGTTGTTTGAGAAAGTCGGTAAAGTCGAACTTCGCCGTCAGGATTTTCTCCTGCATTTTCTCGGCATCTGCTAAATCAATTTCTTCCTGGGCTTTTTCTACTAAAGTAAGAACATCACCCATTCCCAGAATCCGGGATGCCATGCGATCGGGATAAAAGGGTTGCAGTGCCTCGACTTTTTCGCCGACACCCACAAACTTAATTGGCGCTCCCGAAATCCGTCGGACTGACAGCGCCGCACCCCCCCGGCTATCACCATCGAGTTTGGTGAGAATCGCCCCAGTAATCCCGATTTGCTCGTGGAAGGTGCGGGTCAAATTGGCTGCTTCTTGACCAGTCATAGCGTCCACCACCAACAGAGTTTCGTCGGGTTGGACTGTTTCTTTGATGCGGGCTAATTCCGCCATCATCTCCTCGTCAATTTGCAGACGCCCAGCAGTATCAATAATTACTGTATTTACACCTTCTGCTTTGCCGCGCTCTACACCTTGCCGTGCTATTTCTACAGGATCTGCATCGCTTCCGAGTTCAAAAACTGGTACGTCAATTTGCTTACCCAGCGTTATCAACTGGTCGATCGCTGCTGGGCGATACACGTCTGTCGCCACCAACAAGCAACTACGATCTAATTTCCTCAGATGTAAAGCCAACTTGGCAGTTGCGGTGGTTTTACCAGTACCTTGCAACCCAGCCATTAGCACGATAGTAGGCTGTTCTTGAGCTTCTACTAAAGGAACATTCTCATCCCCCATCACCTGCACTAGCTCATCGTGAACAATTTTGATGAACTGTTGCTCAGGTCGCACGCCGGAGATTACCTCGGCTCCCTGTGCCTTGGTTTCGACTTCGGTAATAAAATCTTTGACTACCTGGAGATTGACATCTGCTTCCAACAAAGCGCGGCGCACTTCCCGCAAAGCGTCTTGAATGTTGGATTGAGAAATTTTGTCCTGTCCCCGCAGTTTTTTCCAGGCGGCTTCTAAACGGTCAGATAGAGCATCAAACATAATGTAATTACAGGTAGTTCGCCAGTGAGGAATTGTAAACCGCCGATGAATGCGATTTAGATTTTCCGGTAAAGTTTAAACGTGCTATTTACCAGCTTAGTAGTTTTCACCCCGACTGTAGCAACTAGATACCTACGTTTGTTGAACTGACATCCAAAAATCGGCAACTTAGCAAATAAATACTCAAGAGATAGCTATGACTAGCAACACTCTCATTCAACCCACAGAAATCATCCACTTATCAGGTATCAGTTGGCAAACCTATGAAAACTTGCTAGCTGAACTTAGTGTTAACCGCCGCCTTCGCCTTACTTACAATCGAGGTACTCTAGAAATCATGGTTCCTTCACCTGAACATGAACGATACAAAAGAATTGCGTCTCGATTTGTCGAAACTCTCGCAGAAGAACTAGAAATTAGAATTGACTGCCTTGGTTCTACCACTTTTAAACGTCCAGAACTGAGTGGCGCAGAACCAGATGAATGCTTTTACATTGGAAATATTAATGCCATAAAAGGCAAAAAAAGAATAGATTTAGCGGAAGATCCACCACCAGATTTAGTAGTAGAAGTTGATATTACTAGCAGCTCTAAAAATCGCTTTCAAGTTTATGCTGATATGGGTGTGCCTGAAATTTGGCGATATGATGGCAAGACTTTTACTATTAACGTTTTAGAAAATCAAAAATATATATCTGTTCAACAGAGTTTAGCATTTCCCAATTTGCCACTCATAGAGATTTCTCATTTTTTAAAGCAGGTAGGAGAAAAAGATTATTTGGAATTAGTGAAAGAATTTCGCCAATGGGTTAAAAGCCAAATTTAATATCAAAATAGCGAATTAATTTAGATAGCTATAGAAGAATATATGTCGCAGCGAATCAAAGTTTACTCCTATTCAATATACCACTCGGCAAATTCATACATTGGGATCATTCTTGCCCAAAGATCCTTGCAGGGGTTACCTGTTGATATTGAACGACGACCGATTTACATTCCCAAGGAGCGAGGTATTAAGGTTGCCGATCTCCAAGGAGGAAGTGAAAGCGCGGCCGTATCGTTGTATCACAAAGAAGATTGCCTGCGGTGGGCGAAAAAGTACGGCATTGAAATTCGATTCAAGGAGCTTGATGAATTCCGAAGGTGGGTAAAGCGCTGGCAGGAAATGAAATTTAGTCGGGAAGAACTTCCCGCTAGAGCATATTACGCTGCTCGTGGAAGCGGGAAGGAGCATCTTTTGGATGCTGCTTTTTTTCGAGCCAGTTATGTTGACTTGCTTGATGTCAACGATGAGTCTGTGATTAGAAAAATTGCCGATGATGTTGGGTTGGGTGGCGTTCGCATTCTAGAATTAGCCCAAGGCGAAGCAGCTAAACAAGCTGCAATTGAAGCTTTGGCAGAATACGATCGATTTGGCTGTCCTGGTGTACCAACCTGGGTGGTTGAAGGCGAAAAGTTTTGGGGTAAGGATCGTGTCGATTGGCTTACTGAAAAGGTAAAAGAATTATCTCTAAGAACCGCCCTTTGATGGTTGAGTTGCTGCTGGTTTTGAGCGCTGTTGTTGATAAAACCGGACAACTTTTTGCACATAGTCAGCAGTAAAACCTTTGTCACAGCCTGTATAGTTACCAGTCATCCACCAACAAGCAGCGCCACGCACAGATGCAATTTCATTATTCTTGGTAGCGGCGAACTGATTGGTTAACTCGCGGCGGGTGATACAGGATACAACCGAACGGGCAAGCACAGGACTGTTTTCAAATTGCGTCGCTGTTAATTCTCGTTTGAGACAAGTTCTTGACCAGCCTTTGAGGGTTTCTGGTTTGACTTGCCATTCGCTATAAAGTCCATCGTTGGGATTTTTGGTTTGCGGTGCAGCTTGTCGCAGTGCCTCTACCATCGCTGCAACTTGGGCATCAGAAATTGGCTGCTGTGCTTGAGCTAATGATGGTAATAGTCCAAAGCTGACAACAATTCCACTCAGTAGTAATTGTATAGGGTGTTTTCTCATGAATTTAGAATTATTTTAGATATCACGGGGTATCATATTACAGCAGAATTCAGCACTCAGAATTCAGGAGTAAAACAGAGCCGATACTTGGCTTGGGAAATTCTTAACTATGCAAATAGCCAAACGAGGTGATTGGAAAACAGAACCTATGCCTTCTGCGTTTACAATTATAACGGTAGAAAAAGTTTACTCACACGAGCAATTTGACAGAATCACTGCCGGATTAATTCCACACCAAATGGAAGATAGGTGGTTCATTTTTTATGAGGCTCCTTGGTTATACTTGCATCGCAGTTGGACTGGTTTATGCATTTTCAAAGTGTGTTTTGAGATAGTTGAAGAAGGTGTCAAAATTTCTCAAGTACAGGTAAATCGAAATCCAGCAGAATACTCTAACACTTACCGCGAACATGATGTTTCTATGTTAGTACTATTGCTGGATTCGCTAGTTAATAATCGACTCAGATATTAACTAAATTTTCTACATTATCGGCATCATTTGGTAATGCAGCTGTTAAAACTTCGCTGCCTTCTGTGGTCACTAAAACATCGTCTTCAATGCGGATACCGCGGACATCAGTAAATTCTGATAACCGCTGCCAATTGACGACATTTTGATATTTTGAACGCACGTTAGCGTCATTTAAAATTGCTGGGACTTGGTAAAAACCAGGTTCAATTGTAACTAGCATTCCTGGACGTAATGGACGATTTAAACGCAAGTAGCCCAAGCCAAAGCGATCGCTCCTTGTCCTTGCTTCTTCATATCCTGCTAAATCCCCTAAATCCTCCATGTCATGGACATCTAAACCCAATAGATGACCAATACCGTGGGGAAAAAATAGCGCGTGGGCATCCATTTCAACTAAATCGTGGGGATTTCCTTGGAGAATTCCTAAATCCACTAAACCTTCAGCGATGACCGTAGCAGCTAGAAAATGAATATCGCTATATTCTACACCAGGATGTATTTTGGCAATGCAAGCATCATGGGCTGCCAAGACAACATTATAAATATCTCTTTGGGTGGATGAAAATTTTCCAGAAACCGGCCAAGTGCGAGTAACATCCGCAGCCCAACCCGTTTCGGTTTCAGCACCGACATCAGCAAGGAGTAAGTCACCTGGTTGCACATTATGGTGATACTGTTCGTTGTGCAAAACTTCACCGTGAACGGTGACGATGCTGTTGTAAGAGGTGGTCATGTTGTTGGCAATGATTACACCTTCCATCGCGGCGCGAACTTCTGCTTCGAGTTTGGCTTGGGGTGTTGCAGCCATACCAGCTTTGTGTGCCTTCACTGTGACAGCCGCAGCTTTTCGTAACTCGACTAATGCAGCTTCATCGTGGGTGAGACGTAGAAAAACCATCGCCTTAGCTAACTCCAAGTCAATTCCTTGGGGAGGACTTTGAGGTAAAATCCATCTATTCAACAGCTGAGATTGCTGTGTCCAAGTAGCAGCATCTTGTAGAGCGATGGTTGCAGCATTTTCTAACCACGACTCTAATTCTGTTAAAGGTCTAGCCACATCTGCCCCAATCTTCTCGGCGATTTCCTCCCGTGTTGGCATTTCTCCGTGCCAAAGGGCGCTGCTGGGCGAGGGATCTTCCATGAATAATTCTAGTTTGCCCCCTTCTAGGCGAATTACCGCATTTGATAACGGCAGCCCCGCAAAATAAAGGAAATGACTGCTAGCGCGAAAAGGAAAAGAATTTGCGGGAAAGTTGCGCGGACTGTTGCTACCTGACCAGAGAATTGCGGGAAAATCAATCAGGTTGGCTAGTTTTTGCCTTCGCTGGCGTAGAGTTTCCACGAGGGAACTAGAAGTTTGTTGAATAAGCATAAATAAAAACTCAAAAAAAAAGATAAAGGTTATTTAGTCTTTATCATCATTGTTTTTACGATCTTCGTCTCCATCATCGTTGCCATCATCAAGTTTATTGTCGTCAGACTTGTCATTTGAGTTTGGTCTATCGGGTTGCACAACTGGTTTTTGTTGCTCAGTTGGACCCAGAGGCTGTGGTGCTTGAGCAATACAGCTAACTAATCCTCCACAAATTAATACTAAGGTCACGGTAGCAAAAATGCCCCTGAATATTTTTAGCCTGATGTTTCCGTTTGATGCTTTCATAAATACATCCTTTGCAGATAATCCTGCTACTAATTCGGGATGGAGAGGTGAAAGTGTATTATGACGTAAACAATCGCATTTTTTTCCCCGAACAGCTAATCATAAGTAATTCCTAAAGTTAAGGAGAATTTGTGCAACTTTGATGCATCAAAGTTGCACGAGGTTACGTTTAGACAATAGTGAAATTAGCGGCAGTCAAGGTCGTGGTGTTAATTCCAGTCAGGGTTGCCAAAATTTCGTCAGTAGCAGTGACGATAATTTTGTGGCCAGAGAAACTAAGTTGATTGAAGGTCAGGCCACCAGAAAGTGCGATGGAGTCACTGCCTTTGCAGAAATCAGTAATAGTATCAGTACCTTGTGTGGCAGCCAAGACAAATTTATCTTTGCCGTTGCCACCTGTGAGGGTATCGTTACCAAAACCACCGGACAATAGGTCGTTACCGTTGCCACCAAGAAGGGTATCATTACCATTGCCACCATTGAGGGAATCTTTGCCATTGCCGCCCTTGAGATAGTCATTGCCAGGAGTACCCTTGAGGTGGTCGTTGCCGTTGCCACCAAAAAGGCGATCGCCCACTTGCACAGTTACCTTAGCAGTACTGGTAAGTTGACCATCGCTAATAGTGTAGTTGAAGCTAGCCGCACCACTAAACCCGCTAGTTGGGGTAAACAAGATGAAATCATCTGCTGTGTTATTCGGAGTGCCGTTATTTTTCAGCACCGCAGTACCATTAGTCGCACCACTGACACCAGTAATGCTGAGGTTGCTGCTATCAACATCTGTATCGTTAGCCAGCAAAGTATTTGCTTGGATACGCACATTAGTATATTTGGCAGCAGTAACAGTATCATGAACTGCAACTGGCGCATCATTGACTGGCTTGACGTTCAACTTAAAAGTACTAGTAATTGTGCCACCATTGCCATCACTGACAGTGTAGGTAAAGCTATCAGCACCGTTATAGTTGGCATTGGGGGTGTAGATGAAGTAGTCATCGCTGGCGTTGCCAACAGTGCCGTTGTTGTTGAGTGTGAGTGTGCCATTGGCAGGGTTAGTGAAGTCACTAATGCTTAAGATATCACCCTCTACATCTGTGTATCTACTCAAGATGGTGCTGGCAAGGATGTTAAGTGCAGTATCTTCCTGGGTGGTTGCAGTTCCAAAGCCAAAGACCACATAACTCTCGCCAACAAATATTTGACCATTGACAGTGGCATTGCTCGCCCCGATAATCAGGTCAGCAGCGCCGTCGCCGTTGAAGTCTCCAGCACTGCTGACGGAAACGCCTGAGCTGTTATCTGAAGCGATGCCGTTGATTACAAAGCCGTTGCTGCCGTTGAGGGACGAGAGGTTAAAGCTGGCTGTGAAGCCACTGCTCTTGCCAAACAGCACATAGCTCTTGTCAGTTGCACCAATAATCAGGTCGTCGAAGCCGTCGCTATTGATGTCTCCAGCACTGCTGACTGAGTTGCCCGATCTGTCACCTGGATTAATGCCCTCGATCGCAAAGCCGTTACTGCCGTTGAGGGACGATAAATCAAAACTTGCTCCAAAACCACTGGTGCTGCCAAAAATCACATAGGTCTGCCCAGCAGCTGACTTGCCATTGGGGTCGGCCCCACTTGCCCCGATAATCAGGTCGGCGATACCGTCATCGTTGATGTCTCCGGCACTGGTGACGACGCTGCCTGAGTTGTTAATCACAAAACCGTTGTTGCCATCTACGGAGGAGAGGTTGAGGCTAGCTGCAAAACCACTGCTTTTGCCAAATACAATGTAGCTCTTGGTATTGCCATTGTTATCGCCATAGCGTGTGCCGATAATCAGGTCGTCGAAGCCGTCGCCGTTGATGTCTCCTGCACTGCTAACAGATCTGCCCAAGTAAGAACTACGGATCGCAAACCCATTACTCCCGTTCAAGTCAGACAAGTTAAAAACTGCTGGATTAGGTGCCATTATTGTTGATTCCTGTTTTTGTTTTGCAATCAACTAATGAGCTAAGTTGCATAAAAACAAGGCTGGAGCCTATTACTAACAGCAAATTATTTCAGCAAAATAAATGGCTATTAGTTTATACAACCTAGTTTCATGTACAATTTAATACGCTACATTTTATATTTGTCTAAACATAGGTAAATTAATACATTAGTAAAATTCATCTAAAATTTATCTTTTGCTATCTTAGTTATCTGCGATTTTATAAATCAAGTTTTCACATTTAAGAAAGCACAATTCACTAAGTTAAATTCTTTATTAAAAGAATATTATCTGTTTTGGCTTTTGATTTTTAGTTTATTACCTTGGAAGTAATTTTATGGGACAAATCATTACTCAAGTTGATGCTTTCACGAATACACCATTTGGGGGAAACCCTGCTGCTGTCTGTGTTTTGGCTACTCCTAAAGATGATATTTGGCTCCAAAACGTGGCGCAGGAAATGAATTTATCTGAGACGGCTTTTCTTATTAAACAAGATGATGGTTTTAATTTGCGTTGGTTTACGCCAACGGTGGAAGTACCGCTTTGTGGTCACGCAACTTTAGCTAGTGCCCATATACTTTGGTCAGAAGGACATTTACTATCTGATAAAGTTGCACGTTTTTATACCAAAAGTGGAGTACTCCTTGCTAAGTTACAAGGTGAATGGATTGAGTTAGATTTTCCGGTGAATCATTCAAAACCAACCATCGCCCCTCCAGAACTTAGTCAAGCTTTGGGCGTACCATATAAATCTGTATTGCAAAATTCACTAGGTTATTTAGTAGAATTAGAATCTGAAGAATTGGTGCGGCAAATACAACCCAATTTCCAGCTACTAAAAACATTGTCTATTTCTGATGTTATTGTTACCAGTATTGCTGAGCCTGATTCCCAATATGATTTCGTTTCGCGCTTCTTTGCACCAGGATTAGGTATTAATGAAGACCCAGTAACAGGGGCGGCTCATTGTTGCCTTGCTGCATTTTGGCGCGATCGCTTGCACAAAGATCGGTTTTTAGCTTATCAGGCTTCGAGTCGCGGTGGCGTGGTGAAAGTTTATTATGATGGGGGCGATCGCGTTTTGCTTGCGGGACAGGCGGTAACTGTTTTGCGAGGCGAATTAATTACTGCTTAAATTGAGCTAAAAATTAATCGCATTGGGCAAAAACTCGGCATCAAGAATTTGGGCAATAGAATAAGGACATTCCGTTGGAAACGTATCTATTGCTAATTTCGTTTCATTACTAGCAGCTTTTAATCCCCGGTGGTAGCACTGGGCTAAAACTTCTTCTGGATATGACTTGAGACTGGGACTCTCTTGCAGCAAATCTATAATTCGGTTGCGTTGTTCGTCAATCGTATTTTGCCAGGAACCACTTTGCAAATTAGATTGGTATTGCCATTTAAGTAAATGTTGTAATAGTACCTCCAAGCGGCTTTTCAACTCCCGCCGTTCTGAGCGTCCCAAGCTTTCAATCTCCTCAATCACAGCATCCCAGTCTATCTGGTCAAATTGGCGATCGCGAATCAGTTGCACAGTGTGTTTTGTCCAGGCTACAAAATCTGTTTCATACAACTGGGCTGCGGTTTTGGGAATTGGGGTCACGTCGCTTAGCTCCGAATTCAAAATTCAAAATTCAATAATTTTTGATCCCATAAATAAATTTAGGGGCTTGTATCCTTTTCGGTCATGAAGTTCCTTTAATTCGTGGTAGACAAGCTCAATTTAAGATACTTTACCCTATGTTAGCGGTAAGGGAAGAAGCAAACGCTAGACAAGGCGATGCATTAACAATGCGACGGGTTGTCTTAAGATTGCACGCCAATACAAAATATCAAAACTGGCTGTCACAATATGTAAATTAGCCTATGTTTTAATTTTACAAATGTCCGCTAAACAGAAAAATCATCGAAGTCCTTTCACATCTGGTGACTGGCCAATTGAGCAATTGCCTGGACTCACCCAAGAAGAACAATCGCAACTGCGAAATTGTGGAATAAGTACTACACAAGCGCTAATCAAGCAAGGAAAAACTCCACAGGCAAAGCTGGCGTTAGCTAATAAACTTCAAATTCATATTCAGTATGTGAATAAATGGATGGCTTTGGCTGACTTAGCACGCATTCCCAGCGTTGGAACCCAATACTGCGGTTTATTACTCCATGCGGGTATTGGTTCTGTAGCCCAGTTAGCTCAAACTCCTACTCAAAGATTACACAAACAGATTTTGCGCTTGCAAGTGGCAACAATGCAGCGACGAGATTTGTGTCCAGCGATTGAGTTAGTAGAAAGGTGGAGTCAGGAAGCGAGAATGGTGGGGAGCATGGGGGCAGAGGGGCAGGGGAAGAATAACTAATGCCCAATCCCCAGTCCCCAGTCACTAATCCTTTGCCAACACGCCATTGAGGAAGATGTCAGCGAGGCCTTCTGCCATTTGTTGCATTTGTTGGGGGGAGGCGTCTGGTTCCATGAGGGTGTTGTTGGAAAAACCAGCGATCGCAAACATTCCTAAGAAAACTTTGGCGACTAGGTTGGCGTCCATTTGGCGATAGATGCCTTTATCCATTGCTGTTTGAAAGAAGGCTTCGGCAACATCGGTCATTTTAGTAATGACTTCTAATTGAATGCGATCGCGCAAGTCTGGATGAAATTGCACTTCCATGAAACAAACGCGCATCAAATCGGCATTTTTTTGGAAATTCCACATCCGACGGCGCATCACTTGAGCTACTGCTTTATAGCTACCCATTTCACTTAATTCTGTGAGCAGATCCGTGAGAATCTCCACCCATCCACTTGTAGCTACTTCTACCAAAATTGCCTTTTTATTGGCAAAATGGCGAAATAGAGTGCCTTCAGCTACACCTGCTGCCTGTGCTAAATCACGGGTGGTAGTGCCATCAAATCCCTGAGAGGCAAACAAACGTTGTGCTGCCTGTAAAATGCGGGTGCGCGTCTGAGCCTCTGAGGGCGGGGTAGAATTAAAAACTCGCATAATTGTTATGGTGAAATATCCGATGCCGGACTTGTAGCATTATTGTCTAACGTCAAGTACAAAAAGCCGAAAAAGCTTAATACAACATTAACGCTCTATTTGCTAAGTAGCGTATTTCTTCGGTAGTGTAACTTTATCTTAATTTTGGCTTATGAACAAACTCTGTCGGTTGATTTTTGATTTTAGATTTTGGATTTTGGATTGGTTTAACGGGTTGTGGCGAGAAGTTCCTAATCCCCAGTCTCCAGTCACCAATCCCCAATTATCAGTCACATCCTACCGAGTGTTTGCCGCTTTGTTGGCTGCGATCGCGTTTTGGTGGGGATTACACCCAGAAGTTGCTCTGGCTCAAACTCAAACAATATCTCCTCCAGCTAAAACTCAAATTCCAGCTGCAAGTTCGATTCAACCTTATCTCGATCGAGTCATCAAGGAGTTAACAGAGTTTCGCCTGGATAATGGTTTGAAGTTCATTGTTCTGGAACGACATCAAGCACCTGTAGTTTCTTTTCTTACCTATGCTGATGTCGGTGGTGTGGATGAGCCGGATGGTAAAACCGGTGTAGCGCACTTTCTAGAACATTTGGCATTTAAAGGGACGACGCGCATCGGTACAGAAGATTACAAGGCAGAAAAACCATTACTAGAACGCCTAGAACAGTTGGATGCCCAAATTCAAGCAGCCAAAGCTAATGGCAAAAAGGATGAAGTGGTGCGGCTAGAAGCTGAGTTTAAGCAAGTGGAATCCCAAGCCGCGAAGCTAGTCAAGCAAAACGAACTGGGACGAATTGTGGAACAAGCGGGAGGCGTGGGTTTAAATGCCACTACTTCAAGTGAAGCGACGCGTTATTTTTATAGTTTTCCTGCTAATAAATTGGAACTTTGGATGTCGCTGGAGTCGGAGAGATTTCTCGATCCTGTAATTCGTCGTGAGTTTTATAAAGAGAGAGATGTCATTTTAGAAGAACGACGGATGCGGGTGGATAATTCACCCATTGGGGCGATGTTGGAGAAATTTATTGACGCTGCCTACAAAGTTCATCCTTACAGGCGTCCAGTGATTGGTTATGACAAAGATATCCGTAACTTAACACCAGAAGATGTACAAAAGTTTTATGACGCTTATTATGTACCAAATAATTTAGCGATCGCCATTGTCGGTGATGTCAATCCCACCGAAGTCAAAAAACTCGCACAAACTTATTTTGGACGCTATCAAGCTAAAGCTAAAGCTACTCCAAAAATTCCTGTGGAACCGCAACAAAAACAAACACGGGAAGTTACTTTACAGCTACCTGCTCAACCGTTGTATTTGGAAGGTTATCACCGTCCATCAATTACTCATCCAGATAATGTAGTCTACGAAATGATTGGCAGTTTATTAAGTGATGGGCGCACTTCACGGCTGTATAAATCTTTAGTAGAAAAGCAACGGTTGGCGCTCAATGCCCAAGGTTTTAGTGGTTTTCCTGGGGATAAATACGCAAATTTGATGTTGTTTTATGCTGTAACTGCTCCCGGACGTACTGTTGATGAATTGGCGATCGCTTTACGCCAGGAAATTGAGAAATTAAAAACTGAGCCTGTATCTGCGGTTGAGCTAGAGCGAGTAAAAACCCAAGCACGGGGGGATTTATTGCGTAGTTTGACTTCTAATAGCGGAATGGCTCAGCAATTGTTGGAATATGAGGTGAAAACTGGTTCTTGGCGGAATTTGTTTAAGGAGTTAGATGAAATTGCGGCGGTAACTCCTGGCGATATCCAGCGGGTGGCGAAGGCAACGTTTACGCCGGAAAATCGCACAATTGGTAAGCTGTTGTCGAAACAAGGATGAAAAACGAACCGCAAAGGACGCTAAGGGCGCAAAGGAAGAGAGATATGGAAAGGTATAAGGGTAAGGGTAAAAGGAAGATGGGTCTGAAAATCCCTAGTGGGAAGAAGGTTTTTTCTGCGTTGGTTGTGGGTTTGGCCTTTTTACTTTTTACTTTTAATTTTTCTGTTGCGGCGACGGTACAGGCGAAACATTACACTGAGTTGCAACTGCCACCGCTACCTGAGGTTAAGTTACCAAAGTATGAACGGTTTGTGCTGCAAAACGGCTTGGTTGTCTATTTGATGGAGGATCGTGAGTTACCTTTGGTGAAGGGTACAGTGTTGGTAAGGACTGGGAGTCGTTTGGAACCGTTGGAAAAAGTCGGGTTAGCTGGTTTTACAGGCGCGGTAATGCGGACTGGCGGAACTACGAAGCATACGGGTGATGAATTAAATGAGATGTTGGAACAACGGGCAGCATCGGTGGAAACTAGTATTGGTGAAACTGCTGGTAGTGCTAGTTTTGATGCCCTCAGTGAAGATTTAGAAATGGTGTTTGGGTTGTTTGCTGAGGTGTTGCGATCGCCTGTTTTTGCTCAAGAAAAGCTAGATTTGGCGAAAACACAAGCTAGGGGTGCGATTGCGCGGCGCAATGACGATCCCAATGGCATTGCGAATCGAGAATTTCGTAAGTTGCTTTATGGCAAAGATAGCCCTTATGGTCGCACCACAGAGTATGCAACTATAGAGCGAGTTTCCCGTGAGGATTTGCTCAAGTTTTATCAGCAATACTTCCACCCGAATAATATGATTTTGGGGATTGTAGGGGATTTTGACGCGAAAAAAATGCGATCGCTCATACAAGCTAAACTTGGCGACTGGAAAGCCAACCCCAAAATCGCTAAAGTGCAATTACCAGAGGTTTCCCCAGCCAATACCGGCGGAGTGTTTTTTGTAAATCAGCCGCAACTCACACAAAGTAGCGTGTTGATTGGTCATTTAGGCGGACGGTTTGACAGCCCAGATTATCCAGCACTGAATGTGTTGAATGAGGTGTTAAATGGATTTGGCGGACGCTTATTTAATGAACTGCGATCGCGCCAAGGTTTAGCTTATTCTGTATATGGCTTCTGGAGTCCGCGTTACGATTATCCGGGAATGTTCGTTGGTGGCGGACAAACGCGATCGGATGCTACAGTGCAGTTTGTCAAAGCCTTACAAGCTGAAATTAAGCGCATCCAAGCCCAAAAAGTGACAGCAAAGGAACTAGCTTTTGCTAAAGAATCCACACTCAACTCCTTTGTTTTCAACTTTCAAGACCCCGCCCAAACCTTATCACGCCTGATGCAATACGAATATTACGGCTATCCGGCTGATTTTCTGTTCCGCTATCAAAAAGCCGTCGCCGCCACCACAGTTGATGACGTGCAACGCGTAGCACGAGAATATCTCAAGCCAGAAAATATTGTCACTCTAGTGGTGGGGAATCAAACTGCCATTCAACCACCCTTAACACAATTAGCTGCACAGGTAATACCAATAGATGTGACAATTCCCGACTTACAACCACAGGCGAAGAATTAGTTGCATAGATGCGATGATGGTGCGATCGTCACTAATACTTCACTAAGAATAGGGAAAGCTGGAAAGCAAACAACCTTATCCCAAGTCGGTAAGCCGATAACAAGTTTTAGCCAAAGATAATAAGGACACGATTCATCGTGTCCTTATACCGTTTCTCTGTAAAGCTGCGCCAAAATCTGTCAAACTCTTACCTTGGCGCTCTTCTCTTCTCTACGAGACGCTACGTGTTGGCGGAAGCCTCTCGTAGAGAAGGCGGTTCGTTACAGCTATTTTCAGGTAAATAGCTGTAAAAAAATTAAATGCATCTTCATACAGAATTGGTCTTACATAAATTACGCATATAAAAAAGGACAGACAAATCAAACAAATTTAGTTCAATTAGTTAGTTATTAGGACAAAATTCTCTGATTTTTGTCTATAAACTTAGCCTAAAATTATTGACTTTGCCCAATTCGGAAGCAAAATAATATAAGGAATAGTTTTGAAATTAAATATCAAAATTATTCACAATGATGTGATTTAACATTAAGTATTTCTGGAGTTGAGTCAATGGTTAGAATTCAAATTTACGATCTGCACCCTAGTCCAGACAAAGAACTTATCAATGAAGTTAATGCTGGAGAAATGAAGACAGTACAAGGTGGTGTACTATCTAACGCGACGGGCAGGCAGTTCTCCAACTCACTTGACGCAAATAATTCACCTACTACAACTGAGCCTGAGACATCACGGGTAAACTCGCTACAAGAAGTCAATTCGCTTTTGGATAACTTTAGGTTAGAACTAGATAAAATATTTAGGAAGTTGGTATAAGAGCCAATTTACTAATTTATTTATGAGCAGAATTTTGTTGTTTAAGTTTTCTCTTATATTTGTGCGTTCTAATTCTAATATTAGAACGCACTTTTTTATAAAAAATTCATACCCTTTTATTAAAACCTAGATACAGCGTTTTGCAAGTACATAAGGTACACTAAACCTCCCTTGGCAAGGCAAATCCTTGGCGTTCTTCTCTTCTCTACGACACTTACGCTAAGACAGTTCGATAAATTAACCTTATTGGCTATGCGTAATACTAATTCCAGAAAAAAATGAAACAGATCCGTAGGTTGGGTTGAACGAAGTGAAACCCAACACATACAAGACTTTGAGGTGTTGGGTTACCCTTCGGGAAGCCGCCTCCGGCGTCTACGTTCCTCAACCCAACCTACATCTACATCAGATTTTTCGTGAAATGGTATAAGCACTGCTCTTTATACTGCTAGCTAGAAACAAGCTACATTCACCAGTACGGCTCCAATTCAATTAAAGAATTCTAACTTCTGACTTCTAAATTCTATTTTGATAAAGACTCAACTCATTGATATGTGTCTTTCTAAACCCTTTCATAAGCTTGACTTTGCTAATTTCATCAATAAAAATTGCAGTAACAGGTAAGGAAAGCAGAGCTTAATTACCTGCCCAATTAATCTCATCTAAAGCAAGTTTTCTAAGAGGAAAAAATGGCAAATATCACTCTTTCTGAACTCTACGTTTCTGGCTCTGAATTGTTCGAGGGAACCGAAAGCTTTCTCGATGATTTAAATGATGCTGATTCCATCTCTGGTGGTAACTATTATAATTTCAGCGACATTTCAAGCTTAACAAAACTAGCTGAAGCATATGTTGATACCTATGCTATCGGCCATGTCACCTTTGTAGCTAAATCCTACAGCAGCGGCGGATATTACTAATCGTTGAGTAGTAGTTACTAAGCTCAATGGTTCTGTGGGGATAAAAAATAGAAAGTTATCTCTATTGAATGTATGGGATTTCTTGATTACCAATAATCCCCAAGAACCATCCAGATAAATTCAATTGCAACAAGGATTTGAGGAATAAGTCATGGCAAATATCACTCTTTCTGAACTCTACATTTCTGGCTCTGAATTGTTTGAAGGAACCGAAAGCTTTCTCAATGATTTAAGTGATGCTGATTCCATCTCTGGTGGTAACTATGATAATTTCAGCGACATTTCAACCTTGACAAAATTAGCTGAAGCATATGTTGATACCTATGCTATCGGTCATATCACCTTTGTAGCTAAGTCCTACAGCCACGGTACTTACTACTAATCATTGAGTAGTAGTTACTAAACTCAATGGCTCTTTGGGGATAAAAAATAGAAAGTCATCTCTATTGATTATCGATGCCCAAAAGCCAACCACATGAATTGAACAAAAACATAATCTCAACAAGTATTTGAGGAATAAGTCATGGCAAATATCACTCTTGCTGAACTCTACGTTTCTGGCTCTGAATTATTTGAAGGAACCGAAAGCTTTCTCAATGATTTAAGTGATGCTGATTCCATCTCTGGTGGTAACTATGCTAATTTCAGCGATATTTCAACCTTGACAAAACTAGCTGAAGCATATGTTGATACCTATGCTATCGGTCATGTCGCCTTTGTAGCTAAGTCCTACAGCAGCAGCGGATATTAATAGCTGAGTAGTTAATTACAAAGCTCAATGGCTCTTTAGGGATGAAAAGTAAAAAGCCATTTCTCTTGAATATATCAATGAGATTTATTGATTACGTATAATCCTCAAGAGCCATGTGAACAAATTCAAATACAGCTTAATTACAACAAAGATTTGAGGAATAAGTCATGGCGAATATCACTCTTTCTGAACTCTACGTTTCTGGTTCTGAATTGTTTGAAGGAACCGAAAGCTTTCTCAACGATTTAAGTGATGCTGATTCCATCTCTGGTGGTAACTATGCTAATTTCAGCGACATTTCAGGCTTAACAAAACTAGCTGAAGCATATGTTGATACCTATGCTATCGGCCATGTCACCTTTGTAGCTAAGTCCTACAGCCACGGTACTTACTACTAATCGTTGAGTAGTAGTTACTAAGCTCAATGGCTCTTGGGGGATAAAAAATAGAAAGTTGTCTCTATTGAATGTCTGAGATCGCTTGATTATCTAATAATCCCTAAGAGCCATGCAGATAAATTCAACAATAAAATTACAACAAGAATTTGAGGAATAAGTCATGGCAAATATTACTCTTTCTGAACTCTATATTTCTGGCTCTGAATTATTTGAAGGAACCGAAAGCTTTCTCAATGATTTAAGCGATGTTGATTCTATCTCTGGTGGTAGCGAATGGAGTGGATTTAGCGACATTTCAACTTTGACAAAATTAGCTGAAGCATATGTTGATACTTATGCTATAGGTCATATTGCTTTTATAGCCAAGTCCTACAGCAGTAGCAGTGCTGCCTGATAATCAAGTTGTAGGTTAGTTCCTAAGCTATAGCAATCCTATTTGAGTTCTGAAATTAGTAGTGGAAACTGCTAATAGGCAATAGATTTTTTCACGAATGATTTAGGATTGCTATATAATAATCTGCTTTGGGTTTTGAACTTATTTATATGGATAGGGAATGCAGAGAAGATTAGATTAATAGTACTACAGGATTTTGGAATTAGCGTGTTCAAATTGACGATGAGTTTTTTAACGGAATCAAATGGGAGTTCTATAGTTTTTATTGAGTACAGAGTTCAGCTTAATTAAAGTGCGATCGCCAATTGAGCAAATGCTCGATTCACAGCGAAACATCCAGCAGAATACTGTTTTACCAGTTTCTTGATTGGGTAATAGCAACTTTCAATTTTCCAAGGAAATATCTGACAATATGCCATTTTTATTAAGTTCTCAAAATGTTTTTGATTACCTAATTCCTCTAGGATTATGTACTCAAGCACAACAAGCATTGAGCAAAATTGAGCTAAAGCCTGCCAAAAATTTTAATTTATTAATCACCTTACCAGAAGGTCAGCAACTTTTAGTTAAACAAGAACGCTACAATCGAGAAGGAAAAGCTATTGGCGAGTTTTCTGACGAATGGAGAATTCATAATTTTTTTCGCAGTTTCCCAGAAATTAGCCACATTCGCTCGTATTGTTCGGAAGCACTGCATTTTGATGCAGAAAATTCCATTATTGTTTTTAAGTATCTGGGTAACTATCGCGATTTGGCAGATTTCTATATTAAGGAGAATCTTTTCTCCACTGAGATTGCAAAGGTAGTTGGTAGTATTTTGGCATCGATTCATCGTGTAAGTCTTAGCCGTCCAGAATATCGAGAATTTTTCCAAAATCACAAGAATGTATCTAGCCAAGAACCTCCAAATCTACATCAAGGACTGGATAGAATTACACCAGAAATTTTTGGTAGAGTTCCTAGCGATGGATTGAAATTTTTCACCCTTTATCAACGTTACGATAGCTTAGGACAAGCGATCGCAGATTTGGGTAACGCTTTTAGTGCTTACTGTCTGACTCATAACGATCTCAAGCTGAATAATATTCTGATTTCTCTCAATTGGGAACAAGCAACTTTTCAGGAATCACTTTCAGGTGAAAGCGTGATTCGGCTGATTGACTGGGAACGTTGTGATTGGGGAGATCCAGCAAATGATTTGGGAAATTTGTTAGCCAGCTATCTGCAAATCTGGCTGTATAGTATTGTCATTGGTAAAGATATAGCGATCGAACAGTCATTACGTCTAGCTACGACTCCTCTGCAACTTCTCCAGCCATCAATGGCGGCGTTAGTGGCTAGCTATTTAGCTGAATTTCCTCAAGTACTAGAACATCGTCCTGATTTCTTGCAACGAGTTATCCAATTTTCTGGTTTAGCCTTGATTCGATCTATTCAGGCGATACTCCAGTATGAAAAGAGATTTGGTAATTCAGGTATCTGTATGCTCCAGGTTGCCAAGAATTTATTGTGCCGTCCAGAAGCATCTATACCAACAATTTTTGGCGTGCAAGCATCAGATCTCTATCCAACAAACTTATCTCCTGTATACAAGCAAGTCAATCAATTTTAGATTTGAGATTGCCGATAGTCCAGCATTAGCAAGCAATCGAGGTCTTTTGGATTGAAAGAGACTACTTCTACTCCTTTGGGCGTTGCTGAATATAGGGATGAAATTGTACGTATTGAAATTTAAAACTCCTTATCCTCTCTGCGTCTGGAGCGCCTCTGCGTGACAAGAATCATCCCGGATTTATGCAAGCCCCTCCTCTGTTATTTACACAGCAGCCATTATGCAACTATTAGATTCGCTACAAACTCAACTATCAGAAGTTCCAGAGCCATTGCAGACATCATTACAAGACATCATTCATAAAGTTCAAATCCAATCCCATTATTGCATTCAGCATCCAGACTACAAACCAATGGAATTACCAGAGTCAGCAATTGCAGGCTTTCAGCAATTACCTTTGGAGCTCCAAAACAAGTTTTTAAGTCTGCAATTGCGTAGTTTTCTCTACGGTATCTATTACAATGGTTCTTTGAAATCTGCTCTTGCTCCTGATGCAGATACAACAAATTTAGCTCTCAACCAAAATTTAGAAAATAATACTCTTTTAGGTGTAGATGTAGCTTTTTATGAACGCTTGCATGAAAGCAACAGAGGTGAAGGCTACTTCAGCAACGATTGGCTTGTAATTCAAGAAGAAGATGACATTTTGATTGTATATAAAAATGGTTTGAAACTTCATATACAGCGCCATCTTCATTTGCAACCAGCGCAGCGAAATACCACTGTTAATAACTTAGTTGCAATTAGAATGCCCAAGAATGTAGTACAAAACGGATTCTATATGGCAATTGGTAATGCAGCTTCTCATGGCAATCAAAATATTGTGCGGGTTTATTTCAATTTAACCCCAGAAGGGGCAGTTGCAGTTATGGATAGTTTAACTACCCAACTCAATTCTAGAGATATTCCTTTTTCATTTAAAGCTCTCTACAATCCTTCAGATTATGAACGTTGTGATTCAGCAGTACTTTATTTTGACAAAAACAAATATGAGGTTGTTCAGCCAGTATTAGAAAGAGTGTATTTAGAAAATCAATCTTATTTTGAAGAACAAGTGCCTTTGTTCACCAAATTAATTGCGCCAGGATTAGCGATCGCTGAAGAACCAGACCAAAAGTTTAGCACTCATGAAAGCTTTGGTACAAACCGCTGCCAAATTATTGCTAATGGGTTGCTTGATAGTTGGTTTGGAGGAAATGATACACCAGCAGAGCGGATGACAGCAGTTTTAAAACATTTTTCTTTATATAAAATTGAATTACAGCGTCCTTATCTCAATGCAAATTCTGAGGATATATACACTTGTTTGAATCTCTAGAAATCTCTTTGATTTCTCAAAAGTCTTTGGATTTTAGATTTGAATCGGAAATTTAAAATCTAAAATCCAACTTTTTTAAAGCTTAGCTTGTTCAAGTAATTCAATTTTTCTCAATTGATGAGGAAAAATAATTTTTAATCATGAGGTAATTAGATGAATGAAGATTTTTCTGATTTTAATGAAGGGTTCAATAAAAAATTTAACTTTAATGCTCAAGAATTAGAAGAAATAATCACAGCTGTGAGAGACGGTAAATATTCTTGGGCTTGCCTTTTAATGCTACGTTTTAGTGGCTATAATCCTCTTGAATATATACCCTCCCGCACCTACATTCGATTAATGAAAAACAATTCATTATTTGGTAAAAGAAACGACGCTCGAAGTGATAACCAAAATATCGATTTTTTTCAACTAGAATCAACCTGGTTTCAACAGAATAACGATAAATATGGATCTAATTAAAGGTAAAAAAAGAATTCAGCAATTACAGTCAATCTTAGGAGATTTAGACATACCATTTTATGACGACCAAATTTCAATTTAATTGAGTTGTTGAGTAGTTTTTTGTCCGTCGCTGTCAATATGATAAGTACGCCGGTAAAAAGAAAAATAATTAAATATCTCTAGTAAATAGCTCTAACCCTAATTTTATTGAGGGCTGGAGCTATTTAAGTAGACAATCTCAATTTCAAAGTCAAGCACAAAGAGTATTTTAATTCTGAGTTATTACTTCTGAATTATGACTTCTAAATTCTGACTGCTCGATTACTAAATCTCTAGGTATTTCAGGATTAACAACTTTCGTGAGGTTTGTCGATATTTCCATAGTGGCGATTTGTGTTTTTAGCCAATTAGTAAATAACTCTCCTATGATTTGTAGCCGTCGCTGTTCATCCAATTGAGGTTTAATAATTTCCTCAACTGCAATTATATGTACTCCTTTGGGAGTGGTGATTGGTTTGAGAATTTGTGGAGGATTAGCAGCAAAGACCGCTGCTGCTATTTCTGGTCTAAAATCCTTGCGGAGACGTATTCCTTGATAGCCTCCAGCACGTCGTATTTCAATATTATCGATGTATTGGCGGGCGATTTCTTGGAAACTAATTTCGCCTTCTTGCAGAGCATAAAACAATTCTAGTGCTAAATCTTCGTCATCTAGGACGACTTCATAAGTTACTGCTCCGACGTAATCAATTTGGTGGGCGTAAAAAAATGCTTCGACTTTGTTTGCAAATAAATGATTTGCCAATTTGGTAGTTAATAACGTAGTTTCGACTATTTTTTCAAAGTCATCCACAGAAATATAATGTTTTTCAAACCACGCCCAGGTATCTTCTGCTTTTAAAAGTTGGTTGGCTAAACGGAGTTGATCTGCTGACTTTTGTAGTTCTTCTAAACCAACTTCGATACCTGCCTGTTTAGCTTCATCTTCAACAATTTTTCGACTGGCGATCGCCTCCAATATACTAGGTATTTGAAAAGACAGTTTAACATGGTCAAGAATATCCTCAGGAGAAACAGTCAATACCTTTGACATAATCTAATTCCTCCAAATATTAACCTAATTTAATAGGTAGATGGGATTGTAATTGCAACTCTATTAATTATAGCTTTACTATCTTTTTTAGATATATTTTTAGAGACTTTATTCTAAATAAAATCTCTAATTAATTTACTTGAAATATCAAATTTTCTTGATAATTTTAAGACTTTTTAGTTTGAACTAAGTAATTGAAAGTAATGCTTTAAGCTATATTAACAAACGTCAAACTAGAGTGTTTTATACCTGAGATTTTAATAGCAATACAGCCTTAAAATAATGTATTATTAAACCACAGAGGCACAGAGAACACAGAGATAAACGAAAATTACTGCTATTTTTTATGCACTATTTTAGTAGAAATATAAAAATGTAGGGTGCGTTACGCCGTAGGCTAACGCACCTTCAACAATTGAAGGTGCGGCGCTTGGTGGCAACACGCCCTACATTTGCATATTGATTAATTCCTAAAGCTCCAAACCGCCTTGTTGCAACTTTTTAAATGGATCTAAGATAAAGTCTATTATCCGACGTTGGCGAATAACTACCTCTGCGGTTGCTGTTTGGCCTGGTGTTATAGGAATACGTCTGTTGGCGGTTTGAATATAAGGCTGAGCTAGGGAGATTTCTAACTCATAGGTTTCCGTGTTACCTTGCTCGCTCCTCTGAACTTTTGAATCAGGTGAAATCCAATTGACGTGCCCTTGCACTACTCCATAGTCTTGGAAAGGATAGGCGTCAAATTTGACTTTAACTGGCATTCCTACCTTCAAAAAACCACTATCTTGGTTAGGTATCTGTGCTTTGAGAATTAAGGGAGTACCCTTGGGTGCAATTTGGGCAATTAATTGTCCCGGTTCTACTACTGAGCCTGGTTTTTGGATAGGCAATTCAAAAATTACACCATCAACAGGCGATCGCACTATTCGTTGTTGTAATTGTAGTTTTAAGGATGTAATCTGGCTACCAGTTTGAGCAATTTCTGATTGCACGTTAGTAATTTGGGTTTGTAAGTCTTTTAACTGTTCCTGATTTTTCAGTACCGCCAGTTTACCTGCTTGCACTAAACCGCGATAGCTACTTTGCTGTTCTTGCAGGCGAAGTTTGAAAAGTTGAATATCTGAATAAGCTTGACTCATTAGCGAGTGATAACGGTTGAGTTCTTCTTTTAACCGCAACTGGGCTTGGGTAATATCAGATTTTGCTTGTTCTTGCAGGCGTTGGCTTTCTTCTGCTATTTTTTCAAGTTCCACAAGTTTAGTTTGGGGAATTGCCCCCTCTTGCAAAAGCTGGCGATAACGTTCAACTTCTGTGGAATCTCGGCTTAAACGACTCTGAGCTAATTTCTGAGCAATTTGGGTAGAACTGATATTTTGACTAGCCTGTTCTACTAGAGCCAGTTTTTCCACTCGTTGTAAGTTATAAGTACTTTGTTTAGCATCAAGGTTTTGCTGTGCTTGGCTAATTTGGGCGATTTTTTCCAATTCTTGGGACTTATTTTGCTGTTCTTGGATATTTATCGTCAGTAAAATTTGATTTTTGAGAAGATCGAGTTGCGATCGCCGGTTTAACAAACCCTCTAGTTTTGTCTGCACCTGTTGTAGTTCCGCTCGCATCACATCAGACTCCAGCTGAACTAAAACCTGTCCTGCTTTTACCGTTGCGCCTTCCTTGACATTCACAGCCGTCACACTACCACTAACAGGACTATCCAATTGTTGCGTTGCTCCTTCAGGTTCCATCCGTCCTCTAGCACTTCCTGTCTCATCAACCTTAGAAAGCATCGCCCAAGGTATAACAATTGCAGCAAAGCCAACCAATAAATACAACAAGGAACGCGTCCAAACTCTTGGTAAAGCATCTAACAGTTCCTCAGTACCGTAAAACCAATCATTTATCTGAGATGTTTCCTGTGCTTGAGGATTGACACCAGCACTTTTATCCTCAGTTAGGTAAAATTTAGCGTCCTTTTCTATGGCGAACGCAGATGATGAATTATTAGATGAGTTTGGCATAGAAATTGGAAAGGGGGAATTAGGAGTTAGGAGTTAGGAGTTAGGAGTTAGGAGTTAAAAGTTGGGAGTTGAGAGTAAGGAGTTAAAAGTTGGGAGTTGAGAGTTAGGAGTTGGGAGTTGGGAGTTGAGAGTTAGGAGTTAAAAGTTGGGAGTTGGGAGTTGGGAGTTGGGAGTTTCAGCTGATTGTTCATGCAAAATTATGGCTTGCTGATTAACAAGATAAAATACTTTCATCCACATAAAAAGAGCATATTTAGCCTCTTTTTAAAAGCTTGTGGCGATGATTCATATTCCAATTCAGCAAAGGCAAAACCAAGACTTAAAATTCCTAACTCCTAACTCCTAACTCTTAATTCCTAACTCCTAACTTCTACCCCCCCCCTAACTCCTAACTCAAAAAAATCTTCAAGCTCTTTGCGACAACTGTTGCTGATTAAGATAGAAATAATGACCTTTTTTGGCGATTAATTGCTCGTGATTACCGCTTTCGACTAGAATTCCCCTGTCTAAAACTAAAATCTGGTCAGCATGACGCACGGTAGAAAGTCGATGAGCAATAATTAAACTTGTGCGTCCTTTAAGAATTTTTTTGAGGTTGTTCTGAATAATCCGTTCAGATTCAGCATCTAAGTGACTGGTTGCTTCATCTAATACTAAGAAAGAAGGATTTCCTAGCAAAGCACGAGCGATCGCTAGGCGTTGGCGTTGTCCACCAGATAACATACCACCACTTTCGCCAATTTGAGTTTCGTAACCCATTGGCATTTGCTGAATAAATTCATCTGCTCCTGCTAAAGTTGCTGCTTCAACTATTTCTTCTTGTGAGGCTTCTGGATGAGCAATGCTGATATTTTCACGAATTGTACCGCCAAATAAAAATGTATCTTGGTCAACAACACCAATTTGAGAACGCAGCGATCGCAAGGAAATATTAGTTACATCTTGAGCGTCAATCAGCACTTTACCATCTGTCGGCGGATATAGTCCCAAAATCAATTTTGAAAGTGTTGTTTTGCCAGAACCGCTACGCCCTACAACTGCAATAGTTTGTTCGGGTTTGATTTCAAAACTGAGATTTTCTAATACGTTAATATCGCTTTCTGGATGATACCGAAAAGTCACATTGTCAAAGATTACATGACCGCGTAAATTACTTAATGTCTGCCGATTTTGATATTGTAAATCTTCCTCTGGTTCTGCTTCTAAAACATCATTAATTCGTTCTGTGGAAATAATTACTTCTTGTAATTGGTTCCATAGTACAACAAGCCTTTGAAAAGGTCTAATAATGTTGCCTAGCAACATATTAAAAGCCACTAGTTGGCCTATGGTCAGTTGGTTTTGAATTACTTGCCACGCACCAAACCAAAGTAATCCTGTGGTTACTAGGGATTCGATCGCGGAACTGAAAATTTGTAGTTTATTACTAATTATCTGTCCGCTAAAAGTCTTTTTAATGACATTGTTTAGTAGTTCTTCCCAATGCCAGCGTACTGTTTGCTCAATTGCCATCGAACGAATTGACCGAATACCGCTAAGGGATTGAATTAAATAACTATTTTCGTTGGCTGAGGCATTAAAAACTTCGCGGCTGATGCGGCGCAAGAACGGTGTAGCTATGAGCGCCAATAATACAAACGGTGGTACAATTGCTAAGCATAATAATGCCATTTGCCAACTGTACCAAAACATCAATCCTACATAGATAAATACTGTTAATAAATCCAAGCCAATAGAAAGTGCTTCTCCAGTCAAAAATCGCTGAATTTTTTGATTTTCTTGAACGCGAGAAACAATATCACCTACATAACGAGACTCAAAAAAAGCTAAGGGCAAGCGAAAAGTGTGTTTAATAAAGCCTACTAATAGTGCTAGTCCCAAACGATTTGCTGTGTGATCTAATAGATATTGCCGCAGTCCAGTTATGGCAACGCGAAAAAAACTAAAAATTAGTAATCCTAAACCAACAGCGTTTAAAGTTAAGGTGCTACCTTGGACAATAACTCGGTCTAAAAGTAATTGAGTAAATAAGGGTGTCACAAGTCCCAATAATTGAATTAATACCGAAGCAATAAACACCTCTATCAAGACTTGGGAGTGGGGTTTTACTAAATCAAAAAACTGCCAAAATGGTGTAACTGCTTCGTCAGTTTCTCTAAGTAAAGCCGTGGGTTGTAATAACAAGGCATAACCAGTCCAACCCGTTTTAAATTCGCTATGAGTCAGGTTACGTTGACCAATGGCGGGGTCGCCAATAATCACATGCTTTTTATTAATTTCATAGACAACAACATAGTGCCTACCTTCCCAGTGAGCGATCGCTGGTAGGGGTTGTTGTGCTAATTTATCGAAGCTAGCTTTTACCGGACGGCTAGCAAAGCCGATACTTTCTGCGGCGGCTGTCAAACCTCGCATTGATGCGCCACTGCGGCTAATGTTAGTTAAATCTCGTATGCGGTTGACATTAAAACGCTTACCCCAATAGCGACTAATCATTACCAAGCAAGATGCACCACAGTCTGAAGCGCTTTGTTGTTCAAAGAACGGATATCGTTTAGTCAAACGTCCCAAAAAATGCCCAGCCCTCACCGTTGGACTAGGAAAGTACGCTCGTTGTCTATTTTGCTTTTGTTTCGGCTCAACTTTGGGGATTGGGTATTGGGGACTAGGCATTGGGGATTGGGAAGAATCTTCCCCAGTCCCTAGTCCCCGATCCCCAGTCGCCACTTCAACTTGACGTTCTTGAAAAGCTATTAATTCTGCTAATTGTGGCCAATGTTGTAGTGCTGTTTGCCAATCAGCATTGCTCAAACTATAAGCGATGGTTGGTTGAGTTATCTGCCAACTTAGATGTTTTGGATTTAGGTAGATGCTTCCAGGTGTTAATGTCCGCCCGCTAGAGTCTTGTATTTCTCCCCGATGGAGTAACCACAGGTGTTTATCTTTCATGAGGTTAGTCATCAGAGAACCACTTTCTAAAGTGTGACGATGAAATAGAGATAATGCTTTAAATATCTCCTCCACAGTTCCATTGAGATTAACTAAGGAATTACGGCAACATAAAAGAAGTAAATCCCAAGTTTCTGCACGTTTTAAAAGGCGATCGCCGATGCTAGCCGATGTCAAAATTACTTCTTCTAAAATCTCTCGTTTGATATAACAAAGCTTTAAATTAACTGAAGCTCTAGCAACATAAGGGCTGAATTTATGTTCTGAAAATAAAGTCAACTCGCCAAATGATGCTCCAGAAAAAAGGGTAGTAATTAAGTTATTAGAACTATCCAACAGCCTAACTTTACCACTCAAAACGATATAAATTCCTGCCGCGGCTGTATTTGCTTCCCAAAACTGTTTCGCCACCGGCGGTTCTATTATTTCCAATACTCTGATACATTTCTGAAGTTGTTCATCTGACAGCGGCTCACCTAAAGTTCGAGTCAGTTGTTCCGCTAAATATTGCTGAGAAAACGCTGATGACATTTTCTAACCTCCGAAACTGTATTTGGTCAATTTAATTCGTAATTCGTAATTCGTAATTCGTAATACTCGCAAAGCGGGTATTACGAATTATTAATTATTTAGAGAAATGACTAATGACAGTTTAGTTATTTGATTGAATTAGATTAAAAGACCAATGCCCACTAGCTTCAGGGTTAGATTGTAAATCAGAAATTGTAATGCCAGGATCTTTATTTTGATCGGTTTCTTGTGGCTGATTGTTTTTACGTTTAGTGGAAAGTCCCATTTGTTTTAGTAAACGGTTGATATGGCGATCGGTAATTTGAATACCAAATTCATTTGCTAAATGTTTGCTCAACCATTGCGCTGTCCAATAACTAAATGCATAGCCATATTCACGCGGACTATTACTGACTAATTCTTTCAAACGTTCCATGTAGCGATCGTTAACTGTTTTGGGCCTACCAATAGGACGCTCATTCCATTTGTGCGCCATACCCGCCTCTGCAATCCCAATCCAGTAACGCGCCATTTCCTGCGAACAGCCTAAAGTTTCACAAATTTGACTTTGAGATTTACCCATATCCGCCAGCAACATAATTTCAATTCGCCGACGATATTCTGCTTGTAAATTATTTTGCAAATTTTTCAGTAGTGCTTTCCGCTGAAAAGGCGTTAAAAACTTGCTTTCGTGCATATCATAGCTTTCAAAAGCATTGTCTTGGCCGGAATATTCTGACATAGTTTCTACCAATTGCCGTCAACTATCAAATGTGGGCAAATTTATCTTTTGCACCTGTTCTTAAACTCTGAAAAAAGAATAAAAGCTGCAAAAGTTCTTAGTCCTAAAAGGTTGATTAAATATTTTGCTGGTGTGCAATTAACGCTATCTATTACTCTCTATATGGTAAAATTAGAGAGATTTCTGCTTTTTTCTCAGATTTTAATACTTACAAATTGACGTTAATGGCCTTCACTTGGAAAAAATAAGTCCAAAACCTGAGACATATTACCTGAGTTTTTATTATGTCTATTCAGCCAAATTTTGCTTAGAGGCTGCACTCTTAAGCTGCGAAAGCAAGATAGCTTACAAATAGTAAACAGCCTTCACAAAATATGCTCTTAGACATAACTTTTACGTGCCTTGATAAAAAGCAGCCAACCAATTTTGGATTTTGAATTTTAGATTTGTCAGGCTCACAAAAGGCACAATTTACATCAAAAATCTAAAATTTCCACAATTAATGGTAAAACACTTAGAACCAGTAAACTCTTCACTGGTTAACGCCTAAAATTTGACAGACTTTCCTAAAGCCCAGTGCAATAATGGTGCTGGTTAAAACCATTCGCCCCTGGTTGATGGTAATAGGCAAACACTTTCGAGCCTTCGGGTAGCCCTTATTTTGATAATTTTACTAAGTTCTGCAATACAGTTGTGGAGGTTAACCTCTTAATAGTTTTGATTACCTACAAGATTTGGGATCTAGTTTGGTAAATTGAAACTTAAAAACATTCAAGGTCAGGTATGAGTACAAATCTATTTCTTACAGTAGCCTACAACGAGCTAATTTCTCATCAGCAGATAGTGATAGATTTGAACCTCTCTAAAATAAAAGCTTAATAAAAAAGTGACAGTTATTCAAGCTTTATTTTTATCCACTGCTATTTATTTAAAAATAATCCTACATTTAGTCAAGAGTTTTTACAAAAAATATGATATTTTTGTAAAAACTTGACAATAAATTTATATAAATTTCACAATTAATATGTCTCAAAAATAAATGGGCTTTCCTTAAATTTTTGTTCAAAAATAAGCTAAAATTTAATTTTTTTATCAATAAATCCTAAAAGTTATTTAACTTATTTTTTGCTAACAACTGGCTGCTAAAACTGCAATAGTTTCATAATTTTATAGCGAGTATACATCTGTCCATAGTAAGAAAACTATGTAAATTACTATCTACCATATTTGGTATTTCTGTATCTACCTTGAGAATGAAAATAATTTAGGGGTGCAAAACATTACAGAGAACTAATTCACCATTAATACAGTAATTACATACGCTTGGTTACGTGTTGAGACTAGGTGTAAAAGAAGAACAGTTAGTGGATAGTGATAGTGACTCCTTTCCCAATACTTGTCGGGTTTTGGGGTAAAGGGGAAAGAAAAAACCTTTACCCTTTACCCTTTTCCCTTTTCCCCAAACCAAATTCCGAGTTCAAAATGCAAAACCCCAGCAGTATTACCCCGATACCCTAGTAAAACCCACACTAACCAGTACTCAGGCTGTAAACAAAATTATCTTCTTCATTATCAGGAAATCACTCAGGACAATTTGTAGTAACAACTAGAAACTAAATCAGGAACCGAAACCTCTGGAATCTCCAGGGGTTTTTTCTTTAATAAATGCTTATATGTGTATGAGCAAAGTCATCCATATATTTTGAAGATTTGTTAAGCAGGCGAACGCCAACAACAAGCCGTAGCGTATTTAAGCGATAAAGCAGCAAAAATAGTCACAACCCCCTAGTCAACTGGAGTAAGCTAAATTTAGGTTTGAGCTACTGGGAGTGGAGATGATGTTGTTGGAACTAAAGCGCATCCATGTTCCACCGGGACAAAGAGTGCTACTGCAAGATGTAACCTGGCAGGAATTGGAAACAATTCTAGAGGAATTAGGCGAACACCGTGCAGCCCGAATTGCTTATGACAAGGGAATATTGGAGATTATGGCACCGCTGCCAGAACATCAATATGACAAAGAAATTATTAGCGATTTAGTCAAAGCACTGTTGGAAGAACTAAATACTGAGTTCATCACTCTTGGTTCTACAACTTTCAAAAACCAGGCAATGGCTCAAGGTATAGAACCCGATCAGTGTTTCTATATAAAAAATGAATTAAAGGTTCGCGGCAAGAAGCGGCTAGATTTAACAGTAGACCCGCCTCCAGATTTAGCTTTAGAAATTGACATTACTTCTCGGACTCATCCCAATATTTATCAAGCACTAAAAGTGCCCGAACTTTGGCGTTTTGAACAAGGAAAGCTCAAAATTAATATTTTGCAACATGGCCATTATGTAGAGTCTGTGCAAAGCTTAAACTTTCCTTCATTCCCACTAACCGAGGCAATTCCCCAATATCTTGAGCAAAGCTTAACAGCAGGCAGAAATGCAACACTTAAAGCTTTTCGTGCTTGGGTAAAAAGGCAGATATAGTAGGGAGCAGGCAACTTGTACTGAGCGACTTGTACTGAGCGTAGTCGAAGTAAGTCGAAGTATAGGCAATAGGTATTCAAAATATAAAAAATAGGGCAGCAACTGATGTGCTACCCCATAAATCACCTGTATTCTCTTCTACAAAAGTTTCAGGTTATAAACCCACGTTAATTAGTAATGATTCAAGTTAATACCAGCTTCTTTTGCCATTGCTTCTATCCCTTTGGTTTCTAGGGATTTGATTGCTTTAGTAGAAAGCTTTAATTTCACCCAGCGATTTCCGCTTGGCCACCAAACACGCTTTACTTGTAGATTAGCGTACTGAAGGCGTTTATTACGGCGGTGGGAGTGGGAAACAGAATAAGCGTTATTTGCCTTCTTACCAGTTAATTCACAGCGACGAGACATAGCAACTATCTCCAGATTGTTATTTTAATACAGCCTTTCCATTTTAGGACTTAGACAACAGAAGTGGAGAAGGGAATGGGGAGATGGGGGACCTGGATTTCTCACAAGTGAGAAATCCAGGGGTGTGGGGGGTGTGGGAGGTGTGGGAGGATGGGGAAGAAATCTTTCCTCCCACACTCCCCTCTCTCCCCACACTCCCCACACCTTCCACCTATGCGTGAGAAATTCGGGGGGACGCGGGGACGCGGAGAATAACCAATGCCCAATGCCCCATGCCCCATGCCCAACTACTTACTAGCTTGTTCTGTCAGCTTAGTAAGTACTTCATTCGATCGCTCAACAAAAGATTTCATTCCGTCAGCGTCGAAGCCTTTTTGCGACATCAGCGCTAAATCGTAGACGTGTTGGCAAATCATTTTGACTAACTGGTCTGTAGGCGATTGACCATCACCTTGAATGATATTACCTTGGCTCAGATGCGCCAGATTTTGAATCAGTGGATGAGCTGTATTCACCAGTAAAATGTGGTCTTCAGGAAAATCTACTGTCTGCTGTGCCATCATGGCGTTCATTTCCCGCAAGCGGCGGAGAATTTCTGGTAAAAGCACCATCGCCGGTGGTGTTCCTTGGGGATCGTCTGATTTTAAGGCTTCGGTGCGGATGTTGACTTTAGGTTTATTGAGGGATTTCTCGAATAACTCTTTGATGGTCTCGCTGCGGGTTTTATTAGTTTTGGGATCGACAATTTCCTGAGCTTTGTCTTGTTCCAGCAGAGTATTGTCTAAGTCGGAGTCTACCCGCGTAAACTTCACATCATTGTATTCCCGCTCTAGGAAATTAATGAAGTGGGTATCGATGAAGGAGTCCATAAACAGGACTTCCAAGCCTTGATTTTTGTGTAATTCTATGTACGTAGCTTGGCTTGCTTCATCGGTGCTGTAGAAAACCCGATTTTCGTGGCGTTCTTTGTTGCGTTCTAAGTATTCTTTCAGCGTGGTGTAAGGACTGGTGGATGCTGAGTTTTCTGAAGCAGGAGTGACATCTTGCCAAGCATCGCCTTCGGCAGATTGGACTTCAACTGCTGGAGTTTCGGCAGCAGGTTTTTCTGCTAGCTTGGCTGTGGTGCGAAAGATGATGATGTCTTCGATTTGTTTTTTGAATTTTTCGTCGTTGAGGGCGCCGAATTTCACAAACGTGCCGAGGTCTTTCCAGACACTAGCGTATTGTTCGCGGTTGTCGCGGAAAAGTTCTTTGAGGCGATCGCCAACTTTTTTAGCAATGTAATCGCCAATTCGCTTGACAGTGCGATCGCCTTGCAATGCACTCCGGGATACGTTCAACGGAATATCGGTGCTATCAATCACACCCCGCATCGGCATCAAAAATTGCGGGATAATTTCTTCGCAGTTGTCGCTAACAAAAACTTGGTTGCAAAATAGCTTGATCTGTCCTTTAGTAACATCTACATCCGGTCTCATTTTAGGAAAATATAAAATCCCGTTGATGATAAACGGATAGTCAGTATTGAGATGTACCCACAAGAGTGGTTCTTCTTGGAAAGGATACAGATAGCGGTAAAACTCTAAATAATCTTCCTTAGTCAGGTTACTTGGAGACTCTCGCCAAGGTGCTTTTTGCCTATTTAATACTTCTCCGTCCAGCTTAATTGGTACTGGCATGAAGTCGCAGTAGGTCTTGACAAGATTTTGAATCCGTGCTGATTCGAGAAATTCTTCCTCTTCTCCTTGCAAACTCAGAGTAATAGTGGTGCCGCGAGTTGTCCGGGATGAATCTTCTAGAGTGAATGCTGGAGAACCATCACAACTCCAGTGAACCGCCTGCGCTCCTTCTTGGTAAGAAAGGGTATCAATTTCTACCTTTTGCGCCACCATGAACGACGAGTAAAAGCCAAGACCGAAATGACCGATGATTGGTTGATCGGATTTGCCTTGATACTTATGAATAAATTCTTCAGCGCTAGAAAAGGCGACTTGATTGATATATTTCTTAACTTCATCGGCGGTCATGCCGATACCGTTATCGGAGATAGAGAGGGTCTTGTTATTTTTGTCAATGGCAATTACGATTTCTGGTTCGCCTATGTCTCCGGTGTAATCTCCGGCGCGGGATACCATTTTCAGCTTTTGGATGGCGTCTACAGCGTTAGATACCAGTTCCCGCAAGAAGATTTGGTGATCTGAGTAGAGGGACTTCTTAATGATCGGGAAAATATTCTCAGTATGAATACTGATAGTGCCTTGTTCTAACATGATTAGTAAACTTTGATGTTAGTATTCTGAAATGATGATATCGCCCTCTGCTTTCAGGGATAAACCCGGAGAATACATGAGAGCATGATACCAATTAGGATTTTAAAAGCATAACTTAAGCGATCGCTGCCTTGCTTGAGCGTTGTTTGCCCCCATCTGATGATTCGGATTTCCCTACCCCCGACTTCTAATTTCCCAAGGCATCAAGAGTGCTGAGTTAGGAGGCAAGAAGCAGGAGGCAGGAGGCAGAAGTTCTTTAATGCAAGAATTTTGAATTGATTTGTCTTTCTCATCTCCCCATCTTCTCACTCTCTAAATACTGTGAGAATTTTTTTCTAATACCAAAAAATAATGGTATGGATAGGTGGGATCGATATATTCTTGTTTGACAGTTAACCCAGCTTTCGCAACAGAATCTAAAATCCGCTTCTTGGGATATCCTTTAAGACCCATTTCCCAGAAATGCTCGTCACAAACTGGCGTTGTACTCCAGAATTTTGGCACATTCAGTAATAAATGCCTTGGTCTACCTGAAAACGAAGTTTTGATTTGCAATGATAAATATTGAGTGCAATAAGGAATTGAAATCACCAAAAATTTCTTTGTTGCAATGGCAAGTTTTTTTAGGGCTTGTTCTGACTGTTCATAGGGGAAGTGTTCCAGCACTTGAAACAAAACGATCGCATCAAATTTATCTTTTGGCAAAGAAAAATCTGTGGTCAGATCCAAAATCATGTCTGGCTTAAGATTGGGGTCAACATCAGCAGTACTAACGTTGTATCCATTGTTTTTTAAGAGGTCTGTTAATAGCGAGTTAAAAATTCCAATTTCCAAAACATTTTTTACCTGATTACCCAGCGAAAAAATTAGACGCAACTGGTGGTGGTAACTAATCAGCCGATTTTTTGATAAATATTCGGAATTTCTAATATCTAAGGAGGTGATGAGTTGCATAGATAATGCTTACCTAAACTGATGGAGTGAAAAATGCAGTGAGCATACAACTACAGGATTCCCAGAAAAATAGCGAAAATAACAGCACTATGATTTTGAGCGAAATAGTTCTATAGCCATAAAAGCTTGTACAACAATTACTTAGGATTGCAACATATACTAGTAACGTATTTTTCACTAAAATCAAGGTACATAACGATTCTTCTTTGGATACCATAGATGGTGTGGTAGTACGGCTGGCTATACTAGCTTACAAAAGCAAACTAATTTGCCTGTCTAAGTTTCACCCACCTCATAGGAATTTCCAGATTGTTCGCAAAGAAACTACTGGATAGCTTTTGTTTTGGAAAGGTTTCCAGAGAAGTGTTTCAAATTTCGTGAAAAATTCAGTTTAGCTATCAGTAATATCTATCGTTGTACGAGTATAAGAAAAATGAGGTTTACAGACTGGGCGACTAGAGTAATGTTCATCTCGCTGATGTTCGCCGCTCTAATTATAGTGCTGCTGATTGGACGAGGGGTGCAAGTAGAAAATAATACAATTACATCTAATACATCAAAACCAGAGGTTACAGCCTGGAGTCAATATCCGCAGGCGCAATTGCAATCAGCCAAAGAACCAAAACAGAAATCTCAGCGTATTCTCAAATCCCCAGTCAAGATAAATCAGCCTGTAGCTAGGTACGTAACCACTCAAGCTTTTGCACAGTACAGACCTAATTATCAAATTGTCTCAGTTGACCCAAGTAACTACGGTGAACGTTACACCACAGACGTTCATGGAAAACCTCTCAACAACCAACCAATTATCGTCATCCATGAAACTGGTTATTCTGCTTCCAGCGCGATTAATTTTTTTCAAGTCCCTCATACTGATGAAAATGTACAAGCAAGTTACCACGCTTTAATTAAGTTAGATGGGACAGTGGTTTATTTAGTACCGCCAGACAAACGAGCTTTTGGTGCCGGTAACTCAGTATTTGAGGGTTCAGAGGGTTTGGAAACTGTGCAGACTAATCCAAATTTGCCTCCGTCTGTGAATAATTTTGCTTATCACGTTTCTTTAGAAACACCACCAGATAGTTATGACAGTGGTAGCGCACAAACCCATAGTGGCTATACCGAAGCTCAATATCATTCTCTTGCTTGGTTAATTGCTCAAAGTCAAGTTCCAGAAGATCGCATCACTACTCACAAACTAGTAGACCGTTCGAGTAAAAAAGTTGACCCCATTAATTTTGATGGGAACAAGTTTTTAAAGTTACTGAGTCTTTACCGTCAGGTCAGACCTATTTATAGATAAATTAAGCTCATCTCATACCAATTTAATATGAAGCTGCATAGAATAGAGCTTCCAGGATAAAGTTGTAAGAAGAGACTGAAATTACCTGCTCAAATGAAAGTTGGTCGAATATTTCTTGGAT
>NZ_JACJTU010000129.1 GCF_014698835.1 Nostoc paludosum FACHB-159 | reverse complement strand
GAGGACGGGTCATGTTTTGACTCGGACATACCGACTTGAGTTCGTCCTCTTTTATTGTCCCTCTCTTTAAGGATGATTAGCTATGACCATGCCACTTGACCCACTAGTTCAGTATTTATGAGTGTGACTGCACTGTTGTGGAGAAACAATCCAATTAACTGCGAGCAAGGGCAACTTAATATCCCTTTTGCAGTTTATTTAAGTAACTTTGGTTTCGCTACAGTCATGAGCTTAACAGCTGGATTCTTTGTACCCGTGTTGCTAGGCTTGTCGCTGGGTGTAACTCCCGCAGTGCTGCTGTGGTTGAAAGGCTCATCTACCCTCGGACAAGTTCCCATTGAACCACCAGAAATCTCTGTAGCTAGGGTCAAAGTTCCAGTGAAATGAAAGGGCATTGGGTACAAGAGGCAGAGGGAAAAGACTTACTATAGCCGTAGTCACATAGGTTAGGACAGTATTGGTTGCTCAAAACCTTCAAATAACCGGGTTTTTACTCAGCACGGGATCAACGCCCCGCTTCCGCTAACAGCACTCAGCGCGATCTTCCTCTATTGCAGCAATAGTTCGTTTCGTGGCAAAGCCGTTGAGAATTATGCCTCGAACTAAGGACACCTCTTTATCCAAATTCATTGCATGATTCTCATATTTTGTTGCGGCAATAGTTAAATTGTAGTTTTTCATCTGTTCTGCCATTTGACGGGAGAATGTAACCTTTTCCTCCATTGCCCGCACAGCCGACCACAGCGCATTTTCGAGATTCTGAGTTTGCTCTGCCAGAAACACATTGGCTGTAAAGGAATGCCCTATGTGACAGCGAAACCGTAGCGGCTGTTCTTTGCCAATTTGCCAAATGCTGCCGTTGCATTCAGGGCAGGTGTAAGTCGTTCTAGTGCCGATCGCTTCTACATTCTTTAAAAACTCCTGGGTATTCATCTGCTGTTCAGCAATCTTGGATTCAATTTCGATCTCTTTGGTCACGGGATATGTCTCCTCCTGGGCAGCAGATTCCTTTGATAACTGCACTAGTAGGTCTGGGATTTCTGCAAGCGGCAGGCAGTAATCGACCTTCACATACCGCAAGGCGCTCTTGGCCATGCTGGGGTATTCTGCTTCGTTCGGGTCTTGAACGATCGCTACTCCGCCCCGTTTCTTGATTGCCTGCAACCCCACCGTGCCATCATCAAGATAGCCAGTGAGTACCACACCTACCACCCTTGTACCATAAGCGTGGGCGGCTGAACGAAATAACGCATCGATCGCGGGGCGAAAGCGGTTTTCTTGAGGCCCGCGCACGACACGCATTGAGCCTTGATTGACCAACAGGTGATAATCAGGCGGTGCGACATAGATGCGCCCGGTTTGAATTGACTCTCCATCTACCGGGTGAGATGCTGGGAGAGAGCCTACATCTGCAAGAATTTGGGGTAGGATACTGGGCTTATCTGCTGCAAGGTGCTGAACAATGAAGAAGACAGCATCAATCTCAGCAGGCACAGCACCTAAGATTGCGCCCAGCGCTTTGAGTCCCCCTGCCGAAGTACCAATAACAATAATGTCGTGTCTAAGCATAGATCCCTTTTTTTAGTGAATAAAAGCGTTTTAGGGAACTCCAAAAAATAAATTATCCAATTTCACTCTTTCAAAACGAATTTCCCTCCACGGCAGTTGCTACAACAGAGGGAACCTCCGCAACGCACTGCCTCCCCTGCCCGGTCGCAATCCCTGCCATTCTCGCTCAGAGAGTTCTTTCATCGGCAACAACAAACCAGCTTCAATCTCCTGTCGCACAACGCGTGTTACCTGACAGTTGCCATTGAGACAATCGATAAGCAACTGATTAGCATCATAATATTGTTGCAATACTTGCTCTTGCTCAGGGCTGAAGTGCCAGTGATGCTCAATGTTTCGATGCTTGGTGAGCATAGCTTTTAACTCTTCCATCCAGGCAGGGTAACTTGTTTGCCACCATGTCTGAAATCTTTCTCTAATTTCTGAATCAGGCAGTTGGTCTTGAAGTTGTTGTAAAGCTTGACGTAAGCCCGCATCTTGAACAATTGTTAAAGCATGACTTAAGGCATTGTTGCAGGCATGGGCATCAGCAAAATTAGATTTGCACTCAATAGTACATTCAATTACTAAGTTATCTAATACCGCATCCAGAAAAATACCTCGATCGAAGATGCAGGCAAAGGCAAAATGCGGGGTAAGGTGAGGAGTCCTAGCTAGGGCAAGGAAAAACGCACGAGTTTCAGCAGGCTTCAGGGGAGCTACACGAGACTTTTGGCTTGCCCAAGTTAAAAATTTTTGCAAATATGGATCTTGAGCCACTAGCGCATCAATTCGTTGCTTCATCAACTGCACTAGAAAATCTGCACTCCCCAGCATGGCAACGGTTAACAAAAAGATTTCACGCCACCGGGGTTCAGTAATATGACTCACCAAACGTTCCAATACTTCCAAATTATAACTGGCAACAATTTTGCGCGCAGTTAAGTATTCGTGAAAAGTTAAACAAGAGAAGGAAAAAATCCCTTGCACTCGTTGTGTCAATAATCCATGTTGCAACTCTATTGCCTTAAGTATCCCTTCACTATCTAATTCCAATTCCTCTGGTTCCGTCGAAGCATTCGGCAAATCACAGATATAGTCTTTAATGTATTGTTCAACAATCCGTTGTTCAAAAAAGTAATTACCCTGCTCAAATGTCGCGCTAGCAACTTGACTCAGCAACTTCAGCTTTTGTGGGAATAAAAAACCTTGGTACACTTCATCCCGCTCAATTCCTTTAGTTTCGTCCCATTTGCTTAACAAGAGGTCTAAACATTGCTTATAAAACTTAGTTTTTTGAATTGGGAATTTGTTCTGCTGATGAAAAACCCAGCAGGCAAGGTGCAAAAATAAAGGGGTGACAGCAAGTCTACGGAATTGTAAGTTTTCCGGTAAATTTAGTTTCTCAATAAACTCAACTGCCTGTTGTTGTCTATCTAGGATGTTTGTTTTCGTAAGTGCTGTAAACCATTTCTGAGCAAAAGCAACAATTTGGTCTTGATTCAAGGGAGCAATTTCAACATCTGTAAAGCGTCTCAGGCTAAAAGCTTTTGCCCCCGTGCGACAGGTCACTACAAACATATTCTTTTGATACTTTTCAGCGAGTCGGCGAATGTTGTTAACCACAGCCTTGCTCTGGCGATCGAGTACTTCGTCTAATCCATCTAGCAACAGCAAAACTCTGCCTTCCCATAACAAAGTTTCCAGCACAGATACATCTGAAATACCAGAGGTGAACAATTCTTCGCGGATATAGTTGAGTAAATCGAACTCCCCAATTTCTTTAGATTCGTCAGCAAAATCTCTTAAGGTAACAAAAATGGGTATCCGATTTGCGGCAAATCTACCTCGGTTGCATTGAATTGCCAGATGTTGCAAAAAAGTGGTTTTACCTGTTCCCGGTTTACCCAATACCCGCAGCTTTGAGTAAGTTTCAACTGCCGTGATTCCTGCAATTTGTCTCTGGGATACTTCACCTAAACCAAAGCACTCAAATTCTTTTGATGTCAAGTTTTGCAAGTCCGCAAACTCTAACCACTGAAAGCTCGCTATCTCCTCCAAAATGTTGACATCGCTGTAAATCTCATCGATTTTGACGAGGCGGCTAATATCTAATAATTGCAAAGTACCGCACTGGTCTTGAATTTTCTCAAAGCGTTGCGCTTTTACCTGTTTTACTAAGGCATCAATATCTAAGAATTGAGCGGGAGCAAGTTCTTTTGATTGGGTAAATTCTTCTGGAGGATTAACCGTAATTTCCCGCCAATTTAACAACAACACCGAACAAATTTCTATAAAGATTTGACGCTCAACCGATTGCCCACTAAAAAACCGCCAGATTGGTTGACGAGTTTTTAAGTTGACTTTAAAAGCTAGATTTTCTTGTGTCCACCCTTGATAAGCGAACGCTTTTTTAGCTTTTTGAATCCCGACGAGCGATGCTTGGAGCGATCGCTTGACCATCGAACTAAAGCTTGCTCCTAAAATCAACCATTCAAACTTTCATTCATCTGTTTATATCTTAGAGCTTTTTCTAGAGCAGAATTTTCTCTTTAGTTAAACTTATACACTGTTCATCAAATATCCGCTCTCAGCTATATTAAATTTTATAACTAATTCAAACAACTCAGGTTTGCTATTACTAGATATAAATTTGATTGTTTGTTTGATGTCAAACTGATGCCAAGGGTACTCGTCCGAATGGTACGTTTGTAAACGTGAAACGTCGTCAGGGCTGGCTGTCGGGGGTAGGATGTAGTGTTTTAAGGTATTTTATTTATTCCCTATACTTTGCCCCAGCGGGGCTTGGTCAAATAATCAACATCCAATTTATTCCCTACACCCCACACCCTACACCCAAAGTCAGGAATATCAAGGCTTTACGCTTATCTTAGTGCCATTCGGGTATAATGCTGTTGAAGCATCTTGTAGCTTTTTGGTTTCGGTGTACTGGTAGAGGCATCCTTGACTAGGAAGATGTAAGCTTTTAAGGTCGTCCTCTAAGAATTTTTCGGGTGTCGCAAAAGATATGATAAGCATCCGTGTATGAGTGAACATGAGGTGAGAAGATGTGACTCAAAGAGAGTCAATTCACCTCGCCAAGTTCAAAAACCGAGAAGTAGAGAAATCACACAGCATAGTTGCAGTACTGAGTTTGCCGTAAAGCCGATTTTTCTCAACAATCAACTTGATAGTTTGGTCGCTAGGGTCTTTTGTATACACACCATCGCGGTAAAGCATGATTAGCTGGTCGCACACCTCGAAGATTTCGCCAGAGTTGCGGAGTAATATCATGTTCGGATAAATACTTATAATAAGGGTGCAACAGTTGCAGTGAATTGATCTACGTCTTATGCCTAAACAGATTGCGATCGTTAACCACATTAGTACGGAAGAACTGTTAGTTCGCTATCGTCAGGCGACAGAAGCAACAGAACGCAGTCATTACCAAATAATTTGGCTATTAACGACAGGAAAAACGACTCAGGAAGTGGCGCAAGTAACAGGATATACAAGAATCTGGATTTATCAGTTAGTAAAACGCTATAACCAACTGGGGACAAGCGCATTGGGAGATCAAAGGCATCATAACCCAGGGAAAGAAACATTCCTTACAGACGTACAACAAGCACAACTGTGGCAAGTACTAGAAGAAAAAGCACCAGACGGGGGGTTGTGGAATGGTCGCAAAGTGGCAGATTGGTTAAGTGAATTGACAGGAAAACGTATAACTCGGCACAGAGGGTGGGAGTATCTACAACAAATGAGATACAGGCTACGTGTTCCTCGGCCAGAACACGGGATGAGTGACCTTGTTGAGCAAGAAAACTGGAAAAAAAACTCGATTTGAGGCTCAAGTTTCTTCAAGCACAATATCCAAACGCCGAAATCGAGGTTTGGAGCATGGACGAACAGACGCTCGATGACTCGCTAACGCTTCGCTATCGTCTGGGACTTCATCCCATCCTGCGTCGAGTGTGGGTTCCAGAAGGCTCTCAACCAATAGCCTCAGTGATACAAAAGTATAAATGGATGTGGTTGTATGGTTTTGTACACCCTGAATCAGGTGAAACTTATTGGTGGGTTATTCCTTATGTAAATCAATACCATTGCCAAAATAAGAGTATGAAGAGGTAGGGCATTTGGTAGTAGAGTTATTGTCTCTCACAACGATAAATCAAATACTACAAGCAGCCCATGCCTGATAT
>NZ_JACJTU010000128.1 GCF_014698835.1 Nostoc paludosum FACHB-159 | reverse complement strand
ATCAAGCGGTACGAGCAGACACTACTTTTAGAAATTTACCATAGGCAGATTTTTAATCAGAATTATCACATAGAGTCTTGCGATCGCTATCGATTGCCGTTTGTTCATTAGGTTTGATCCACGTCACAGGTTTAGAAATAAATGCAAGTTACTCTTGATACACAAAAAACTAAATTTACACAGATCAACAAAGTCAGTATTCTCGCAGCAGCCTTACTACTACTCTCTGGAATAACAACTGTAGCGCAAATTAACCTCCCCAAGATGAGGGTAGTTAGCGTAGGTGATGGCGATACTCAGTCATGGAACTGACCGGACACGCAGGTGGAATTTATGGACTGGCAATAAGTAGTGATGGTCAGATTTTATATAGCGGTAGCGGCGATAAATCTATTAAAGTTTGGCTCCTAAAACCGTAATTAGGGCTTGCTGAAAAAGAAAGAAAAGGTGACAGTCTCTAGATTATCAGACCCTAAAAGTATATTCAGGTGCAAGAGTTGAGGGTAAAATAGTCCAAAATCCTTGCATCACAATGGTCAAAATCGACCTAGAGTATCATTAGTCACCATGTACCGAAAAGAAGAATCAACTCCAATTCCACCAGAAAGTTTTGAACTTCCATTTGAGGGCAAGTTATCAGAAAATAATCGTTGGGTAATCATGGCTGATTTAATACCCTGGACAGAATTTGAGGATGAATATTCTTCATCTTTTTCCGCAGAGATGGGAGCACCTGCAAAATCATTTCGGATGGCATTAGGGGCATTAATAATCAAAGAAAAGCTAGGGATAAGCGACAGAGAAACAGTAGAACAAATTAAAGAGAACCCTTATCTACAGTACTTTATAGGGATGTCATCTTATAGTAATGAAACTCCATTTGATGCATCAATGTTAGTACATTTTCGTGAAAGGATTAGTGCTGACCTAGTTAATAAAGTAAATCAACAAATGGTGAAGAAGATGCTAGAAACAACATCTTCGACTTTAGCGGCTGAAAAAAAACAGAAGCATCAGAAAAAGAGGTAAGTGAGCTAACAAATCGAGGAAGATTAATATTAGATGCTACTTGTGCGCCTGGTGATATCAGCTATCCCACAGATTTAGAGCTACTAAATCAAGCCAGAAAGCAAACAGAAAAAATTATAGACTTGCTTTATGAACAAATAAAAAGTCAATTAGAGAAAAAACCGAGAACTTATCGCCAAATCGCCAGACGTGACTATTTAGAAGTAGCGAAAAAAACGCCGTGTCTTACAGAAACAAAGAAGTAAAGCGATAAAAAAACAGCTCCAATATATTAAAAGAAACCTATCACATATTGAACAGCTAACCCTGAACGGGTCAACTCTACTAAGTCTAACCAATAGGCAATATAAGATGTTGCTAGTAGTTACAGAAGTCTATCGTCAACAACTATGGTTGTCTGAAAATAAAAAGCAGAGCATTGATGACCGCATTGTGAGTTTAAGCCAACCACATATCCGTCCAATTATCCGAGGAAAAGCGGGTAAAAATGTGGAATTTGGTGCAAAACTGTCTGCTAGTTGCTTTGATGGATATGTATTTTTAGATCATATTAGTTGGGATAACTTTAATGAATCAGGAGATTTAAAAGCACAAGTCGAAGCCTTTAAAAACTACACTGGTTATTATCCAGAATCTGTCCATGTTGACAAAATTTATCGCACAAGAGAAAACCGAGCTTGGTGTAAAGAACGAGGAATTAGAATCAGTGGAGTTCCTTTAGGAAGACCACCAGCCAATATTAGTAAAGAAAAAAAGCAACAAGCTAAAGAAGATGAAAGGATTCGTAATTCTATTGAGGGAAAGTTTGGACAAGCTAAAAGAAGATTCAGCCTCAACAGAGTGATGGCTAAACTAAATCATACTTCTCAAACTGCAATTGCTATGACTTTTTTAGTGATGAATCTATCTGCTCATCTGTCACGGTTAATTAGGGCTTTTTTGTGTCTATTTTTGAAAATTACACCTTTTTTCCCATCTACTATGATTGAAGCTTATGATTTACTAAGTCATAGTAAATAAAAACTTATCTTTGTCTCTTGCTTGAATAACAAATTAATCCTTTTCTAGCTTTTTTATTACTTTTTCAGCAAGCCCTAATTACTGAATCGGTGTTCTAGTCGAATATGCAAAGACTCATCCTGAACTAGAATTCCTAACAACTAATGGTCTGACCCCACTTTTCGCGTTGTACCCAGTTCTATTGATATGCGATCTCCTTACCTTTGTTCGCTAAACAGAGGTTTGTTAGAACGAGAAGACGGTGCGGAGTGTACCTGTAAGGATTGTGCCATTGACGCTTTGATTAGCTGGATTTGTAATCACTTGAAATACAGGTGTGACACGGATATTGTCATTAATTGGAAAATTGTAGAAAGCCTCGAAATTCGTTTGCGTCAAATCTCCTATTTCACTTGCGATAAACGGCTGACCTACAGCTATGCCTGCCAGAGCATTTTCAATAAATAGATCCTGAAAAGCTACACCTGCCATCCAATAGCTAGGCTTTAAATCACCAAAGGCAGTATCAGCGTAGCTACCGTAACCGTAGCGTCCAAAAACAGCAAAACGGTCTGAAAGCGTCAATTCCAAGTTGGCTCCAAAGACATCAAAATTCCCTCCTAAAATACTACCGCTCGTATATTGCAAGCGTAGCGCAAACCTTCTCGAAGGAGCGTATTCTAACTCAATGATTCCTTGATAAGGATCGCCAAACAGCCCTCCTTCTCCTCGTCCGTTGGGATAAAGAATGTATCCCAGTGAGAAAATACCAGGAACTGGAGATGAACTCTCTATTTTTGATCGACTGGCAGATGCCGCCACATAAGCAGCTCGTGCCGTAAATGCGCCTTCATTAGGATTCCACCTGATAGCAGCACCCGCTCCTAGCCCTTGAACTGGAAAAAGAATATAGTTGTTTACCAATGCTTGCGTAGAGAAGTCTAGAAAACTGACATTTGCATAGCGATTTAAGTCTACATAGTCAGTCAGACTGATGACTGGGCCTAGGGAAAGCGTCAAATCCTCAGATAGAGAAAAGGTATAATTCAGACGGGACACGCCAAACTCTTCAACGGGCGGTTTGGCTGAATAGTCTAAAACACTGCCAAAACTGGGTTCTAATAATCCTGCTGCATTGTCATCTGCCCCATTGCTGCCAATTTCTAGCCAGAGTTCTAGCGCATCTGTTCCATTAAAACTTGTAGTGAAGTCTAGGGTAGCTCGGTAAAGGAATGTAAGGTTTGGATCTTTTGTCGCGATTTCTCTGCTTGTGACATCAACAATGCGATCGCCGCTAAAGCCTCCGCCAGTGACTCCAAATACAACTATTCCTGACAATGTGGTGGTTGTCGAGAACTGACTTGCTTCCAACTTAGCAGTTCGGGCTGCTAATCCATCTACACGTTCTTGTAGTTTGCTGAGTTCGCCAGAAAACTCTTCTTGAAGTCGTTGTAGTGTCTCTAAATCATCACGAGATATTCGTGAACCAGTTCCTTGAGCAATTTGTTCGCCGATTTGTTTAAGTGTTATGTTCAATGCTAGTGCAAATTCGTCGCGAGTCATTGGTCTTAGATGCAAAGCGGCTTGTCGTGAGACATCGCCCCGAAAAGTTTGGGCTGGATAGCCTGTAAGAATGTTATATCGAGAGATCAAAGACTGAAGCACCTGAAATGCCCAATCTGTCGGTTGAACATCATCTAGTTGATTTACTGAAGTCACTTGTCCCTGTAGCGTTGCGTTTGATTCTTGGGGAATACTTTCAGGAATTAGCTGGGTAATTGAAGTTGGAGTAACAAAAGAAAGTTTTTTCTCAAAAGTTAAAGACTCAACAGTCTTGGCTAGGGAAGGAGTTGCATGATTAAGGATGACGAAGCTCAAAACACTCAAACAACCCAGTATATGAAAATTTGCAAACCAATAATTTTGCATACTTCAGTAGTAGATTTTTAGAAGGGTTAACGCTTACGTCCAAGCGTGAGTGCTGCAAAAGCAACGATCAACAAAAACATCCCGGCGGTACAAACTCCATTCCATCGCCAGAGATTCCAGCCGTAAGCACCCAGGAATGAACCGATCGCGCCACCAAAGAAATAGAATGTGACAAACAGCGCATTCAAACGGCTATGCGTTTCTTCAGGTAGCCTGTAAATCAATGCCTGGTTGGATACTGTTGTCACCTGTACCCCCATATCTAACAAAATCACGCCAACAATCAGTCCCCATAGTTGGTATCCAAACAACCAAAACACCAGGAAAGACACAGTAGTTGCGAGTAAGCCCAGTGCAATCGCGAGTCTCGGACTTCTGCGATCGGCAAGTTTGCCAGCTAGTGGCGCGCTTGCGGCTCCAACGACCCCAATCAACCCAAACAACCCAGCGACCTCGCTGCCATATTGATAAGGTGGTTGTTCTAATAGAAAAATCAAGGTACTCCAAAAAACGCTAAATGCCCCGAAAGCCATTGCACCTGTAATTGAAGCTTGTTGCAACACAGGCTCTCGAACCAACTTCAACATCGATCGCATCAATTCTCGGTAAGTAAACATGACCGCAGGCTGACTGTTGGGCAGCGCCCGAAACAGAACGATCGCTAACATCAACATTACGCCACTGGCAATCCAATACATCGCCCGCCAACCTAGTTCTGCACCAATAAAGCCACTCACCGTCCGCGCAAGAAGAATGCCAATCAGCAGTCCGCTCATGACTGTGCCGACAACTTTGCCCCGCACTGCCGCAGGAGCAAGTAAAGCTGCAAAGGGAACCGCGATCTGAGGTACGATCGTCGTTACCCCAACGATGAAGCTAGCAATAATTAACCAGCCAATGGTAGGAGAAACAGCAGCCGCAGCTAAAGCTAGAGCAGTTCCAATAAGCATGTTAACGAGCAAACGTTTGCGCTCTAGAAGATCGCCGAGAGGAACGATGAAAAAGTTGCCCATTGCATAGCCAATTTGTCCCAACGTCGGAATTAATCCTGCGTCTTGAACAGAGGCGTTCAAATTCTGAGTAATTGCTGCAAGCAGGGGTTGGTTGTAATACAGGTTGGCAGCAGCAGCCCCACTGGTAATTGCCATTAGCCAAACGATATTGCGATTCATAATTATTGAAAAGATAGAGAGCAAGGCATTGCAGGCAATGCAGAACTTAGTCGCTCGATTCAGATGCAGGTACTAGATTGCCAAGTTTTTACAACTTGTTGAATGGCTTCATGAGCAGTTGCGATCGCTAGTTGTCGTTCTTCAGACCCGATTGCCAGATTTTCGGCATGGATAAACGTGACATCAGTTACGCCAATAAAGTCAAATACTGCACGCAAGTAAGGCTCTTGAAAATCGAGTGGTTCGCCTGCATAGCTTCCGCCTCGTGTTGTAATTACCAGCGCTTTTTTATCTTTTAACAGTCCTTCGTAACCATCAGCACTCACCACAAACGTCCGTCTGACTCTCACAATCTGATCGATGTATGCTTTGAAACTGGCAGGTACACTATAGTTGTACATAGGAATGCCAAAGATATAGAGGTTTGCCGCCAGCAGTTCAGCAATCAATTCATCGGAAATCATCAAGGCAGATTGTAATTCTGGAGTGAGTTGAGCTGGAGGACAAAACGCAGCAGCAATCCACGCTTCATCGATGGCAGGTACTGGATAACGTCCTAAATCGCGATAAATGACAGGAACATCTGGATGCATTTGTTTCCACAAACTCACAAATTGTTGGGTTAAGTGTAACGACCTGCAATACTAATCGCTCAAACCTGCAATCAAGACATTTACAAACCAGGATTATTTGCAACTATAATTACGCTTCAGCCAGGATTAATTGCAACTGAA
>NZ_JACJTU010000127.1 GCF_014698835.1 Nostoc paludosum FACHB-159 | reverse complement strand
TATGCTTACTTGACTTTTACCTTTGAATCTAAATTACTCATGTATTAAAAAATTGTTAGTCATTGAGGTTATGTGAATACTTTTTTTTCACTTGTGAGAAATCCGGGTTTATCCAAGTAGTTTGGTTGTTGTGGCTGCGGAGTCTCACATGGGGAAAACCCACTTCATGATTTCAACTGCTTATGAAATCATGACTAAGTTGGGTAAAGGCGTTCTCTATGTCAGTCCGGAAATGGACAGAAACCAAGTTAATGCCCGAATGCTAGCTCGGATTACAGGTGTGGACTCTGCCAATATCCAAGCCCAAACGCAATCCTACTGGCAGCAAATTGCACAAGGCGTTGTACAGCTAGGCGAAATGCCTTGGCAGATTTTTGAGCATTCCACGCCAACCACCACCATGATTGCTTCTGCCGTGCGTCGTTCTATTGCCGAGTTTGGGGGGTCGATTGGTGCTGTGTTTGTGGACTACTTGCAGCAAATTCCTCTGGAGTCGGGCGGGAACATGGCTCATGAAGTCGGCAAGATTACTCGCCAGATTCGGGCGATCGCTAAAGAACACAAAATCCCCGTTTTCTTGGGCTGTCAAATCAACCGGGGAAACCAAACAACTGCTGACAAACGCCCAAATCGTCATCTGTTACGTAATTCTGGCGAAATCTTCGAGGTCTGCGACCAGTTGATTATGCTTTACCGCGATGCTGTCTACACGAAAGACCCTAGCGACCAAACTATAGAGCTGATTGTTGAGAAGAATCGGCTCTACGGCAAACTCGGCACTGCAACTATGTTGTGTGATTTCTCCACTTCTCGGTTTTTGAATTTTGCGAGGTGAACTGAGTTAATTCGGGGTACTGCTGCCTCCGTTGCGTAGACGCTCTTAGCGGCTTGCCGTTAGGCATCACGCAGGTATTCCCAAATCCGCCGAATTTCTTCTTGAAATGCTAGGCGATCGCGTTGGGCATCTGTTTGAGCTATAGTCACTTATCTGCAAATGAGATGGGATTTACCTGGAGTTGGTTATGCGATCGCTTCTGGGATAGGCTATGCCATCTGGTATCGTGCATTACGCACCTCCAAGCAACCCAGGCGGCTACGGTGCAACTGAGCGTGCCGATTTTGGCGGCAGTCGGAGCTATTCTATTTCTGAATGAACCTATGACTGTGCGGTTAGGGATAGCAACGGTTGCAGCCCTCAGTGGCATTGCCTTGGTTATCAAACAGCAAACAGAGCGAATATAGATTAAGCTGTTACCTCGCCTACATAACAATTGATTATTTTTTTAACTAAAAGTCCCTAAATAGAGAGTCGTGCTAATACATTTTCTATCCCCTTGCGTGCTTGGTTGAGATGAATTGGGTCATCTCTCATCACAAACAGGAAATTCCCAGCCAAGAGCATAGCTTCGATTTCAAACACTGTCTGAGCAACGTCCGCGTTGGGATCTATCTCGCTGAGAACCCGTGCATCAAGGATGCACTGCTTCAATAATGACATCCACTTGTCTAGCACTTCGACAACGCGATCGCGGGCTAGCCCTGGGCGCGTGTCGAGTTCTGCGGCGACTGCGGCAAAAAAACACCCACCCGGAAAAACTTTGCGTTCGAGATGGGAAAGAAATGAATTGACTACTACCTTCAGCCGCTCAGTTCCCGCCTGTGCTTGCATCGCAGGCTGAAGTACTTCACTCTCAAAAATCAAGGTTGCCGTTTCAATCGTCGCTAACTCTAGTTCTTCTTTGTCTTTGAAGTGGGCGTAGAGTCCACTCTTGCTCATCCCCACTTCAGCAGCTAGAGTCCCAAGCGATAAGCCATTGAGTCCCTTGATTGTTGCTAACTTCGCCGCAGTTAGCAGAATAGTAGCACGACTAGTCTGGCCTTTTGAGTGGCGAGGCTTGCCGCCTTCTGAATCTGTTTTTAATGACGAAATATTACTCATGGCTTGACAATAGCACGAACGGTCGTAATAATCAACTTTAACAAATAAAAAACGACTGTTCGTGCTTTTACATATCGCTCTTGATGTCATTCAGGATGAGGCAGAATCAGGTCAAGCTAATTGTCTTTACAGGCAAATTAGATTGCCGCAGATATCCGACACCATCGGACGACAAAAAGTTTGACACTGCATAAAAGGCGAGAGAATGTATCACCGATGTGTGCATCACTTTTAAAGTAGTAGGAATAAATATCATGACAATATTGTTGAATGAGACGTTTGGGAAACTGAAGACCAATGTAAAAGGTCATGTGGTGCTTCCTGAAGATCCGGCTTATGACGAAGTTCGGGAAATTTGGAATGCGATGATCGATCGGCGACCTGCTGCGATCGTCCAGTGTGCAACAGCCGATGACGTTGCTCATACAATCTTGTTTGCGCGAGAAAACGGACTGGAAATATCAATCAGGGGTGCTGGACATAATATTGCGGGGAATGCTTTGTGCGATCGCGGCGTGACGATCGATCTTTCAACCATGAAGAATGTCCGTGTCGATCCTCAAAAGCGGCGTGCCTATGTCGAACCAGGTGCGACGCTGGCTGATTTCGATAAAGTAGCACAGACGCATGGGTTAGCAACTCCAGTGGGAATTAATTCAACAACTGGTATAGCAGGTCTTACTCTCGGTGGAGGTTTTGGTTGGTTGACTCGTAAGTATGGCATGACGATTGACAATCTTGTTTCTGCGGCAGTAGTCACAGCAGACGGGAATCAGATCCGAACCAGCGAAACCGAAAACCCTGACCTTTTCTGGGCGATTCGCGGTGGGGGCGGTAACTTTGGTGTAGTCACTGAGTTTGAATTCGCTCTCCATCCTGTGGGCCCTGAAATATTGGCTGGGTTAATCGTTTTTCCGTTTAGTCAGGCTAAACAGGTGCTAACACAATATCGGAAATTTGCTCAATCGGCTCCTGAGGAACTGAATGTATGGGTGGTACTCCGCAAGGCTCCGCCACTGCCTTTTCTGCCCGAAGACGTACATGGTAAAGAGGTAATCGTGCTAGCTGTCTTTTATGCAGGTGACATTGCAGAAGGTGAGAAGCTGATTGAACCTCTACGCAGTTTTGGCGATGCCTATGGCGAACACATCGGCCCTCAACCATATATAGCATGGCAGCAAGCATTTGACCCCTTGCTGACAAAGGGTGCCAGGAACTACTGGAAATCTCATAATTTCATAGAATTACAGGATGGGGCAGTGGATGCGATCGTCCAATTCGTAGGTAAATTACCCTCACAAGCGTGCGAAATCTTCATAGGATTGATCGCCGGAGCATCCAACCGAATTTCGCCAGATGCTACAGCATATTATCATCGAGATGCAAAGTTTGTGCTTAACGTGCATGGACGCTGGGACGATCCCGCACAGGATGGAATAGGCATTGCGTGGGCAAGGGAGTTTTTCCAAGTTTCTGCACCTTACGCATCTGCTGGTGCCTATGTGAACTTCATGACCGAAGAGGAGGGCGATCGCGTCGCCGCCGCTTACGGAGCTAACTACGAGCGCTTGGTACAGATTAAGAGGCGCTACGATCCTGAAAACATTTTTCATCTCAACCAGAATATCAAACCGTGAGTTGGCTTTACTTTTATCGCTAGGTCTATACGTTTCATATTTTGAGTTGGGGTTTAAATTCCCGACTCAAAATTTCTTTATAAAATACCTACTCTTAAACAATACCTCTGCCAAATCACGAGGGTTCAACGCCTGTAGAAACGGGATGAATATCGTACCTAAACGCAGCGTTCGCCTAATTGCCGATGCCTTCTACATCAACGCCCAGAAGGACATATACCAAGCAGCACAACGATTGTACAGCCAAGGGCTACGAACGGATTTGCTCTGTGTCACCGGCTGGTTGTCTGACAACGGTCTGTTGTTTCGTGTTGGCGGACGCAATAAACTGGCTACACTTGTCGATCGCACTGTCAGTGCCGTGAACATCGATGCTTTCGCCGATTTGGTCATGGAGAAATACCAACGGCGGCAGTTAATTAAAGCTGGCAGTGAGATTGTTCAACTTGGCTATGCAACTGAAACCGAGTTTCCTGTAATACTTGACCAAGCCGAACAAAAAGTCTACGGCATTGCGTCAGAGCATTCTGCCACAGATTTAGTTCACATTTCCGATTCCCTGGCTGATGCCTTCACCGAAATCGAAGCACGTCACGCTGGAACCGCTAGCCCTGCTGTGTCCACTGGATTTTATGACTTGGACAGTATACTTAGCGGTGGTTTTCGCAAAGGTCGATTGTATGTCCTTGCTGCTCGTCCCTCCGTTGGTAAATCTGCTCTGGCTGGTAATCTCGCTCTTAATGTCGCGACTAGGGCAAGAATGCCTGTGTGTGTCTTCAGCCTGGAGATGTCCACTGATGAATATGTACAGCGATTCTTGAGCAGTGAATCGGGTATTGAAAACAATTTTCTTGAAACTGGACGCGTGTCGAATAACCAGTGGCAACCATTAAGTCAGGCGATCGCATCCCTTAGCGAAGTGCCAATTTTCATCAACGATAACTCTTGCCCTTCCCTTAATGAAATCCGCAGCCAAGTTCGCAGGGTTTCATCGCATTACGGTGGTGTTGGGCTTGTGGTTGTCGATTATTTACAGCTGATGGCAGAAGGTACTGATTCTAGAAACAACATGACTGAGCGTGTTGGAGAAATCAGCCGGGGACTGAAGAAACTTGCCAAAGACTTGGATGTATCAGTACTCGCTCTATCGCAGTTGAGCCGTGAAGTCGAACACCGCAATGACAAACGTCCTGTATTGAGTGATTTGCGGTCAAGTGGTGCGGTTGAGCAAGACAGCGATGTTGTCATCATGCTTTACCGTGAAGAAATGCATAATCCCGATACGACTGAGCGTGGTATTGCTGAGTTAATTGTTCGTAAGCAGCGCAATGGCCCAACTGGTACGGTCAAGCTTTTGTTCGATCATCAATTTACCTCCTTCAAGAATTTATCTTGTGGTCGGGGGTTTTGATGAAATCCGTTCTCTCCCTATTCTCTGGCATCGGCGGACTCTGCCACCACGGTATCACTGCGGCTGGTCTGTCGCATAAGTTTCAAGTTAAACAGTTTGTCGAAATCTCTGCTTATTCTCAATCACGACTTCGCTATGAACAACCCACAATCCCAATCCATCCAGACATCACCAGCAATCAATTCGCAATTCGCAATTCGCAATTCGCAATTATTAACCAAGAACCAAATGTATGAACCAAATTAGTATTGCTGACAGGACGAAAGCTTTGGCGATAAGAATAGTTAAGGCTTGTAGTTTCTTAGATGAAAAACCAGGAGTTTGTCGAACATTATCAAAACAATTACTACGAAGTGGTACATCCATAGGTGCTAATGTTAGAGAAGCTCAATCTTCCCAATCTGATAAAGACTTTCTCAGCAAATTAGAAATTGCACTTAAAGAGGAGAGAGAAACTGAGTATTGGTTAGAAATATTGATAGAGTCAGAATTGGTTGATAAAAATAAGTTTGACTCATTACTCCAAGAAACTAGAGAAATTGGAAAGATTCTGGTTTCATCTACTCGAAAGGTTAAGGAGAAAATCAACAAGCTCAACTAATTGCGAATTGCGAATTGCGAATTGCGAATTGGTTTGACCTCCTGGACAAACCAAATTAGAAATCAAATTGCGTCAATACGGGAGTCTCATGAAGTCAGAGGCTATAAACCCAGAGTTCTTACGGTGGCTCATGGGGTTTCCATTGGGGTAGCTAAAGGCATTCCAGGCAACTACGATGCTCGTCGTGCTTACGGGTTGAGTTGTTCTCCTCGACAGGCTGCTGTTGCTTGGAAACGGATTGATTACCTGTGCAGTCTACTTTCAAATTAAAAGGTGCGTTATGCTTAACCCGGATTTCTCACAAGTGAAAAAAAAGTATTCACATAACCTCAATGACTAACAATTTTTTAATACATGAGTAATTTAGATTCAAAGGTAAAAGTCAAGTAAGCATA
>NZ_JACJTU010000126.1 GCF_014698835.1 Nostoc paludosum FACHB-159 | reverse complement strand
TTCAGTTGCAATTAATCCTGGCTGAAGCGTAATTATAGTTGCAGTTAATCCTGGTTTGAAAATCTCTTGATTGCAGGTTTGAGCGATTAGTATTGCAGGTCGTTACAACTAATGCCAGCTAACTGTAACCGCCAGATCAAGATGGGCATTTGGGGATTATCAACACTGGCAGTGTCAATTGTCTGCTGAAGTTGCTCTTTAATAGTGCGCTCTGGTGGGGTATCGCGCTTACCCGTATCATATTCTGATTGCTCTCTTATTATGCGCCTGATTTGTCCCGTGCTGGGTGTGCGATTCAGTTTTTCTCTGCTACCTTGTACTTGGACTAATTCATAGTCTTGCTCGATTTGTCGCAGCACTTTCTCAGAGCGCACATAATCCCAAGAATCATGCACTAACAGCCCCGTATCCATCCTAATTCGACTGGCGGCAATGTGAATGTGGTCGTCGTCGGTGTTATGGTGGCGAAAGATGACAAACTGATTGGCATCAAAGCCCATTTCTTTAATGTAGCGTGAGCCGATTTCGTTCCACTTCTCATCATCTAATTTGTCCGCTTTAGCAGCTGACAGTGAGACATGATAAACAACTCGGTCTGCATCAGAATTTAGTTGTCTCGACAGGCGAAACTCACGCGCTAACTCCCGCGCATTTCTCCCACTCATGTTACCGCCAATTAGTTTGGCATCATCGCGGGATTCTAGATAATCTAACAGCTTGCGAAAACCTCTACCCTTCGTCTGCTTCCCAATCATCGTCTTCCTCTTCTTCCCAGTCGTCAGATTCAATATCATCCGAGGCAATGTCTCGCCTGCACTGATGCAGTAGTTCTAAAAGTTCTTGTAACAGTTCTGGGTTGGCTGGTGGAGTACGCCCCATCTTGATAGCTGTGTTGGTGGCTTTGACAAGCTGGTTGAGATTGTTCCCAATTTGTCCTAACTCCCAATATGTTTGTAGACTAATTTTACTCAGTCGTTTGGGTAATGGACGCATCAACGCATTGCGTCTCATTAGTTCACTCGCTGACATTCCCGCATCTTGTGATTTTATCCGAATCATTTCCAGTTCGATGTCGCTCAAACGAACTGGAAAAATATGCTTTCGGACTAGGGCTTTTGATTGCTTGCGATTAGCCATAACTTAGGGAGAATGAGGACATCACGCGAGGGGGGTTTTTAGGGGGGTGAAACCCCACTAAACCAGCTTTGCCATCCGAGCAGAGCGAGGTAAAGCGTAAGCTTTGAGGCATGGCTGGCTTCAAGCCCATTTTCGGGGGTGGCGAGGTGTCGAGTGCTACGGATGTACGGAGGCACAGCGAGAGATTGAGGGCGAGAGTACGACAGCGTAGCTGTGCTGCTGACAATACTACAACCTACAGAAGGATATATCAACGGCGCAGCCGGAATTTTAGATAATCAAGCAGGAGATAAATTATGGTTCGGCGTAGCCGTAATAGAAGAAGTAAATACGGCGTAGCCGCTATATGAAAATTTTAGATTCAGCGAAGCTGTAATAGTAAGATTTTAGGTATAAATTTGAATGAGAATAACAGCGAAGCTGCCACACGGCGAAAATAGTTCAGCGTAGCTGTAATACGAATCGATAATTCGGCGTAGCCGTAATAGGCAATTTTTTCAAAGTATCAGGTTAAGTAAAAATAACGGCGTAGCCGTCACATTAAAAAGCGATTCGGCGTAGCCGCAATAGTCAATTTTTTTTAGGATTTTGAATCAGATTTTTTCAAATAGCCGATAATTATCAATTAATTGGTATTCATGAAATAACCATGAGTGAACAGCAGAATTCAGAAGTAATTACGAAAGAAAAGATTGATAAGGCCATCAACCTGCTGAAGGAGCAGAAGCCGAAAGAGCGAGAGGATGTATCAGATAGGGAAGCGGTTCGCAAGATGAGGAGATACATTGAGAAACTGACTTCCTCTAAGTACGGCTACACTTACGATGAAGTTGCGGAGATGTTGAAGGGGCTGGGCATTCATTTGACTAGCAGCAGAATCAAATATTTAATAGGTGAATTGAAGAAAAGCAGTCGCCGCCAGAAAAAGGCATCATCAAGCAGCCAGAGTAGTACATCAGATAATCCGGCTACTGAAAATCAGCAAGCAGTTAAAGCTAGTGGTGAGAAATTAGAAACACCTGTAAATAGTGCCAAGGGTAAGACCAAAAATCAAAAGCCAGCAGTAGAGACAGCAACAACATAGAAACAATGGCATCCTAGTTTTAGTATTTGATCGGGTCAAGTTAGCCACATAATAGGAATCAATATGGGAGAAGCAAAAAGGCGTAAGAAGTCAGACCCCAATTGGGGGAAATCTGAAGGATTTAATCATCCCAACAAACCTAAAATCACCTACTTGACTGAATCACATCCCGATTATCAAACCGCCTCTGACATTAAAAATGCTCACTATGCTGGCAAAACTCGTGTTTACCTTGTTCGCTTAGATTATACCGATGGTGAGTATTTTATCGGCGCAGTCAACACATTCTTAGTCGGTACTGAAATTACAGTCAACGCCATCTGGACTTCCTACCCCAACAGCCAACGCACAGGTCTAGAAATTCTAGACAGTATCCGTCGAGACATTGGTTTAAAAGCTAGAGACGAAATGTTTCAGGCCGATGCTGTTCTGCTCAACTTTGAATCTGTATGATTAGGTTTAAACCTTTGATTCTAGGCGCAAGTATTGTTTTATTACCTCTGCTGTCTAACTTGAGTTATGCTTTGAATGATAATGTGAGAAAAATTTTGATCCATAAATTAGAAAAGAGTTAACGAAAATTCAGGCTTTCGCGCTAATCACAAATTAAAACTTTGAATCAAATTATGAGTGAGAGTTGAAATTCTGAATCATAACTAGAGAATGAGTTGAAAAAACATAATTGGACAAAACTTGCACAAAAAATCCCTAATAAAACTTTTCTAACTTCAACTTTCAATCAAGATATCGTTCAAATACCCATGTTATGGTTCAAAACTTTTGTTTTAGTAGATATCTGAGTAAAAATCAAATATTTCATTGAACAAGCGATCGCTCTGTTGTTGCGCGATCGCCTACTCAAATCGTAGCTGAATAATAATGATAATCAAGCCGAAGGGTTGATACAAACGTCTCTCGTATCAGTTTTTTTATCCCCTACACGATAATCATTATTAGTAAAAAAACTCGAATACTAAAAGTGAACTATAAACTGGATACTCATTTTTGAACCATATCATGAGTTAAAATCTCATTTTTTGTTTCAAATCACATGAGTGTCCTTGCACAAAATCAATCACAAAAGATTGAGTTAAAAGTTTATAGCCAAAACGAGCAGAAACAAAGCTGTCCAGAGAAAGTGATTGTCACTGAGCAAACAAATAAAAACCACACTAGGGAATGTTCTAGGTGTGGTTAAAAGTGCGTTTGTAGTGGCAATGGTAGTTTAAAGTCTGTCCGACCACTGTGACCGCAAAGACGCTAGAGACACGAACAAATGGCGGTTACACTCGCCCCAATGGATAAGACTAAAGCCACCCAAGGACTACCACTGACCATTAAAGGTATGGATATGAAGCCTAGCGCCAAAATGACAGCTACAGTTTTACCGCCTGATTTTAAAATCGGAGCAGCGATTTCCATCCAGCGTTTGACTGGATTTTCTTCACCCGCTTCCAAAATATTGTCTAAGACCGCCTCTGCAAATACTTCTAAGGTAGTTTCAGCAGATTTAATCGCATCTTCTTTAACTGTTGCCACTAGCGGTTGAACAATGGAATCAACGGTGTTACTATTGGTCAAAACCTCAGAACTTTCCGATCCGGAATCAATTAGTTTCTGAAGGTTGCTATAATTAAGTTTTTGTGTCATACTAAATTGACCAGTCGTATAACTGGGCGAAAAATTCAATGACTCCCTGAGTAGGTCGGCAAAACTTTCATCAGGAAGTGAACATATACAAAGACCCACTTGCGTGACCTCGGAAATCACATAAGGGGTCTTTCGCTATGGATACTAGCATAGCGGTTTTGATATCTACTTGTCAATACATATATTGTGCCTATATTACATAGTAGCTCGAATATCCGTATTTGTCAACCCTTCGACAGTAACATTAATACTGAATTATTCAGAGAATAGTTAGTATAGTTTTCTGTTTCAAAAGAGCTTGTTTATTATCTTTTTACAGGTTTGTACGTAATTTCCCTCCGTTATTATACTAGTTTTCTGTTTCAAAAGAGCTTGTTTATCATATTTTTACAGGTTTGTACGTAATTTTTCATACGGGACTATACTTAAGTATATAGTTATGTTGAACGGGACGCTCAGTAAATGATTCAGTAACAAATCATTATTATGAGCATCTTTTACTACTGATAAGGACAGTAGAAATGATTTGCGATAAATTTTACAAGCTCACTGTCGGGTTACAGTTGGTTTGCACCAGGGCAACGTCTGAGTAAACTTCAGTAGGTAAACAACGCAAGATAATCATCAGCAAGTCAGCCAAAACTATCGGCGTGCAGAAGTTAAAAACTCGCCGCAGTGCAGTCTTAGTAAAGATTGTGGCAACTTCAGCGACGTGTTCTAAGGCATCTTCTGGTGACGATTCTGATTCAGCAATCAACATCGGGAAGTATGTACGCGCTAGCCACTTTTGATCGTCGTCTAATTCAGCCAAATTTTTATTACTACCGCTATTAAGACTATCTAATAGCAGGAGTAATAATTTTTTAAAGTGCTGCCAGCCCCCCCAGCGCTGGGTAAATCGGCTTACCCAAGCTTGGGAGATTTCGGTAATGTTGGCGATCGCCGTTTGTCCAATTTTCTGCTGCGACTCCCAAAGTTGGGTAAAGGCTTTGACGATGGCGTGTCCGGTTTGCTGATCTCGGCTACCCGCTTCGGTGCATAAAGTACAGGCATCGACAACCTCTAACTTGACTCCCGGCAGTTCATCTAAGAGAAAACTGAGGTCATAGTCAGCGCAGAAGTAGAATGTTAGCTCCTCCTGGGGGCGACGATGAGCGCGTAATCGCCCAATTTCTTGAATGATTTCGGCTCGGATCAATTCGGTGAGATACTTTTGTAAAATGTCTTCTGAATTTCCCACCAAGACTTGCTTACCAGTCATCACCTGAAGATGTGCAGCCACCGCACCGATGTTTTGGTAGGGAATGCCAAAGCTGGCGATCGCGTCACAATCACTAAAGCGGTTAACACCCCGACCATCGACAAAGTGACCGTATTCAATGTGGTCTTCGGCAACGGAAGCAATTTGTTTCCACTCGATAATGCCCGGTTTCTTGTGTATCTTGAGGAAAGTTTCCTTGAGGGCATCAACACGGTAGGTTAGAGAGTTAGAGCGTTTTTTGGGCAACTTACCCAGCCCGATGACGTTGACCACCCTTAAATTGCTGTAGTCGGGGCGTGACTGCCCTATGACTAACATCGAGTCATCGTAGCCGAGTTTCAATTTCAACAGTTCTGGGCTGATAGTGGCATCAAGGTAAACATTAAATTGGGCGGAGTAGGCTAACTCAGTATATTTGGTGTCGGGGCGATAAATGGTCAATATACCCCATTTACAAGCCAAAGAACCCTCACCCTTCCATGCTTCGAGGAAATCAGGGAACCAGTACAGGGGCAAATCAAAGAACTGTTTACCTGCAATTCGGGCGCTATCCTTAGCTACCCGTTTGGCAGCAAAACGGGCGGCAGCACTTTTTCGCAGTTGTTTATCAGCTTGGATATCAATCGAGTCTAAATCAGCCAGAAATTCTAAATTAGGCTGTAATATCTGCCGAATCGCTTCAATATCTAAATCTTGCGGAAATGCGCCTAACTCTTCTCTTAGTTGAGCATCATTAAAGCCGTAACGAGAATCGGGTTTAATATCTCCATTGAGGAGCGATCGCAAAACTGGTAAAAAAGTCTGGAGTTTTGACCATTGCTCAGGGGGTAAGCCGCCTGCAACTAAGGAACCAACGGTAGTATCAAAATCCTTTAATTCCACTTCAATCGAGTGAACAGGCTTAATGAGAGTCCCTGCTTCTTCCCAAATGCGCCCCACTGTGAAAGGTTCGCCAGCAGCATTAGTTAAATCAACTGGGGTAGAGTCGGGGTGCGCTCGAATTTGGGAGTAATTTTGAATGACCATCCGTTTAAGGTAACGGAAGCC
>NZ_JACJTU010000125.1 GCF_014698835.1 Nostoc paludosum FACHB-159 | reverse complement strand
TCAATTTATACCGTGACCAGATGTTTGAAAACATGGCACAAGCTCAACGGCTCTGTTCTTTTGGGTTATACACACTTAAGCAACTTTTTAGAATGAAATAGCCCTGGTAACACCTATTATAGTTTCTCCTAATCAAAAACAAGTAATTAATTTAGAGCCAGAATTTATTAAAAAACAAGATGGATATCAAAAAAAAGACTGTGAAAATGCGGCTATTAAAAGATGGTTAAACAAGAATAATCAAAATAAGTATGGTTATCCTGTAACCCTTCTAGGGGATGACTTGTATTCTCGCCAACCTATTTGTACCTTGCTGCTAAAACAAGGTTATAACTTTATTTTTGTTTGTCTTAAAACGTCACATAAGACTTTATATGATTGGCTAGAATTCTTAGAAAGAAGTGGAGAAGTTACAACCATTGAAAAGAAACAATGGGATGGGCGAAAAAATCTAATTTATCGTTATCGTTATACTACTAGACTCCCATTAAGAGATGAAGATTCAAGCCTCGAAGTTAATTGGTGTGAGGTGACTGTTATTAATGAGAAAACCGAGGAAGTTATCTACCAAAATAATTGGATAACTAATCATAAAATCACTGAAAATAATGTTGAAGAAATTGTCAAAGCTGGGCGCAGCAGATGGAAAGTTGAGAATGAAGGGAATAACGTCCTTAAAAATCACGGTTATAATTTAGAGCATAACTTTGGTCATGGTGAAAATCATTTATGCGAGTTATTATTATCTTTAAATTTGCTGGCATTTTTATTTCATACTGTTTTAGATTTAGTGAATTATACTTATCAAAAAGTTCGGAAAATATTGGTAACTCGAACTACTTTTTTTAAAGATCTTCGGACTTTATTAAAATATTTATGGTTTAAAGATTGGTCGCATTTATTTTCATTGATCATCACAGAATATGACCCATTAAAAAGAGTAAATTCTAGTTGATAAATGTTAACAAATTAAAAGAGGAGAAGAAAACTATTTATAAAAAAAACTAAAAAGTTGTTGAGAATTTCATCTGAATTTATCAGTTGAACTCGATTTTTCATGGACAAATTTCTTAAAACTTGTCTATCTCCAACTTTGGATGATAATTATTTGTCAAAAAATGATGCTTTGACACAAGTTCTCTATTTAAATAATAAAATTTTCTCTGATTTTTTTCAAAATGAGAATTGCTGGCATCAATTAACTGATAAGAACGAGAGCGATTGTAACCGAATCTATCTTTGCAATACTCCTCAAAGGTGGAATGAGTAGAACGGTACAATCTGCGATGCCTTCGGCAACGTCAAAGACGAACGCGCAACTCCGCCAGTGCTTTACCCGCTTCAAAAAATGCTCTCTCGACCTTTCGCTCTAAATGCAAGCGATGTCTACGACAAGCCGCTAAGAGCGTCTACGCTCTGCTCCTGTTCGGTCAGTTCAGGAACTTCAACAGCAGAAACATCAATGATTGCTGGGTAGGGTTTTCCTCAAATAAGGTAACTTCATTTGCTCCAGTTATCTAGTGGTTTTACGTCAATCCCAAATTTCTCATCGCCTTCCACAAATTAGGTCGTCGCTTGTGCTGAACTTTCCATTGGGACAACAAAGTATCATAATTGTGCGGTGCTAACTCCTTCAAGGCAGACATCCATTGTGCATTTTTCGTATAATCCGAGCTTTGGGAAGAGTCCGGTTTGGGTATCAAGTTGTGTAAATTTGCTTGCCAGTAAGCCATGACTTTTTCCCACAAATTAGGGGGTGCATATTCTTCGAGGTACTTTCTCCTAGAAATATCATCCCGCGTCGATAGTTGGTTTGGTAGGATTACAACCTCATAAAACTTAGGATAGGGGGATTTTCCCTGATACTCGATCTCGGTCAAATCTTTTGTTAACAAATGCAAAACACTATATTCCTCACCCAGTTGCGTCTGCTCTCCAGGTAAATTCTCCAACCACTCGATAATTTGTTGCCTAAACCAAGTATGTCCTTTTTCCTTAGCCGTAATACTATCGAGTAACCAATGCAACCACCAATTATCTACGGGTTTTACCTTTGTATATAAACCTGAATATCTGTATGGTGTACCACGTTTAATTATCGATTCACGCCAAGATGTAAACAAGGCTTGCTGAGTATTTTGACTGACTGATATTTCAGCAAAAGCTTTGAACATACTCGACCATTCATAACAACATTCAAAAGTAACCTGCTGAATTTCTAAAGCATTGGCTCGTTCTATTTCTCCCAATTCTCGAACAGCTTGTTGATAATAGCGAAGTAAAGTTTTTTGCTTTTCCCCATTTCCAGGATCGTAGGAAAATCCATCCATTACAACAAATAACAGCGAATTTTCTGGTGTCCAGGGATTTTTTTCTTGCTTGTTTTTTAATAACGCATCCAAAGCCTCTTGAATGACTGTGAGGCTTTCTCGATATTCCTGTTTAGCCAACAAATCCTCAATTACAGGTAAACCATTTTGCCATTGTTGGGAAATAGTAGCCCGGAGATTGTTCAAATATATCTCTGGTGTTGCAAATTGCTGCATCAATTCCATGTAAATTATATGCCAATAGGAGTAAGTATTTTCCAGTTCTGACTTCCACTCTTCACTTTTTCTATTGGCTGTCATCCCGTCTAAAATTATTTTTTTTTGAACATCAGGTAAATTAGAGAAGAAATCGATTACAGCTTCATCATTTAAACTGGTATCAGAAAATTCTGACTCCCATTCCATAACTTTTTGAGCTAATGTGAACCCATCTTGTCCTTGTGACTGCACCAACAACCATTCCCATTCCAACAAGCAGCTTGTTGTCGCTTCTTCCAAATGAATTCCATTAGCAATTTCCATCCAGTCGGGTATTCCATCAGCGATTTCGCTTTCTGCTAATAACAAACTGGCTGCAAAACCATCGTCATTACTAAAGCCATTCTCAAAAGCTGTTTTTACTAATGGCTTCATCTTTTGTGCAACTGCTTCTAAATCTTCAACAAAAGTACAATCATCAAAATAAGGTTCTTCCCAGCTTACTTCTTGAACTATATATTTCCCCTCTTCTTGCGATGCTTGCCAAATAATCTGATTCCATTCTCTCCATAATTCCGACCAAGTTTGAGCTAACTTTGCATTAGAAGTTGGTTGTACTTTGCTTATCGTTGTCTGTTTTACTGTTTGAGGTGGAGTGATGATTTGAATTAAAGTCTCTTGGGTATCCGTTTGCAGTTGAGCAAATGCAGTGACTCGCTGTTCGTCGGATAAAACTACAAATAATTCATCTAGTAACTGGGAAATTTCACTTTCGGTAAGTGCTTCAAGGATGCGCGAACCAACAGAGGCTTCTTGCTTAACGTTAGCTTTAGACTTGCTCTGGCTCTTTTTTGGCATCTCGATAAATCCCTTTAGCACACTACATAAATAGCCTATTTCAAACAGAGGTAACCAGGAGAACAGTCAAATATTATTTAACAAGCATTAACCTTGGATTTCGGACTCTAGCAAACTCAACACTTTCTCTTCTAAGTCCGTCAAATAAGCCCGTTTGAGTTTCCCCAACGATTCCAAAAACCTCTGCACCGACTCCTCCAATTCCGTAGAATACACCTGTGAGATGCGATCGCATATCTCCTGCACCTGCTGACATTCGGCAGGCAAGTAATTGAAAGATTTCAAATGCTTCAGTCCAACCGTCAGTTCTCCGTCCCATGTTCTGACGGTGCAACTGAACTCCCTCACATAGCTAACAATGCACCAACAGCCACCCTTACCTCGCAAATCAGGATTATCCTTGACTAAAATTTGGCATACTTCACCAATTTGGTAGGTATTGGGTACTCTTGTACGTTCCATAATCGTTTGCACTACATCTTTGACAAGGCGACCGGATGGCACTTTACCACCTGCCTGTTTTACTGCCCTTTGCCATGCCTGCTGCTGTTGTTGGGGTTCTAGCTTTGCAAGAGGACGGACTTGTACCTCTGATGTGGGCAAAATTTGGGAACTATTAGTTCCCATTTCCTCTACTTGTTCATTTTGGGAACTATTAGTTCCCATTTTTATGTTGTCAACTATCACTGAACCAGCTATTAGATAGTTTACATGGCGGTAAGTATAACTAAACCTGTCCTTACAGTATTCCTCAAAGGTTTTATGCGTGGAACGATACAATCTGCGATCGCGTAACTCAGCCAAAGCTTTCCCCGCCTCAAAAAACGCTCTCTCAACTCTGCGTTCCAAATGCAGGCGATCGCTCTGCTCCTGCTCGGTTAGTTCAGGTACTTCAACAGCAGAAACGTCAATGATTGCAGAAGCTGGATTTTCTGAAGGGGTGATGTCTGAGTTGGTTAGTTCTAAATTATTGGAGGTGGCAGAGGTGGCTATATTACGCTTACGGGGTGGGGCATTCATTTATCCACCTCTTTCCATTTATTTGGTATTTGCTTAGAGTCAAGTCCAAGAGATTCCAGGTGTTGCTGATTGTTGCAATCAATTTTTATCAGAAGCTACAAACACAGACCCAGAGGATCAAACTTAATTTTGAAGTTGACACCGAATTTAAATCAAAATTTCTCAAAGTTTGTCCTAGTAAAGCATTTAGTATGCCTTCGCCTCAATTTACGCAAATATGACTTACTATTTCCAGCTTCTCCTGTCACTGGAAGGAAAGTAAAGCGTTAAAACCGATGGCTGAAGATTACGCATCCTTTAGTTCTCCACTATTCTTGGCGCGTTCTACTTCTTCTTCGCAAATAACTTCTATCAAATTTGATAGAGAACGCTTCCGAATCTTGGCTAACCGTTCCAAGTCAGACTTTAATGCCTCATCCAAATAAAGCGAGATTCGCTTTTTGGCTGTAACCACCGATAACACCATAACGCTACTCCAAAACTATACTCCCTTCATTGTAGCACGAGGGTAACGCTACCTTAGTGTAATAAAATGTTGTAGTAGCATTAAAGTAGTGCTACCATAGAAATAGAGAAAGCACCCCGACTGCGAATCTAAAGTGCTTTCTCTGCCCTTATATTCAAGGAAATACTATTATGACCCACATTACATACTCCCAACAACAGCTGCACCTGAAATCCCTAGCCCAGCTAAAGCGTACCTACAGCGAAATCGGCTGCACCATCGAAGTACGAGACAGACGGCGTAGGAATGCGTGGATTAGCGCGATCGCCTCTCACCAAGCCGCCCAACTCCAGAAAATCGCCCGTCTTGCAAAAGATGAGCAAGCGATAGCCCAAGGCGAGTTTGAGCAGTACATCGAAGAACAAGCCGAAGCTGTTGCACCCGAACCACTGACAACCGTAGAAATCAACTTCTACCACCACGAGGTGTACTGTGGCAAAGAACTTATCGCCTACATCACCTACGACCACAGCGAATTCGTAACACAACCCTGGCTAGTTATGGTCAATGGCAAAGAGTTATTCCGCGACACGACAGTTACCAAATGCCAACGCTTCATCGAGTGGCATCATAAGGACGGGACGCTCAACCTATTTGCATTAACTGAAGTACCAGAAGTTCCTACGATTTCTGAAATTTCCTGCTACGACCAAGAGGCATTCGCGGATGGACAGTTGGTAGCCAGCATCAGCTACGACCATGAGAATTACCAAGATTTGTACTGGCGAGTCTTGGTAAACGACGTTGAGATTTTCCGAGACACTACACCCGCTCGATGCCACAGCTACATTAAGCAGCAGTACCAGCAAGGCACGTTACCAGTGCAGAAACCATTCTCTGAACCATGCACCATTGGGAATGAGGTCATGCTGCGAATTTTCAACGAGTACGAGAAGTGCGGGTTGGAACTGCTGGAGGACGGGATTTACCACAACAACGTGAAGCTGGGACAAGTCGGATGCACTGACGGGAACTGGTGGGTAATTCTGGGTTCTTGTGGTCAACAGCAGTATTCTGACTCGGTGTTTGATGCGGTGGGATCGCTGTTGGAGGGAGATGTCGTAGGCGATGCAAAAGTAGCCGACTGCGAACAATTGCTAGACCTGCCGTTTGAGGAGTTAACCGCCGAAGACTGGCAACGATTACGGGCTTATAAGCCAGTACCAGGCTTAGTTGCAGCGTAAGGGAACAGTGGGCAATTCCAATTCGCAATTCGCAATTCGCAATTCGCAATTTAATAGTTACCTGCATTTAGAACAAACCTCAGTTCTTTTG
>NZ_JACJTU010000124.1 GCF_014698835.1 Nostoc paludosum FACHB-159 | reverse complement strand
CACTCATTTTTTCGCTGATGGTGCGGTTGAGATGTTGAAGTATTAGGGGCGCATATTGCCGTATCTTATCAGCGTAGGGTTTCAGGTCGGCTAGATTCCATTCTTTAAAAGGATCTAAAAAATCGTTTAATCCTAATGCTTCTCGAATTCGTCGCCGTAGTGCTGTACCGGAAATATCCCACGGACAAACACCTTGATTCCAACTAGCTTGTTTTTCTAATGATTTGGCTGTTCTATCGAGTGATAATTCCGGGTTGATTTGCGCCTCTAAGTTGAGCAGTTCTCCGCGTCGTTGGCCGCTTTTATCCCAAAGCACATCTTCTACTGTTAGCTCGTCTAAACAGTAAAAGTCTTTGAGATAAAATTTGGTCACTGCTAATGCGTCTTCTGGGGAAATGCTTTCCTGAGATTCCAAAAGTGCCACTTCTGCATAAGTTAAATCGGTAGCGGCAACTATAGCTTGAGCTTCAATTAATTGAATTTCTTCTTTGGCTTGCTTTAACAAAACTTTGACTGCTGACTGGGATTGTCGCTCATCAATTTTTATATGATGCCCTTCGTGTTTGAGCCGAATTAATAGGGCATCTCTTAGATTCCTCATTGAATAATTCTGCTCGGCACTAATTCGGGCATAGAGATTTACATGGGGGTTTGATTGCCAATCGAAATTAGCAATATCTCCAACAATGTCAGGTCTGAGGTTGGAACGAATTAAGCTAACGGTGGCATCGGTTCTTTGTTGTAATTGGTTTTTAATTTCGAGATAATTGCTTGAGCGAGAAATTTTACAGAAATTTGTCCCACGTTCGGCACACCAAACCACACGCTCTACTGTGTCGCGCACACGAATTAAAGATTGGGACATATCAGCGTCGGTGGATGATGCCCCGGTGAAAATTCCATAGACTTTTTCAATGAAATCTTTGAGTTCAATGCTAACTCCCGTGGCGATTGTGGGAGTACAAATAATTACGTCATATAATCCTTCGGCCAATACAGCATCGGGTGTTTTCATAAACCGTTTTTCAACTGTATTGCCGCTGGTTTCGGAGTTAATTAGCAGGATTCTAATTCCTGGAATTGCTTTAAGTAGCAGTCTTGCTGTTGCCTTGCTAGTGGCTTTGCTATCTGTGGTGACATACAGCGTCTTGCCAGGCTGTAGTTGACGGGCATCAGTAATTAAATCGTTGACGATCGCTGATTTATCTAGTGCTTGGATAAAGGTGACATGGTAGGGTTCGGGTTGGTAGTCGTTGCGAATTAAGAAAATGGGGGTGTCATCTCCCCGTAGTTCTTTAATGTAGTCTAGGGTCTGGTTATTTAAATCAGCATCAGCCACAATTATCCGCCGGGCGACTTTACTTAATTCGGCAAATCTGGCTAGTAATGCGGGGCGTTTGCCATTGCTTGAGCAGGTGCTAGAGGTGAGTAAGTGACGCACTATCTGGACAATTTCATCAATGATTAAGTCACAGCCTGCGAATTTTTGGGGGTCGATGGCTAACAGGGAATCAACACAAAAACCAATTCTTAGGGTGTAAGCAGATCCTTTGATAAAATTGCCGTTGAATTTATCTAAGTCGCCACGGTAATCTAAGTTAGCCCTGGCACATAAATTTTGTACCAGCGCAATTCTGTGACTGGCGGCTAAGACTTTTTGAGAATGAGCTGTGGTTTTGGCGATAAACTTAGTTTTACCTGTCCCCTTGCTGGAGTCGATGCCAATAATTCCCGATTGGGGTAAGTTTTTGATTTCTAAGGTGGATAAGTCAGCTGTGGTCAGTTGTAGAGAGGGTTCGTAAGTTAAACGATTTTCTAAGCGTTGCCACAACTGCCAGTGTGTTAGTGGTAGGGCTTGGTTTAAGGCTGTTGACCAAGCTGTAATTCCAGCGTTAACTATTAGGTCATCAACACCTTTACACTGTCCTTGCTGACCGTTCCAAATGGCAATATCAGTCTTACTGCCAGCTGCAATCAGTAATCGGCTAAAGCGATATATGGCAGCGTTCACCCGTTTCTGGGTGGCTGGGTTGGTGTCCTGGTCAAAGGCTAGGGTCAGGTGTCTACCTAATACAGCAAATCTGGCTATGTCTGGGATTAGGTGGGGTGAGATGGGGTTGCCTAGTGAATCTTTGCTGCGGTAGCCGCCGTTAATGCCATAAAGGGCAATGGCTACGTATCCTTCTGACAACAGGCATAAGGATTTTTTACCGCCTTCTGTAATTACGATCGGGATTTCTGGGTGAAGTTCTAGCCAGTTCCAGAAACTTTCTCCTGGCGGTGGGACTTCTACACTGTAGCGATTGGCAATTAAGCGTCTAGTTTCTCGGTTAATGGCGGGGAGATAGGCGCGTGAACCGTTGCCAATTGGGGTTTCGTATTTTTGAATCTTGTCTTTTTTCGGGTCAGTCCTGGGTGTACTGAGTTTGGCTTGCCAGGGGCTACCGTCTTCCGAGAGCAGTAGTGCTGCGTAAAGTGTTGGTTTGGCTTGATGCCCAAATCTGGTGTATTTCCAGTTGAGTGCATCATGTATTGGTGTGGCGACCTCCCCGCCGGCATTGATTTCTAAGTCGCTGATGATGCGGATGTTTTCTCTGTAGAGTTCAACGGCGATCGCGCTCCCGGCAATAAATTCTCTCTCAATTCGGCTGGTAAACTCCTCAATGCTCTCTGTTGGCAACAGGTTTTGAGCAGATGGTAGAACACTTGATAGATTTTTCAATTTCCTTCTCCAAGCTGAGGTGACATTGCCCTCGCCTAGAAAAGACTGATGTTCAACTTTTATCTACAGAACAGTTGGCGTAACTTGTGCGGTAGATGGTTAAGAATCAAGCAGTTTTGGTAAAGCCTTCATGCCTATTTTGTTCCTCTCAATCTGTTGGAAATAAAGTGATAGACATTTATAATCAAAGAAAGGCTCCACTTGATCCTTCTCCAGTGGGGGTTTTACACTCTGTCTTTCCTAGCGGGGTGTGCGTGTGGTAGGTGTTCGTAGCACCGAATCCACAAATTGCGTAGTAAATTCAAATGAAAAATTTGAGTCAAAGTCTGTGAGTTCGTAGCTCGCAGACTTCTTGGCATTTATGGACTCAAATTTTTAGTTATTAAAGGCCATAAATAGAAATCATTGAGTTTATTGGGTTGGAGATGTTGTTTGGTTGGCAGCATATTATTGAGTAATACTAAGCACATATTCAAATCCGATAACAGTATTTAATTTAGCTGGCAAATATTCAGGTAAAAACATTTTGTAAGTCACTTAGTTTTCTATATCACAGCACTTTTATCCAGCCTGACTTTGCTGGACACTCGCAACTGCATTTTCTTTAAGCCATTCATCTATCAAATTGTTTGCCACTTCAGACATTTCCAACCCTTTAGCAGCGCAAGCCGCCTTAAAAGCCCTCTTTTTTTCAGGGGACATATATACCCGTACAGCTTCTTGACCTTTAGCCATGTAAATACAAACGAACCTTTTCCTAACTTTGCCACAATTAGGAGCTAAAAGCTTCATCGCTATTAAGGCATTAAAGTACTTGCGCTTTAGTACCTTAATACCTTAACATAAAAATTAGTAAGACAGACAACCAACAAGTGCCGTTATTCAATACCTGTCTACCGAAGAAGGGAAAGCTTATATAACAATGCTTCTAGCGTGTGGGCGCAACAAGATAGCGATAACTATCAGATGTCTGGGTTACACCTGCCAGTAGCTATTACTGGTTATCAATCACTATTTGCCCATTAATCGATAAATGCTTTATGAAAGCGTCAAACTCCGCACGGGGACTTGATTTAGACTCCCCTGGCTTGTTTTGCTCAAGTTATGTTACAAAATCTGAACTTGCAAGAATTCTTAACATTGCCCGTTCAACTTTGGTCAGTTGGGACAGCATCGCACTATACCGCATAGATAGCTATCGCCAAGCCTACCCAGTCAAAGGCGATGGCAGTACAGACCGTTCTTGCCCATTGTCACCATACCAATCTTGGTGTTTGTCCCGTATTGGTCGGGTAATGCAAAATCTCAAATCGGCTGAACGGGTAAAGAACTACATCAAAAAGCATCCCGAAGATTTTAGCCCAGCGAAATTTCAAAGCCAATTTCATCAAGTAACTAGAGGTAATGCAGCATGAATACGAAAGATATGGTTTCTATCAAAGAGGTTTGTGAACTTTTGGAGATGCCAGAGGAAATTATTAGATTCTCCTTGCAAGAGTCGCATCCAGATGATTTTGATAGTCTCAAAGAAATCAGTTTCGCTGAGTTTGAAATATTAGCTCAAATCCTCAAACAGAAAGCCTCACAAGAACAAACTGGAGAAATAGCCGCGATTGCGCCATCAACTAACAATACTCTGCCAATTCCAGAACAACAAAAAATTATCAATGGTGCGTTGAATGCTCTAACTGAGTTTGCCGGTAACTACACATTGACCATCGATAAAATAACTTCCACCTTGGCATTTATCAGTGGACAATCAGTTGTTAATAATTTCGTTCACATCCACTCCACCACAATTAGAAATGGCTTAGAAGATTACTTAGATGAGTTGGCAGGTGAGTTAACTGCTGCTGCTCACTCCATCAAAGGAGTTGATGCTAACGATTTTTTAGCCCAACGGGGAATTACCCCGAAACAACGAACTGCTCAGAAGTCATTAGAAGAAATTATGAATCTAGCAGCAAATATCTAGATATTGCCTACAGATTAGCACTGTCAGACAGTCGCTTCTTATCGTTGTTGTTGAGTATTTCAAGAGAAAGAAAAATGCATTTATTGACTGAAGTTTGTTTCTATTCTGGTGTGGCTACTCTCTCCTTAGTTGGTGGGATAGCTGCTTGTATATCGCCTTTGGGAGTTGGGTTATTTACTGCTGGATTAGTAATGTATGTCAACCAAAACAGACAATGATAGGCACAAGTTAGAGGCTACTTATCAGTGGCTTGCTTTCAAAATCCGCCCAGTCCTTCTAATAAGTTGTATCACAATTCCTAGTTTCTTTGGAGCTTATATCTATGCAGCAAGTTTTGACTGTCGAGCAAATTTTAGCAATGCTCAAAGGGTACGAAGAGAGTTTGAGGATGTTGAGGGCAAGGCCAGAGTACATGAAATTAGAGGCATCAGAGCGATTCACTACGTCAAATGACCTCCGTTTGGGTGATGCAATTCAAGCACTTTTAGAGATTCACGAAGCAATTTTAGATATCAAGTTTTATTCCCAAGTTGAGGGACAAACAAATACTTTCAACGACAGCCAAAAAGCGTAATTATTTGTACTCTTTTGGAGTCAATAGAGGCAGCAATGAATAATTTAAGCAGAGTCTATGACTCAACTCTACTAACCAATTCCAAGGTGTACCAGATTGATAGAACGCTGTATCAATACCTATTTAGAACAGGGACAATCCAGCATCAAAAGTACCATTTTCGCCCTCTGGCTGGACAACGTAAGAAGGCTGATTTATTGCTCAATCACAAGGCTTTAACTACTCGCTGTTATGAAGTAACAGGGATGTCTACTAATGCTTCAGTTATCAGCCAATCATCACTGCAATTATCGATTTTTTGAGGTGAATTATGAACACTCAACCACTGCCAGAATTGATTGCACAAGCCCAACAATTAGTAACCCAAATTCGGCAGCATCCACAATATCAAAGGTTGAACTTTGATTGTGATGTAACCCTTGGGGATGTCAGCCAGTTTTTCAACACTCTGCAATGGTCAGCCACAGCTTCAACTGTGGACGTTTCAAGAGAAGGCTTTTTTCAGTGATGGGGAGAGCGATTGCCCAGCCGACCAAAGCAAGCAATCGCCCTACCTTCGTGTCTACCGCCGCATAACGATAAACGACATAAGGATTGTAAATCATGACGAAACCGCTTGGATACTACTGTGCTTTAACGCCTGGAGATGGAACCTATCTGGACTGGTTGCAAGATACTTATGGTTCTTGTCTTGAAGGGATTAATCGCATCGAAAAACTGCATTTTTTGAAAGCGATAACTGAAAACTTAATCGCCTCCGAAATCGCTACACAGGGACAATATTTATTGTCAGAATCCGCAGAAACTATCCAAAAACTTCAAGAGGATTTGTATCAATACACTCCCATAGGTGTAACGACCTGCAATACTAATCGCTCAAACCTGCAATCAAGACATTTACAAACCAGGATTATTTGCAACTATAATTACGCTTCAGCCAGGATTAATTGCAACTGAA
>NZ_JACJTU010000123.1 GCF_014698835.1 Nostoc paludosum FACHB-159 | reverse complement strand
TTGTGTTAGCTTTACTATGTGCTTTTTTGGCATACTCTTCTGATCTGCGATCGCTCGACTCTCTGTTTCCATTCTAACCCAGCAAAATTAATGCGATAGACCACTAGTGGTATTTGGCAGACAGTTTGGATTGAGCGAGTGGGTAAGACTTATCTTGGTCATCTGTGCTGGAATTCTGACTTTGAGCGCTGGGAGGTTGGTTTTGAAGCGGGGTTAGCGGGTGATGTACCTATTTCTGGCGTACAAATCAAGATGAAATTGAGCGTTGGCAATAAAGTGTTGGCAAATGATACCTACGAAGTATTGAATGGAGAAATTAATCGCCGCATCGCCCTTGCCGATCCTGGGATTGACGACTTTCGTAATGAATTATTGTGGAGTCCAGAAAAGCCAACACTAATTGACGCAGAAATTCAACTGTGGAGCAACGATCGCCTACTAGATGAAGTAAAATCTTATACTGCAATCCGAATGGTGAGCGTACAGCGCGATCGCTTTATGCTCAATGGTCGCCCTTACTATTTACGTTTGGTTCTCGATCAAGGCTACTGGCCAGATACACTCATGACTCCACCCAGCGATGAGGCGTTGCGACGTGATGTAGAACTGATCAAAGCAATGGGTTTCAACGGAGTACGCAAACACCAAAAAATTGAAGACCCCCGCTTTTTGTATTGGGCAGATGTTTTAGGGTTATTGGTATGGGAAGAAATGCCTAGCGCCTATCGCTTTACTCGCAAAGCAGTAGAACGCATGACGCGGGAGTGGAATGAAGTCATCAAGCGAGATTCTAGCCATCCATGTATTGTTGCTTGGGTGCCTTTTAATGAATCTTGGGGAGTGCCAAATTTAGTCGAAACAGCAGCTCACCGCAACTATGTTTTAGCAATGTATCACTTAACGAAAACCCTCGATCCAACTCGTCCAGTAATTGGTAACGATGGCTGGGAAAGTACGGATACTGACATTCTGGCAATTCATGACACCAAACCGCAGCAATTAGTTCGTCGTTATGGGCCAGAGGTGAAGCTGTCGGATATGCTCAATCATAAGCGCCCCGGAGGACGTATTCTTACACTCGACAACTATCCGCATCAAGGGCAACCAGTGATGCTATCAGAGTTTGGTGGTATCGCTTATGCCCCTGATGACAAGCCAGATGCAGCTCAAGCTTGGGGATATGAACGCTGCTGGAGTGTCTCAGAGTTAGAAATGAAATACACTGCCCTACTGGAAACCGTCAATAATATTGAACTGTTCAGTGGATTTTGTTACACACAATTTACTGATACTTTCCAAGAAGCTAATGGTTTATTGTACAGCGATCGCACGCCAAAATTTCCCCTTGAGGCAATCCGGGCTGCAACCCTTTCAGGTGAAGGATTTTGCACTCCCAGTAGGTGTTAAAGTTGGGGATGCTGCAACAGACAAATACTATAGTTTCTGCTGCGGGTTGCAGCCAAAGATCCAGGCGTTGCCATCGGCAGCATTAGGGACTTGAGCAGTATTAATTGTTGAAATTTTTTTCCTGACATTAGTCCTAAATGACTCTGCTTTGGTTTCCTGTTAGCGAGTAGATTTCCTTAGCGATCGCGCCACCCCAACTCAAAGATATTGCCATCAAAATATAAATATATTGCACACAATTATAAAATTGTATATTAGAGGATGTTTGAAAAGTCCTTAGTGATGTAGCAAATACTTTTAGATCCCCCTAAATCCCCCTTAAAAAGGGGGACTTTGATTCTATTTCCCCCCCTTAAAAAGTGGGGATAGGGGGGATCAATAAGTGCCTAAAGTCACAGCCAACAACTTTTAAAACAAACTATTAGGGTTTAAATTTTAAGCAAGCTAATGAAAAAAATAATTTCAATCTTTAGTGAAGAACGTAACCAACTTCAGACAGAGATTAATAGTTTAACGAGTATTGAGGAGGTAGTTAAATTAATTCAAAACCGACTTGATAATATAGAAAGAATTTATGTAAGCGAACTGAATATAATTCAAGTACGTTTAGCAGGATTTTTCTTAGATGTGCTGCGTCAGTCTATTCCCAATCTTGCAGCAGTTGAAATTGCTCAGATTGTTTCACCAAAACATAAACAAATTACTAATCTCGCCTTGCCGTCTTCCTCCAATCGGTTAATTTTAAAGGTGCTAAAGGTACTACTTTATGTAGGTATTTTAGGTTGGTTATTTTATTTAACAAAAGCTACCCCAGGTGCATGGATGGGGATTTTACTCGCTTCTATACTGCTAGGATTAGAAGTATTGGTGCAACTTGATAGAAATGATTCCAGCTTACAACAGATAATGGAAGTAGCTCAACCTGTCCTGAAAATTGATAGCCAAATTCTTTTAGATAACCTAGCTGATGCGCTTAACACTATCGACTTAGTAGTTGCTTTATTTGCCGAATCGCACAAAGACGAAGATGAGCGCAACATGGAAGAATTGCCAGAACTATTGAATTTTCTACAAAGGCTCATGGGTGCATCATTTTTGAATAAACCCCAGATGACGATGGAACTCACCAAACTTTTGCCACAAATTTTAATGTCTCAGGGGATTCGCGCTCAAATTTATCAAGCAAAAGAACCTCATAGCGATCGCACTTACTTTGACTTTGAGCCAAGTATCGACCCTGATACTAAAGATTATGTCACGATTACACCCGCGTTGTTGAAAGGCGATCGCTTGCTCAGACGCGGTAGGGTAATTGAGCCAGCATACTCGCAAGCCGTAGAATCATAGACAATATTATTGTATGGAAATTTTAGAAACAGTCGGTTTTGATTTGGGACACGGTGAAACAGCAGTAGCTAAAGCGATTGTAGAGAGCATCGAACCGCCCCAAATGTTGGAGATTAATAATAAAAAGAACCAAATCACTGCCCTTGCTTGGCATCCAAAACTGGGTTATCTAGTTGGCGAACAAGCCTTAATTCAAGCTGGCGTTACTCAGTTGGCAATCACTTTCAAGCAAAAACCCAATAACGATCCCAAATATCGCAAGACGATTAGTACTTTTGTTGCCACATACTACCGCCTACTAAAAGAAAGTAAACAAATTGAATTTCAGGACAATACTTACTTTTACGTTGGTTGCCCTTCAGGATGGACAATTAAAGAACGTTCAGAATATCAAAAATTGCTGCAAGAAGCTGGCATTCATTTACTAAATGTTGTCCCCGAATCACGGGCAGCTTTTATGCAGGCCAAAGAAGCCGGCAAACTGGAATATGAAAAACTCCTATCGTCGGTGCTGATTATTGATATTGGTTCCTCAACTACAGATTTTACCTTAGTTAAAAACTTACAAGAAATCCCCTTAGATTTTGGCAATAATACTTTAGGTGCATCTTTAATTGATAAAGCTATTTTTGCTAACACTCTCGCCAAACACGAACACAAGTCATTACTCGAAAAAGTATTTAAGGAATATCCACATCATCAAGCGCGTTGTGAATTAGCCTGTCGCAAAGCCAAGGAAGATTACTTTTCTAATGAACAGCTTTACAGCGATGCTCAATCTTTTGCCCGTGGCTTTGAATCTATCAACGAACAAATTTATTTTATCCCCCAAGTCAACAAATTGATAATTGAGGAAATATTGAACCAACCTTTAGCCGAACTAGAGCAAAAAAGTTGGCTGCAATCATTTCACGAAGCTTTAACCGAAGCACAACAACAACTAGACCAACAAGGCATTGTGCCGAAACTAGTACTAATGACTGGTGGTGCATCTCGGATGAAATTTACCCACCAGCTTTGTCAGCAATTCTTCCCTGAACCAGAAACCCAACTGCGTCCAGACTCGGAGCCTGAAAGGTGTATTGCACTTGGTTTAGCGCGTGTGGGACGCTGGGATTTACGCGCTAATGCCTTTAAGCAGGAAGTAAATAAATTACTGGAATCAAACAAGCTCAAAGAATTGATTGGTAAGCATACTCCAGAGTTAATAGAATCATTAGCCAAGCCATTAGCTGAGGGGTTAATTGAGAACGCAGTTAGATTGGGGGTAAAAGATTGGCAAAAAAATCAAATTCGCACTTTAGCTGATTTGGAAATCTCAATGAAGCAGCGAGCACAAAAGTGGCTGCAAGGCGATATCGCTCAACAGATAGTTAACAACCAATGTATCATCTGGTTTAATCAGAAAATTCAACCAGATTTAGCCGCAGAAACTGACCCAATATGCCGAAAGTTCCAGATACCCAGAAGTAGTTTGAGGTTTGAAGATAGTATTGAGCCTGCTTTAGTCAACCCAGAGTTACCCATTGGGGATGCTATTCTGGGTGACACAGTAGCATTCATTGTCAATGTATTAATTGGTGGGGGTACTCTTGCCAGTATAATCACTCTGATATTGACCGGACATTTAACATGGCCTATTGCATTAGTTTATGGCGCTTCGGTAATAGCTGCTGGTATGGAGCTAAATCGAGAAAGTGTGAAAGAGGTAATTAAAGTAAATGTCAATGTTCCTAGTTGGATTCGCTCTAGCTTTTTGAATGACAGGAAAATTGACGATATATGCAACCAAGTAAAGCCTGAGTTAGATAAAGTTATTCAAGAACAACTGACAGCAAATCAAGACGCCTTTGACAAACTAATTAATAAAGTTGAGCAAGGGCTACAAAAAGCTCTATCTACTAAGGTTCAAGAGGCAATAATTTTGATTCAATAATGCTTGTGTAAACACTCCATTACCCGGATTTCTCGCCACATCTCTCAAAACGTTGAGCAGGGGAGCATACTTCGACTGCGCTCAGTAACTGGGGGAGCAGGGGAGAGTTCAATGTGCCTTGTTCTTTTCCCTGTGTCCCTCCGCCCCTAGCTTGTAGATGAACTGAATTTTTTAACTCCTAACCAATGCCCAATGACGCCGCTTGCTACCCTGCGGAGTTCGGTGTTATACCATTTCACTAAAATCCTGATACAAATTCTTTCCCCTCTGCTCCCCTGCTTGCCTAAATGTATCAAATTTAAAGTGAAACGGTATTAGCGGTACAAGTCGGCACCGCCCAACGCAGTGGCTCCCCCATACCCCATATCCTTTAAACTTTAGGCGAACTTAGGGCAGTGAGTAGCAACAGTGACCACGGTATTTTAATATCGGGTATGAGCGATGAATATTTTTTCAGTACGGGCAATCCAGCCGGCAGCACAAAACGTAGAGAGCGTAACGACGAAGGCCGATCGCCATTTTCATCTACAATTCCATATTGGTTAGCGAGTTCGGCAACGATTTGCAAGCGTCCTGTACGGCGCATAATATTTGGATCGGCGGCAAGTTTCGCGATCGCTCGTCCGGTAAATAACGGAGTTTCCCAGTTATAACGGTCACTGAAAACTGAGCTTCTCTGGTCAGTAGCATTTGTTTGGGTGACTTCAGATACCATCTGGGAAATATGCTCAGTACCAACAATACCCGGCCAAATTGAAACCGAAGCCACGTTATAGGGTTTTAGCTCTACAGCCAAATCAGCGGCGAGGCGATCGCAGGCTGTTTTACCAACACCGTATGCTACGTTAAACAGATAGGACATACTGCCCCAGGAAGAAATCGTGCAAATTAGTCCAGACTTGCGCTTTGTCATCATCCGGGCAGCAAATATACTTGCAACATAGTGGCTACGAAGACCAACATTGTTGCAAGCATCCCAAACACTTGGTTCACAATCCCAAAAAGGCCGCCCATAAGCGTCTCTTATCGCCCTGACTCCTGAGTAAACATTATTTACCAGCAAATCGAGTTGTCCGTTTTGCTCATCTTGGATGCTCTCAAAAAGCAAACGCACCTGCTCATCATTGCTGTGGTCTACTTGGACGGGAATGCATACACCACCGACTTGTTGAACGGCTGATTGCGTTTCAGTTAGAGTTCCCGAAATATCATCATTAGTATAGGAACTGTTCAAACTGCGACCAGTAATGTAAACAGTTGCACCTGCTTCACCAAGGCCAATGGCAATTCCCCGACCGATTCCCCGCGTCGCTCCTGTGACTAATGCCACTTTACCTTCAAGCTGTTTCATAATTGCTGATGAAATATTGCTAATTCCAATATTCTTTAAGATTTTTGTGCTAGAAAAAAAATCAGCCGAGGATTTCAATTTTATAACCCAATACGCTTGGGTTATAACTAGGATTTACGCATTGACAGAAAATACTAAATATGGATGATTGAAAAACCACATCTGTCGTAGGGGCACAGCAGTGCTCATTGGTGTCAACTTAAGCTCAAAGCTTATCAGACAGGGGTTTTGCCCATCTCTCACGCCCTCATCCCCTAACCTCTTCTCCCACAGGAGAAGGGGAATTAAATCTCTGGCTCCCCTCTCCCTAAGCTACGGTGTACACATAAGTTTTTTAACCTGCAACTTTATTGCATCGCCTTGCACCTTTGTTGCATCGCCTTGCACCTTTGTTGCATCGCCTTGCACCTTTGTTGCATCGCCTTGCACCTTTGTTGCATCGCCTTGCACCTTTGTT
>NZ_JACJTU010000122.1 GCF_014698835.1 Nostoc paludosum FACHB-159 | reverse complement strand
CAGGGGAGCGGGGGAGCGGGGGAGCAGGGGGGCAGGGGGGCAGGGGGGCAGGGGGGAAAGAAAGAATATTAACGCTTCATTAGCCAAGGTGAGGGGTCAGTAATCATATTTACCAAACCACCTAAGATCCGATTGTAGATTCCATATAATTCTCTGCCTAATTCAACATCCAAATAATTGCACTTAACAGCAAATTCAATCCATGTTTGTGTTTCTGCTGCCTCTGCTTCAGAGTCATTGAGTTTAGCCACAAAAGCTGCTTCATATCTACGCTTTCTCCAAGCTTCAGCTAGATTTGCACAAACAGAACGTGACGATCTACGAATCTGATCAGTTAATGAATACCGCTCCTCGACAGGAAACTTTTTAGAGAGTTCAAAGATTTTCATGGCTGCATCAAATGCCATTTGATAAACTTTCAAGTCTTGATGATTTTTAATTGGTTCTTTTTCCATCTTCATTTACTCCTCTGCTCCTCTGCTCCCCTGCCCCTCTGCTCTCTGCCTTATCTCAGGTATTAACCAGTTCAGCGATGGTGGCTAGGAAGTTCTGTTCGGAATAAGGTTTGGTTAGGTAAGCTTTCGCCCCTAGAGCTAAAGCTAATTGGCGGTGCTTCTGTCCGCTACGGGTAGTCAGCATAACCACAGGAATCGCGGACAAACGCTCGTCTTGGCGATGGTGTTCTAAAAACTCAAATCCATTCATCCGGGGCATTTCAATGTCACAAATCACTAGATCGACATCACCGTGTTGCAGCATTTGAGCGATCGCTTCTCGACCATCGCCTGCTTGCAACACTTGATAATTGGCTTTTTGGAGCGTCTGCACCAAACTTTGTCTTTGTACAACCGAATCTTCCACCACTAACACCGTCAGTCGGTTAGGTTGAGCAACGGCTGTATTGACTTCCATTGGCTGTTGCTGCGGTTGCGTTAGAGTTAGCTCGGATTGCTGCCCCTCTAGAGCAAGAACAGGCTCAGGCGCGGGCAATAGTTTAGTTGCAAGACTTGATGCTGGGGAAGTCGGCATCATATCTGTCTCCCAGGTTTGCCGAACTAACTCCAACGGGTCAATGGTTAAGGTGAGGCTACCATTTCCCAACACACTGTAGCCTTGGATGTAACTAGGTAAAGTCAGGATGCTGCCGAGGGATTTAATTACTAATTCCTGCTCGACTAAAATCTGCTCGACTCGCAAACACAGGTATCGATCCTCTGCGTGCAATAACAGCAGAGGTTCGACGGCGTTCCGTTGTTTGACTGGAAAAGGACTTAGGGTTAAATTGTGGTCTTGGGTGAATAAAGGATATTTGTAATCGACCAAATTGGCCAGCGGGCGGATAGGAACTAGTTGCTGACTTTCCCCTTGTTCCCACTGCCAGAATTCTTGGATGCCTTGCCCGTGTAAAGATTGTTGGGCTTGAATCTGCTCTGGCTGCGGTAATAAAACCTGGCTAATTCCTTCAGACAGCAAGGCATAAGTAATACCTTGAGATTGACAAACGAGCAAGCGTGCTGTTGTCAAGCTCAGGGGCAATTGTAGGATGAAGGTGGTTCCCTGCCCAGAAAGCGATCGCACCACAATAGAACCTTGTAAAGCTCGCAATTGCGTGCGAACGACATCTAAGCCGATACCTCGCCCAGATAACTCACCAATCTGGTTGGCGGTAGAAAAGCCTGGTTCAAATAATAACTCTGCCAGTTGGTCTTCGGAGGCGTAGGCGGCTTGTTCCGGAGTCAGTAAGTGTTTTTCTATACCTCGCTTACGAATGGATTCCCAGTTTAAGCCTCGACCATCATCCCGTACCTCAATAGTAGTGCGGTTGCCTTGATGGTAGGCTTGAATCGTAATTGTTCCGGTTTCTGGTTTACCCTGCTGGCGGCGGGTTTCTATCGGTTCAATGCCGTGATCGAAGGCATTGCGAATCATGTGCAGCAAGGGATCGTACAACTGCTCGGAAATGGCTTTATCCACCAGTACCTTAGTACCGCCAAGCTTGAGATCAACAGGCTTATGATAAGTTGCTACCATCTGTTGCAGCAGGCGGGGGAACCGATTCAATACTGTTCCCAGTGGCACCATTCTGGCTTGCAGCAAATCTGACTGCGCTCCTGAAAGCAGTTGCTTGCGCTTTCCAAGACTAAAGCGAGATTGCTGAACTAAAGCATTAAAAGCCTCAATCCGTTCTCCTAATTGCACCATGTCTTCTGTCAGATTTTGCAGGAGAATATGCAACTCGCTATAGGTATCCATTTCTAAGGCATCAAAATTAGATTGTGCCTGGGCAGTTGGGGAAGAACGGACAACTGAGCAGCGTGGGTATCGCTGCTTGCGTTCCGGAAGCAGCAGTTGTCGATCCGACCAAGTAAAAACTTTACTAAGTTGTTGTTGACAGTACAAAAACTGTAGTAGGGTGTCTTGCGCTGCTTTGTGGATGTGGTTAGATTGCAGATTTTGTTGGTTTTCGTTGATTAGCAATTCCCCAATTGTATGGCTGAGGCGATCGAGCTGTTCTATCGCGACTCGGATACTGGGAAGTGATGCCGATGACTGAGTTTGGAGGCTTAGCGCTGGTGGTGGAGACGCTGGCCGTTCTGTGTCTGAATATCGGCAGGATGTCTGTGGATCTCCTATCCAAATTGACTGTAAAATCCGATCTATGGCAGAGGGGGCTATTACCGAATTCTGAGAAATGGGTTCCAGTACCTCTGGTGCTTTCACGGAGTTATCAGTTCGCTTCGGGAAAAACGACCAAATTGATTCCGCTTCGCTGGCACTGAGGAGAGGGGATGGCTGATTCTCAGTTGTAGTCCTTTGTGTTGGTTGGGCAGCGATCGCAACTGGCTGTCCTTGCAGTTCTGGGACAGGAGTAGTTATTCCTGTCCATTCTCGCAATTGTGAAGATATTTCTCCTCCTTGAATGCGATCGCCTGCCAGTACTGCTGCTTGAGCCGCTTTAAAATTTTCTAAAGCCACCTGAGCGATTTGCAGTACTTTGTCTGGATGCGCTTTGAGCGCGTTTAGGGTTGCTTGGGCAATTTCTCCCAATCCAGATAAGCCATAAGATGCTGCTAGTTCGACAAAAAATTCTGCTTGAGAGTTGAGTGTTGTTTGAATTTGTTGCGGATCTTGGCTTTCAATGTCAGCTGAGAGCTGTTGCAAATCCTGAAGTACACTCCCGGAAAAGATTGACTCTACGACATCAAAACCAAGTTCTTCCGAGCTGGGAAGCGGAGCCTCACGACCAAAAAAGTCGCCTAGTTTATGTTGGAGTTGGGCGAAGATTGAGGCAGTTTTATCGAGTATTTCTGCCTCATTGCAGGATAAGCCCATCAAGGTTGCACTCAATGGAGTTCGCAGGCACTCATAAGCATCTAGCAGCAAAGCACCTAATTCTGGATCGACTTCCAGTTCTGGAGCGTATAACGCCTGGAATACATCTTCCAAATGATGGGCAATTGTCTTAATCGTTTCTTGCCCAACACTGGCAGCACTCCCTTTGAGAGTATGGGCGCTTCGCATCAAGGCATGAACTTTTTCTATGGTTTTTTCATCAAGTAGACCGATAAGATTCTGCTCAATGGTTTGCAACAACTCTGCCGCTTCAGCAAGAAAAGCCTGCTCTAGCTGCTCTTGATTACTGGGATCGGGGTTCATAACAGTTTTGCGAGATTAGTCAACTTTGAACTGGCTAACGCTGGTTTCCAGTTGTTGTGAAGTCATTCGTAGTTCTTCAAAAGACTCGGAAATGTGGATGGCACTTTGCGAAGTCTTGCGGGCGATCGCCGAAACATCCATCATCGCTTCTGTCAACATCTGAGATTGCTGACTTTGAGTGGAAACTGCTTGGGTAATTCCTTGCACCAGTCCGCCAATTTCGTTGGTAGCTGCCACGATCGCACTCAGGGAATGACGAGTTTCATCGATTAAGTTTGAGCCTTGGACAACTTGGGTAATCCCTACTTCCATTGCTTCGGTAACTTCGTTGGTGCCATTTTGAATTTCTTGCACGAGTCGCTCAATTTCTGTGGTGGCACTAGCGGACTGATAAGCCAGGGAACGAACTTCATCTGCAACCACCGCAAAGCCTTTACCATACTCTCCGGCACGGGTAGCCTCGATGGCAGCATTGAGCGCCAGCAAATTAGTTTGAGTGGCAAAGTTTTCAATCAAACTCACTACTTTCGAGATTTTCTGAGAAGCTTCACCAAGGCGTTTAATCTTCTTCGCTGTTTCAGAGACGGTTTCCCGAATCTCCATAATGCCATCTACGGTTTTTTCCATCAGGGAATCGCCAGCTTGGACGGTGTTATTAGCTCTTTGCACCGCCTGTCCGACTTTTTGGGCATCAGCAGCGACTATCTGGGTGGAAGTTACCATCATTTGTAATTGTTCGAGAGCGTTTTCGAGCCGTTCTGCCTGCTGTTGAGCTTGGTCAGATAGTTTCACTACTGAGGTAGTGTTATTGCTGGAATTTTCACTCACCTTGCCAGCAGCAATCTGCACTTGTCGCACTAAATCTCGCAAACTTTGGATCGTAGTGTTGTAACCATCGGCGATCGTCCCAATTTCATCTTCAGACAGGGGCGCTCGAACGGTAAGATCGCCTCTGAAGGATGGTTCCAAAGCCATGAGAACGCGTATTGCTCCTTGTTGGAGTTTTTCGCGGGCGGTGCGTTCGCGCTCTGCTGCTTCTGCTAGTTGCTGCTCTTGGGTACGCACCTGTGTTAGGTAGTCTGCAAGATTGAGGGCAATACCAATCTGGACGCTGGCTTGATTGAGAACATCCTCCTCGGATTGCTCCCACTGGCGCGGTGCGCTATTTTGATAAACTCCCATCAGCCCCCATAGCCGATTTTCTTGAAAAATCGGAGAAATCATGTAGGCTTTAGTTCCCCACATCTCTAACAATTGGATGTGACATTCGTCATGACCGACAGTATATATATTGTCAACCCGCAAACTTTCTTTGCGGGCATAACGCCCTCCTTGGTTGTACTGGAGATAGGTATCTCTAACTCTGGCAAGGCTAGTTCCCACAAGCTTAGGCCAATCCCCACTCACAGACTCAACTACAAATTCTCCAGACCAATCAGGTTCAAAACGGTAAACTCCAACTCGATCTACTTTCAGCAATTGACGAAGTTCGTGGGTGGCAAACTGCACAAATTCCAGAACATTACTATGACTTTGGGCCATCTCTGTTAACCGACTTGGCAGGCGATAAGAAAATCGGGCGTTTGCTACTTCCCGTTCTGCCAGTTTGATCAGTTCCTCATTCTTGTTTAAGGTTTGTTGTAAGTATTGCGATTGCTGGACAGCAACCCCAAACTGCGTACCGATTTTCGTTACCAAGTTGATTTCATTATCTTGCCATTGCCGCGGCCCGTCATTCTGATATGCTCCTAACAAACCCCAGAGCTTGTTTCCGGCAATAATCGGGGTGATGATATAGGCTCTAATCTGGAATTGCTCTAGAATTTTCAAGTGGCACTGGGCATGACCAGCAGTGTAAATGTCATTGATTACAAAGGTCTCGTTGTGGCGATAGCGTCCACCTTGGGTTTGTTGTAGGTGTTCGTCTTCCCATACAGTCCTGATATCGGGGCCAACCAAAGCCACCCATTCACGACTTACCGATTCGGCAATAAACTCGCCACCCCAATCTGGATTAAAGCGATACACTGCGAGACGATCGCATTCCAAATGCGATCGCAATTCTGGTAGGGCATTGCGGAAAATCGTATCTAGCTCTTGAACTTGGCGAATTTTTTCTGACAGCCGTGTCAATGCTCGTTGCCCTTCTGCGGCTCTGGCTAACTCTGCATTCTTCTTCTTGAGCTGTTCGATATACTTAACCTGTTGCAAGCCTATACCCATTTGCACAGCTACTTTTCTCAACAGTTGCACATCCTTGGATTTCCACTGCCGAGGGCCAGTATTTTGGTATGCTCCTATAAAGCCCCAGAGTTTACTTCCAATAAAGATCGGAGCGATGGTGTAAGCCTTGGCCTGGATTTTTTCTAATATCTCTAGGTAGCACTGAACGTGACCGACAGCGTAAATATCATCGACAACAAAGGTTTCATGATTGCGATAGCGTCCGCCCTGAGTTTCTTGTAAGTGTTCGTCCATCCAAATTGTTTTGATGTCGGAACCAGCTAAAGACAGCCATTGATCTTTTACGGATTCGGCAATAAATTCCACACTCCAGTCGGGATGAAAGTGAAATACTGCTAGGCGATCGCACTGTATTTGTTTGCGTAAACTTGGCAGCACATTCTCGAAAATTGTGTCTATATCCTGGGCTTGGCGAATTTTTTCCACCATCGCTGTCAGCACCTGTTCCTCTTCTGCTGCCCGCGCCAACTCAGCATTCTTCGTTTTCAGTTGTTCGATATACTCGGCTTGCTGCACGGTTAACCCCAACTGAATGCCCAATTTGGTCAGCAATCGCACCTCTTCGGAATTCCACTGGCGCGGCCCGCTATTCTGATAAGCTCCTAACAAACCCCAAAGTTTGTTGCCAGCAAAAATAGGGGCGATAGTGCATCGGTGATAGGTTAAGATAAAGCGCATTTTGTCAATCAGTTAAAATACTCAAAATAAATTAGATGGTAATGATAATCGTGCGGGTGGGAGGGGAAGGAGGCGAGC
>NZ_JACJTU010000121.1 GCF_014698835.1 Nostoc paludosum FACHB-159 | reverse complement strand
TTCAGTTGCAATTAATCCTGGCTGAAGCGTAATTATAGTTGCAAATAATCCTGGTTTGTAAATGTCTTGATTGCAGGTTTGAGCGATTAGTATTGCAGGTCGTTACAACTATTCTCAGCATGATTTGATTAATCCTCTAATAATAAATGGCTGTTTACTCGGTTATTTATTATTGGTGTCTAGCGGACACGTTGAAGACACTTGGTGTCTGGGCAGTGTCTGGGGTAGTGTCTGCTGGTGTCTAGACTGTATAAGGCTTTCAGGTTTTGGTGTCTGTGGAGTAGGCGTGTCCGGTGTCCGCGAAAAAAGGGGGCTTTTGGGGACAGACACCAGACACAAATCGCAGTCAAATTTGATTAAGCTTGATAACACCCTCGGCTATCCAGTCCGCCAATCCTGCCCCCACAATTTCGTACATCCAGCCCTTGATTTGCTCAACAGTGAATCTTTCACCGTTCACTTTAAAGTTGCCCTTAAACTCTCTTACATCAGCTTCAATTCGCTCAGTTCTGGTGAGATATTCATACAACTTTTGCGCCATTGGTGATAGTTTGTTCGGTTCAGATTGGGTATCACCTTCTTTATTACCAAGATTGAATTCCAGTTCATAAATCCGCTCTAAAGTAGCTTTGTCGATGGTTGGCGGTTCATTACTGGTCACAGGTCTATCAAGCCTAAAATCAATTCGCTTATGGTCGAGTTTGGGCAGTTCAATATCAATCCATTGCCCATGCCCAGGTAGCTTAATCCTACCTCTACCACTAGCTTTTGCCTCTGTCGTAATTGGGTCAATAGTTGCGATTAGTTCTACTTCTAACAGTGCAGCATCTCGAAGTTTTGATAGTCCTTTGGCTTTGGCTAAAATCTCCATTGTGCGGTCGTGAGCTACAAACAAAGGAATCATTAATTGTTTGCGAGATTCAGTCATGGCACAGCGAAACCATTTACCAATAAAATCAGGGTCAGGCTTCCATTTTTCATCCGAAAAATCGTCTGGCATTGGCTCAACAATGTTATCTGTCCAAGTTGTAAATTCCTCACAGATAACTGATAGCATCTTGCCGCTATTTCTTAACCGTTCTGTCCACTGTTCCTCAGTCAATCCACTCTTGCGGTAATCTTCATAGCGCTGGCGCATTTCATCCATGTACCATTGCATAAAGAGAGCTATTTCTTTGTAGCCAGTAATCAGCCTTACGCCTTTCCACTCGACCTGTGTGCCGTGCGGGTCAAGCGCTACGATGTTCCATCCGGCTTGTACTTTCTTCCAAATAATCTCTCTAGTAGTCCACGACTTACCCGCACCCATGCCACCAAATATTAAAGTGGGGTAGCCGATGGTGTTTTTGATCCAGCGATATTTGTCGCCGTCTGCAATCGCTCCTGGCTCAGATCCAGTAACTTTATCGTTGGGGTCAATCGTCCCCGCTAAAGTCTGACTCCCTTGCAGATAAGGGGTTTTCATCTCACGCAACTGCTTAATGTAATCTGCCTTCTGTTCCTCGGTCATCCCCGCCGTTTGCGCCTCAAAGATAGCCTCGGATGCCTCCATTTGGGTAACTTCAATCTCGGTGTGGGCGTAAATCTCGGCTTTTTGTATGTCAACAGTGCGGTCATTGGCGATTAGATCCAAGTCGGCTTGTAGTTGGACTTCTGCGATCGCAACGTCTCGGCAACTCTCTAGTAGCTCGGAACGTGCCGCCATCTCTGCCTTTGCAGCATCCCGTTTTTGTGCGATGTCTTCAAAAACTGCCCTCTGCTTCTCCTCCTCTTGGCAATGGCGCAACATCCACCCAGCAAGCGCAAACCCCAGGAATCCCCCAAACGCCCAAAACGGTTTGTACGGGTTAGTCGCTTTGACTAAGCCGTTAACTCCGGTTGTTGCATCTCTGACAACTTGGCGCGGCATTCCTTCTTGTTTCCATTGCTCCCAATAATGGGGGGTCATCCTAAAAGGTCGGTTATTCAAGTCCTGGCACACTAATGTTTTCTTTGGGGTTTTGACACAGAAATAAATTCTGTCGCTACTCGTTCCTTTCCAAGCCATCGCAGCCGAGCTAATACCCACAGTTAAACTTAGCCCAATTGCAACAGCTTTCTTGTCCATCGGTAATTGACCGAACCACTTTATTAAACCCGATTGTTGCAACTCGGATAAAGTTTTATGTTTCTCAGATAGATAGTTCATTTACCTCTTTTACCAGCAAATAGAAAAATCATTAATATCGCTAGAAATATGCCCACTCCTGCACCATCCATCCAACTTAAATAATCCGCAGTTTTGGGCTGATACATTGACTGAATTGAATTATTAGCTGTATCAGTAGAAGTTCTCGCTTCATTCCATTCACTAATCGGTTCGGAAAGCGCACATAATAACGCCAGTGATGCACTGCAACCAGTCATTAAATTAGTGACAAAATTGTTAAAGCCTTCACCTGTTGCAGTGGCAGTAAAATACAGGTGTGCAGTGCCAACTGCTAAGAACATTCCAACTGGGTGAACTTGCAACAGGTGAAAAGTAAAAATAACTGCACTGTTTAGACAACTGCCAGCGACAATCTCACAAGCATTACCAGCACGTCTAAATGTTCTACCCCGGTTATTTTCTGGCAGTGGTGGTAACTGTTCGGGTTGTTGATGCTGCTGTTGTTGTTGTGATTTCTGTGCCAGCCCTTCAAATGAAAAAGGGCTGACGCTATGAGGATCTTCATTTCGTTTCCTTACTAGCATCAGCCTTACCTAATTAATTGATTATCTATCGCCTAACTTCTGCCACAAATTACCCAACATTGCACCCCAACCGCGAACTGTTCCTGTTGCAGAAACACTAGACGCTGGTGCATGATTTTGGCTAGTAACTGGTATTACTTCTTGGGGTGTTTGGTTCGGTTCTAAAGCTCTGGAACCATACCTTGCACGGGCTAAAAGTTGTTGGCGTTTCTCTCTCAATCCTGTTGTGATGGCTTGCCTTTCGGCTTGCACAGTCTGTCTATTTTCGATGCCGCTAATCTTGTTTTCATGCCGCCATAATTCTGCTTGTAGATCATGATGTAATTGGGCTGCAACTTCGGCTAGTCCGTGCTTACGTTTCTGATCAATTCGCAGCAAGTCGGCTCTATCTTGGGCATCTATTTTACTCATTTCTGAATCAAATTCCGAATTGAGTTTACGAATTTTGGCGATAGCACCCGCAACGTGAGAGCCATATTGTTTACGAAGTTCGACCCAGGTAACTTGTCCTTTGGTCAGCTTCTCCATCGCCTCAAAGACCACCTTGGCGTTGTCCAGAAATGGCTCTAACCTATCTGATAATTCTTGGGCATTATTCGCATAATCAGCAAACTGTTCGAGCTTATTTATATCGGAGAGATAGCCCAAAATATCAGACTCAAACCCTCCCCAAGATTGCGCCTTCTCGTCAATGTGTGAACTATGACCAACTACCGGATTACGTATTGCAAAGTCCATTGCTGACACTCCTAATAAGGTATGTAGTCGTAGTTGATATCATCGTCAGATTCTGGTACTTCATCCCAGTAACCCATCTCTTCAAATCGGCTATAAATTCTCGTTGCTAATTGCCTTACGGGGTCGTCAAAATCTTCAGAAATTAAATCAAATCTGTTGCAGCCAAACGCCAAGATATTTGCAATATCCGGGTCAATGCCGTTGCCCAAGAATTGACCAAATGCAGCAGAGTATGGATGGTCATCAATGGTTTCATGAGTTGCTAGAAATTCTGTCCCGGTAAAGGGTGGGTAATCTTCACTCTCTTCCAATGGTGTGGAAAGTGCCTCAATATCCGCCTCAATCCTTGCTGCCCACTGTTCAGGATTTTCTGCTTTAAATTGCTCTAATCTCAAAGCGCGGTCAGTTAGCGGTGATTTGCCCCAATCGTTGGGATTTTTGTAATCAAGTGTCATTTGTTAGAATCCAAAATGTGTGTAGTTTCGATGCACAGATGGGCGATTGCAGTGATTGGTCGTCGATGCAATCGCTTCATCATCAGTTCTCACAAAACTCAACAAGTTCAAAAACCTCCCTCTGCACTTGGTTTTGACTTAATTCTTTGCGCCTGCCTTTCGAGTCATTGAATATGAAAGGTGCATTGACTCTAGAGTTAGAAAGGTGGCTGTAGCGCAATTGTTGACCACGGAATTCATAGAGGTGGTTACGCTGTAAGGCTGTCGTTGAAAGCATAAGCTTGTCCCTCAACTTGGGAGTAGAACTCGATATTTAGAATCGCTTCGTGAATCTCCATCAAGACTTGAACGGCATCCCCCAGACGCAGGTCATTCGATGTACTGAACCGCTCGGAGGCTTCGATTTGCTTGTAATTGGGAGATGCTTGCACAAACCTTAAAGTCTGTTCGCAACCGAGGATGATGGTCATGATTTCGGTTGTTGTTAGCGATGGTTGTGTCTTTTGGGTGTCTTGGTCGCTCATGACTTGTTTCTTCTCCTTTGGGTTTTGATTGGTGCGGTTGGTGCTTCTGGCTGACTCGGTTTCTGAAGTACATAGCTGATAGCCCCTGCGCCACCCACGGCTGCGGCGATGGTGAACATATTGTTACGACCGAAGTACTGCACTCCAAAGTAGCCAAAAGCAATCGCTACTGCTGTTGCACCAATGCCTAAAACCGTGTTTCTGAATCTGGTTCTGTTCATGCAGCCCCCTTGAAATTAGTGACCATTGCGCTAAGTGCTGATTTATTTGGCTGCATAGATTGCGCTGTTTCAACTTTGGGCGATGCTTGCACATTGCCATGTTGAAAAATCAGCTTTTCTACACCTGCTGATAATGCTTGTGTCGGTGCATCTTGGGGTAAATCAAACATCTTGCACAATTCAATTACTGCTAAGTAGGAAATGGTTATACGCCGAGATTCGTAATTCATTGATTAGGCTCCCAAAGATATTTGAGTTAATAGTTTCAACCCCAAGGCATTGATGAATTGGGGATTGTTCAAAATCACAAAGCCTAAATCGGCTAGGTTCTGATCCACCACGGGCAAGGAAACACCACCACCCCAGGCGACAAGGTATTTCGCTCGGTCTAGATAATTGCCAGCAGTCACGAAATTGGCGAATTTCTCAATCCTGGTACTCCACCAATCCTCAAGACACTGGCTGTACTCTGCCTCGAACTTCTTGCCAGTGAGGTGGTTGCCCCCGTATGTGAAAGTTCCTTCGAGAATCCCTTGGTTAACGAGACTAGGCGAGTGCTTCACATCCTTGGACAGCAGACTCACTCGGTCGTTTCGCTTGTCGAGGGCTTCTGCAATCATGCTGTGCAGTTCACCGGCTCCACCCTCAATTAGATGGCGGTCTATGACTGCACCACTACCGTTGAACACGGTTACAAGCCAAGTTGATGAACCGATATCGAGAGCGATCGCCAATTCTGAAGGGTCAAGAATTAGGGACGCTTCACCGAATAAGCAGTGGGCAATGCTTCCAAAACCCTCTGGATATACGCCAGTAACCGCGATTTCAACTGTCTTGGTAACAATGGAACGAGTAAGTGGGTGCAGATGTTGGAAGGTGTGAGTACCTTGCACTCTGCGTTTAATTTCAGATGCCCAGCGTTGTGGGTTGTGGTTACTCAAGCTGATTTCTAGTTTCATTGCATCGGGAATATTGAGAACAGCTAAGTCTGCAAGGATGCTTTCTAATGCCAGTTCTGCTTTCTTCGCCTTATCTTCGTGCAGCAGGGTGTGGTCAGCTTGGGCGATTGCTGCACTGCCCCAAAAGAATTGAGTGTCTTTTAAATCAAGCCGCGTTCCTTCTAGATAACGTACCCATGCCCCATCTTTTGAGATGGTTTCGTGGTGCATGAGGTTGCGGTTGCGAACAAGTGAGTATGCGGCTGGCATCATGATGCAAAAATCACCGATGATTGCCTTGCCATATCCTGCTCCTGCGTCCTTACCTCCTGTAAGGTCAGTTAGCCCGGAGTTGGCAAGCAACTCTGCTTGAACTAGCCAGTTTTTGGCATTGGTGTATGTGGTTGTCATGGTTCTGATGGTTGGTAAAAGTCTTATTTATTCTGGGTTTGGAGAATTTATCGGCTGAAGTACCTTAAATTCACGCATCCAGTTCAAGGCTTGCCTAAACATCACTTTCTGGCTTCTATTGCCTTTGTTGGGTGGCTGTTATTGGCTTGATGATGCTATATTAACCTACATAGGTAAGTTATAGCAACTTACCTATGTTACTTATTTGCTGTAATTTAACTCAATGCCATAATTGAGCGAAGTACAGCAATATATAAAATGGGCAATTCTGAAGAAACAGGAGATAAAACCGTAAAACTTGTTGTTTTCTTGTCAGACGATGAGCGAACGCAGTTTAAAATAGCTTGCGCTCGTAATAAAACGTCTATGAGCCAACAAGCAAGAGAATTAATTCTGAATTGGATAAAATCTGAAGAAAAGTAGGAAATTATTCCTATCAGCACTGGAGAAAGAATCTGATAAACAACTATCTAATTCAAAAATGCAGTGTCAAGCATTACTATCAGTACAGTAAGTGATAATTTCACATAATTAATTTTTGATGTCGCCAATGACTACCGTGAAAGACCCACCTACGGATTTTCAACTCCCGCCGCACAATGAAGCGGCGTTAGAGATGCTTAGGGAGGCGAAAGACTATGAATCGACTGTTG
>NZ_JACJTU010000120.1 GCF_014698835.1 Nostoc paludosum FACHB-159 | reverse complement strand
ATATCTCAAACCCGTATTTTATCATATTCACTAGTTAGCTTTTGATGCTTGCATTTACGTCTCATAAGCTAGCCACAGCAAAGCTTTGACAGTTTTCGGAGATGTCTATTTTTGTTGGGCGTAAATGTGCACAAACGGGTATTCTTTGTCTAGTTCTGACATAAATTAGAAGTGGAGGGATTATTTAATCCCCCTATCAAAAATTACTGATGCAAACGGGTTTGACTACTGTTCGTAGTCCGAAGCTGTGGTGCTGATTCTTCCTTGAAAGTGCGATCGCCTTCCACAATCCCCAACGCCTCTTCAAAAGGTTGGGTAGCTGACAAACAAGTTAGCCCTTCAAATCCCTCCGCTTCTACTCGAACTTCACCTGTAGCCGAGTCGAAATGAATCAAAACTGAACGTTCCATACTATCTCCTTACATATTGTTGTATTTCTTGATGTCCAGCAAAAGTCAGCCGTAAAGTTTGTACAGTGCCGTTGGTTGATTGTGCGATCGCGCACTCCCCAAATTTCTCTTGTAATTCAAGAGCTTTAGCTCTCACCATCCGTTGTCCGTATGCAAGCATTAGTTTATTGCTGAAAAAGTCTTTGCCCAACTTTGGAACTGTCTCATAGCTATCGTGTATTACGTCATACACACCACTTGAGATGTTCCATTTAAAACCGATGTCTGCACGGGCTTTTATGGTGCGACCAGATACGATGATTTCAGCACTTTGCCCTTGAGATGACCCGTAGTAGCCTTTTAATGACTGTGCTTTTTCATGAACTTGCGGTGATAAGTTTAGATCTGTGAGGGCTTGTACTAAACATTCGCGATTAGTGAGTTTGGTTTTAACGGTTGAGAAGTGTGACATGAGAATTTTGTCCCTATATTAGGAGTGCGGTATTCTTTTTTGAAATGAATATTGCATTTTTCGTTAGGTACTTAGTCTTGGGCGAATACACTCCGCCCAAGGCTGTTTTTTACCTAAATTTGAATGACATAACGGTAGCTTTCGACAAACCCACATCACCAGTTGCAAGCTGTTGCAGATTGCGCTGTTCATCTAGTAGCTTGGTGCGAATTTCTTGCATCTTTTGCTGCAAAAGGCTTTGCCCCTCACTACCAAGATTTTTCGACTCAATCGCCGGATCGTTAACAATCGAGTCAATGTGCGCCATCATCGCTTCTAAGCTACTACCAGCTTGGGGGTCAGCATTCGCTAGTAGTACCTGAACCTTCATTAGATGGCGTTCCATCTTTTTTTTAAATTGGATTGGTTTACGTCCGGGTTCCCAATCAGCCAACTCTTCAAGTAACTGTGCGGCGAGTTGTTCACCGCCAGCTACAGCCGCTTCCTTCAATCTTTGTTCCAAGTTTTGGTCGTACTGGTTGATGAACTGAGTGATTTGATTGAGGCAAAGAGCTTGTTGCTGCGACAGTTGTTCGGACAGTGCCGGGATAATCACTGGTCTTGATATTACCACTTGCAAACAGTCTTCCAATTCAGCCAAAGTTGGGAATGCCTTCAGAAGATTAGCTTTTACTGACTCTTGCTTAGAGAGCGGCAGTTCCCAGGTATTCAGAGAGATGAAGTTTTCGATTCGCTGTTGATAATCTTCCAAGCCTTGCTCGTACTCATTTAGTAGTTTGGCGCGTAGTGTTGGTGCGATCGCATCTCTAATGTTGAGCAATTGACTCCACACCAAGGGTGCAAGGTCAATTGGGCAAATCCAATCACCATTGTCAGATGTCATCCATTCCTGGACGGAAGCGATTTCTTGTCGGAGTTGGCTTGCAGCTTCATTTAAAGCTTTGAATACTTTGATGCCACGCAGTCCAACCTCAGAATTTGTAACTTTAATGAGGTCTGATTCTGTGCCAGTATCTTCAGCTTTTAGTACATCTGCCCATTTAGGGGCTGCGCTTATCGTGCTGTTTTTGATTCGGATACCAAAGCGAATTCGGGTTTTATGCAACTTGGAGAGATTGATTCTTTCAACAGTTGCATCAGTGAGAAATGTTTCGTTAGGTGCGATTGCCTGTACCATTTTTTAGTACCTCAAATTTTCACTTTCAATTAAGCGAAGCTTTTTATTAACCGGGTGAAACTTCGCTTGCTAAAATTGGAATCAAACTTAAACAACAACCCAATAAATACCTTGTTGCCGAACCATAAGACATTGTTTATTGATTCTGGTTGTTCCCACTGCTTGATGATTTTTGAGTTGTTGAATATTTCTGATAGTTCGATAAACTATCTTTTGTGAATTTCCCCTCTGAACCTTAACAGGATATTTAACAACAGGTGGTTTATGTATGGACATCACAGCAACCCCATCTGCACAGCAGTTTGTTCCTTCGACGGTTCGTAAGTCATCCCTTGAATCTCCTGACATCGGATAGATAATCGTGTCTCATTGAGGCTGATTTCTTTTGTCTTCTTTTGACTTGGCAGGGGCGAGAATACATACTTGATATTTTTCCTACTACCATCAATTCGCAGATATTTATAACGTGTACCCTCAATCATGTATACTTTCGATTGATTCAGGGTTTTTGGGTCATAAACAGGATTTAGTTTCATGACTTTTTCTCTAATTCCAAGTAAAAACCTGCACCTGTATTTGCAACTTTAGCCAAGTTGCTATCCACTAATTTCTGAATTACGTCCCTACTAAAATTCAGTTGCGATAATTTAGCTCTTCCACCGCATCTCTGGAGATAGCGTAAGCAGGGATAATAAGAAGAAGCTTCTAAAACACGTTTTTTCGACATACTTTTCTAGCTGAATACTTTGAGACACTGCGCTTTGCGTTTCAAATTCCCTTTACCATCATCACCATTGGTTGTAATCGTCGGCTGTTGAGAGCATTGCAAGCGATTACAAGTGAACTCCCAATGATTGATTTGCGTTCTCTGACGATGTTCTATCAGTACAATCTTGCCTTTGTATGCTGGGTCTTGACCACTGATTAAATATGCATCACCCAAAGCATAAAATCCAGTGGCTACATAATGCCGTTTATCTAGCCCCATCAGTGCATCCCAAGCCTCTTGAAGTTGCTGTAGTTTACTCATTTGTTGTGTCCTAATTTTTTCCAATCATCCAATCCAAGGGCAGCATCAAAAACAATTCGCAATTATTACCCCATGCCTGAAAGCAGGAACTTGAAATATAGATGCTGCACGTTTTTGTTTCTCCATGATTAAAATCAAGGGCTTGAAACCTGAATGAATTAATTTTCAATTTCGTTTGCAATTGCGAATTGCGAACTGCGAATTGCGAATTGTTTTGGTCGTCGTAATCCCAACCGTTAGCCAAAAGCCACGGCAGAATTCCATCAGATTTGAGCAGCTTGGACAAGTCGAAATAGCCAGAAAACTGTTGTAAGTTCTCGACAGTTGGTTGAACAATTGTTGTGGTCATTCTTTTTATTGGTAGTAGTGAATTTACAGCACAGCAAGCTGTAGATAAGGCTGAAACAATTGATAGTAGAATTCGTTACAAGCCCTGCTTACAGCTAACTGATACATTCATACTTAAGACATAGCTTTAAGCAAGCTTGTCAACTAATCTGCAATAATTGGTTTTTACCAAACTTTTGACTCAAAAGGCGGATTATTTCCGCCCTTTCTTGATTAGGATTTTCTGGTTAAAATACGATTTCATTCGCAGCCTTGGTTACAGCTATTGCTTGCTTACTGGTTTCTCGCCAGTCTGTTTGTTCATTATAGTTAGCCATAACTAACTCGCTTCCTATCCACACTCGACAGAACAACACGCTCTCGTCTGTCCCCGGCTGCGGTTGAATTGTAACTGGAGAATAAAGCTGTTGTGGTGTCAGCAGGGTGATCGCCGCTAATAAACCTTTGGCAAAATGAGTATCATGACCAGATTCAAGGATATATGTTCTGTCAGCGAGTATAGTAGCCAACAGTTTGTAAACTTCTTTCCCTCTGCGTTCACACTTCTCGAATTTGATTTCTCGCAGATATCCTGTTAAGGCAGTTTGGGCGATCGCACTCGGTTCACCATTACTGAGGGTGTACCACAGTGAACCGTTGTGACGATTGCAGTAGATTTTGCAACTGCCAGCCTCAGAGTGCAATCCCAATTTCGGTTTATTGATTGCTGCAACTAACTGCTTGAGTAGTTCTTCTTGACGCATTAAAGCAGCAAGTAATTCTGCATTATTTTCTTGAGAGGTCATTTGCTTATCCAATACATTTCACTCTTTCATTGGCGAAGCCGTTAATTTCAGATGTATCAAGTGCAGAGCAAATAAAACAGCGCTCTTGATTTCACAAAAGCTCTTTTTCTTACTAATTATTTACAGTTACAGATTATTGATGTGAATTAAATCTTGCTAGCAAATCTTCACGAGATAATTCAAGACATAGTGGAGTAAATTCTTCTGGTGTTAACTGCAATAAACTATTGACTACTCTCGCTAATTCTTCATCCACAGTACCAAACCGGAATCTCAACAGGTTTTCTACAACTTGGCGTTGTCCTTGTTGTACGCCCTCTTGGATACCTTGTTGCTTAGTAGTTTCTTCCCACTGTTGATAAGCTTGCGACAAATTCATAATTAATTCCTGCTCATCTTCTGTTAAAGTTTCTTGCTGTTGAACTATAATGATGCGCCAATTAGTAATTAATCTTAAAGTGTTTTGCCTTAATTGGTTGCTTTCTGGAAGTGCCAACAGTTGAGCAACAGCTTGACCTTGCGTTTCTCCTTTGCCTAAAATCCTTAACCACAATGTTTCTGGTGTTATCGGTAGCTCGTCAACTGCTATTATGGCAAGCCTAAAAATGTCAGGCAGAAAGTATATTCCACTAGACCAGTTTTCTAACTCTAATCTGGCACCAAAATTGTTGAGTAGCTCACAAGAAGCTGATGGTACTATAATCCACAAGCGCGGCAAATCATTTTCATCTAAAGTTTTACCGTCTGCTTGTGCCTGAGAATTTAAAGTGGAAAATACACTCAAAAGTTTGCGAAGACAATTTCGGACATCTGTTTCATCAATTGGTTCACAATAAACTTCTATTGAACAATCACCTTGAGCAACTTTAGCGAGTAATCTAAGTGAATGTTCTTTGGTTTGAGTTACTTCCTGCGGTAAAAACAGAACAATTCCTCGGCGTTCCTCATCAGTTAGTAAACCACTAACTGCTACAGTACCCAATGGTGAAAGTAGCTGTTCAAGGTAATGTTCAACAAATTGACTGTAGAATCTTTGGGTCATGTTTTAGCAAACTGCTAATCTGCGTTATCTAAATAAAATAATTTGTGCCCATCCTAAACTATGTTTGAGAACCGCCAGCACGTAGTAATCTCAAAACTTCTTCTAACCCCGCGTTTAAATTCCGAATCTCAGATTTCATTTCTCGAATATCTGCTTTGACTTCACGCATATCTGATGCTAGTCCAGTAGCCAAGCTCAAGGTTCGAGCGATCGCTACTTGTGATGTCCCAATCGTTCCCGCCTGTATTTTCAGATTAGCCACGTCCTCTGTCAGTTCATTCAGACGCAGGTAAATATCATCGAATCTGCTGTCGTCAGTCATCTTCTTGAATTGGTTGGTCAATCAGTTACTGTTTTTCGTGTCTACTGAATATTTTAAGCTGCCAAAGATTGCCTGGGCATTGCTCGTCGCGCTGGCAAATACCAATTTTATGCTGATATCGCTCTTATATTCTGTAACCAATGCTGATTGCTGGAAATCCCGGCGTAAGGTAATGTGTACTAATTCAGTAATTGAAGTTGTTTTTATGACATTTCAAGAGCTTCAAACAGGCGACTACTTCCGTATTCTAGGCATCAGCACCCATTACGTCTACAGGAAAACCAGCGATGACTATTGCACGTTAAACAATACTTTGCAGCCGATTCGCCCCCACACATTAGTTAAAAAGCTAACTGGGGATGAACTTATTGAATATTTGGCACAACAGACGACTGCTGCTGAACATAAGCCCAAACCCGTAGTTAGGTTAAAATCCCGTCCTGTTCCCTCAAGAGAAAAGGCAGGCAGTACAAAATATGGCATTATCAACTAATCGGTAGTTTCGTATTCCGGGCAAGTGTTTGTTCTTTCAATCCTTGCCTTTTTCACACAAAAACGAAATTAGTAGCCTCGCATCTATCGACTAATGCCTCACACAAATCAGCCGACTTCACCCCAATCACCCCCGGCTGAATCTCACTAGTTAATCCATTGATGAGCGATTGAAAGTCGGGATGGTTGTCGTTAATTTCTAGCTCTATCAAATCTGGGGTTGTTGATGTGATTGTTGCCCAAGGGGGAAGATTTGAAGAAGCACTCGTCAGATAAAGTTTCACGTTTGCACCTTTTGGTTAACTTTGACATCAATAAACGGCTCAATACAGTCCATTGCTTCACCCAAGTAATGCAGCACATCCCCCAAGTGCGTTTTCATTTCTGGCTCAACGTCTTGCTGATTAGCTAGTGCAAGCCAATTTGCATCTTGAGCGATTGCTTGAATCTGGGCATAGCAAATATTAAATGTTCTGAGCATTTCGTTCGGTTCCATTTTTCATACTCCTTCAACAATTTCAGGAAAATAATGAAATAGCCCTCTTCTGTCACTTTCCGGAATAAGCAAGTAGTAAAGAGGCTAAATTATCCAGAAGCATAACAAGGTTTAAATTGATTCATTGCGGCAATTAGATGATTGAATCC
>NZ_JACJTU010000012.1 GCF_014698835.1 Nostoc paludosum FACHB-159 | reverse complement strand
GAGGAGACTTGTACTGAGCGGAGCCGTTGGCGCAGCCTCTCGTAGAGAAGTATGAGGAGACTTGTACTGAGCGGAGCCGTTGGCGCAGCCTCTCGTAGAGAAGTATGGGGAGATAATTTCTCAGTCAACAGTCAACACTCCCAATCCCCCATAACAAAACTCGGCAGACTAGTTTTAATCTTGCCGAGTTTGTATTGATTGCGAATCTTGTTTATCGCTGTTTGTTTATCCACACGTTTTTGTTATTCATTTAAAAATGCGCCTCTGATTTGACTAATTCCCAAATTAGGTAAATTTCGAGAAAAACGAATTAAAAAATTCTGCATTACTCTGTACTCTTTGGGTATCAATTTCAATCCAAGTTCGCTTGTTTTTTGCTTCTTGTTAAATACTTATGTAATGCATGATTGCAAACTCTACACAAGGATTTCGCAGATGGCTATTTTCTTAGTGATGCTAGCCATGACTGGGAATGACTTCAGCCCAATGATATTAAACTTCCTAAACTTTACAGCGAATTGCAACTAAGGTAAAGTATACAACCATTCGTCTAAAACCCAAGTGAGAAACCTGTTTTACTAGCCAATTCTGAATCCTGAATTCTGAATTCTGCTGTAATATTTTTAGTCAATTTCGCTATTATTGGTTTCAGTTCCTTGTAGGGCGATTTCAAAATTCATTCTCTGCTCGGCGTTACGCAAGAAATAACCGCTAATCATCGCAGAGGCCAAAAGCCGACCGAGGCTTTCACGACTGGTGGTGACGGTAACTCCAAAGTGTTCTGAGGGTAAGTTTCCCAAAAGTCCTGTAATGTTACGTTCCATCACCTGAAAAACTTCGGGAGAACTGGGTTTAGATAACTGAGTAACTGTCTCAGGACTCAAGGATTTAACGTATTGCCATAGCAAATCGCTAGTTTCTGATTCACCATTGAAAAATTCTGAGACGCGATTGGATGGATTATTCATTTTCTATCTCCTTGACTACGATTTTTAGCTACGGTATTCGTATTTGGAGACTAAATGCCTTTTGGGGATTTGTCTTAACTGACTGTTTAGTCTTCCTGTTAAATAATGTAACAGGCTCTTTTGCTGCTGGAAGTGGGTGTAACCGTACCAACAGCAGGGTATTTTCTCACCAATTGGTCAGTAGCAGTTAGTCATTGAGCTTTGGTTTTCACAAATGGCAAAGCACAAAGTCTGAGCAGAGGTTTCCTTCGCTCAGACTTTGTAAGAAAGTGTAAATGACAAATGACTAACTTGCCAAATATTCATCCATGTTGGCTTTAGATTTACGAAGTTTGGTCAAGGCTTCGCGTTCAATTTGCCGGACTCGTTCCCGGCTAATGTTGAGGATTTCACCGATTCTTGCCAGAGTCAGTGCTTGGCCGTCAGTTAACCCAAAGCGTAGTGTGATTACTTCCCTTTGTTGTGGCGTGAGATCGCCCATGAGGCGCTCTAAGTCATAAGATAGGGAAGATTGCATAACAAATTCTTCTGGAGAAGCTCCTGGATCTTCCAGCATTTCTCCGAGTTCGGTGTCGTAGTTGTCACCTAACCGCAAATCCAAGGAAAGAGGCAAACGCGCCTTTTCTAGATATTCTCGCACTTGCTTTGGCGTCAATTCCAATTCTTGAGCTAGCTCACCAGCTGTGGGAGCGCGTCCCAATTTTTGAGACAATTGCCGCTGTGCTTTTTTAATTTTATTTAATTTTTCGGTTATGTGGATAGGCAGCCGAATGGTGCGGGCTTTTTCTGCTATAGCACGGGTGATAGCTTGGCGAATCCACCAATAGGCATAGGTTGAAAATCTATAACCTTTGGTGGGGTCAAACTTTTCCACACCACGTTGCATTCCAATACTACCTTCTTGGATCAAGTCCAGTAAATCGACGTTGCGCTTGATGTACTTTTTGGCAACGGAGACCACCAGCCGCAAATTGGCTTCTACCATCTTGCGCTTGGCAATTTCACCATCAGCGATCGCTTCGTTCAACTCTTCTGGTTCTAATTGTGCCGCTTTTGCCCACTCTTCTAGAGTTGGTTCGCGACCTAACTGGTTGGCAAGACTTTCCCGCGATTCGTGCAAAGCCGTTGAACGTTGCACCTGCTTACCATAGAAAATCTCTTCCTCGTGGGTTAAGAGTGGCACACGGCCAATCTCACGCAGGTAAGTCCGCACGAGGTCTGTGGCTGTCTGAGCGGTCTTCATGGCGCTACTCTTTGGTGATGATGGGTTTGATGGTAGGGTCATTCAGGGATAGATGCTCTTTATGGGTACTAGCCAGTCTGACTGGGAACCCATACTTATGCTTTGCAACTTACGCGCCCGATAAATTCGGCTGCTCATAAATAATCAAAATTGAGCTTCTTAACTGCTAAAAGTTACAGTTATTTCCTACTTTCCACAAGTATCTACAGTTAGATAAAAGGTAATTTCTTAAACATTCTTCTATTAGATTAATATTAATAATTGTAACCTTTCTGATAAGGTTTTGGCTATATACCTGAAGAAATTTCCTCGTTGTTCCAGTTGATGCAGTAGTATTTTTCCTTTTAATACCGCTTAAAAGGCGATTTCACTACTTATCTGGCTCAAAAAAACTTCCTCATATTTGTTAAAATATCTCAATGAGAACTATAGTCATTCTCTTATAAGGATTGTTTAATTTTTGGGCATTGGGCATTGGGCATTGGGCATTGGGCATTGGGCATTGGGCATTGGGCATTGGGCATTGGGCATTGGGCATTGGGCATTGGGCATTGGGCATTGGGCATTGGGCATTGGGCATTGGGCATTGGGCATTGGGCATTGGGCATGGAGAGGTGTGGGAAGACACGGCAGAAAAAATCTTCGCCATCCTCCCACATTCCCCACACTCCCCCATCTCCTTTGCCCCTCCACCCCTCTGCCTCCTGCCCATCTCTCCCGACTCCCGACTCCCGACTCCTTACTCCCTTGCAACCTTGCAGTAGTCTTGGATGACTTTTACATCCAAGGTTGTGTTTTGTAAGGAACGAATGGCGGCCACGGTAGCTTTTGCACCTGCAATGGTTGTTATAATAGGGATTTTGTAAGCCAAGGCTGTGCGGCGAATTAGCCTCGCATCGGTATGGGCTTCTTCGCCAGAGGGTGTGTTGATAATCAGTTGAATTTTCTGGTTTTTGATTGCATCTAGGACGTGGGGTCGCCCTTCATGGAGTTTCAGTACTAATTCAACATTTAACCCTTGTTCCAGAAGAACCCGGCGCGTACCAAGTGTGGCCATCACGTTAAAGCCCAAATCGATAAATTCTTTCACCACAACTGCGGCAGATGTTTTATCGCGATCGCTCATTGATACAAACACTGTTCCGCTTAACGGTAAACGCTCCCCAGCACCCAATTCGGCTTTGGCAAAGGCTCGTCCAAAGTCGCTGTCAATCCCCATCACCTCACCAGTGGAGCGCATTTCTGGGCCTAATATTGTATCAGTTCCAGGGAATTTATTAAAGGGTAATACAGCTTCCTTAACAGCAATGTGAGTCGGGATGATTTCCTCGGTGAAGTTTAGCTCCTCTAAGGTTTTCCCTGACATGATTAAGGACGCTAGTTTGGCTAACTGGACGCCCGTTGCTTTAGAAACAAATGGCACTGTACGGGAGGCGCGGGGGTTGGCTTCCAAAATGTAAACTTGGGGAGAATAGCCGCTTGCACCAACGACGGCAAACTGAATATTCATCAATCCCACCACTGACAACGCCTGCGCTAGTTGCACTGTCCATGTACGAATTTGGTTGAGAACTGCTGGTGGTAAGGAAATCGAAGGTAACGAACAAGCGGAGTCTCCTGAGTGAATTCCTGCTTGTTCGATGTGTTCCATAATCCCGCCAATCACAACCCGTCCTGTATGGTCGGCGATCGCATCGACATCAACTTCAATGGCATTTTCTAAAAACTTATCAATTAAAATTGGATGGTCTGGTTCTACCTGCACCGCAAAGGTCATGTAGCGTTCCAACTCTCCATCGGAATAAACGATTTCCATCGCCCGTCCCCCCAACACATAGCTAGGACGCACCACCACCGGATAGCCAATGCGTTTGGCGACAATCAGCGCATCTTCAAAACTCCGAGCAATACCATTAGGTGGTTGAGCAATATTTAACTCTTTGAGAATCTTCTCAAATCGTTCTCGGTTTTCTGCCATGTCGATGGAATCTGGCGATGTACCCCAAATTTTGGGGATTGGGGACTGGTGATTAGGGATTGGGGATTGGGAACTCTCCCCAGTCCCCAGTCCCCAGTCCCCAGTCCCCAATCCCTGCAAATATTCTTGGAGGGGAACAGCCAACTTCAGCGGTGTTTGCCCGCCAAACTGGACTATTATGCCTACAGGATTTTCAGCTTCGATGATATTCAGGACATCTTCTTTTGTTAACGGCTCGAAGTAAAGGCGATCGCTGGTATCATAATCTGTGGAAACTGTCTCTGGGTTGGAGTTGACCATAATCGTCTCGTACCCTGCTCCTTTGAGTGCATAGGCAGCGTGACAACAACAATAGTCAAACTCAATTCCCTGTCCGATGCGGTTAGGGCCACCACCCAAAATCATGACTTTGGGCTTGGTTGTTGGCAAAACTTCTGTTTCTTCTTCGTAGGTAGAATAGTAGTAAGGAGTAAACGCTTCAAACTCCGCGGCACAGGTGTCCACAGTTTTGTAAACTGGGGTGACTCCTAATTGTTTGCGATAGGCGCGGACTTCATCTTCGGTGGTTTTGGTAGCATAGGCAATCTGGCGATCGCTAAATCCATTCCGCTTCACCTCATAAAGTTGCTCTTTTGTCAATTCCTTTAAGGATGTGCGCTTGAGGAATTTCTCGATATCCAGAATTTGCTGCATCTTATCTAGGAACCACGGGTCAATACCAGTGAGTTCGTAGATTTCCTCAGCTGTGATGCCTAACTGTAAGGCATGACGCACGGCAAAAATGCGATCGGGGTTTGGCGTCCGCAGCAGGGCGCGGATTTGTTCGCCACTGGGTAATTTTTCGGCTTTGTCGCAACCCCAGCCAGCACGTCCGGTTTCCAGAGAACGTAACGCTTTTTGGAAGGATTCGTTGAAAGTCCGTCCAATTGCCATTGCTTCCCCCACTGATTTCATTTGGGTTGTCAGCACTGGTTCGGAACCAGGGAATTTTTCAAAGGCGAAGCGAGGGATTTTTGTAACTACGTAGTCAATTGTTGGTTCAAAGGACGCCGGAGTTTTCTTGGTGATGTCATTTTTAATTTCATCCAAGGTGTAGCCTACCGCTAACTTTGCTGCCATTTTGGCGATGGGGAAACCCGTCGCTTTAGAAGCTAAAGCCGAACTGCGGGAAACGCGGGGGTTCATTTCAATTACCACCACATCTCCAGTGACAGGATTAATGGCAAATTGAATATTAGAACCGCCAGTTTCCACACCTATCTCGCGGATGATTTTAATTGCCATATCCCGCAGCCTTTGATATTCTTTATCAGTGAGGGTTTGGGCGGGAGCTACGGTAATCGAATCCCCGGTGTGGATGCCCATAGGGTCAAGGTTTTCGATGGAGCAGATAATCACCACGTTATCTGCAAGGTCACGCATCACTTCGAGTTCGTATTCTTTCCAGCCGAGTAAAGACTGGTCAATGAGAATTTGGGAAACAGGGCTAGCATCTATACCGACCTGTGCCATTTCTTCAAATTCTTCTTGGTTGTAGGCAATACCGCCGCCACTTCCACCCATTGTGAAGGCAGGACGAATAATTAGGGGATAAGTGCCAATTTGGCGAGCGATGGCTTTTGCTTCGTCTAAGGATTCGGCTGTACCACTGGGACATACAGCTACCCCGATTTTTGCCATAGCTTCACCAAACAATTTTCTGTCTTCGGCTTTTTCAATGGCTGGTAGCTTAGCGCCGATTAACTCAACGCCGTATTTTTCCAGTGCGCCATTTTTGGCTAAGGCAACAGCGAGATTTAGGGCAGTTTGTCCTCCCATCGTTGGGAGTAGAGCATCAGGGCGTTCTTTAGCGATCACTTTTTCGACTAATTCCGGAGTTAGCGGCTCAATGTAAGTGCGATCGGCCGTTTCCGGGTCGGTCATAATCGTTGCAGGGTTAGAGTTGACCAACACGACTTCATAGCCTTCTTCTCGCAGCGCTTTGCAAGCTTGAGTGCCAGAGTAGTCAAACTCACAGGCTTGTCCAATCACAATTGGGCCAGAGCCTAACAGTAGAATCTTCCGGAGGTCATCACGGCGGGGCATAGTAGTTGCCTTGGAGTACGAGAATACAAATCCTGATTATTTTAAGGGTGTTTACCCGCGATCGTGCTTTTTATTATTAAGTTTTCTAACTTGATAGGGCATGGGGCATGGGGCATTGGGAGTGTTGACTGTTGACTGACGAGTTAAAAATTATTCTCCTTGTCTCCTTGTCCCCGCGTCTCCCTCATCTTTCCATGCCCTATGCCCTTTTATTATTTTCTATTTCTAATTTTATTAAATTGTGGTACTAAATTTTCTCTAGCTCTTGCGAAGATTTTTTATTTAATTTGATGAACATTTTCAACAAATGCTGATTTATTGTGGCAGATACCAGGGTGTTTATTTATAACAAATAGGTTACTGACATCAAAATATATCTTGGCTAACTAATTGCTAAATATTTTCAAGGTTAAATATGATGTAAATATGTTGACTTATATAAAAAATGGCAGAGAGATAGGAATGCTACTCTCTGCCATTTTTTATAATATTTTAAGAGTTAATCCTGCTGACTTTTTCTTTCGCTCTAGGTAGAAAAATCTAGATTATGAGAGTTTTAGCTTTGAGCAGCTTGGACAAAGCCTAAGGTTAAGCTGTCTTTAGCGAGGAAGTGGGACAAATGATAAGCACGTTCCTCAGTTTTTAACAAAATCTTTTCGTAGAGATAGCGTGTAGCTCGATCGCCTAAACTCTCTGCCTGGGCAGCTTGGCGGCGAATTACACCAATGATTGCTTGCTCGGCAGCTAAGTCATTTTCTACCATTTGGCGGGCAGAATATACGCCATCGGGTTCTTGTTGAAAACAGGTTAATTCTGCTAATTTGCTGAAGCTTGCAACTGGCACACCGCCCAGTCCATCCAAGCGCTCTCCAATTTCATGGATGTGGTCTTGCACTTCATTGTAGCTTTCGTTAAAAAACTCATGCAGAGAGTAAAATTCTGCACCTTCAACTACAAAATGATGCTTTTGGTACTGCAAGTAAAGTGCTTGGAAACTAGCTAATACAACGTTGAATCCTTCTGTAACTGGGGCAGTTACGCTGTGATCTAACAGTACTGGATTGTCATATACATGACCAAAATTTCGTAACAAAGTTTGTGTTTCAGACATTGTTCTCCTCGCTCTTTAGCAGTTACAGTTTTTAACTGCTTAGTCTTTATATACTAACATTTTCACAATAATGGCAAGGCCTTTTCGCTATGACTAAATTTTTAATTTTTAGCTACAAAAATTGTCGAGTTTATTTGTTTGTTGAATGATGTTTAAGGGGTGGGGCATGGGGCAAACAGGAGTGTGGGAGGTGTGGGAGGTGTGGGAGGTGTGGAAGGTGTGGGAGGTGTGGGAGGTGTGGGAAGAGACGAGGGCATAAATTCTCTTTCTCCCCACACTTCCCCATCCCCCCACACTTCCCCATCCCCCCACACTTCCCCATCCCCCTCATCCCCGCGTCCCCGCGTCTCCCTGATCCCCTTCATCTCCCCATGCCCAATGCCAGTAATTATTTTTTTTCAAAGTTAATGAGAATTGTTTGCACTTAAGGTATGCTGGTTTTAAGAGGTCAAACTCCCATGACTTTCAAAAAGTAAGAAGTTATATCGCGGTATTTACTGCAAGTTTGTTGCACTTTGAGGGCAATTCTCTTGAAATCGTTTAGTTCAGAAGTAGAAAACAAGCACGTTGTAGAAGTGAATTGGGCAGACCGTTGGCAAGTCTATCAACGTCTGAAGGAGTTAGATATTCCTTGTAATTGTGTGACTAATCAGCCATTACAAGTTGAAATTAGTTCTGCCACTGCGGCTGTTCAACTTTGGAGTGTGATACGGCGATTCACTGCCTCTCGCCAAGACCAAATTTGGACTCTTGAATGCTGCTGGAAAAGTCGTTACCAAAAGTCCTAATCTACATTGCTAATTTTTACCCTGGTGTTGAAAAGATCGTTGTAGCTAGCTTGTATTAGTTAAAAGGAGGTTAAAAAATGGGTGCATGTCAGAGTCTGGAAGTATCGGAATTTTGCCTTGAGGGCAGATTTATAGATTTTGTTATTAAAGATGGTTATAAGCTCAAAGGTTTGCTGCTGGGTACTCATGAGGGTGAATGCTACGTTAAACTCGCTAAGCATTTACGGGCTGCTTTTGATTTGCGGCTACCACGAGGTACTTGGCTACAAGTTGTTGGTTACAAAAAATACGATATAAAAAAAGACAAAGTTACATTCAAAGCTGAACGTGTGATGGCGGCACGTTCTGAAGTGGCCAGAGTTCAAACTATCGCTGCACCACAAGAACCTCCATCAATTGATAATGCAAAGGTAAAACCAGCGAAGACAAAAGCGACAATCTTGGTGTGTCAAAAGTCTGATTGCATGAAACGCGGTGGTAAAGCAGTTTGTCAGGCGTTGGAGGCGGCTTTGAGCGATCGCGGTTTAGAAGACCAAGTTACAATCAAGGGCACCGGCTGTATGAAAAACTGCAAAGCCGGGCCAAACCTAGTCATGCCTGACAAAACACGCTACAGCCAAATTCAAGCGCCACAAGTCCCGGCGCTGATGAATAAGCATTTTGCTGACAAAGGTTTAGAACCACAACAAGAGAGTTTTAAAGAAGTACCAATAGTTAATCCAAAGTTTTGCTGATATTGAGAGGAAAGCCTTAACTTATTAATGAGAAAATTTAATAGTAAGTTTTTAGTGTGTTCCCTGGATACTCCCCACTAATCTTTGAAAGATTTTTGCAAGAATCTTAAATGAAGCGATCGCCTACACATTGTCATGAAACGGGCATAATGTAAACGTGTAGGCGTAGTCCGTGGAAGGCGATCGCTTAATATTTCTATGCAATTGAGTTGACCGATTAGACAAATTTGGTACAGTATAGGGCTTGTATAAATATTTTTTTCTCACGCAAAGACGCAAAGGCGCAAAGAAGAGATAGAAATTACGCACTTGTGCTAACTTTCGTATTTATAAATCTCGCTACGGTGTCGTACTTTTATTACAGTTATTATCAAAACATTATCATCTATTTCATAAACTAACCGATAATCTCCTACTCGAATACGGTATGAATTATCATCGCCTTGTAATTTTTTGACCCCGTTTGGACGCGGTTCTATTGCTAAGTCGTTGATTTTAGTCTGTATGCGCTGTTGTATATCTAAAGGTAATTTCCTAAACTGCTTTTTCGCACTATTTGAAAATTTAACTTCGTAACTCACGCAACATCCTTGTTTATTTCATTTTTGATTTCGTTTTGAATTTCATCCCAAGACACAGTACCATTAATGCGTATATCTTCCCTAGTTTCTTTAATGGCTTTTAAGTCTTCTTCGTCGTCTAGTTCGTCGATTCTTTTTAAAAGTGCGTAGATTTCATCTAAAGTACTGTCATAAGCTTGATGTAACAGTACGTTGATATCTTTAATTAACTGTTCTCTTTCTGCTGTTGATTTCATTTTTAATCGTGCAAGCTTGGTTTTAATTTTCTACCACTGTCTCTAGTTTCGTCTAAAAGCACATTTACTTTCACTATTATTTACTAAAATATTTTGGGATTATGGTTCAAACAATACAGGCTAAAGAAATTACGCTGCTTGATTTAGAGAACAGCTTTGGACTGCAATTGGTTGAGGATGAGCAATTTTTTAGAGAGTGGCAAGAGAATTTACCAGAAATAACCGATACGGAAAAAAAACAACTCGACCGAGTTAAGGCAAGTTACGCCAATTTACTCAAGTATCCTCCGCTGTTAGAAAACACCGTCAAGATGGTGGTGCTTTCTCCCTTGTTAGATTTAGCAGACTTTTATCTATCGCCGTTTCATGTCAAATCTGAAAAGTCTGTAGAAGTTACTGCTGACGATGAAGGCGTAACGGTCAAAGGGCAGATTGATGTCTTGATTTTATTTGAACAGCTAGTAGTAGTAGTTATAGAGTCCAAACAAGCAGCTTTTTCTGTAGAAGTTGGTAAAGCACAGCTGCTAGCTTATATGTTGGCATTATCTAACACGGATAAACCAATATACGGGCTAATTACTAATGGTGGTAGCTTTATTTTTGTGAAGTTGGTTAAACAAGAAACACCAAAGTATGCCTTGTCTCGCTTATTCTATATCTTCAATCCAGGGAATGAGTTGTATACGGTTTTGCGTGTATTGAAGCGTCTGGGGAAATTGGCGATAAATGGCAGTTAGTTAACTAATTATTAATTCGTAGACACAAAAAGACTTTTCACCCAGTCCCTTGTTATAGAGAAGACTGCAACAACTGTCGTATAGATGTAGCCTGCACATGGTCAGGGAACACGGTTAAAAAGTCATCTAGGTCTTGGATAGTTTTACGAATAGATTCTGAGGAAGCACCCTTCGATAAGGCATAGCAATATAACCGCTCTGCTGGTTGAATATATTGAGCAGCTAAATAGTAGAGAGCTAAGTTAAAGGCATTACGCCAGTCTTTAGCATCTTTTTCGTAATGCTGTTTAGCAAGCTTGATGGCAAATGCTAGGTCAGCCCATGCTTTATCTGGTTGGTTAAGGGCTTGGTAGGCTAAAGCGCGATTATATAAATACCAATTACTATCAGAATGTAAGTCAATAGCGCGGTTGAAATCTACAAGAGCTTCATTGTAACGCTTAAGCTGGAGGTAAGTTATACCGCGATTTGCGATCGCCCAGTCAAGTTTGGGGTTAAGTTCAATGGCGCGGTCAAAGTCTTGTAGGGCTTCTGGGTAACGCTTCATTAAGCGGTAAGTTTCACCGCGATGTGCCATCGCCCAGTCAAATTTAGGGTTAAGTTCATTGGGGTTAAGTTCAATTGCACGGTTAAAGTCTTGCAGGGCTTCTGCGTAACGCTCCATTAAACGGTAAGTTACACCACGACTTGCAATCGCCCAGTCATCTTTGGGGTTAAGTTCAATTGCGCGGTCAAAATCTTGCAGAGCTTCCGCGTAACGCTCCATGTCACGGTAAGTTACACCGCGACCTGCGATCGCCCACCAGTCAAATTTGGGGTTAAGTTCAATCGCACGGTCAAAATCTTGTAGGGCTTGTGCGTAAAGCTTCATTAAACGGTAAGTTATACCGCGCCAACCTAAAGCAATAGGTTGCCATTTAACTTCAATCCTAGAATTTTGTATGATTGCGGTAAACATTTCTAATGTAACTGGGTAAAACTTTTGGTCAAAGGCTTTTAACCCATTAGCTAGTTGCTCACCCCAACGCTGAACTTCAGCAGCATCCACATCTTTACCAGCCTGAAACATTGTTTCTGCCAACTGTTGGGCAAATTTGCGTTGCTCGTTGAATGCAGCCAGAAATTCATTGAGAGCTACAGATAAATTCCTTTGCGGTGACTGACATAAGCTGTGGTACAACATATTTAAAGTATGACTTTGCCAGCTAGGATCGCGCTGTTTTTCCTCTTCTTCCAATAGCAGCTCGTTCCGCAGAGTGTTGTAATAGTCTGCCAACTTACTATGTATCTCAGCCCAACCTTGTGGCGATGAAAGACGCTTGTGGCGTAACATTTGCGTTTTCACAACATCATGATAAGCCCAGCCATCGGTACGTTTGTTGACAAAGGATGTTTCTTTGAGCCAAGTAAATAGCTCATCAGCTTCTTGTTCTCCTCTCAACTTGGCTATCACATCTCGATTTAAACACCGAGGAATGGCAGCATCAAGAGCCACTTGTCGCCGTTTGGGGTCATCAACCCATTTTAAAAATCTTTCTACAGCACTGCTGCTAGGCTCAAATACTTGATTGGGGTCATTGGGATGTGCATCTGCTAGCATTCCTACCAGCAGGGGCAAATTTCCAGAAAGGTGTAAAATCGTTTCTACAACCTGACTGTTAGTAATGCCTTTGCGAGTTAAATATTGTTGGGCTTCTTCTTCTGTAAAGGGTTCCAGAGGGAAACGAACTATTAACCCCTCGTAAGGTGTCCAATGATTTTTATCTAATTCATGGCGACCGGCAATTGTTATCAATATATTGAGAGATACTTCACCGTGGCGACCCTCTAAAATTTCCCGTAGCCAGTTGTCTAGAAATTCTCCTGTGCGTTCATAGGTATCAAAAAACAGAACAACAGCGGTTTTTTCGGCAATTTTTAAAATATCTTGCAAAAATAACGGCGTCAGCACTTCCTCAGGTTCTTGAACTAAGCGCACGTCATCTTTATTTGTTATTTTTTTTGCAATATATGAAGCCAAAGCATCCTCATCTACACAGTCAAATACAGCACCGCCAACGGGAACTTGACGCGCTAGACGCACACCTGTTTTTACCATAGTTTTCCCGACAAACGCCGAAAAACCTTGAGGAGCATCTGGATCGGTTTCTAATTCCTGGCGCTTTTGACGATAAACTTTGTAGCGTTCTGTAAACTGCGTTAGCTTGTGACCTTGCCGTTCTAACTCCTCAGCCAAACGACCCATGACTTCTGGTACAGTTTTCTCAGCTTCATCGATGTAAGCCGAGATAATTTTTGCTTCATCAGCAATTTTGCGAAACTGGCGTAACAGTGTACTTTTACCAACCCCGCCTTCACCCCAAACGTTAAACAAAAAACGACGGTGGTCATCCTCTAACGGTAAAGCTAAGTTTTGACGAAATTGGTTTACCTGGTCTTCACGACCTACAAAACCCGATTGTTGACGTTGCTTAAGAATATCTTGTAGAGTCTTGGGCTTGTTTTGCGGGTTCATTACCAGATTTAATTTTGAGGCGCTAATGGTTACGAGATAACTACTAAAGCTACAGGCTCTATTTCGGAATTTATCAGACTTTTTTAGGTAATTTTGCTGTATAAGCTTTATTTAAGCTCGACGTTGACCTTCTGAGGCTCGACGTTGACCTTCTGAGGCTCGACGTTGACCTTTTGAGGCTCGACGTTGACCTTCTGAGGCTCGACGTTGACCTTTTGAGGTTCGACGTTGACCTTTTGAGGCTCGACGTTGACCTTCTGAGGCTCGACGTTGACCTTCTGAGGCTCGACGTTGACCTTCTGAGGTTGAAAGTTGACCTTCTGAGGCTCGACGTTGAGCTTTTGAGGCTCAAAGTTGACCTTCTGAGGTTCAACATTGACCTTCTGAGGCTCAATTTTGACCTTAGAACTGCAAAACAGCATTGATTCCTAAGCCCAGAGCCGATATCATGCATCTATGACAGTTCCACAAGTTGTACTTGATACAAATGTTATCGTTGCTGGTTTGCGTTCCAAACGAGGGAGTGCTTTTCGTCTACTGACACTCGTGGGCACAGGAATTTTTGATATCCATCTTTCGGTTCCACTGGTTTTAGAGTATCGAGAGGTATTATCGCGGCAACTCCCAAATCTATATATCACTGCACTAGATGTAGAAGAATTTATTGAGTTTCATTGCTCGGTTGCAACGCAGCATCAGATTTTCTTCCTCTGGCGACCTTACTTGCCCGATCCAAAAGACGATATGGTGCTGGAGCTAGCAGTCAAGGCGCGATGTGATAGCGTAATAACATATAATGCTCGTGATTTTGAAGGCATTGAGCATTTTGGGATAACAATATTGACACCTGTGGAGTTTTTGCAATCTATTGGAGCATTGTCATGAGCAACATCAGCGTCCAACTTCCTGACTCTTTGTACAAAAGTTTGCAGGAACTTGCCAAACAAGACGGGATTTCTATAGATCAATTTGTGGCGACAGCAGTTGCAGAAAAAATCGCTGCACTAACAACAGAAATTTATTTAGGGGAGTTAGCAAAGCGAGGCAGTCGAGAAAAATACGACGCAGTTTTAGCGAAAGTACCAGATATTGAACCGGAATCTTACGATCGCTTACCTACAGCTTAATAACAAAGCGATCGCAAAGCAGTTTCTCATGAGCAAGGCAAAGTAGTAGTAGCGTAGGCGTAGCCCAACCCAGGCATCGCTTAATATTTGTAGTAGAAATTACATGACCTAAGTTAGAGAAGACTGCAACAACTGTCGCATAGATGTAGCTTGCACATGATTAGGGAAGACAGTTAAAAAGTCATTTAGGTCTTGGATAGCTGCATGAATACGCTCTAAGGAAGCACCTTGAGATAAAACATAGCGATATAACTGCTCTGCTGGTTGATTATATTGAGCAGCCAAATAGTAAAGAGCTAAGTTAAAGGCACGCCAGTCTTTAGGATCTTTTTCGTAATCTTCTTTAGCAAGCTTGATGGCAAGCGTTAAGTCAGTTCGTGCTTTGTCTGGTTGGTTAAGGGCTAGGTAGGCTAAAGCGCGATTGTACAGTTTCCAATCACTCCCAGAATCTAAATCAATAGCGCAATTGAAATCTGCAAGAGCTTCATTGTACCGCTTAAGCATTAGGTAAGTTTGACCGCGAAATATGATCGCAAAGTCAAACTTGGGGTCAAGTTCAATGGCACGGTCAAAATCTTCTAGAGCTTCCGAGTAACGCTCCATTAAGCGGTAAGTTTCACCACGACTTGCGATCGCCCAGGCATCTTTGGGGTCAATTTCAATGGCGCGGTCAAAGTCTTGTAGAGCTTGTGTGTATTGCTTCATTGAGCAGTAAATTTCACCGCGACTTGCAATCACCCAGGCATATTTGGGGTCAAGTTCAATGGCGCGGTCAAAATCTTGTAGAGCTTGTGTGTATTGCTTCATTGAGCAGTAAGTTTCACCGCGACTTGTGATCGCCCAGTCAAGTTTAGGGTCAAGTTCAATGGCACGGTCAAAATCTTGTAGAGCTTGTGTGTATTGCTTTATTGAGCAGTAAGTTTCACCGCGACTTGCGATCGCCCAGGCATCTTTAGGGTCAAGTTCAATAGCGCGGTCAAAGTCTTGTAGAGCTTCCGTGTATCGCTCCATTAAGCGGTAAGTTTCACCGCGAAGTGCCATCGCCCAGGAATCTTTAGGGTCAAGTTCAATGGCGCGGTCAAAGTCTTGTAGAGCTTCCATGTAACGCTCCATTGAGCGGTAAGTTTGACCGCGAAGTGCAATCACCGGGGCATATTTGGGGTCAAGTTCAATGGCGCGGTCAAAGTCTTGTAGAGCTTCCGTGTAACGCTCCATTGAGTGGTAAGTTATACCGCGAAGTGCGATCAGCCAGCCAAATTTGAGGTCAAATTTAATGGCGCGGTCAAAGTCTTGTAGAGCTTCCGTGTAACGCTCCATCAAGCGGTAAGTTTCACCCCGAAGTACAATCGCCGGGGCATATTTGGGGTCAAGTTCAATGGCGCGGTCAAAGTCTTGTAGAGCTTCCGTGTAACGCTCCATTAAGTAGTAAGTTTGACCGCGACTTGCTGCGATCGCCCAGGCATATTTGGGGTCAAGTTCAATGGCGCGGTCAAAGTCTTGTAGAGCTTCCGTGTAACGCTTCATTAAACGGTAAGTTACACCGCGATTTGCAATTGCCCAGGCATATTTGGGGTCAAGTTCAATAGCGCGGTCAAAGTCTTGTAAAGCTTCCGTGTAACGCTTCATTAAACGGTAAGTTTTACCGCGCCAACCTAGAGCAATAGATTGCCATTGTATCTGAATGCTGGGATTCTGTAGGACTGCGGTAAACATTTCAACCGTAACTTGATAACGGTCTTCTTCATAAGCTTTTAAACCATTAGTTAGTTGTTCGCCCCAACGTTTAACTTCAGCAGAATCAGCATCTTTACCAGCCTGAAGCATAGTTTCTGCCCATTGTTGGGCAAATTTTCGTTGATTTTTGAGTGCAACGAGAAATTCATTGAGAGATACAGATAAATTCCTTTGCGGTGACTGACATAAGCTGTGGTACAACACATTTAAAGTGTGACTTTGCCAGCTAGGATCGCGCTGTTTCTTCTCTTCTTCTAATTGCAGCTCATTCCGCAGGGTGTCGTAGTAATTTGCCAGCTTGCCATGTATCTCAGCCCAACCCTGCGGTGATGATAGGCGCTTGTGGCGTAACATTAGCATTTTGACGACATCGTGATAAGCCCAGCCGTCGGTACGTTCGTTGACAAAGGATATTTCTTTTAGCCAAGTAAATAGCTCATCAGCTTCTTGTTCTCCTCTCAACTGAGCGACAATATCCCGATTCAAGCACCGAGCAATGGCAGCATCAACAGCTACTTGTCGCCGTTTGGGTTCATCAACCCATTTTAAAAATCTTTCTACAGCACTGCTGCTAGGCTCAATTATTTGGTTAGAGTTATTTTGATAAGCGTCTGTTAGCATTCCCACTAGTAAGGGCAAGTTTCCAGAAAGGCGTAAAATCTCTTCAACGTGCTGACTGTTAGTGATGCCTTTGCGAGTGAGATATTTTCGGGTTTCTTCTTCGGTAAAAGGTTCCAAAGGAAAACTAACTATTAACCCCTCGTTGCCTGTCCAAAGATTTTTATCTAATTCCTGCCGACCAGCAATAGTTATCAATATATTGAAAGATACTTGACCGTGGCGACCCTCTAGAATTTCTCGTAACCAGTTATCTAAGAATTCCCCGGTGCGTTCATAAGTATCAAAAAACAAGGCAACAGCAGTTTTCTCACAAATTTTAAAAATATCTTGTAAAAATAGTGGGGTCAGGACTTCTATAGGTTCTTGAACTAAGCGCACTTCATCTTTATTTGTGATTTTCTTAGCAACATAAGAAGCCCATTCTCCGGCTTGGGTAGCCAAAGCATCCTCATCTACAAAGTCAAATACAGCACCGCCAACGGGAACTCGACGCGCCAGACGCACGCCAGTTTTAACTACAGTTTTTCCCATAAAAGCCGAAAAACCTTGAGGAGCATCGGGATCGGTTTCTAATTCTTGGCGCTTCTGACGGTAAACTTTGTAGCGTTCACTAAACTGCGGCAACTTATGACCTTGCCGTTCCAAGTCTTCAGCTAGACGACCCATAACTTCTGGTACAGTTTTCTCGGCTTCATCTATATAAGCCGTAATATTTTTTGCTTCTTCAGCAATTTTGCGAAACTGTCGTACAAGTGTGCTTTTACCAACCCCGCCTTCACCCCAAATGTTATACAAAAAATGACGGCGATCGTCTTCTGGGGGTAATGTTAGATTTTGCCGAAATTGGTTTATTTGGTCTTCACGACCCACAAAACCTAATTGCTGACGTTGCTTAATAATATCTTGTAGGTTCTTGGGCTTGTTTTGTGGGTTCATTACAAGATTCAATCTTGAGGTGCTAATGCCTACAGAATAATTACTAAATATACATGGTGTATTTCGGAATTTATGAGATTTTTTTTAGGTAATTTTTATGCGTTGACCTTCTGAAGCTCAAGGTTGACCTTTTGAGGCTCAACTTTGACCTTCTGAGGTTCAAGGTTGACCTTCTGAGGTTCAAGGTTGACCTTTTGAGGCTCAAAGTTGACCTTCTAAGCCTCGACGTTGACCTTCTGAGGTTCAAGGTTGACCTTCTGAGGTTCAAGGTTGACCTTTTGAGGCTCGACGTTGATCTTTTGAGGCTCGACGTTGACCTTCTGAAGTTCAAAAATCCTGTGGCGACTAGAAGTCGCTGTTACACAAACAAAACCCGCACTTCTCTACGAGACGCTACGCGAACGACAAGCTCAGTGACCACCTGCACGGGTTTCAAAAATCTTAGATTTAAAACGCGAAAAGGGCATAACATTGTTATGCCCCTACAAATAATGTGTATTTTATTAAATTGTCAACTACTGCGTAGGCGCAGCCCGCCGCAGGCATCGCCTAGTTTAGACTTTAGCTAACTGGCACTTCGGCTTGCTTTTTCTTAGAACGGCGGTTAAACCTGCGTCCCATCTCATCAATGACTGCATCTAATCCTGCGACATCGCCGCTAGCTTTGGCATAGCTATAAACTGCTAAGGCTGCGCCATAAGCTTCGCTAGCAGCCGCTATACAGGTATCATCTACGAGTTCTTGCAGTTGGGTCAAAGATAACAGCACGGGATACAAGTCTTCATATATTTCCAAGTCCCGGCGCATCTCTTCTAAATCAAAACAACGAGGCAAAAAGTTAGGGTTTTGTGTCGCCACTTCTAAGGCTTTGCTGACAAAAGCCCGACTTTTATCTCCCATTTTCAGCATTGTTCGCCGGTCTTCGGGAGTCAAATCAATTAAAAATGGTAACTTTTCTCTAATTGTAGCGATTGCCTGCATGACTGCTTGCTTGTCTACTGGGCTTAACCTGGCACTGACACGATTTTCTGCCATTTTTAATACTCCTTTAGGATACTTAATTTCAGTATTCCCAAAGTTGTATAGGAGTTTGCTTAGATTTGGGAAATTATTTGCGTAGAGAGGGAATAGGGAACAAGGAACTCTTAACAGGAAAGAGGGGGGACACAAGTTTATTGATTTTTTTCACAAATCAAATACATGACATTTTACACTTTATAAATATCCTCTGAGAATGTATGTTCGTACTAACCGCTAATCACCGCAATACATTCAATTTCTACCAAAACATTCTTAGGTAACCGCGATACCTCAACACAAGCCCGCGCTGGGGCTGTATTTTCTGGGAAATATTTAGCATAAATGGCATTCACCGCCGCAAAATCATTCATATCAGCCAGAAAAACAGTAGTTTTCACCACATCTTCAAAAGTCGCCCCGGCTGCTGTGAGGATGGCTTCCAGATTAGCCATTACTTGCTCAGTTTGCTTTTTAACATCATCAGTGTAGACCACATCACCCAGGCGGGGATCGATGGCAATTTGTCCGGCTACAAATAACAATTGACCAGAAGCGGCGATCGCTTGATTATAAGGGCCGACTGGTGCGGGTGCGTTATCAGTACGAATTACTTTACGAGTCATAGATATCACTTTCTCTAACGATGCTACCTGTTTACCGATTTCTATTTGAGAAGCGATCGGTTTGTAAACCTCTCCATCTGGCATTATCGCACCAGTTAGGTCAGCATCTTTAAAGGTTGCCCCATAGATATTTGCCCCAGTTAAATTTGCTTTCTTCAGATTTGCACTATCAAGGTTTGCCATCATCAAGTTTGAATCTGAAAGACAGGCTCTTTCAAGATTTGCTCTTTGGAAACAAGCTTTATTAAGGTTTGCTTCTTTGAAAGAAACCCTGACTAAATCTGCCTCAGCTAAATCGACCTCTGATAAATTACATTTCTCTAAAGTGACTCCCCGAAGTTTAGCTTTCTGGAGATGCATTTGTTAGAGATGCTCTACTAAGGCTAGTATGATTAAGTTTTGCCCTAGTCAGGGTCGCCTCACTCAAATCAGCCCCATTCCAATTTGCACTAAATAAGTCTATCTCACTGAGATCTGCACCTTTAAGGTCTATGCCTTGGCGATTTCCTTTATGAAACTGCCGTATCCCTGCTGCATATCTGTCCAAAAATTCCTCAGCATCCATATTGCACCATTAAATACCACTGGCACAGTATAATCACAAAAACTTTGTGTCACAGATATTCTCCTCCCCTCTTCTTTCTGCGCCCTCTGCGTCCTTGGCGGTTCGTCCCTCTTACCCCAACCTTGGACGTATCCCATAATGCCGATATCGCCAATAATCTTGCAAAATGCGATCGTGGTCAAAACATAAATTATTCGGCACACGCCAAGACTCAAAAATTCCTACACCCTTAGCATCATCTCCAGCCACAGGTTCTCCCGTCGCCGTCGCCAAAAACACAATACTAATGGTATGTTGACGCGGATCGCGATTGGGGTCAGAATACACCAGTAATTGTTCAATTAATTCCACCTGCAAACCAGTCTCTTCCTGGGCTTCTCGCCGTGCCGCCACTTCCACAGCTTCCCCATAATCCACAAAACCGCCAGGAATAGCCCAGCCTAAGGGTGAATTATGTCTTTCAATTAACACTATTGGTCGATGAGGTCGATCTACTAGTTCAATGATGATATCAACTGTCGGTGCAGGATTTCGGTAAGACATGGAATTTTAGATTTTGGATTTTGGATTAATAAGGAATTGAGTATTAGGTATTAAGTATTGGGTACTGGGTACCAAAAAACTCTCCCTAATCCCTAGTCCCCAGTCCCCAGTCCCCAGCCCCGACTATGGACAGCTTTCAAAGCTGAACATAGCATGATAAATTCGATGCGATCGCGTAGCTTTTTGTTGTGGCGATCGCTTGCTCCTATAATTCAGGTTAAATATGCCTTTTCCCAGATCTAGTGGCATTTTGCTGCATCCTACTTCTTTTCCCAGTCGATTTGGCATTGGGGATTTAGGCTTAGAAGCCTATCGCTTCATTGATTTTCTCAAAGAAAGCTATCAACAATATTGGCAAGTTTTACCTTTAGGCCCCACTGCATACGGAAATTCCCCGTATATGTGCTACTCAGCAATGGCGGGAAATCCCCTACTGATTAGCCCAGAAAAACTTATAGAAGAGGGTTTGCTAGTTGAAGAAGACTTTGCTAATCTACCAGCATTTCCAGAAGACAAATTAGATTACGATCGCGTTGTGCCAATCAAGATTGGACTACTCAAAAAAGCTTGTGAAAACTTTAAAGTTAATGCTACGCCTATCCAGCAGAGAGAGTTTGCAGGTTTTTGCGACAGCAAAGCTTATTGGCTAGATAATTATGCCTTATTTATGGCATTGAAAGATGCTAACGAAGGAGCAAGCTGGCATAAATGGGAACCTGAATTTGTTAAGCGCGAACCAGAAGCATTAGATAGAGCGCAGCGCCGCCTGAATGCAGAAATTTTTTATTACAAGTTCATCCAATTTGAATTTTTCCGCCAGTGGTCAGACCTGAAAAGCTACGCCAACATGCGCGGTATAGAAATTATTGGCGATATCCCCATTTACGTAGCTCACGATAGTGCCGATGTCTGGGCGCATCCCGACATTTTTGCCTTAAATGAAGAGACGGGAGAAGCAGCCCAAATGGCAGGAGTCCCACCAGATTACTTTAGCGCCACCGGTCAATTGTGGGGAAACCCGGTTTATAACTGGGAGGAATTGCAAAAACAAGACTTTAAGTGGTGGGTGCAGCGTTTTGAAGCCATGCTGGATTATGTAGATATAATTCGCATTGACCACTTCCGAGGCTTCGAGGCTTATTGGTCTGTACCCCAAGGCGAAGAAACAGCCATGAATGGCAAATGGGTGGAAGCGCCTGGAGAAGCTTTTTTTGAAGTGATTGGACAAAAACTCGGCAAGCTACCCGTATTAGCAGAAGATTTGGGAGTAATTACACCAGAGGTCGAAGCACTGCGAGACAAGTTTGAATTTCCGGGAATGAAAGTTTTGCAATTTGCCTTTGGTTCCGATCCCGGCAATCCGTTTTTACCGTTCAATTACCCGCGAAATGCTGTAGTTTATACCGGAACCCACGACAATGACACAACCGTTGGCTGGTTCAATACAGCTAACGACTACGAAAAGCAAAATTTATTGCTTTATTTAGGTTGTATCAGTCCTGAAGGCATCCACTGGGATTTAATTCGACTAGCATTGAGTTCCGTAGCCAATCAAGCGATTATTCCTTTGCAAGATATTTTGGGATTAGGAAACGAAGCCCGGATGAATTTTCCTAGTGTTGCTGAGGGTAACTGGGGATGGCGCTATCAAGCAGCAGCGTTAACAGAGGAATTAAGCTCAAGGCTAAAAGTTCTTACTAGACTCAATGGACGTGCCCCGAAAACAGATTGAGGAATGGGGAGTGTGGGGAGTGTGGGGAGATGGGGGAGAAAGAGAATTTATATATGCCCCCTCTCTTCCCACACCTCCCAGTGCCGCTCATCTCAAAAACTTGGGTTTAGCAGCCGCAATCATAACTTCTTCTTCTTTGCCTAGTTCTCCCATTTCTTTGGCTTTCTCTTGATTAACGCTCATCAAAACACCACCAGCATTATCAGTTTTAACTGTTAGTTGCTCTTGGGCTTTCCAAACCCGGTGAGTACCTTCCGGTAGAGTACCTTCAAACGCAGTTTTACCATCAGCTATTACGCGAATCCAAGATGACGCTTTCAAGGTAACGCCAATTTGTACAGCCTCTTTTTGTTTGACGCTGCTTGAAGTGTCGCTGACAGGTTGAACTTCTGGTGAGTGTTTCGGTTCGGCTAATTCTGGTCTACCTATTTCTGGTTTAACAATGGGCTTTTGTTTTGGCTGTGGTTCGCTTGGGATATTACTGGCTTGTAGTACGGCGTTATTTAATAAATAGGATAAGCCATTTACAGAGCATAAAATTAGCAATATGTAAAGAAAGTAAAGATGAATAGGACGTAGTTGATTCAGGGGTGAAGAATTCGCCGTAGGTTGGAAGTTTACTTGTGGAGAATTAATCGGAAAAGTGTCAGCTAATTCGGCTCCATTTAAGCCCAGTGCGTCGGCAAATTGTCTGATCAAACCCTGAATATAAACTGGTTCTGGAAGATCGTTTAAATTACCTTCTTCGATCGCCTGCAATAACCGCCGCGGAATCATGGTCAATACAACCACTTGTTCTAGAGATAGGCCCTGTTCTTGACGTAACGCCCAAAGTTGAGCGCCAATTTCTGCCAACTTCTGAGATCTTTGTTGCTCTAATGAAAGTGGGGGCTGCTGATTATTTTTCTTTTTTGGCCATTTCATGCCTTCTGACACTCCTTAACTCAACTAAATCTTTAATAGGTTGCTTGAACAAGAATTCAGAATTCAGAATTCAGAATGAATTTGTAGCTCTTTTTATCAAGAACAAATGGGCTTAAAACCCCTAAACAAATCTACGATTTGGCGAACAGCATTGCAAGAAGATTTTCTTCTAGTAAGTGGTTGACGCACTTAAGAGGTTTACTAGCCATCGAGCGTCACCCCAAAGCCAGTCTAAAATTAGCTGGCGATCTCAAGCCCCACTTACATAGGGATTAGCAAGAAATAAATTATCCAATCTTGTGGGGTGGGCGTCTCGCCCGCCCTTGGTTTGGGGCGGATAAGATGTCCACCCCACAAGAAAAATTGGATGTTTTTTAAATTCTGAATTCTGAATTCTGACTCCTGAATTCTGGCTCCTGGTCGATCTGTTCTCGCAAAAACTGAATTTCACGATCTTTGAGGAAACGATATTTACCCTCTGGCAAAAATGGTTCTTTTGGCGTTTGTAATTGAATTGAGCCGATCGCACTCCGATGCAGCTGGATTACTGGGTACCCTAGTTGTTGTGCTACTCGGCGAATCTGGCGATTTCTTCCCTCCTGTAAAACTATTTCTAAAAAGCTTCCTTGGGCAGAACTTTCTACGATCTGTACCTTAGCAGGCCGGGTTTTTCTACCCTCTAACACCACACCCTGACGCCACATCCGCAATACTGCTTCTGGAGGATGTCCTTTCACCAAAACACGATATGTCTTGGAAATGCTGTGACGTGGATGGGTTAGCCCAAATGTCAAGTCTCCGTCATTTGTCAGGATTAATGCTCCAGTGGAGTCTACATCTAAACGCCCAACTGGATGAATACCTGAACCCTCGCGTAATTCTTTTGGTAATAAATCCAAGACTGTTGGTCTTTGGTGAGGATCGTAGCAAGTTGAAACTACCCCAGCTGGTTTGTGCAGCAACAGATAAATCAAGGCTGGGCGCTGCTTTGGAGATATCAGCTTGCCATCAATAGCGATCGCATCTTTTTCGGGATCAACTTTTTGACCTAAATGTGCCAATACCCCATTGATCCGCACTCGCGATCGCCTAATCATTTCTTCAGCTTCACGACGTGAGGCAATACCCAATTGAGCAAGAACTTTTTGTAACCGTGCCTCCATGTATAAATTACTGATTTACTGTTAACTATTAAATGATATTTGCATTTTGTAGTGACTAGGCATAAATGTTACATTTAAGGCTTGTTTAAATTCGTCAGCTGTTGAACAAATACTCATAAACTCCATTGGTTAGATGTCAGAGCAAAATTCTCAAACAACAAATGTAAACAAAATCCGAATAATTACGCAAGTACTCACAACAGCTTTAAAGCTGTGGTTGAGGGCCCAAGTCAGCGAGATATCTGAGTTAGAAGTGGAGATTAAAGCTAGCGATCGCCAAATTCTCTCTGGACGGATTCCTTCGGTATCTATTTTTGCTAGTCATGCTGTTTATCAAGGACTCCTAATTACAAAAATTCAATTAATAGCAGAAAATATTCAGATAAATATCGGTTCAATACTCAAGGGAAAACCCTTGCGACTGTTACAAACAGTACCAGTTGTTGGCGATTTGACCATAGACGAGAAAGATCTTAATGCTTCCCTCTCATCTGGCTTATTATCAACTGGTTTGAGCGAACTACTGGTTAAAGTTTTACCAACATATTGCCCAAAAACACAACCCATTAACTGGCAAGAAATTATTCTTAAGAACAACCAAATTATACTGCTCGGTTCTAAAGTCACCAATAGCCAAACAACGCCTCTGGAAATCTCTCTGGGCTTAGATTTAGTCAATGGTCGCCAGTTGCAACTGACAGATATCCAAATTAAAGATGATCAGACAGATTTATTTCAAGACAATCATGCCTACAGTTTCGATCTTGGTTCAGATGTTGATATCCAACAACTAACCCTGATCCCCGGTAAGTTAGTGTGTCGTGGGCGGATTAACGTTAATCCATAAAAGGGCATTGGGCATGGGGCATTGGGCATTGGGCATTGGGCATTGGGCATTGGGCATTGGGCATTGGGCATGGGGCATGGGAGCAGAAAAGTGGAGTTCAAAAACTCATTAATGGAGTTTAAAGACTCATTCACGAGTATCAAAGACTCGTCGCCGAGTATCAAATAGGACTTACGCAAGAACTTTCTCTTACTCTTATTTCTCCGTGCCCTCTGCGTCCTCTGTGGTTCGTTTTTTGATGATTTTGCGTAAGTCCTGTCAAAGACTCATCCGCTATTCCCAATGCCCAATGCCCAATGCCCCATGCCCCATGCCCAATGCCCCATGCCCCATGCCCCATGCCCAATGCCCAATGCCCCATTCACCTATCTACCGATCCCATGACAACATCAATACTTCCCAGGATGACGAAAACATCGGCTACTTTTTGACCCCGGATTAATTGGGGTAAAACTTGTAAATTATTGAAATCGGCTGGACGAATTTTCCAACGCCAAGGGAAAATGCGATCGTCTCCAATAAGATAGATTCCTAATTCTCCTCTTCCTGACTCAATGCGGACATAGTTTTCGCCCTCAGGAATTTTGAATGTGGGTGCAACTTTTTTGGCAATGAACTGATAATCAAACCCGTTCCACTCAGATTTAGCACCAGCCGAGAGGCGTTTAGCTTCTAAATTTTCGTATGCACCACCAGGTAATCCCTTAAGTGCTTGGTGAATAATTTTGAGCGACTCACGCATTTCTCCAACTCTGACGACGTACCGAGCAAAACAATCTCCGGCTGTATCCCACTGAACTTCCCAGTCAAAATCGTCGTAGCATTCGTAGTGGTCAACTTTTCGTAAATCCCACTTGACGCCAGAAGCGCGTAACATCGGGCCAGAAATTCCCCAATTAATCGCTTCTTCGCGACTTAAAACTCCTATACCCTCAACTCGGCGGCGAAAAATCGGGTTATTGGTAATCAGTTTTTCATACTCATCAATCTTTGGTGCAAAGTAATTACAGAAGTCTTCGCATTTATCCACCCAACCATAAGGTAGGTCAGCAGCAACGCCACCGATGCGAAAATAATTATTGTTAACCATGCGGTAGCCTGTGGCAGCTTCAAACAAGTCGAGAATCATTTCGCGATCGCGCAAAGTGTAAAATATCGGAGTTTGTGCGCCAGTGTCTCCCACGAAAGGCCCCAGCCACAGCAAATGGTTAACAATTCGAGCTAACTCCAGCATGATTACCCGAATATAGCTAGCACGTTTGGGGATGGTGACATTTGCCAGTTTCTCGACAGCATTCACCGTCACAGCTTCATTAAACATGCCGCCATAGTAGTCCCATCGACTCACATAGGGCACGTACATAATATTGGTACGGTTTTCGGCAATTTTTTCCATACCCCGGTGTAGGTAGCCGATGACAGGTTCACAATCAACCACATCTTCACCATCCAAGGTAACAAGAATCCGAAAGCACCCATGCATGGAGGGATGATGCGGGCCAAAGTTGATCGTCATTGGCTCGGTTTTAGTTTCAATTCTCACCATAAATCAAAAGTTTCCCTAATCCTTAATATTTCTAAATAAGATGCTATTTTTGGAAATTTTAGAGAATTCAAGGGCTGGAGTCTTGCAAATTCGTCCGATTTTTTACAGATTCTTCCTATCTTTGTTGAATTGCTTTCGGAGTTGCACCCATTAAACGCTTACAGTGAAAATTTAGATGGCTTTGACTAGCAAAACCAACCGAGTGAGCAATTTCACTGATTGCCATTTCTCTTTTGAGTAATAACTCGTAGGCACGTTGCACCCGACAGTGAATTACATATTTATGAAGAGTCATTCCTGTAGACTGTTTGAAAAGCTGGGAAAAATAATGGGGACTCATTGGTATCAATGCTGCCAATTCTGCTAAACCTAAATTTTGGTCAAGATGTTCGTGAATGTAGTCTATAACTTGCTGTAATTGACGCGCTGGCAAACCATTTTTATATGTTTTTAATATCGGTTTTCGCGTAGCATAGTGTTGCATAAGATGTACTGATAAGGCATTAGCCATCGTCTCTGCATAAAGACGGCTGCCTGAGGGATTACTTTCCAGAATGCCTTTGAGTGCTAGCGCGATTTGATAAACCAGAGGATCGGCTGTGGCAAAGTGGGGTATAAGTTCAATTTGTTCGGTATCTGCTGTTTCGTCAACTGCACGAGCAAAAATATCTGGTTGAATCGCCAGTAGAATAAAGTCGCCTTCAGCATCCCAAGCCGCCTGGTGTCCAACATTAACGGGAGTAATCAGAATATCGCCCCCAAGTACAGCATCACGATGTCTGCGTCCATCCATTTGCCGTTCAGCATGAATCACCCGCGCTCCATGAGTAAAAACGATCAAAGAATGCCACTTGGTAGTGGTAACTTCAGGGAATGCAGCAGGAGGTTGACACATGTATGCAAGTGAAATCCCATGCCAACCTGCTTGAAGACTCGTGAGAATTGGTAAACGTGGAAATAGCGGTAATATATCATCTTCTTTGGTAATCACCAAGGGCTTTTGTTCTGACATGGGTTGCCACAAATTCTTCCAAACCCAATGTATCAAAAGCCAATAAATCCGTAAAAGGAAGGCGAGATTAAATAATTTTATGTGGGGTTGAAGGTTTAAAAGGCAATAGGCAATAGGCAATAAATTTTGTTTATAACTCATTTAGGAGTGCTATGGTGAGTAAATATTTTTGATTTTTGTCTAGCTACTCTATCCATAAAAGTAGAGACGCAGCGATCGCTACGTCTCTACAAACTTGCTTATTAGCCTTTTTACGTGTAATTGCACCCAGGAAAAAGTAAAACAATTTTGAATTTGAGATTTATTTCACCGATAAATTCGTTTTTTTCAGACATTTTGGGTTTGGAATCTGCAATCCAAAATCCAAAACTTGTACTGAGCCTGTTGAAGTATCCAAAATCTAAAATTCAATTATGGTTTTTAATTAAACAATTCCTGAGCCTTTACCGCGTTTGTCACCCTTTTCTGTTAACTTACCTTCTTCGTCCTCGTTAATATCTTCAAGTTCTTCAACACGTTGTGCAGTATCTTCTGCCGCTTGTTGCCGTGCATCACCAGGCTGTTCGTAGTACATTTCTGGTTCAACTGCATAGTTGTTCAACAAACCTTCTTTGTCTACGGTGTAACCGTCAGTGGTACGTATGCTTTGGGAATTGGTTTGGTCGTCGGTAGCTGAACTTGCTTCTCTTTCTTCTGTGGGAAGTGTTTTGAATTTATCTCCTTCTCTTTCTCTGCGAGCAGCTGTTTCAGCGGGGATAATTCCGCGATCGTATGTATCTACTTCTGCACGTTCAGATGAATCTATACCTTTTTTAACTGATTCATTAGTCATAAATTATGTCCTCGTTAAAGAATCTATTGAATAACTTCGAGAACTAGATTAGGCTGTTTTCCATTTACAATCTACTATCTTGAGAAGTGAGTTAAGCTTCTAAATACATCATCTTCTCTATCTTGAGATGTATCCAAAAGATTCACGTAAAACAGTGCTGAGTCACCGAAGGGGGGACTAAGGGGGGTAGCAACGCAATTAAAATCACAACCAACCACTTTTCAAACAACTTCTAAGATTTACTTTATAAACGATCTCTGATTTATAGCAATTCCTAATCACATGAGGTACATAAATTTGTAGGGGTGCATAGCTATGCACCCCTACGTTGTACCTTATCAAAGCGAGAATTGCTATCAAATCATTTCCAAACTTATTCGCCCACAAATTCGTTTTTTAGCAATTGAATTTGCTGGGCTAATTCTTGGCGATTTGAAGCTTTAATTAAATAGCGGAAAGTAAACCAAGTGGCATAACTAATTCCGACTAATTCAAAAAATGGTGACAGTAATGGAATATCATTAATTGCATCCAGAACTGCTAATGCTACCTTGGCTGTGACAAGCGCGGCAAAAATTAAACTCAGAGTTATGAGAGCCTGGCTGTAGTCCTTAAAAAAGCTACTTAAGTATTGTGGCAGTTGTCCGAAAAATTCAAAAACTTGTCTACTAATTCGTTGCCATTCAGGTTCCGATGCTGGTGGTAGCTTTGGCAAATTTGTAGTATTTGTCCCTTCAAGTGCTAGGGTAGCTTTTAATGAAGAGGGATTAATGGATTCGAGTGGCTGCTGTCGGGTTTCCATAGTTTTGGTTTTCAGCAATTACAGGAGTTTTTATAACTGACTGAGCGTCAATAAATATAATAATTAAAGTTGTCAGTTGTCAATTATTTACCCTCATTACACTAAGTATACCACTCTTAGCGTGTTTACGAATTGCCTTATTTAGGTAGATAATTAGGCTCTGAATAAGTTTTATCTTGGCTGAAGGTGCAAAAATTTTCCCAAATCAACTCGTATTGCTGTATATGTATAATATGGCGATCGCTTGAATTTTTAAAGTTATTTATGCGGGCGGTGAGTGGGTAGAGGCACCATTAATCGCGTTTGTACTCAAGAATACAAAATCAGCTTTTTCAAGTTGAGAGCGAGTTTTTCATGTAGCCAAATGGAGTCTTGTAGCTGAGAACTAAGGCTGAGTAGGAGCATTTACAGCAGAGTTGCCACCAGACCTAGTTTAGATTGTCGAATTCACTAGTTTTTTGAAGTCTGCTGTAAGTTTATTTATGGCTACCTACTCATTTAAATAGTTGTTAGCTGTTAGCTTTTTGGTGGGGCAACAGTAGCTTTGACAACTACTGCTTTCACACCTTTAATCTCTTTGGATAAACGTTCGATCTTAGCAATTTGATCTTGATTGGGTACGGTTCCTCCGACAGTGACAGTCCCATCTTCTGCTGCACTAACCGTTAATTGACCACCAGGTATATTAGCCTCCAATTTGGAGCGAACTTCACTTGCTAAGTCACCTGCGGCTCTATTTGCATCACCGCCAGTGGCATTATTGCGTTGTTCGCGAGCGCGAATATCCTCATTTAATTGTCTTTTACGGAGTTCACTTTGTGCATCTTTTTGAGAAGCTTCTGTTGTTCGAGCAGTTGGTGCTTGTGCAGCTTCGTTAGGATTAGCAGGTGCAGATTCACTTGTTTTAGAAACGTTATCGCAAGCAGCAACACCAAAAACTAAAAGACAACTAATTACTAGGGGAGTTAGCTTTTGCATATGTTTAATTTGAGTTCAGATGAAATTTGTTGAGATTTACGGCAGAGGTGAGGAGCAAGGAATCTGAATTCAGAATTCAGGAGTCAGAACTCAGGAGTAGAAACTTGATTAATCCCGTCGGTATCAGGATTTAGAATTGAAAACTCTGAATTCTGAATTCACCAATTCTAATTAGATTGTGTCTTCACGGCGATCGACGATAACTACAGCGGGATCGTCTCTATGAACTTCCGTTGAGTAGTTGGTACGATCGCGATCTAAAACTCCTGTGGTGTGATGAGTTCCTCTATCGAAACCTGAGCGAGATTCGCCTAAATCGGTGGCGTCATATATGCCGAATTCTTGCATACCTCGACGGTTGAGAATGGGTTCGGCTTTGTAGATTTCAGCTTCTGTACCATCGATAATTACTAAGTAATCACCTCTTTGGAAGCGATCGTTATAAACTCTAGCTCTGTCTTCGGGAATTCCTAAACCAACGAGTGCGCCAACAATACCGCCAGCTGCTGCACCAATAGCACCACCAGCCAGTGTTGTTGCTATGGCGGTAGCTGCTGCGCCACCTGCGAGTACTGGGCCGACTCCGGGAATTGCTAAAGTTCCAAGACCAACTAATAAGCCTGTCAAGCCGCCTAAAACGCCGCCTGTAGCTGCACCAGCTTTTGCACCTTCGTCTGCTTTATTACCTGCACCGATGTTTCTATTCTCTACACCGGCGATACCATGACCGTCAGCATCTTTGGCAATGATTGAAACCCTACTCATCGGGAAACCAGCATCTCGCAATTCTGTAAGTGCTGTTTCTGCATCTCGACGATGAGAAAATACACCGATTGCGCGTTTGGCTGCTTGCACGGATGTAGTTCCAGCTTGCACGGGTGTAGTTCCAGGAGCATACCCGGTTGAATCGAAAATTTGCCACTGCTGAATTCCGTGTTGGCTAATAATAGCCGCTGCACGTTGAATTTCAGCTTCTGTACCATTCACAACGATGATGTAATCGCCTTGATTGATGCGCTCGCTATAGAAATGAGTGCGGTTATCTGGTAGTCTCCAGCGGTTAGAGTCCCAGCGATCGCTTAGATGAATACCTGGAAAAGATTCCCGTCGGGAAGTGTCTCTGTGTATTAAAGAAATTTGGCTCAAGGGGAAACCTGCTTTTCGCAAATCGCTAATTGCAGCTTCCGCATCTGGACGATGAGAAAAGTATCCTACTGCATATTTGCCGCTAACATCGTGATCAGCAACACCTGTAGTCGTATGTGTGCTATCTGGATGGTCGTAAATACCAAACTCTTCGATACCACGCTGACGTAATATTGTTTCTGCTCTGGCAATTTCAGCATCAGTACCATCGATGATGACTAGATACTGTCCTTGTTTGACGCGTTCGTCGTAGACTCTGGCTCGTTCTTCGGGAATTCCTAAACCAATTAATGCACCAAGCAAACTACCAGCTACTGCACCGATACCTGCTCCAGCAAGAGTAGTGGCTAAAGTGGTTGCTGCGGCTCCAGCCAGCATAATTGGCCCGATTCCAGGAATTGCTAAGGTACCAAGACCTACTAATAAGCCTGTTAATCCACCTAAAGCACCACCGGAAACTGCTCCCACCGCAGCGCCTTCATCGGATTTATCACCAACGCGATCGCGTACTTCTGCGCCAGCAATGTCATCACGCTCTCCATCCCGCGTAATAACAGATACTCTATTCATATCAAAGCCGGCATTTTTCAATTCATGAAGCGCATGTTCAATATCTCTACGAGTAGAAAATACGCCTACAGCACGTTTATGTACACCTACAACCATTATTTTTTCTCCACAAACACTAAAATCAATTATTCAAAAATCTATTAGCTCGGTAATAGCTCGTAATAATTCCTATTAATACATGTTTATATTTATTTTTCCTCAATCCCTTGGAAGAAATTTTTTCTCTATCAACAGACATAGGCGTTTTTATCTAAAGTTCAGTAAAAAAATATCGATAGAAAAATCAATATAAAATATGATTTTGTTGCTAAATTTTTAGCGCTAATTAATTTTTTATTTTTACAGAAAATATTTAATTATTTAAACATTTATTTTGGAGATAAATCACTTATAGGCTTATATTCATGTAAATCAGTATTGCAAGCAATTGAAATCATCCAAATAAGTAATTATTTTTTAACCAAATTACTGTCGCCTAAAAAAAATAAATAATTATGTTTAGGAATTTCAAAATTGCAAACCCATCAACTTTTTATTAACTTTTGTAATTTTTATTTACTTTAAAAAAGTACGACTTTTGACAAAAGCCTTTATTACCTGGGAAAGTGTAAACCCAGTCAACTTAATATCTACATTGAGAGATAGACCATTTTCTCAAAAAATGGCTAATTTAATTGAATGCAGTGAAAAAATGCTATGTTTCAAAGTTTTTTAACCTTATTAGGATGGGATTCACTATCTTTTGGATTACCACCTACGATTTTCGCTCAACAACTGCTAACTCCAGAAGAAGCATCAGTTCTTTTTGCTGGGCCTAAATTCTTAGTAGCATTGCTGGCTGGGGTTTCAATGGCTTTAGCTTTCCAATTGTTATTTACAAACCTTTCAGTTGCTGTAGGAATTTCAAATTGGGAAATTGACTCAGATGATGATGATGAGTCAGTAAAGCTGGGTAGCAAAATTCGTAAGGTTCAGGGTAAAGTCGGTTCTTGGGCATTAGTAACGGCTAGTATTGCATTATTTATTGCTTCTTTTCTAGCGGTAAAACTGAGCTTAGTCGAAAATGCATTTCTAGGATCGGTTATCGGTGTAGTCATCTGGTCTATTTATTTTTCCCTGATAATTTGGTTTGGTTCATCCGCAGTAGGTTCTTTAATTGGTTCTATTGCAAGTACTGTGAGTTCTGGTTTTCAAGCGTTGTTCGGTACAGCAACTACCGGTATTAGCGCTAATTCTGCTAAGCAACAATTGATTTCCACAGCAGAAGAAGTTACAGCCGCAGTCCGGCGAGAATTAACATCAGGCTTTGACCCTGAAAATATTAGAAACACCTTGCAAAGTTCTTTGACTTCTGTACAATTGCCAAAATTAGATATCAAAGAAATTCGTTCTCAATTTGACAAGCTGATTCAAGATACAGATTTCCAATCTGTTGTTAATAGCGATTTGTTGCAAAATGTGAATCGGCAAACGTTTGTTGATTTAATTAGCGATCGCACCGATTTATCTAAAGAAGATATCAATCGTATTACTGACCAATTAGAAGGTGCTTGGCAACAAGCTTTGAATCGCAAAAATCCCACACAGCAAGTAATTAAGTTACTGAAATCTGCGACTCCTGAAGAACTCAATTCCGAGAATTTAGGTGAAAGACTTCAGGAGTTGGTTACAGTTGGAGGTGGTAATGGAAAACAAAGTAATGGTGTAATGAAGCAAGCTGTTCAATATGGCTTGAGCGCCGCAGTACCAGCCGTATTGGATAGAATGAACCTTTCTCATATCGATGTTAACAAAATTACAAATCAGTTGCAAAAACTGAAAGAGAAAGTTCAAGATGTTGATGTCGAGCAAATTACACGACAGTTACAAAACTTTAGAGAAGAAGCAACAGCAAGATTACCCATATCGCTGGAAAATACAATTAAAACAGATGTAGAAGACTACATATTGAATTCATTTCCTTGGCACTTTAACCGTATTACCCTCAGAGAAGAATTCAAAGAAGTCATCTATGATGTGAATGCAGACCCGACAACTGTAAGGCGAGAGTTAGAGGAAATCAATCAAGAATATTTCGTCAACTTGCTGAAGCAGCGGGGTGATATCAGCGAAGCGAGGGTAACAGAAATTTCCGAACAAATGGAAAGCGATCGCCAGGACATTTTAGAAACTGTTAAACAAGCCCAAGTGCGAGAAAAAGGTCAAGACTTCCGCAGCCGCATCGAAAATTATCTACGTTCAACTAGCAAAGAAGAACTTAATCCGGAAGCTATTGAACAGGATTTTATGAGGTTAGTAGAAGATCCAGAAGCTGGTTTTGAAGAATTAAGCGATCGCTTCAGTCAATTTGACCGCGATACTTTTGTACAATTGCTCCAACAACGTCAAGATATTAGTGAAGAAGAAGCTAATAATATTGTTAGTCAACTCGAAAGCAACCGCGATAATATCTTGAATCGTGCCAGAGAATTGCAAGCACAAGCAAAAGTAAAAGCCGATGAATTGCGGCAAAGAGTTGAAGATTATTTACGGAATACTAACAAAGAAGAACTCAACCCCGAAACTATCAAACGCGATTTTAGAGTTTTACTAGAAGATCCGCAAGCCGGAATTAGGCTTTTGCGATCGCGTTTATCGCAATTTGACCGCGATACACTGGTGAAACTGCTCACTCAGCGGGGAGACTTGAGCGAAGAACAGATTAACCAAGTCCTAGATCGGTTAGAAGCTGTCCGAGATAGTATTTTGCAAGTACCCCAACAAGCAACAGAACAGTACGAAAAAACTACAAAAGCCATTGCAGAATATCTCCGCAATACTAATTTGGAAGAACTCGATCCAGAAGGTATTAGGCGGGATTTGGAAAAATTACTAGATGACCCGAAAGCAGGTGCATTAGCATTGCGCGATCGCCTTTCTCATGTTGACCGAGAAACCTTGGTGAAACTGGTAAGTCAGCGGGGAGATTTGAGCGAAGAACAAGTGAATCAAATTATCGATCGCCTAGAAGATGCAATTCGCGATCTTGTCAGAGCGCCGCGACGTTTAGCAAAGCGTACCACTCAACAAATTTTAGATTTTGAAGGAAATCTCGAAGATTACCTGCGTAATACTAACAAAGAAGAACTTAACCCCGAAGGAATCAAACGCGATTTGCAATTGTTGTTGTCTTCTCCCCGCGCTGGAATTGGCAATTTAAGCGATCGCGCTGCTAAATTTGACCGTTCGACAATTGTGGCGTTGCTATCCCAACGCGAGGATATTTCAGAAGAAGAAGCTAACCGAATTGTGGATCAAATCGAGTCTGTTCGCAGTTCCATTGTCGAACAATTCCAACATATTCAACAAAGAGTGCAATCAGTTTTAGATGGGATTTTCAAAAGAATTCGCAACTATCTTAACTCTTTGGATCGTCCAGAACTCAACTATGAAGGAATTAAGCAAGACTTTACCAAAGTCTTTGACGATCCGCAAGCTGGATTTGAAGCCTTGCGCGATCGCCTCAGCCAATTCGATCGCAACACCTTAGTTGCTGTCTTGAGTTCTCGTGAGGATATTTCTCAAGCAGACGCCAACCGCATCATCGACCAAATAGAAGCCGCACGGGATGGTGTACTACAACGAGCCGAACGCATTCAGCTAGAAACACAAAAACGCCTCAAAGCAATTCAACAACAAGCTAAAAAGCAAGCCGAAGAAACCAAAAAAACCGTTGCCAATGCAGCTTGGTGGATATTTGGCACAGCATTGACTTCTCTAGCGGCTAGTGCTGTTGCAGGTGCGATCGCAGTTACGGGGTTATCTTTACCTTGGTAAGCTGGTTACCACGGAAGTCTCCAGAAATTAATTTTGCATTACCGTAAACCCTTGTAGAGACGTAGCAATGCTACGTCTCTACATTCGTTTTCAACTGTTTGAACAGGTTGATTATTAAACTAGTTGTCGGCTGGAGGAGGTGCTTGGCGATCGCCTTGAGGACGAGGCGGAATACCCAAAGCGTCTATCAATCGTTGTTCTGTGACACCCAGCTTTGCCGCAGCCGCTTTCAAATCAGGACGAGGCGGACGTTGATTGCGATCGCCTGGAGTGGGAGGATTAGCGGGGACTCCCAGGGCATCCTTTAATTGTTGTTCTGTGACACCCAGCTTTGTCGCAGCCGCTTTAAAATCAGGACGAGGTGGACGTTGGCCATCGCCAGGAGGATTAGCGGGGACTCCCAGGGCATCCTTTAATTGTTGTTCTGTGACTCCCAACTTTGTCGCAGCCGCTTTCAAATCGGGACGAGGTGGACGTTGATTGCGATCGCCTGGAGTCGGAGGATTAGCAGGAACTCCCAGTGCATCCTTTAATTGTTGTTCTGTGACTCCCAGCTTTGCCGCAGCCGCTTTCAAATCGGGACGAGGCGGACGCTGCCTTTCTGACCGTGGTTGGTTGGGAGTATCTGTTGCTTGTGCAATTTGTTGGAATTTATTAGCGGCATTTGCCTGAGTGAGTGACATAAAACCAAATGTACCCAACCAAACAGGAATCGCAGTTAGCACTAAAACTTGACGAATATTCATTATCATTAACCTCGAAATTGTTGCTTACATTTTTGATTAAGCCGCCTCAAAATTACAACTGGCTTCGTTTCTGAATTACATTTTTGTAATTTCAACTCAAAGGTAATGAATTTACAATGGAAGAATAATTGTCAAGTAATCAATATTATTTGTGAACATTCTGTTTGTCGAAGATGAAGCCAAAATTGCTAACTTCGTCCGGGCTGGATTGAAGGAGCAAGGATTTGTCGTAGACTACTGCGACAATGGTGATGAAGGATATCTGCGGGCATTAGATAACGAATATGATGCGATCGTACTTGATATTATGGTGCCGGGTAAGGATGGGCTATCGATTCTCAAGCAACTAAGGCGCTCAGGGCGAAATACTCCAGTAATTTTATTAACGGCTCGTAATGAACTCGACGATCGCCTTTCCGGTTTAAATTTGGGAGCCGATGATTACATAGCCAAACCATTTTTTGTGGAAGAATTAGCGGCTCGAATTCATGCAGTTGTGCGCCGGAGTGTGGGCGATGTCTACGACGGGCTACGCCTACGCCAAAATTTGCTTGTGGTTGGGTCGCTCAAGCTCGATCGCATCACGCGGGAAGTCACCTATAATCAACGGGCGATCGAACTTACTAGCCGCGAGTTTAATCTGCTGGAATATCTCATGCGCTCTCCCGGACGAGTTTTCACCCGCACTCAAATTCTAGAACACGTTTGGGGTTACGACTTTAACCCCAACACCAACGTCGTCGATGTGTGTATCCAACGAATTCGCAAAAAAATTGACCCCATTGAAGAAGCAGGCTTGATTGAAAGCATTCGCGGGGTTGGATATCGGTTTCGCAAACCAGATGAGAAACTATGATATCGTCTCCGGCTGAAGACTTATTATTAGGGCTAATGCAAAGATATTTGAATCATAATTCAGGAGGCTCAGTTGGCTTGATACTAATCATCACTTCTGCCTTCTGCCTTCTGCCTTTCTTCGTAACTACCTGAACTTGATATGAAGCGCCCATCGTTTCGATTGCGGATTGCCCTGTTGTCTGCGGGTTTAGCTGGAAGTGCATTAGTTGGGTTTGGTGCAGTTTCTTGGTTTCAGATTTATGAGGCTAAAATCAGTCGCCTTGACGCAGAACAGTTAAATCAATTAATGCGGGCAAACCGTCCACCCGAACCTCTACCCGAACCAGAGCGATGGCAGCGTTATGAAGACTTATTAACCCATACCTTAGGAACAAATACAAAAACTCCAGTTGCACTGTTAGTGCTGGACACAAACAGCAAAACAGTTTATCAATCCGACGCAGTACAAGGCGACCTCGATTTGAATCGTCTATTGCTTCGGCAGATTGACTTGGCACCTTTGCCACCGCCCTTGAATAGAGAACGACCCCCGATACCTAAGAATATAAATCCACCTTTTCCTCGCCCACCTCAATTTATCTCTCAGCAGACAGCGACAGGAAGTTGGCGGATTGGGGCTGCTAGATTCCCCAATGCTCACATTGCCATTGCCGTCAGCCTCCAAACCGTCAATCAAGAGATGGCTATTATTCGCAATATTTTTCTTGTATCAATTCCGGGAGCGCTTTTGCTGGTTGCCGTCGGGGCATGGGTGGTTGCTGGTAGTGCTTTGCGCCCCATCCATCAATTAACAGGCGTCATTCAACAGGTAACCGTCAAAGGCCTAGATCGGCGGATTCCCATTGGCACAACGGATGTTGAATTTGTGGAACTGATTGGCGTGTTTAACCAAATGCTAGAACGCTTAGAACGCAGTTTTACACAAGCTTCTCGCTTCAGTGCTGATGCTGCTCACGAACTGAAAACCCCACTCACCATTCTCCAAGGCGAATTAGAACGAACACTGCAACAGGTTGAACCTGGATCGGAAGTGCAACAGCGCCTAAGCAACCTTTTGGATGAAGTGCGCCGATTAAGCGGCATTATGCGGAAACTTTTGCTGTTGTCTTTAGCAGATGCAGGACAAATGAGCTTGTATTTGGTTGAAGTGGATATGTCTGAGTTGCTCGTGGAAATGTTAGAGGATGTAGAACTCCTAGCTCCTCATTTGAAAGTGCAAAGCGATATTCCTGATGGTCTAAAGGTACAAGGCGATCGCGATCTCCTAATTCAAGTTCTACAAAATCTGTTGAGTAATGCCATCAAATATAATCTCCCCAACGGTTGGATAAAAATTCACGCTCATCAAAATCAAAAAACGCTCCAAGTTACGATCGCCAACGCATCAAAAGATATTCCAGAGGGCGATCGCTCCCGCCTTTTTGACCGATTTTATCGTGGCGATCGTGCCCGCACCCGCAAAGTCGAAGGAATTGGACTCGGACTGAGCCTAGCCCGTGAAATTGTCCGCGCACATCGAGGCGATCTCATCCTTGATTCAGCAACATCTGTTGGTCAAACAGCATTTACCCTTAGTTTGCCGCAGAGTAACAAATTCGTGTCATCAAGCTGAAGTCAGTTGTCCCTTTGCAGCCAGAGCGAGGTTCGTCGAATTCACGTAAATTTTAGAAAATACAGAGTATATAAGTAGAACAGCGTAAAAAAACCAAAATATGTAACTAAAAGTAAAGTTGCCCAAAAAACTCTTCCCTTCTGCCTTCTGCCTTCTGCCTCCTGCCTTGTCATAACGACAATTTTCAACACCGACCTACTTAGTCTTTACAAAAGAATGCCACTTTTTTATGAAATTACATCAGCAATAAAAATCTCACAATAATTCTAGTATTTATAGTCAAAACAGAGTAAAAAGCTGTGTCTAAGCCAGATGAATGACCTTATCTCATTGGCTGGCTCAACATACATATATTGTCTGGAAGTTGTTACAAATTAATATTTATGCTGGAATAAAGGAAATACATATTGTGGCAGTTGCCACCTAAATTAGGATATAAATTAATCACAACTAAGGTAAAATTTAAATCCTCTTGTTTCAGGGAATAAATAACATTTATTCCTACCAAATATGGGTTATAGGCAATAGTTCATAAGTATAATCCTCAGCAGTCACTAGATATTGATAACCTCATAAATTAGAGCAGGCATATTTATAGATGAACAACGATGAGTTGAATTCAGTGTGCCACTTGACAGATAGTAAGCAGGCAAAAGAGGTACTGCAACAGCAAATTCAATGGCAACGATTGGTGATGGCAATTGCCCAGCGCATCCGCCAGAGTTTGAATTTGGATAAGGTTCTGAATACCACCGTTACTGAAGTACGTCAGTTTCTGCAAGTTGATCGAGTGTTCATGTATCAGTTTGAACCAGACTACAGCGGCGTAGTGGTGGTAGAGTCTGTCGATCAAAATTGGATGTCTGCTCTGAATACCCAAGTCCAAGACACTTATTTTATGGAAACTCGCGGCGAGGAGTACAGACAGGGGCGCATCCAAGCTGTCGCAGATATTTATACAGATGGTCTGACTGAATGCCATAAGAATTTACTTACTCAGTTTCAAGTGAGGGCAAACTTGGCAGTCCCCATCCTCCAAGGAAAAAAATTGTGGGGATTATTAGTTGCCAACCAGTGTACGGCGCCCCGACATTGGCAGACGTGGGAAATCGATTTACTCAAACAATTGGCAACACAGGTGGGCATTGCTATCCAGCAATCTCAACTTTATGAGCAGGTACAAACTGAACTCGCTGAACGCAAGCGGGTGGAATCTGGTTTAAGAGCGCGTGTGCGTCAGCAGGCAGCTGTGGCTGAACTGGGTCAGTTAGCTCTGGCTAATTTAGATATTGACGCATTAATGGATAAAGCCGTTGTCTTGGTTACTCAAAGCCTTGAGGTAGAGTACAGTAAGGTTTTGGAACTGCTTGGGGATAGGAACACCTTGCTGTTACGTTCAGGAGTCGGTTGGGACTCAGGGCTGGTGGGAAATTTAAAATTAGCATTAAGTTCAGAGAATGAAACTCAGGCGTCCTACACACTAGTTTGCAGTGAGCCAGTAATTGTTTATGACCTCCGGAAAGAAACACGGTTTCAAGGGCCACGATTATTGATTGACCACTCTGTGGTCAGTGGCATTAGTGTCATTATTCAGGGTCAAAAACAAACTTTTGGTGTCTTAGGTGCACACACAACTAGACTCCGGGAGTTTACCCAAAATGATATTCATTTTTTGCAGGCGATCGCTAATGTATTGGCTACCACAATTGAGCGCAAGTGGGCCGAACAGAAAATCCGCGAACAAGCAGCTCTGCTCGATATCACTTCTGATGCAATCATTGTGCGAAATTTTCAAAACCAAGTATTATTCTGGAATCAAGGTGCAGAACGGATGTACGCTTGGGAGGCTCACGAGGCTTTAGGAAAGAACCTAGAAGAGATTTTGTGCAAAGAAACTTCACCGCAAATGCAAGCAGCTTTAAAAAGCGTTACTGACGGTGGTTCCTGGCAAGGTGAGTTACATAAAGTCACCAAGGACGGAAAAGAAATTATTGTGGAAAGTCGATGGACACTGATGCGCGATGAAGCAGAGAAACCTAAATCCATCCTCTCCGTTGATACCGACATCACAGAGAAAAAACAACTCTTTGCCCAATTTCTCCGTGCCCAGCGCCTAGAGAGCTTGGGCACGTTGGCAAGTGGTATTGCCCACGACCTCAACAATATCCTGACGCCCATTATGTCCTCAACGGAAATGTTGGCGCTCAAACTTCCCAATCTGGATGTACGCAATCAGCAACTGCTGAAGCTTCTCGAACATAATTCTAAACGTGCGGCGGATTTGGTCAAGCAAATTCTGACTTTTTCCCGTAGATCTGAAGGCAAAGGTGTTTGTTTACAAATAGAACACCTACTGTTAGAAATTGAGCAAATTGTCCAAAGCACATTTCCCAAAGCGATCGCAGTTATCAATAATCGACCTACATATAAACTCTGGAATATCTTGGCAGATCCGACTCAAATTCATCAGGTGTTAATGAATTTATGCGTCAACGCTCGTGATGCCATGCCCAAGGGCGGCACATTATCTATTTCTGCGGATAATTTATTCGTTGATGAAAGCTTTGCCAAAATAAATCTAAATGCTCAGGTTGGCCCCTATGTAGTTATAACTATTTCAGATACAGGATTTGGGATTTCTCCACTAATTTTAGAGCGAATTTTTGAACCCTTTTTCACAACTAAAGAACCAGGCAAAGGTACAGGGTTAGGTTTGTCAACTGTAATTGGCATTGTCAAAAACCACAATGGTTTTGTGAAAGTCTCTAGTGAGATAGGTAAAGGTTCCCAGTTTCAGGTGTACTTACCAGCTATTAACCAAACTACAAATCAGCAAGCAGAGAGTTTGGAATTGCCTAACGGCAATGGAGAATTGATTTTAATTGTAGATGATGAAGCCGCTATTTTGGAGATTAGTAAAACTTTACTAGAAGACCACAACTACAAAACCCTGACAGCTATTAACGGCATTGAAGCAATTTCATTGTATGCCCAGCATAAAAATAAAATCAGTATGGTGTTGATGGATATGATGATGCCGTCAATGGATGGGTTAACTGCAATTAATATCATGCAGCAAATGAACCCGCAAGTTAAGATTATGGGCATCAGTGGTATGGTAACGGACAACCAGATGGTCGAGGCTGCGAATGCTGGTGTCAATATATTTTTGACGAAGCCTTACACTTTCCATAAATTATTACATGCTATTAACGAGTTCTTGAGGCAACCATAATCTTGGTTAAAACGCAATAGGCAATAGGCAATAGGCAAATCCCCCCTTTGCCTGTACCGAGGAACTTTCTTAACCCAAGGGTATTGTAGGCAAATACAGAGGGCAAACTGTTCAGGTTGCTCATATCATGTGGCTGAGGTATAAATCTATCTCGGTTAATATTGAATCTTGAGTAAGAAATATTACACAAATATGAAAAACCAAATTCTCGCCACTGCCACATTTTTAACTTTGGTTAGCCTCACAACAACCGTACAAGCCGCGAATTCTGAACACGTGAAACAGTTATTGGCAACCAAACAATGTCAAAACTGTGATTTGACTCATGCAGGTTTAGTCATGGCTGATTTATCTGGAGCGAATTTGAGCGGTGCTAATCTTGCAGGTGCAAACCTCAGCCGTGCAAACTTGAGCGGTGCTGATTTGCGAGGGGCAAACTTGAGCGGTGCTAGTTTATTTGGGGCTAACCTAACGGAGGCTAGATTTAGTGGCGCAAATTTGGCGGCTGCTGATTTGAGAAGTAGCTATTTAACAAACGCAGAATTAAATGGCGCTTACCTGAATAATAGTAACTTCCAAGGTGCAATAGGAATACCATCACAAATTGCTTCACCAGAGGATTTTTATGCTTTGGGTGTAGCGCAAGCAGAAAAAGGCAACCCCCAGCAAGCAATTAGTTATTTTAGTCAAGCGATCGCCATTAAACCAGACTATGCAGGTGCTTATCTAGCTCGTGGTGTCGCCCGCTACCAAATATTAGATAGACAAGGTGCATTCGTAGATGCTCAAGCTGCCGACAAATTGTTTACATCCCAAAAAAATACCCCTGGAATGCAAACAGCCCAGGCTTTTATGAAAGAACTCCAAACCCCCTATACTGAAAAAGTAAGCTCTGGTAGCCCCAGTTTCGTTGACTTTTTCGGCAGTGTTGGTTCCCTCTTGCTTCAGTTTTTACCTTTTTAGGGAGTGGGGAGTGGGGGAGATGACAGTTATCTGCCCAATGCCCAATGCCCAATACCCAATAACTAATGACTTTATCCAATGAATTATGGACGGCAAATCAAGATTTAGCCAAAGCGTGCCTAGAGCATCCTTTTGTTCAAGGCATTGGCGATGGTACTCTTGAACGAGTGAAGTTTGCTTACTACGTAGGGCAAGATGCTTTTTTCTTAGAAGCTTTTGCCCGTGCGTATAGTATTGCCGCAGCTAAAGCACCAGATTGGGTAGGTTTCACGACATTTCATAACTTAGCTGGAGGTGTGTTAGCAGAACTGCAATTGCATAGTGGCTATGCTTCCCAGTGGGGAGTTAATTTGCATGATGTGGAACCTGGAGCCGCTACCCGTCGTTATACTGATTTTTTGTTAGCAACTGCTTGGGGACAAGATGTTGGTTTAACTGCTGCGGCCATGTCTCCCTGTATGCGTTTGTATGCTTTTTTGGGAGAACAGTTAGCTGTTAATGGCATCCCAAATCATCAATATGCTGACTGGATTCGGACTTACAGTAGCACCGATTTTCAGCCATTGGCACAGCAGTTAGAAAGTTTGGTTGAGAATTATGCCACGAGTAATGCTGTTGTGCATTCAACTTACCGTTACGCTATGTTGTGTGAGTATGATTTTTTTCAGGCTGCATGGAGTTTGTAGGAATTTGGCAGACAGAAGAAGAGATGGGGAGACGCGGGGACGCGGGGACGCGGAGAATAACTCCTAACTCCTACCTCCTAACTCCTAACTCCTAACTCCCAACTCCTAACTCCCAACTCCCAATAAGTATTTAAAACAGTACTATTGTTCTACTATAAAGTAATTAAAGATAGTATTATTAAGGACTGTTTCATAAGAAACTCCTTTTTTGCCGCGCAATATGTCAGACCCACAGCTCACAGCATCCCCGAAGTTCGGTTCAGAACAAGCTAACGCTCAGGCTTCTCTGTTGAACGGACATCTTCCCTCGCACAATAGCCAGAATACCATTCGGATTCGGGGTGCTAGGCAGCATAATCTGAAAAATATTGATTTGGAACTGCCACGCGATCGCTTAATTGTATTCACTGGCGTTTCTGGTTCTGGAAAGTCTTCTTTGGCGTTTGATACGATTTTCGCTGAAGGGCAACGTCGCTATGTAGAATCCCTCAGCGCCTATGCACGGCAATTTTTAGGACAGTTGGATAAGCCGGATGTGGAGGCGATTGAAGGCTTAAGTCCAGCCATTTCCATTGACCAAAAGTCAACGTCTCATAACCCCCGTTCCACTGTGGGTACGGTGACGGAGATTTATGACTATTTGCGGCTGTTATTTGGTCGCGCTGGGGAACCCCATTGTCCAATTTGCGATCGCTGTATTGCACCCCAGACAATTGATGAAATGTGCGATCGCATTCTAGAATTACCAGACCGTACTCGTTTCCAAATTCTTGCACCCGTTGTCAGGGGCAAAAAAGGCACACATCGTAAGCTTTTGTCAAGTCTGGCATCCCAAGGTTTTGTCCGTGTGCGTGTCGATGGCGAGGTGCGTGAATTATCAGATTCCATTGAGTTGGATAAAAATTTAACACACACCATCGAAGTAGTAATTGACCGCTTGGTGAAAAAAGATGGTATCCAAGAGCGTTTGGTCGATTCTTTATCTACGTGCTTAAAACAATCCGGTGGCATTGCAACCATTGTTATTGGTCATGACTCATCTAAGGAAACCTCCCCTAACCCCTTAGCAAGGGGGGGTGCCGAAGGCGGGGGGTCTGACTCAGAGGAAGAATTAGTATTTTCGGAAAATTTTGCTTGTCCAGAACACGGCGCGGTGATGGAGGAATTATCGCCGCGATTGTTCTCGTTTAATTCACCTTATGGTGCTTGTGCGAACTGTCATGGAATTGGAACTTTAAGAAGATTTGCGCCAGATTTGATTGTACCCGACCCGGAAGCGCCAGTTTATGCGGCGATCGCCCCTTGGTCAGAAAAAGATAATTCTTATTATTTGGAATTGCTCTATAGTGTAGGGCAAGCTTATGGATTTGAATTGCAAACAAATTGGAGCAAGCTAACAGAAGAACAGCAGCATACTCTTTTGTATGGAGAAAACCAAGAAACTACAAAAACAGAGAAAAAACAAATTTTTAAAGGTATTGTTCCAATTTTACAACGGCAATACGAGGGCGGCACGGAGTTAATTAAGCAAAAATTAGAACAGTATTTAATCGACCAGCCGTGTGATGTTTGTAGAGGGAAAAGGTTAAAACCGGAAGCTTTATCTGTGAAGTTGGGACAATACGGTATTTTGGATTTAACTAGCGTATCAATTAGAGATTGTCGGGAAAGAATTGAGCAATTCAAGTTGAGCGATCGCCAGTTACAAATTGCCGATTTAGTACTCAGAGAAATTAAAGCCAGATTGCAATTTTTGTTAGATGTTGGTTTAGATTACCTCACCCTAGACCGTCCAGCAATGACCCTTTCTGGTGGCGAAGCGCAACGCATTCGTTTAGCAACACAAATTGGTTCTGGTTTAACAGGAGTTCTCTACGTTTTAGATGAACCAAGTATTGGTTTGCATCAAAGAGATAATGGCAGATTGCTGAAAACTTTAACTAAATTGCGCGATTTGGGTAATACTTTAATTGTGGTTGAACACGATGAAGAAACAATTCGTGCAGCCAATTATATAGTTGATATTGGCCCTGGTGCAGGAATTCATGGCGGAAATATTATCGCCCAAGGTGATTTAGAAGCATTATTAGCAGCAGAAGATTCTTTGACTGGTGCTTATTTATCAGGGCGACGAGTAATTAATACCCCAGCAGAACGCCGAGAAGGAAATGGGCGCAGTTTGATAATTAAAAATGCCCATCGTAACAACTTAAGAAATATAGATGTAGAAATTCCATTAGGGAAACTTGTTGCTGTTACTGGCGTGTCTGGTTCTGGTAAATCTACCTTAATTAACGAGTTACTTTATCCATCATTACAACATCATTTAACTAAGAAAGTTCCCTTACCGAAAGACTTAGAGAAAATCCAAGGATTAAATGCAGTTGATAAAGCGATCGTCATAGATCAATCACCCATTGGACGCACACCACGTTCAAATCCTGCAACTTACACGGGAATTTTCGACGCCATTCGGGATGTATTTTCACAAACAGTAGAAGCCAAAGCTAGGGGTTACAAACCCGGACAATTTTCTTTCAACGTTAAAGGTGGACGTTGCGAAGCTTGTAGTGGACAGGGTGTGAATGTGATTGAAATGAACTTTCTTCCTGATGTTTATGTGCAATGTGAAATTTGCAAAGGTGCAAGATACAACCGCGAAACATTGCAAGTGAAGTATAAAGACAAATCTATTTCCGATGTTCTCAACATGACTGTTGAGGAAAGTTTAGACTTTTTCCAAAATATTCCGAAGGCGATCGCCCGTTTGCAAACTTTATTTGATGTCGGTTTGGGTTATATTCAATTGGGACAACCTGCGACGACTTTATCAGGTGGTGAAGCCCAACGCGTAAAATTGGCAACAGAATTATCTCGACGCGCCACAGGTAAAACACTTTATTTAATAGATGAACCAACAACAGGATTATCTTTTTATGATGTCCACAAATTATTAGATGTATTGCAAAGATTGGTGGATAAAGGCAATTCAATTTTAGTAATTGAACACAATTTAGATGTGATTCGTTGTGCAGATTGGGTAATAGATTTGGGGCCAGAAGGTGGCGATAAAGGCGGAGAATTAATTGCTGTAGGTACACCGGAGGAAGTTGCAGCAAATCCCAAATCTTATACTGGCCAATATTTGCAACAGGTATTGCAACAGTATCCAGCAATGAAAAAATAGTAGTGTGTCTTAATAAAGGTAACGCATCCTGCTAGCACACCACTGTATCTGAATTTGAGACTTAGTTTCAAAATATCTAATTTTTGTATGTTGTATTACAGTATGGATGAGTCAACTGTGCGTTTTCTAGAGTACCCAAGCCACCATCAGCTTTTCTCTTAATGTGATCTATAGAATTAAGACGATTGGGGAGATAACCTCCACAGATTTTACATCGTGGAGAACCAGGTAAAGCATCTCTGATAAAAGCTGCTGCTTTTGTCTCTCGTGAGAATTCTTTACTTTGGGTTTCACTTGCATTACTTTTGGTTTTAGCTTTTAAAGAGCCAAAACCTTTTTCGATGATGATTTCCTTAATGACATTTTTCTTATCGATTCCTTGCAATAATTTATCAATAATTTTCATATAAAAATCTTTAACTTTCTCTCTTGCTTTGAGTGCATTCCCATTTTTGCTGACAATCTGTGGAACCATATCATCTTGCCAAATCACCCATTCAAAATCTTTTCGGACTTGTATAAATTTAGAAAAGTATTTAGTTTTTTCTAAATGTAATATTAAGGTAACGATGCCATAAAATGAGCCAATTTTGGGCTTTCCAGCGCTAGTGTAAAAATATATAATGGGGTGGAAACCGAGAGATGAAGGATGGTTGCTATTTATCCTTTGCGCTATCTTTTTACAATTTTTTAGCAGTTCTACTGTTTTTTCTCCTGTAGGATCATCTCCTAATTGATTATCTACTTCTATATTATTAACAATATTCACATATTCTAATATAACTTCAAGTTTTTCAGGAGCCGATAGACTTCCTACTATTGGCACGTCTAAAGTTTTAATAGGATTTTTTAATTTAGGTTCAAAAATAAGTTGATGTATTTCTTGAGCAAGTTCTTCTATTTCATCCTGTTTATCTTGTGAGAAGTCTGACCAATATTTATGCCCATTACCACTTCTCATAATTGCACGAGCAGCAACACCATTAGGTGTCTTCCGTGCCAGTAGTAAACGCATTTCAGTTTCACCGATAGGTGCTGCTTGTTGATTAATTTTAAAAAAAGATGCTTCTGCTTTTTCTGAATTACCTTCAACCCACTGTAGCTGGATACCTAAAGCTCCTAAGTTTCTTGCTCTATCAAGAAATTTTTGATCTACTTGTCCTTGATGCTGTGTTAACGATTGATAATCCTTATAAGAACCTATAGTTGCTTTAATAAGTTTCCTGACCTCTTGAGCAGCGGCTTTTTGCTCTTCTGTAATGTCTCCATCATAAAATACTTTGGAAATTTTACCATCTCCATAGTCATCATTGATCCAAGCTATTAGAGAACTAAGCCGATGGGAACCATCTATCACAAAATAATAACTACTAGAACTTCTCCAAAGAATAACAGATGGTATTAAATCTCCATCTAAAAAACTTTTTATAAAATCACATATTTTCTGAGATTCCCACTCATTAGTTTCTCTTTGAAAATCAGGTTTGCGTAAAAATGGATAGAAAAAAGAATTATTTTCTAAATCACGAATAGATATCATAGCAATATTTCTTCCTATGTTTTGGCCTTGTTGCCCTTGTACTTCAAATGCTTCTCTACATATGAGGGCATCTAAATAAACCTTCAGACTGTCTTTTGCCATTTTTAGTGTCTTTTTAGTTGTTTATACTTGTAATTGAGTATAGCGATCCTAAATCAGTCGTAAGACATAAAATGTCTGAAAAGGTTATAAATACCTACTTTTTCTTTCGATATGTTCTCACATCTAAATTTGGATTGCTACATGTAGTATACTTAAGAAAATCAGTGTACAACAATAATATTAATTTATCAATATACAGGATACTTCAGAAGTAAAACAGCTTTTATAACTGGCTTTTAAGCTAAGTTTATGTACTGCACCAACTTTAAACGTGCCGTATATCTGAACTAGTTGTGTCTTAGGATAGCGATCGCCTATTCTCAAATAAACAAACTTGCATCAACATGAAAAAATTTACCTAAAGCCTCAGCTTGTTCTTTAGTGATTTTTAACTCTCCATTAATAACCTTAGCAACAATCTCATTTGAACCAAGAGTTTCTACTAAATCAGCCTGTTCCAGACTTCTAGCTTCCATCAAATGCAAAAGTCTTGAACGAGGAGTTGAAACATTAAGCTGATAATGCTTATCTTCAAAATCCTCAATCAGTTTTACCAATAATTCTAACAAAGCATCTTCTTCAGGAGTCAGATCGGAACGAGAAAGCAGTGCTTCAACAGTTTCTAAAAATTTCTCGTTTTCCTCTTCTGTTTTGATAATTCGAGGTTGATGCTGAGACAGTAATTGGCTATAAAGTTCTGAGTTAAAAGTAAGGGTCATTTTTTCAGTTGTCTTTGTCATATTCTGCATGAGTTAAGACGTATTTTATATAGATGACCTGCTTCTGATAATTAATACTAAGAATTAAGCAAGATTTGAAGATAGCCTCAACCAAAAAGTTGTTTTTTAAATTAGATTTGCAAAAGGAGAATACCTACCAGCTAACTAACTGTTTCTCCCTTTTGCCAAAACTGCTTTAAAATCTCCCCTGGCTTTCTGTCCCAAGTATCAATATGTTCGTATATCAAATTATCTTTGTTGAGTTTATAAGTTGAATAGCCATTAAAAAGCAAAGGTGCTTTCCAGGGAACACGCAAAACTCCTCGCACTGTCCAATTGACTAAAATAGTATCTGACGCAGACTGTTTTATATCATGTACATCAAAGGAAATTTGGGTAAAAAATAGCCGAGCGTGAAATCGCAAAGTCCAAAATATAATCCGATAATTAAATTTATATTTGAATGTATTCACTGGGTCTTTAAAATAGATATCCTGTGTATAAATGTCATAAGAAATATCTTTTTCAAAAAGTGTAGGTAAATCTTGTTTGAGAGTTTCAATTACTTGTTCCATCTGTAAATAACTGTGTAATATTAATTTTGGCGATCGCTTACAACTACTTTCCGCCACAGGTTATGTCTACGACGGGCTAGCTCTACACACTTACAGTAGATTTAAACTACATCTATATGTCAGGATACAGCAATGCTGTGCCCCTACAGCTTGGTCAATACTTGAAAATTAAATTGTTGTAGGGTAGCACAGCTGTGCTACCCTACTTGATTGATACTTTATGTACTAAAAAAGCTCGTAAGCGTTGTTAGGCAATGATGTTACTGAGATCGAGGGTAATCTGTTGCCTATTGCCTGCCTCCACAAATAATTTCACAACTCAAATAGGATTGCTGCTAATCTTAACCTTTATGACTTTTTCCAAGGGCCCCAGATTGCGAAGGTGATACCAGGAGTTTGGATGTTAACGAACAAAGTTTTACCATCAGGTGAGAAGCAAGCACCAGCGAACTCGTTGGTATTCAAAGCATTACGGGCGAATTGATAGAGTTCACCTTTGGGAGTAACACCTACTAAGAACTGCTCGTCATCTCCATCTTCACACAAGATGAGATCGCCATAAGGTGAGACAACTATATTATCTGGATTTTCCAGTTCGGCAGCAGATGTAGACTCAACAAACAATTCAATTGTCTCTTTCGCTGGAATATAGCGCCAGACTTGACCAAGCCCTAAAGCACCACCACTCGTACAGCAAAAGTAAAATTCACCGTTACCATACCAGATACCTTCGCCACGAGCAAACTGGGCTGCTCCTTTTGCAAAACCCTCTTCTCTTACAGTATCTTCAGCCGGATTTGGCTCTGTAATAGTTACCCACTCTACTTTAAAGGGCTTGCGTTTGGGGAAATCTGCAAATGTTTGTGCTTGATAGATATCTTTGATTTTCAATGCCTGAAGAGTACCACCTTCTTTTAACTTGCCGGGTACTTTTGGGATAAAACGGTAGAAAAGACTATCTCCCTTATCTTCAGTTTCATAGACAATTCCTGTTTTGGGATCTACCGCCACAGCTTCATGGTTAAATCTTCCCATAGCTATTAGAGGTTCAGGCTTTACAGGAGTAGTGGTGCTAGCTGGAACTTCAAAGTTATAGCCGTGGAATTTCGAGACGTAGTTGCTATTGCCTACCGGAAACGAATTTGGAGTGGTGGTGTTCTCTTCACAACTAATCCATGAACCCCAAGGAGTTCGCCCACCTGCACAGTTACGATAAGTTCCACTTAAAGAAGTAAAATGTTTGATTAGCTTGCGATCGCTTCCAATAACTAAGTTTGTCGTACCACCTTTACAAAATGGGTCGTAAGGACGCGGCCCTTCGGCTTTTGTATCAGAAGTAGGACTAAGTTCGTGATTGCGAACTAAAATAACTGTACCTTTCGGACCGGGGAAAGCCGCCATACCATCATGGCCACCCGGAACTTTAGTACCATCGTTCATCAAATCGCCTGTTAGAGAGAAAGTCCGATACTTAAATCCAACTGGTAAATCTAATAAGCCATTGGGATCTGGTACAAGCGGCCCGTAACCTTTACCAAATACAGGGTGACCATTGGCTTGTCTAGCAATAAGACCTTCTAAAGGAGAGGCTAGCAAAGTACCAGCAGCACTTGTGCCTGCTAATGTAAAAAATCTACGTCGAGATAATTTCATAAAAATTTTTTGGTTACCTAAAATGCTGACAAGAAGTTATTAGACTTCGATTAAGTTGAGGTAATGCTTAATTTAATTTGGGATTATTACTTTTAATACTCCCTTTAATAATTTACAAAAATGATGATTTTGTCAGATAAGAGAATATTTTAATTAAGAGAAGTTAAAGAATGATTTAAATAATAATTTAAATAAAAATATTAGGTTTTTATATTTATCTGAGGTTTTTATATTTATCTGACAAAGAAATAACATAAGTTATAGGAATTATATTTAATCTAATGATACGATCTGCCCAAAAGTGTTTTAGACTTTATCAAGAAAATGAAAAGCATTCATAACCAAATAAAAGCTACTGTAGCTGTTGCTGCGTTCACTTCTATGGCTACTTTCATTAACTTTCAGAGTGCTGATGCTGCTTCTTTTGAGCTTAATTGGCTAGGAGATCAAGGTTATTCAGCTAAGGGAAAGTTCAGCTATGACGATAGTTTTCTGGGAAGCATCGTCACCAAGGAAGAATTGACTGATTTTGCCATTTCTTTCTTCGATCCACAAGGAGCTTTATTACAAAATTTCCAATACGATTTTCCCGAAGTGGATAGTAGTTTCAATTTCAATTTTGATACAGTAACAAAGACTGTTTTACAAACAGGCAACTTTGACACGCCGAATGGTTTTGATTTGGGAATTGACTTTGCAACAGATGTGACAGGGTTAGATTTTTATACTTACCTAAATGCCGAACAAGGATTACCAACGGCTAAAATTTTCTTAAAAGACGATCTTACGCCAGAAGTATGCGACACATTCCCAGACTGTAGATTGGATCTTGGGGGTCAGCTGACAGCAACTGCGATTCCTGAACCTGGCGCAATTGCTGGACTATTAGTAATGGGTTTTCTGAGTAGAGTTATCAAGAAAAAGCCAGCATCTACTATAGACAGTAAGCCGGAATAGTCGAAGCTAGCTTGATTAGAACTGTAATTGACCTTTATTTTAGCTCTAACAGCCAGGGATCTGGAAGATGGGCTAGAACTGTCTAAACTTTTTAGAGAGTAAGTACTCACTCAAATCGCAAACTTTAAATCCCCGGCTTCTCTAAGAAGTCGGGGATCTAATTGTTCATTATTTTGTTCAAAAAAACAACTTGAACCGTGCTAGCTGATTTTCAATTGTTCGCGTCAGAATTTTATTCAGTTCTTTGATGTCTTGAAATTGTAAAATTTGTTGTGTGGGTAAGTCAAAGGGAACTTGTCCTTCAAAATTTGAGCGTTGCATTTGTGCTAGTAGAATCTGTTCAGACCGCTTACTTTGGATGGCATAGCCAATTTCAATACAGACATTGGGACTAGGAATTAGTTGGAGGTTTTCTTTAACATTAACACTGCTAATGGGTGTGGTATCAGCGATAAATAACAAACTCTTACGGATTTTTCGCATCATAGTGCGATTAATTCGGAAAGTGGCATCACTGGGGCGAGAGGATTCTACTAATGTTAAGGGAAGACGCGATCGCAAGTTTAAATTCTCCAAAGTTTTTCGCAGTTCTTCTCTGAGAACATCACTTGCTGCGGCATACTCAGTTTGGTAAGAGAAAAAAATAGTTGGTTCTAACTGAGCTAACAGGGCTTGTTTAGTAAAATAAATTTCGTGACTAATCAAGTCAATGTTAGCTACGCGATAGCCGCCACTACCTTCAATATAAAATTCAATATCTTCCCCTTCCAGATAGCGCCCAAACCAAATTGATTTTTTAATTTCGTCGCTTTCTTCTAAAAAGTCCGCTCGCAATGCCGATCTCAGCAGACTTTTTTTACTTAGGCGAATGTCTGGTGGGCGCTTTTCCAATTCTGGAATCGGCTCATAATCCTGTAAATACCATGCTCTGAGCGCAATAATTGACATAAGGCGCTATTTTAACTGTTTCTCGCTATTCAACCTTCGTATTCAGCTTACACCCAGAGGAGTCATTATTCTGATTTCTTTTTAAATACAACAACACCCAACCATCTACTCGCTTCAACATTTCCTCTCCTTGTTTATTCTAACCAGGGATGTAATAACTCTCATCACTTTGTAAACAAGTAATGAAAATCAGTTACAGCGCCCCCTAATTTTCCACTTTGAGGAAATATGAGTTTTCGCGTTGGGTGTTGCCGTGTTTTGACGAGACAGATGTGAATTAAACAGCGTCTTTTACCTCTTAACTACATTCCATCATGCAGCTGTTGTATCTGCCAGGGAAGCTTTTTATTAGCTTCAATTATTAGATTAGCACTAGTGGATGAAACTAATTTTTTTTGCAACTAAACTTTACTTTTGAGCTATTTTTTTACCTAAATTAATATAGTGCAAGCTCTAAATAGCTTTAAAATTTGTTGTATAGCCTATTGTTAATAATTTTATCATCAACCTTGTGGATGAATTGAGTAATTGCTAAGTAAATTTTTAAGTTTTGAAACTAACATTTTGTAATAATCTATTAGGCATTGGGAGTGTTAACTGTTGATTGCTGAGCTATCTCCCAATACGCTTGGGTTCAGGGTAGCACTCTTTGTCAAAGTCATTTTTTTTAATGTAGACGCACAGCGGCTTGCCGCAGGCTACCGCAGAGGCGCAGAGGACACGGAGAGAGAAGAAAGAGAAGGAAAAAATTGCTTAACTCAACTGTATTGAGCTATCTCCTTGTCCCCTCGTCTCCCCATCTCCCCACCCTCCCCACATTCTCTAGCTACGGTTGACTATTGATTGTTGCTGGCGGCTTAACGGGAATTTCAATCCAGAACTCTGTACCTTTGCCTGGTTCTGAAATGCACTCCATTATTCCGGCATGTTTTTCGACAATAATTTGATAGCTGATTGCCAATCCCAGTCCAGTGCCTTTACCCACAGGTTTGGTAGTGTAAAACGGGTCAAAAATTCGCTTTTTCACTTCTTGAGTCATTCCAGGTCCATTGTCACTAATACGAATCAGCACACGAGAGTTGTCAGCTGAAACTTTAGTGGAAATGTGGATGGTGGGCATTGGGCATTGGGGATAGGGCATTGAGTATTGGTTATTCTCCCCGTCTCCCCATTTCTCTATCTCCTCATCTTGCCATCTCCCGAATCCCCATTCCCCATTCCCCATTCCCAAAGCATCTATCGCATTGCTGATAATATTCATGAATACTTGATTCATTTGTCCGGCATAGCATTCCACTCGTGGGATTTTGCCATAGTCTTTGATGACTTCAATGGCTGGAAATTCAGGATTGCCTTTGAGGCGGTGTCGCAAAATTAATAAAGTGTTGTCAATACCTTCATGGAGATCGACGCGCTTGTTTTCAGATTCATCCAAGCGAGAAAAATTGCGTAACGACAGCACTATTGAACGGATGCGATCGCTTCCCACTTGCATTGACTCCATGATTTTTGGCAGATCTTCTACTAAAAAATCAAAATCGATCGCTTCAATAGCAGCACGAATTTCACTATGGGGATTGGGATAATGTAACTGGTAAAGCCGTAAAATCTCTAGTAATTGTTCGGTATAGTCGCTTGCATGGCAGAGATTACCGTAAATAAAGTTAACGGGGTTATTAATTTCGTGGGCGATACCTGCTACCAACTGTCCCAAGGCAGACATTTTTTCAGTGTGAATCAATTTTGTCTGTGTTTCTTGGAGTTGATGCAGAGTACTTTCTAACTGTGCAGCTTGATTTCTGGCTTCAGCTTCAGCACTACAAGTTTGTTCGTAGAGTTGTGCTTGTTGAATGGCGATCGCAGCCTGATCTCCTAGCTGTTGCAATAAATCAATTTCTGCATCCTGCCAATTTCTGGGTGCATCGCACTGATGGGCAATCAGTAATCCCCATACTTGCATACCTATGTTGATTGGAACAATTAAGTTAGCTTGCACTTGGAGACTTTGCAAATAATCTCGATGACAGTCACTCAAAGAAACGGTTGATACATTGTTAACAGCCCGTACCCTACCTTGGAAGTATAAATTAACAAAGTCGTCAGGAAAGCATTCTCCTGGTGCTTCCACTCCCAAAACTGACTGCCAGCTGCCATTAATTTCTTCCACAATCACCGATTTAGTTTGGATTTGGAAAATTAATACGCGGTCTGAATTCAGCAGCGATCGCACTTCCCGAACGATAGTCTGGAGGGTTGTCTGCAAGTCTAATGTACTGCGGATGTGGTCTGTGACTTGTTTGAGTACTTTGGTAAATAGTAATGATTTTTCTACCTCAGCAGTTTGCTCTTGCACCCGCACTTCTAGGCTGGAATTGAGGGCTTGTACTTGTTTGTACATTTGCTGCTGCTGAATTGCCATTGAAAAATGATCGTACAAAGCTTGGGCTAATAAGATATCTTCTGCCTTCCACTCAGGTGCTTGCCCTTTTTTTTCTTCTCGCCAAACTTCAAAGGAAAGTTTCGGTAATAATTGCCGCCGATTATCTTCGCACCGTCCTGCCCACAAAATTTCTGTGTCAAATTCCGAGCGAAAAATGCTTAATACACCAGTAAATTTTTCGCGGTAATGTAGGGGAATCACCATCAGTCCCCGAATTGGAGTGGAACGGAACCCTAAAGCTAAAACTCGCAAACGCGGTTCTTTATAAAGGTCAGCAGTTGCCCAAATATTACCTGGTTTACACTCAGCCATCCAGTTTTGCCACATGGGATGCTGTTCGATCAGAGCATTATCTAGCTCTAATGGTAGTTTCGGCTGCTCGCCCCAGGTATATAGTTCTTTACTTTCTTCAATATAAAGCCTGCCACCGACGCCAGCGAAGGCAGCGATCGCTTCTTCTAGTGCGCCTTGTAATTGGATTGTTGGCAGTTTATGTAATAGTGTTGTTACTCGGTTAATAGTAGCTTCTCGTTGCTGCTGGGCGATCGCTTCAGTGAATAAGCGACTTTGAGCTATGGCGATCGCTACTTGATCGGCAACTTGCTGCACTAATCTCAGTTCTCGCTTCAAAATCCTTCGCCCTTCGGCGTGATGAGATACCAACAATCCCCACAATTGTGGTTTTGCCGATTCTTCTTTCAGGTCGTAATGCAAAATTGGCACTACTAATGAAGACTGCACGCCCATTGATTTTAAATATTCAATATGGCAAGGGTCTACTTGCCGATAGTAAATATTAGTTTGCAGACGTTCGTTAGTTTCTTTTGAGTGTAGAGGTGATAGCCCAATTTTCCCATTACTTACATCTACAATTGAACGTTGTCCTGCTAGCAGAAACATCTCTCTAGCTTCTTGTGGAATATCATGGACTGGAAAGCGTAACCCCAATAAAGATGGTAGACGCTGCTCATAAATAGATTCAGCAATAACTTCACCACTACCATCAACATTAAACCGATACACCGTGACCCTATCTGTACCCAAAAATAACCGTACTTCGGCAACAGTAGCCGTTAATATCTCTTGAAGATCGAGCGATCGCCTAATCTGTTTGGTCATCCGATGCAGTAAACTTTCTTTGTCTAAGCTTTGCTGCAACCAGTGTGTTTTATCGGTAAATGTCATCGTTTATGTACACTATGACTGAAGTTTAAAAAAGTTTTTTATAGTTGTCTTTGATGAAAATTTTCAATTTCCAGTTCCTGAATTATCATCATATTTGATGAAATTTCTGCTAAAAATACTTGATTTGGGCATATAATTGTTACAGATATTTTTGCAAATGGTATTAGAGGATATTTCACAAGTATCAGAATTCCTGCTATAAAAATTGATTTAGGAAAATTTAAAAAGGCTTAATTTATTACATAGACTTTACAAATATCCTCTCAAGTTTATAGTTAAGAAAATTTTAATCATTGACACTTATTAATTTTATATTCTCAGCCATTAAACTATTTCAGTAATTTTACTTAACTTAGTAGCTGATTAATTGCTTGGAATTAACAATATTTTTTTAATAATTATGCCCATTAAGCCAATTAATTAAGATTTTTTTCAACTAAATGGCTCACTATAGGTGATTTATTTAAAATTTTTTGACTGGGGGAATTTGACTATTCCCCGTTTAATTGCTGATTTTATGTTGAATGTAACTTTTTTAATTAAATTATTCGTGAATTACCGTTAAAGATAGCAATTTTCGGATTTCTTCACGAACGCTGATGAGAATTTTACCGAGATGGTTTTGACCGGTTTTATTAGCGCCACAACCCCAAAAATAATCGGTTGGGGAGTTTTCAACCAACATTTCATCGCCTGTCTTCAAAAGAACTTCTCTAATATCAGCATGAGTGAGAAACTTTTTGAGTACAGCTTCTCGCATCACTTGAGTTTTAACCAAATCCCAATCTCGACGTAGTTGACGGCTGCTACATCTTCCCAAAGCAGCAGCTTCTTCGGGTGTGGCGGCGGCATGAATGAAAGGTATAATTACTGCATCCGTACTACCAACAAACTTTTGTGCTTGATAATAATGCTCAACCGTTGGCCAATAAATACCCTGGACGTGAATCCCGTGGAAAGAAAAGTTAGAAAAACAGCCATAAGGCTGCCAAGCCTTATAAAAGTAAATGGTCATTTGAAAATTGCTCTTTTATATATTTATTTCAGGGTAACTGAAAGTTCAAAACCCTTCATTTGTATGAAGGGTTTTAACATCAGCTTACGTCAGAGGAATTTTACACAATTCCTAGAACAGCAAGTTTACTACCTTAATCATGAGCTTACCCTGAATGTGCTTGCCACCCACAAGCTTTTCACTCTGCTCAGTGACGTTAGCTTGAAGTTAGTTGCGGTTTTTCTCCCCTGCTCCCCTATCTTCAAATAAAAGGTATATTTTTTATCTTTTATTCCCTAAGTGCGTCGGTTAACTAAGGTAGCGCTGGCTTGGTCAACGGGCATTAGCACAACTTCATTAATATTGACATGGGGCGATCGCGTCACGCAGAAAAATATCACATCAGCGATATCGTCGGGAGTTAAAGGGGTGACTCCCTGGTAAACTTTTTTGGCGCGTTCAGTATCACCATGAAAGCGCACTTCACTAAATTCCGTTTCTACCATACCAGGGTCAACGGAAGTTACCCGTACAGGAGTACCCAACAGATCTTGTTTTAAGCCTTCAGAAATTACCCTCACCGCCGCTTTAGTAGCACAGTATACATTGCCGCCAGGATAAGTTTGATGTCCGGCAATGGAGCCTAAATTGACCACATGACCGCGACTGCGGCTGACCATTCCAGGAACAACATAACGGGAGAGATAAAGTAAACCTTTAATATTAGTATCAATCATCTCTTCCCAATCTGTAAAACTACCCTCATGCAACTTGTCTAAACCGCGACTCAAACCAGCATTATTAATCAAAATATCGATGTCAGACCAAGAGGAGGGTAGATTAGAGATGGCAGATTCTACAGCAGAGCGATCGCGCACATCTAGCTCTAACAAATGAACTTCAGTATTAAAATCTTGAGTGAGAGTATCTGCCAGTTGTTGCAAACGTTCTAACCGCCGTGCCGCTAAGATGAGTTTTGCACCCGCACCAGCAAAAATTTTGGCACAAGCAGTACCAATACCACTACTAGCGCCAGTAATTAAAATGATTTGATTTTCCAGAGAAGCCATTGTTAGTGAAAAGTCAATAGTTCAGTGTCAATTGTCCAATAATTTGGAACTGATACCAATTAGATAGGCAATAGGCAACTTGTACTGAGCGTACCCCTACGGGGAAGCAAGCTACGCGTAGCGTCTCGTAGAGAAGTCGAAGTATAGGCAATAGATTTTTTCACGAATGACTTAGGATTGCTATAAGATTTTCCAACCTACGATTATCTGTACCTCATACCGTTTCACTTTCAATTTGATACATTTAGGCAAGCAGGGGAGCAGAGGAGCAGGGGAGCAAAGGGGAAAGAATTTGTATCAGGATTTTAGTGAAATGGTATCACTCCTTTGCAATCTGCTGTAAGTAATACCATTTCTTTGTGAGGCTGCGCCAAATTCTCTTGGCTTGCTTCTTTCTTTCTTTCTTTCTTTTTTTACTTTGTGTCCTTTGCGCCCTTTGCGGTTCGTTTCTTATATACTTTGGCGCATCTTCATACAGAATTGGTATAAGTTGGCAGAATAAAATCAAACAAACTATATTAAAAAAAATAAACTAGCTCAAACCCTTATTCCTATTGCCTATTGCCTGATTCCAACGATAATTATTTACGCCGACTTACTTATTACTGCCCAACGTTTCATCGATCGCTATCATTAATAACTCATTTAAAGAGATTCCTACTGCTTTCGCCATAGAGGAAATCACGCTTTTGGGGGCAAAAGAACAATACAACCCAGCTTCTAAAAACCAAGGTTGTCCCTGTGAATCGATGCGAAAGTCAAATAAACTGTAGTGGCGACAACCCAAAGCCTGATGGCATTTCTTAGCTACTTCCTGAACCTTTTGGGTAATCGGGTCATTAGGGTCTAAAATCCAAGACTTGTTATTACCTTTTGCGGCGAAACCCAAGTTGCCATCGTCTGTTTTTTTGAGTTTATCGGCATAGGTGCGGATGGGTTTTTCATGAGAGTCTACCAAATACTCTTCAAGAGGTAAACCAATTAACTCCCCGTCTTTAACAATGATGCCGCATCTGACTTCTCGACCTTCGATGAATGTTTCTACCATCGCTTCATCTGCATATTCAAATGCTTTCTCCAGCGCCGCGTCATACTCGGCAGCATCTTTAACTAGAGTTACCCCTAGTGAGTTGTCTGAACTTACGGGTTTAATAACTACTGGAGGTGCAATTGTCGGAACATCTCCTTGGCGCAGCAGTTCTCCAAAAGGCACTTTTACCCCTGCTGCTTCCACAATTGCTTTGGTTCTGGCTTTGTGAGCCGTTATTGCCATGAGATCCGGAGTATTGCCTATGTAAGGAATTTTCAGGAGGTCGAATAAGGCGCGGTAGTAAGTCATTCCAGGGATACAAAACATTTGTGGTAACACGATGTCAATGTTTTGTGCTGCAATGAACTCTATGGCTTCAAACACAGGCATCGGTTTAGCCTGAGCAATATCTTCTCGGCTGAGGGAGGTAGGAAATCGCCACTCGCCATCGGGGGTAATATATGCGATCGTAGAGTCATAGTGCAGCTCTGCCGTTGCTGCCAAACAGTCTTGGGCGTACAGGCGTGACAAATCGCAGTAAAAATCATTCTGTGCAGAGCCAACTAAATGAAGGATACGAAGTACTGACATGATTCATGTTCTCTAACTTTTATTGTGGGACGGACAAGATGTCCGCCCTTGTTTGCGGGCGGGCGAGACGCCCACCGCACAAGTAGTAATTTATTTCTTGGTAATCCGTAGCAGCCTCGGTATTAATCTCCCCCCAATTCCACCAATTTGCCGATGTTGAAATCTATGCGCGTCCAACCTTTGAGCTGACGTAGATTCTTGAGCAAGAGTAAAGGAATTTGCCAATGATGCACCATTAAAAATGGTAACGGGTCATCTGGTTTATAAATTGCATCAGTTCCCCGCCAAATATTTGCAATCCATTTTTTCAATTGCGTAAAAGAACGGATACCAGTCAAACGCCAGACTTCGTGATAAGTCCAATAAGTTGGTTTACTGGTTGGCAATGGCTGTAACGTTTGAGCCATCGGTTCTTTATCTAGGTAGGCTTGGGCAACTTGGGGATGGTCGTAGAAAGTAGTAATTGCAGAGTGCGTGCGGGGGTTACACTCAATAGCATATACTCTGCCATCCTCAGCCTGAATAAAGTCAAAGGAAACCTGTCCTGTAAGTTTCAGTTCCTTGACAAAATGCCTCACCCATTCCCTGATTTGGGAATTTTCAACGTTTTCATAGTTAACTTGAAAAGCTGAAGATTCACAGCAACAGTGCAATCGCAATTCGCCATCCCGGACGGTGCTATGGGTACAAAATTCATTGCCGGGAATAAATTCTTGCATAATCCAAGGCTTTTCCGGGCTGATTGGCAAGCTTCTGACGAATGCAGCTGTTTCTTCTGGAGTGGCACAGGGAAGCTTAGTTAAGTCTAAACGCCGTACTGAATCGTAAGGAATACTCTTGAGGATATATTTGCGAGATTCCTGGGAGAAGTCGAAATTTAGAACTTGTTCGGCAGAGGTAATTTTGAAAGATTTAGGCACTGATAAACCAAGCGATCGCGCTGTTTCGGCAAAGGCAAATTTATCATCCAATCTCTCGGTAATATCTGCATCAAAGTGAAATACTTCGCAATACTTCGACAGTGATGGCTTGGCCAGGGAGTCGTAGTAACTACCCAAGGGACTGGTCACAGGAATGTAGACATCGATATTTTCTTGTTTGATGATGTCTATCAAAGCCTGAGTATAGCGTTCTGGATTTTCTTGCGGCGCAGGAACAGTATAAAACTTGTCAACAGCTTGGGAAAATCGATGCCCAGATAGCCAATATTTGTGGGTTTCTATCAGCACCACTCTGTGTCCAGCAGCAGCGCATGACCGCGCTATCTGTAAAGCTTTGGTCATTTTGCCGCCACTAATCAGGATATTTTTGGGGTTTGCGGCTTTGGTGGCTGGCTGCTGGAAAGGACGCGAGATAGTATGCCACAACAAAGTCACTAAAACGATCGCGGCATTGATTGGCAGTGCTAATAATAGCAACGCCAAAGTCAAAATATTTTGGATAATTACGGCTATTTTTGTCTCTGAAGGTAAAGACGGTATAGCAGGTGAAGAAGAAACGGAAATAGATTGTGCCATACGCAATCACGCAATTCTGCGGATAATCGTCAAGCCATCTCGTAGGGGGAGTATTACCTGTTCTACGCGCTTTTCGAGTGCTACGGCACGATTAAATTGAGCGATCGCTTCACCATTAGAAGTGCGTTGTTGTGCGGGTAAATAAACCTCTCCTTGCAGTAGGGTGTTATCTACACAAATAAATCCTGACGGTGCTAGCAAATTAGTATCTAGCAATGTTTGAAAGTAGGTTATGTACTCCTTTTTATCTGCGTCGATAAACACCATGTCAAAGGATTCTCCAGCTTCTATTAACTTATCTAAGGTTTCCAAAGCTGGCCCTAATTCCACCCGGATTTTTTGACCGTCAGGAGATTTGTCAAAAACTGCTTGTCCAACTTCCGCAGCAAAGGGATCTACTTCACAAGCAACCAGCACTCCATCTGGAGGTAATGCCTCAGCCATTGCCAATGCAGAATAACCTGTAAACATCCCTATTTCGAGTACTTTTTTGGCCTTGGTCATATGAACAAACATTTTTAGGGTTTGTCCTTCTACATGGCCGGATAGCATCTCTTGTTCTAGAGGTCGTACTGTTGTGCCTTCACTAAAGTGTTCTTGCCATGCTTCTGTTGATGTTTTTTCGGCAAGTACAGTTAAAGCGGGTGATTCAGGGGTTGTATATTCTTCCAAATAAGGATCTAAACCAGCTGCCAACTGCCATGCTTGAGTGATGTTATCGACTAAATCCGCAGGTAAATCTGTGCGTTGGTTAATTTTTTGGACAATAGCTTCTAGCTTCTTTGCTAAGATGCCTACCGGTGTGACTGGTCTAGCTGTGGGCTTGGCAATTGTGGTGGACATTATATGGCACTCCCAACTAGTTCTGTCTGATAAACGGGGTACATATCCACACCTTCGCCACCACGAGGATAGTTAACGCAAAGCTGCTTGTGGTCTGCTAAACCTTGTGCCAATTCTTCCCGTGTTAAATCATTCATATAGAAGCAAGTACCAATTGGCCTCGGCATCGCGGCTCTCAACAAACCATCTCGTGTCAGAGTGATAGACTCGGTAGCGTCCCACAATAGTTCTTCATCCATTAAAGGATGGTCGAGAGCTAGTCCCAAATCGCTGATTAATCCTAAAATGCGATCGCGTTCTTCAATTGTGATATACCCTCTATTAGCTGCGATGGTTGCAGATAAAGCCATATCGATACTCACCGCATGTCCGTGAAACATCGGAATGTGTGGCGCAAGTTCTAAAGTCGGACTCCAAGTATGTCCATAAGCAATTGCTCTATCTAAATCTAGTTCGTGGAGGTTAGGTACTTCTAACTCCAACATTTTTTTGATGGCTTCGTAAGTCAGACTATGAGCTATTTGTTTAATCTCTGGAGTTCCATCGATATTGCCAAAGTGGGTATCAAGCAATTCTTTACCATACTTTTCTAACCACTCAAACACACCCCCATGAGCAACTACAGCAATTTTGACTAATTCTGCCATTCCATTACGCACTTGATTTTTTGGTAATGTCCCCAACAGAGAAAAGTCTAATAAAACTTTTTGGGAAGCATGATAAGCACCCAAACGATTTTTCAACTTCCGATGATTAACTGCTACCTTGATAGCGACGCTAGCATCAATCAAACCAATCAAAGAAGTAGGAATCCGAATGTAGTTACTACTACGGCGATAGGTAGAGCAAGCAAAACCTACAACGTCTGTAATTAAACCACCACCGATGACTAATACTGGCTCTTTTCGCACTAATTTGAAGTCTGCGAACACATCTATAATCTTCTCAAAGGTTTGAATAGATTTGTTTGGTTCGGTAATAGTCAGAGTAAAAATCCTCAAATCGAGATTGTAATAGCGGAAATATTTCTCAATTTGAGTAGCGTAAAAATTGTAGACATTAGTATCGATAACAGCCAAGCATCTGCCAAAACTTCTATATATCTCTGCAAGTTCTGGATTAGCAATATCAAAAACGCCATCTACATAAACTAATTCATACTCAATCTTTTCATAAGCTTCTACGTGAAATTTGTTTTCGGTAGCTTGGAGTTTTGTTTGAACGATGCTCACAAATTTTGCCTCTAAGTGAAAGAAATTGTTACTTTGGTACTGATGCAATCGTAATTTTAAGCACTTCTCTTTGAGAGTGACTTAACTTGGGACATTATGTCGCAAGCAAGTAAGTTGCCTGCGATTCGTGAGAAAAAACCGTAAATCTGAATGAAATCTCGTTGGATTGCAGATTTAGAAATGACAAACTACAGCACCAGAGATGAAGTGCATCTAGTGTCATTTCACCAGCACAGCCAAAGGCCTTAAGTCTTCGCTGAACCTTAAGGGGATCGCAAATTTACGCAACAAAACTTCATTGATTTTATCAGATTATCAGACTGTCACTTCTATGTCTAGCCTCAAGGTTTACGGACTTTTAGTAGCTGAATAACGGTTTAAAAGCAAGCTAAGAGAGTGGTTTTACTTGCTTAGAAAGCTTAGACACTTGTTTACATTAGTTAACGTATCACTATTTTTCAAAAATTGCACCTACACCAAAGGTAGATTTCAAACAAAAAAAACTAGATTTTGAGTATTTGGCGATTTGAGCGTTGATTTAAAAAGCTAATCTTTGATTAGCGAGACGATACGGCATCATCCATGCCAGGAGAAGTCAGCGGGAAAATTAATAACTATGTAAATAAAAGTTAAGCAGACATATATATAGTAAAATTTTACACATTGTTTTTGTTATTTACTCTTTCTCTGAAGCACAAATACCATGAATATTTCTTGGTTTGAATAGAATTTTATCGCGATCGCTACTCAAAAGCTTTTAGTTACCTTGGTCAACATATTCTAAGTATTTACTTATCTTAACATAGTTTATTTTTTTGACGCCGACTATCTTAATCGCCCAGAGATTTAGGTTTCATTTCTAGCTCAAAGAAAAAGTAAAATTACCCAGATCGACCTACGAACAATCAAATTTCAAACTTTTTTGTACTAAGATATCCTTACATGGCTGTTTACTGGTTTGATTCTTTGTCCTTGTCCGCTTCAACTATCCCACGTTCTTATAAAGGTTTAAAGCAAGTGATTTCTTGTTTGAAAAGAAAGAATTTTTATAATGAGTATTTATACGTATAACCTTAGTCTGATTGATAAGAAATTTCTGTTTTTAAGCGATCGCGTTTCCCTTCCCTTTTTATGGATTTTATAGATACTCTCTAATTGGGATGTTTCCCTATATTTTTTGAAGTACTACATTTATGGATTTTGTTCCGGCTGAAATAGGCACACCTATTACTGTAGAAATCGCTGAGATTGCTGCGCCATCAGCACCACTCGCTCCTACCTCAACACCAAGTCGTATTTCTAAAGATGCAATTCGCACAAGTTTGAGGGCTTCCACCGCCGATGGCATTTTTGCAGCACTTTTCTCCATTGCCACTGGCTCAATTTTGCTGGGTAATTTTTTGGTGGAGTTGGATGCCAGTCCAGTTGTCTTTGGTCTGGTATCCTCTATCCCCATGTTGCTACATCTATTTCAGCCGATAGGTGCTTACTTGTCTGAACGCAGCACCAGCCGCTTTCAGTATTCGCTGCAAACACACGGAATTGCTCGATTATTGTGGGTAATTTTAGTAATTGGCATTGCTAGTTTTAGCTGGGGATGGCTGGATTCCAATCAATTGGTGATATTGTCGCTCTCGATTCTCCTATGCACTCATCTTTTAGGAGGATTAGCAATTGCATCATGCTTGAGTTGGATAGCAATGTTAGTCCCACGACAGTTACGAGGCAGATATTTCGGACTACGCAATAGTCTTGCCAACCTCACAGAATTACTTAGCTTACCCTTAGCAGGTTTAGCCATATCGCATTGGTATGGGGGAAGCATCCAAGGTTATGGAGTGATTTTGTTAGTAGGCATTTTCTTTGGAATTGTGAGTTTGGGGTGTCAGTATTTCCAGGTAGATATGAATCCCCAATTACAAAATACTTATTATGCTAGTTCATCTCAAACTAGCGAGATTCAGGCAGACTCCTCACCAAACGAACTTGGCGACACATCTGGCGCAATTTCTTTGCCGCAAATCCTGACAACAGAAAACGATTTAATTAGCAGCATTAAGAAAAACTCCAATTATTTGGTATTTCTGCTTTATTTCGGCTTTTGGACGTTTGCTGTTAACCTCAGTGCCCCATTTTTTAACCTCTATTTGCTAGATACGCTAAATCTAGATGTCAGCTGGGTAACTTTCTACAACAGCTTGCGAGCTGGTGCACACATGCTGATGTTAATTGTTTGGGGAAAATTATCAGATAAAATTGGCAATCGTCGGATTCTAATTTCTACAGGAATTCTGATTGCAGTTATACCTTGGCTGTGGCTGCGGATTGGTTCTAGCCCTTTAGATTTGTGGTTGTGGTTGCCTTTATTACACATTTTTATTGGCGCCAATTGGGGAGGAGTTGATTTGTGTAACAACAATCTCCAGATAGAAATTGCACCGCTAAAAAATCAGTCTATCTATTTTGCGATCGCAGCTGCTATTGCTGGGGTCAGTGGTGCTTTAGGAGCAACTATAGGCGGCTTTATCGCTCAATTTGCTGGCTCTTTTGGCATAGTCGAAGTCTTCATTGTGTCTGGGATTTTACGGCTAGCGTCACTAATACCACTAATTATTAAAAAGGATCTCGGTAGTAAGTGTGAAATTATTTAACTACGGTTGTTAAAAAATAGTCCATCTCCAGAAAGAATAACTAAATGAATATCTACTTTATACTGAAAAAGCTTTCTTTGTTAGATAGTAAAAAACTTAATTTCAGTAAAGTTAATTCTTGAGATTATGACTGAAATCGGGTGATATGCATTTAGCAGTTCTGAGCCAAAATAGTTTAATTTCAAAATCTGAAAAAAGATAAAATGCTGAAGGTAGACACACAAAAAATTAGCCCTCAACAAGTTGAAGCTTTTGAACGAGATGGCGTTATCTGCGTCAAAAATGCTGTGGATGATATCTGGGTAGAACGGATGCGAACAGCGGTTGACAAAAATATATCAATCCCTGGCCCTTTGGAGAACAAGAATGCACCAAGACCACAAGGTAGTGCGGAACATGCCAGTAGCATCTGGCTCATTGATGCTGATTTCCGTGCTTTAGCTTTTGAATCTCCATTACCAACACTTGCAGCTCAAGTTTTAAAATCGAAAAAATTGAACTTTTTGGCTGACGGTTTTTTTGTTAAAAAACCCGAATCAAATGGCCGTATTGGGTGGCATAACGACTTACCTTACTGGCCTGTACAAGGTTGGCAGTGTTGTAAAATTTGGCTGGCTCTAGATACTGTCAAACAAGAAAACGGTCGATTAGAGTATATCAAAGGTTCTCATCAATGGGGCAAAGAGTTACGCGAAAGATCCAACCCATCCTGGTTTGTAGAACCAGAACCTCACGAAATTCTCTCCTGGGATATGGAGGCTGGAGATTGCTTAATTCATCATTTTCTGACAATTCATCATTCAGTCACTAACATATCTTCTACACAACGACGTGCAATAGTGACGAATTGGACTGGCGATGATGTTACTTATTATCAGCGTCCGAAAGCGTGGCCTTTCAAACCCCTCGAAGAAATTGATGTACCAGAATTTAATTCATTGAAAACCAAAAAATCTGGTGAACCGATAGACTGTGATATCTTTCCTAGAGTTCAAGTGCATCGGTAGTTGCGAATTTGCACTATTAAAGTACTAGCACAATTCTATCAGTTTCTTGTTTGGATATGCCATGATATACAGGCATTCACCCAAACAGAAATATCAACTAAGTTTTTTGAAAAATTAAATAGGAGTCTTATAGTCAGTAGTGACGCTCATCCAAGCGTCACTCAATCAATTGCGAATTTTTCGGTTAGACATCCACTTGCACCATTTCATCAATCATATCTAATATATCGGGGTCTATAGTTAGATCGAATTTTCTGGCGAATAATTTTTCTGATTGGCTAATTTTTTCAAAATCATTTTTTTCTAATATCCTGGGGTGGAGTGCGTTAATATTTCCCCAATCTATATATCTTAAGTGGTCGTTAATTATTTTGTCTTTAAAAGGGGAATTTAAAATAACTATTTGGTAAAAAAGCTCATCTGTTAGAGCAGTGTAATTAAAACGATTCACAAACTTAGGGTTTTGTTTGACAAAATCATCTATATACTTTACGCATTCTCCCGTTAAGCACCAAAGTGCAGAACCTCCATAAAGAGCAAAGCCTTCAGGAAATTTACGTTTTTTAGGTAAAAATGAAATCAAAAACGAATATAACAAAGAGTTGATAGGAGATTTAAACTCACGCTTCTCCGGAATAGAAATATACTCATCTTTCCAACGGATATGCCAATATTCTATTCTTCTTAAGCCGCCTCCTTTCCATTTAGTACAAGGTAGTGGAAAATACTCTAAAAATTCTTTACCTTTATTCTGTTCGAGAAAGTTTTTAATATGGGTATTTGATTTAATTGGATAGTCTTGACCGGATAAGTGTATAACATAATCAAACTCAGTGCCTGTTTTGACTATTGACTTCATACCTTCAAGGCTAGCTCTTACAGCATCAAAGCTTCCCCATGCTGAATTAAATCTCTTGATAAAAGAAACATTTGGAAATTCATTCAGTTGAGTAAGCATCTGATGATAGATTTTCGCATCTACTTTCTTATCTATATGTATAAAAAATGAAACATCTTGTGTATTAAGTCGATGAATAAGACGCTTTAATTGTTCGGGATACTTATGGGCTAAAATGATGTATGCAATTTTCATAGATTAGCTGGTATGATTGTGCATTTTTTGAAGCCGAAATACCTGATTTCTATACTATTCCCTCAGGAATATTTAATATTTTACTCATCTTGGTAACTGGAACAAATAGCCCATTTCTTAAATAATGAGGCGTTCTTTGAATGGCAGTAAATCCCAGTTTTAAATAAAATCCTTCTGCATAAAGGCTCGCAGTTGTAATTACCTTATCTATACCTCGATCGCTTGCTCGATGGCAAAAATGTTCAACTAAAGCACGCCCAATTCCTTGACCTTGATATTTAGGATGGACGTATAACCCAATCAGTTCGTCAACAACGAAACTGGTAAACCCCATAACTATATCTCCCTCCACCGCAACCCACAAAGATTCCAATTTCATATTTTTTAAAATATTTGCAGCATCAGGCTGGTTGCGGTGATTACGCCAAGCTAAAAGTTCTTTTTCTGTATAAAAAGTTGCTGGTAGAGCTTTGATAGCAGCAATATGAATTGCACTCAGCGCCCACCCATCTTTTTCATCAGCAGGCCGAAGAGATATTTTATTGGCACTCATCGTTTTAAAACTGGCATTTAGGTGACATGCCTTTGAGAATATCAAGTCCGCTCAAAATATAAACTACAGTAAATTTATCGTTAAAATATATAATATATTTTAATCTACACTAAACCTACCGACAAACCGTATATTATAGGTACAGCAATAAAATAATCAACTCAAAAAGCGAATTGAGAAATAATCAAGCGATCAGTTCTGAAATTTGGGGTATTTTGTTGTGTTTGTCTAAATATCTTCTCAAAGCTTGCTTTTTAGAGCATTTAATAAGCTGCAAGAAATTGGAAAGTTAAAAGGAGTGAATGTGATCAACGCGATACAAATTAACGAAAACTTGACAACCACAGGACAAGTTATACCGAAACAGCTCGAGCAAGCTAGACAAGAAGGTTTTAAGTCGATTTTAAATCTGCGATCGCCTGATGAGTTGGGATTCTCCCACGATGAGCAACGGGTGGCGGAAGCATTAGGGTTGCACTATGCGAATGTGCCACTTAAGCTAGAAGCACTAAATGAAGAATTAATTACCAAAATACTGACAACAGTTGAACAAATTCCCAAACCAGCAGTTGTGCATTGTGCAGCAGGGATGCGATCGACTGGAATTGCACTATTGAGTATCGCAATTAAAGAAGGATTAACGCCAGAGCAAATCTTATCAAAAGCTCGGAATGTAGGCTTTGGGTTCTTTGAACACGCTGGTGTTAGTCCCCGCTTGAAGCAACTGTTTGTGGATTATGTTAACAAACATGCCAAGGTAGCTGTGACTGTTAGTGATAATTAATAGAATTTGCAAGTCAGGTGACTGTTGACTGTTAACCGTCAACAGCCAACAGTCAACAGTGTCAAGGCGTCTTTCATTCCATCCCTAGAGGGAGTAGGTTTTACCGACGCCTTTTGATAGGCTCATTGTCTGTAGTATCTGATACTAAAAATAAAAATTCCGTATTATACTGACAAGATTTACAAAGGTAAAAAAATTATCATCTGAACTATCTGCTAAATAGTAGTTTAAATGAGCTTTTGCTTTATGAGGTTTAATTTTTCTTAATATTGATTATACAAAAAAATCACAGTGTTTTTACTGTTGTTAAAGACATTAATACTTACTTAATATGTAGCACAATATTTTTTATAATCTCAAGCATCGTGAAATCTCTCCTACAGACGTACTTAGAACAAGAAATCTGGATACTAATACGAGAAAAGTGGTATTTTGCTACAATTATCGGAGTTTGGGATGATTTGTTGTGGTTTAAACATAGAACTTACAACAAAGAGGCAGAGGAAGATACTCTCTGGGAAATGGTTGTAAAAATCAGTGAAGTAATTGCAGTTGATAAAGTTAAGTCTGTGATCAGTAGAAAACCAGATGTGTTGATGTCACGTCTAGTAGAAACTGACCAAGGCACAACCGATCATCATCATTAGTATATAGGAATCATGTTTGATTTTTGGACACAATTAGTACTGTAGTGGCGTGGCAAGACTAATAATGTTGCAATAAGTTTTCTTGTAATGTGGGCATCTTCCCCGCACTGGACGGGCGAGACGCCCGCCCCACAAGAGTTTTCTAATGCACAATTTAAGGCTTCACACGCTACTACGTATATTTTCAGGCAATCAAATAGTAGTTTTATAGAACTTCTATTTGATTGATGAATTTACAGATTCTTGGAAAATAGGAAGTAGGGAATAGGGAAAAATTAATTGCTTATTTCCTATTGCTTTATATGAGAAAGTTTTTATATTTAGCATACTAGGCTCTATCAAGAATTATCTGAATAAAGTTTTGCGTTACAGCCACTTATCAATACTAAAAAAAATTATTATAAATAGACCCTGAATAATCTATGCTATTAATGTCATTATCATGATAGCTCACTGAATGGTTAATAGCTTCATATGTATTATCTCCTCCTAAAGGATTAATTGCGACGCTATCAGTGATATTAACTACATGAAAAGTATAAGGAGAAATCCCTCCGAGTATAACTTCTAATTCCCCTGATGTCAGCTTGTGAAAAAACGTTTTGATTTCACTATCAAACAAGGTGGAAATTACGATTTTAGCCATTATTTTAATTTTATTATCTTCAAATTTAAATTTATTATATGCCAAAGGGTTTTTATAAAGGGAATAATATGTGATTTTTTTCAGACTTAAAACTCATTTTTATGTCGAAAGTTTTCTTGAGGTTAATAATTATTATCTCAAACGTATCTGTGGGAATAGTAATCGAAAATCATATCTAAAAGTAAAATTTAAATTCGGTATACGAAAAGTTATGCAAGGGTTTTGGGTGTGCTAATAATAAAGACTCCGGTAAATCACCAAAGGCTTTCTGTCTGCCTGAGCAAGATTGGTGTGTAAAGTCCCTTAAAGATATTCACATCAGGTAAGGTCTAAAAATAATCTGTTAAACTATCTAAAATTTAAGATTATCCCAGCTGCTAGCCCAGGGTAATAACTAAGTATGAGTCAAGCCTTATTCTGTATCGAAAATCTACGAGTTGCTTATCCTCAACGAAGTGAAGAAGCACCAAGCTGGGCGGTTGATGATGTATCTTTCACCCTGCAACGTGGTGAAAAAATGGGATTGGTAGGAGAGTCGGGTTGCGGTAAGTCAACTATCGGACGCGCAGTTATGCGATTACTTCCAGCTTCTAGCCGCGTTGAGGGGCGGGTGACATTTCAGGGACAGTCAGTATTTGATTTAACGCCTAACCAGTTACGGAAATTTCGCGGTGAAGCGATCGCTTTAATTTTTCAAGATCCGATGACACGCCTCGATCCGCTGATGACTATTGGTAAGCATTGTCTGGAAACTTTGCAAGCGCACTCACCAGAATTATCAGCAGCGCAAGCCAAAGAAAAAGCACTTGCAACATTGGCAAAGGTAAATATCCCCGCAAGCCGTTGGAATCAGTATCCTCATGAATTTAGCGGCGGAATGCGACAACGGGTAGCCATAGCCTTAGCTTTACTTCTCAATCCCAAGTTTATTGTTGCAGATGAACCCACCACAAGCTTAGATGTTACCGTTTCCGCGCAGATATTACAGGAATTAACTCGGCTGTGCAGTGAAGAAAACATGGGATTGCTGCTGATTTCTCACGATTTAGCAATGGTAGCTGAGTATTGCGATCGCATTGGCGTCATGTACCACGGTAAAATGGTCGAAATGGGTTCGACGGAAGCTGTATTTAGACAACCGCAACACGAATACACGCAATCGCTCCTCAAAGCAGCTTTACATATTCAATCAGTGGATGAAATAGAGGCTGGAGACTGGGGACTGGGGACTGGGGAAGAAAAGCAGTTAGCGAGTATTAAGGAGAAATCGCCGATTTTGAGTGTCACTGACCTCAAACAATATTACACTATAGAACCTAATTTTATTGAAAGACTGTTTAACAGACACTCAGAGACAATTAAAGCGGTAGATGGTATTAACCTGGATCTTTATCCCGGAGAAATTCTTGGCTTAGTTGGGGAATCTGGTTGCGGTAAAAGCACCTTATCGCGGACAATTTTGCAACTAATCCGTCCCACGGCTGGTAAAGTTGAGTTTTTAGGACAGGATTTAACTAAACTGTCGCCTCAAGAAATTCGTTCTTCACGGCGACAAATACAAATGGTGTTTCAAGATCCCCATGCTTGTCTCAATCCAGCGATGACAGTGGGACAAAGTATAGCCGATCCTTTATTTATTCATCATCTTGCTGATTCTGTAAAGGCAAAAGAACAAGTTTTGTGGATGTTAGAAAAAGTTGGCTTAACACCGCCCCACGTGTATTATGAACGTTATCCATCAGATTTGTCTGGAGGACAACAACAAAGAGTAGCGATCGCTCGTGCTTTGATTACTCACCCGAAACTTTTGATTTGCGATGAACCAGTGAGTATGTTAGACGCTAGCGTGCAGTCACAAGTGCTAGATTTGATGTTGCAATTAAAAGAAGAATTTGAGTTAACTTATTTGTTCATCACTCACGATCTTTGGTTAGCCAGATTTTTGTGCGATCGCATCGCCGTAATGAACGGCGGTAAAATTGTTGAACTCGGTGAAACGAAAAAGATTTTTGCTAATCCTCAGCACCCCTATACCAAAACCTTACTAGCTGCTGCGCCATTATTAGCACGCGCTTAGAAAAATAAAGTTAGGAGTTGGGAGTTGGGAGTTAGGAGTTAGGAGTTAGGAGTTACTAACTTTTAACTCCTCATATCATGTTCAGTAAAATAGTTATGATTAAATCTCACGCAAAGACGCAAAGGCGCAAAGAGTCTGCAAAGTTTTTATCGTAACTAATTAGACGAACCTGATATCACTCCTCACTCCTCACTCCTAACTATTTTCCCTCCCTTCAATTAATTTCGTTCCTTCTCCACTCGAACCATATAGCTCAACATATCTTTTAAATAGCAACCCAGTTTCGTGATTTGAAATTCGATGTGAATGGAGTAAACGCTCTATGTTTCTCTCAGCTAGAGCTTGTAAATAAGGCAAGTCTTCAAAGAGTGTCAAACAAGAAGCAAAATGTAAGATTATTTGCAATAATGGCTTTGGCCACTCTAGATCGCTATAAATATCTATGAACAACTGATGTTCCGAGTCACTTAATGGAAAGGCATGAAAAATAACAATTATTCTTTTGTTATTGTAGACTGGAATACTCAGTTCAACAGTGTATGGAGTATGCAATATTAAATCTACCTCTACAATTGGCTGCCGCCAAATTCTTAAAGGATTAGCTGGAGAATCTAATATTGTTTGGAACTTGATGATTCCACCGATATTTGTGGGTTCAAAATGACTGATATTTAAAATCTTCAGGTTGTTTAAGCTAAATTTATGAACTGTTTCTAAATGTTTTAAGCTCAACAAATGATAAATCTGGCAAACGTAAGGAAAAGGTAAAATATATTCCTGGCTAATCATATGTAGCCTTTTAATTTTTAACTTTTCCGCTTGGATACGACAGAGATATTCTTGATATTCATTAGGGGGGAAATCATTACTAGTAAAGCTTTCTTCTGGTTTGAGATATAACCAACTGAAAAAAAAGAAAGAAGCTGTAAATAGTTGAAAAATTTCTACAGTCGATACATAACCATCGGTAAATGCAGCGAAGCTTCTGTCAGTTATCCCAAAAAGCCAAGACGGAATTCCAAATAGCCAAATTCCATTTTTAATTTTATCTATTAAAATAGCAATATCAACTTCTACAAATGTATTTTTAGATTGATTGCTATTCATTTTTTCTAGGCTATCTAGATTAGATTTCTGATTATTTTTAAAACAATTGGCAGACATAATAATATTTTTATTTTAAAATACTTATTTGATTATTCACTAAAGACTAGAAATCTTATCCCTACTCCTATGCTAAGCAAACTTAATATTACTAACCTCTATCTTTAGCTGGAGATGCAAGCCCTAGTTATCTATATCTGTATATAAACAATCAAATTAAAGTTTCAAGAATTTGATTGTTTATACAAAATTTTATATCTCTATATGTATGTTACTGACTGAGCAAAAGGTTTTGTAAATTCTGCTTTTCAATGATTCAATACTGTATCGTTTGAGGCATATATGCAATACATAGCTGTGCTATACTAGAATTATTAAGTGATTTTAAAAAAAGCCGATCTCTCTATCACAAGAAATATATATTTTTAGATAAAATAAGTTGTTTTTTCCTGACATCAGAAAAAAACTGTTTCTCTAGAATGAATGCTAAATTAGCCATGAGAAATAAAAACTAACAATTTCGGGGTGAGGAATTATAATGTTTCTCTGTTATACGTAAAACAATAACCAGATAAATTGTAATTCTTATCAAAGAAGGCAGAAGGCACAAGGAAAACAGCCTTCTGTTTCCTGCCGTGACAAAAGCGAACTTGCGGTTTAAGACAAGAACTCCAAATTTTCTTGTTTTGTGGCTCTTTTTCAGGAGGGGTTTGAATCCCCTTGGAGAAAAAAACCTCCTGTCCCCTTCAACACTTTTAAAATAAATAGTGAATTAATTAGGAAAGTCCTGTTTAATGAAGCATCTGTGACAATTACCTTAGAAACCGTATAATTACTACTGTCATATCAGTTGCCAGTTAAGTTAGGACATAAACCGAACGTTAAAACCTGGGCACAAAAAGATTGTCAAGTCTATTGCCTATTGCCTGGTATAGCACTGTATGATTTTTGAATATTTTCGCTTAGATTTTCTCCAAGACCTTAGCAATGATGATTCGCCATGCGATTGAAACAGACTTAGCCACAATTGTGGAAATTTACAATGCTGCAATTCCCAGCCGTATGGCGACTGCTGATTTAGAGCAGGTATCTGTGGAAAGTCGGCTTGCTTGGTTTAGGGCGCGATCGCCTTCACACCGGCCACTTTGGGTAATCGAAGTAGAAGGAGTAATTGCTGGCTGGCTGAGTTTCCAATCCTTTTATGGGCGTCCTGCTTATAATACAACTGCTGAAATTAGTATTTACATAGCCCCTGCCTTCCATCGGCGTGGCTTAGGAAAACAACTTTTAGCACAAGCAATTCAAGAAAGTTATAGGTTGGGTTTAAAAAATTTAGTCTGCTTCATTTTTGCCCACAATCAACCCAGTTTAAACTTATTTGCAACATTTGGGTTTCAACAGTGGGGATATTTGCCTAAAGTTGGAGAACTTGACGGCGTTGAACGAGACTTAGTTATTATGGGACTGCATATTAATCAACCTGTTATTTAATTATAATATTCTTGAATAAACAGCACCCAGATGTAGAGACTAGCAATTGCAATGTCTCGACAAATATTTTGATATCATGACTTTTCGCAAAAACTAAAATCCAAAAATTATTAGATGTACATAGAACGGGGTCTAGGATCGGGAATGGAACGGCCTAAATCCTTAGCTGTTTCTATCCACTCTTGCATGACGATTTCTACATTGTACAGAGCTTCTTGATAAGTCTCGCCATCGGCAGCACAACCTGGTAATTCTGGTACTTCGGCAATAAAAGCTTGATTTTCTCTACTCCAATAGAGAATAACTTCATAGCGAAATGTCATTTTTAGTTCCTAGCTGATACTTAATAATTACTGCACGAACTTGTTTAACTTGATAGATTTTGGCTTTTCCTTTTTTATGTTGGAGATTTAGTATTTCTTCTACACCATCTTTAACAAAAATACGATGATCGCCACGAATACGTTCATCAAAGCCTAGTTTGTATAAGAGTTGCCACAATTGGGCAAAGGGGATGTCTGTATCAGAAGTCCCAGAGAGGATTTTTTCTAAGATTTTATCTTGCTGACTCACGTTTTTCTGACTATCTGAATATTTCTATAGTCTCATATTTTTTGAAAAATTTGTTGATGACAAGAAAAAAACGAGTCCTATTCGGGCTATAGCAATCCTATCTGATTTGTGACAATTTGCGGTGTTTAGATCCCTGATTTTTTTGAGAAATCGGGGATCTTGTTTCTCACGAATTATTAAGTAGGGCTATATATGGGGCGATATCTATGACAAGTTCACCTATACACTTGGTATATTCTAAAATTAAGCAAATATCAAGCTTTGTATATGTTAATAAACTTGATGCCTAATTCTTTAGTAATTATAATTTATGAGATTTTACAGATAGTTTTGTTGTCAAACATCGCTTGTGGAATAAAAATCTCCGCCACCGTTGACGGAGATATTAGTTATTAGGCATTGCAGAAAAAGCAGGATGATTTTGCAGGTTTTGTAAGATGGGTCGAAAAGCCTGTCCCTTGTATTTCCAGGCACTCTGCATACCCACCCTACAAGAATCATCTCTTGATTCAGCAACGCCAAAAATCTTTGTGGACAGCTACAAGCATTTGTGCTTGTCTTAAAACGTTTCCGAATAAATAAATAGGAATCTGCCAAGCTGCAACGGTAACTTCTTTGACTATATCCTGTACGCTAATTGCTATTAATTCATGTTCTGGCGACTCTCCTTCAATTACACCAGACCAGGTAAAAGCTAATAAAAAATCATCGTCTCCAGGTAAGGATGCGATCAAGCATTCTTCTGGTGCTGGCTGGCAAATAATCCCATATTCATTTGCAAGGTCTACTAGTTTCTGAAATTTTTCTACGTTCGTCATTTGTCGTTTGGATGTAATTTAATCTCAGTTTTACGAGGAATTATGTTTTTTATACCCAAAACTAAAATTAGTTCTTCTATACCATTCGTTACGAATTATTAAGGATTTCTTAGAGTTGAATCTAGCTGAATTGCAAAATTTTACAGCGATCGCCAGGTTCTATCAGCAACAATTGTTACTGTTTCCAAAAAAGGTGAACTACCTACTTTCTCAGTTGACTGTATTTAGATACACTTCCCTTCGCTACAATTTCAATATTGATGGCATAGTCTCACTCAGGTTGACGGAGTATATTAAGAAGTGCGATCGCTTTTGGAGGAATGGCTGTAAACCGAATCAGGAAAAGATGCTTCTCAACATCAGATTGTTTAATGACCTTGGCGTAAATATGTTCTTCTTCTGTAGCTAGTTCTGGTTCAATTAATAATTTCAGCTTCAGATTACTCAAAGGTTCTAAGGGATGTAAAGATTGGAGTTGTGCTGTTTTTTCTGAGAGGCCAACTAAAGCTCCTGCAAATACTGTTCCACCTGCTTGTTTTCCCTGTAAAATGCTGTATTCCACAGGTAATTCCTGATTTAAGCTGACCATTGCTTCATCATCTTCAGGTAAGAACAAGTTATACTGACCGCCAATGCCACGAATATCAAAAATTTTCACCGGGTCTTTTATGCCTTTAGGTTTGATTTCTAAATCTCCAGCAATTTTGAGGTCAATATTGGCATCTTTGGAGGTATTTTCAGAAATCAAAATCTGCCCGCCCACTGTATAAGTTTCAATTCGGGCAGCTAAATTGACATGACTGCCGATGACTGTGTATTGGGCGCGTTTTTGAGAACCAATATTTCCCGCCACAACTTCACCTGTATTAATTCCAATTCCCATTTCGAGGATTGGTAAATTCATTTGTTGGTTTTGTTCGTTGACTTGTTGCATTGCCAATTGCATAGCAATAGCACAGGCGATCGCTCTTTGAGAATCATCTTTACGACTAATTGGCGCACCAAAGATCACAAAAATACCATCGCCCATAAATTCATTAATCGTACCTTTATAGTGATTAATTACCTCTGTCATTGCTCCTAGATAAAGATTGAGAATTCTAACTACTTCCTCAGGAGGTAATTGTTCAGAAATAGCCGAGAATCCTCTTAAATCAGATACGAGAACTGTCACTTTTCGGCGTTCTCCTCCTAGTTTTAACCCCGAAGGAGTTTCCAGAATATTGGCCACTATTTCATCAGTAAGATAACGGCCGAGAGTTTTTCGCATCTGGGCAGAACCTTGGGCGATATACTGAGTAAGTGCGATCGCAGAACCTCCCAATGCCAATAGTGAAGGAACAACGGGAATCCACCAACCACTCAGAAATGCCAAAAAGCTACCACCGAGTAAACCGCTACCTGCCAGACCGATAGCTAGGAAAATCTTTTGGTTATTGCTGTGGCGTTGTACCCAACACAAAATCGCCCCAATAGTTGACCAACTAAAAATCAATAGCCATTCTATTGGTTCCGGCAAAGTCTTAATTTCTGGACGACCATCCAAAGCCGCACTCAAAATTTGACTAATTAAATTAGCATGAATTGTAATACCCGCCATACGTTCTGGCTCAGTAAGTACATTGCTGCTGTAAGGCGTATAGAATAAATCTTTCAAACTTTCAGCTGTAGCCCCAATTAATACCACCTTACCGCGCATTAAATCTTTGGGAATGCGTTTATTTTGTAAATCTCTCAGAGAAATTTTGAGAAATTCTTGTATCCTTCCTCGATAATTTAAAAGTACTTGATAACTTCCTGCATCCGCTCGCACATAACCTCCATCATTTGCTTCAAAAATAGGGAAAACACCCCGATTTAACTGCAAATAATTAGAGTTAGTTGCTGCTGGCTTGGCAGTAATACCTTCAGGTTTCAAGTACAACAAAGCTAGTTTTAAAGCAAAACTTTCCAGAACTTCATCGTTCTTTAAATTGAGGTAAAGCAAACCTCGGCGAATTTTTCCATCCCCATCTAAAGGTAAATCATTTGCTCCAATTTGATGGCGTTGTTTGAGAATTGGAGAGGCATCAACTGAAGAACTATCAAAACTATCAGAAATTTTTTGCACGCCAATCAAATCCGGGGTTGATTCAAACACTTTAACTAAAGCTTGGTGACCAGGATTTACAGGTAAATCCCGATAAATATCTAAACCGATCGCTCTAGGTTGCTGCTTTTTAATATCTTCTAATACATCAGCAAGCGCCGCATCGGTCATTGGCCACTGTCCTTGCTTGCGGACATCCGCCTCATTAATTTCAACTATCACAATACGAGTATCAACTGGCTCTCGTGGGCGGAGGAGAAAAAATTGATCTAATGCAGCTAATTCTAATAACTGTAGTAATCCAGTTAAGCGTAATCCAATCACTAGAATTGTAATATTGGGAACTGCAAATAAAACACCCCGCCATTGCCAAATTCGCGGTTTCAGGTTTTTCCACATAATATTAAGTAGGGATTAGGGACTGGGAAAGATGAGGGAAACAGGAGAGTGTGAGAGATTACATATAATAAAAAAGCTTCTCAACCCTCTCACACTCTTAATACCCAGTCACCAGTCCTCAGTACCCCATATTTAAATTAATGGACTTGAAGCGATCGCGCTTAAATCAACTGATTTAAAAAATTGCCTCCAATCCATCCTCACTTTTAAATTATTCGGCTCAGTCCGGCGTAGTTGCACTAAAGTAGCCAAGGCTTCATGCCAAATTCCGGCTTCTGCATATATGGTGGGCAATTTCCGCAAATTTGCTTTTTTTAACGCCTCAGATAATGCTAATTCCGGTTTAATTCGTTCCACCCAACCATCTACAATCGGATTGTCACTGGAGTCTTCAGCATCGCAAACAATTGTCAGATACCAGTGATAAGTTTTATCTACTGCCAATGCTGGAGCAGTGTCAGGAAGTGTAAAGCTAACAATTCCTGATTTATCTGGAAGTGTAAAAGATGTTTCATAAACTAGTCTCTGGTCATTATCAGCAAAAAGCAAAAACTTAGCTGTTTTGACTGAAGATTCGGGTATATGCCAGAAAAATGTTGGACGTTGACCAAGTGTCAGTCCTAATTTATTTGGAGGAATTAAGGGAGTTATGACTTTTTTGCCTGCCAGACAAGAACTACTACGAGTTGAACCACCAGCACTTACAGGAGGTGCTCCTCGCTTCGGTGGCTTAAATGTTTGACTAATTTGCCAAGTTTTGTTTGGTTGGTATAACTGAGCTTGTGCTTGTGTTGTGAAAGTATGAGCGAAATTAAAACATAAAGATAAGGAAAATACTAGAAAATATTGAGATGATTTAATCAATTTCATAATTTATCTCAAAATGCCTTGGTTCTAGATTGGATAGCTTAAATTGCCAACAATCAGTTGACTAAATTAAGTATTCCCAAAAGCAGGCTGAGATTTCACATTCAACTACAAATTCTCAATAGAACGAAGCTTGACGCACCTAGATCCCGGACTTCTTTAACAAGGCGGGAATCTAAAGCTATGACGCTACAGTATGTAGTTTTATGTAAATCTTTTAAGCACATCTCGAAAGATAAATTATATCAGTAAAAGTCAACCGAAAATTTTTCTAAAAAAATATCTTGGATTTGAGGAATTGTTTGATTAGCAAAATAAATTTGCTGCGATTTTTACCCATAATTAAACTTGGCTTAAACTAAGGATTTTAATATATGGTTGTTTGAAGGATTGGAAAACTTGTCTCTTAATTTTTCCAATTGAATAATCGAAATTTCATTGTCATCGCTGTAATCAGGGGTGACAGGCTATTGCTTGGAAAATCACGTAAAAGATGTATTAATTAACAACAAACTAATTAATACAAAGGGTTTCAAAAAATGGTGAAGTAGACATACTAGGTCAGGTAACCAGGTATTAAGCCTGTTTTAGTTCCCAATTCTTAATTTTAGATTCTGCTGTAATTACTGATGTATATTACTTGCAGAAGTTCATCGTGAGGAAAGCAAAAGATGAAATTCGTTCCACAATTAGTGCTTGCTGCCGCTAGTTTGACTATAAGTTTTGTAACTCTAAATGCAAAATCTGTATCTGCTGCAATTATTAATTATGCTTTCAGCGTTGATAGTCCCACCACTAAGGGAAATGGCTTTTTTAGCTTTGATGATTCAACTTTAAGTGAAGAAAATTCCGTAGCGATCGCTAATTCGGTTTCTTTTCAATTTGATGGCGATTCTACAGTTTACACCGAACAAGATGATATCGACTATCCAGACTTTCCCCTTGTATATTCAACAGTGTTTTCCACAGGAAAACCATCTTTAGCTTTAGACTATACATTCGACAACAAAACTAATCCTGCCAATTCTCTCCGCTACGAAATTATTGGTGAGGATTTTACAATTTTCTCCCCAACCGAACCTGATGTGGAACTAATTTCAGGTACAGTTTCTTATACAAGAGTACCTGAACCTACAGCTTTAGCTGGCGTTTTCTTAGCTTGTGGCATTGGCTTGACGACAAAGAAAAAGTTCATTTCCATCAAAAAAGTTAAAGCTTAATCTTTGATTTTCATTAGCAATTAATAAAAGGCAAGAGGCAAGAAGGCAATAGGGATATCCACATAATTAAAACTATGGGATTGGAAAACTGACGTATTCAAATATTGCGGCAAGTCACCTGATTTAAAATTTTGAATTTTATTCCTAATGCAAATTAGAGGCTTGCATCCAATTATTTTGTCTGGTTTTTTAGCTATTGCCTATTGCCTATTGCCCATTGCCCATTGCCCATTGTCTATTGCCCAATTACCAATCAACCAGGAGTAAAAAATGGTAGATTTTCATAATATTGAAAGGCTCTTGCAAAGTCGAATCAAACGACGCAACTTAATTATTGGGGCAGGAGCATTAAGTGGTTTTGCGATCGCTAACCAATTTTCTCATCAAACAGCGAGTGCCACAACCAGATTTTCCAATTATCCTTTTACTTTGGGTGTAGCGTCGGGTGACCCCGATGCCACCAGCGTTGTGATTTGGACTCGTCTGGCTCCCGAACCCTTGAACGGCGGCGGAATGCCACCAGTAAATGTACCAATTCGCTGGGAAGTATCTACTGATGAACAGATGAAGCGCATTGTCTCCAGAGGTACGGTGCTGGCAACCCCAGAACTAGCTCACTCAGTACGAGTTGTGGTAGAAGGGCTGCAACCTGATAGTTGGTACTGGTATCGCTTTGTTGTCGGTCAAGACTCTAGCCCCATTGGTCGCACTCGTACTGCACCTTTAGCGAATGGCTACTTGAATAAGTTGAACTTTGCCCTTGTCTCCTGCCAAAACTATCAGCAGGGATTCTATACCGCCTACAAATATCTCGCACAGGACGACCTCGATTTAGTAGTCCATGTTGGCGATTACATCTATGAAGGGGGAATCTCAACCACTACTCCCAGACAACACAATAGTTCAGAAATTTTCACCTTAGAAGATTACCGCAACCGTCACGCCCTCTATAAAAGCGATACCAATCTGCAAGCAGCGCACGCAGCATTTCCGTGGATTGTTACCTGGGATGACCATGAGGTAGAAAACAACTACGCCAACGACATCTCAGAAATTGATAGCGAACCAGATCAAAACCCGGAAATCTTCCTGCAACGTCGGGCTATTGCTTATCAGGTTTACTACGAACACATGCCGTTGCGTCCGTTACAACGTCCTGTTGGCCCCAATATGCAACTTTATCGCCGACTGAACTTTGGTAAGTTAGCAACCTTCCATGTGTTAGATACTCGCCAATATCGCACTGACCAGCCTTGTGGTGATGGTACTAAAGCACGTCCTTGTGGACTAGAACCGAATGGAACCATTACTGGTAAAGCACAGGAGGATTGGCTATATGATGGCTTAGATAAATCACAGGCTAAGTGGAACGTTTTAGCTCAGCAAGTTATAGTTGCTCAGATAGATAGAACAGCGGGGCCAGGGGAAACCTATAGTATGGATAAGTGGGATGGTTATGTAGCTTCCCGCGATCGCCTTTTACGTTTCTTAGAACAGCGTAAACCATCTAATCCAGTAGTCTTAACAGGCGATGTCCATAACCACTGGGCAATAGATTTAAAGGCTGACTTTAATAACCCACAATCTGCTACGGTGGGGAGTGAATTCGTCTGTAGTTCAATATCCTCCGGTGGAAATGGCTCAGACACTATCCCCAGTTACATACCAGAAAACCCACAGGTTAAGTTTTACAACAATAGACGGGGGTATGTTCGCTGTAATGTGACTCCCACAACCTGGAAAGCAGATTATCTTGCGGTGTCAGAGGTGGAAACTCCATTTGGCACTATTAGCAAAAAGGCTTCATTTGTGGTTACAGATGGTAATCCAGAAATACAACCAGCCTAATTTTCTAATTCCCAGGTATACCATTTCACAAAATAGCTGATGGTAGGGGCGTACAGCTGTACGCCCCTACAACTTTTGTCAATGGTTGAGAGCGATCGCACTTACAAACGCCATAGTTTTCTTAAACTTTGCAAACAATTTTCTTGCCGCCGCTTAATAACTTCCGGAGTCCATTCAGATTGTTGTAAAACTTGGGTTGTCAAAACAAAAGGACAGATCCCTTTTTTGCTAAGAAAATACTTCTCTTTCTTTTTATCAAAATCGTAATTTTGCGCCTCGGCATTTTTATTTCTAGAAAGCAGCGCCAAATTACCTATGCGATGCACATATTGGATGCGTTCTTCTTCATTCGGAAACCATTGAAGCCATTTACTACCTTCGCTTGGGTTCTGAGGAAGTACGTGTTCAACTGTAATAACTGAATAGTCGTAACTCGCTTCCCCTCCAGAAAGTGCAGAGTCAAGGCGCAGAAGAACATATTGTCTAATTCGCTTGATTAGATATAAATCTCCATCAAGCGTTTTAATAATTCGATTTATTTCATCAGAAGTTAGCTGTAAAGGTGACTCTAATGCATATAAATCGATATTTTCCTCAATAGCGGCAAGAAGTTTTGCATATCGTCCGATACGGTCATTAATATCAGCCCGCAAAATCATTAAACCTGCTGCTAATCGTTCAAGATCCATAAAAAACTGTTTTAATTTCTCAGGATTATGGCTATTTCTAGAAAAATAGAGAATTGCTGGCGGAATCCAATCAAAGTTGTCTATTTGGTTCAACCATTTCAACAAAGAATTAATTGTTTCTGCATGTTTATCGCTTTGGTAATTTGCTGTATTAATAATTTTTAAAGCATTAGAATAAGGTTTTAATACTTCGTCAATAAATTTCTGACGCTGTATAATTTTAGGCAATATGTCTTCAGTAAATTCCTTGAGAGTTGTCTTACGCGGTTTAGCCTTACGATCAATCATGCGGATATGGGCAAATAGTTCTTGAAACTTATCTCGACCCAAATTTTCTTCTTCAGTTTCCCAAATTTTTGTATATTTATCTTGTTGAGATGGATCAATTGCTCCAATAATCTCTGATTTAAGAAAATCACTGAGTGAGAGGTCTAGACCACGCGCATTTAGAGTAGAAAATATACGATAAGCTGAGTCAAGATCCGGTGTAGAAACAACTACTAAAAAACAGCACGTCATTAAATAATGAATAAAACGACTTTGCTGCTGCTCAGAACGTTGAGATAATTCCTCACGAAAATAACTGGCGTTTGCTTGAATGTTTCTTTGGCTATCAGTTAACTGGGAGGCATCAAGTTTTAGAAGATTATCTAATCCATTTTCGCTTTGTATATAGTTACGAAAGAAATCTTCATCTCGTTCTCGTAACTTTAGGCGATAACAATCAGATGTTCCTTCAAACTCATCACCTTCTTGATAAATATATTTTGTAATTCTTGATGCATTATTTTCACTAAGTAAACTTCTTAAAACAGCTAGAAGAATTGTGAGCGTTGTCAAACGCTGCTGTCCATCAACTACGTCAGCTTTAGGAGCATCTTTACTCTTAATCAAAACTATACTCCCTAAAAAATAAGGGTTAGTATCGGCTGTAATTTCTGAATCATTCCCTAAAAAAGACAACAAATCATTTAATAAATCACTTGCTTGGTCTTTTGTCCATGCATAAGGACGTTGATAAGCTGGTATGGAAAATGCGAAGTCGTTACTAAAAACCTTGTATAGTGCTTTTTCTGTGGCGTGAATGGCTACTGGCATAAATTTCAAGTACTACCTGAGTATAATGTGATGCTATATTTTCTAATCAAACGCAGTTTAACTCACTAATTACTACGATCGCCACAACTCACAGACAGTCTGCTACATATACGATATACCCGCGTTAGCATAGCCTCTTACTTGAAAAATCGCTACCAATTCAGCGTGGATAAGCATCTAACATTTTTTACTTGCTTTTGGGAATCCTAAATCTAGGAAGCTAGAAAAACGCAGATGTATATGACTAAATTTCAAATATCTGACTCCATACAATGGAAATTTTTCCCATTTGTAGCAGGTCGTAGTATTGTTCTTTTTACCAGCATTTTGTTGTTTACAGAATCAAATATTGCAATTGCTAAAGAATATCCGGTAAATATTGCACAGAAAACACAGGTCAATGATGCAATTAGCGCTGCTGCTGATGCAGCATATAAAGAGGGAAAGAAGCTATATGAGCAAGGAACAGGAGAATCTTTGTTAAAAGCGATCGCTAAATTTGAAGAAGCACTACCACTGTATCAGAAACTAGGCGATCGTCCATCAGAAGCTTTTACCGTCGCTCACCTCGGCAAAATTTACTCAGATTTAGGACAACAACAAAAAGCACTCTTTTATTTAGATCGAGCTTTATTAATAAGACGTGAGATAAAAGATAAAAAGGGAGAAACTATTACCCTCAACAACATTGGTAGCGTCTACTCAGATATAGGAGAATTGCAAAAAGCGCTCGATTTTTTTCATCAAGCTTTGTTACTCAAGCGAGAGATGGGAGATAAAATCGGGGAAGCGCGTACTATCAATAACATTGGTAATGTCTACATAAATTCAGGAGAAGACCAAAAAGCACTAGATTATTTTCAACAAGCCCTTATCCTCAGGCGTGAAGTAGGAGACAAATTAGGGGAAGCTCGTACTATTAATAATATTGGCTTGATTTACTTACATTTAGGACAACAGCAAAAAGCCCTAGATTATCTTAACCAATGCTTGGCTTTAAATCAAGAAATGGGAGACAAGTCAGCAGAATCTACTGTACTTAATAATCTTGGTACAATTTACTCAGATTTACAACAACAAGAAAAAGCACTAGATTATTTTCAAAAATCTCTGATTATTAGCCAAAAATTAGGGGATAAATTAGGCGATGCTCGTACCTTAAATAACATTGGCAATGTCTATTTGAAGATGGGAGATAAACAAAAAGCTTTAGATTATTTCCAGCAATCTTTACCTCTATTTAAATCTACGGAAAATAAATTAGGCTTAGCAGCTAACCTCGGCAATATTGGTCTAATTTATTCAGATTTGGGAGAACAGCCAAAAGCACTGAATTATTACCAAGAATCTCTCTCTCTATACCAAAAAGTCGGAAATAGAGGAGGAGAAGCTCTGACTATTTATAACATGGCCTCTGCTCAACGCAAACAAGGAAATCTTACCGCAGCCTTGAGTCAAATAAAAATAGTCATCAACATTGTTGAAGACCTGCGTACCAAAATTAACTCTCAGGAACTCCGTGCTTCTTATTTTGCTACTGTGCAGAATTATTATCAATTTTATATTGACTTGTTGATGCAAATGCACAAGCAAGAACCATCCAAAGGATATGATGCTTTGGCACTGCAAACCAGCGAACGTGCGCGCGCCCGCAGTCTTTTGGAACTGCTGACAGAAGCTAAAGCTGATATTCGGCAAGGCGTAGAACCAAAATTACTTTCTCAAGAACGTGACTTACAAAAACAACTAGATGTTTTAGAAAAACGTCGGATACAGCTATTAGGTGGAAACTACACTAAAGCCCAGGTGCAAGCTTTAGAAAAAGAAAATGAAGCAGTTCTAGAAGAATATCAGCAAGTCCAGATAAAAATCCGCGCCACTAGTCCACATTATGCAGCTTTAACTCAACCTCAACCTCTTTCACTTGCCCAAATTCAACAGCAAGTACTTGATGAGAACACGTTACTTTTAGAATACTCTTTAGGAGAAGAACGGAGTTATCTGTGGGCGGTTACTAATAAGAGTATCACGAGTTACGAATTACCAAAACGTGCAGAGATTGAAGCGATCGTTCAAAAATTCCGTCAAGAAATCACTAGCCCATATCTCAAACATAGCCCATCTATAGATGCTCTATCTAAAATTATACTTGCACCAGTAGCCTCAAAACTTCAAAATAAACGCTTAGTAGTTGTTAGCGATGGTGCTTTGCAATATGTACCATTTGCTGCTTTGACTAAACCTAATTCCCAGGGAACTAGTAGCTATGAACCATTACTAATTAACCACGAAGTTATTACTTTACCATCAGCTTCTACAGTGGCTATTCTCAGGAATGAACACAAACAACGCAAACCAGCAGCCAAGACATTAATTGTGTTAGCCGATCCCATTTTTAGTATTGATGATGAACGCCTCCAAAGTAAAGTACAAACCTCTCCTCCAGCTGTAACAGGGGCCAATTTAAACACCCTCGCTTTAAATAGAGCTGCTAAAGACTCAGAAGTTAGTTTTGGACGTTTACAATTTACACGCCACGAAGCCGAGCAAATTCTCGCCCTTGTTCCAGCTAATAAAGCCAAGCAAGCTTTTGACTTTACAGCTAGCCGTAACACTGCAACCAGCAACGACTTGAGTCAATATCGCATTATTCATTTTGCTACTCATGGCATTCTCAACAGCAAACACCCAGAACTATCAGGCATAGTGTTGTCGCTATTTGATGACAAAGGAATGCCACAAAATGGCTTTTTGCGCTTGCACGATGTCTTCAACCTCAACCTGCAAGCAGACTTAGTAGTACTTAGTGCCTGTAAAACCGGACTGGGAGGGGAAGTTAGAGGAGAAGGATTGGTAGGATTGACTAGAGGGTTTATGTATGCAGGCAGTCCACGAGTTGTGGTGAGTCTGTGGAGTGTAGATGACCAGGCAACATCAGAACTGATGAAAGTCTTTTATAAAAAGATGCTCCAAGAAGGATTAAAGCCTGCCGCAGCATTACGAACAGCCCAACTGGAAATTTGGCGGACTCAAAAATATGCTGCGCCTTATTATTGGGCAGCTTTCACTCTACAAGGTGAGTGGAGGTGAGGGAGTGGGGAGATGGGGCGACGCGGGGACACGGGGACTTAGGGAATAATATCAAGTTTGGATAATCACTTATTATTAAAATTTCTCCGCGTCAGAGCGTCAGTCCTAATGATAAGTCTTCACCCGAACACGATATAACCAATCCCCTATGCTCTATGGAAATTTTTCCGGATGAGGCGAAATATAAGTGAATAATTACCTTACATTAAATATGCATAGCTAAAACTCATGGACTTACCCCAACGCCTATCAGTGCGCTACAAAGACGCGTCCTACAATACTAATGAAATCCGTTTGAGGACTTTTCGGCTTGGGTTGCAGATATGGGATGAACAAACTAAGCCGAGAAAAACAGAGCTTTATGAGTTTATATTCTCTTGCTTGAAGCAAGTCGATCGCCAAGATCGTTTTATGTTTTCTCTATTGTTTATAGAATTAACAGATCTCATACGCAATTCTTCCCTCGAAAGAGGAACTAAGGAGGTTCTAATTAAGACAGCTTTTAGAGAGTTTGCTTATGCGATAACAGACTTTGAAGACATTGCTAAATAGTATGGGGCATTGGGCATTGGGTATGGAGAAGATGAGGGGCAGGGAGTGGAGGAGAGAATAATATAGCAGTTGCCAGTTAGCTTAGGATATAAACGGATGGTAAAACGCCGACACCTTTCAAATCTCTTGCCTTTTGCCCGTTGCCTATTGCCTGCTATAACTCCTTAGTCAACATTCTTAACATCCAATGTGCTTGATTTTGAGCAGTGATTCTGGAATTTGAATTTCTGGTGTGTATTTAGACTTGGAAAAAAGTTAAGTCTATAGCTCTAGTAAAGATTACGGAGAGGAAAATCATGACAGACCCCAACTCAGAATACAAGAACAACTTCCTTTACCCTCGTAGTCGGTATTATGGGAAGTTCGAGCCAGAGAATTTGGTGTTTAATGCCAACTTGCAAGAGTTTGCCCAAAAAATTACTTACATCACTTGTCTACAAACAGGTGGAAAATTATCTACTGAAGAAGCTTACGAGCAAATTAAGGTGCTTTGGAAACAGCTGAAACATAGCAAAAAGGAACTAGCTATTGGTGTAAATAAAGAAGTTTAAAGTTTTAAGAATTTATATCATATTTTTCGATACATTTCACAAACAAAATTATCGAAACTTTTCAATAATGTTAAAAAAATAAACAATTAATATTGGGATTAAGGGTTTCCAGATAGAATTAATCAGTTTTTGGAAGCTAATTCAGCACTGGGTTTAATGATAATAGGTGTCTTGGGTGTGGTTTTCGCTGTTAGGAGCGATGCCTACGGCGGTAAACTACGCACTTTAGCATTCACCAAAAGACCTCATTATAATCAAAACAGCAATCCCTACGACAAAGCAGCTTTAATCGGGTAATCTTAAAACCTCAAAATCTGGTGACTGGCTGGCCGATTTGACAAAAATTTTGGGAAAAAATCCGAAAAGCAATTAACTAAACTTGTAGTTTATGATGCGATCCATCGGAATATATAGTAATTTTTTGCAATTCAGTAGGGTATCTTCTCCCAAACACTCTTTGTATTGCACATTATCAACAAGCGCCATCAACTTTTTTAAACAGGAGTTATGCTATGACGCCGCGACTGACTCAAGAGGAATTAGCACAAATAGTAACTGAAGTCGAAAGTCTGCAAACGCGTCGAGAAGCAGAATTAGACCAACAGCAAGTTAAAGAAATTTTACAGGAGATGAACTTACCGCCTGAGTTATTAGATGAAGCTGTAGTTCAGTTGAATCGTCGGCAAGCACTCTCAGTGCAACAGAGCCAAAATCGATGGATTACCTCTGGGGTGGTAGCATTCTTAGCAGTGGTGAGTGCATCTACAATATTTGTTATGCAGCAACAAAATTCTGCACTTGCTCGTGTTTCTGCTCAACAAGACAGCGTTAGTTTGGCACAAAATAATAGCGGTAATTTAAACACAATTTCCCGCCAAACTAATCCAGAAGTTTTTTATCGTGTCACCTTGAAGGATGCACCGTTGGGTAAAAAACTAGCTCTCTCTTGTAATTGGATTGATCCAAGCGGTCAAATTGTCAAGCAAAACAGCTATCAAACCCGCGAAATTAATACCTCTGTTTGGAATACTCAGTGTCGCCACACGATTAATTCAGCTGCAACTGTTGGCAAATGGCAGGTGCAAATGTTTTTGGAAGGCCGTCAAATTAGCGATGAAACCTTTCAAGTGAACTAGTCCAATATGGGCAACATCCCACATCATTTTCTTGGGTATTGGGGTTACGGCGCTCAACATCAATTGGAAGCGCTGTTAACTGGTGTTTTGGAAAACCTCTCTCCAAACCTCTCCCCTACGAGGGGAGAGGCTTTTTTACCTTCCATAACAGGGAAAGGGGGGTTAGGCCTGAGTCAGTTCTCTCAACAAGAAAATCATCTTCTTCCTGTTTGGAATGTTGTTTATATAGGACTGGATAGAAATTATTCACTGTTAAAAAATCAAATTGCTGGTGTTTCGGCGTCAGGAATATTCAGTTCGCCTGATGCTTGGGTAAGTCTGGAGGAAAATAATTGCCTGATTTTGGGCAGAGAACCTTTCGGAAAGATGCCTTTGTATTGGACTGTACAAGCACAAGTAATTTGGTTTGCAACTCAACTAAAACTACTCTTACCGATTTTGCAACAACCAGATATTAGTATTCCTGGTTTATACGGCTATAGTTGTTTTTCTTATGTTCCGACACCTTTAACTCCTGTGAATGGAGTGTTTGCAGTTCCGACTGGGACTGAGTTGATTTGGCGCGATGGGCTACGCCCCGCCTTTGGCGATCGCAATTTTAATATACTTCAAATACCTAAATCTAAAAATATCAATTCTTGGCGACAAGCCCCAGAACAATTAACAGATGAAGCTACAGCAATTGAAGAATTGCAAGTCCTTCTGAAAAATTCCATTGAGCAACAAATTGCTGATTTAAGCGATGAACCTGTTGGGGTGTTTCTCTCTGGCGGGCTTGATTCTTCTGTGGTGGCGGCGCTACTGGTGCAAGCAGGGGTGAAAGTCCGCGCTTACACTTTGGATTTTGGTAATGCAGGGATTCCAGAATATCCCTATGCAGAACAAGTGGCGCAATTTCTGAAAATTCCTTTAGTAAAAGTAGCAGCACAGCCAAATGACATCAAAAATGCTTTAATTCCTACTGTGGAAGCATTGGATTTACCTTTTGGTGATGGCGTGTGTGTTCCGTTGTATCTGCTATCTCAAAGAGCTAGTCAAGAAACTCAGATAATTTTTAATGGGGAAGGTGGAGATCAATTATTTGCCGGTTGGACGAATAAACCTTTAATTGCCGCAGGTGTTTATCAGTCAGAAAATCCCGCCGGAGAGGAAACTTTTATCCAGCAATATCTCCGGACTTTTCACCGTCTTTGCGGCTACGAGTCTCAAGTTTATCAGCCAGAAATATATGGCAAGATACAAAATTTGCATCCTGAAGATTGGTTATTGACGGCTCTCGATGCTACTGAGTGTCCATCTTTGCTGCATCGTCTCCGGCGTGCTAGTTTGATGCTCAAAGGGGCGCAGAATATCCATCCTCGTGCTAGTGCTTTGGGGTTGGCTAATGGATTGTGGGTGCGATCGCCTTTTTGTAATCTAGATTTAGCAAATTGGACATTCCGTTTGTCTGGAGAACTTTGCTTACAGGGAGCCTGTGAAAAATATATCCTCAAACGTGCTGTAGAAAATTGGCTACCGCCCGAAATTGTTTGGCGACAAAAGCGTGGTATGGGAGTTCCTTTAACTTCATGGTGTTTAAATGATTTTTGGCATCAAATTGGTGTTTGGCTAAATCCCGAAATACTGCGTGCTAACAATCATTTTTATCCAGACATAGCCGCCCAAATTGTCGAAGGTAAATTGGGAGCAGCTATTCAAGGCCGTCGGATTGGTGAAATTCTCTGGTTATTAATTATGTGGCAACTTTGGCGATCGCAGTTCTTAAATGAAAACTTCAGCAAACAATCTTGGAATCATCCGTTTTGGTTACCCCGTTGGCTATGGAAAAACTACAAAATAATTCGTAATTCGTAATTTATAGACTGAGCAACTAAGTTGAAATTATGGAGACTAACAAATTTTTTAAGTTTCAAACTTCCCTTAGTCCGCCATTTTCTGAGGAACAGGCGCAGGAGTTAATCAGTAATTATGGTTCTCCGCTTTATGTTTATGATGGCGATCGCTTACGCCAAACTATTGAGTATATAACTGGGGCTGTCAGCTATCCTCATACACAATTTTGCTTTGCCAGCGTCACTAATGGTAACATTGCCCTGTTAAAAATTTTTCGCTCGGCTGGCTGGGGACTCCACGCTAATACGCCAGGAGATATTTTTCTGGGTTTGCAAGCAGGTTTTCATCCCAGCGAGATTGTCTACAGTGGGAGCAATTTAAACCGGGCAGAGATGATACAAGTTTTAAATTGGGGAGTCACAACTCTCAATTTAGATAGTTTGGATCAGTTGCGGTTGTGTTGTGAAGTCTTAACTGACAGTACAACTTCCCCTGCGCCCCCCTGCCCCTATGGTTCCCTACCTCCCCGGCTGGGTTTACGCTTGAATTTGCCAGAAATTACCGGAAATAGCCGCATTGGCGTGCCTCCTGATGAATTTGGTGAGGCGATCGCTTTGACTGGTGAGGTGGGAGTGAAGCTAAGTGGTTTACATTTCTATCGAGGGACAGGAACGAATGCGACAGCAGCTTTCACCCAGGTAATTGATAAAGTAATTGCTACAGCACAACTTTTGCCAGATTGGGAATATCTTGATTTTGGTGGTGGCTTTGGCTATCCCTATCATCACAACGCAGTAGGGTTTGACTGGGAAATATTTGGGGCTGAGTTAAGCAAGAAAATTGCATGTTTAACAAGGAAAATTGATTTGGTAATTGAACCGGGACGAGCTGCGATCGCTGGATGTGCAACAATGCTTGCTCAAGTTGTTTCTGTAAAATGGCAAAAAGACAAACAAATTCTTGGAGTTGACACCACCGTTGCTAATCTTTCAGTACCTTCAGTACACGGTGGCTACCGAGAAATCATCACCTGGAAAAAACAACTCCCCACTCCCCAATGCCCAATCCCCAGTCCCCAGTCCCTATTCACAACTGATGTTTGCGGTAACACAACTTACTCAAGAGATTATCTAGGGAAAAATTGCCAACTTCCAGCATTAGAAATTGGTGATGTTATTGCAATTTTCGATGTGGGTGCTTATGGCTATGCTATGTCATCTCACTTTTTACACCGCCCTAAACCTGCGGAAGTATTGTTAGAAAATGGCAGACATCGCCTAATTCGTCAACGGGAAGACTACAATGTTCTGTTGGCGAATCAGGTGTTGGATAGCTAACGATTCACTATTAATATCCAATCAAAATTATGAAGTGTATTAAATGCGGAACTGATAATAAATTAAAAGACCGAACAGCTAATCAAGGTCAGTGTGTAAAATGCAATCATCCGTTTGCTTTTGAACCGACGAGTATGAGCAAAGTTAAAATTACTGACCCTTTATTCGCCAAAATTTTATCTGATATTTCTGCTAATAATACTTTATTTTTTACACCCAAACAACTATTTTATTTTTTAAATATGCGTCTTGGAGGTAAGTCATTTTCTTCAGGATTGAACTTGTTTTTAGGTTATCTGACATTGAGTGGATTTATAGGTTTTTGGTCGGTTAATATAACTGGTGGCAATCAAGAGATTGTCGCCTTGTTACTGTTTATTTTTAATGCTGTTTATATTTTTAAGATTTTTCAGGATAGCGATTCTAGTAAACTTAGCCTCAAAAGTCGCAGAGCCAATGCTAGAGCTTTACAGATTATCGGAATTATAATTCTAGGTGGAGGAATTTCTGCCAGCATATTGATTATCGGTTCGTTCTATGCATTTACCTTGAGCGTCCTCATGGGAATGGTATCGATATACTTGGGAACTCAACAGCTACAAAACTCAGGGCTATCAACACAGGAATTTTTATTTTCTCAAAACGAGTTTGAAAATTGGGTAAATCGCTGGCGGCAGATTAATGGTTTAATTGTCAAAATTCTTCCTTCTCCCCGCGAAGACAACACTTTGGCTACATTTAATCCTGATGTTACAGCTTACAGTTTTGATAGGTTAATAGTTTGCGATCGCGCTACTATTGCTCAACTATTAATCGCTAATAATTTCCATTTTGAAAATAACTGTGCAATCCTGAGCATCACTGGTTATCCTCAAGGTATTTTTGAAACTATGATGCAAATGCTACGTCGCAATCCCGATCTGAAAGTCTATGCACTCCATGATTGTAGTCCCCAAGGAATCGGTTTAGTTCACCATCTACGCACTAGCCCTAAATGGTTTAAAGATAGCAATATTATAATTATTGATATTGGACTTACACCACGCCAAATTATTGCTGCTAAGCGCGGAATGTTTATTCAATCTTCTCCAGAATCCGCACAAGCGGCAAAAAAATTAACTGGAGAAATTCGTCAAAATTTATCTGCTGAAGAAATAGAATTTTTGGAATCTGGCAAGTTTGTAGAATTGGAATCTTTCACTCCCCATAGGCTAATTCAAATTTTGCAAAAAGGTATTGCTGGTAGCCAAAATATTGAAAGTGCTGACAGTGGCTTATTTTTAGCTGGCGATAGAGGAAATGATATCTACGTTGTTCAAAGTTTTGGTTAAATAATAGACTTCTTGCAGAAGTCGGGGAAAGGGGGAAAGGTTTGGTATTTTCCTTTCCCCTTTAACATGTATCCCTTTTCCCACAAGAGTGCAAAAGTTTTTTTTTGCAAGAGGTCTAATGTGTACCTCCGTTGGAGATTCACGTGTCTTTAAGTTGCAAAAACGCATCTACACCACTTCGCGTTATGGTGATTATCAAGCGAGTCCTTAAACTCCAGCGAATTTTAATGAAGTCTTGGTCGAATAGGGTAGTAGCAGTCAGAAGGGTAACACAAGATAATACTGGTAAAAAGACAGCAGGAGTCGATGCAACCAACACGTAGAGTTTAGATACCTAAACCACGGAAAGCTGACAAACCCTGCTTTCCATATCCACAATGGAAGACTGCGCCCTACAAGCTGTAGTCAAAGCTACCTTAAAGTTGCAATGGCGATCCGAGCTTTTATTTACAAATCAGCTCTTAGATGAGTTACCCTAACTCTTAACCATTATAAATTAGCTGTAATCAATATTTAACCTAAGATTAATAAATAAAATAATATCCATCTGATATATTTAGTTTTATAGAATTATTAAATTATTATAAAAAAGTTTAGCAGTTATTAATTAACCAGCCTAAATATTGCGTTTTTTCTTTTAATTGATGCCTAATAATTTACCGATTTTTTAATTTGCATAAATAAATTTTATCTATTATTCAAGTACAAGTTTGGTTTAATCTCTATCTAATACAGACTAACAGCTAGTTTTTCTAACTTAGCTTACAGATTAATTTGATTAACAAGTTGCAACGACTATTTTACGATTTCAACTTGGTAATTAAAGTATGAAATTTAAATGCTTATTGCCTTACTGCTTTTTCACTACTGAGTAAAGTATGGCTTAAATAAGTATATTAATCAGCAACAAAAGTATTCATAAAGGTTCTTGAAAAAATGAGCTTTCAATTGATAGCCACTGAAATCGAGCTGGAAAACTCAGCTACTAATGTAACTGATAGACTCAAATCTGAGCTAAAGACTAATCAAGAGCAATTGATACCAATTGCAAAAAGAAAATTGCCTAGCTCCTGGACAATTGAAGATAGCGAAGCACTGTATCGCATCGAAGGTTGGGGACAGCCTTATTTTTCCATTAATGAGGCCGGTCATATCACAGTTTCTCCCAAGGGCGATCGCGGGGGTTCTCTAGACTTGTTTGAGTTAGTCAACGCCTTAAAGCAGCGTAACTTAGAACTTCCCTTATTAATTCGCTTCTCGGATATTTTAGAAGACAGAATTGAGCGATTGAACGCTTGTTTTAACAAAGCGATCGCTCATTACAATTACTCTGGCGTTTATCGTGGCGTTTTTCCCATTAAATGTAACCAAGAACGGCATTTAATTGAAGATTTAGTCAAATTTGGCAAACCGCACCAATTTGGATTAGAAGTCGGTTCTAAACCAGAATTAATGATTGTTCTAGCCATGCTAGATACACCAGGAGCATTGTTAGTTTGCAACGGCTATAAAGACCGAGAATACATCGAAACAGCGATGTTAGCCCAAAGACTAGGACAAACACTAATTATAGTTCTAGAACAGGTAGAAGAAGTCAATTTGGTGATTGCAGCTAACCGCGAGTTAGGAATTAAACCAATTTTAGGAGTTCGCGCCAAATTAAGTACCCAAGGGATAGGGCGTTGGGGAACATCTACAGGCGATCGCGCTAAGTTTGGGCTGACAATTCCTGAAATTATGGAGGTTGTTAACAAATTACGAGAAGCTAACTTGTTGGATTTTTTACAGTTGATGCATTTTCACATTGGCTCACAAATTTCTTCCATCAATGTGATTAAAAATGCCATTCAAGAAGCTAGCCGTATTTATGTAGAGTTAGCGACACTCGGAGCAGACATGAAGTATCTGGATGTCGGTGGTGGCTTAGGTGTAGATTATGACGGCTCTCAAACCAACTTCTACACCTCGAAGAACTACAGTATGCAAAACTATGCCAATGATATTGTCGCAAAGTTAAAAGATATCTGTGCAGAACGGCACATACCGGTGCCAACATTAATTAGCGAAAGTGGACGAGCGATCGCTTCCCACCAGTCAGTATTAATTTTTGATGTTCTTAGTACTAGTGATGTGCCTCTGGATTTACCAGAACCCCCACAAGAAGGAGAATCCCCAGCCATCAAATACCTATGGGAAACTTATCAATCCATTAATCAAGAGAATTATCAAGAGTTCTACCACGACGCTGTTCAATTTAAAGAAGAAGCCATCAGCCGCTTCAATTTAGGAATTCTGCACCTCAAAGAACGAGCCAAGTCTGAGCGACTTTACTGGGCTTGTTGTCAAAAAATATTGAAGATCGCTAGACAACAGGAATACGTACCCGATGAATTGGAAAACCTAGAAAAAATCATGGCTTCCATTTACTACATTAATCTTTCAGTGTTCCAATCAGCACCAGATTGTTGGGCGATCGACCAGGTATTTCCCATTATGCCGATACACCGTCTGGATGAAGAACCTATACAGCGAGGAATCTTGGCAGACCTCACCTGTGATAGTGATGGCAAAATTGACCTCTTTATTAACCGACGTGATGTCAAGTCAGTTTTAGAACTGCACACCTTCAAGTCAGAAGAACCCTACTATTTAGGCATGTTCCTCAATGGAGCTTACCAAGAAATCATGGGTAATTTGCACAACTTATTTGGTAATACCAACGCAATTCATATCCAGTTAACACCCAAAGGCTACCAAATTCAACACGTTGTCAAAGGTGACACCATGAGCGAAGTCCTAAGCTATGTACAGTATGACACAGAAGATATGGTGGAGAATATTCGTCAACGTTGCGAGAAAGCTTTAGAAGAAAAGCGCATTTCCTTAACCGAATTTCAAAAACTGCTACAAACTTACGAACAGAGTCTTAGTCGCTACACTTATCTGTCGTTTTAAGAGCCTACCCAAAAACTAAAGAATTTAGTTTTTATGATGTTTTAGCGACCAACAATAATTGATTAATTCTGCATAAGGCATATCAAATATGTTATTTTCGATCAATTTTACTAAGGCGAGAGCTATAGGATTTATGATTCTCTCCTCTGCTTGCTGGGGATTTGCTACAGTCATGAGTAAAGCTGGATTGGAGTATATTCCTCCACTTCATCTATTAGTAATTCAACTTGCAGCAAGCATTACTTTTCTCTGGATAGCAGTGTTAATTATAAATCGACATCCATCTCTAAACTGGAAAACTATTAGATATAGTTTTACTGGTATCCTAGAACCAGGACTTGCATATACTTTTGGTTTGCTCGGATTAACCCTCACTACTGCAAGCAACGCATCAATAATTAGTAGTACAGAACCTGTTTTCATTATTTTTATTTCCTGGTTATTCTTACGTGAAAGAATAACTAAACACTTGTTATTGTTTACAGTATTAGCATTCACAGGAGTAATCTTGATTGTCGTTGTTGATATCACTATTATTAAAGATAGTAAGTTTTCATTTATTGGTGATATGTTAATTTTACTCGGTACATTTTGTGCTGCAATTTATGTAATTTTATCTCACAAAATAATAGGAAATAATAAAAATATTTCACCACTATCTTTAGCAGCCGTACAACAAACTGCTGGTTTCATCTCGACAACACTTATTTGGTTCACAGGAATATTGAGTCATGAAGTTATGGATTTTTCATCACTAAATCTAGAAATATGGATATTAGCGATCGCTTCTGGGATTATTCAGTATGCGCTTGCATTTTGGTTCTATCTCATAGCTTTAAAGGATGTATCTGCAAGCACCGCTGGTTTATTCCTGACTCTAATCCCTGTTTTTGCCCTTGGTGCTGCATACCTATTTCTAAACGAAAATTTAGTAATTTTACAGTGGTTAGGAGCAATTTTAATTCTGACATCTGTATCAAGTATTTCCTTAATACAGCAACAGAGTGAAAGTCAAACAATTGAAAATAAGTGAAGATAGCCAGTCAATCAAAAAGTTTTGGTAAAGAAGGTAAAGAGAAGGATTTCAGTTATTTTGAATGCTTCTGACCAAAATAATTTAAAAGTCGGGCATTCAAAATTGAAGATTCATCGATAAACAATAAAGTAGGAGTTTTCCATATGAACTACACCAAACAAACTCAATTTATCCCGACTTTAAATGCCTCTGATTATTCAGATCCAGAGCGTTTCAATCTTGAGATTGATAAGATATTCCATCAAGAATGGATTTATGCGCTCCATGAATCGCAACTTCCAGAGCGTGGCAGCTACGTAACATTTGAAATAGGTGACAAACCGCTTCTATTCGTTCGGGGTACTGACAATGTGATTCGCGGCTTCTACAATGTCTGCGTTCATCGCGGTCACCTCATTGTCGAAGGCTGCGGACAATCCACACATTTCACCTGCCCCTATCATGCCTGGACTTATAATTGCGACGGCTTTTTGCGCCACGCGCCTGGAGTGAACGACCTGGAAGCTCTGCCTAAGAGCAATCGCAGCTTTGTACCGATCGAGATCGAAAGTATGCACGGCTTCGTCTTTGTTCGCCTGCGTCCAGGCGGTCTATCGGTAAAGGATTTATTTGCCGATGCCTTCCAAGATTTACGTAGTCGTTTGCCGGCACTCGATCGCTTGCGCTTCGCAAAAAGGTTTGTTGCCAAAGTTGATGGCAACTGGAAGATTATGATCGAAAACTATCTTGAATGCTATCATTGCACTCCAACCCATCCAGCTCTGGTCGATCTGATACGAATCAAGGAATTCAAGATCGAGCTGTTTCCCTTTCATCTGGCTACAAGGGCCCCGGCTGGGCGGACTAATAATACCGCCTACAATTTCACGCTCAAGGAAAACTCACAGGTAGAGTTTTTCGGTTGGTGGCTGTGGCCTAATCTAACCTTCAATATTTTCCCCGGTCAGCAAAACCTTCTCGCTTTTCATATGCTTCCTGTCTCAGCCGAAAAATCGATTGGCATCTGCGATTATTTCTTCATTGACGGTAAGGTGGATGAAGAAGCCCAAGCACTGATGGACTGGGAAGGCAATGTGCTTGAAAAGGAAGACAACGATCTCATTATTTCAGCTCACAAGGGCATGAAATCGAAGGCACTATCCAATGGGATCTTTGTAATTAATCCTGACCGCCATGACATAACGGAAGAACCACTCGCCCATTTCAACAATCTCGTCTCGCGGGCGATCAAGGGCAGAGATTCAGGATTATCTCGTCCTGAATCTTTTGTCAAATAAGGACAACAGACAGAGCCAATACATTCAGTCGTTGGATGGTGCGTTAGCCATAGGCATAACGCACTTACGTATATTTCAAAAATCAAATATGAGTCCTATATAACTTGCGATCGCCTTTTTCTAGATTTTGATTAACTCGCAAGTTCTGTTGCAATTTATAAAGTAATTCTAGCGTTGATTTGCAAAATGAATAGACTTCTTGCAGAAGTAGGGAAAAGGGGAAAGGGAAAGGGGGAAAGGTTTGGTATTTTCCTTTCCCCTTTAACCTTTTACCTTTTCCCACCTCTTGCAAAAAACACTTTTGCAAGAGGTCTAATGATTTGATGGTAGTGCTTCTAGTTCATCTATAAACTCTAATTTTTATTTACCTGCAACCATATTTCTAAACTTACCAATAACCAAAGTTTAACACCATAGCGCCCCCAAATATCGCCTTTATAGTCTAGCCAATCACGTAGTAGTGACTGATTAAAATAAGGCGCGATCGCACTTTTGTTATCTAACAATAATTTTCTAGCTTCTCGTTGCCAATGCTTCCGAAATCCCATCTGTACAGGTACCATCATTCCACTTTTGGGACGATGAATAATCGCCTCTGGTAAAATATCAGCAACGGCTTGTTTGAGTACTGCTTTTTCTTCTACTCCTGAAAGTTTATACTCTGGAGGAATTTGCATACTCAAGTCAACAACTCGCTGGTCAAAAAGTGGCGATCGCCCATGTAAACCCACTGCTTGAGTTAAGTTATTTACTTTTGTCAAAATTTGATCGGCTCCCTTAAATTTAATATTCAGTGCCATTAACCTATTTAAATAACTGGCATCAGAATTTAAATCAGATGAAAATACAGATGGTGCTGTTTTTACTGCTGTCAAAACTTCTGGTTTAAAAAGTTGCGGCAAGTCTAATGCACATTTTTGGAAAGCAATTAGATATGCTTGTAATGAATCTTGATTGTTAATTGAACCATATAAACTATTAATTAGCATCGGCTGATTTTTCGGGCCGCCAAAACACGGATCGCCACCTTCACCATTGAGGATAACTTGCACATTTTCTCGCGCCATTCTTCCCAAAAGAAAATTTGGTACTGTCAGCGGATCGCCAATGGGATCGTCGAGATACGCCATTGTTTGCGGTAGGCATTCCCACATATCTTTAAAAGTAATTTCAAGAATGTGGTGTTGAGTTTGACAATGTTCGGCTACCAAATTAGAAAACTCTAATTCATTGGGACATTCAGCACCAAAATGAATCGAGTAAGTATGCACTGGGTGATGATGAAACTTTGCTGCTAAAGCGGTGATACTGCTAGAGTCCAAACCACCAGAAAGGAAAACACCAACAGGTGCATTTTGCGGTAAATATTCTTGAATAACTAGATTTAGTAGAGAACGCAAGCGATCGCCATGCCATACTAAAGATTCATCTTTCCCTGTAATCTGCTGTTGCAATTCCCAGTAAGTATAAACTTTGTTTGCAGGCATTTCGATAACAGTTCCCGGACGCACTTCTCGCACCTGTTCCCAAAGCGTGCGTTCTCCCGGTACAAAGGCGCAGCAGAGATAATCCCGCAACGCCATCAAATCGACATCACTTGAATGATAGAATGCAAGCGATCGCATTTTTGGCGCTATGGCGCGAATTGCACCAGTAGTAGTGTAATAGAGAGTCCGGCTACCAATGCGATCGCGTCCCAGCCATAATACTTGTTTGTGACGATCCCAAATTACTAACCCAAACATTCCCTCCAACAATTTCAGACATTCGCAACCAAATTTTTCCCAAAGTTCAGCAATCAATTGACAATTATTTGTAGAAAAACTATTTGGATCAACTCCTAATTTTTGCAGCAACTCCAGCCGATTACTTAACCACACATCCCCAACCACCACAAATTGTTCTGTATAACTGAGTGCAAATTGTTCTGTAGTTAGTGCAGAAATTACAGCCAACTTGTCATCTCGCCAGACTACATCTGCTGTTAGAGTATTTAATGTTCCCCAAACTACATACCAGCTAAAGGGAACATCTATAGGTGAAATATTAGATTTATAATTTTTGAAAATATTGAATAGCATATTTAGTATTACCAACAAACTAATAGCCTATTGCAGATATCCTAATTATTGCCCAAATTATTGCCCAAGCATTTTTCTCAAAATGACACGGTACACGTAGTATGACTTACTCATCGCTAAATGCGTACAAACAGCAAATCCTCAATGACTTCAACAGCCGTTTAAACTACGAGACTGAGTTTCATAAACGGGCTGCAACTCGATTAGTAGATTTGGCAAAATTACAATCAGGTCAGCACGTTATAGATATCGCTACTGGAACTGGTCTAGCGGCTATTGCTGCGGCGATGGTTGTTGGTTCTACAGGTCGTGTTTTAGGGACTGACTTTGCTTTGGGAATGTTGCAGCAAGCCCAGCAGAAGGTTGAGGTCTTGGGACTGACAAATATCAAATTTGAGGAAGCAGATGCAGATGAACAAGAATTACAGGAGAGCCAATTTGATGCCATCCTCTGTTCATCCGCAATCGTTTACTTGACAGATATTCCCACATCACTTCGTCGATGGCACAATGCTTTGAAACCAGGGGGAGTTGTTGCATTTTCTTGTCTTGCCGAAACCTCCCCAACTGCGGCTGTCTTGTTTCGGACAGTGGTACAACGATACGGTATTACTATTGCGAATCCCAATAAGTTACTTGGAACGCCTAAACGGTGTTGTCAACTGCTTGAAACCATTGGATTTGAAGAGATCGAAATCACAACTGAGCAATTTGGCTTCTACTTGCAAGATGCCTCAGGTGCTTGGGCTGGCAATGCTAGGAGTGCCTTCGGGCTTCAAGATGTGAAATGGTCAAAGGAACAGTTAGAACAGTGTAAACAGGAATACTTTACAGAAATAAATAAAGCTTCAACCGAAGAAGGCTATTGGAACGATACCACGATGTTTTTTGTAAGAGCTCGTAAATCTAGTGGTACGGTGGCATAGTAAACCCATTGCAGCGAACTGTAAAGAGATCCTCCAGCATTTTTTAGAATATATACCTTCAACGATGTTGGCGTTATTGGCGACAAAGTACCTGACATAAATTTATATTTCTTAATATACATTTAATTTTTCTCACCAACTTACTTAGATGCAAAGAACACACAGTTAAAACGTAAATTTTTGACTACTAGATGTCAATTGCTAATGACTAATAACTTATTGAGCAGTTAGGATGAAATTAGAGCATCCACCTTCAGTTGAGATATTTGCTGAGTAAAAAGGCAAAAGTATCAAACAACAAAGCTGCTTACCTCAACTGTTAACCATTTCTAGTAAATATCAATTACTAAACCCATGCCAAAGCGTCATTATCCTCCCGCCTACTTACGCTATCTCAGAGCCAGGTTATGGAATCTAGGGCGACCTGGCTTTTGGGTAACTGCAATTTTTTTGTCTGTAGTCGGGCTAGTAACCTGGGAATACTGGTCAAACCCAGATATTTTCGTTTATAAGCAAAAAAAACAAGTCGCTTCACAAAAGCCTGCCGACTCCTACCTGTCAGAGGAAAACAAAGCTATTGCAGCGGATATTGATAACTTGCCAGCCTTGTTTAATGACTTTGACGAAGCAGTGCCACTAACAACAAATAACCCTAAGGAAAACGCAGATAAAAAAAACAGCAAAGGCTTATTAGATGACCTAATTAATAAACAAAAGTCTCTTAGTGATAACAAATCAAAATCTGGTTTAGGAATAGTTAATCCCGAACTTCCTCCACCTATAAAAAATCCTTTTGTTGCACAAACAGAAAATTTATTGCGTGCTGGGATAGCTGATAGCAATAGCGAGTTTATTGGTTTCAACTCTTCTTTTAGTGGGGCCTCTGATACAGAAAACGAAGAAACATCTTCTGGCTTGGGAATTGGATTAACTAATCAAACTAACAAAAATCAAAATTCTGTCTCCATTAGCCCTCTCCAAGCAGCACTTAACGAATCGACAAACCAGAATTTGTCTGGCTTCAATCGCATTAATGCTAATCAACCAAATACTTTGGGGCGCGTCTCTAACGGAGGAACAACGCCGATACTACCGTTGAACGGCTTATCCAGCCAAATACCAACTACTGGATTAAATCCTGGGACGGGTTACATCCCAACCACTACAAACTTGCAGGCAAATCCCTACAGTACTTTAAATGGTATTCAATCACCAGTGACGCCTTCAGTCAACTCTGTTGCACCTTACTCTAGCCAGAGTCCGAATCAAACTGTTGTTCCACCGACAAATTCTACGGGATACAGGAATTATGGCTTACAGCCGCCGACGCAAGTACCACAGTCTACTTACGGGAATTATGGCTTGCAGCCGCCGACGCAAGTACCACAGTCTACTTACGGGAATTATGGCTTACAGCAGCCGACGCAAGTACCACAGTCTACTTACGGAAATTATGGCTTGCAACAGCCGACGCAAGTACCACAGTCTACTTACGGGAATTATGGCTCACAACAGCCGGTGACACGACCAAATTCTACTGCCTCATATCTCCTCGATATTTTAGAAAAACGTAGAGGCCAGAATCAAAGGTGATATTGTTGACTGTTAACTGTTAGCAGTCAATGAATTTAGGAAGTGACTGTGTAAATTAAAAGCGTAATAGCTGAAAGCCTATTTTGCTTGTGAATTCAGAATTCAGCTAAGGAGATGGTTGGCTATTTGGAATAATCGGAACCTCTGGTGTTTCGGGTTGTTGCTTTTGGCGTTGCAAATATTTACTCAAAACATAAGCCATATCGCCACGCGTGACGGGCTTTAATGGGGAAATATTGTTTTGAGCGTCTGTATTCAAAAATCCTTCAGTAGCTACTGTGGCGATCGCTTTTCTCGCCCAAGATGGGATAGACTTTTCATCTGGATATGCAGCCAGAATTTCATCAACAGCATCATCGGGAAACTGAAATACACCATAAGCTTGGGCGAAAATCGCAAGAGCTTCTGCCTTTGTTACTCTTTGATTAGGAAAAAATTGATTTCCTCGATAGCCTTTCATGATATCAGTTTTTAACACTGTCTGTATATCATTAAATGCCCAATAAGACCGAGGAACATCTGGAATCGCTAAATTTTCTTTGTTAACCTCTTGTCTTTTATCTAAGCGAAATGCTTTCACCATAATTGCTGCTAATTCTGCTCTACTCACAAACCTTTCTGGATAAAAATTGCCATCGGAAAAATTTGTCATCCATTTGGCAGCAACTACTTGTTGAATAGAATCAGAGGGTATTTCAGCAGTATTTCCTGGTACCGGAGTTTGAGCAGTATTTCCTGGTATCGGAGTTTGAGCAGTATTTCCTGGTATCGGAGTTTGAGCGATCGCTGGTAAGTTTTGTAGTAGTGCGACTAAAGATAAAGTAATTGAAAGACGACGCATCATAATAACCACTTTTAGCAGATAATGTGAATTTAAAAAACTACATTACAGAGGTTAAGACGAATTTTGGTGTTCTTAATAACCTGTTACTCGGCTATTGACGAATTGAAGTTGGGCAATGTTGCGTAGCTACATTGGGCATTTGCAATGTGGCAGCTGGTTTTGGTCGTTCAGGAAGTAGTAATCAGCAAAAACTTGTTTTTTAGCTTTCATCTTTTGGTGTTATCTGACCACTACTATGGACTATAGTCAGTTTTTCAGGAGTTTTGGGAATGACCGCAGCAGCAGATCCCGTAAAGTTGATGAAGCAAGAAGTTGGCAAAGCCGCCGCCGCCTTAGTAAAGTCGGGTTCAATTGTGGGTTTGGGTACGGGGTCAACTACAGCATACACAATTCAGTATCTGGGCGATCGCCTTAAGTCTGGCGAACTTAAGGATATCATTGGCATACCGACCTCGTTTCAGTCAGAAGTGCTGGCAAAAGAGTATGGTGTTCCTCTCGCCACCTTGGACGCTATTGACCACATCGATATTGCCATTGATGGGGCAGATGAAGTCGATCCCCAGAAGAATCTGATTAAAGGCGGTGGTGCAGCACATACCCGCGAAAAAGTCGTAGATTACCTAGCAGAACAGTTTATCGTCGTGGTAGATAGTGGCAAGTTAGTAGACCGCTTAGGTTCTAGTTTCGCTGTACCCGTGGAAGTGATTCCAATGGCAATTACTCCCGTAACTAATGCCATCAAAAAACTTGGTGGTAAACCAGAACTCCGCATGGGTGTCAAAAAAGCCGGCCCAGTAATCACAGACCAAGGAAATTTTGTTTTAGATGTCAGATTTGACTCTATTGAAGACCCAGCCAATTTAGAAAAGACATTGAATAATATTCCCGGTGTTTTGGAAAATGGGATCTTCGTTAACTGCGTCGATTTAGTTTTAGTTGGTGAAGTCAAAGATGGTCAGCCAGCAGTGCGGCAACTGTAAGACAAACCTCTCCCTGCCTTGAACTTTAGTTCAAGTTTGTCCCTCTCCGAATCGGAGAGGGGCGGTTTTGCGTAGTAAAACCTCTTAGAGATCTGTGTTATACCAATTCTGTATGAAGATGCGCCAAAGTATATAAGGAACGAACCGCAAAGGGCGCAAAGGACACAAAGAAAGAAGGAAGCAAGCTAAGAGAATTTGGCGCAGCCTCACAAAGAAATGGTATTATTCAACGCGGCTACTTTTTGGAAACTTGTTCTTCCTCAACAAATTCTGGCAGTTCGTTAGGTGCGCCGCAGGCAGAAATATTGCCTGTAAAATTTACATCTGCCATCAGTTCTGGATGTTCTTGCTGGCGTTGGGTGATTTGTTCGCGGGTGAGAATCTTCGACTCATCAAAACCAAGTTCGACTTCGGTGTGTAAACCTTTGTACTTAATTCGCTTGAGGTTGTAAAAACGTTTGTTAAGAGTAGTTTTTACAAAAGCTTTCAAGCAACCTAAAAGATACTTGCGTTTAAAGGGATCTTTGACAAACCAATATTCAATGGTTTTGCGGAGGTAAAAACGGGCATAGTTTCGCAGTACTCCTTTGAGAACATCCTCCCGTTCCATTGCGTCTGGTTTCATGATTGGCGTCACAAAGTTATATTGAGAGTAATCGCGAATTTCTACGCGATCGCCTAAATCTTCAAATAACTCAGAAAATGGCCAAGGTGTAAACATATTCCAGTTGGCCATGTCTGTTTTCCAATCCAAAGCCATCTGATAAGTTTGCTCAATTGTCTCTGGGGTTTCGTTTTCCAAACCCATAATAAATTGAGCCTCAGCAACCATACCATTTTCTTTTAACAGTTGAATGGCCCGCTTGTTTTGTTCGATAGTCGTTTCTTTACGGAACAAATTCAACTTTAGCTGTGCTGCTGCTTCTGTACCCAAGGAAACATGAACCAGTCCGGCTTTGCGGTAAAGAGGTAATTCTTTCTCATCCCGCAATATATCTGTCACCCGTGTATTGATTCCCCAGTAAACACCCAAATTACGTTCAATTAATTCATTACAAAGGTCGATAAATTTCGGTTTGTTGATGGTTGGTTCTTCATCAGCAAGAATGAAAAAACCAACTTTGTGTTTTTTCACCAAAATTTCAATTTGATCGACAAATTTCTTGGGGCTTCCTGAACGATATTTGCGCCAGAATTTCCACTGGGAACAAAAACGACAGGTGAATGGACATCCTCTTGCATAGTTGGGCACTGCTACCCGGACGTTGAGAGGAGTATAAATATATTTTTTCCAATCTAATAGATCCCAATCTGGCGTTAGGGTATCTAAATCAGCAATGGGTGGATGGGCTGGTGTAGCGATGACTTGCCCATCTTCTAGGAAGGCAATTCCTAAAATATTCCGGCGATCGCTCTCTACAGTACCATTAGCGATCGCATTCAGCAAATTAACTGTAATCTCTTCCCCTTCTCCCCGAATAATATAATCAACCCAAGGAGCTTCATTAAGAACTTCATTATACATATAGGTAGGATGAACCCCACCCATAATTGTCTTAGCTTGGGGACAAACTTCTTTAACTATTTTTAGGGTTTTTTCTGATTGATAAATCATCGGTGTGATTGCTGTTGCCAAAACCACATCCGGCTGATGCTTGGCAATCATCTTTGCTAAAGCATCATCAGGAATATAATCGGTCATGGCATCAATAAAGCGAATATCGCTAAAGCCAGCTGTCTTCAGTGCGCCGCCAACATACGGAACCCAACTTGGCGGCCAATTTCCAGCGATTTCTGCACCACCAGAATGATAATTGGGTTGAATCATCAAAATCCGCATAATCTACCTCATAATTCTTACCAGAGGACTAAAAATTTGAAAATATCCCGCTTGCAACACCTTGGTGTCTACAAAATTGCAAAGCGACAAAGATTTATGGATAAATGTTTGCTATTGTTGTGAGATAAAATAAATATGCAAAAAATTACCAATTAAATTGCTGGTAAAAACTTGTCATTTTGCAATATTTACCTTTTAAATCACTGCTTAATTTATTTTATAACTATAAAGCAATTTACTTTTGTTGGTCAATAAATTTTCTCAAAATTTAATGTTTATATACTAATAATATCTAATACAAATTTTGTATAAACTAGTAATAATTACTTAATTAATCTCTCGTTTGGTGTACTTGGCGACGGCATTCGCTAATCAATAAATCTCCAAGATTGCTCTGTACCGGTTTTGCAACTCGTTTAATAAATATTACATCTATATTATTAAAAACTAGTATATAGCGGTTCCCAATCAAATGAGATATGGAAATTGTAGGGGCGCAAAGCTTTGCGCCCCTACCTTGTATCTCAGTAGAACGGTAAATGCTATTCTATGAAGCAAGAATCTCCCGCTAATCGCTATCGCGGTGTAGCGGTGTAGTGTCAAATGGGAAGAGAAATTATAAACTCTGTCCCCTCGCCCAAAACAGAATTAACTATGATTTTACCACCGTGTTTTTCTTCGACAATTTGACGGGCGATCGCCAATCCTAATCCCGTACCTTTACCGACTCCTTTGGTAGTAAATAAATGGTCAAATATTTTTTCTTGGACTTCTGCACTCATGCCTTTGCCGTTATCAGCAATTGATATTTTTACGTATTGATGCTCTATGATTGATGTTGTGATTGTGATGCAGTTAGGATAAGCTTTTATCTCTGCAAAACTCTTACCAATATTTGCTTCTTCTAACGCATCAATAGCATTGGCAAGAATATTCATAAACACCTGATTTAATTGCCCAGGAAAACAATTGACTAAAGGTAAATCACCATAGTTAGTAATTACTTCAATTGCTGGGTGTTGTTCGTTGGCTTTGAGGCGATGCTTGAGAATTAAAATTGTACTATCAATTCCTTCATGGAGATTAAATTGTACTTTGTAATCTTTGTCAGCGCGAGAAAATGTCCGCAAGCTAGTGCTAATATTTTTCAACCTGTCGCACGCCATGACCATTGCATCGATTGTTTTAGGTAAGTCTGCCAAAAGATACTCTAAGTCAATTTCCTCCGCATGGTCTTGAATTTCATCACCAGGATTTTCAAGAACTGCTTGATAGAGTTTGAGATGTTCACTCAGGTCAGCTAAATTGGGTTTAGTTTGTTTGAGAGTAGCAGCAATAAAACCAAGAGGATTATTCATTTCATGGGCAACGCCAGCGACTAAATTACCCAAAGCTGACATTTTTTCACTTTGAACTATCTGTAATTGGGCATTTTGTAAATCAGTGAATGCTTGCTCTAACTTTTGGCCATATTCCTGAGCGGATTCATAAAGTCGGGCATTTTCTAGAGAAATGGCAGCTTGAGAGCAAATTAAATTGAGTATTTCGACGCGATCGCTTGTGAATGCCCCTGTGATTAAACTATTTTCTAAATATAAAATCCCCAACAACTTACCTTGATGCAAAATCGGGCTGCACAAAATACTTTGAGGCTGTTGATGGATAATGTATGGGTCGTTGGCTAAGGTGGTATCTGCGGTTGCATCTAATAAAACAACAGTCTGTTGACTGTGCTTGACTTTGTAAATGAGCTTGTGGGGAATGTCTTGGCTCTCTTCAACAGGAATTCTTTGCAATAGCACTGGGTTTGTTCCCTGGGTAATTGAGCCTTTAATTAGCAAGCGCGAGTCTCGCAACAGCATTAAGACACATTTATCAGCCCCAGCATTTTCGATGACGAGCAGAAGTAACGATGAAAGTAGTTTTTCTAGTTCGATTTCACCAGAGATCGTCTGACATGCTTTGAGAATTGCTTTTAAATCTAGAGTCTCTGAGATACTGCTGCTAGAAGCCGAAGAACTGCTTTTTGTGACAGTCCCCAAGGCGAAGATAGTTTCGTTAGTTGAAATAACAGAACGGCTTTGCTGTAATATGGGGGCGAGTAATTGGGGATAGTGTTTTTCTAAGTCAGTGACTTTGGCTTTTGCTCCCCAACGCGCATAACCATAATAAGCTTCAATCATGTACTCCCCGGCAATACGCTGTTTACCCCAATCTAGGTAGAACTTTGCTGCCAGTTCGTTAGCAAGTGCTTCTTCTTGGATATATTCGTTGGCTTTAGCTCCAGATATTGCCCGATCGTATAGTTCACTGGCTTCGACTTTGTTTCCTAAGACTCGACATTTTTCCGCCGCTACCAAATCGAACTTATGCTGATGGTTCATCGGTGCATATTGCGCCCAGTGCTGCAACTGAGTTTGGTTTTTTGCCACCCTTTCTAATGCGGTTGATACTTCGCTCGACAGTTGAGTCAATTGTGCTAGAGCTATTAAAGAATCATAAAAATAAAATGCAGGTTCGGCAACTGTTCCTGCACCCGCCATGAAATAGTTTCTGCATTCAAGGGCATTATTATTAGCTGGCTCAATTTCTCCAAATAAAAAGCAAAGTGTCAACTTATATGAGTAAAAAATATATAGTCCACATATATCATTTGCAGACCGCAGCTGAGGGAGAAATTCTGTTTCTTGGAGAGCAGATCCAGATAAAATAGTAGGATACTCTGCAAAACCTAGTAAATTTAAAATCACTTGCCGATAGATGAGACAGTAATTAGCTGTTCCCAATTGCTTCAGTTGTACTAAAGCATTGTAGTAAGTGCGTGTATCTTGCTCCAAGTTAGCAAGCGGTTGACCACACCAAGAAGAAATCCAACAGAAATTGTGAACAGCATATCCAGCGTATTCTAGGTTTCCAACTTCTAGCCCAAGGGTATAACTCTCACTCAAAAGGGGTAACATTTCTTTGAGGTGAGATTTGCGGTGGAGGATATAACTTCCTAATAGGAAAAATACTTCCAGTTTAGTTGCTTTATCATCGAATTTTGCAGTCAAATTCAATGCCAACTGCCCAAATTGAGCAGCTAAATCTATATTTTTCTGCACATTACAGAGAACGAGGCTGTAACAAGCATAGTTAGTAGCAGAAATAGATATATTACCGTACTGCAAGAATAATTTGACTAACAAAGTAGCTAGTAATGGATACAAAAGAGATCCACAGGTGTAAGCGGCTGCCATGATGCTGCCGGCAATCTGGGTAATGGCGATTTTGTTGACATCCGTCATTACAGGTAGGTGGAGAAAATCTGCAATTTGGCGATCGCCAATTAGTTCGCTAATTTCTTGGATTGACTTTTGAATATCTGCGGGTGTAGGTGATTCGGTTATAGTTGCACCCAACTGTTGCAGGATCTGAATGCCGATTTCCAGCACTTCATTGAGTTGACGCTGGGAAGTCTTGGCTTGAATCCTAATGCGGTAAACATTGACCTGTTCTAGTAACGAATGTGCCTTTTCGGTAACAATATCAATCAACTCTTCCATCGCCTGAAAGTCGCCATTTAGCATTGCCACTTCTGCCGCTAATTCATGCCAGGCGAGGGTCATTTCATACTTTTGTTGCCAAGCTTGTTCTCCCAACAAAGACAATCCCACTGCGGCATATTCCTGCGCCGCTTGATAGGCGGTAGCAGTTCTGGCTTTGCGACAGGCAATGAGGTTCAGTTGTGCTAGTTCATTTCTTTGTGTTTGTTCGTTAATTAAAGAAGTTCCATAATTTAATTGATTAACGATTTCAAAAATACCCTCAACTCTTGCTTCTGGCGAAATCTGTTGCAGCAACAGTTGTCCGATGTGGTAATGAGTCGTCTGTTTTTGGTCATTGGGAATCAGAGAATAAGCCGCTTGCTGTACTCGGTCATGTAAAAATTTGTATGTAACAGTCTGTTGATTTTCTGATGGATGTGCTGGGGTTCCTTTCCCAACATAAAACTTATAAACATCACCGATTGGTAAAATCAATCCTTCCTGTAATGCTTTCCACAGACAAGCTGCTGTTTCGATTTGAGATTGTTGTGAAACAATTGCCAAAGTCGCTAAATCAAATTGATTCCCAATACAAGCCGCTAACTGCAATACTTGTTGAGTTGATGACGGTAGTTTTTGCAATTGAAAACTCATAAAAGCCACAACATCATCTGTAACAGCTTGCGCCGTCACTTCTGCCATATCACATTGCCAACAACCTAACTCAAAGTCAAATTGAATCAGTCCATCTTGATGCAATGCTTTGAGAAACTGGGTAGCAAAGAATGGATTTCCCTGAGTTTTTTGATAAATTAACACAGAAAGTTTCCATACCAAATCTTCAGAAGCTTTGAGTGTCTCAGCAACTAATTTATTGATTTGTAATTGACTTATTGGTGCTAAAGTAATTGTATTCATCGTTGCTTGTGATTTAGCAATGTCACTCAAAGTCAACATTAATGGATGTCCAGGATTGACTTCGTTATCACGATATGCACCAATTATGAATAGATGACCTGTATCAGCCATTAATAGCTGCATTAATTTTAATGATGCTGAATCCGCCCATTGTAAATCATCTAAAAATATTACTAGGGGCTGTTCTGCACTGGTAAAGACTTGGGTAAATTTTTGAAATAATAAGTTAAAACGATTTTGGGCAGCGATTCCTGATAATTCTACTGCTGGTGGTTGCTTGCCAATAATTCTTTCTAGTTCGGGAATAACTTCAATAATTACTTGTCCATTTTCGCCAACAGCATCTAAAATTTTATTTTTCCATCGTTCTATTTGAAGATCATTTTCAGTTAATAATTGCTCCATTAAATCTCGGAAGGCTTGCACAAAGGCGCTGAAGGGAATATTACGTTGTAATTGGTCATATTTGCCTTTGATAAAATAACCACGTTGGCGTACAATTGGTTTATGTACTTCGTTAACAACGGCGGTTTTCCCAATTCCAGAAAACCCAGCAATGAGCATCATTTGTGTGGCACTCTGACTGACTCTATCAAATGCGTCGAGGAGAGATTTAACTTCGGCTTCTCTACCGTAGAGTTTATCAGGAATGATGAAGCGATCGCACAGATCCCGACTAGCAATATCAAAACTTTGAATCTCACCAGTTTCTTTTAGCTGAAATAAACATTTTTCTAAATCAAATTTCAATCCTAATGCACTTTGATACCTATCTTCGGCATTTTTCGCCATCAATTTACTTACGATTTTTGAGATAACTGAAGGGATATCTGGATTAATTTCATGTATTAATGGTGCTGTTTTAGCAATATGAGAATGTACCAATTCCATCGCATCATGAGACTGGAATGGTAACTCATCTGTGAGTAATTCATAGAACGTCACACCCAAAGAATAAAAATCTGTGCGATAATCAATTCCTCGATTCATTCTTCCGGTTTGTTCTGGAGATATATAAGCAAGTGTTCCTTCTAAAACATTGGGGTTAACTAGAGTTTGGGTTTCTCTGGGTAATAATGATGCAATACTAAAGTCGATTAATTTAACTTGTTTGGTTTGGGGGTTGATTAATATATTGCTGGGTTTGATATCTTTATGAATAATGCGCTCATGATAGAGTAAATCTAAGATGTTACACAGAGCGATCGCTATCACTAAAAATTCTTCTAAAGATTGTTGAGTTTCTCTAGTTTCCCAGTCCTTAAGAGAAATCCCCCCAAAGTCTTCCATAACTAGTGCATAACCATTTTGGCAAGGTTCTAGACTATAGGTTTGGACTATCAGGGGGGAGTTGAGATTTTTGGCAATTGTGTACTGGTTGCGAAACAACAAAAGTTCGTTAAAACTGGGATAAGAATTTTTTAGTAATTTAACGACTACTGGTTGTCGATCTACTTCTCGATAACCTCGATAAATTTGGGTTCGGGAGCCATTATAGAGTTCTTCGCTGATGCTATATCCGGGAATATTCTCAACAAGAGTATTAGTCATACCCTAAATCTTTAAAATGTTTGGATTTAGTATTCCCAAATGATTAACTGAATTCTCTATTTAACCGTAAAAACTTATACCAATCTTACATATTTTTTGAGTACCCTTAAGATTTTCTTTACGAATCAGATCTTAAACTGTAACTGATGGTTCTTTGGTTTGTTCTTCTTAGCCCTCTTCTGTCACTCTCTGGAAGAGCGATCGCTAGAAGCCTCATGAGGCAATCAATACAAGCTATACTATTAGAAAAAAATAGGTCTGGTATTTGTTATTAGAAAATAATCGCGCTATCGCTTGCTATACAAAAGCTCTAGAATTCGGAAATGGCAAATATTTTCGGAAAGTGACAGAAGAGGGGTATAAATTTGATTATGAGTTGAAAAAACTGTTATTTGCATTCTCTATAAGTCAGACTTAATTATATTAACTGTTTTAACTGTCCTTGTGTGATTTTTTCGTTGGTAGTAGGCTTTTAACATTGCAAAATGCTAACTTGAAGGGGAACTTTTAAGGATTTTGACAGAACAATATCATACTCTCAATTGCTACATAGCATCTGTGCTGGGAATCTCCGATGAAGTTGTCGAAGGGAGTTGTAAACTTGCTTTGTGCCTATAGAGATATTTTTTGCTGCATCACGGCTTGCAATGAGTCTGAATCAGAAATTGCCCTCTCAATCGGCAGCTTTTCAAAAGCAAATATACCGTCTGAATCATTGAGAAACCGTCTGCACCTATTTATTTTCCTGGATAGACAGCCGGACGCTCAACCCGACACACCGACCTTTGTGGCACTTAAAAAGCTGCTTGGGACATCTGCTGGGGGCGATCGCTGTGCATCGTTTGTTGAAAAAAATAGATGCAGAGTCTTTCATGGTTTCATCGACGATATTCCCTATTCTCTCTATGTCAATGATATCAACTATAGCAAAATAACCTGTTGACTCTGCGACATAAAGAGTATTACCAACAACATAAATATCTTTAGCAGCAATACCACGGCTTCTATAAGTATTAGCAAGAGTTGGTTGTGCCGGATTACTAATATTGATAACAAAGACACCTTCTGTATCAGCTGCAATATAGGCATAGTTGCCTGCTACTACCACTTCGTAAGCAGATGACTTATTTGGGATTAGATAATTACCTATCAGTTTTGGTAGTTTAGGATTGCTGATATCTAAAATTTGTAATCCTTTGTCTCCATCTGCAATATAAGCATAATTCCCAACAATTGTTATGCCATAACTGTTACCAGGTGTATCGTAGTTACTAATAATAGATGCCATTTTATTTAATCCTATCTAGTTAATTTTTGTAATAAAATTAAGCCTAAACCCTTGTTCTCCGTTACCACTATTGCGGTGCTAACGGATAGCGAGTCTTTGTCGTTGATGGTACGCTTACGCAACTAGTCAAAGGCTTGCTATCTTTAAAATTTATTAGTGTTATGCTTGTTTCCTTAGACTTGCTAGCACTAACAACCGTTGATGAGCCAGTTTAAAAGCAGCAACTTGCTTGTAGCTTCAGCATTATTACTGAATTTAAGTGATTTTATGAGTTAGAGGCTGTTTAGAATGTATCAACTTTAGCTCATATTCTAAGTAAACCCACAAGCCGAAAACGAATGGCACTAAGTTTAAGCAGTCTGCAATTGTTTACGTAACTCATGCCGGGAGGGAGCAACGCAATTTTATGAGGTCAGGTAAAAAAACAAGCGATGTCTACGGCAAGAGTGGGATTTGTTCCGCAAGAACTAGCGGACAAACTTTTCAAATAATTCAAAGTGTCTCACGACCTACCATTCATAGAGGACTACTAGAATTAGAAACACAAATTCCACAATATGAGAGTCGGATTCGTACTCCAAGTGAGGGTCGTAAACGCATTGCTTGGATTCAAGAAAAGTTGGGTTGGACAAAACCCACTACGCCTGATGAAACTGCCATGACCCAAATACAGTTACTCGTCGCGATCGCGGCTGAGATGGCAGAACTTGAGTAGCGTTTACTCCAACAACAACAGCGCGGAAAATATTAAAGAATAATAAGATTTTATTGGATCTCATTAAAACATTTGATATACATCTATCTTAGGTTATAGTTTATAAAATCTTTGCAGCTTGATAGTTGATTGTTTTCAATAGTATGAACATCACACTCTTACTGGCTACTATCTTTGTCAATCTGTAGGGATAAATTACGTAAATTAAAAAGCATGAGATTAGATTTGTAAGTATCTATCCATTCATTTGGATAAAATTTACTCTAGTATAGCTACCCTGTTAATACCGCAGATAAACGCTGCAACGATACGGCAATTGAACCAGATAATTTTGTTTATATTTGACAAAAAAAATACATCTATATGCGTAGACGAGCAGCTTTGTCTTTATTTCTAGGAGTATTAACGAGTTCTAGCTGTTTTATCTTCAGTGGAGCAGCTCAAGTCCCATCTACTTCGCAGCAGTCCTCAATTGGGAGTGAAGCTCAAGCTGCTAGTTGGTTTGAAGCCCATCGTGCTCAACCAGCCGCTTTACGAGCATTTGTACAGCGAATGCCGAAGGGCGGAGATATCCACACTCATCTAAGCGGGGCTGTGTACGCAGAACACTATCTGGAGTGGGCTGCCACCGATGGGTATTGTGTCAATCCAAAGGCAGGGGCATTAGTTGAGCCTAAAGCTTGCGGTCAGGACATTAATTATTTTCCAGCCTCAGAATTGTTAAATAAACCAACGTCTTTTTATGATTCCCTAATAAATCGTTGGTCTACTCGCAACCTCCAATTTGCTGGAAAATCCGGACACGACCAATTTTTTGACGCTTTTGCTGGTTTTGGGACAATATCAGACTCTGCGAGTCGTCGGGATGATATGGTCGCGTCAGTAGCAAATCGGGCAGCTTCGCAACATATTAATTATCTAGAGCTAATGCTTACTGTTCAGGGCAGTGAAGTTCGACAGCTAGGACGTGAAGTTGGTTGGAATAAAGATTTCCAACAGATGCACCATCAATTGCTCAAGCGAGGATTAAGCAAGCTAGTGACACTCGGTAGCCAGCAATTTGCACAGTTGGAGCGCGAAGTATCGAAAACACTCGGTTGCGATACTCCATCGGCACAGCCTGGATGTGGAGTGACAGTGCGCTATTTGCAGCAAACAACAAGAACAAAGTCGCCCGTTGAAGTGTTTGCTCAGTTAGCTTATGCCTTTGCACTAGATTCATCGCAAGAGCGGGTAGTTGGCATCAATCTCGTCGCCCCAGAAGACAACCCGATTGCACTGCGCGACTACACTCTGCAAATGCAAATGCTGCAATTTTTCAAACGCCAATATCCCGATGTGAAGGTCGCGCTCCATGCCGGAGAATTAACTCTGGGGTTGGTTCCGACCGAAGATTTACGTTTTCATATTCGCCAAGCTGTAGAACTGGCACAGGCATCTCGCATCGGACATGGCGTGGATATTCTTTTTGAGGAGCGTCCGTTTGAGTTAATGGAGCAAATGCGGCGACTCGGCGTGTTGGTCGAAATCTGCCTGACCAGTAATGAGGTTATTTTAAATATCCAGGGAGATGAGCATCCTTTTTGGGAGTATTGGAAAGCTGGGGTACCAATGACCCTTGCTTCCGATGATGAAGGCATTTCCCGCATCGATTTAAGTCATGAGTATCTGTTAGCGGCAACAAGATATGGGCTGGGATATAAAGACCTCAAGCGACTAGCTCGCAATAGCTTAGAATATAGTTTCGCTCCGGGAAATAGTCTCTGGAAGTCGCCTGATTTTAAGGCAATGGTTCCACCTTGTGCAAGCGACACCCCTAGTGCGGCCTCTGTTTCTCAAGGGTGCAGTGCTTTTTTGCAAAAGAGCGATCGCGCACGGATTCAATGGCAGCTAGAGTCAGAATTTGCTCGGTTTGAGTCATTGCAAAACTGGCTTTGATCGACCTTTAATTTTTATGGAGATAGGGTATATCACAGTCAGGGCGAACGCATCTTAATTAGTAATAGAAATCGGAAAGGAAATTCAAATATCTAAAATAAAGCCAGTTAGGGACTTCTAAATAAATATCCCATCGTTTTTAAGACAGGGGGACAGGGAGCAGGGGGAAAGCAGGTGGTTTTCCAGGGCGACCACATCATGTCAATAAGCAAAGCGTATTCTCAATAGAGCTAAAAATCATGTCATTAACTCTTGCTGATTGCGAGAAATTTAGGCGTATGAGACAGCTTTCTTTGATGAGGCTTTTCCATCACAAAAGTTTCGCGCTATTTGTGCTATCTCTACTGTCAATCGAGCCAACTAATAAGCTAGATGCTGTTGCTAGATTTTCACTATGCCATAGTATGCTGTACTGGAATTTGGATAAAAAACTCAGTTCCTTGCCCCGCAGTAGAATAACATTGAATCTTGCCACCATGTTTATCGGTGACAATCTGATAGCTAATAGATAAACCCAGTCCAGTTCCTTTGCCAATAGCTTTGGTAGTAAAAAAGGGGTTGAAGATCTGAGATCGAACAGATTCATCCATGCCAACTCCATTATCAGCGATACTAACTGTGACCCAGTTAGTATCAGTTACCCAAGTACGGATATTGATAGTCGGTAAGGTAATGGCAGACTCTTCTAAGGCATCAATTGCATTACTCAAAATATTCATGAAGACTTGGTTAAGTTGACTAGGATAGCATTCAACTAAGGGTATCTGTTCATAGTTTTTGCTCACTCTAATAGTAGGAAAATCAGGTTTAGCTTTAAGCCGATGTTGCAAAATTACAAGGGTACTGTCGATGCCTGCATGAAGATCGACAGCTTGAATTTCGGCTTCATCTAACCGGGAGAAGTTGCGGAGTGAGAGAACCAGGTGACGAATGCGCTCAGTACCCATTTCCATCGAACCCAACATCTTCAGCAAATCATGTTCCAAAAATTCTAGCTCTAGAGCTTCTGCTCGCTCTTGAATTTCATCTACTGGGTTGGGATAATGCTTCTGGTAGAGTTGAATAAATCCCAGTAAGTCTTGCGTATATTCTTTGACATGCCTGAGATTACCGTGTATAAAGTTTACGGGATTGTTGATTTCATGGGCAATCCCCGCCACCATCTGTCCGAGAGCCGACATTTTCTCTCCTTGTACCAAATGCAACTGGGCTTGCTTGAGGTTTTCTAATGCTTGGTTAAGTTCATGAGTACGCTGTTCCATAACACGCGTCGCATTTCGTAGCTGCAAATGTACCCGGATACGTGCTAATACTTCTTCATGCTGAATTGGTTTAGTGATGTAATCGACTGCACCCAAGCTTAAGCCTTTGATTTTATCTACTGATTCCGAAAGAGCAGTCATAAAAATCACTGGAATCTCGCAAGTATCAGGATTGGCTTTGAGTTTTTGACAAGTTTCAAAGCCATCAATTCCAGGCATCATCACATCCAATAAAATCAAATTCGGTTGAGCAATTTGCAAACGTTGTAGAGCAGTTTCTCCATTTTTAGCGATCGCCACTCGATAACCATGCTCACTCAGCAAATCAAACAGCACTTGCAGATTTGTTGGGGTGTCATCTACCACTAAAATTGTGTCTTCTTGAGAGGAGCAATCAACAGACATAATCACATACCTAAAATTAATACTGAGTTGATTTATAGTTTCAATTATTACATCGTTTTTCAAGCAAACTTAGAATAGCTTCATCGTCAAAACTTTGGCACAGTTCCAATACGCGATTAGCAAAATTAGTATATTCTGGAGCTAATTTCTTGATTCGGTGGGCTTCGTGTTGCACATTACTCATCAGTCCACCTTGAATAGCAGTATATAAAGCAACCAGTTCTGTTGCTGGAGGCAATACTAAATCAGCTTCTTCATCAGAAGTGGTAATTGCTTGATTCGGTTCTGATACAGTTTCGTAAAGCCATTGCAACTGCAACAGTCTGTCTAATTCGGCAATTAGCCCATTGAACTCAATCGGTTTTGGAAAAAAGCTATTGCATCCAGCATCCAAGCTTGCCTGCTTATCTACTTGAGACAGAGTGGCGGGAGAAGCGATAATTGGAGTATTGGCAAATTGAGGCAGTTGACGCAGACGCTGAGTCATTTCCAAACCATCCATCACTGACATATGTACATCTGTAATAATCAAGTCAGGACAAATTTGCATAGATTTGTCTAACCCCGCTTGTCCATTGTTCGCTTCTGTTAGTTGAAAACCCAAAGGTTGAAGCATATTCACTACAACCATGCGGTTTTCTGGGCGATCGTCGATCACCAAAATTTTCCGTCGTTCGCCTTGATAACCAATAACTTTTTGATGGGAGAAGTTATTTACTGGGCAGTTTAAAGCTAAGGGCAAGTCTAGTTCAAACCAGAAGCAGCTCCCTTGACCGAGTATACTCTGAACTTGGATCGTACTGCCCATTTTCTCGATAATCTGTTGGCTGATGGCCAAGCCCAGCCCAGTACCTTCAATGTTCCGTTCTCGTTTCCCAGCTTGCTCAAAGGGTAGAAAAATTGTTGCAAGTTTGTCTTCACGAATGCCAATGCCTGTATCTTTAATTTGGAAGCGAATTCGCCGTGTAAGTTCGGATTCGGTTGGCTCATCGACTGGTTCGACGCGAAAAGTAACACTACCAGCGTCAGTAAACTTAACGGCATTACTAAGCAAATTCAATAAAACTTGTCGCAGTCGTTTGTCATCAGCATAGACGGCAGTAGGTAGAATAGCCGCAGGCTGGTAACGAAACTCCACGCCTTTTTGCTCAGACTTAATGCGGCAAATATCGACAGTGGAATTTAAGAAATTTGCCAAGTGGAAGTCCTGGGGATAAAGTTCCATCTTTTGAACTTCTAGCTTCGACAAATCCAAAATGTCATTAATGAGTGTTAACAGATGCAAAGCGCATTGATGAATAACCCCTAACCCCTTCATCTGTTTAGAAGTAGTAGCAGGGTCGCGCTGAAGAATTTGAGTATAGCCGAGAATGCCATTGAGTGGAGTCCGCAGTTCATGATTCATATTGGCGAGAAATTCGGTTTTCGAGCGGTTAGCAGCAACAGCTGCTTCCTTTGCTTGTTGAAACTCAGCAGTGCGTTCTAAGATCCGCTGCTCTAAGTCGGTATTACTACGTTCTAAGGCAGTGAATGATTCTCGTAGTTGCGCTGCCATGTGGTTAAAGGAATGGGCAAGAACGTTGAGTTCCTGAATGTTGCCTTCTGTAACTGTTTGGTCTAAATTGCCCGATGCCATTGCCTGGCTTGCCTGCTTCAGGCGCATGACAGGATGTGAAATCCAGCGTCCGGTAAAAATACCACTCGCTGTTGCAACTATCAGCGCCCCAAAACAAAGCAGAACAGTAATCTGGGTATTAGCATTAATTTGGGACATAAAGGCATTGTGCGGGATGCTAGTCACAACTAGCCAATCCAAGCCATAAGAGTCTCGCCAAGGCGCAATATTTACAGAATAGGCTTCTCCTTGAACATTGACTTGCAGTTTTTGAGTATTAGTGATTGTGTGAAGATTGGGAATTATTTGCTGAAGCTGTTTAGCAATTCCTTGGACAACTGGATTAGGACTCTCTGTTGCTTTAAGGCGTTGAATTTCGTTTTTGTTGACAGTAAAAGGTTGCTCTGGACAAGAATTAGCAACCAACATCCCGTCACGTTCTACAATAAATAGTTGCCCAGAGCGACTGATATCTAATGTTCGCAAAAATTCGCTCAGTTTCAATAGATGAATGTCAACCCCCACCACGGCAATCAGCTTTTTGCTGGCATCGTAAACTGGGCTACCTGCCGATGCTGCAATATAGGGAGGATAGGCAGGGTCATAGTAGGTGTAGATCCTTGTCCAGATGGGTTTCCCAGCTTTGGCAGGTTCCGTATAATTAGGCTCATTCAGCGTATCCCATGTAGCAGTTGACAACAGTTGAGTACGATTGCCATCGTTATCTGTCAAATAAGTTTTGGAGTTTTTCGGCAAGCTTGGTATTTTAATGGTGTTCTCGTCGATAGTAACCGTTTTGCCATCATAGCGACCGGCTCCACCTCCTTCCCCAGTTGGTAGATTCAAACTGATGTAGGTCAAATCATAAGCTTGCATTTGATACCAGAAGAATTTGCCAACTGTTTTGCGATCGCGCACATCTAGTAATCCCATCCGAATTGCATTAGCATTAATCTGGATGACTTTATGCGGAATTGACAAGTAAGCATCTAAGTGGTGGTTTACCTGACTACTTGTTCGCTTCATCAACTGCTTTGACAGATCCTCAACAGCCTTCTCACCATTTTTAAACGACAAGTATCCTACCAGACCCACTGCACCAAACACCTGCACAACGAAGGGAACAATGAGAACAAGCTGCAATGGCAATGCCCAGCATTTCCTGGATGAGGAACGGGTTTTCATAAGGTAGAAGCTAGGGTGTTGATACGGCGGGCAACTTATTGAAAGCCATATAAATTGTTGCCTTAGTTAAGATAATTCCCCAAAAATATCTATATCTAACACAAATTTATTCTACTTTTACGACCTTGAAATAAAATGCCCAAGATATGAGGTAATACGGTTGGGTTAACGAAGTTATCTGTTGAGGCAAGAAGTTCTTAAGCAGGAAAAAGAAGCAAGGACAGAAAAATTGGTTAATCATCAATTTTTTTGCCCCTGTTTCAATAATTTATTCGCACTCTATTGGAGAGGAGGCTTCAAAAAACCAGAGTGCATAAAGTATGAAAAGTAAGTATTCAGTAGTTTATCGTCCACAGGTGGACAAGTAATATTACTCCCTACTAAACCAGTGAATGTATTAGAGCTATCAAAAAGGAGTCCAATAGCTTAAGATAATGAGTTGATGGTTTTAGATCGGGCGAAACTCTTATGCTGACATTTACCCAAATCAAGCCACCCAATTACGGTACAGCAGTCAATTTCACTCTGGCGTTAACAGCAGAAGAACGTACCCGCAGTCGTCATCGCTTTGAAACAGAAGATGGGAAAGTTATATTTTTACATTTACCGAGAGGAACTGTCTTACACGATGGTGATATTCTCCAGGATGAAGCGGCTAACAGTTTAATTAGAATTAATGCTAAACCAGAACTAGTGATGACTGCCTTTGCCGAAACACCACTTTTATTACTCAGGGCCGCGTATCATTTAGGAAATCGCCATGTACCTGTAGAAATTAGCCCTACTTATTTACGCTTGTCTTCAGATTCAGTTTTACGCGCCATGTTGGAACAACTGGGATTAGAAGTTAAAGAAGAAATTTTACCGTTTCAGCCAGAATTGGGAGCTTATGGACAACACCATCATGCTCACTGATAGTCATTTTTTAAATATTTTACAGTTAGCTAGTCCTGCTTTGCCTGTAGGAGCATATAGTTATTCTGAAGGCTTGGAAACATTAGTAGAAAATGCTACGATCGCCAACCAGGCACATCTTAAACATTGGCTAGAAGCACAATTAATTTATGGGGCAATTCGGTTAGAAGCGGCGGTAATGGTACGAGCTGAGAAATCTGCAAAAATGGGTGATGTTGAGTCTTTATGCTCGTGGAACCAGTGGTTATCCGCTGCCAGAGAAACAGAAGAACTACGCGCCTCTAGCTGGCAAATGGGGCGATCGCTCATCCAATTACTTGGTAAACTAGAACCTGAGATTATACATATAACAAATAGTGTAGGTAATCCTTGCAATTATGCGATCGCTTTTGGCATCGCCCTTGCCCATTGGCAAATTAACATCAAAGCTGGATTATTAGCATATCTGCACAGTTGGGCAAGTAATTTGATTACAGCTGGCGTCAAACTTATTCCTTTGGGGCAAACAGCAGGACAGCAGTTATTACTAGAATTGCAACCATTAATTAGTAATATGGCATTGGAAATTCTAGCGTTGGAAGATGAACAACTCAGCTGTTGGAGTTGGGGTTTATCTCTTGCGAGTATGCAGCATCAAACGCAGTATACAAGATTATTTAGAAGTTAAATGGGCATGGGGAGGTGAGGGAGACGCGGGGACGCGGAGAATAAACCAATGCCCAATGACTAATGGCTAATAACTAATAACTAATGACTAATGACTAATGACTAAAAACGCATTTAGAGTAGGTGTTGCTGGCCCGGTTGGTTCGGGGAAGACAGCTTTGGTGGATGCTTTGTGCAAGAGGTTGCGCGAGCAGTATCAGATTGCAGTGGTGACAAATGATATTTATACTCAGGAAGACGCTCAATTTTTAGTGCGTTCTCAGGCTTTAGCAAGCGATCGCATTTTGGGTGTAGAGACTGGAGGTTGTCCTCATACTGCCATTCGTGAAGATGCTTCCATGAATTTAGCAGCAATTGAACAATTAGAGGAACGTTTTACCGATTTAGATTTAGTATTTTTAGAAAGTGGCGGTGATAATTTAGCTGCTACCTTTAGTCCAGAATTAGTGGATTTAACAATTTATGTCATCGATGTTGCCGCTGGTGATAAAATTCCCCGCAAGGGTGGCCCTGGCATTACTAAATCTGATTTATTGGTGATTAATAAAATTGACCTTGCACCTTATGTCGGTGCAAATTTAAGTGTTATGGAACGAGATACTAAAAAAATGCGCGGCGATAAACCTTTTATCTTTACTAATTTGAAAACTCAATTAGGGCTTGCAGATGTCATTAACTTTGTCTGCACAAATATTTGTTAGAGGATATTTTAAAAGTCTTTTTTTGAGTAGCAAAATGTTCTAGATCCACTAAATCCAAGCAAGCGACTTGCTCATGGGGAAAACCCCCTATCTACCTGTCATATCAAAAGTAATTAAGCGAACTTGATATAGCAATCCTAAATCATTCTTGAAAAAATTTGTTGCCTATACTTCGACTTAGCTCAGTACAAGTTGCCTATTGCCTGCCTCCACTAATAATTTCATAACTCAAATAGGATTGCTATATAAGAACAACTTGTCCCAATTCGTCTGGCTGTTGTGGAACGTTGTTTTTCCGTTTCTTCCCTTGTTGGGTTTTTCCATGACCGGACTTTTTTAAACCTTCATTAAACCCAAATTTATTACTACTAGTAAAAACTCACAAAGCAAGTACTTATAACCAATTTTATAGCTAGTTAGTTTTTCTATGAAGACGGAAACAAACTATTTTAATTAGTTGAAAAGTAGTGTCAATATATGACAGGAACACATAAAGCAAAGTAATCTCACATACACAGCACATTGTCAATGAACTCTCAGCAAAGCATAAAAACCGAGTTTAAGATTGCAATTTTAACTGTGAATAACTGACGACGGCCACACACCAATAGCCGCGTAATCCTTAATTACTAGTAAGCTATTACGCTTTTAAATTGCACAGCTACAGATAAATTTCCTTGGCTGCTGACGGTTAACTGTCAACTGTCAACAACCAAAAGATGTGCTGCTTTAGATGCGTGGCAGCTTAAACAATTTTCTAACTCCTAACCCTGAACTAACATTTATGCAGATGAATCAGAAACTTTATCTTTACTCTTTTCTAGCTCAATTACGATTACTCAAAAAAAGTTACACTGCCAAAATCATGGTAGTGGCGTTTTTGGGAACTCACGTACCACTTTTGGCTTTAATCTTCAATATCGTAACTTCCAACTCTTATCCTTGGGAAATAGCAATCCGAGTACTGCTGAATGCTCTTTTAGCCACACTAGCAGGAACGGGGGCTACCCTTTTTGCATTACATTATCTACTCGCCCCCGTAATTCTCACATCTGCGGCATTGCAAGACTACTTGCAAACTAAAAAATTACCAGAACTGCCCACAGAATTTGGCGATGAGGCAGGCACACTGATGGCAGATACTTCACAAACTCTTTACAAATTAGATGAGTTGATTCACCAGATTAGCAATTATGACAATCTGACTGGGTTACCGAATCGGGATTTATTTAGCGATCGCCTTTACCAAAACGTGTCACAATCTCAGAATCCCCAGCAATTGATTGCTGTTCTTTCTCTGAGCATTGATGATTTTACTGGTATCAGTCATGGATTGGAGCATGAAACATCTAACCACCTATTAAGAGCAGTTGCCCAACGTTTGACAAACTGTATGGGTAAAACAGAGATCTTGGCGCGTTTAACTCAAGATGAATTTGCCATCGCTCAGATGGATATTTTATCCTTTGAAAAAGTGGTTAGTTTCACAAAAACCGTACAGAATATACTGTCTAAACCGTTCTTCATAGATAGCCAGCAAATTCATATTACAGTTAGCATAGGTATTACAATTAGTGACTTAGGCGATCGTAATAGTGTGGATCTACTATTACAACAGGCTCACATAGCACTGTATCAAGCAAAACAACAAGGATATAGCCAATACCAGTTCTATTCACCAGAAATTAACGCTCAGTTACAAGAACGACTAGCATTAGAAAACGAATTGTATGGAGCGTTGGAACGCGGTGAAATCGTAGTTTATTACCAACCGCTGATTGATTTGCACACCACGGAAGTCACAGCAGTAGAAGCACTAATACGCTGGCAGCATCCTACAAGAGGTTTAGTTTCTCCAGTAAAGTTTATTCCCATTGCCGAACATAACGGTTTAATCGTACCTATTGGTGAATGGGTGTTGCGAACCGCCTGCGCCCAAAATCGAAACTGGCAACTTGCCGGACTACCCCCAATTAGGATGTCAGTGAACCTTTCGGCTCGACAATTTGAACAATCAAATTTAGTCGGAGTTGTCAAAGAAATACTAGAGGAGACGAGACTAGAACCATCTTATTTAGAACTGGAAGTTACAGAAAGCTCCTTGATAGTTGATATTCAGCAGTCTGTGAAAACCCTCAAACAATTGCGAGAATTAGGAGTATGGCTAGCTTTGGATGATTTCGGCACTGGTTATTCTTCTCTCAACTATCTCAAGCGCTTTCCTGTGAACATGCTCAAAATTGACCGCTCATTTGTGCAAGACGTGACATCAAATTCTGATAGCGCCGCAGTCACCGATGCCATCATTGCATTAGCTAAAAGCCTCCAGTTGAAAATTACGGCAGAAGGGGTGGAAACTCAAGAACAGCTTGACTATTTAAAAAAACGTGGTTGTCAAGAAGGCCAGGGATATTACTTTGGTATCCCTGCTCCCGCCGACAGAATCACTGACATACTCAAGCACAATTGTCTGCAAATACAGGAGATAGCTGCATAATAACTAGTAGACTGTTGGCTGTTGACTCTTAACTTTCAACAGCCATCACTAATTTTTTTCACAACTCAAATAGGATTATTAAAAGACTTTTTAAACATTCTCTCAAGATTTGTTGCCTTATTCCCAATAAGTCTTCCAATCATCCTTGAAAGCTTGCTGTAATTTCTTCATATAAGTATAAGTTTTAATTTTCACCATCCATACATTATTGCTGTTGCTGCTGCATCCTTTACAAATAACACCTTCAGCTACACCATATTTTCCTTCTCGAACATCTTCAATAAATTGACCTGTTAATTTTCCACGATAAACAACCCGTGCAATATTTAGGTGACTAAAATCTTGAATAAATTGTTCGGGAGCAATAATACATTTATCAGTTTGTACATCAAAGAGAATTAGTTGTTTGGGTTCGTCCTTTTGATGCGTTCCGGCAAAGGAGTTAGTTCCCAAAAACTCTGTAAAGACGGTAATTTCCGGGTATTGATAATTTAAATTTTCTTGAAATACTTTTTTTAAAGGATTGGCAAAATCTCTGTTAAAAATCTCCAGAGCTTCTTCTAAACCTGGATGTGCTTTGTTGAATTGTGCAATCCCCATATCATCGAAGTCAAAGCGATCGCGACGCGTACCAAAAGCATACCACCCAAGTTCCAAATCCCAAACCCAGTGGAGATTTGTACCATCATATTTCTCAAAAGCTATACAGCGCTCCCAAGGACAATTTTTGCTATCTGGGATTTTAGGGTAAACAAGTTGCACTCGTGCCATTGGGATAAAAACAAGCTTGTAAATTAAAAAGAGAACTCTGAATTCTTGTTACCAAGGATTACCCACCATTGTGAATCCAGCCCAATAATAAGGATGCATAAATGATTCATCAGCTTCCTCAATACTTTCAGCAGGCAAAGGCAAGTTCCCCACCACTCCCAAACCTTGAATTTGGCCATCCTTTAAGTAAATCTGCCCTTTAACCATAGCTATTTGAGCTTGTCTCAAAGCCTCTGCCTTAATTGCAGAAGTTTTTAAATTCTCATAAAATTTCGTCATCAGTGCTGCTGTACCAGAATCGTTAACAGACCAAAGACTGGCAACACTAGTTTTTACGCCTGCCAGCACTGCTAAACCCGCAAACCCAAGTTCTGACTCTTTGTCGCCCAATGCTGTCCTACAAGCACTCAGCACCATCATTTCTACTTGAGGTTCGTTTAACCGCAACTGGCGTAACTGGTCTAGACGTAACTTGTTCTCCCACAGTTGAATATAGGACTTGCTTAAGCCGCCAGCTACAAAATCGGCATGAGTCGCCATGTGAATAATGCCAAAAGGTTGTTGACGCCGGACAGTTTTGAGATTTTCTAAGGTGGCTTGCTTGTCCAATAACAATTTGCCTTGCCAGAGTTTAGATACCAATGTTGAGATCTCGATAGGAACTGCTGGTAAAGGATTTTGCCCTTGAGTACTAAGAGAAACCCCCAGGGCTAAAATTTGAGATTTTCTAATGTCTGTATACAGTGTGTTGGTTAAGCTAAGACTCGGCATCAAGCCAATACTGTATTTTTCTACTAAAAATTGTTTACCATCGTGAAGTGCTGCCATTGGAGTTGAACGTAAACCAATGTCTGGTAGAAAGACTAAATTGTTAATTTCTCTAGCTTGTAAATCTGCCTCCAGTGGCGCAATTATCCAACGATAAAGTTGTTGAGATGAACGCAAATAAGCAGTACGACGGCGGTTTTGTGGACTTACAATTTGGTCACGAAATTCTTGAGCTACTTGTAAAACTTTGGCTCTAGTAGTTTCTGGAATGCGCTTACGAATAGGGTCACCTTTTCCAGTAACTACAACTATTTCCAGTTCGTCGCTATCGTTTTCTAGTAGGGTATTTAGCTGTTTAGTTCTCTCTGGGATAATCTCCACAGGTACAAAACTGATGTAGATAAATGCAGGTTTTACACCAGTAGCTTTCTCAATTTTGTTAGCAATTTCTTTGGCCTCATCCAGTGTTTTAATTCTGGGATTTGGTATGCCTAAATAATCACCAAAATCATCTGTAAAGTTATCTTCGGGAGTAGGATCGGTATTAATTACAGGGTCACCAATCTTAGGATCGCCTGGGTCAGGATTACCTGGGTTAGGTGGATTGCACTGAAATGAGCAGGGAGGAACCTCAGGGATCTCAGGCTCGGTAGGAATTCCAGGCTCGTCAGGAATCTCAGGCTCGTCAGGAATCTCAGGCACATTGACGTTGATTGCTACCTGTACGGGTTCTGAGGATGAAACCACATCGCTAGCTCTGACTGTGAATGCATTTATTAGCCCTGTGCTATCGGTGGGTGGTGTGTAATTTAGTGTTTCACCTATAGTTAATGTGTCTCCCGCAGCTAAAACCGTATCGCCTCGCCTCAGGGTTCCTGCTTGGATGGCATCAATGACAACGGTGGTATTATCTAAATTGACATCGCTAGTGCTGGCTGTAAATGTGAAGCTCAAGGTTTGATTGACTTGGGCATTGGACGAGAGGGGCGAGTTTGTCGTCAGTGTAGGCGGGGTATTTACAGATGTAATGGTAATGCTGGCTGGCGTGCCACTGGCATCTCCGTTAGTTGGCAAGACTGGAAAACTAGCAGCAGTGATGGTTGCACCGCCTCCGGTATCAATTGTTCCAAATGTGCCATTAATACTTGTTTCATCACCTACGGTAAATGGCACGTTATCCGGCCCACCATCATGTCGAATTCTGACACTACCCCCGGTAACGCTATTAAATCCTTCTTCACTAAAAGGGTTTAATAAAATTCCACGTGTGGTGATGGTAGTACCTGTTCCTGCTCCTTGGACTAGTCCGTTTGCCAGCACTTGCACATCGCCGCCAGCCACAGTACCGTCAACAAGCGAGGTTATAGCCTGTGTGTTGATGCTATTAAAACGAATTGTGCTGCCAGCGCTACTGTTAGTTTGTAAGCTAACGTCGCCACCTGTGGCAGTTTCTGTATCAAATCCGGTGGCGATCGCTTGGCTATTAATGGCTTCATTGACTGTGATATTATTTGTAGTATTTAAGCTGACCGCCCCAGCCGTAGCACTTGTATCACCATCTACTTCCGTGGTGCTTGCTGAGGTGTTGATGCCACCATTAATGGTAATATTATCTGTGGCAGTTAAGGTAACTCCACCAGCTGTACCAGTAAATGTCCCGCCTCCTTGTTTGACTAGAGACGAGTTAATCGCTTCCGTGGTGATACTCCCGCCTGTGGTTGTTGCAACTACATCACCACCCCTACCTGAGCCATTAGCATTATTTGAAGAGGAATTAATAGTACGCGTGAAAATGTTGCTGGCGGCGCTCAAATTTACTGTTCCAGCATCGCTAATAGTAATACCACCATATCCAAATCCAAAAAACCCATCAATATTACTAGTGTCGAGGTTATTGAGGGTAATTCCACCATTAGTACTTTGCACGGTAATATTACCTGCTGAGTAGCCCTGACCGCTGGCAATAATGTTGCGCGCACTAATGTCACCAGTTGCAGACAAGGTGACATTGCCACTATTGCCACCGGTTCTACTTGTATTGAGATTTCCCAGTGATAAGCTAGTTCCAGAAAAGTTAATGGCTCCTCCTGTTGTCTGGATGGTGTTGGTGGGGTCAACAAAATTTACAGAACCAGTTTGTGAAGTGAGGGTGAAGCTACCACCGCCCAAGCTTAATGTCGCAACACCAGCGGCGGTAGTGACTGTGGGTGTCGCTCCAGTGATATCATTGATGGTAATATTGCCTGTGGCTTGTAAGTTGATATTTGTACCAGACGCGGCGATCGCACCCCATGAAACTGTATTAGCCCCAATATCTGCATCGCCAAAAGCAATGTTGTTAGCTGTGCCATCAAAAGTACCTGCTCCACCATCGATAATAGTCAATGTGCTGGGGTCTAGCAATAATGTGCCAAAGCTACCATTGGCGGCTGAAGTATCTACCACACCGTTGAAGGTCAAGAAATTTTTGCCTGATACTTCTACAAAACCACCATTGCCAGAATTTGCTCCTCCACGAGCTGAAATGTTACCAAAAAATTGGGTTGTGTCGTTCCCCCAAACAATCACCTGTCCACCATTTCCATTCAAATTACTATCGGCATTAATTATGGAGTTGGAGTTAACATAAGTCTGCTGTGCATTGGGCAAAGTTCCCTGACCCTGGTAATCACCACCAATTAGTACAGTACCGCCACCATTGGTTCCAGAGGCGTTAATATTGGCATCAATTACTCCGACTTTCGTACCCAAAGCTGCTACTGTCCCGCCTGTTTGATTTGATACATTTACTGTGCCAGAAACAATGGTTGTACCTGGAGTTGCCGGAATTTTGACGTTAGAGCCTGTTAGTTGTACAGTGCCATCAGTATTGGCAGTTAACCCAGTGTTAGTATTACCAACGGTGAGCAATTCTGGTAAAGATGCAATAGGAATTGTCCAGTTATTGGGCTGGTTGTTACTAGAGGCGAGGGGCTGAATTTCCAGACTCAGCACATTTCCTGGCTGACTGAGGCGCACCCAATTTTGACCTGGTACGGATGTGATGGTAATTTGTCCTCCTGGTGCTGAAACTTGCCCAGTGTTGACTACCGTACCGCCCAATAAATTCAAGTTCTGCCCCGTACCGACTGCCAAATTTCCAGCATTCACAATCGCTCCCGGTTGGCTAGTACTAAAGGCAAATCCATTAGGGTTTCCCACTAAAGCACTGTAATCATTGACACCTATTGCATTAAACCAACTGCTGCCAAAACCGATGCCGTTGGCTGTGGTCACCGTAAAAGCACTAGGTACATTTAAGCTGGCGTTTGCTCCAAAAATAAATCCGGCTGGATTCATCAAGAACAAGTTAGGGTTACCACCAGTTACCTGAATTAAGCCATTGATGATGGAAGGATCGCCGCCTGTGATTCTACCAAGGATATTTTGTAGGGCTGGGCTGGCTTGAAAGTTGGCGATTTGTTCTGGTGAAATTCCAAATTGTTGAAAGCTGTGGAAGAGATTAGCGCCATCACCAGAAGTTGTACCACCAGTGATATTAAGTTGATTGCCGTTGGGAGTCACAATTGTGTTTGTACCATCAGCAGCAGGAACAATTTGCTGTGCTTGGGCTAATTTGGGACTGATGGTACTCAGTAGGGGGGCAAAAACTAGTATTGAAGCAGCGATACTGGAGAGTAAAGATTTTTTGCGCCGCAGGATAAAGCGACCTGTGGAAAATTCTACATCGATTTGTAACTTATTTGCTAATCCACGTCGCCAAAGTGCTTGGGCGATCGCTTTTTTTGACCAAAGTATTTGTTCGGTTTTTCTATTAACAGAGATGCTTTGAGAATGAATTCGGTAGAAGTAGAGGGGCTTTTTAACTCGCCGCACTTGGGTAACTTCGGAAAGCCTCAAACACAAATCGTAATCATAAGCAGTAATATTAAAAGACCCGTTGACACCTCCCACTCGGTCGTAAACGCAACGACGCATAAGACGGAAGTGGAAAGTCATGAAGTTTACCAACAGACCTTCTTTTGAGTAGGGGATGTCACAGCGATGACCGTAACCGATAACCTTCCCCTCTGCATCGATATTTAAGTAGTCAGTGTAAACAAGTCCCGTTTCTGGGTGGCGATTGAGGACTGCGGCGGTTTCGGCTAAAGCGGTAGGTGCGAGGATATCATCACTGTCAACTATACCGATGTAACTGCCAGTAGTTTGGTTTATTGCTGTTTTGCAAGCCGCAGCAACTCCTTGATGCTCTGCTTGGATTAGCCGTACTCGCGCATCTTGCTGAGTATATCTTTCCACCATAGCCACTGAAGCATCTGTAGATCCATCATCCCAAATTAGTAGCTCAAAGTCTTGCCAGGTCTGGGCTAAGACACTGGCGATCGCTTGTTGAAGGTAAGCCTCCCGGTTGTAATTAACGATGACAATGGAAATCAGTGGTGACATCGAAGTAATCCAAGTTTTCTACCTAATTACCAGGATATAATGCTCAGGGCTTTCACTTAGATAATCATTGCTGTTTATTATTTTTTAGTTACAAATTTTCTTAAATTGGCATGTCAGAAATATGATATTCAAATATTGATGCACCTATATATATGGGCATGGGGCATGGGGCATTGGGCATTGGGAAGAGGACACGGAGACACGGGGACACGGGGACACGGGGAAAGACTTGTTGCAATTTGTCTCCTTGTCTCCTTGTCTCCCTCATCTCCCCATCTCCCCAGTCTCCAGTCCCCACTCCCCAGTCTCCTAAAAAGCGAAAAGCAATGAGAAAAGGAACAGAAACTAGTGTTAAGCCTAAAGCAATGACTCAGCCAAGAATTTTGTCTGTTTCTCATCAATTAGACGCTTGGCAAAGTCTAGCAATTAGTAAATTGAATCAGCACAGTTTCAGTTTCAAGTGTGGCTTGTTAATTCTACCTGTGGTCTGGATTGTAACTGCAAATGGACTCACAGCTAGAGCTAATAACTTTACACCAAAGTCCGATGGAGATAATAGTTACCCAGAGTTACAAATCGTACAGGAAACAGCACCTTCCCCGGTAACTGAGCCTAATCAACCAACACCAAACCCCGAATCATCGCCAGCCCAACCAGAAACACCACAACGCATTCGAGTTCGTAAAATTCAGGTTGTAGATAGCACGGTTTTTAGTGAAAATGACTTGAATGCAGTTGTCAAGCCGTTTGAAGAACGAGAGTTGACTTTAGAAGAAATCAAACAAGCAGCAGACGCCGTTACCCAACTTTATTTAAATAAAGGTTATCTCAATTCCAGGGCGGTTCCAGAGACTCAGCAACCTAGTACCACCGATGGAATTGTGGTCATTCGCGTCATTGAAGGGCGTTTAGCTGAGATAGACATCCAAGGAACGCGGCGTTTAAACCCATCTTATATTCGTAGTCGCATCGAATTAGGTGCTGGCGTTCCTCTGAATATTGGCAAGTTGGAAGACCAACTAAAGCTATTGCGACTCGATCCTTTGTTCACAAATGTCGAAGCACGCCTGCGTCCTACCGGTAAAGTCGGTCAAAGTGTTCTGGTTGTGAGAGTTGAAGAGGCAAATCCTTTAACTGGTAGTTTGGGTGTAGATAACTATTCGCCTCCGAGTATTGGTGCAGAAAGATTGGGTGTTGAACTGCGCCATCGTAATTTAACTGGGATGGGAGATGAGTTAGCAGGCTATTATTTTCACTCGTTCACAGGTGGTTCCGATATCTATGATTTTAGGTATCAGGTTCCTGTCAATGCGATGGATGGGAAGATACAAATTAGAGCTGCTTTTAATCGTAATAGAATCACTGAAGCGCCGTTTGATGCCTTTGGAATTCGGGCAAACCAAGATCTTTATGAAATCAATTATCGCCAACCATTGATGCGATCGCCACGACAAGAATTTGCCCTATCTTTAGGATTTAGCTATCAAGATGGTCAAACTTTTCTCTTCGATAACCTTGCAACTCCCTTTGGTATCGGCCCCGATGTTAATGGAGTTAGCCGTACCAGCGTTATTAAGTTTGGTCAAGACTATATCAAACGTGAACCCCAAGGTGCTTGGTTTTTGCGATCGCAATTTAATTTTGGCGTTGATATATTAGATGCCACAATCAACAATGATCCCATACCAGATGGTCGCTTTTTCAGTTGGTTGTTTCAAGTACAGCGCGTCCAGCGACTCAGCAACGACCAATTATTGCTCGTTCAAGCAGATTTACAACTAACACCAGATAGTCTGTTACCTTCCCAGCAATTCGTCATTGGCGGCGGACAATCAGTCAGAGGATATCGTCAAAATGTCCGCTCAGGGGATAATGGATTTCGGGTAGCGATCGAAGATAGAATCACAGTCCAGCGTAATGAATCTGGATTATCAACGATTCAACTAGCACCATTTGTTGACATGGGAGCAGTCTGGAATAAATCTAATAATCCCAATCAATTACCCGATCAAACTTTTCTGATTGGCGCAGGTTTAGGATTATTGTGGAATGAAGCCTTTGGCATTGATAATTTAAATTTACGACTCGATTATGGATTTCCATTCATCGATTTGAGCGATCGCGGTAATAATGTTCAAGATGATGGTTTTTATTTTAGCCTGCGGTATCAGCCGTAATGGGGACTGGGGAAAGGGAAAGGGGTAAAGGGAAAAGGGGAAAGATAAAATTTATTCCTTTTCCCTTTTCCCTTTAACCTTTTCCCCTGCTTCCCCATGCCCTTTTTCATTTTTTATATAAAGCGCGATATTCCCAAGGATTGACAAATTTAGTATCACTCCAAATGCCAATCCGTTGTTGTTTGGCTTGTGCTTCGGCTTGTTGAATTAAGTCTTTACTAGGACATTTATTTAAATAGGGACGATATACTTTTGCTAAGCCTTCTTGTAATAATACTTGTTGGATGAAAGTGCCATTTTTTAAACGAACTTCTGCGACTTTACGTCCATAACGATCGCTATCTGTTATATTCAAGGTGACGCGTTCGCCTCCTTGCTGTACCAGTTGTTGTACGCGTTCTTGAGCTTTGACACCCCAAGTAAATTGATTGCGATCGCTACTAATTTTACTCTGTTTTTCTTTATTGGTATGAGCTATTTCTGGCGCATCTACGCAAGCAAAGCGCACGGTAACATTTTTACCATTAGCATCTTTTACTACTAAAGTATCACCATCACTCACTCGTTCAACCACATCTCCAGAATTATTAATAAAGCGATCGCAGCCCATCAAACCCAAAATTATGATAGTTGCACAAAGCCAAAATCCCACTACTTTAATTAATTTTTCCATCTAAACGTACCAAATTAGAGGTCAAAGCCCTTCGGCGGGGAAAAGGGAAAAGGGGAAAGGGAAACATAAACCCCATATCTTAATTCGGCGGGGAAAAGGGAAAAGGGAAAAGGGGAAAGGGGAAAGGGGAAAGGGAAACATAAACCGCATATCTTAATATAGGGGCTTGTAATATAGACGCCTTATACCTAGATTGCTTGCAATCTAGGTATAAATTTTTTCTTTTTTTACATAAATAGAATTTCGGGGCTTGTATCCCTTTCCCCTTTGCCCTTTCCCCTTTACCCCTTCCCTTTCTTGGTCATTTATAAAGTAAAAATAAATCATTTCCCTATTCCCTGCTATAACTTTTGACATGCTCTCCGAGAGATTGCAAACATATCTGATTTTTTGTATCTATTAATTGATTACCAAAAGGCAATCGTTCGCCAGTCACCCAAGCTTCTTGAGGTTGACACTGATATATTCTGCGGGGTGAATCATTTAAATAATCCGCGGCTGTGCGATTGTGTTTTCTCTTGGCACGATTTAGAAGTAGCTTCAAAATCTTTTCTGTTTCCTCTGGCTTTAATTCTGATGCTGTTCCATAAAAATACAAACCATCTGCCGTACCTTCAGAAATACTCGAATTAAAAATAGCGATCGCTACCTTCCCAGCATTACTATATAAATTCTGCGAATGCTTCGATTCAATAGCCGAACTCCAATAAATATTGCACTTTTCATCATAGGCAAAAAATACAGGTGACACCCAAGGGTAACCATCAAAAGAACAAGTAGACAAAGTGCAATAAATATTATTTTCCATAATCCCAAATCCTTTCGCGATCGCTTCTGGATTTTGGAAATCAATTGTATTCACCCATCGATTCGTAACACTCGCAGATTCCAACATAGCCCTCCAAAAAACTCTGTCTTGAAAAGCTTTGAGCGCCGGAAGCCGGCGCTCAAACTTTTCGCTGCGCCCCTTTGCGTTTCAAAACATTTTAAAGTTGATTCCGCGCCTTCAATTGCAGATATCGTTCAACCAACTCATCCGCAATTTGATTTGCTGGTGCATCTAATACTAATACACCTTTTTGTTTCAGTTGAGCAAATGCCACTTGTCGCTGTGCCAATAAATCTAATGACACTGCACGCACATAAGCATCTGTAACATTTTCACTAAAAGTATGTGCCAAACGATCTACTTGGGGATCTCGCAAAGTCACGCAAAATGGCAGATAGCGGGGTGCTAACTTAGAAAGTGCAGCCAGCAATTCCATAGAAGCCGTCACATCAACTAAATCAGTAATTACCACCACCAGCGCCCTACGAGTTTGTCGCTGCACAACATTTGTCACCGCGCCCAAATAATCAGATTCAAATAACACCGGTTGAATTGGAGTCAGTTTATCAATTAACTGATTCAAATGAAGTTGACCGCGTTCTGGGGGAATCCACGTATGCATCTGGCGGTCAAATACACCAACGCCAACGCGATCGCCTCGATGCAATCCTGCCAAAGCTAACGATAAAGTTGCATTTAAACCCCAGTCAAATCGCTGTAAACCCTGGACTTTTGCCGTCATTAACCTGCCGCGATCGAGTAAAATCAGCAAAGTTTGTTCCTGTTCTGGTTCCAGAACCCTCACCAATGGCGGTGAGTTACCATAAGCACCAACTCGACGGGCGGTAGCTTTCCAATCAATAAACCGCAAATCGTCGCCAGTGCGATAATTCCGCAGTTCGGCAAACTCTGTACCGATACCCGTTTGCCTAGCTTGGCGCATCGATCCCGATGATTGCAGTGTCAGGCGAATTGTCAGCGATCGCAACCCGATTAAATCGGGATAAACTTTCACTGGCAGACTTTGTAAAATCTGCCAATCATCCCAAGCTAACCCCCAAAGTCCCAATTGTCTGACTTGAATATTTCCCCAAGGAAATTCTCCCCGTTGTGTCGGGTTAACGGTATAAGTTAATTCCTGGGTGCTGTTACTAGGAATAATCGCCTGTAGTCCAGGTGCAGATACGCCAAAACCTGTTGGGTAATAGTCGCGGATTTGAATTTGAGCGTTGGCTTTTTGCGACGTTACTTTTAATACAACTGGATTATCCCGCCCAATGGATAGCCGTGGTGGTAATTCGCGGGTAATTTGCACGCGATAACGCCGCACCTGCAAACCATCTGCAACCATTAATAGGAGAACTAAAACATCAAATAACAAAGTTATGACGATGCTTGCTTTAATGGTGACAAAAAAGGATAGGATAAAGGCGATCGCAATTCCTAAAACTAATAATAAATAAACTCGTTTAGAAGGAACCATTTTTTTGAGTCAGGCAATTTTAGATTTTAGATTTTCTATTGATTCCAAGGATAAATCCGCTTGCTCTCTACCATAAAGGAATCATTGGTCAAAGGTAGAGAATTTTCAAAAGAAGTTTAAATTTTAGGTTAGCACGCTATCAACGCTTGTAGGGGCGCACAGCTAGCTGTGCGCCCCTACAATGATTGCTGTATATTCTGTGTTAGGGACTTCCAGATAAAAAAATATACAACTTTTCTTGTGGGGTGGACATCTTGTCCGCCCCTGTTTACGGGCGGGCGAGACGCCCACCCCACAAGAGTGGATAATTTATTTCTTGGTAATCCCTTAGCAAAAAAGGCGCCCTTTGTTTGGGCGCTCATATTTAGTAATATTTAGAAATTGTAACCAACGCCTAATAGCAAACCGACATCAGTTTCATCCATGAAAGCTGCATTTACAGCACCTGTAAGGGTGAACCGAGTACCTAGAGGAACGTCTACACCACCAGTGAGCAATAATCCAAAATCAGTGTCGAGATTAGCTTCAATGGCTACGCCTGCGCCCAGGTAAGGAGCTATACTAAGAGTTCGTTGGCCCACGGAACCTGCTGCACGTGGAGTGAAATCATAAGTCAGGGGAACCAGAAATACTGTATCGTCGCCAAACAGCACTGATGGTCGTACTGATATGGAGTTTGTCAGACCCAGTTTGCTGATGACTGTAAAGTTACCTTCGCTCAAAGCTGTATCGCCGCCACTCAAACCAATGTTACCAGCAACCCCGATATAACTTCTACCACCACGAGTAGCTCTACCTACATCAACACCAGATGTTCCACCATCAGCATTGCCTCCATTTTGGGGCTGATTTAACTGACTGAGATTAATATCAGGCGGGATGAGGACTTGGTTAATTGCATGGATAACACCGTTGCTAGCTGGGACATCAGCTTGGATGACTCTAGCATTATTGACTGCGACTTGATTGTTAGCGCGATCGATTTGAATATTTACAGGTCTTTCTTCAAAGGTTTTCAGTTCGCCGTTTGTGAGTTGGCTAGCAGTTACCGCACCAGGAACTACGTGATAACTCAAAATCTTCACCAATGCTTCTTTGTTTTCTGGTCGCTGCAATTGTTCTAGGGTAGAAGCAGGTAAAGCGGCAAATGCATCGTTAGTGGGAGCAAAAACTGTATAAGGGCCGGGCTGTTGAAGAGTTTCTGCTAAACCGGCTGTTTTTAACAAAGAAGTCAGTGTTGAAAAAGAGTTACTGGATGCAGCCAGAGAAACAATGTCGTTACCTGTTTGATTGCCAGTACCAACTCCACCGACAACATACTGAGCCGCTGGCAGATTGCTAGCAATGGGTTGCAAACGTCCCTGTCTAACTAAAGCTTGATATAAAAGTGCTGCTGCTTCAGCACGAGTTAGAGATTGTTCGGGATTGAGTTGTTTAACATCTGGGTAGTTGACAACAAGATTAGCTTGTGTAGCTGCTGCTACGCTATTAACTGCATAATTTGGGATAGCTGAAGCATCACTGTAGGAACTATTGAGAATACTTGTATCGCTAGCAGTCAAGCCCAAGCCATTGCTGATAGAAACGATCGCTTGTACCTTGGGTATTTGTTGATTTGGTCTAAATACATTCCCAGGATAACCGGACAAAAACCCGATTTCGTAAGCGTTTTGAATTGCCGCAGCTGCCCAGTAGCCAGCAGGAACATCACTAAATCCACCCGCACTCAATTGGCGAATTCGGTTTTGGTTACCGAAAGCCTTTTGAATTAGGGCGGCAAATTCCGCACGAGTCACAGATTGATTTGGCCTAAAGCTGCCATCAGGGAACCCACTAATTACATTATTGTCAGCTAGAGCTTGAATAAATGGACGTGCCCAGTAATCTGAAGTGACATCTGATAAATTAACTGTTGAAGTTGGTGATGGCGAAGTTGGTGATGGTGTAGCAGATGGAGATGGGGTGGTACTGGGAACAGTATTTTGAGATGAAGCTGGTGTAGAAATTACGATGGGAGCTACTGTAGCAGTTGTCATTCCAAAAACTAGCAAAGCTACTCTTAGTGATGACCAGCGAAACAGACTAAACATTACAATATCCTCCAGAAAAAAAAAGTGGCTGAACGGGGCAAAAGACAAAAGGCAAAAGGCAAAAGGCAGAATTCAACAAAAGTGTGCATTGAACGCTAGTTTTACTTTTTACTTTTTGCTTTTTATGGGATTTTTCCAGAACCGCAGATAACACTAAGAATAAAAAGAGATACTGTGGTCATCTGATATATTGCAATAATAAAGACAGGTGTTACAAGTGGTACATTCGGGCGATTTTATCATGCATAGAATCGCAGTTAAGGGCTATATTAATTGGCGTTTACTAGCCGTGTCTTTATGATTGCCGAGAAAGGTGAATAGGGTCAAGCTTAATGCATCATGATATTTATTAATATTTAATAAAGGGAAATTTGTATTGGCGGTATAAGTAGTATTTTTGAGCTATTAACTAATTTCCGCAACTAACTAATGGCTGTAATTTGGGCTAAATCTTTCACTCTTTAGATAGTTGTCGTTAAAGCTAAATTTAATAGAGCTAAAATGGAAATCAGCGATCGCAATCAAAATTTTCGACGAGCGATCGCAGATTTTTGACTAGAGATTAAATAATAAACTAGGTCTTAAAACCAAGTATAGTAATTCGATTTTATTTTTGAATTTATAGCAATTTACAATTGAATAGACTACAGTAGGGGCGCACAGCTGTGCGCCCCTACAATGATTTGATCGGGACTTACGCACAGCTAACGGAAAATCGAACCACAGAGGCGCAGAGGTCACGGAGAAATGAGAGTTTTAGAGATATTTTGCGTAAGTCCTATTGATTTTCTTTCGGTGTATTCCATTCAATTGAAAACCGCTATAAATATTGTTTTAGGTTAAATCCTTCATAATTCATAATTCTGATATATCTTGTTAACTAATCGTGCTTTGAAGAGTCAGGCATAATTGCTTCTTGAAAATTCACACCGCTGAGATTAGCTCCCCTCAAGTCGGCTCCTCGGAGGTTCGCTTTTCTCAGATTTGCCCCTGCCAAATTCGCTCGTCTGAGGTTAGCCCAACTCAAATCTGCTTGGCTTAAGTCTGCCTCATTTAAGTTAGCAGACAACAAGTATGCGCCACTCAGGTGAGCCTTAGTCAAATTAGCTTTATACAAATCAGTTTTGTAAAGATAAGACCCCAACATTTCCGCCTCGTATAAGCTGGCTTCGCTCAAATCAGCCCCAATCAAGTTAGCTTCAATGAGGTTAGCAAAACAGAGGTTAGCTCGAATCAGTTTTGCCGCATCTAAATCCGCATCTCTCAAGTTAGCGTTTTTTAAGTCGGTGCCAATAAGATTAGCATTAACAAGCCCAGCACCTCTAAGATTCGCCTCACTCAAGTCAGCACCAATAAAATTGCCATCGCTCAGATCTGCCTGTGAAAGTGTAGCACCGCTCAAGTTAGCAACACTGAAGTTAGCAGAACTCAAATTAGCTTCAATCAGCAAGGCTTTGTAGAGGTTTGCGCCGCTGAGTTCTGCATTGCTGAGGTTTGCCCGCACAAGTAAAGCATTAGCTAAATCTCCCTTGCTCAGATTTACCCCTTGGAGGTTTGCACCTCTAAGGTTATCCCCTTGCAAGTTCGCCAAGCTGAGGTCTGGTTGAATATCGGGATTTTTCTTTCTCCACTCAGTCCATATAACTGCACCTGCTTTGAGTAAACCCAGATGCTCTCGATTTGCCATTTTCTCTCCTTTACTCCTGACGCCCACTTTGAGGATTTCGACCAGGTACGCTTTCAATGGCCGTTAATGCTCCCGCTGCACCTGCTAAGATATCTCGTTCTTCTCCACCCAAGTAAAGCCTTCCAAAACTGCCTACGGCTTGCACTTCAAGAATGTTAATCGATGCCGATTTTTCGGCTTCATTTGCAGCCAAGGCGGCATAAGCAGCAGGTTCTACTTCTAATACATATAGAGTTTGCCCTGCTAATAAAAGCTGTCCCCGGCGCGTGCGATTGATAAGTTGTGTTTGGTAAGCATCGATGTTGCGAATAATTTGGCTGGAAACAACACGCGGTTTGAGACATTCTTCTCTTCTGACTCCCAGTGTTGCTAAAATGGCTTGACCTGCGGCTCGCGTTTCACCTTGGGAGCCAGAATGAACTTCTAATAGACCATATAAGCGTTCAACTACCTGTACTCCCGGACGCACAGAAGCAGCTTTTAGGGCTACGTCTGTAATTTTATTAATTTCGATACCAGGTGAGATTTCAATCCACAACGATGTATCTCCTGGCAATGGTAAGAAACCTTGGGCTACTGTTCCCATATATGCTGCATGTTGAGGTTGCAGGCTGTCGAGAAACACGAAACTGCGTAGTTCTATTCCCAAGATTTTGCTCTCCAGTCATGAGGAAAAGGTTATCTAAGTAAGTCGGCATAAATAATTATCGTTGGAATCAGGCAATAGGCAACTTGTACTGAGCTAAGTCGAAGTATAGGCAATAGAAATAAGGGTTTTTGCCTAGTTTATTTTTCTGTGCCAACTTATCTTATTGCACGATATCAGCGTCCAATTTGTGGTATTTTAGCCACAAATGAAGGATGAGAAAACACAAAGTAGAAAAATTTTGCTGTCGATAAATTTTACACCGGAGAACTACCTGTTAATGAAAACCGCCTTGATAATTGTACAAGTTTTCTCGGAAAAAATAAGTAGAAATAGCAAGAGGAAAGCTCAATGAACTTTCCCCTCTACGTTTAAGATGTTGGCACTTAAACTGATATTTAGAAACACAACAGTAGTTGATGTGTTGTATCCAAGTAAGAAACACTAAATTTTGCAGGTTGCTTACTTTGTAGCGATCGCCATTGCTTTATCTACAGCTTGCAAAGCAGTATTTACTTCGGCTTCTGTGACAATCAATGGTGGCACAAATCGGATGACTTTTGGCCCGGCTGGTACGAGCAATAAACCCTCGTTGATGGCAGCATTGACCACATCGCCTGCGGTTAGCGCAACCTCAGCTCGTAATTCTAAACCATTGATTAAGCCCCAACCCCGCACTTCACTAATGCGATCGGGATATTTCGCTGCGATCGCTTTTAATCCAGTTCGTAACTGTTCGCCTCTGTCTTGGACATTTTGCAAGATATTTTCCCGCTCCAATGTTTGGCAAACACTCAGTGCAACACCGCAAACAAAAGGATTGCCACCAAAAGTACTAGCGTGTTCTCCTGGTTGAAAAACATCGCAGAATTTTTTGCTCATCATTGCACCGATGGGGATACCGCCGCCTAAGCCTTTAGCACTGGTGAAAATATCGGGTTCTACGCCCAGATGTTCGTAACCCCATAACTTACCACTGCGACCCATGCCAACTTGCACTTCGTCAAAAATCAGTAAAATTCCGGTTTCGTCGCAAATCTGCCGTAACTTTTTGAAATAGGCAATGTCTCCCGGACGCACGCCGCCTTCTCCTTGCAAAGGCTCAATTAAAATCGCTGCTACACGATAATCGCCTTCATCCAACTCACTAACCGCCACTTCCACAGAGTTAATATCGTTGTAATTTACGTAATGGAACCCAGGCATTAAAGGATCGAAGTATTTTTGATACTTTGGTTGCCCCGTGGCAGTAATGGTTGCTAAAGTCCGGCCGTGGAAACTGGCATTGGCGGTTAAAATAATCGGTTTTTCAATGTCTAATACCGTGTGGGCATATTTTCTGGCTAATTTAATTGCTGCTTCGTTAGCTTCAGCTCCAGAGTTGCAGAAAAAGACGCGATCGGCACAGGAATGTTCAACGAGCCATTTTGCCAATTCACCTTGTTCGGGAATATAGTACAAATTAGAGACATGGTGCAGCTTTTGGATTTGGCGCGTCACCGCTTCTACCATAACTGGGTGGGCATGTCCTAAAGTACAAGTGGCAATTCCCGCCACAAAATCCAAATATTCGCGCCCCTGTGTATCCCAAACCCGACACCCAGCACCCCGTTCTAGGGCTAAGGGAAACCGCCCATAGGTAGACATGACAGCTTGATTAAAGCTATCTGTATTAAACGGACTCGGTGTTATAGACCCTGAATCTGGGGGGATGGTGGTTTGTTCAACTAGAGTTTGTAAGCTCACTACCGCTCCTCCTGCAAGTTTTTCATCATATAGTTATTTACTAGTTTCCTAGAAATCTCAAAAAATTACTTTTTATTCTCCCAAAGCCCGATCGCTTCGTGAACCCCCGACAGTTTTGACTCCAATTAACTAGGGGCGATCGCTTGACATCATATAAGTAATTTAACGGGCACGTAGGATTTTACGCAAGCTTTTGCTGTGTATAGGCTTTGTCTGCTTTTTGGTCGAGAATCTAGCTAAGGTACACTAGACCTGCCTTCAAAATAGGGACTGGGGACTGGTGACTAGGAAAGAAATATTTTCATTCCTTCGTTGTGAATTGTGTTCATGGAGTCTGCCTTGAAAATAGGGACTGGGGACTGGTGACTAGGAAAGAAATATTTTCATTCCTTCGTTGTGAATTGTGTTCATGGAGTCTCTTGCAAAAGTACCTAACACCCCACCCCCAACGCCTCCCCAAGGTATGGGGGAGGGGAGCGTTTGCTTTACTCAAATGCGGGGTGGGGTTCTTTATTTTTGATTTATGCAAGATGTCTACTATGCTGATGCTAACGCACTTGATGTTATCAAATGATGACTAAATGATTAGGAACTGGGAAAGGAATATTTTCAAGCCCTCAGGGTGCAGTTTATTAGATTGCCGTCTAAGTTTTATATTTAAATATCATGAAAGTATTGTGGGGTGGGCCAAAAAGCCCACCCCAATTATCCCTCACTAAAAAGATTGCTGAATTCTGAATTCTGAATTGTCTATTCTTTAACTGATAGTTCTAAAAATTACCCCAATAGCCGACATCACTAAATCTTTTGAGCGATCGACGTTGTAATCTAAGGGAACTTCAGCACCAAAAAAGCCAATAATTTCCTCTCCATCATTTGCCTTAAAGGAAAAAGATTTGCGTTGTGATTCTACACTGTGAGCCATAGTACCGAAAGTTTGGCATTTCTGATTTTTTGTTGTCAACTTCAACTGAAGGATATGAGTTGCCCCAAACCAAGTCCCATAATAACCAGATACCTCTTCTAAATAATCCCCTTGAGAAATTGTAAAAACATCTCCTTTATTGGGTTGCTTATTACCGTATTCTCTCGACCACTGATTAAGAGTAGTCTTCTTTTTGTCAGTAGTTTCGTAAAATACTTGCAATCCGTCTACGATATCGCCGTGGCGGACAATAATTTTCCTTAGAGAGTTGACACCGTTGAGTACATCGGCAAATGCATCAAAACCACTGGTTTTATGCTGTGACAAGTTATGTTTGTCTACCGTATCTGAGAAGCCGTCAAACTTCTCTGGTGCATATCCGCGATAAATCCCTGTAGTACTACCTACCAGTTTTGAGCGGCGACACTTTGTCGCTTCTAGGATCTTTTTGGAACAAATAACCCCAGACCGCAAAGCCCCTTCCATATAGCCAAAAAAGGCTAGGCAGGTGTGTTCCCCTGCAAAGAAAAGTCTATCGAGATAAGCCTGACTCAGAAAACGCCCAATCTTACACACTTGGTTAGGTTTAGGGCAAGAATATCCGCCTCCTGTCCATTTCTCTTTAGGCCATTCAATAAATTCTTGTTTGCTGACGTTACTTTCATAGTCTTTATAGACCCGGCCAATAGCATCATTGAAATACTTTGTGGAATCGTCTGATGCCAAAGCTTGGCTTGCTAATTGACCACCTGCAAACAAATTCAACCCAAAACCATGTCCGGTGGTTGCCATTTGGTTATCGCTGCTTTCCCAAATCATGCCCACTTCGTCTGAGATGAAACTCGGTGCCAAACCTTTCTTAATCCAAAATCGCTCATTGACAGCACTTAAATACTTAATGGCTTGTCCCAAAGACATCTGATAATCTGAAGGCACTTCAGGAGTAATGCAAACATCTTTCCATGTGGTGGGAGGAATGGCAAAAATAACGTAGTCGCCCTTGTATTCATTGAAGATAGTGCGAACAGTCACACCTGGTGAATCTTTGGGAATGTCAATGTGAGTCACGGGTTCTTTGATGTTGACAGACCAATTTTCTTGCCCGTGAATTTCCTTAACGACCTTTTGGATTTCCTCAACAAACTTCTGTGCTAAAGCTTGATTTCCACTTTCGCAGCGGAAGGTTTCTGATAAAGTCCAGTAATCACCAACTCCACCGCCTTTAACTGCTGCAAGTAAACCAAGGTAACTCTGCTCTGTGGTTGGTGCTGTCTGGTCATTACTAAAATGCACCTCTAAAGCATTTCGTAATAACAAATCGCCCGCACACCATTCATCTAATTTATCAGCAACAGAAATGCTATCCCACTCCTTAGCTTTAGGATGTGTCCACGGTTCGTAGGCATCTACTTGTTCTGCATCTTCATTAATTTTTTCTTGAATCTTCTCCATTTTCTCGAAGATTACTTTTTGAATTTTGCGGGGAACATTAGAACCGTTAATGTAAAGAGGTTGTTCTAATCCTACTGCTTCAAAATTATCTTCTCTAGTGATAACGCTCAGTCCCAAACCAAATTTTCTTGCGTAATGAATCCATTGATGATGATTGGCTCCAACTAATTCTGCACCAGCCTCGACAATGCGTCCTGGAGCAATGTCGTCTTTGCTATAAACACGTCCGCCAACGCGTTCTCTTGCTTCCAAAACAGTTACTTGAACGCCTTGAGTTGCCAATTCATATGCTGCTGCCAGTCCAGCAAATCCAGCGCCGACTACGATAACTTTAATATTTTTGAGGCGTTGTCTTTCCTCATTATTTAGGCTAGGCGACTGTTCTTGAATTTCTGAAAGCCCTGATTGAATTTTTTCGTATTTTTCAGTTCCAGATAATTCGCTACCAAAGCTGCGGTGAAGTTTAGCAAAAAGCGATTTTGACATGGCAATATTACTCCAAGCTTATTTTCTTTTGTCTCTACACTATTAAGACGATTACAGAAGAGAATTCGTGAATTAAACCTAGCAGTCCAAAACTAGGTGTCTGACTATAAAATGTGGTTTGAAAGTTGGATGATGAGGCAGTAATGTACGTTGCAAATCTAACATTGCTGCCAAGGGCTATCCTCAGTGAAACTACTGTGCTTGATTTAAAGAATCTTGAAGAGAATTTAAAATTGATGTCTATACATCCGCAGTATCAACCAAGTCAAGCGATCGCTACAATAATGCTATTTACAAAAAACTATTGTTTTCCCTATGTTCTTTTCCTCTTTGCTCCCCAGGATAAATACTATAAAGTTAGTACAAAACTCAAAAATATAGGCCCAAAGTACTATTTATACGTCATTCTCAACTCTTGAGCAAAAATATCAACGTATCCAAAAGGAGTTAATGGTAGGGGTCATCGCTCTTGGTGGTGTTTTCCTTATTGGCACTTTGTGGTATCGAATAATAGAGGGCTGGTCATGGGAAGATGCTGCTTACATGACAGTCATCACTTTAGCTACCGTAGGATACGGAGAAACCCACCCACTCGGTAGCCGAGGACGCTTGTTTACAATTGCCCTGATTTTGTTGGGCGTAGTCAATATTGGTTACATTGTTAACAGACTTACAGAAGCGATCGTTCAAGGCTACTTCCAACAAGGAATTCGACTACAACAACAGAGGCGGTTAATGGAATCCCTGTCAGAACACTACATTATCTGTGGCTTTAGTCGGACTGGTCGTCAAATTGCTAAGGAATTTCAGGCAGAAGGTGTACCTTTTGTAGTTATTGATTCCGAGTTGGAATCCGTGCAAAGGGCGCAGTCAGAGGGTTATACAGTATACCAAGGTGATGCAACGCTAGATGATACTCTTTTGAAGGTAGGTATTGAAAGGGCAATTTGTCTAGTGGCGGCACTTCCTTCTGATGCCGAGAATTTATATACAGTTTTATCAGCAAAAACACTTAATCCAGAAATTCGGGCGATCGCTCGTGCCAGCACAGAAGAAGCATTACAAAAGCTACAGCGTGGTGGTGCAGATGAAGTGATTTCACCGTATATCACTGGTGGGAAGCGGATGGCGGCTGCGGCTCTCAGACCGCAGGTTTTGGACTTTGTAGATGGAATTTTGACAGGTGCAGACCGCCAGTTGTATATGGAAGAATTTTTACTCGACCCGGCTTTTTGTCCTTTTGTCGGTCAAACTTTACAAAAAGCGAGATTGCGATCGCAAACTGGTGCATTAGTTTTGGCAATTCGCCGCCTTGATGGTACTTTAATTGGCGGCCCCACCGGCGATACAGTATTAATGCCAGGAGATCGGCTTATTGGTATGGGTACAGCTGAGCAGTTGCGTAACCTCAACAAAATTCTCGGCCCGATTAATTACAAGCAACTACGGCGACCGAAAAGTACCTGAGAATTTGCTTTTTTATACCAATTTTCAACAATTCTCGTATAGTGGAATTGCTGTAAATGAGGGAGCATCCCAATTTTTTCAAAACACAAAATGAAGTAACTCCCAATTAACCTTTGCGTTCCTTTGCGTAAATCTCTGTCTTGAAAAGCTTTGATCGCCGGAAGCCGGCGCTCAAACTTTTCGCTGTGTGCCTTTGCGTTTAAATCAAATTTTGATTAGCTTGAATCCCTTTTTCTACCAAAATATTTTATACGTTAAATATCCTTTAACCACTGTAAAATACTAACTTTACTTTCTACCAAACCCTTATACACTAAAGCTTCTGGTGTCATCGACTCAATTGCAGCATAAAGCTTAGAATTTAATCTTGAATCTTTTTTAACTACAGCACAATCTCTAAAGTAAGTACGAATAGTAAACAGTGCTGCCTCACACTCTGGTATTCCCCAAATTACCTGTCGCTCAATTCGCAGATAAAGCGTGGGATATTGCAAATCAAAGTTTCTACCTTGCCATTGGCTAACTGACACGCCAGGCGGTGGTTCGGGATGATGGTTGAGGCGGGTATCGGTACTCAAACCCCAAGCAAAACGCACCATCGGTTTCTGGGTAATCATTGTATTAGCGATCGCATTCCCCCGCCGATTTATTTTCTCCATACCCGCCACCGGTGCATGGATGGTAGCAAAGTCGTTGCCAATTTTCTCCTCGGCTGACCAGTGGTTGGGATAACACAGATGAACTGCACTCAAAAAGTTGCTACCATCAGCAGAACGGCAAATAATTGCTAGGTCTTCCTGCACCTGTGCTGCTAAAGCATCAAGAGTAGAAGCGTAAGCCGGAACAACTCGGCTACCTTCAACTTTTTGTAACTGCAACTGTGCATCTAAATAAAGCGTTTCTTTGGTGAGTTGGCTATGAAATTTCAGGGTGTTATCTATTGACTTTTGGCAATCAAAATGCTCTGGATGTTCTTGAATGAGGCGATGAATTATTAAATGAGCGATCGCACTTGCCACAGTCTTAGAATAATTGCAAGTTTGGTAATACTTGCTCAACCTTTCCTCACGAGCTAAAAGCTTAGCTTGACGGTAGTCGGTAAAATTATCATCAATTTGAAATACCTGTCTATCAACCAGAGTGTTACCCAAACAGCAGCCAAAAGGCATCATCCCTGGCTTAACTTCATAGCGTCCACTCATCAGGGGGAAGTAGCAAGCCGCATTATCAGAAGCTTCCACTGTCCTAACTTCTTGGAACAAGTTGTTTACAGACACAGATTTATGATGCTTGTTTTTATTTTCTCATTTCCAATATAGAAGAGATGGGGAGACGTGGAGAATAACTAATGGCCAATCACTATTGTACAGATGCGATTCATCGCGTCTCTACTAATGACTAATAACTAATAATTAATTTCATTCCAACCATGCATTGGTGCTATCGCTTTAGTAACCCATTCGATTACAATTGGTGGAGCTTCTGAGATCATAATGCTAGGATAAACTGCTGCACCCCATTCGGGATGAATTAACACACGGCATTGATTTTTAACTACTGGATAGTTGAGTAAAGCTTGAACAACTGCTGTGTCGTCGTGGGGAATTGCTCCGGGATGCGATAATAAAGGGTAACCTGTACGAGGGTCGATGAGGTCAGTTAAGTAACCGCGATCGCGCAGATTAAATGCCAAATCGCAGCCAAATCTCATAAACTTTTCTCGCAAGTCTTCTTTGTCTGCCTCTATTTCGACGGTCTTTTCCACTAATTGATAACGCGATTGCTGTAAGACAATCACTACTCTCAAAAATGGCTGGTGTTTCCAATCTGGTAATATCCGTTCGCAGTTGGCACAGATATATTGACTGGGGGGATGAATTGAAATTTGAACCGCTTGTCCCGTTTCGCCAACTAAATTAATGGGATAGCCTTGCTTTGAAGCGTAAACTCTGGGATAGTTCACTAAATTGATTCGGTTGAAAGCAAGTTTTTTAATTTAATCTACGGTATAGATGATAGCTCTTAATAGTTGCAAAAAATCATCAAATTTCTATAATAGATTAGTTTTCTGGGAAGTAGTTGTTAATAATTTGATAATTTTAATCTGATTTTTATGCTTTATTAACCTGTTTAAGCGGTTAACGAACCTGATGAGTGACTATGAAATTTATAAGCGTAATAGCTGAAAACAAACGTGTCGAAAGGCTCAAGGAAAATAACAGTGCAGCAGCTTTGTGGAACTGCAAAGGTTGTATCCATTAGCTAATGGGGATTTGGTGATGAGTTGTGAGTGCCGTTGAGGTTAGAGAAAGAATGCAGTTCTGGCTACTTTTCACTACCTCAACGACGACTACTTAATTGAGTTTTAAAGAATTGACTGGAACTTCATCCCAAGAATCGACTGTGCGTAATCGTGCTACCCAACCGGCTGCTTTTTGCGTCTGGGTCAAATTATTCTCAAAGGAATGATGACAATCTTTGGCTTGAGATTCGTTACAACAAGCAATACAAGCATGAATCATGCCAGACGGATCGATTTGCTCATTTACCCAAATAGTCATAAAGTATTCCCTCAAAAACTTTAGTTAAAAAAGATATCCATCATTTTAAAATATTAAATGTTCTGCGAGTTTTAATGTATATATGTTGTTACTAAAAAAACTATTAATTTGAGGACTAGTTTATGGCGGGAAACTTTGGTCGGCGTGAATTGATTTATGGCTGCGCGGTTTTTGCTAGCAGCCTAGCGCTGAAAGCGTGTAGTAGCAATAACCAAACTACAACACAAAGTAATGCAGGTGGTGGGGAAGGATTTAAAATAGCGATCGCTCTCCCTGGAGTCATCACCGATAAAGCCTGGAATCAATCTGGTTACGAAGGTGTAAATCTGGCGAAACAAAAGCTTGGTGGAGACATTGCCTATGTCGAACAAGTAGCCCAAGCAGATCAGACAGAAACCTTAACAGATTTTGCTCGTAAAGGCTACAGTATAGTCTTTGCCCACGGCGGACAATTTGATGCAGCGGTAGAACAAGTTGCTTCACAGTTTCCCAATACATTCTTTGTAGCTGTTAACGGTTCTATTAAAGGTGATAACATTGCCGCTTTGCGGATAGACCACCTCCAAGGTAGTTATTTGTGTGGCATTATCGCTGCTTCTTTAACTAAATCCAACAAATTAGCTTATATTGCCGGACAGGAATTTGAAGCCACTCAACAAGAATTACGGGGATTTGAATTAGGAGCAAAATCTGTTAAACCAAATATTCAGATTACTTCTACTTTTACAGGAGATTGGAATGATGTTGCTAAAGGAAAGGAAGCGACTTTGGCTTTAATTTCTACAGGAGCAGATGTAATTTATCAATGGTTAGATAATGCCTCAGCCGCAGTGTTGCAAACTGCCAGTGATAAGGGAGTGTATGCCTTTGGTAATACTCAAGATCAGTTAGATGTTGCCCCAAAAGCAGTTTTAACTAGTGCCGTCAAACGGCTGGATATAGCGATTGCCTATCTTGCAGAACTGGCAAAACAAAAACAACTCAAGGGGCAAATATATACAATTGGTCTAGAAAGACCAGATATTTTATTTTTAGGAAAATTTGGAGCAGCAGTACCACAAGCAGTCAAACAAAAAGCATTGCAGGCGAAACAAGAAATTGTAGATAAAAAAATTACCTTTGAAAACTGCAAAGATGCTGGTAAGGATACACGTTGCGTTAAAAAATAATGGCTGAAAAGGGAAATGAGCACTTATAAACGGCATCTACACAAACGAAACGTGTCCCCGCAAGTTTCAAAACCTTAAGAGATTTTAAAATATAGCAGCCTGATTTGATTGATGAATTTATCTATGTGGGTAGGCAATAGGCAACTTGTACTGAGCGTACCCCTACGGGGAAGCAAGCTACGCGTAGCGTCTCGTAGAGAAGTCGAAGTATAGGCAATAAATTTTTTCATGAATGATTTAGGATTGCTATATTTATTGTAAAATAATTGCAAATGATATATTTACGTTTAGAAAAAATCTGCAAGTACTTTGGTTCATTTCTGGCAAACGATAATATAAACCTGAGTATTGAAGCTGGGAAAATACATGCAATTCTAGGGGAAAATGGAGCAGGAAAGACTACTTTAATGAATCTGATTAGTGGTCTTTATCAACCTGATGCTGGTCAAATTTATTTGCAGGAACAACCAGTAAAAATTACTTCGCCCAATGAGGCTATTAAACTTGGTATTGGTATGATTTATCAACACTTCATGCTGATACCACAGTTAACTGTCACAGAGAATATTATCTTGGGGACAAATAGCAATTGGCGTCTAAATTTACGTCAAAAGCAACAAGAAATTGCTGCCTTATCCCAAGCTTACGGATTAGCAATTGACCCTACTGTCAAAGTAGAAAATTTATCAGTAGGGGCACAACAGCGCGTAGAAATTCTCAAAGTTCTCTACCGTCAAGCAAAATTATTAATTCTCGATGAGCCAACAGCAGTTTTAACACCGCCGGAAGTAGCATCATTAATAACTATTTTGCGTCAACTTGCATGTGCTGGCAAAACAATTATTTTTATTAGCCACAAATTAGAAGAAGTGATAAATCTGTGCGATACAGTAACAGTATTGCGACGAGGAAAGGTAGTCACAACTACAAAAACTCAAGCAGCAACGCCTCAACAATTAGCAGAATTGATGGTGGGACGAGAAGTTGTTTTACAACTCAATAAATCTCCAGTTTCCCCAGGAAAAATCGTATTGTCGGTGCAGAATTTAGACGTTGAAGATGAACGAGGTTTGACTGCTGTACGTAATATATCATTCCAAATCAGAGCAGGAGAAATTTTAGGAATTGCTGGTGTTGATGGAAATGGACAGCGAGAATTAGCAGATGCAATTGCTTTTTTACGAAGTGCCAAACAGGGAAAAATAGAATTTTTTACAAATGAAACAAGCATCGGATACATCCCAGAGGATAGGCAAAAAACTGGTTTGGTATTGCAATTTACTATTGCTCAAAATTTGATTTTGAAGAATTTTAAAATTTTGCCATTTTGTCGTTATTTTTTATTACAAAAAACAGCGATCGCCAATTATGCCAAATCTACCATGCAAGAATTTGATATCCGCGCCCCAGGCGAAAATTTGCAAGTAAGTCAGCTATCGGGAGGAAACCAACAAAAAATAGTCTTGGCGCGAGAACTCGCACAAAAACCAGATTTAATTATCGCCATGCAACCAACGCGGGGCTTAGACGTGGGGGCGACACAAGCAGTACATTCTCGATTATTGCAAGAGTGCGATCGCGGTGCAGCAATTTTGTATATTTCTACTGAGTTAGAAGAAGTAATGTCCATGAGCGATCGCATTGCCGTAATCTACAGAGGTGAGTTTATCGCCGTTTTGGATGCACAAAAGACGACAGTAGAAGAGATTGGTCTATTGATGGCTGGAGGAAGTGGGGAATAGGGAGATGGGGAAAAAGAGAATTTATGACCCTATGTCCTATGCCCAATGCCCAATCCCCATTCCCTCTCCCCCACGACACATTTTTTGTTCACACTGTTGACATGTTTGATGAACCACGTTATAAAATCTTAAGAAAATTAAATACAGTCTGCCTAATCCACTTTATTACCTGAAAACTTTTGTAAAGGGTAAACCGGAGCGGAGGAACCAATTTTGGGGCGTATCTAGGAAAAAGTGAGGAGTTAAGAGTCAAAGAGTTAAAGCTTAATAAGTAAATAACTCATAACTCATAATTCATAACTCATAACTTTTTCAAGAAGGACATCTCTCAGTCCTAGCCCGTCAGCTAACTTCGTAGGCATTGAGAGGAGACTGAACGAGCAGCATTCCTACAAGTAATGCCTTGTTCTCGTCAGTGTCCTTTGGCTGGTAACTTTGCACTTCGTCGTACCTGCCCTCGGCCTTGAGAAGAGGATAATATTACCTTGATTTCTGGCGTTTGAGGCAGGGTTATTTACCTTGAGGTAAAGTTCAACCATGTTCCAGAATAAGAAACATCGCATTGCCCTCATTTCTGTTGATGGAGACCCAGCTATTGAAATCGGTCAAGAAGAAGCTGGAGGTCAAAATGTATATGTGCGTCAAGTCGGTTATGCACTAGCAAACCTTGGTTGGCAGGTGGATATGTTTGCTCGTCGTAGTAGTCCCGAACAAGCAGCCATCGTTCAACATAGTCCAAACTGTCGTACTATTCGGTTAAAAGCCGGCCCAGCAGAGTTTATTGGGCGAGATAACTTATTCGACCATCTACCAGAATTCATCAGAGAATTCCAGCAATTCCAGCAGCAGCAAGGGTTCCGTTACCCCATAATTCATACTAACTACTGGTTGTCTTCTTGGGTTGGTATGGAATTGAAAAAGCAGCAACCGCTGATTCAAGTTCACACTTACCATTCTTTAGGAGCAGTCAAATACAGAAGTATTGGTGATGTTCCTGTAATTGCTGCCCAGCGATTAGCTGTAGAAAAAGCCTGCTTGGAAACTGTAGACTGTGTGGTTGCAACTAGTCCGCAAGAGCAGAAGCATATGCGGCTACTCGTTTCCAGCAAGGGAAACATTGATATGATTCCTTGCGGTACCGATATCGACAAATTTGGAGAAATTCCCCGGTCTGTGGCGCGGGAAAAGTTGGGAATTGCACCAGAGGCTAAAATAGTTCTCTACGTTGGACGCTTTGACCGTCGCAAAGGAATAGAAACCTTAGTCAGAGCCGTTGCCAAGTCTAGCTTTAGAGGTGAGGACAACTTCCAGCTAATAATTGGCGGTGGTAGTCGTCCGGGTCAGAGTGATGGCATCGAACGCGATCGCATTGCCAGCATCGTCACAGAACTCGGACTAGAAAATTGTACAACCTTTCCCGGCCGCCTAGATGATACTATCCTTCCCTTTTACTACGCCGCTGCTGATGTCTGCGTCGTGCCCAGCCACTATGAACCTTTTGGTTTAGTTGCCATTGAGGCAATGGCGAGTAAAACTCCAGTGGTAGCTAGTAATGTTGGTGGATTGCAATTTACTGTTGTACCAGAAGTCACAGGCTTACTTGCACCGCCAAAAGATGAAGTAGCTTTTGCTGCTGCCATAGACCGCATTCTTACTAACCCAACTTGGCGAGACCAGTTAGGTGAAGCAGCTCGGCAACGCACAGAAATTGCCTTTAGTTGGTACAGTGTGGGATTCCGACTAACTCAGCTCTACACTCGTCTGCTAGCTCAAACCACATCCGATACCCGCGCCCGGATTGCAGCTTAACCAACTGTAAATATTTCAATAGTATTAAAGTTAATAATACTCCCCATAAAGGGGAGTTACTACACAGCATTTAACTACTTAAACAGAACAACATAGTTATCCATTGCTTGTCTGATGCCGTTGATTTGTTTCTCCTCCAAAATGGATGCTGGAGGAAGAAAATACTTAGACTAATGTTACGATTGCTCGAAAATCAGCTAAGCAAGTTGAAACAGGAATGTCATCAAATCTCCTTTGCCCAAACTAATGCGATCGCCTGGTCGCAACCTGTGGCGATTTCCCGGCAACAGGGGCAAATTATTAATGTAAGTGCCATTGGAACTTCCCACATCTTCTACATAGTGAGCGTCACCTTCGACGCGAATATCTGCATGAATGCGGGAGACAATTTCTGAATTGGGAAATCCTGAAACATCAATATCTGGAGGAATCCGGTCATTAGGCTTGCCGATATGAATCACAGAGAGATTTTGCGGCAATTCAATCAACCTATCCGTTTGAACGTGGACTAGCCGCGCATTCACTTGTTGTAACTGCGTTCTGGCAGCAGTTACCGTTGGTGGTGGTGCTAGTGGTGGAGGTACTTCATCTGGTGGGGTTGGTGCTGGCTCCAAAGGTGGTGGCGTCGGAATACCTTGGCTAGATACCACAGGTGGGGCGGCGACGGTTGGCGGTGGTGTTGGGGGGCTGTTTTCTGTAACAGATGGCTGTGGCGGAGTTACTGGAGCAGCCGCCACCGCTGTTGGTGGTAAGGATGAGCTAACAGGAGGATGGGAGTTCGGACTGTTAATTCCCAAGGCATCTGGCTGTAAAAGTTCTACAAGGGGATCGGGTGTAACTAACGGCGGTACTTCCACGGCGATATCGGGAGTCACTGTTGCAGCCACTGGGGCATGAACGTGTGGAACTGTTGATGAGTGCAAGTTATAGCCACACTGACCACAGAATGCAGCATCAGCCTGCACTGTTGCCCCACAACTGGGACAGTGAGTAGTTGCTGGTAACGGCGTATAACAAGCTTCACACTGGACAGCACCGTCAGGATTGGGATGATTGCAATTAGGGCAGACGATCATCGATTTTAGCCTTTGTTCAAGATCATCATAAAAATAAAGTAAGCTGTCGCGCGTCTAACGCAGCACATTTTTTCGTGTTGCTTGTTGACTGTTGAAGGTCAACGAACCTCATGAATAACTGTGCAACTTAAAAGCGTAATAGCTTAGGACTGGCAAGCTCCAGGGGCGGCCTTAGCTTTCGATTCTAGCAATTACTCCTGAAGGGATGGGGGGATGGCTTCGCCAAGGGGAAAGGTAAAAGGGAAAAGGGAGGGATCTTTCTTTTCCCCTTTGCCCTTTGCCCCATGCCCCAGTCCCCCTTTGCTTAAGTTTGGAGTTCCGAACCTGCTGCTGCATCGAGAAGCCAGCAAAGTTCTCCTTGGGGCTGAATTAAACGGGATGGGTAAGTGAAGTCATCGGCTACAGGTGCAAAGACTTGCGCTAAAGCAGGTCTTTTGTTAACACCAGCAACCAGAAAAATCACGCTGCGAGCAGAGTTGATGAAGGGGTATGTAAAAGTTATCCGCAGGCTTTCGTTTTTGTTACCTACAGTGACCAAGCGATCGCGTACTTTCAGTGCCTCTGTGTGGGGAAACAAAGATGCGGTATGTGCATCATCACCCATTCCCAGTAATATTACATCCAACACGGGAAACTCCGCTCCAGAAGAATTAAAAAATTCTTTTAGATGCTGTTCATACTTAGCAGCAGCCTGGGCTGGGTCAGCTTCTAAAGTCGGTACGGGGTGAATGTTAGCAGCTGGGATATCAACACGATCTAGCCATGCACGACGCGTCATCAGTTCATTGCTATCGGGATGATCGGGTGGTACGTAACGTTCATCCCCCCAGAATACGTGAATTTTATCCCAAGGCAATTTTTGATTGCCAATCGCTTCATATAACGGCTTAGGTGTACTACCGCCTGATAAAGCGATGGTAAATCGCCCCCGTTGCTCAATGGCTGTTTCTAACTTGGACAGAATTAATTCTAGCGCCCTTGCAACTAGCGCTGACTGATCCGGTAGAACTTCAACCGTTTTGTTCATAGCTTTATCATCATATTGCTGCCTTCCAGCAATACAATAACTAACTTCTTACAATCCTCCTTTTTAACTTTTGAAACATTTAACATAGCGTTGACGGTTGACTGTTGACTGATAACTGGAAAGGAAATATTTTTCTGCCCTCGTTGTATGATTTATCACACGAGAGTTGAGCTTGAATAAACTTAGATGCCTTCGCTCGCCTTCGCTCGTACTAACTATTAACTACTGTCATGATTATACTTTATTAACATCCAGTTACTTAATACTTGTTTGATTGACGGCAAATGGAAAATTTTATCAAAAATTAACAAAATTTTATAAAATCATTGATGCAATTTTTGAGCAACTAGCACTTTTGTCATCAATGAGCTTTAGATGATAAAAGCGTTTTACGTATCAGTCTTGATGCCAAAGCTCCTGTGGATATCGATCTCTTTTGTTTGACTTTTTCTTTTTTTCCTCTGACTAGAGTAACAAAATAAAGCTAAATAAAACTGTCCGATCGGGACAGTTTTATTCTCAGGATACAAGCGTTAAATTTCCCCGCGTGTCTTAGCTTTTAGCTGGCTTTGGGGTGAATTTGGAAAAACAATGGTTTCAGGATATTCTTTGCCTAAATTGATAAAAAAGCGTTAGGGGAAATCTAGATACTTTTACTTACTCGCGTGAAATGTCAAGAAATTCATTGTCTGTGAAGCGATTAGGATTATTCCATTTATCGATTTTTCTCTTCAGATCCTGTAGTTCTTTAAAAAGCTCACGATTGCGCTGAAGAAGACTGTTCTGGTTTTGAAGATAATTTTCAGACGGATTTTGAACAATGTTTTTTGCTTCGTGTGAAGACCAAAGAATTCCATCCAAACTGAAAATTAATAAGTTGCCATTGTTATCAATTATACAAGATGTACACTTGCTAATTCTACCAGAATTAGTATTTGTAGCCCATAAAGCACTATTTATATACAGAACAAAATTTTGGTCATTCTTCATTGTTAAGCAATCTATTTCCAATGAATTAATCAGTTCCTTGTTCAATGAATTAATTAGTTCCTTGTTTTCTTCAACCTTGAACACAAAATCCATTTCATCCACTTTGAGTTTTTCCAGATCGATTTTGAGTTTTTCTCGATGAGTTTTGAGTTTTTCCAAGTCCATATCTAAAACCCAAAGCATCTTTCCTTCAATATCTCGCATGGCTAATCCGGTCGCGTCGGTCAGTTCAACAAAAAACTTTCCATTAGCAGATACTAATCGCTCACCTTTTTTAAGTGATTCGCCAACCTTAATTCTGTTTTTATTTAAGCGAAGAGCTGCTTGCTCTTTAAGATAATTAGTATAGTTGTTAGTCGGAACTATGTTTTCTGCTCCCTGTGAAGACCATAAAAATCCACCCCAGTTGGAAACGACCAGTTGTCCATCATTATCAAGCACACAACGCTCGCTGCCACTCACTCCAGCAGAATGAATATTTGCAGCCCATAAAGCCTTCCCTGTAGCTGTATACAGAACCAAGTTCTTGTCACCCTGCATTTCTAAGCGATCGACATCCGAGGGCGAAGGAATATTTAAAGACCAAAGTATCTCTCCTTTGACATCTCGCATAGCTAATCCGATCGCGTCGGTCAGTTCAACAAAAAACTTTCCATTGGTAGATACTAATCGTTCACCTTTTTTGAGTGGTTTGCCAACCTCAATCACAGTTTTTTCTCCTGGTCTACTTCCTGGCTGATAGGGATCGCCAGAAGCATCTTTTAGTAGAAGAGCTTCTTGTCCTTTAAGATAGTCCTCAGACGGAGCCAGAAGAATATTTTCTGCCTCATCCAAAGACCATAAAGATCCACCCCAGTTGGAAACGACCAGTCTTCCATTATTATCAAGCACACAAGACTCGCTGCCACTCACTCCAGCAGAATGAATATTTGCAGCCCATAACGCTTTTCCTGTAGCTGTATACAGAACCAAGTTCTTGTCACTCTGCATTTCTAAGCGATCTACCGCCCATGTGGGAGTAACCTCTAAAACCCAAAGCGTCTTTCCTTGGATATCTCGCACAGCTAATCCGGTGGCGTCAGTCAGTTCAACAAAAAACTTTCCATTGGTAGATACTAATCGTTCGCCTTTTTTGAGTGGTTTACCAACCTCAATCACAGTTCTTTCTCCTGGTCTGCTTCCTGGCTGATAGGGATTGCCAGAAGCATCTTTTGGCAGAAGAGCTTCTTGTCCTTTCAGATAGCCCTCAGACGGATTTTGAACAATGTTTTTTGCCTCATCCAAAGACCACAAAGATCCACCCCAGTTGGAAACGACCAGTTTTCCATCATCATCAAGCACACAGCACTCGCTACCACTCACTCCAGCAGGATGGATATTTGCAGCCCATAACGCTTTTCCTGTAGCTGTATACAGAACCAAGTTCTTGTCACTCTGCATTTCTAAGCGATCTACCGCCCATGTCGGAGTAACGTCTAAAACCCAAAGCGTCTTTCCTTGGGTATCTCGCATAGCTAATCCGGTGGCGTCCGTCAGTTCAACAAAAAAATTTCCATTGGGAGATACTAATCGTTCGCCTTTTTTGAGCGGTTTACCAACCTCTATCTTGGTTATTTTTGCTGATTCAGTGTTTGAGTTATTAAGGACGATGTTTTCAGTCATTTGGAATACACCCTCGATTATTTGAACTTTATTACCGTCAAACTAATAAACTGACCTAGTTATGGCCGATCAAAAGCTAAAAGCCTTTTGAAAATAATTGAGTTTTAGATTTGCACTGCTAGTAAAACTAGGAACTATTATGTTAGTAACCAATAATTAACTGTATTGAAAAGAAAAAGTTCAGTATTTTTACGCAAAATAACTTGCAAAAGTAAAATTTAGCGATTTGCGAGTATTTCTGCCAGCGATTAGCTTTCTAGTTAATAACTCTTTCTTTCGGTAGATGTCAAATAAAGTATTGTTAATTTATGACGTGATTTTATTAAGCCTGCAAGCAGATCGGAGACTTCCAAGCAATAAAATCACTATTTACAAGAATGATAATTATTATCAAGAGGCAAGGTTAAGCTTATCAATAAAGCTATGTCTGCTGTTGAAACTGGACTTTAGACTAAAACAGAGCGATCGCTAAATAATGGGAGTGCAAAAAATAAAGGGATGCCTGTAAGAACAAGCATCCCAGTAACGGAAGATGAAAGAAGCACTTGCCTTCCTTCATCTGCCGTTATGGATGTTTTTCCACAACCCTTGGAATTCCGTCAAGCAGCATAGGAGTTTTTATGTCGGGTAAAGGATGCAACATTTGAACTAATGGATGCAATAAATAGGTAGTTGTGAATATTTATCGTCAGGATAAGGCAGGAGGCAGGAGGCAGAAGGAAAGAGGGTTTTAGTTCACTTAACCTTTATTAACATAGTTTGATTTTTTCACACCAACTTACTTATTGATGACACGGAATGTCTACAGCTTAAGGAATTTAATATTAAAAATCACTCACAAATAGCTTTTCCCAGTCAGCGATCGCTTCGCGTTGAGCGATTAACAATTGCTCAATTCCTTTTTGGGCGACATCTAAGAGCTGATTCAACTGATGCCGGCTAAAGCTACCTTCTTCAGCTGTACCTTGAACTTCAATGATTTCGAGATGTTGATTCATCACCACATTAAAGTCTACTGTTGCAGCTACGTCTTCTATATAATTTAAATCTAAAAACGCCTCTTTTTCTAGTAATCCTACGGAAACCGCTGCTACCTGACCACACAGGGGCGATCGCTGCAACGTTCCCTGCTGCAATAATTTAGAAATGGCATGAGCCAAAGCCACAAAAGAACCCGTAATCGCTGTGGTTCTAGTTCCAGCATCTGCTTGCAGGACATCAGCATCCACAGTCAGCGTATGCTCTCCCAGTATCTCAAAATCCAATGCTGCGCGTAAACTGCGTCCGATTAAACGCTGAATTTCTTGCGTCCGTCCAGATAATTTCAATAATTCCCTTTCTTGCCTTTGTTGTGTAGCAGATGGTAGCATTCGGTATTCAGCAGTTAACCAGCCCTTACCTGTTCCTTCGAGAAACTTAGGAACTCCCTTAGTCACACTGACAGTACAAAGTACCTGAGTATCGCCGCATGTTGCCAGAACAGAACCGGGAGCAAAGCGGGTAAAACTGGGGTAAAAACTTAACGGACGTAGTTCGTAGGGAAGACGACCATCTGGACGCTGCCAAGCCATTGGATTTGCCTCAAGATTTTTAAATGGAATACTGCCTTAAGGTTACCTTAGTAGGCCAAACAGGGCATGGGGAAAGGGAAAGGGGTAAGGGGAAAAGGGGAAAGATTAAATTTATTTCCTTTTCCCTTTAACCTTTTCCCCTGCCCCCCTATCCATCTCTAAGGAACAGAAAGCAGAGTCAAAATATTTTGCAGCACCATCTCTGGTGACTGGTCGCCATTGATGGTTAATAGGCGGCGACGACGGTCGTAATATTCTAGGATGGGGATGGTGCGATCGTAGAATAATTCTACACGGCGTTGTACGATTTCGGGTTGGTCATCTGGTAGCGATCGCCCCAAGGATCGGCTAACCATCACCGCTTCTGGAACTTGTAAATAAATCGCCCAATCTAATTTTTGGCCTAAATCATCTAATAAAAAATCTAATTCTTCAGCTTGAAAAGCAGTGCGGGGATAGCCCTCCAACACCCAAGCGCAGTTAATATCTGGTTGTCTGAGGCGAATTCGGATCAATTCAATAATCATTTCATCTGGAACTAATTCCCCTTTTTCTACATATGGCCGTGCATGGTAGCCCAATTCATTCAGGCTAGTGTAAACAGAAAGATAAGTCCGGGAATCAGTTTGCGACCATTGGAAGTTCGGCAAGAACTTGCCACCAGATATGGCTTCTCGTAAAATCTCACCTGTAGAAATCAGAGGAATATCAAAGTATCTGGAAAGCCTTTGTGCTTGAGTGCTTTTACCCGATCCTGAACCTCCCAGAATCACTAATCTCACAACAATTCACCCCTCATCGTGTCAAATTTACTACTTTATAGGTCGTTTTATGCAAATAACCGCAAAATCCAATATCTAGAGACTTTCAGCCGCTATTTATAGCTTTTTTAAGTGATTGTAACTGTAACTTATTTGTTATCATTTTTACGACTAATTTCAGAGAGAAAACGAAAATTTAAATCAAAATAACTCTTGACTTCAGCATAAAGGTAGTGTTTGACTAAGAATGCAATTTGCCCTAACCCCTGCACCTGTGAAAAACAGATTGATTATACAGGTAGATTCGCAATAACTAATTTTAAGTAATAGTCTGTAACTTATTGTAAATTTTTGAACTTTACCTATGGTCGCACAGTTAGAAACGCCGAGTATAAATTCAACCCTTAACTTACCATATCCAGTTGAAGGACTAATACAAGTTTTTACTAGTTCTCATCGCAATTTTTTTACAAGTGTGATGGCTCAAGCACTGAGAATCGCTGGGCAAGGAACGCCAGTCTTAATAGTCCAGTTCCTCAAAGGAGGTATTCGTCAAGGACAGGAACGACCCATACAACTAGGACAAAATTTAGATTGGATTCGTTGTGATTTACCTCGTTGCATTGATACACCACATCTCGACGATACAGAAAACGAAGCTTTACAAAAACTGTGGCAGTATACACAACAAGTAGTGCATGAAAGTAAGTATTCTCTCGTAGTTTTAGATGAGTTAAGTTTAGCGATTAACTTTGGTTTGATTCCAGAAACTGAAGTTTTAGCGTTTCTAGCAAAACGCCCTCCCCATATCGATATCATTCTCACAGGGCCAGAGATGCCGAAATCTCTGTTGGATGTGGCAGATCAAATTACAGAAATTCGCCGCAGTCATCGACCCTAAACAAAAAACTCAGTTCAAGGTATCCTAGTAGTTCGGTTTGAATTAGCTGTGAACTTGTGATTAAAAACGATATCTGGATTACTGAAATGGCTCAAAAAGGCATGATTTCACCCTTTGAGCCAAGTTTAATCCGAAAAGTACAAAAAACGCAAAGTCTGAGCCAAGCTTCTCTGGGATCGGAACTTTCTAACATAGATGAGTCTGTAGCAGTTCAACCTGTAATCAGCTACGGTTTATCTTCTTATGGCTACGATATACGCCTTTCTCCGGCTGAGTTCCGCATTTTTCGCCACATACCTGGAACTGTTGTTGACCCTAAAAACTTTAATCCCCACAATCTTGAGCCAACAACACTGCACACAGATGTTAATGGGAGTTACTTTATTTTGCCTGCTCACAGTTATGGACTTGGCGTTGCTTTAGAAAAACTGGAGGTTCCAAGTAATATTACAGTGATATGTATAGGTAAATCGACTTATGCACGTTGTGGTATAATAGCTAACTTAACGCCTGCGGAAGCTGCATGGCGTGGTCATCTGACGTTAGAGTTTTCTAATTCTTCTAGTGCAGATTGCCGGATTTACGCTAACGAAGGTGTGGTGCAATTGCTATTTTTAGAAGGCGAACCCTGTGCTATTAGTTACGAAGCAAGACGGGGTAAATATCAGGATCAGTTAGAAATTGTGACTTTGGCTCGTGTTTAGATTTTTGCTGAAGGTGCTAATCGTACCTAACCAAGATGCTGCTTTTGGTGCCTCACAGCGATCGCGCGAAATCAAAAATATAATTACAAAACATTCCGTAAGTCTTCAATTGTATTTGCTACAACAATCCTGCGTAAAATCTCTTTTAATTGCTGTAAGTCAGAAATTTGTGAAATCACCGACATCAACTCCAAACCATCGCTGCCAAATTTCGCTTCTAAACTTGTTTCAATGCTAGAGATTATTCCATGTGCTTCTCCACGTGCTTCTCCTAGCGCTTCTCCCTCGCGTAAAATTTCTTGATACCAGGGTGACTCTCTTAAGACTGTCATATCCCACCTCATGATTTCTTGAACTAAAGCACTTTCTAATACAAAGGTTGCAAAAAAGGCCAGAACTGTCTCAAGTTGATTTAATTGCTCATCAGCACGTAGCATTCGCAATGCTTCTCTAATTGTAGACTCGTTTTCTCCACCCTTGAGAATTGGTACAAAAGGAAGTAGCGACGGTAATGGTGTCTCAAAAGCAATATTTACATCAACTTCCCAAAGATTAATAACGCGATAATCTTGAATTGCCCTTAATCCAATAAAATTTGATGTAAAGCTTGTAGGTATTTCACTGTTGGTGATTTTAAGAATATTAATTAATACGGGATAAGTTTGTAGTTTATATTTTTCTTCTGCAAGAGCAGCATAAGCACGCATCCGACGGGGCATTTCTGCTGTGTGCCGTAATTGCAACTCATTGAGGATGAGAAATTTTCCGTAGTGGGGACTTTCAGCTTGAATCACAACATCGCTTTGTCGGCTAATCCATTGGAATTCTGTATTTAAGATTTCTCCTGTAACAATGTCGGAAATTCCTGTTACCCATCTTGCCCAATTATTTGGTGCAAGGCTGATTAATTTTTTGGTACTAATATCGGCAGGTTTTGTCATCTATGGTAAATCCGATTAAGGTGCTAACCTTGCTTTGCCTAGACGTTGCTTTTCATACCATTGGGCGATCGCAGGTGCCCAGTCTGCAAAGTGAGGCCACATCAGTTCGCACAACTTTTGAATTTCAAGTTGAGCATCTTTCTTGTTTCTCAGGTCACAAAAATGCAAGAAAGACCTTAAATTGAAACTAACTACAAAATGCTGACGATAGTCAAAAGGTACTTTACCTCTAGCGTGTTCTTCAGACATTCCACCTTCAAAATCAGCTTTATATCGTTTAGCTGCTTCTAAGCACCACTCCAAATCAGCTGCTCGTTGTTCTGGTGTATAGTGGTATTTTTTACCTTGTCTATCTGTGTAATAACCAACGGGACGCAGATAAATAACATCTTCTATGTCTTTCTTGCCTTCTACTACGTCGATAAATTGGTTGCCTGTATACCTAAAAGATTGTACATCAAATGATACTCCAACCCGATGGGTACGTGCCTGTTGCATAACACTGTGGGGAAAGTAGCCACAGTTGAAAATAATCTGGGGATGCTCTAGAGGCCCATAGTGTCCTCTTTCTCCCGCTAAAAGTCGCTTGACAATAATTTCGCCACTCATGCTTTCCGTTGGCCATGAGTCGCGCTCGTCAAACACGAACCCATCGGTATAGTCTTGGTGCATCGCGGCGTAAATTACCTGCTGCGGGTTTGGGGTTTTGGCAATAACCTCTACTCGAAATCGATGCATTGGCTGTATGGAAGTGGATTGGTGATTGAGAGGGCATCAGAACAAAGAGCAGAGCCTATGTTGTTAAACATGGCTTTGAACTCAATCCATAATCATATCTCTGCCTTGGCCTTCTACTTGCATAGATTAAGATACTTTACAAATATTAATAAACTTGTTACACTTCTTTACATAGAAAAAAAAGGGGATAATCACATGCGTACAGGTACTGCTATAGTTGACGATCAAGGCAAACTGAACAACTTTGCGATCGAGCCAAAGGTTTATGTAGACGCTCAAGGCGATCGCACTGGCTTTACACCTTATGCAGAAATGCTCAACGGTCGTTTAGCAATGATTGGTTTTGTTTCTCTAATAGTATTAGAAGTAGTAACAGGACACGGGATCGTGGGTTTTTTGACCAGCCTATAATAAATCAACTGTATAAAATAATTTTCAACAAATCTAAGAGGCGGGAAATATCTCGTCTCTTAGATTTGTTGAATATTTAGTGATATGTTGAAAACATACTGATAGTAAAAGCCTTTATCAGGGTAAAAATATCGGGTGAAATATGGCTTTAACAGCTTCAACAATGTTGCCGATAGGCACCAAAGCACCAGATTTCGATCTACCGGAAGTTGTATCTGGAAAGGCAACTTCACTTTCTACATTTGCAGATAAAAAAGCGCTGTTGGTAATGTTCATTTGTCGGCATTGCCCATTTGTCAAGCATGTGCAACAAGAATTAGCGCAGTTAGGAAAAGATTATTTTACGAGTGATTTAGCGATCGTTGCCATCAGCGCTAACGATGCCAAAAATTATCCAGATGATGCACCAGACTCGTTAAAAGCATTTGCCACAGAACAAGGATTTACTTTTACCTTATGCTACGACGAGAGCCAGGAAACAGCAAAAGCTTACACAGCAGCTTGCACACCAGACTTTTTTCTATTTGATGGCTCGCGCCGACTTGTTTATCGGGGACAATTAGATGATAGTCGTCCTAGTAATGGTAAACCTGTCACAGGTGCAGATTTACGTGCAGCAATTGAAGCAGTGTTAGCTGATAAACCTGTTGCAACTGAGCAAAAGCCGAGTGTTGGTTGCAACATTAAATGGAAACCTGGAAACCAACCGAGTTATTTTGGTTGAAAGGTGTGGGGAGTGTTGACTGTTGACTGTTGAGCAAAGCCGGAGACGTTTCCGTTGCTCCTGTGAGGAGTTAGGAGTTAGGGAATTATGTACTCTACCTCTCTATCCCCAGTCCCCAGTCCCCAGTCCCCACATATCAGTGCTTAATTTCTAAATTCAGAATGTAGCGTCCTAGTTGGATTTTTTCTGCCCACAATTCATATTCCAGTCGCAAATGCTCTGGTAAAGGATGTGCGTTGAGAGCTAGGCTGCTAGTAAAGTTTCGTAAACGAATCGGATCGTTAGATTGCAACGACTCATTTGGCAACCAATAACGACTAATACCATAAACACCCTGTTCCCAGAAGTGACGATAGCTCACTTGGGCGTTACCTTGCATAGTCATAATTACCCGATATGGGGAAATTTCCAACCACAAAATTCTGGGACTGCTAGGGGCATAGGCTTTGCTCTTACTTTGAGGAGAAGCGTCTTCTGGACTAAGGACACTCTCGACTTCGCAAGTAATTAGGGGCGGTGCAGTCAACAGTAAATGAAACCGGTCAGTGTCTTTTTGATACAATGTGCCGGCAGTTTCAACAACAGACCAGATTGGTAGGTCAGTAGAAATAATTGATAAGCACACGGGCTTGCGGTGATGGGTCAGCATGGGAGCGATAAGGGCTAAAAGCTATTGAACAAAATGAAATGAACACTAGGAGTCTAATGGTCGGGGTAAGAAACTAAATAGTAAAACAGGCTTAATATTAACTGAATTCGCTGGTTGGCTAAGCTACACAAATTGGTATATAAACAGGTAGGACATAAGCCCAGATAGCAAAAACAGCAGTTTTTCTAGAGAGAGCTAATTTGTAATTAAAGCTTGTAAATATTCTAAAGCTATAGACCCAAAACAGTGGGAGTCTTTAAGTAGATGCAAAAAAACCTTCTTGGAAGGACTTACCGTAGATTTGAGTAAGTTTCATAGAACAAAAAGCGTAAGATACTAAGGAAGAAGCAGCAGCGGCAAATCAAATCGCTGATGAACTTCTGGTGTATTCAAAAGCCAGTGTATCCTACTCTTGTCTTCTGTTATAACCGTAGAAATTCCGGAAGAGCTTTCTGTTTTGTTTGAGGTAAGTGTGGAGATGGAGGGATGCGGAAGATATGGAAGGGGACGCTGGGACGCAAAGAAAAACAAATGACAAATGCCCCATCCCCCATGCCCGTATTAGAAAGTCAAAATGGTAAGCTAATCAGCATTTAAGCTGCACTATTGAAATTATGAATAAATGGCTTAAACCCTCTCCTCTGCTGCTCTGCTCCTCTGCTCCCCTGCGGTCTAAACTGCAAATGATGTACCGTTCCCGTATATAACTCCAAGTCCTACTTGTTTTGAAGGATTCCACAAAAAACCAGCGCCTGCAAGTAAACCACTACTCCAGTAATTCGTACAGCAGCTTTGTAGCCTGCAAATCGAGAAATTGCTCCTTGGCTATCGCTGGCGTAGGGGGTAATGGCAGGAAACACATCTGTCAGGATATCCAGCAATGCAACCATAACGTTCTACTACAGATTGTAATGCTTGAAAAGCCCAATCTGTTGGTCTAACATCAGATAGTTGAGATACGGAGTTGACCTGACCAATCGCATTGGTATTTGGAGATTGATTATCTATACTAAAATTAGGCTGCGTCTCAGTAGGATTAGCAAGTGTAGGATCTGCTCCCAGTAAAATTGAACCTGTAACTAAGCACAACAAACTAACTTTCGCAACGCATCTTAATTACTCGTGACTCACATTTATTCCTCACACACAAATACAACATCTACTGATTTTTTTCACAACCAATAGCTTTTTCAAATGTTTGAGTCACGAGAATGTTGTATTCATAAATTGAATTAGTTTGGGTTGAGAACCCAACACGCAAACGAAATATGCATGAATCTCGTTTGTGTGTTAAAAGTTTGCAGTTCAACATGTAAATCCCTGGTGTCAGAATTGCTCTGTACAGGATTCACATAATTAATAGCCAAACCAACATATTGGCTCATACATACAAATCCAAGTTGATATAGAGCTATAAAATTATTAATCTTCAAGAATTAGGTGTCAAAAAGAAAACACCTAACTGCTTGTGAAAAATAATTTCATAACTCTATGGATCTACTTAGACACTATTGGTGTGCCGTAGATTTCAGTATTTGTACTTTATCACGGCAATTTTGGCAAGAGCAACGTTTTTTTTGCAACACCGGAATAATATTAACTTATACACTGGGAGCCAGAAATCAGAATAGCTTTGGACTATTCAGCGTTGAGGATTTTTGGTACTTTGAAAAATTCACCTTCTTGTTCAGGGGCGCTGTTGAGGATGCTTTCACGGTCAGGATAGGGTTGCAGTTCATCTTCTCGTGTGACATTACTTACATCTATTGCCCGTGTTGTTGGAGGCACATCACTAACATCGAGTTCGTTGAGTTGTTGAATATAATCGAGAATACTTCCCAATTGAGTGGTAAATTGTTCTTCTTCTTCTGGAGTTAACTCTAAACGAGCAAGATTAGCTACTTTGTGGACTTGTTCTTGGTCAATCATAAATTGTTATTGGGCATTGGGCATGGGGCATGGGGCATTGGGCATTTGCAAAGGACTAATGACTAATGACTAGAAGAATACGTCAATTTGCGATCGCCCTGTAGTTTTCAACCAGTTTTGAGCTTCAATGTAGTTATTGGGAGCCATGCGAATGGCTCGAATCCAATAGTCTGCGGCTTGGTCAAACAGTGCTTCACCACCGTCGTTATCTCCAGCTTCTTTTGCTTTTTCGCCTTGGTAGTGATAAATCACAGCAATGTTGTTCAAGGCTTGGGGCATACGTGGGTTTAACTCAATTGCTTGGTGATACAGTTCTAAAGCTTTGTTGTGGTCGCCGTTGCTGGCATAGATTAGACCCATATTGTAGAGAATGTAGCCGCGATCGTTGGGGTCTTCCTCTAGTGTTAACGCTTCTTCATAGTATTCCAGTGCTTCGGCATATTCTCCTTCTGCTTGGGCTGACATGCCATCTCGATAATACACAAAGGCTTCTTTAGCTTTTTTGTTGGCTGGCAGGATCTTGAGAATGATATCCGCCATCACTGTAAAGGATTTGTCAATAAAGTTATCGTTTTTTTGCGTTCTTGGCATAGTTGTTTGTGGGTATTGGATGTTGCGGGTTGGGGAATGGGGACTGGCCGTTAGGAAAACTCTTCTCTAGTCCATACATAGTATACAGTCCTAGTTCCCAGCCCCTAGTCGCTACTAATCGGCATGATGCATTCTGGACTGTTATGGCGAGAGTTGTTTACTAAGATGCTGACTGGATAGGCAGTCATGGCTGAGGGTGAATAAGGACGCAATAGCTGTTGTAGGGTTTGGGGCGTTTGCACTTGGGAATCTAGCCATAAATCGTAATCTTGCGGGTCTAGAATCACTGGCATCCGTTCGTGGATAGGTTGGAGTAATTCGTTGGCTGCTGTTGTCAAAATTGTACAAGAAATTATTTCTTCGTTGTCAGGAGAGTGCCATCTCTCCCACAAACCGGCAAAAGCGAAGGGTTGCCCATCTTGGAGACGAAAATAAAATGGCTGCTTCTTGGCTTGTTGACGTTGCCATTCATAAAAGCCATCAGCTAGCACTAAACAGCGTCGATGCTTAAAAGCTGACCGAAAAGCAGGTTTTTCAGCAACAGTTTCCGCCCTGGCGTTGATCAATTTTGCCCCCATTCCCGGATCTTTTGCCCATGAAGGAATTAACCCCCAATGCAACTGCTGAAATTCACGCTTTTTGCTTTCAGGATTTTGTAACACTGTTGCTACTTTTTGCGTAGGTGCAATGTTATATTCGGCTGTTAAATCCGGAAGTTGCTGAACATCGAAAACTTTAGCTAAAGCTTCTACTGGCTGGTTTAGCGTAAATCTTCCACACATACTTTTATTCTCGATCGCTGAATAAATTAAACATCTCAATCTAGAAATAAATAATACTTTTTTTATTTTTTGGGATGATTTTATCTCGTACTCAGAAGTTAAATATAAAAGAAATTATCCGGTTTTTGTAAAATATTTTGGTAAGATATTGTATTTTGAACCCTTAGTTATCAACACATTCATTCTTGTATTTTAGCATGGAACTACTGCGTTTGTACGATTTTTTACCTTCTGGTAATGGTTACAAGATACGTCTTTTATTGACACAACTAGGTATGCCTTTTGAGAGGGTAGAGGTTAATATCTTGAAAGGTGAGACTCGAACGCCAGAATTTTTAAGCAAAAATCCCAACGGCAAGATTCCAGTTTTGGAAATTGAGCCAGGAAAATATTTGGCAGAGTCGAATGCTATATTAGTTTACCTGAGTGAAGGTACAGAGTTTTTACCCTACGATCGCTTCTTGCGATCGCAAGTCCTCCAATGGTTATTTTTTGAACAATACAGCTATCAACCTTTTATTGCCCCATCAAGATTTTGGATTTCTATTTTAGGTAAACCTGAAGAATATAGTGACGCTTTAAAGCAAAAACGCGAACCAGTTTATGCAGCACTTAACTTGATGGAAAAACACCTAACTTATCATACTTTTTTTGTCGGAGAACGTTACACCATTGCTGATATTGCCTTGTTTGCTTATACTCATGTAGCTGATGAAGGTGGGTTTGATTTAACACAATTTCCTGCTATCCAAGCTTGGATAGAAAGAGTCAAAGCTCAGTCTAGGTATATCAGTATTAAGGATATACATAAAGATATGGAATTTTAAAAATTCTGTTTTGCGAGCCTGTACCTCTCGATTTCTAGTCACATCCAGTGATACATAACATTACATGAAGTTTTACCAAGCAGCGAACAATTAAAGATAAAATAGTTATCACTAAATAACCGTATCAATTTCAATCAGTTTTTGTCGAGAGGACAAACCAGACTTAATTGTAATATCAGATTTAGCTACACCAAATTTCTCTGCTAAAAGTTTAATTAACTCTTCATTAGCCTTGCCATCAACTGGGGGCGATTTTAAATATACAATCAGGCTGTCATCAGGTTGTTCTAAGATTTTTTGCTGTTTAGAGTTAGGTTTAACTTTAACTTTTTTTTGCATAACCGATTTTTTGTAATTGTTGCAGCCAAAACCAACCTAAAATACAACCCAATAGGTAATGAGGAAAATCCCACCAAACAAAGGTAGTACCAAGTAACAATTTACCTATGAAGGTGGCGCGAATCTCGTCTAATAGTGGCAGATGCCAAAGTTGCAAAAATTCTATTATACAGGTGATGGCAAAAACCCATATTGGAATTTGGATTACTGCTGCTCGACTTCTAAAAAACCAAAATCCAAACAGACACCAAAATATTTCGTAAGCTATATCTCCTCCGTAGTCATTAAACCACTTATGGCCAGGGCCAGTGTAATCCTTAAAGAAAAAACCCATCGGTACAACGATGAGCATAGAGAGAAGAATATATATTGTTTGGTTTTGGTTCCGGGGCATTTTTTGAAACCTTAGAGACTAAGCAAAATTTTAGCCTCTGCACAATCGTTTCTCAATAATTCGTAATATTGAATATTAATTACGAATTACGAATTACGAATTACGAATTATTTAATTATGGATATCTTCGACTGCCGGCACCGACTACACCGATTTTGTGGCGATAGGAGAGTTCAGCGCCGAACCAGCCGGAAGCGCTTGTCAGCGTACCAACAATTAGGGAGAGAAGCAATCCCCAAGGTAGGATTCGGGCTTCGGCGTCGCCCAAGCGTAGGAGGAAGTTGAAAAGTGTCAAAACCAGGATAGAAACATTAAGTATCAAGTGTATCCAACCAGCACTACGTTTGCGGACTCGTTCGATTTTCAAAAAGTCACTTAGACCGATCGCAGCTGCAAGGACGCCTCCACCTAATCCCAGTCCGATTAACCATATCGAAGCCCTAGCCCAGAAGAAATCACGAGTTAACCAGTAGCCAAAATCGGTTCCCAAGGCTAAGGCTAAAAAGGCGATGGGGAAAATTACACTCAAGGGGTGTAAGGGATGTCCGGCGATCGCCACAGTGCTGGGTACGCCAGTATCGCGATATTCGCTATCGTTACTTTCAATAACTGGTGGGATATTTGGAAAAGGTGTTGAACTTGTTTGAGTTGTTTCTGTAGTTTCCATTATTAGTAACCTGAGTTGATGAGTGTCTATTTTGTAAGAATTCAGTAGAATTGAAAAAACAAAGGTTTCATAGCTTTTTAATTCTCTTCAAATTATTAAGCTGATGTTTCAAATTTTTCTCAATTCTGGATTCTGAATTCTTACTTGATTTCTAACCAGAAGGAATTTGTTCTACATAAGCTTGGGCTTGCAGGGTTAGTTTACCTACCTCTACTTTTAGTTGGTTAACTTGTAGGTTCATTCCCTCCAAATCAAAGTTACTCAAATTTAAAATCTCGCTGGTTTGATTTATCAAAGCTTTGGTCAAATCTGGTGATATTTCTGCACTTTCACCATATTCAACACTTTCCAGCGAAACACTTTTTCCATTAGCACTAATGGTCGGTACTGCTGAAAAAGCAACTTGTTGATTCTCGCCTGTTTCTGCTAATTTAACGCTGGCATTTAGCGCTACTTTTCCATCACCAGGTAGTCGAAACTCTACATGTTGCGGTTCAATAGTCCTCTGTTGTCCGTTAACCTGGATTTTTTGACTTTGTAGCTGCGTAGGCTTAGCCCGCCGTAGGCATCGCACATATTCTGAGTTGAAGGCACGGTTGATATCAGCTTCCGTTAAAACAACTCGTGTATTAGCTTCAGCAGGTTTTGTGAGTTCAATTTTGCCAAAAGCCACACTCAGAGGATTGATGGCAACACTACTCATTTGCATTTCAAGTTCCTCCATCCGGAGGTCTTTCTGCATTACTAAACCTTCGCCTTCAATTGTGACAGAATCTACCTCTCCCTGAACCATTTTCAGTGGATCGGTTTTGATATTTACATCTAAATTTTCTACTTCATCTAATTGGCTAGATAATCCTATTTCTGCCGCTTTATTCAGCGCCTGTTCTCCTAACCCAGGATTCTCTGGCATTATTAAATTAACTCCTACTTTAAATATCATATCCTTGAGCTAATTTAATAAATTTGCATCAGAAATTTATCTATCTGGCGATGTAGTAAAATTGTAAATCCTGTCTATCTAAAAGTATAAGAAGATAATTTTTCATATTTTTTTGTGTTTGTACCTTTTGGATTCACCAAGCCCTTCTGGCAGGCAAGAGTAATGAATCATGCTTCAATCTTGGTTTAGAGAGCAACTAAATTTATTTATGACAAAAAACAACAAGATTTATTTCCAAACGCGAAGCGCAAGAAATAATACTTTTTTATATAAGTCCCTAGTTTGAACTACGGACATTTACCTATTGCCCTTTAAGTTACGTTACTATAATAAATGTTAAAAAATCATGACATTTAGTTATTTCAGTTAGGAAATCAACTGTGCTACCAAATAACCGTACTCCCACAAACCAAACTCAGCGCTGGAAGTTTTTACAACTTTTTGGACTGGTAAGACGCAATCCTCTTTTCATTTCCCGGTGGGTTTTACGCTGGGTAGTAGTGGGGACTGTTTGTGGTCTATTTGCTAGTTTGTACTGGAATATTCTGGAACTGATGACTCACCAACTAGGAAGATTTGAGGGTGTGAGTCTGCTAATAGTTATGCCAATAGCTGGATTAATTGTTGGCTTGGTAATTCATTTTTTAGGCAATCCTGGGGAAATTGCTGTGATTGTCGATAATATCCATTTTCGTGGCGGACGTTTGGATGCGCGAAAAAATCCGGCGATGATTCTTGCTTCCTTGGTGAGTATCGCTGCTGGGGGTAGTGCAGGGCCGGAAGCGCCATTAGTACAGGTTACAGGATCTTTTGGGACATGGGTAGGCGATCGCCTGCGTCTTGAGGGCGAAGAACTGAGATCCACGAGTTTAGCAGCAATGGCAGCTGGCTTTACCGCCTTATTTGGCGCACCATTAGGTGGGGCGATGTTTGCTTTAGAAATTCTTCACCATCAGCATATCATCGAATACTACGAAGCTTTAATGCCAGCGATCGTTTCTAGTTGCGCTAGTTATTTAGTATTTGCCTTTATCACCCGTTTAGGAATTGCTCCCACCTGGCATTTTCCCCAATACCGTTTAGAGAACATCGATGATTTTGCTTTGGCTATTGTGTTCGGAATCATCGGCGCTATTGTAGGTTGGATTTTTATGGCCATTTTTCGCAGCTGTGACAGACTTTTGGCGATGGTTCCTGGCCCCGTTTATGTACGCACCACATTAGCAGGATTAGGCTTAGGTACTTTGGCAGCCTTCTTACCCCTAACCCGTTATTTCGGACATGAAGAATTAGAATCAGTTCTAAGTACTAATTTTTCAGTTGCTTTTTTGTTAATTTTAGCCTTGGGTAAAATGGCATCCATCAGCGTTACAGTCACTGGTGGGTGGCGTGGTGGTTTTATTATTCCCTTATTTTTTACTGGTGCTTGTATTGGTAAAGCAATTGCAATTTTAATTCCGGGGTTGAATCCTGCACTAGCTATGATTTGTACGATGGCGGCTATCAATTCAGCAGTGACACGCACACCCATAAGTACAACTTTGTTGTTATCAAAATTGACTAATTTTAGCCCTTTTACACCAATTCTTTTTGCTAGTTTGATTGGATTTTTTCTCGCGCCAAAAGTTCCCTTAATAGCTTCTCAACTTAAATCACAGCAATCTGTTGAAGAGATACAAAGTTAAGAATTTAAAATACTAAAGATGGATGAGCCGATCTGAGTGTCATTCGCCTCTACAATAATTTTTTTAAAGGCAACATAAAACCAGGTACAACATCTTCTCCACTTAAGGTTGCTGTAGCCGGATATTGAGTAACTGAACCATCTCGACGATAAACTAAAGCTTGCTGATTTTTGGTGTCAATTAACCATCCTAGTTGAACACCATTAGCAATATATTCTTCCATCTTGGCTTTGAGCTTTGCCAAGCTGTCATTTTTAGAACGAATTTCAATCACAAAATCGGGTGCTAAGTTAATAAATTTGTCCTCTTGCTCATCCCAACCTTCTGGTAAACGTCCTTTAGCGACAAAAGCAGCATCGGGCGATCGCACTGCCGTATTTGGTAATCTAAAACCTGTACTTGAGCTAAAAACTTCACCTAAATCTTGAGTTTCTACCCAATTCAACAGATAGGCTCCTGCTTTTATTTCTCGATTACCAGAAATTCCACCAGTTGGAGGCATAGTTTCTAACGTTCCATTAGCATTGCGTTCAAACCGCAGTTCTGGGTTTTGCGAACTCATCAACATTAATTCTTCATCAGTGACAGTGTACAAAGATTCCACTGTTACTTGTTCGCTGTTCATGATAATGTCATCGCAAGCTTAATAGACACTTCAATTTTAGACTGAGATTCCATTACTTTTTGAGAATCTGTAGCTTTCTTCTTTTGAATTCGTATAAATAAAAAATCAAGGCTGAAGAATGAAGTCTAAAAACTCCATTCTTCAGCCTCTAAAAGTAATGACAGTCTCTTATTGACTAGCGAAACATGCTGCTGACTGACGTATCTTCATGAATTCGCCAGATAGTTTCTCCTAAGAGGTTAGCCACTGACAGCACCACTAGTTGTGGAAAGCGATTGCTTTCTGGTATGGGAATCGTGTTTGTGACGATGACTTCTTCAAACAAGCCACTGGATAACCGTTCCACAGCAGGTGGAGAGAACACTGCATGAGTGGCACAGGCGTATACCTGACGCGCTCCTTCTTCACGTAGTAGTCGCGCTCCTTCAGCAATTGTACCGCCGGTGTCGATCATATCATCCACCAAGACTGCGGTTTTGCCTTTAACATCGCCAATCACATTTAAGACTTCAGCAACATTGTGTGCCTGACGACGTTTGTCAATAATTGCTAGTGGGGCATCATTGAGCTTTTTGGCAAATGCTCTAGCTCGTGCAACACCGCCAACGTCTGGAGAAACAACTACAAGGTCGGGCAGTTCTTTGCTTGCTAGATAATCTAACAATACTGGTGAACCATAAACATGGTCAAAGGGTATGTCGAAATAGCCCTGAATTTGAGCCGAGTGTAAATCCATTGCTAGAACGCGGTTAGCACCTGCTTGGACGATCAAGTTAGCAACTAGCTTGGCGGTTATTGATTCTCGTCCTGCCGTTTTGCGATCGGCGCGAGCATACCCATAGTAGGGAATTACAGCCGTTACTTGTCGTGCAGAAGCTCGACGACAAGCGTCAACCATAATTAATAATTCCATCAAGTGATCGTTTACGGGTTGGCAGCATGGCTGGATTAAATAGACATCACAACCCCGAATCGATTCTTGAATTTGAACGTAAAGTTCTCCATCCGCAAATCTTTTGCGGATCATTGGCCCCAAGTCCATCCCCAGGTAACGAGCGACTTCTTGAGACAGTGGGAGATTGGCAGAACCAGAAAACAGCCGCAGGCGATGATTATCAGTCAGTCCTGTTGCAGATGCTTCCACTTTGAAAGTTGCAGAACTGAGCACAGCAGATCCTCGATGTGCATTCATAGCAATATTATCATTAGAGATTTTATAGATTTAACCAAGAAATAGCCTAAAAAAACATCTGTGAGTTTTATTGAAGCTTCCATACAAAATTTAAACATTTTTCCATAAAATTATCATTTGGTAATTGTCTAATTTTCTTGGCTCACAAACTCCTAATACCTTTTGTGGTAATAAGTCAAGTCACCCCACTAAATATACTAGTTGAATTTTTTTAGTGTTGAGGTAAATAACCATAATCCCTCAAAGATTGGTGTGATACACAGATTGTTCTAACTACCTCATTTATAACTGAGAGCAAAGTATTTACAACTTAAGTGATATTGAAATTTTTCAAAGACAGAAGAAGGCTTTTGACTAAGTGTTCAGGGGGGTATTGTATTATATCCTACGATTTTAACCGCAAATAAATAAACTGACAGATTTAATTTTAAGTTCTAATTAACACAATAAAAACCGAAAATACCCGTATTTAAGCAAATTCTGATGTTGATGGTTGACAGTCAACACTCATCAGTCAACACTCATCAGTCAACAGTCAACGTAAAATCCGTTTTGGTAAGGTAAAATATCGCTGCATATAACTGTCCGTCGCCACTTGGACTTAATCTTTGTCGGTGACTTACTCCTCAGTTGCCATTACACCCAATCATTCCATCATGCAATCACCAATTACAGTTGGCACAGTCTTGCAAAACCGTTACCGAATAATTCAAATTCTCGGACAGGGGGGATTTGGTAGAACCTACCTAGCAGAAGACCAGAGGCGCTTTAACGAACTTTGCGCGATTAAGGAATTGATTTCAACAGCAATGGAAGCTGCGGCTTGGGAAAAGGCACAAGAGCTTTTTCACCGAGAGGCTGCCATCTTATATCAAATCGAACACCCACAAGTGCCAAAATTCCGGGAAAGATTTGAGCAAGACCAACGCTTGTTTTTGGTGGAGGACTACGTTGCAGGTCAGACTTACCGAGAACTGCTGACTGAGAAGCAAGCTGTGGGTCAAACTTTCACACAAGCAGAAGTATTTGGGTTAATTGAGTCTTTGTTGCCTGTTTTAGACCATATTCATAGCCGAGGAATTATTCACCGGGATATCTCGCCAGAAAATATTATTTTGCGAGATAGCGATGGCAAGCCTGTATTAATTGACTTTGGAGTGGTAAAAGAACTGGCAACGCGTTTACAATCGCCAGATAGCGTAATGCCAGTAACTAGCGTGGGAAAATTAGGCTACTCTCCCAGCGAACAAATACAAACAGGAGGAGCGTATCCTAGTAGTGATTTGTATGCATTAGCGGTGAGTGCGATTGTTTTGCTGACTGGTAAAGAACCAAGAGATTTATTTGATGAAAATCAATTAACTTGGAATTGGCAGCAGTGGGCACAAGTAAATCCAGGATTTGCCCAGATTTTGAATCGAATGTTAAATCATATTCCCAGCGATCGCTACCAAACAGCTGCTGATGTATCCCAAGCATTACAATCTTTGCAGCAACCTAGCGCCCCTACCCCTGATTTTTCCCACTTGCAAACAATGGCTGTCGGCCGTCGCCCTGATTTGGTGACACCAGCAGCGACGCCAAAAAAACCTGCTCCCGTAATTCCACCAAGCCAGACTAGCTCAGTCTTGGATAATCCCTTAGCGATCGCTGCAATTGGTGGTGCTGTAGTTATCTTCGCGGGATTTGGTTCTTGGGCATTAGTAAGTTCAATTCGCAGCCAATCAAAACCACAACCAGACCAGACGCTTCCCCAAAATTTTCCTTCACCAGTAATTTCTGGTGGCACTACATTCACCTCCACACCCACACCCACACCCACACCCACCCCTACTCAAGAACAACCTGTTATATCTACTAAGCCTTTGAATTTGGGAGCATTTAACGCCACCGCAGTTGCAAGTACTCTCAAAGCAAATCAAATCAGCCGCTATACTTTTGTTGCCCAGGAAGGAGACAAGTTAAGTACATTTGTTGAAGCAGGAAGCAGTGTTTTGCTAACAGTATTAAATCCCAATCAACAACCAATTGATAATAATTCTGTGCGAGTTAGATCTTATGAAGGTACATTGTTACTTCCTGGCGTATACACTATTGAGTTAACTCTGCCTCCAGAAGTTACCGAAAGCAATTATAATCTCAATGTTGCATTACAAAAACTTATCCAACCTACACCCACACTCACCCCCACCCCAACCCCAACGCCAACTCCCACAGAAACACCAACACCAATTCCAACAGAAACTCCGACACCGATTCCCACACAAACATTAATACCAATTCCCACACCAACACCAACACCAATTCCAACTCCAGAGACAGAAAACAATAATCCGCTGATTGATAGCACACCCACACTAATTCCAGATCCAACAATTTCGCCCTAAAAGCTAGACGATTTTGGATTGACCCCAGCGATAAATTCGCTTGCTATGTGCCATCAAGGAATCATCGCTCGATGAATTTAATTGTCGAAATTGTACTAAAATGATTTATTAGTTATTAGCGTTTATTTTCTCATCACTAATAACTACAGCAGAATTCAAAAAGTAAAACAAACTCTGTGTTTGGCTTTCACTTAACCTGAAATCTGCTCTCAAAATGAAAAAACATTAATTATTTAGCAATCATTGTTGAAAGCATTACTGATTACTGGAACTGATACAGAGGCTGGTAAAACTGTTTTAACTACAGCGTTAGCAGCCTATTGGCAAAAACATTACCCGCAGCGTAGCTGGGGAATCATGAAACCGATTCAATCAGGAATTGGCGATCGCGAATGGTATGAAAATCTATTCGCCCTAGAACAATCTCCCGAAGAAATTACACCGTTGTATTTTCAAGCGCCACTCGCTCCTCCCATCGCCGCAGCACGAGAAAATCGCCGAGTAGATTTAGCCTTGGTGTGGCAAGCCTTGTCTAAATTGCGATCCGAGCGTGATTTTGTCTTGGTAGAAGCCTTGGGTGGCTTGGGTTCGCCAGTCACAGAAGAATTGACAGTAGCCGATCTAGCCGCAGAATGGCGTTTACCAACAGTATTGGTAGTACCAGTGAGATTAGGAGCGATCGCTAGTGCAGTGGCGAATGTAGCATTGGCTAGACAATCGCGCGTGAATCTGGTGGGCATTGTGTTGAACTGCGTACAACCCCGTTCAGATGCAGAAATAGCCGACTGGACACCACACCAATTGATTCAATCATTAACTAACGTACCAGTTTTAGGCTGCTTACCTTATATAAACAACCTCACTGATTTAGAGAAACTTGCTCAAATAGCATCAGATTTAGATTTAGAAAGACTAATGTAAATCGCGAAAAAATTGGCTCTACCGTACTTGTTATGCTAAATTAACAGTCTGCAAGAGGGAACAGGGAACAGATAAAAAAGGCAATATTAAGAAATTAATGTCAAAAAATCAGCACGATTACCCTTACATAACAAGCTTGTTTGGATTTTTCATGGCGATTTTATCATAATAGGTACTGAAGAACCAAAAAATTCCTCTATTCTTATGACTGTAGAACTCCAAACCGAAAAAGACAAAGGAAAGGCAAGCACTAGCATAGAGATAAACCAAGAAACAGAAAACGAAAAAGTTCTATGTTCTCATTGTCAGCGCACCGCTACGAACGGTATTAAATGTAAAGGTATTTGTGTGGCTGATAGTGACTATTAGAAAACTGGGAGAAATAAAAACTGCTTGAAGTATGTGCAACCTAAATGCGCGACAGATTGCGTTAAAGTGGAAAAATAACGTAAGTTAGCTCTGCTGAAACTACTTTGTCTTAATAATGGTTTCCACTTTTCCCAACCCCTCTTCTGTTGACTTATCTCGAATTAGACTTTCAATCCGCTCATTGCAACCACAATTGATAGAGTGGCGACGGCGATTACATCAACAACCAGAGTTGGGTTTTCAGGAAAAACTGACTGCTGAATTCGTCTCACAGAAATTGCAAGAATGGGGAATTGAGCATAAAATCGGCATTGCCCAAACTGGTATTGTCGCCATCATCAAAGGTAACAAACTCCCCACTGAGAAAGTTTTGGCAATTCGAGCCGATATGGATGCTTTGCCAATTCAAGAACTGAACGAAGTGGCTTACAAATCGCAGCATGATGGAGTGATGCACGCTTGTGGACATGATGGACATACTGCGATCGCTTTGGGTACAGCTTACTATCTGCAACAGCATCGTCAAGACTTCTCTGGTACGGTGAAAATCATCTTCCAGCCAGCAGAAGAATCACCAGGAGGCGCAAAGCCGATGATTGAAGCTGGGGTGCTGAAAAATCCTGATGTTGATGCAATTATCGGTTTGCATTTGTGGAATAATTTGCCCTTAGGAACGGTGGGCGTTCGTGCTGGGGCTTTGATGGCAGCTGTGGAGTGCTTTAACTGCACAATTTTGGGCAAAGGTGGACATGGCGCACTACCTCATCAAACTGTGGATTCCGTTGTCGTTGCTGCCCAAATTGTCAATGCTTTACAAACTATTGTTGCTCGGAATGTGAATCCTATTGATTCGGCTGTGGTGACAGTAGGCGAACTTCATGCTGGAACCAAGCGGAATGTAATTGCTGACACAGCGAGAATGAGTGCTACTGTCAGGTATTTCAATCCGAATTTTAAAGGCTTTTTCCATCAGCGGGTTGAGCAGATTATTGCCGGAATTTGTCAGAGTCAGGGTGCAAAATATGAGTTAGATTATTGGTCACTTTATCCACCAGTAATTAATGATGTGAAAATGGCTCAATTGGTGCGGTCTGTAGCAGAAGAAGTGGTAGAAACTCCTGTGGGAATTGTACCAGAATGCCAAACTATGGCTGCTGAAGATATGTCGTTTTTCTTAGAAGAAGTCCCTGGTTGCTATTTCTTTTTGGGTTCTGCGAATCCTGAGAAAGATTTGGCTTATCCACATCATCACCCACGGTTTGATTTTGATGAAACAGCGTTGGGAATGGGTGTCGAAATATTTGTCAGATGCGTGGAGAAGTTTTTTAGTTGAGGAAAATGTCATCAACTAGTTGTAGGCATTCTCTAATATCTCAACCTTCCCAAGTGCCCACAAATTCTAATAAATCTTCAGCTGTAGAACCTGTTAAGGTATGCTCTGTCCCCAGGTTTAGCTGGGGTTATTTTGTTTTTTATTAGCTTTTTTGTTCATCTAACCAAGCTACTAAATCAGATACTTGTGAAAAGTCTAATAATGCTTCTGCTAAATCATCTAGTTTTTCCACAGATAGCACTCTAATTCTCTCAATCAATGATGAATTTATTTCACCAAAACGCCGATTTAGCTGGCGTATAATTGTACGTTCTTCACCTTGCTTATCTCCTTTCTGCAAAATATCCTGATAAATCACTGACTCCTGCATAACATCCTCGCTCAATAACTGACGAATAAAATCCTTTTCAAATCGCAAACCTGCTAATATTTCTGTGTAAGCTGCGATATTTTGCCTTGTTTCCCTATCTGAAATTTTAGCAACACTCTGGGCAATTTGGGATAATAACCCTTGGGGGGAATTTGTCTGTGTTAAAGGTGCTAACGGTAATAATGCAAGATTATTGAGAAATAACGCTGAATCTTGTTCCCACATTCGTACAACACGATAGCGATGATGTGTCATCTCATTTACATATTCTTCGGTAAAAGCGATTTCCTTACTTGTCTCTTGTAAAAAAATTACTACCTGCGTTATTGGAACATCATATTTTCGGACTAATCTAACAAAGTAATCCAACATCCTGAAGGGAATAGGAGTATCTGATTTTTGTGTTGTTTGAAATTCCAAATGTAAAATACGATTTTCTGTTTGTAAAAATATCACAGAATCTGCTCGAATTGGTTCGATGCTTAATTCAGTTTTTAATACTTTAATTGTTTGCGGTTCATCAGGTAGCAGCCACCGGGCAAAATCTTTTGGATATTTTTCTGCTAATATTTTACAAACATTGTCAAAGGACACTATTTACACCTAATTTATATTGATTTATATCTTATCTAATGGCAGTCGCAGCTTTTTGTGTTTGCGAGGCGTGCGCCTGAGCCGCAGTGCCAGGTATCGAAAAGCTAGAATCCGCAAAGCTTCGTCGAATATACGTTGTTTAGAAACTTTTACAAATCTCTGAAACCTTTATAGATTACAATTTACAAGTCTGGACGCGAGAGAAGAAGTAACCACTGATAACTAAGAAAGCTTAACAAGCGAGCAGCGTAAGCCGATGGGAGATGCCCTGCCAGGGCATTTTGGGAATAGTTGTATTTATCTTTGGATAGCCAGCTGCTTTTTACGCGCCAGCCTAAGCGATCGCCCAAAAGACACTCCGTTTCATAATCGACTTTACCGCCGCACTCTAGCCATATACGTTTTTGTACGCTAAAGCCAAAATGACCATTGCTGTATTTTACCCACAATTGGTCAATTGTGCGTAAGTCTGTGCAGGGAAAATTTTCAATTGATTGAAAATTAAGCCAGCCTTCCTGTTCTCTTTTGGCTACCTTCAGCATGACTCTGGTAGTTTCCTCGTCTGCTGCTTTCCATTTCCCCGCTTTAAGTAAATTCTCTAGGTTTTGGTAATTTACCCCCACATCTGAAGCCAATATTACTCTTGTGAGATTAGCTTGCGAGGAGGAGAGTAAATTCAACCATTCTTCCATTGTCTGGGGTCTGTCTTTTGCTTCTAATGCCATGCCTTGCAGAATCGCTTGATTTACTCCATCGCTAAGACTTGGGACAAGTTGCTTTGGTGGAACTAATTCCTCTTGTTCATACTTGCGGTCAAAGGAATTGGTGGGGCGTTGCCCAGTGATAGCATAGTACAAAGACCCAGCCAAGCAGTAGACATCAACTGTTGGGCGGCGAATCCCTTTGCGTGTTAATTCATAGGGTGCAAATGCTTTGTTACCAAAAGACCTGGAAAGCGTACTTGGTGGGGACATATCACCCGCAATACCAAAGTCTATCAACACTGCTTTGCCTGAGTTAGGAATTGCTGGATCGAAGTTGAGCATAATATTAGGAGGAGTGACATCGAGATGTAAGACTCCTTTTTTATGCACATCTACCAAAGCTAAACCCATTTGGCGGATGTATTTTATAGCTTCAGTTTCGGGTAATGCACCTTGGCGTCGCACATAGTCCCACAAACTCTGGCCTGCTATGTATTGCATTTCTAAGCAGTAACGATCATCTGCTTCAAAAAAGTCGAATACTTGCACAATATGAGGATGTGAATCTGTGCAACACATTGCTAGCATTTGGGCTTCTTTTTTGAAACGTTCAACGTACTTGGGATAGTCTGGATCTTGTTGGACGCTAATGTTAGGGGGTTTGATGACGACTCGGCGGTTTAGCTTGGTGTGCATTGCTTGGTAGGTGACTGCAAAACCGCCACCACCTAAGTATTTTTCTATTTTGTATTTGCCGTTGTATATTAGCTGTCCGTCTTGCCAGAACATATACCAGATTTCTTGATGGCTAATGTTGATTTTGACACGCTTTTTGTGAGTTATGGTGCAAGACGGTTCAGTTAAGCCCAAAAAATAAATTGTGTAGGTTGGGTTGAGGAACGTAGCTTGCTTCCCGCAGGGTAATACCGTTTCACTTTAATGATGATACAAATACGTTGGTTGGGGCACGGCAATGCCCAGTGGTGTCAACTTAACGTGAAACCTTTGTCATGACGTAGTTTTGAATTCACTCATTTACGAGTTCCATCCGCGTTACCCCACCCCGGCTTTGCTGACGCAAAACCTCCCCTCCCCTTGCCAAGGGGAGGGGTTGGGGGTGGGGTAAAACGATTTTGGGGCAAGAGTTTGAGTTTTATCCTTCTGAAATTAAAATTGAACAAAAATAATAAACGACATCCCGAATTCAATAAACGACAACCCGGATTCAATAAACGACACCCCGAATTCAATGAACGACATCCCGAATTCAATAAACGACAACCCGGATTCAATAAACGACACCCCGAATTCAATAAACGACATCCCAAATTCAATAAACGGCATCCCGAATTCAATAAACCCAACACCTCAAAATCTTATCTTTGTTGGGTTTAACGGAGTGAAACCCAACCTACGCATGTTTTCACCCAGTCCCTAGCTATATTACCTATTTTGTGGTTGAGTGGAAGACGATGGCGTTTGTTGTGTCGGGGGTGGTGATTTGTCTGGAAACCAATCTTTGAATAAGTCTGTGCCATCTTTGATTCCTGAGATCAAGGCTGCAAATAATGTTAATACACCCATAATCTCTAGTATCCTTGCCCATAGAGGTTGTGCCCAAAGAAACTGGGGAAGAGAAAAACCTGTTGTTTTTAAACCCAATTCTTTTAAGAAGTCTTCTACTGTTTGGGGACGGTTATCGGGTTGTAGTTCCATTGCGTGGAGAATGGCATCATTGACACGATCGCTAATCTCATGATTCAATTCTTTAGGTGGAATTAAACGCTTATTGTTATCCTGGCGATCAATCGCATTTTCTGGTGGTTGCCCTGTTAATAAAATATATAAAGTTGCAGCTAGAGAATAAACATCAGTCCAAGGGCCGCGTTGCCGCTGTTGTCTGGCGGAGTTTGAATACAGTTCAATTGGTGTAAATTTGTCAACTAAGTTACCACGACTTGACACGGGATTCTCAACGAATTTTCGTGCTAAGTCAAAGTTAATCAAAACAACTTGATGTGTACCTGCCCGCAGAATAATATTTTTTGGTTTCACATCTCGATGCAAGAATTCTTGTTTATGTACTTCTATTAGTGCCTTCCCAATTTGCTGGATGTATTCCACAGCCTCTTTTTCTGGTAAAAATCCTCGCGGTTGGATAATGTTGGCTAAATTATTTCCTGGAATATATTCCGTGACCATGCACAGTAAATCCCCTTCATAGAAGGTTTCAAAGACTTTGACAATATTGGGGTGTTTACATATTGCTAGTTTACGGGATTCATCTGCAAAACCTGATTTTAAGCGATCGCTTTCGTCGTGACTCAGTAGGTTAAGCAAATTAGCATCCAATGTCTTAATCATAACATTCTTGCCATCTTGCATTTCTGCGAGATAACTAATCACAAAGTCGTCCTGTCCTAAGAGTTTTTTAATTTCATAGCTGTTACTGTGTAACTTCTGCCCAGATGCCCAGATCATCGATCAATTATCTCAAAGACTTGTATTAATTTTTGCATAAAGCGATTTTTGTTTGGCGATGCATCTATCGCAATCATTTTTAAAATTGTCATTAGTTATGTTTGATTAAACTCGAAATCGCCATGAGTAATTCGTCTGGTGCCACGGGTTTAACGAGGTGCTGTTGAAAGCCTGCTCGAAGTGCTTGTTGCCGATCGATTTCGCCTGCATAAGCTGTCAGAGCGATCGCTGGAATCTTTTCTCTCCCCGTTTGTACCTCGAAAGCACGTATTTCTTCCATCAGCATATAGCCGTTCATTTCTGGCATTCCAATATCGCTGAGCAAGATATCTGGTTTTAATTGTGCTAAGATATTTAGTGCCTCACTTGCCGATGCAACTGCGATCGCTGTGGCTCCAAACTCTTCAAGTACAAAGGTGAAAAAGTCGCGACTGTCGTCATTGTCATCTACAATCAAGACTTGTATCCCCAGCAGCGGCGAGAAGGTAGAAACGACAGTTGCAGGATTATCATTGACTTCATAGTTAATTGTTGCACTGTCCTTAATTCGTGGTAATCTAACTGTGAAGGTGGCTCCCTGCTCCTCGCCAAAACTTTGCACCCAAATCGATCCGCCGTGCATTTCCACTAAGTGACGAGCGATCGCTAACCCTAATCCCAGTCCCCCAAATTTTCTGGTCGTTGTATTGTCGTCTTGACAGAAATAGTCAAACACATGGGGTAAGAAATCCTGGCTAATTCCCTTTCCTGTGTCGGTGACGGTAATTTGCGCGTGACCGTCGATGCACTCTAATTGCACATTTACTCGTCCACCTGTAGCTGTGAATTTGACGGCATTGGATAATAAATTCCACACGACTTGCTGTAAGCGAGCTGGATCGCCCAAAACTCTGCCGACTGCCGGATCGAGCAACGTTTCAATGTGAATGGTTTTGGCCTCTGCTGCTAAACGCACCGTTTCCATTGCTGCTTCAATGGTGGATGCCAAATCTACTGATACCATCTTCAGATTGAGTTTACCTTGGAGGATGCGAGAAACATCCAGCAAGTCTTCAATGAGTTGAGCTTGTAATTTAGCATTGCGCTCAATGGTTGAGAGTGCTTTTTGCAGGGCTGTTTCGCTAAATTTACGGCTTTGCAAGAGTTTTGCCCAACCGAGAATCGGATTTAAGGGCGATCGCAATTCATGGGAAAGCACCGCCAAAAATTCATCTTTGATGCGGTTGGCGGCTTCTGCTTCTGCACGCGCTAATTTTTCCCGTTGCAACAGACGATCGCGTTCTTCTTCGGTGCGTTTGCGATCGGTGATGTCAGTTAACATGGCGATCGCCCCCAAGAATTCACCCTGTTCGTTAAAAATAGCTCTAGCAGAAATCAGCGTCCAAATATAAGAACCATCTTTGCAGCGCCATCGGCCTTCTTTTAAATCACTCTCTTGTTTTTTGAGCCATTCGAGTTGTTCTTGGACATCAACACCATCAACTCGTTCGATAAAATCAAATATCGAGCGACCGAGCATTTCTGCTGCTGCATAACCTAACATTTGTAACATCCGCTGATTCACGAATTCTATTCGGGCGAGTGAGTCGATGGTACAAATTCCCTCATAAGAGGTATCGACAATTCGGCGATACTTGGCTTCGCTTTTTTGTAAAGACTCTTCTATCACCTGGCGATCGCGCCGTTCTTTGGCTTCCCGCAATGCACGTTGCACCGAGGGAACTAACCGCCCTAAACGTTGCTTCAAAACATAATCTGTTGCACCATTCTTTAAAGCTTCGATGGCTAATTCTTCACCCAATACCCCAGAAACAAAAATAAAAGGAGTCTCTGGACATTTGTTTCGAGCAATTTCCAAGGCAGAAATGCCATCGAAAGCAGGCAAGGCATAATCGGCAAGAATTAAATCGAAAGCCTCTGTGGAAATAGCAGCCAAAAACTCAGCCGCAGTCTCGACTCTTATTACTTGGCAATCAATTCCTCCTTCGGCTAGCATCGCTTGGCTAAGCTCTGCATCCAAGAGACTATCCTCTAAAAGGAGGAAACGAAGGACATTCATCACTTACTCTCCTATTGACGATTTGGTGCAGGAGGTAAAGCACCAGGGGGTGGCTGATTAATCACTGCCCAAAACAGTCCTACACCCCTGATAGCATTGACAAACTCATGGTAATCTACGGGCTTGACGACATATGCATTAACGCCTAGTTTGTAGCATCGAAGTAAATCCGGTTCCTCACGAGAAGAAGTTAGCACCACCACCGGAATCACTTGCATTACTGGGTCAGATTTAAGTTGTGCTAGCACTTCTAGTCCATCGATTTTAGGTAATTTTAAATCCAGCAGTACGACAACAGGATGCCCTTCCATCCGCAACCGGAAAAGTCCCCGACGATAAAGATAATCTAGAGCTTCTTCTCCATCGCGTACCACCACCACTTCATTTGCTAGATGGTTTTCTGACAAGGCAGCCAATATTAATTCTGCATCATTAGCACTGTCTTCAATCAGCAGAATTCTCTTGAGTTCTTTCATTCCCTCTCCTTGTTCGACAACTTTGGCAGTGAGACATAGAAGGTGGCTCCGTTGTCAACTTTACCCTCTGCCCAAACTCGACCATTATGCCGATGAATAATCCGCTGCACGTTTGCCAATCCAACACCTGTGCCTTCAAATTCCGGGTCGCTGTGCAGGCGTTGAAATACTCCGAAAAGCTTGTGGGCATATTGCATATTAAAGCCAACGCCGTTATCTTGCACAAAAAAGATTATTTCGTTTTCATTATCAATACTGCCAATGGTGATTTCTGCTATGGTGCGAGTCCGGGTATATTTAACGGCATTGCCCATCAGGTTGTTAAGCACCAGGCGCAACATCGAAGGATCGCCCTGCACTTGGGGTAATGGCTGGATCTGCCAATGAATGACGCGTCCTTGGACTTCTGCGAGCAAATCTCGTTTTACTTCTTGCACTAGTTCTTCAATATTCAGGGTGACATAACGCATCTCAGTGCGTCCCATGCGGGAAAATGTCAGCAACTCATCAATTAGTATTCCTGCTTGTTTTGCGGTTTGGGCAATAATTCTCAAGTAGCGCTGACTGGTTTCATCTAAGTTTCTGGAGCTAGGCTGCTTGTTAAGCAATTCTACAAATCCGGCGATGTGGCGGAATGGCGCTCGCAAGTCGTGAGAAACTGAATAGGAGAAGGATTCTAGTTCTTTGTTAGCGGCTTCTAACTGGGCTGTGCGCTCTTGAATGCGTTGCTCTAGGGTTTCGTTTAATTGTTGTAGTTTAGTTTCGGCAAGTTTGCGATCGCTAATGTCGCCAATCAGTCCCAGCATCCGTATTGCTTCTCCTCTCTCGTTATAATAAACATGACTGCGCCCCCAAATCCAGCGTAACTCTCCATCAGCGCGGTGAATACGGCACTCAAAATCCCAAATATCGTTATTAGTTAAGGCACTCACATATTTTGCTTCAACCAAAGGGCGATCCTCAGGTAAGATATGTTCTAAGAACATCTCATATGTCCATTTTGGTTGCAGAGAGTCGTAGCCAAAGATTTGGTCGTATCGCAGCGAAGGCCGAGCAGTTCCATTGGTCAAGTCTAAATCCCAATCGCCTAATTCTGCTGATTGTAGGGCAAATCTTAGCCGTTGTTCGCTCTCGCGCAAGGCTTCTTCTGCTAAAAAGCGATCGCGCAATGCTGCTTGCTGTTCGCTAATATCAGTAATCAACACCGCAAACCCTTCAACCGTTGCGTGTCGGTCGAATTGCGGAACGTAAATAGCTTTAATGTAGCGTGTTCCAAGATTTCTATAAGGAATTTCAGTTTCAAAAGTAACCTGCACTCCTTTTAGAACTTGTTCTACATAGGGACGAATTACTTCATAGGCAGATTCACCCAAAACTTCCCAAAGATACTTTCCATAGGCTTCTGCGGCCGGTTGTCTAAACCACTGTTCGTAAGCTCGGTTGTTGAAGCGGTAGCGCTGTTGTGAATCCACAAAAGCAATCAAAACTGGCAGTGTATCGGTAATTGAGTGAAATTCTGTTTCTCGCCGCCACAGTATCTCTTCATTAGACTCGACGAAGCGATCGAACTTTGCCTCGCTTTCCGACAGAAACCTCAAGCTTTCTTCGGCTTTGCGGACAGCTGTGCGGCGTGATTCATTGAGGGAACTGATTAACACTGCTGCCAATATGAACACAGCTAAGGAAACTAAAATGTTCAAATTTGTAGTTTTTACTAGATAAAGGCGCTTTAATAAAAAGTTGTAGAGTGTCAAAGTAGACAAAACAGTTGCGAATAATCCCGGCCCTAAGCCACCATACCAAGCACTTACCATAACCGCAGCAAAAAGCAGTGCCGCAGGCGTGGCGTTGATATATGGATTTAGCAGGAGGGTGGCTGCCACTGCTAAGAAAACAGATAGGAAAGCAACAAAGTAGTGTAGCAACTGCTCAAGAATGAGTCCGCTTTTTTTTGCTTTACGAATAAAGATGTGTTCGGGTTGAGAAACCCTCATCTTATGAGTCATAACCGGATTCTGCTTCTGGAAAATACTGATTTAGCAGTCTTTTGCCGGGTTCACCCATCTGCCGTATCATTTGTTCTATGAGTTTTAGCGCTAACGGTGAAGGCACTGTATGGCCATTCTCCCAACGATTGACTGTTTTGAATGAGACTCCCAGTCTAACAGCAAACTGTTTCTGAGAAAGATTGAGTTGCTGCCGCAGTTGCCGAATTAAATCTAAAATTTCCAGTTGTTTTGTTACGGACATCTCCTTTTCCTATTCCTCCGGTATGACTAAAATAGGACACTTGTCCTATACTTTGTCTCTTACTTAGGGAATATTTTCTGGGTTGATGGTTGTTGAGTTTTTTTGAAAAATTGAGATGTTGTGGATAAAAACTATATTATTTTGTGAAACTGGTAGAATGCGCCTAGATAACTAATTGATGCTCAGGTAATCCCAATTTAATGAATGATTGCGATAGATGGACTTAAACCAAAAAAGATGCACAAGGGATTCCCAATCCAAAATCCTATCACCCTGATTGTCGCCAATGGCTCGGTGCTTCCATATAATCGGGTAGGCGAGTAGTGCGATCGCCAAGTGCTTTTTTAATCTGCTGCAACTCTAGGTTTTTTGCTCCTGTCAAAATTGTTCCTTCAAGTTTCACATCACTCAGGTTCGCTTGGAAAAAGTTAGCTCCCATGAGATTTGCCTGAGTTAGATTAGCTTGATGCAAAGTTGCCCTTTGGAGATTAACGCCGATGAGGTTTGCTTGATACAAATCTGCTTCGGTTAAACTAGCTTCGGAAAGGTTGGCAAAATAAACTTCTGTTTGCTGGAGTTTGGCTGCATTCAAGTTAGCGCCAGAAAGGTTAGCACCGTTCAAGTTAGCTCCAGAAAGGTTAGCACCAATCAAACCAGTCATGTGCAAATTAGCTTTACCGAGTTTTGCTCCTTGCAAGTTAGCTAAAAACAGCTTTGCTCCTGAGAGGTTGGCAATTTTCAAGGTTGCTTGTTGCAAGTTGGCTTTATACAGGTTTGTTCCCTGGAGATTGGCTGCACGCAGACTTGCTCCAGCAAGATTGGCCGAGCGCAGATTTGCACCGCAGAGATTGGCGCGGTTGAGGTTAGCCCAACAAAGGTCGGCACCACACAGGCTGGTTTTGAGCAATTTGGTTTCATAAAGAATAGCTCGAACGAGTCTAGCGCCGTTCAGGTCAGCTTCAGATAAATCTGCCCCCCGCAAATCAGCCCCACTCAAGTCTGCTCCACGGAGGTCAGCTTGTTGCAGGTTAGCTCCTACTAAATCTGCTCGCCTAATGTCGGTATTACGTAAATCAAGTTTCTGATCTTTTGGGTCTTCAAGTAAATTCCGTCTGGCGATGACAGTTAAAGCTGCTTGAATATCAGTGCGTATTTTTGTTGTTTCGTCATGAAAGCTTGGCTGCAATTGCTGTGTCGGACGTGACCCACCTTTGCGTCTACTAGAATAGATTTCTGGTGAGTATTCTGGCTTTGGTTGCTCTGGTTTTACTTGCTTAATTGGTGTATTTTCTCGCACAAAAGCCGTGAGGATTTCCATGATTGTCCAGTGTTCTTTGGGGAAATCTTGAGCAACTCTTTCTAATGCGTAAATTGCGCCTGTGCGAGTTTCAACTTTTTCATGTCCTAGCTGGGAAATTGCTCCCATAAACCGTTCTGCAATCAATCTGTCTTGATTGAGTTTTGCATTTTGAATGTCAATTTCTAAGTTTTTCTCAGCAGCGATCGCATTTTTCTGCAAAGCTTGGGTACGCTTCGCTGCATAATAAGCATTGAACATTGCTGCCGATGCGAGAAAAACTATTGCAGTGGTTGTTAATGCTTGGCTTCTATACTGGATTTTCTCCTGAATTGACAATTCTTTAACACTGGACAATGCGAAGAAAATGACAGTCAATGAACCAGCAAATATAACTGTTATACTTATCAACCAATTCAACAGAGTGTCTGTCTTTTTAGAAGACATGGTAAAAATTTTCCTTACAACCTAGAATTATTACTTAGTTATTTGGACAAAATAGTATAGCATTTAGCAAAAAAATTATAATATGGTCACAAGAATCATTTAACTTACCAATGAGATTCGATATACTAGAAAATCACCGTGTAAATAAATCAGCGAAACCCTTACAGTATCGCAATTAGGAATTACAAATTACTCAGAAAATTTAGCTTCCCTGAAATTTGCTCCATCAAGTGTGGCATCATTGAGAATTACCCCACGCAGGTTAGCTAAATATAAGCTGGCACAATGCAAGTTCGCTTTTTGGAGGTTCGCCCATTGCAGGTTGCTAGCACTGAGGATTGCGCCTTTGAGGTTAGCTGAATAGAGGTTAGCTCGTTCTAAATTAGCTGCACTAAGGATTGCTCCCTCTAAATTGGCTTCTTTTAAGTTAGCGCCAGCAAGATTAGCTTGATAAAGATTTATTTGTTCTAAGTTAGCTTGATTCAGGTTTGCTCCTCTGATGTCTGTATGACTCAAATCAAGCTGCTCATTTTCTGGGTCTTGGTTTACATCTCTTCGAGCGATAACGGTAAGAGCTGCTTGAATATCTCTACGAAGTTTTGCTGAGGGGTTGATAATAACTTGCTTTTGGGGTGTGTCAGAAGCATTTTTGCGAATAAAGCTAGTCAGAATGTCCATGATTATCCAGTGGTACTGTGGATGATTATGGGCAATTTGCTCTAAATCATTAATTATAACGATAGTGCTTTCTATTGTGCGATCGCCTAATTGTTCGATTGCTATTTTTAAACGTTTTTTTGGTGAGGAATGGGGAATTTGTTTAATCTGTTCCTGAAAATCATATATCTTAAGGAATATTGTTGATAACAGTTTGTCATTGATTGGTAAAATATTTTTCATGATATCAAAGGTATTAGTGATTACTGTAAACATCAAAAAATACCCAGAGGGTTTTAACAATTTCCTTGTTATGGATATTGTTTTATCCATAGGCAATATTGGAATATGCTAGCGCAATCAACCAAGTAGATAATATAACTGTTTCATAAGTAGCTGCTAACATACATACTGCCTGTCGTCATCAGTCATTAGTTGTACCCAGGGTTTTTCATTCTTCACTAACAATTGACCCCGGTCATGATAATTTTGTCAAAATTCATAAGTTGCAAAATTTATATAGGAATCAGGTTTGATTCGGAGAATTTACTTGCGTAAGTAGAGAACAGCAAAAAGAGAGTAGAACTGTACTTAGTTCTTTCAGAAATTAAATATGATTCCGATATCGCGTTTAATTTAATACTTGTAATTCTGTTTTATTAGGAGCAGGCGCACCACATACTACGAATGAAAAAAACACTTTTTCTTCACCTACACCCCCACACCCTTACACCCGTGTTTATTGAAAGAGGGATATGACTAATCTGGGCGTTGCATAATTGCGGGATGATTTGAGAGTTTGCATCAAGACATAATCTCCGTGTCTCCGTGTCTCCGTATCCCCGCGTCAGCCTAAATCATCCCATTATTCAGCAACGCCCTAATCTGTAACTAATTTTTGAGAATTGCTGCACAGGTTAAGGATGGTTGCACCAAAGTAGAAGATATATCTGCAATTAACTCAATTTTTCCTTCTGCATTATGTTGCCAAGATGTAGCTTGCACAAGTACTTCTGGAGATGAGGATATTTGTGGTGTAACTGTGCTATTTTGCTGGAATGAAGAGATATCGCGGATATCAGACCAAGTGCGATCGCTCCTCACTTCCTGTGTAGGATTTTGCGTTACACCACCCCGTCCCGTTGCCACAAAACTACTGCCAGTATTTGCAGAACAACCTGTAGCAATTTGCTGTGATGGGTCTGTTAGATTTACTGGTAGTTGTACTAAACCAGAACTGGGATCAACGCCGATATTATTAATTTGGACTGTGCCACTGACATTGAATTGTGAACTAGCGGTAATGTCATTGCTAGAAACTTCTCTAGGATTGAGGAGATTACGGTACCCTAAGCCGATAATTCCCTGAGTAGCAATCTGGATATTGCCACCCTTTCCTTCAACTGCATTGGCAATAATGTCACTGTTTTCTAAACCCACGATATTCGGAGCATTAAGCGTGAGATTGCCACCATTACCACTACCCTCTGCTTCTGCACTGATAAAACTACCATGACGCATCAGTAGTAGACCCCGCAGTTGTAAATTAGTGTTACCACCACCGCCTGCTTTTGTGGATGCTGAAATGCTTGCCCCATTGTCGAGTCGTAGGGTGTTCGCCTGAATGTTCAGGGTACCAGCTTTACCGGAGCCAAGGTTTTGGACAAAAACTGTTGCACCATTACTGATGTTAAGCAGTGGGGTGTTAATCGTGGTGTTACCTGAAGTAGCGCTGGAAACTCCAAAAACAGAACGAACAGCAGTACCAATATAGCTGGGATTTGCTGCATCTTTGACACCATTCACATCAATCGATTCAGATGCATTGATAGTCAGTGAACCTGCATTTCCTAAAACTATGCTAGAAGCTGACACTCTGCCGCCACCTTGAACCGACAGCTTGCGGGTATCGATTTTCAAATTCCCTGCATTACCAAACCCAAATGTGGCAGTAGACAACAGACTAAAATACGAACCCTTTGGCGCTCCCTCATTTGTCACCTGAATCGTATCTGCCTTCACAATGAGATCGCCGCCGTTGCCAGAAGCGTAGGGTCTTGCTGCTATATTGCCGCCAGCTAAAATAGAAAGATTTTTAGTGGAGATGTTAACATTTCCACCTTTCCCAGTTCCATAAGAAGCAGCTAATATCTGGCTGACTGCTCGAAAAGGAGAAGGATCGCCAAATGCAAAACCATTCACGCGCATTTGTTCGGCATTAATTACAATGTTGCCACCCGGCGCTGCGCTAAAGGTGCGGTTGAAAATATACCCACCCCGATCGATACTCAATTGTGGGGTGGTAATGGTAATATTCCCAGATGCACCGGACGATATAGTTTCATTAACTAAACTGCTGGAACTCTGAAAATTAGGAGACTTGCCGATAATCTGGAGGGACTCTGTGGCATTGATGGCAATATTACCAGCAGTTTGGTTGCTGCGATTTTGTACTAATATCAGCGAACCATCTCGGATACTGACTTGTTTACCCTGAATTTGGATCGCCCCCCCACTTCCCCCACTGAGGTCACGTGTAGATGCTAAAGCTCGTTGGGTTATTTGAATATTGCCAAAACTCGCCGCAGTATTGGGATAATTAAAGGCGAATCCTTGAGGGATGGAATTGAGGGTGACGCTTGAGCTAGTGATGCTACCCAGTTCTATTAGTCCTCCCGGTGCGGAGAGCAACCCTCCTTCCACGGCAACATTCCCACCTAGCAGTGCTAATGTTTTTCCAGATTGCAACTGTAATCCTCTTGTACCAAGATTCAGTCCAGAAACCTGAAGTGAGTCGCCTAATTGGGCATTGTGTCCTAACCCTTGAACCGCAATCGCTCCTGGATTGCTGCCAAATTGCAAGCCAACAGGTACACTCATAGTTAATAAGGGTAGTGGTGTGGCATTGGTAGCATTAAACTTAAACCCGTCTGCAAATAATACGCTGTCGGCAGTTGTACCAATAAATGACCCCCCAATATTTAAGCTGGCATTGGCTCCAAAGATAATTCCGCTGGGGTTGACCAGAAACAGGCTCACGGGATTGGTGTTTTTAATAGTCTGAATTAAACCATCAATATTAGAAACATTTCTACCTGTCACCCGACTAAATATAGTTGTAATATTTGGTGTGTTGGTTAAATCAAAAGTCGCTGAACCATCTGTAGGCACAGAGAAATTACTGAAACTGTGAAATAAATTATTACCCTTTTCTATACCGTTAAGAATATTAAAATTATTACCGCTTGGGTTGACAGTAGTGTTGGTAGTACCATCAGATGTCACCTGAGCGTTGGCAAAGCCACTCGAAGGGAGTATCGCCGTTTGCATTATCCCTGGAGTTAATAACCCACTAGTAAAGAGAAGTAAAAAGGTTAAAACTCTCATGACTAAACATTACCCAATATTTGGTTTCAAGTTAGTATTCCCGTTGCAGGTGTTATCGAGTGGATGATTAACTTTTTGTAATGGCAGCACAGGTTAATGGTTGTTGCACCTGAGTCAGAGATTTATCTGCAATTAACTCAATTTTTCCTTGTGTATTAAGTCGCCAACCAGTAGCCGGGACAAGAACTGCCTCTTTTGTGGGTATTTGGGCTATCACTTCGCCTGTTTTGCGGTATGCAGAGATGTCGCGGATATCAGACCAGGTGCGATCGCTCCTCAACTCCTGAATGGGATTTTGGGGCACACCACCCCGTCCCGTAGCGATAAAACTATTACCAGTATTCGCGGAACAGCCTGTAGCAATTTGCTGGGATGGATCGGTGACATTTGCTGGCAGTTCCACTAAACCCGAATTTGGATCGACACCGACAGTATTAACTCGAACAGTGCCACTAACGCCAAATTGCGAACTGGCACTGATGTCGTTTTCTGGAGTGAGGCGATCGCGAAACTGCAATCCAAAAATGCCTTGAGTAGTGATTTGAATATTGCCCCCCCGACCTTTGACTGCATTAGCAATAATGTCACTGTTTTCTAAACCTACGACCACAGGAGCTTTGAGGGTGATATTACCGCCATCCCCTGCTTCCTTCGCTTCCACAGAAATTTTGCTATTATCGCGCATTAGCAACAGTTCTTGGGCATTGAGAACTAAGTTCCCTCCGTTTCCAGATTGTGTAGCTGCGGAAATCGTTCCGCGATTAGTTAGGAGAATCGAGTCAGCATAAACCTCGAAATTACCTGCATTGCCCGTACCCTCATTTTTCACTCCTATGTCAGCTCGATCCAGAACGCGCAATTGAGGAGTCATTATGATAACCCCTCCTGCATTACCGCTAGGAAATTCCGGTAGCCGATAAGTTGCACGGGTAATAGGATCGAGGCGTAGTGCATTAGAGCCAATGCTGCTACTGAGCATACTATCGCGTGCTGTGCCGCTCACCTCGATGAAATCTGAAGCCAAAATCTTGACATTGCCAGCATTTCCCATTGCACCAGTTGAAGAGGTAACTAAGCTGCCATCTCGCACCGTTAATCGTGCAGTTGTGATAGTTAGATTTCCAGCATTTCCACTTCCTACTGTTGATGACGCTACAGTAGTAGGAAGCAATGTAACGTGATTAATTCCAGAAACATCTATCGAATCTGAGGCATCAATTTGGACATTACCACTATCACCAGTTATCAGAGCAGTTGATCCAATACTAGTGCCATTAGCAGCTATAAGTTTTTGGGTTGAAAGGGTAACGTTTCCTGCCTTTCCAGAACCAAACGAGGTTGTTAGAATCGATGTCATGGTTGAAGGATTGGCAGGGTTAAATCCACTGGCAAAGATTGACTCGGAAGCCTTCACAAAGATATCCCCACCCTGCCCCGAACTGTAGCTATGAGACCTAATTTGCCCTCCATCCCGCACCCATAGTTCCCCAGTTGAGATGGTAATATTTCCACCCTGCCCCATCCCGATTGTATCGCTTGCTAATTGGCTGCTTATAGTTCCTGTTGAGTTTGTTCCTGCGAGGGTAAAGGACTCTATGGCATTAATTGTAATCTGATTCGATGAAAGACCACCTTGATTTTGAAGGGTAACAGTTGAACCTTCCAAAAGGCTAATGTTTCTACCCTGCATTTGAATCCTACTATTTCCTGTCCCAGAACCAGATACTTGTGAGTGCTTAGTCAACTGGATATCGCTTAGTCCAACACTATTAGAATAGTCAAATGTCCATCCTTGGGGCACTTGTGTGAGGCGAACTTCTCCCGACTGGACGCTACCAACTTCGATAGAGCCATTTACTGTTTTGAGAACGCCACCCTCTAAGTTAATTCCATTTCCCAGCAAAGCAAGGGTTTTACCGGAAGTTACTTGTAAACCTAGTGGAGTTTGGGGGATGCCATTAATCGAGTTTTGTACTGCGATGCCTACAGTGCCTGAGTTCTGCCCAAACTGCAAGCCAACCGGCACGGCGATCGTTAACAGGGGAGCTACTGTGGTGTTAGCAGCACTAAACTTTAAACCATCAGCAAACTCAATGCTATTTGCAGTTGTACCAAGAAACGATCCACTAATATTCAGACTGGCATTAGGCCCAAAGATAATACCACTGGGATTGATCAAAAACAGGCTAACCGGATTATTGCTGTTGATGGTTTGAATCATGCCATCGATCTGAGAAACGCTACCTCCTGTAACACGAGCAAATATAGAGGATATATTAGGCGTATTCATTAAATCAAAGATGGCTGAAGTACCAGTGGGAACAGTAAACTGCTGGAAACTGTGAAATAAGTTACTGTTTGCGGCACTACCGTTAGTGATGATCAAGTTATTGCCACTTTGGGAAACAGTGGTCTTGAGGGTATTATCTGCGGTCACTTGAGCGTTGGCAAAGCCGCACCACAGGAACATCCCAGCTGTCAAAGTTGCATAAACTAAACCCCAGCAAACAGAGGGTGCTTTCATCACTCGGTTTCCATCAATATATATAAATAGGGTTCCCTAAATGGCATTGGGCTTGAACACCATCCGCAGTTTTATAAGTAGAAGGTAGGAGGCAGGAGGCAGAAGGCAGGAGGCAGGAGGCAGGAGGCAGGAGGCAGGAGGCAGAAGGCAGGAGGCAGTAGGTAAAACCCTCAATAGTAAAGGGTTTCGGTGAGTTGTATTTTACATTTAATTATGTCCGTTTACTTAGCAGGGAACAGGCAATAGGCAATAGGCAAAGAAAGTCTGTCGATGTGGGGATTTGATATCATGTCCGCCTAATTAGTTATAATTCGGTGCATCTGTGCAAAAACCAGGAAACCCTCTTTCCCCCTGCTCCCCTACTCCCCTGCCATCTTAATGATAAGTCTTTAACCGGACACGATATGACGATTAGTTTGCGTTTTAATCTAGCTGAAAACAGGACTTACCGCAGACATCGCTCCTCACTTCCTGAAATTACTTAAATTAATGGGCGTTGCATAAATGCGGGATGAATTAAGATTTTTGACGAAGGCTAAAGGTAGATTCTTTGCGCCTTTGCGCCTTTGCGTGAGGTAAAAATCATCCCTAGATTCAGCAATGCCACTTAAATTAATGGCCTTGAATATCCTCAAATATCAAAACGGTGAATACTGCACCGAGAAGTACAAACCATTTTCTTGGAGCGATCGCTTTTCACCTTCCACTGATGTTAGCGGAATCCCCCAATCAAGACGAACTGATAAGTTATTGTCTTGTTTCCATAGTAACCCTAAACCAGTACCCACCAATGTACTTGGTGATGGATTTTCGCCCTTGGTATTCCAACCTGTGCCGACATCAATAAAGGGTGTCAGTTGTAGTATTCCGCCGATTTTTGGCGCACGCACAATAGGCAGCCGTAATTCTGCTGAAAATAATATGCCATTATCTGTAAGCAATGTGTCTTGGCGATAGCCCCGCACACTTAGCTGTCCGCCAAGGCCAAATTGCTCTAAAGGCACGAGGGAATCTGTTGCTAATTGTAAATCGCCTCTGACTAAAAATAGTGTGTCTCGTGCCAATTGTCGCACCCATTGTGTCTGCCCCCGCCAAGCAAAAAAGCGGCTGTCTGGTGCATTTTCATTGGTATTGGCATCAAACCAATCTACCCCAACGCTAAATTGCGATCGCGCTGCAAAAACTTGTTGATTGCTGCGTTGGGTATACTCTTGGGTAAAATGCAGGGCGGAAATTTTGGTTCTTCCGTTGGCATCCGCACCGGGTGATAAAGGAAACCCGCCAATATTATCAAGACCTAACTCTGTCTGGCTTTCTTGGCGTGAGAACGACAATCCAACTGCTAATTCCTGAGTTGGCTTTTGGATTAATGGTTGACGATAACCGAATTCGTAAGAGCTAGTATTTGATTGAATATCAAGGACGCTGAATGGTTTTTCAATTACCCGGTTCCACCCTTGGTTAAAACCAAACCAGACAGTGCCATTACGAGCATTAATCGGTAGTGTGTAATTCAGATTGATTGTATTACTGCCATCTGTATTGGCGTATCCCACACTGAGAGTATCACCAAAGCCGAGTAGATTGGCTTCTTGGAGATCCACACCCAGGCGAAAACTACCAACACTGGGCGATCGCCCATTATCTAAACTTGTTGTCAGGGAGAAAGTATCGGCTTCTTGAATCTCGACTTCCAATATATTGGTTCCGGGACGTACACCCATCTGCAACTCAGCTGATAGGTTTTGAATGCGGGGATCGAGGCGAAGCAGTTGCAGTTTTTCTATTAAACGTGGGACATTCAGAGGTTGGCCAGCGCCGAGTCGAATGCGATCGCGAATGTATTGACTACGCAATCGCCGATTGCCAACGATTTTAATTTCTTGCAAACTACCTTCGACTACCTGAATTTTAACGACTCCACCTTCTACTGTCTGCGGTGTGATTAAAGCTCCGGTAGTTACATAGCCTTTATCAGTGTAGAGCTTGCTGATGGCATCTTTGACTTGCAACAACTCTGCAAACGATATTTCTCGTCCTACAAACGGAGTCGTAATAGGGGCAAAATCTTCTGGTTTAAAAACTGTACTGCCTACAACTTCAATGCGATCGACTCGGAATTTGCCATTAGGATCGTTCTCTCCTAGAATTGGCCGCTCCGGTAGTTTTGGGGAAGGAACTAATTGATTTTGCTCTGATGGCTGCGGTAGCACATCCGAAGGTAAGGGAGTGACTGGGACATTTTCGATCCGGCCAGGTGGTAATGTTTGAGGATTGGAAGTTTGGGCGATGGCCTGATGATACTGGCACAATATTGGTGCTAAAACAAAGCCGAATTTTAGAATATTCAGTACTGCGACGCGGGGTTTACGAGTTATTTGCTGTCCTCGCGTAGAGTTAATTATCGATTCTCTCTTCACATTTTAAATCCTGCGTATAAATACTTAGTTGATTTTCAAAACGTTAAAATCGCTGATAAAAAATCTTCGTATGTATTTACACACAAGACTTGGCATCATTTAGCCTAGTTGCCTGATATATCTAGGTTTCAAGCGTTTTTGAGCATTTAATATATTTTCCTCGATATGTAAAGATTTGAGGTTTGTTTTTTCCTCAATAATGTTTCAGCCTCGCTAGTTAATATACGAGGTTTTAATGTAATAAGTGTTATATTATTTTATATCATATTCTCTGTATTATTTACACTTGCCGTCAGTGTAAATACTGATTTTTGAAGATTAACTTAAGTTGCGGGCGATGGAATACAAACTATCTATGAAGAACTTTGTATTCTGTAGCCAATTTCGTGTGCTTTATGAGTGTTGTTACTGGTAGTGGGGCATTAAGCCAGTGTTGAGTAAAAACTCAGGTACTTCAAGGCTTTGGGCAATCAACATTGCCCAAAATTCTTCTTGAATTGCTATGGGACTCCTATTTAATTTATTGAATAAGACTCAGTAGGCATCTATCGTAGATTTTTTGTTCCCTATTCTCGTTTATTTGACGTAAATCATTCCAAAGATAGTGTTTTTGCTGACCAGTTTCAGAAACTATTTATTGAGGCATATTTTAAAATTATCGGTGTTCAGCAGATAGTAACGATTTCCATTTTGTTCGTGATTGGTAGTTATTAGCAATGTTTATTCGTACCGTAAATGTAGTCGATCGCCCCTTTAAAAGGCTTATTTTCTATGCACAATACAATCACGATGTTCCTGTGGAGTATCTCAAAAATCAAAGTTTTTCTGGAGTAAATTTATGAAATTATTAACACAGAAATTACCATCACAAATAGCAATTCAAGAAACTCCGCCACCTAGTACAAACAAAGATCCACTAATTGCACGCAACTTACAAAAAGAACAGTACATTGGCATTATTGGGCTAGCGATCGCCCTGATTGCTGCTGTGGGGTTTTTTAGCCGCAGAGTCGAATACGCTATTGTATTCGCTATTATTTTGAGTGCCGTTCTCATTGCTTTCTTTTTATTTGTATAGCAAATTAGTCATTAGTCATTGGGATTTTTGACTTGAGTGTTTTAGTTACAAAAAAATACTGCAAATGTTAGAATAAAAGGAGAAAAAGGAATACTGACTCAAAAGTCGGGAGTAAAGAATAGTTTTTTTGCAGGCCTGATACGTAATTGTCAGGAAAAAGAGAATTTATTCATAAATACGCCTCCTTATGACAGTTACTCGTGAGTTGAGCCTTAGGAATTACGATACTTCATAGGATTTCAAACTGTTATAAATTTTAGAAATTGCATTATTAATTATCCTTTTCAACATAACCTAGTGATATCAGTAAGTATTTGCCAGCATAAATGAATAAAGCCATCCGTTCGTCAGCTCTTACCCGTAGACGTTTGATTGAAGCAGCCTCGCAGGTATTTGCTAGTTTAGGGGTTCAAGGAGCAACCACCCGTGAAATAGCTCGTCTTGCTCGTGTGAATGAGGTGACTTTATTTCGCCACTTTGCTAGCAAAGAACAGCTTTTGGGAGCAGTAATCGAAAATGTTTTGGCACTCCAGATAGAAGCTCTTGCACACCCACAAGCGTGGACACAGGATTTGAAAATTGACTTAAAACGCTATGCCCAACTTTACAATACTATGTTAGAGGGGCATGAAGACTTAATTCGCACCTTCATTGGAGAAGCCAAGCGTCATCCTGAAGCAGCCAGACAAGTGATTCAAGAAGCTGCCAAGCCATTAAGGGAAAAACTAGTAGCTTACTTGCAATGTAGTCAAAGACGAGGCATAGTCAGAGCAGATATCGATCCTTTTCCAGCAGTCGATATGTTTACAGGAATGCTGTTAGCTGGAATGCTATGTCGTACTGCAAAATTCAATCAAGGCAACTATAGCTGTGAGGACTATATTGAAACTTGCGTAGATATTTTTGTGCGTGGTATCAGCATCACTCCCCTTTAAGGGACTTCCAAATTTACTTTAGTATTAGTTAGCAGTGCGATGTCTTCGACAAGCCACTGACGCTCGAAGACTGGCTAACGTGTCTACGCCTGATACTGAATTATACATATTGACAAAATTTTTACCTTATGGATTAAATTATCTTTGCTAAAACAACAGGGGAATAACATTACATTCTCAAAGCCTCTATTAGGAAGTAAGTAAGATTTAGAGCAATACTTGTCGGTTAAGGGGAAGGGGAAAGGGGAAAGAAAAAACCGTTACCCTTTTCCCCAAACCAAATTCCGAGTTCAAAATGCAAAACCTGAGCAGTATTGGGATTTAGAGGGATATATAAGTATTTAATGCAACATTATTTATCAGGTATTGCCTCACGATTATGTCTAGAAAGGTATTGTGCTAATTAAAGCTCATATTTTCTAACTTAAGAATTAAGTATTATGTCTAACAATATTCAGTAATTGTTGAATTGATATAGCTTATTTTTTAGCTTTATGGTTAATATCTAATGAACGGTGACAACCGGAAAATCTTCTATTTGAGGATGTGTTAATTCTGGTTTAAATAAATATTGAGAGGAATTCTGTATGACAGCTATTAATACTATTTCAATAGTAGAAAAACAGCCGACAAAACTCATATCTACTGTAGCAGTTTGGCTGATATATCTGTTTTTTTTGCCTTATGTATATGCTTACTTAAATATTTTTTCACTCTTGTTTATGCTTTTCCCCGGAGTTTATCTTCTTTGCTTATTAGCACAGTTTATGCATGAATGTTGGCATGAATATTTACCACATATCAACAATAAGCGTTTTTACTTAATATTATCTTGGCTCATCTTGCTCGACCCACAAACTTTTGATATAGTACATCCTTATCATCATTCTCAAGTCAATACTTACAACGATATAGAATTTCATCCTTTAGGAGAGATTAAGAATAAATCATTGCGAATTATTTATAACTTTTTGGAAATATGTTTCGGAAACATATTTGTTTTAATTGTGGCAAGTTTCCAAATATCGCGGCATCCAAAACTCAAACAGCAGTACTGCTTTAAAAAATTAATAATTTCTATCTTGATGCGGATTATTATTTGGGGGGGAGTTGGATACACTTCACATTTACTATTAGGAGTAACTACAGGTCAAATATTAATTTCTTATTTTATTACCTGTTGGATGGGATCTTTTATGGTTCATCATTGTGAATTGATAGAGCATGGAAATCTGATTGTGGAAGGAAACTTAAAAGAACGTAATCTACAAACTAGAAACTTGAAACCTTCTGGTATCTTAGAAAGATTTTTTCTGTTTATTACCCATAACCATTGTCTAGAACATTCATTACATCACTCTATGTCTAATATTTACACTCGACCCTTTCCTCAAACAAATCTTCTACCAGAAAGAACGGTGTATATTTCATTCCCTGAATATTTAGTAATCCTCAAAGATATGCTTAGAGGTAAATGCCTAGTTGTTAATCCTGAATAATTAATTAAGGCTGCCTTGAAAATAGGGACTGGGGACTGGGGACTGGTGACTAGGAAAGAAATATTTTCATTCCTTCGTTGTGAATTTTGTTCATGGAGTCTCTTGCAAAAATAGTTTTGCAAAAGGGGAAAAGGTTTTATCTGAACCGCTTTACCCACTTTTGCAAGAAGCCTATTAAGTATATAGCTAGGGTGGCACTGGTGTGCTACCCTAACTTTCTTGCTAGTTATTTATGTTAGTTTTCTTGTCCAATTGGCCGGATCAGGATTTCATTGACATTCACGCGGGGTGGTTGAGTAACAGCATAAACTATCGCAGCAGCAACATCTTCACTTTGCAGAGGTGTAATTGATTTACGTCGTTCTTGGATACGCTGTTTGCTAACGGGATCGGTAATATGGTCATCAATACCTGTGTCAACTAAGCCAGGTTCGATGATGGTGACACGAATATTATCCTTGTAAACTTCTTGACGCAATGCTTCCGAGAGAGCATTTACACCCCATTTAGTAGCATTGTAAACACCTACACCAGCCCGTGCTGTCCGGCCAGCAACCGAAGAAATGTTAACTATATGCCCCGATTGTTGCTGTTTCAAAATCGGCAAAGCTGCGTGAGTAACATACAGTAGCCCTAGAACATTGATATCAAAAGATCGCCGCCAGTCTGCCGGATTTCCTGTCTCAATAGTACCAAGCAAAGCAATGCCAGCATTATTAACTACAATATCTATCCGACCGAACTCTGCATTTGCCTTGTTCACTAAGTTATTTACCTGAGTCTCATCAGTAATATCAGTAACAACGGACAGTGCCTTACCTCCACTAGCTTCGATGCGTTGTGCCAATGCTTCAAGAAGCTCACCACGCCTAGCAGCCAGGACTACTTTTGCCCCTTCTGCCGCTAAGGCGATCGCTGTTGCCTCTCCAATTCCTGAAGAAGCTCCAGTAATAATTGCTACTTTTTCTTTTAATTTACCTGTCATTTGTTATTTGTCCTTTGTCATTTGTCATTGGGCAAGCAGGAGGTGTGGGAGGTGTGGGAGGTGTGGGAGGTGTGGGAGGTGTGGGAGGTGTGGGAGGTGTGGGAGGTGTGGGAGGTGTGGGAGGATGGGGAAGCATTAATTCTCTTTCCCCCCACACTCCCC
>NZ_JACJTU010000119.1 GCF_014698835.1 Nostoc paludosum FACHB-159 | reverse complement strand
TCTGTAACCCTTGCACAGCAGGAATTTCTGTAGTTTTCTTCTTTCTTCCTTCTGCCCTCTGCCTTCTGCCTTCTGCCTAAACCAGCCCACTAGTGATCACCAAAAGCGATGCTGTTGGCGAAATATTCCTTAACATTACCGACAAAGGAAGCACGATGTCTGGAAGATGTTAAATTTTGCCTTAGAAATAGCTTTTTGGATGATTTAGAGACTGTCAACTAAAAATTTTAGCTCTACAATCATTTTATCTAAGGCTTTTTGCGCTGTTTTATAACCAGAAGCCTGCCGCCCCAACTTTAATTCAAATAAAATGCGATCGCGTATTGCCTCAAAATCCACAATGTCATGAACAAAAGTAACGGCGGAGTGTTCTTTCTGTGCGGAATTTTCTTTTTGAAGATTCTTTCCTTGCGCTTTAAGTCTCTCTAATTCCTCCTCATACCGTGTAATACATGGAAGAAGTTCTGAGTCCCTCCATGTATTACACGGCGAGAGTTCATTGTTAATTATTTTCTCCAGATAGTCTGCTCTGGTTAATCCTAAACATTCAGAGGCAATACCTAGTTTCTTCCAAGTATCGTCTGTTAGTCGCAAAGAACGTACTTCACGGTAGTCATCGTTCTTAAGCGCAAACTTACCTTGGATATCCCTTTTCATTTTTTTCATGGATATTTCTACCATGTAATATACGGATATTTTAAAAAAGCTCTGAGCCAAAATCAACCGTGTATTACATGGAATTTTTTGATTAAAAGCTATGAGTGTTTGCAGTCTTTACGTAACACGTAGTGCAGCAAACTGCGATATTCTAGTCTGAGCATGAGGTATACCATTTAACCAAGACACCATGCGAACAACGTTGATGGCAACAGCTGTAATTTGATGCTGTAACCGGACTTTTGGCAGGTTGCGGTAACGTGCTTGCCGTAAACCAAAAGCATTTATTGCTTGTGATAAAGTTCCTTCAACACCAGCACGGATGTTATAACGTTCTTTCCATTCATCTGTATCCTGCTGTTTACGGATAGTTTGAAGGATCTGGTGTTCTTCTTGTGGGCGCAATCTTAATTTTCTTGGCTCACTTTCACTTTTTGACCTGACACATAAGTGTCTGAAATTACAGATTCGGCAAGTTTTGGAAGGAAATTTGACATTAACTCCTGAATTCCCCCAAGGGTCAATCGAAGGAGTCCAAGTTGTACTTTTTTGTCCTTGAGGACAGGTAACTGTTTTTGCTGACCAGTCAACTGTAAACTTGCTTATGTCATACCCACCTGGTGTTTTCGCTTGCCAACTCACATTTGGGCGTACTGGGCCAATCAGTTCTATATCAAAATCAATTTGACTTTTTACCAGTAATTCACTATCGACATAACCTGCATCTACGATATGTTCTTTTGGAGATAAGCCTTTTTCTTCCAAAGATAAATGAATTGGTTGTGTTTGGTCTACATCGGACAGGTGGGCTGGGGTCGTCTCCACATTTGTAATTAAATGGACATCGTTAGCATCACAAGTTTCCGTGATGTGTACCTTGTAACCAGTCCAGGTTATGGTGCGTTTGTTACCGTAACGGGCATCAGTATCATAAGGAGAGTCAAAATGCTGGCCTGCCGGAGGTAAGTCTGTTGCGCTACGCCAACATAATTTACCAGATTCATCGTCTTTTAGATTTGTATAATCTATATAGTATAGTATTGATGTACCCAAGTTTGGCGGAGAATTTCTATTGCTGGTATTTGCCGCAGCAATTGAGGTGTCGTTTCTTGTTCGTATATGGCTATTAATAGCTGCATACCATCATTACCAATAGTTTCAGCTAATTTATATCGAGCAGTTACCCCTTTGGGTAAACGGTACTCTTCTAGCGCACGTCCGTAACGTTCAAACCACTCATGGGGAACCCAAGAGCGCAACCATTCTGGGGCGACCGTTGCCACTGCGTTTAATGCTGCACGCAAAGTTTCGGCTACGCTTTCCAAACGATTCAAGTTACGAATTGCTGCCAATACATGGGTTGAATCGGTGCGCTGTTTTCCTTTCTCTTTGATAATTCCTTTTTCTTTAAACTGCTTTAACAAGATATCCAGTAACTTTTGTTCGGCACTTCCTTTGATTATTCGGACTCTGAACTCGCAAAGTACACCAAAATCAAAGCCTGGGTCTGTTAATTCCAAACAAAGCGCATACTTCCAATCAATTCGGCTACGAACTGCATCTGCGGCTTGTCTGTCGGTCATATCCTCGATATATTGCATCACGCAGACCAAAGCTAACCGCCAAGGACTAAAAGCGGGTTGCCCAAGTGTTGGAAACAGTGCTTCAAAATCTTGATCTTTGTAGAGAGTACCAATTTCATCCCTCATGGTTATGTAGAGATTGCCTTTTGGGAAAGCGGCACGAGCCACACGCACTGTTTCTTCTGGTATGGGGTCTATGGCTTGCGGTTGAATCACTCAATTCCTCCTTCACCGCAGGTGATGGTAGATGCTTGTTGATCAACATCATCCCACTTTCCTTAAAACTCTGCTCACTGGGAGCATTTGTCGGGTTTTCAAATGTGAAGAAATATTTCGCCAACAGCATCATTGACCAGACTTGCTCCTACCACATCACATTTTTTGCTTAACATCAAGCAGATGAGGAAAAATTCCCAAATAAGTCCTTGCCGATAACTCAAGTCGCCTAACAATTTATTGCACAGAGTTTTACTGTAGATTCTCCCATCGAGGCTGAATGAACGCTGAAAATTTTTGAAAACAGGATAGTAGCCGAGGGGTTAGCATTCATTTCCAATTTTAAATTGTTATTTTTTACACGGACTTACGTCCAAATAAAGAAGAGAAAGCACTATAGCTAACGCTCAATTCTTTAAGAAGTAACTCTCACATAGGAGACAAAAAATATGGCTATTAAAACCAAAAAAGTTTGTTTAATTGATGATAACACAATGGGTATTTACAAAATTGCTGACTACAACGAGCGTAAGTTTAAAGCAGTCTACTACGGGCTACAAGAAACCTGGGGTAAAACTATTCAAGCGCAGTCACAGACTAACTGGAATAAAACACAATGGGATGCTTTTAAAACAAGATTTATTGCTACATTCGGCTCAGTTGACAACCCCAAATACAGTGTACAACAAATGGTTGACTATTCCATTAAGCACTTCAACAAAGGCTTAGAAGAACTACTCGAAGTCAACAAACGTACTTGGCTACAACGCGAACGTTTATTAGCAAAATAATCACAAATAATCTGATTTTACAGAAAATCTCGCTCATACAGAGTGGGATTTATTTTTTTGACTAATGCTGACGCAGCTAAAAGCGAAACACTCATCAAGGAAACAACTATGGCTGCTAATACCCTTGTTCTGTCACTCTCCGAAAACTTTTACCATTTCTGAATTCTAGGACTTTTGTGTAGCAAGCAATCGCCAGATTTTTTCCTAATAACCAATACAACACTCATTTTTTTCTAATAGGATAGCTTGTATTGATTGACTGATCAGAATTATAGCGATCGCTCTCTCGGAAAGTGACATAAGCAGGCTAAATCTACTAAAGCTCAAGCTGCTACAGTCGATGATTCAACAGTCAATGACCCGCCGCTAGATCTTTGCAGATTCTAACGGGGGCTTGTAAAAGCCTACATTGACCAGCCCACCCACGGGTAAACGATATCACGGTCACGACACCCCAGGATGCGTGCCAGTTCTGGGCAACTGTCGCTCAAAATTAAACAGCAAGGACGGGAACCAAACAGTGTTTTGAGCCGAACAAGTCATGATATCCGGGCGAGGCAAACTTTACTACCGCAAGGTAAGAGGCAACAGTAATGTACGTTTTCGTTTTAGATAAAAACAAGCAACCACTCGACCCATGCCATCCAGCACGGGCAAGAGAGTTATTAAAGCAGGAGAGGGCTGCGGTCTACAAACGCTATCCATTTACCATTCTTATCAAGGACAGAAAATTAGAACATTCAGTTACACACTTACATCGGGTAAAAATTGACCCAGGCAGCAAAGTCACGGGAATGACTGTACTGCAAGAAAATACTGCTAGATGTGTATTTGCTTGTGAGATAACCCATCGTGGGTTTCAGATCAGGCAATCACTTCTATCAAGAAGGCAGTTGAGACGTTCAAGGCGATCACGCAAAACGAGATACCGCAAGGCGCGTTTTCTTAACAGAAAACGTAAAGGTGGCTGGCTACCACCATCGTTACAATCTCGAATTGAGAATATTTTGACTTGGGTGAACAGGCTGTGTCATCTTTGTCCTATTAGTGCTATCTCTCAAGAGTTAGTTAAATTTGACTTACAAAAGTTGGAACAACCAGAAATTCAAGGTGTAGATTATCAACGTGGTGAATTGTTTGGGTTTGAAGTCAAACAATACCTTTTAGTGAAGTGGCAACATCAATGTGCATACTGTGGGATTAAAGATGTACCGTTACAAATTGAGCATATTGTTGCTAGATCCTGTGGTGGTACTAATCGCGTTAGTAATCTGACATTTGCTTGTCAAAAATGTAACCAAGCTAAAGGAAATCAGTTAATTGCTGAGTTCCTCAAAAACAAACCAGAATTGCTAAACCGCATTTTATCTCAAGCCAAAAAACCATTAATTGATGCTACTGTGGTCAATGCAACTCGTTGGGAGTTATACCGTAGATTGCAAAAAACTGATTTATCTTTAGAAGTTGGTAGCGGCGGAAGAACCAAGTGGAATCGAGCCAATCAAGGAATTGATAAGTCTCACTGGGCTGATTCTCTATGTGTAGGAGCTAGTACACCAGAGAAACTAATCATCAAAAACATCAAGCCTTTGTTGATTAGTGCTAAAGGTCACGGTACTCGTCAACGCTGTTGTCCAGATAAGTTTGGTTTTCCTAAAGCTCATGCACCTTCATCTAAGTATTTCCGGGGTTTTACTACAGGTGATATTGTCAAAGCTAATATTCCCACTGGTAAATTTGCTGGAATTTATACAGGCAGAATTGCAATTAGGTTTCGTCCTAGTTTTGTTCTACACACTTTAGAACAAAAGTTTGATGTTCATCCTAAATATCTGAAAACCATACACAAAGCTGACGGCTATGAATACAAATAATGATGTCCTAACGGACAATTCTAATATTGGCGGGAGTCCCCTTTCCGCATTTAAGTTGGAGCAAATTAACTCTGTAATTCAACACATTCCAGAAATTACCAATTCTCATGTTGATTGCTACCAAATGCTAGAGCAACAACCATAATAAAATCTCAAAGAATCAGTTAGAAAGTACTGTTTTATGCAGCACTTCATTCTAGCTGATTCTTTTTTTTACTACATTGATTTTTGTCTGAACCTATCAAACATTCTCGTTTACAGCAATAAAGGTACTAGGCCGCTCACAAGGCGTAAAGTTATACTTACGTTTGACTTCTTCACCTGCATTATTTGTATTACCTTCAATAGATTTAGTTAGCGGTACAACTTCAGAGCGCATATAACCAGTTAACTTATCAAACTGAATAGACATCTCCAAAATAGTATCATTCTGTGATAAAAGAACATTAAAGAGTGATTTTGGCACAGGAGCATGAGCAATATACTGAATTACATTGAAGAGAATCCTAAACAAACACAAAGGTTAATAGGACTGGAATATGAACAGTTACAACAATTAATCCTAAATGCGGAACGTTTATATCATGAAAAACAAGCTTCACTAGAATCTAAGAAAGTTAGAGTTATTGCTGGTGGAGGAGGTCGCAAACCAAAATTACCTATTCCCGAACAAATCATTTTAACTTTGGTGTATCTCCGGCATTTAACAACCTTCCAACTTCTAGGTATTCAGTTTGAAGTAAGCGAGTCTACCGCCAATGATACATTTAACTATTGGTTGCCTAACTTGCGAGAATTACTGCCATCCAGTTTGCTTGAACAAATAAAAAAAACGCTTCTGACTATGATGTAGTAAAAGAAATACTCACAGAATATGAATTAATAGTAGATAGCTATGAACAAGTCAGAGAAAGACCTAGAGACAATAATGAGCAAAAGAAATATTTTTCAGGCAAGAAGAGTAATCATACATTTAAAACTCAAATGATTATTTTACCTGATGCTAGCGATATCGTTGATGTTGTAGCAGGTGAACCTGGGCCAAAAAGCGATATAACTTTGTTTCGAGAATATCGGTCAGAGTTTGATGCCAAACAAAGATTTAAAGGGGATAAGGCATATATTGGAGAAGATTTAATTACAACTCAAATTAAGAAACCAAGAAATCGAGAACTAACAACTGAACAGAAAGAACAAAATAAAATATTTTCATCTAAACGGATCTTTGTTGAACATCGAATTCGATCAGTCAAAATATTTCGAGTTGTTCAAGAAAGATTTAGGTTAAATCCCCACAAATATGAGCAAGTAATTTTGACGATTTGTGGACTGGTAAGGTTACGAATTCGAGCGCTAATATTACCATTAGAAATATCGGCTATATCATCAGGTTGAAATTACCGCATATAACTAAATATTTTTGCCTAATTACCCCTCTTCTGTCACTTTCCGAGTATTCTTAATAAAAGGATTAAAAGAAAAAACTCTGGAAGGTAAGCAGGGCATGGATGTAGAATTACAAATCCTGAAACATTTGGCTAGAGACGCCCACCCAACAGTTGCGATCGTAGATGAATATTGTGCAGAGTATAAAGAGTTATTTAAAGAAGTAAGGAATTATGAG
>NZ_JACJTU010000118.1 GCF_014698835.1 Nostoc paludosum FACHB-159 | reverse complement strand
AGGTGAGAGTTGGTAGTACTTCTCTCAGTTTCTGCTACTAAGGGGGGCTGTATTCAATCAGACTCCCTTTTTTTCTTGAACATGACCGATTTAGTCTAAACTCCAGTAAAATGAAAAGCTCCATTATCTAACTGAATAATATGGATATCTTGGGCATAAGTGGCAGAGAATTTTTCTAAGAAAACCTGAAAACAAGCTGCATTTAAATGAGAAAATTCCCAGATGAAATACTCACCCGTTAACGGTTCTACTAATCCATATAAATAAAAATTATCTCGTTGCCATTGCATGATACCGATAGGCTTCCCCTAAAAAAGCACCCTTGCTCTCAATTGTGGCTAGCGGTTTGACTGTTAAATGAAATAGACGGCTCATCACCCCTGCTCCTACTCGCTGTCGTGCTTCTGTTATTGAGGATTTACAGGGTATTCGCCAATATTTTCCCACTCTCACCCACGCTTCACTTAAGCCATCCACTAAATTTTTTAGGACTGCTCTCATTGATGCTTTTGACCACAAGCTCATAGGCACTTACCAGTAAATAAATCCCCAGCCTTATTAAAACGAATAACCGACTACGCCCACGATCAACCACCAAGGCTGGGGATTTATTTTTATGGATCTCCCATACCTATCACCAGACAGATCACCAGATGCGACGGTAAAGCCCGCTTTCGTTCTTCATTACTCCGTGTGTCTGCAATGGCTTTTTCAATTGCCTCTGCTCTTATAGCTGTTTCTAATGCTTTGAGTACCGTACCTGATTCAATCGCAGGCGAGATCAGTGAGAATTCTTTGAGTTGCATTCAATGTCAGTACACTGGGGTGATAACCCCCAGTTTATCTGGTTTTTGGCTTAACCGAACCGTATTGAGATGAATCGAGTAACTGACTATTCCCAAATACAAAAATGGTGGGAAATAGTTATGAGTGCTTATCTCATGGTCAGCCTTCATTCTCAAGTTTTGAACAATCATCCCGAACATGGAGTAAACAAAACCCTAGATCCAGTTGTGGCAAGATTTAGCCAACATCAATGGTGGGACTTTGGTCATGGGTGGAAGAATCTACTCAACAATTTATGCTTAGTCATTCAACCTTTTATATTCTTTAATTTACTAAAACCTTGGCTTCGGGTCTTTCCAGTTTTGCATTTATCGATTGGATTTCTCACACTAATTGAATTGATGAATCGAATGCGAGGTGCTCTTCCAATCCCCTACCAATCTGAGGATTTCTTATTTTCCTCTGCCTAGAGTGATGGAAGAGCGCTTATTAACCCAAACCCTCATTGTCCACATTATCCGGACTGCGAAAATTCCCCTAATTCAAAGTACAGCAGCGTTACCTATGCTACTAGTGACTCTGACAATTATGGCGATTGGTATTTATATTCCTTTCTCTCCAATTGCATCAGGTTTAGGATTTGTGCCTTTACCCGCCAGCTATTTTCTCTGGTTAGCGTTGATTCTATCTAGTTATTGTGTATTGACATAGTTAGTAAAAACCTGGTTTGTGAAAAAATACGGCTACAACTAAACAATACCTTCACAAACCGAGTAAAATGGGGTCAAGATTCTACCCTCAGAGGTTTGACATTCCAAATTTTCTGGCAATATTCAAGAATCGTCCGATCTGAAGAAAATTTGCCAATTCGAGCTGTATTCAAAATTGACATTCTCGTCCAATGCTCTTGCTCAAGATAAACATGGCTGACTCGCTCTTGAGAGTCAAGATAAGATTGATAATCAGCCAGAACCATATACTCATCTCTGATTAGTAAAGATTCCACTATTGGTCTAAACAAATCAGTTCTATCTGGGGAAAAATAACCAGAAGCAATCATATCTATAACCTGTCTGAGTTCTAGATTGCTGTTGTAGTAATTCCAAGGATTGTAATTTTGTGATTTTAAACTAAATACTTCCTCAGCAGTCAACCCAAACAGGAAGAAATTTTCGTTTCCTACTTCTTGGCGAATTTCAATGTTTGCTCCATCGAGTGTACCGATGGTAATTGCACCATTCATTGCCAATTTCATATTACCTGTGCCAGATGCTTCCTTGCCAGCAGTGGAAATTTGCTCTGAAAGTTCCGCCGCCGCACAGATACGTTGTGCTAAGGATACGCAATAGTTTCTCAAAAAGACTATTTTCAAGCGAGAATTCACATCTGGGTCATGATTGACTACGTTGGCTATTGCATGAATGAGTTTGATAACTAGCTTGGCAATAAAATAACCTGGTGCTGCTTTACCGGCGAAGATAAAAGTCCTGGGTAATACTTCCAGAGATGGATTTTGTTTGAACCGATTGTATAGGGTGATGATGTGCAGCAAATTCAAGATTTGGCGTTTGTATTCATGGATACGCTTGACTTGAACATCAAATAGAGAATTGGCATTTACATCAATACCGTTGCATTGCAAAATGTATTCTGCTAAGTCATGCTTGTTCTCGTGTTTTATCTGTTGCCAAGCCTGACAAAATTCTGCATCTTCTAAAAAAGCTTCTAACCGCTTCAATTCGTCTAACTTAGTAATCCATTTCTTGCCAATTCTTTCGGTAATTAACAGTGCCAGTTTTGGGTTACTTAATAAGAGCCAGCGTCGTGGGCTAACTCCATTAGTGATATTAGTGAATTTTTCTGGATATAGTTCATAAAAATCATGGAGCAAACTTTGCTTTAATAATTTGGTATGCAATTGTGACACTCCGTTAATGGTATGACTGCCGACACAAGCTAAATTTGCCATTCTGATTTGTTTTTCAGACCCTTCTCGAATTAGTGAGAGTTGTGCCACACGATTTAAATCACCAGGGAATTGCAGCCACACCTGATTGAGAAAACGACGGTTGATTTCGTAAATAATCTCTAGATGTCTGGGTAAAAGGCGACCGAATAAGCTAATCGGCCATTGCTCTAATGCCTCTGGTAATAGAGTGTGGTTCGTATAAGCACAACAGTTTTGTGTAATTTCCCATGCTCTTTCCCAATCTAACTGGTACTCATCAACTAGTAAACGCATTAACTCAGCAATAATTAGAGATGGATGGGTATCATTCATCTGAATGCTGACTTGTTGATCAAAGTTCTCAAAATGCTCTTGAGAAATTTCTATCCTTAATAATGCTTCTTCATAGGAACCACCTCTACTTCTATGCAGGCGGATCATATAAAGGCGGATGATATCTTGTAAAGAACAGGAAACAAAAAAGTATTGTTGCTCTAATCGCAATTCTTTGCCTTGAGGAGTATTGTCATTGGGATATAAAAGCTTAGAAATATTTTCTGAGAAGGTTTTATCTGCAACCGCACGAGTGTAATCGCCAGTATTAAAAACCTCAAAGTTAAGTTCTTCGCTGGCTCTGGCAGTCCACAACCGCAGTGTATTGACTGTGTTAGTGTTGTATCCAGGTACAAGAGTATCGAAAGGTGTGCCTAAGACAGTGCGATCGCTAATCCACCGGACTCGGTAGTGTCCGTTTTGATCCAAATAAGCTTCGGTGTGTCCACCCAGCTTGACTTCCACAACATACTCTGATCGGGGAATTTCCCAAGGATTACCAAAACGCAACCATTTGTCAGGCCGTTCTACTTGCCAACCATTCTGGATTACTTGGTCAAAAGTCCCAAATTTATAGCGAATACCGTAACAAATGGCAGGAATTTCTAAAGTCGCTAAGGAGTCGAGAAAACAAGCTGCTAAACGCCCTAAGCCACCGTTTCCTAGCCCTGGTTCTTGTTCTTGTTCCATCAAATCGTAGAGATTTAGCCCTAATTCTTGTAACGCTTGATTAGCTACATCCCACAATCCCACGTTTACCAAATTTTTCCGCAGGTGACGACCTTTGAGATATTCAACTGACAAATAGAAAGCAAATTTTGCATCTTTTTCAAAATAGGTCTGTTGAGTTTTTAACCAGCGATAAATTAGGCGATCGCGTACTGTATACGCCAATGCCATATAGTAGTCGTAAGGTATAGCAAAAAACTGATCTTTGCCTTGGATATAAAACAAGTTATCCAGAATTGCCCGCTTCAAAGTTTCCACACTCATACCCGTGCGATCATCTTCTACTTGAATTTTGGCGGGTTCGGTACGATGAATGTGTTTTTGGGAATGATTATAATGTCTCTGATGTTGACCTTTAGTTGAGTGATGATGATTTATATCTGTCATAACTAAATTCTTTTTAATCTAATAGGTTAAATCAAGAATTAAAGAATAATTAATAAAAATTTACTCAATTAATATACATATAAGGTGATTTTTTCCTAGTTGTTAATCGGCTGCTCTTACTCAAGGTTACAGATAAAATGTGAGGATTTTGTGATGTACCAAGACTAAATTTGTACTTCATACTCAGTAGCTATTCAAGAACATATTTTTTTACAATCAATAGTTGACTACTCTATCAAAATGTAAAAATACACAAGCAATACACAAGTAATACAAATGATGATTATTAAAATAATTAATATCTTCTTCAACTAAATCCAAATCCTATCTGCGATCGCCATGTTGGAAAAGTATCAAGTAGCTTTGCTACGCATACCAGGGTTGAAAAGTTTGCTGTCTTACCAACGAGCATGGTTGCGAGGGGATGTGCTAGCAGGTATAACGGTAGCAGCCTACTTGATCCCGCAGTGCATGGCTTACGGGGAGTTGGCAGGGGTGCAACCTGTAGTGGGGTTGTGGGCAATTCTCCCGCCAATGATTATTTATGCTTTGGTGGGATCTTCACCTCAAATCTCGGTAGGGCCAGAATCGACGACGGCGGTAATGACAGCGACAGTGATCGCTCCTTTGGTTGCATCTCATGATGGTAATTATGCCAGTCTCGCTTCTCTGCTGGCTTTAATGATCGGCATTATATGTATAATTGGCTATATTGCCCGCCTGGGTTTTCTAGCAGACTTGCTGTCCAAACCGATTCTGATTGGTTATATGGCAGGAGTCGCTGTAATTATGATTACGGGGCAATTAGGTAAAATTGGCGGCATTAAAATTGAGGCAAATACTGTTTTTGGAGAAGTGAGTGAATTCTTCAGGAAGCTGGATCAAATTCACCAGCCAACCATGATTCTGGCAGTTGTGGTCTTAGCTTTTTTATTCATCATTCAGCGTCTATTTCCGACTGCGCCTAGTCCTCTGTTAGCGGTGTTGCTGGCAACAGCTGGCGTAGCGTTATTCCATCTTGATCGCCAAGGAGTGGCTGTAGTCGGAGAGATTCCAGCTGGCTTACCGCATTTGACTTTACCTAAGGTATCGATGGCGGAGTTGCTACCACTTGCAACTTCAGCCATTGGAATTGCCATCATTGGCTATTCAGATAATGTATTGACAGCAAGAGCATTTGCAAGCCGCAATCACTACAAAATTGATGCTAACCAAGAACTGTTGGCTTTAGGCAGCTCAAACCTGGCAAACGGATTGATGCAGGGTTTTCCAATTAGTAGTAGCGGTAGCCGCACTGCGATCGCAGACTCATTAGGAAGCAAAAGCCAGGTGTTCTCTTTAGTTGCTCTAGTTGTAGTCATCTTGGTGTTGTTATTCCTGCGTCCCTTGCTAGCAGAGTTTCCGAAAGCAGCGTTGGGGTCGATTGTGATCTATGCAGCTACCAGACTGATTGACATCCCGGAATTTCTCAGATTGACACGATTTCGACGCAGTGAGTTATTCTTGGCTCTGACCACAACAGTTGGAGTTCTACTCACAGATATTTTGCTTGGTGTTGGGATTGCAGTGGGTTTATCTGTGATTGATTTATTTGCCAGGGTAGCACGACCACACGATGCAGTTTTGGGAGAAGTGCCGGGTTTGGCTGGATTACACGATATTGAAGATTGGGAGGGAGCCAAAACTATCCCAGGTTTGGTGATTTATCGGTATGACGCTCCTCTTTGCTTTGCCAATGTGGAAAACTTCAAACGACGAGCATTGGAGGCAATTGAGGCTCAAACAACTCCAGTAGAGTGGTTTGTGCTAAACACAGAAGCAATTGCTGAAGTTGATATTACTGCCATAGACGCATTAACAGAATTCCACAGCGAACTAGCCGCCAGAGGTATCACCTTTGCCATGACACGTGTAAAACAGGATCTCTACAAACAACTAAAGCGATCGCAGCTTTTGCAAAAGATTGGCTCTGAACACATTTTTCTTACCTTGCATACTGCGATCGCCGCATTTCAAGCCCGCGATCACTAGAACTGCCTTGAAAATAGGGAACAGGGAACAGGGAACAGCAAAGAAATATTGTAAGGATTCAGGTCTAATATTGAGGAAGTAAAGAAGGGCGAGACAGAGAATTATCAGAATCAGCAATTAGAGCCTGTGAAAAAAAATCAATCACAGATCGACCTTGACGGCGGCAAGTCTGCACTACCGTCAACAAATTAGCAGTAGACTTGTCCGAAATATTAACTTAGGAAAAAAAAATGGTAAAACGTTAAATTGAGTGTCTACCATTTTTCGATATTAGTTATGGTTTTTGATTATATCCAGAAATATCCCCACCGGACAAAACAAATTTTAGGGATTAGTTACGAACAGTTACAATCACTGTTAAATTGCGCGATAAAGCGTCACCAAGAAATTAAAACAAAACTCCAAAGCCGAAAAATAAGAATTAATGCGGCTGGTGGTGGTCGCAAAGAATTATTATCAACCGAAGAACAAGTATGTTTATGCCTATTTTATCTCAGACAGATGCCAACATTTCAAGTATTAGGAATGTTATTTGGAGTATCGAAGACCTTGCGGGGGGACAAAATGGTCTAGAATGCTTATATTACAAAGAGTGTAGCAATTTGTGGTAAAAGAAAAAGAGCCTTCATTCGCAACAAGCTCTATTTAATGATA
>NZ_JACJTU010000117.1 GCF_014698835.1 Nostoc paludosum FACHB-159 | reverse complement strand
CCTCTTCGCTCTCTGCAATTTCAATCTTAAACGGGCGGCTCATGGCTATTTAAACTTAGGAGATGGCTTCTCCCTATTATATGCAGCTTCATATTAAATTGGTATTAGCAACTATGTTTACTTCTTGCGGGAAAGAATTTCGACGAAAGTTCAATTAACATTTACAAAATTTACTTTTAGTATGTATGTAAATAAATTCACTTGCTTGATCTATGCTTATCAGCCTTCTACAAACTATTGCAGAAATTCTAGTTGGGGGAACTTCTCTCACGAGTATCGAGCAAATTGATTTTAATCTTCCTGGCAGTAGAACGAATGGTAATGCAGGCCAAATTATCAATTTGTACTTGTATGATATTCGTTTATCGAACCAATTACAACAGACTGGTAGGCGGGTAGAGCGGATGTTTTCAGAAGGAGGAACACCAACTTCCACAGTAAGTCAATTACCTACTTGGTTCGATGTTTCACTGATGCTAACAGCTTGGGATCGCACAACTTTGGGTGAATATCATCTCTTGACTGAAGCTATGACTTTCTTAATACGTCATGGCTATCTTAAAGAGGAGTTTTTGCCTCCTGAACTATGCGGTTATGGACAGTTACCCATGACTATTGTTAGTTCGCCGCCTATTGAGGTCGGCTCTCTATGGAGTTCTCTCAATTTACCTTTGCGCCCAGCATTATATCTGACAGTAACCGCTCCTTTAGGTGCTGAAAAAACTTCAGTACCGTTGATTTGGGAACGAATTGTCAGTCTTGAAAATCAGCAACATAAGAATACTAAAAGCTCAGTATTAGCGCAACATCGCGTCTCCATCGCAGGTATTGTCAAAAACGCAGTCACCAATTTGCCTCTTAGCGAAATAAAAGTGACTATTAGAGGAACTGAAAAGTCAGTAATAAGTAATCAAGAAGGGTTGTTCTGGTTTGACAATCTCTCCTTAGGCAACTATGTTTTAATACTGACTTGCCCTGGTTATGTAACCCAGACGTGCCATGCTTTGGTAGATGAGAAAACTTATGCTTTTAAAGAAGTAGCGCTTGCTCCTGAAAATTAGTGTTTTCTCAAGCAATTTTGAGTTTTTAGTCTTATTGGCTGTACTTCACTAACTTGCAAACTGTTGTAACAAGATATGTGAAACCTAGACCTGCATTATTCTAATCCTCATTTGGAGAGACCCTCATGGCTAGACTTGATTATTCTGCTCCTGGTGTCTATATAGAAGAAGTAAACCGGGGCAGTCGTGCGATTGAAGGTATCAGCACCGCAATTGCTGGTTTTGTTGGTTTTACAGAAGATGTCCGCAACGGCGCGGAAGTCTTTAAGCCCATATTAGTGACCAATTGGTCGCAATATTTGAAATATTTTGCCCGACCCAATTCCGATGGTTATACGGACTTCAACGCTTATTTGCCTCATGCGGTGAATGGCTATTTCTTGAATGGTGGTGGTCGCTGTTGGATTGTGAGTATTGGTACTCAATTACCTGGTACGCCCAAACCCACAGCCTTGGAGCCTGCTACAGTGAAAATTAACAGTCGAGGAAATCGTGCCTCGCTGATTTTTAACCTACGTCCCGAACAGGCAATTGGCGGCCCCATTGAGATTTTAGTAAGTGACGGTTCGCCTCGTCCCCTCCCTGAAGGTACAGAAGGAGAAGCCCCTGCCAATACAGGTGAGTATTTCACGCTCCAGATTCGTCGGGGTGAGGACATTCTAGAGCAATACGAAAACTTGACCATGAACTCTGAGGTACAGCCTCAGGTAGGAAATTATGCGATGGCTGCATTACGTAATTCAATGTACGTCACTGTAGTGGAAGCATCACAAGCAGGACGCCCTCTAGCTCGACGGCCTGTTAACGGTCAATATGAACTCGCGCCACCAATTATTCCATCTACACCCGATCGCTTTGCACGCGATGTCGAAGGGTTACGCGATGACCGTACAGGGGTACGCGGGCTTTTTGAAATTGATGAAATCACAATGATTGCTTGCCCCGACCTCATGCGAGGTTATGAAGCAGGACTCATGACTTTGGAGCAAGTCCACGGGATTATGGAACTGATGATTAGTATGTGTGAAGGCTCTACGAGTGGAGATATCCCCAATCCCCCCAATCGTATGGTCTTGTTTGACCCACCACCCGATCGCGTTAAACCGCAGGAGGTTGTGGATTGGTTAAATAACTTTAACCGTCGTTCCATGTTTGCAGCACTTTACTACCCCTGGGTTAAAGTAGCTAACCCACGCAACGCTGGCAGACCGATTCTTGTTCCGCCTTGCGGTCACATGATGGGTGTTTGGGGTCGCATTGATGAAACCAGGGGAGTACACAAAGCACCTGCTAACGAAGTGCCTAGAGGCGTAATTGGCTTGGGTTATGACATCAATTTCCGAGAACAAGAGCTATTAAATCCTCTTGGTATCAACTGCATTCGTAACTTTCCTAATCGCGGCATCCGTATTTGGGGTGCAAGAACTCTCGTGGAACCAGAAGCAACTGAATGGCGTTACATCAGCGTCCGCAGACTGATGAGCTACATTGAAAGATCCTTGGAATTAGGTACGCAGTGGGTTGTCTTTGAACCCAACGATGCAGAAACTTGGGCCCGTGTTAGACGCAACGTGAGTGTCTTTTTAGAACGTATCTGGCGAGAAGGAGCCTTGTTTGGAGCTACAGCCAAGCAATCCTACTATGTCAAATGTGACGCACAGATTAATCCACCAGAGACTAGGATGTTAGGTCGTATGTATATCGAAGTGGGTGTTTGTCCTGTCAGGCCTGCTGAGTTTGTCATACTTCGCATTAGTCAATGGGATCCTTCTGCATCAGAGGATGCCGCAGCATAATCCCAACTCAAAATTCATACATTAAGAAAACCAGATGTTATGAAAGTTTCTGAGTTCTTATATGTTTTTGAATTTTGGAAAATTGGTAGAACTAGCTGGTTTAATCAGCATATTTTGTTTTTTCAACTCTATCGTTATTTCACTAGTCAATTTTTTGTTAAATAAAGGAGAATCAAAATGGCCGCAGGTGATAATTCCGCAGCACAAAAATTTGTTCAAGGCTGCAAGTTTAAAGTTACTTTAGACAACTTGGGTACGCAATACGCCATGAGTGTCGCTAATCAATCAATAGAAACGCCAACAACTCAATTAAACGTAGGGTATTCTAGCCAAGGTCAACCGGGTGTGCCTGTACAAGCTCCTCTGCCTGCCTTGCAGCAAGATGCGACAAAAATCACAGTACAGTTTGCGACATTACAAGGTGATATCAAAGTTCGTCAGTGGTATGACCAATGCACCACAGGTCAATTAAATGCTAACAAACAAGAAATGATGTGGGTTGAATATACCACAGATAACCAACCAGGACACACATCACACTTGAGTGGAGCTTACCCAACCAGTTATAGAAAAGAGGACTTGGGTTTAGATGCTACTAGCAAAGTCCAAATAGAAACTGTGGATATTATTGGTACAAATTACGAGGTTCAAGCTGCTTAATTAGCTTCAATGGTAGCTTTGCAATTTGCCAAGCTACCTCCTAAAAAAGGAGGAAATAAAAACTAAATTTCTTCCTTATGAAAATCTTAATTTGAACAGAAAATAGATTGAGAACAGACCTTAGCTTCAGTTAATTAGCAAGATTCTCTCTAGTGTTTCTGTGATGGCGAAAATGATAAATTATGAATAGTAAAGATTTCGCATGGTTGACAAGTTGTAGTTTCTATATAGAACTAAGTCTAGATAACTCCAACGAAAAAATTGATGGCATATTCATGAATTGCCAAGGATTACAACGCACTCAAGAGGTGATTCAAATTTGTGAAGTCACTCCGCAAAAATGGGGTGTTAAAGAAAATAAGGGTCGGATAACCAGAACTAAAATTCCTGGCAATGATAATAGTAATAATATTATCCTTCGTAGAGGATTAACTTACTCTACAAGATTTTGGGATTGGTTCGAGAGCATTCAACAAGGCAATTGGGCTAAACAACGGCAGGTAATTTCTTTGAATATTTGCAATAACTCAATGGGCAGACAAGTACAAGCAAGATACGAATTAGATGGTGCTTGGCCTACTAATTACGTATTAGCTGATATTCAAATTGATAAAACAGAGTTAGCTGTTGAAGAATTAGAAATTGCTTTTGAAGGTATGAAGCGTGCGCCTCTACCAGATATAGAACGAAGCTTTACAGATAGCTTTTAAATAATTGACCGAAGAAAGGCAGGAGGCAGGAGGAAGAAACAATATTTACCCTTTACCACAAGGGTTACAAGCTCCTAAATTTATTTATAAAAAAACCTTCTGTCCTCTGCCTTCTCATAAGTACCCCAATCAATCTAATCAGAAAACCAATGTTTCCCAAAGAGTTTGAATTTACACTCCCCAAAGGATATATAGACGCTGATGGTAATCTTCATCGCAAGGGTATCATGCGCCTAGCAACGGCAATGGACGAGATTGCACCTATGCGAGATCCTCGTGTCAAATCGAATCTAGCTTATGCCACTATCGTTATCCTGTCTCGCGTAATTACCCGTCTTGGAGCTTTATCTGAGATTAGCCCTATGGTGGTAGAAAACTTTTTTGCTCAGGATGTGAGTTATCTCCAAGATTTTTACCGCCACATCAATGGTTTGGAACATAAAAAGACTCTGCCAAATGTGTTAGAGGAACAGGATAATCCTCTCGAAACTCTTGTTAATACTTAACTTCTTTACCTTCTATGTCTCGCAAACATTCCTTAAATACTGAATATCCCTTTACTCTACCTACAGGTTTAGTCGATGGTCAAAACCGAGTCCACCGTCAAGGGATGATGCGTTTAGCTACTGCAAAGGATGAAATTATAGTTCAACAACATCACCGCGTTCAGGAAAATTCTGCATATAGTTTTTTAGTGATGCTTTCACAAGTTATCACTCGCATGGGAAGTCTAAATTCTGTCACTCCAGATTTATTAGAAACCCTTGTCCTGCGAGATATGGGCTATCTCAAAGAATTTTACAATCGTGTGAATCAGCAAGGAAATGCACATATTCCTACTCAATGTCCGCATTGCAATAACCAGTTTGCAGTTGAGTTAGAACTTGCGGGGGAGTTATAAGCTACCCCTCTGACAGGTTATACGAGGAGGTAGCTTTTGTTGCTTATCATTTTCACTGGTCGCAAAATGACATTCTCAATTTGGAACACAGAACTCGTAAACGATGGATTGCTGAGATTAATAAGATCAACCAACAATTACAAAATTAATCTCTAATTTTGGCTTTTACACCTACAAAATCATTTATTCGATTAACTATGATGAAAATAAAAGTTCTCAACGCAGAAACACTAGGCAAAATCAATGAAATTAACCTTGACCTAGTTACTAACGGTAATCGAGAATACGTAGTCGGACGTTCTTCTAAATCTGGCTTGATTCTGGATAGTAATGATGTCAGCCGCCAACATGGTAAGTTCTACCTCCTAGATGGCAACTATTATTACTCTGACCTTGCAAGTATAAATGGCTCTCTGGTTAATAACCAGCTTGTTGAGTGCGATCGCAGTTACTTGTTGAAGCCAGGAGATATTGTCCGCATCGGAGAATTTCTACTAGTTTTGGAAGAAGAAGCAGAAGAACCAGAAATAGCCGCGACTGTATACAATGCCAATATAGATTGGCGCACAGCTTTAAATATTAATCTCCCAGAAGTTGCTAATCAAGGTACTGAAGATGCGAATACTTCATTGCAATCTAACACAGAGATTTTATCAACCTCTGATGACAAACTGATTCTAGATTTGACCGTAATTCAAGAAATGAAAAATGAAGAATCTGAGCAACAACAAACTCCAGAAGTAGACAATCAATTAAACTTTGATGACGAGCATAATTCAGAGTTAAACAAAATTCAAGCTGAACAAACAATTGTCCAAGCTTTAGAAACAGAAGATGAACCTTCAGAACAACATAATTTTGAAATATATACTTCTTCTGATAACAATCGATTTTCTGAAATCAGCAAAATTTCAGACGTAGAAACAATTAACGAACAAACAGTAGATGAGAAGATGCTTGAAGAGGAAGAAGTTATTAACGATAGTGGGAATGTTCAAGCTTATTCAGAAGATATAGAAGCAATAACCTCCGATCGCTCAGAAGCGATCGCACCAATATCTGAGCAGTTTGACAAACTTTCTGATTTAGAAACACAAACAACAGAATTATTTGAAGATGTTGAGGAACCGGAAGAAGAACCTGATATTCTGGTTCAAACCCCTGAAGCAACAAGCAAGGCTTTTGAGATTATCAGCAAAAAGTACATTGCGCTTATGGCTCACGATAGCAAAAAATCAGAACTTGTAGATTTTGTGGCACAACATCAACAATTTCTATCAAAATGTCTGACAATTGCTACACCTGCAATTAGTGAAACTCTATTCCAAGAAACTGGTTTAGTCATTAGCCAACAAACTCCTTCAGTACCAGTTGGAGGATATCAAGGAGTTGCATCATTAGTGGGAACAGGAGAAGCTTTAGCAGTTATTTTGTTAAAAGATTTTCTAGTACCTCAACCAAATCAAGCAAATGAAGATGCTTTATTGCGTTTATGCAATGTTAATCAAATTTTAGTGGCAACCAATGTCTCAACAGCAGAAGCAATTGTACATTACATCAAAAACATGGTTACTTCTTTGTAATTACCATTAATAAATGAATCGGCTGTAGGGGCGTACAGCTGTACACCCCTACCCATGTCAGGTTTATTTTGTATTTAAAACTATTAATAAGATATCAAATTTAAAAATTACAAAATTGTAAGGATTCAGGTAACAGAGTATTGACAAAGGGAACACTTGAGGGGGAGTATCACAGATATGAACCAAAACCTGCCTCAAAATTTAGACCGAGAAAGCTTGAACCA
>NZ_JACJTU010000116.1 GCF_014698835.1 Nostoc paludosum FACHB-159 | reverse complement strand
TAGTTATCAAAGCCAATATTGAAGGCTTGTGTGTACTAATAAATGCTTTTATTTTCGCCATTGCCCAGCCTGGGCGCAATGAAATGGCTGAGGTTTTTGACGGCGATACCGAAGTTTATGAGGTAGTCGTGAAAGTGGTCAACACTTATGACGAACTCTTTCCAGTTCCTTATCAAATATCAAAATCATGAAACTCTCGAATCTCCTTTCCACACTCGATTCACAAATCCCCATTGCTGCGGTTGATGTCCTGGCTCCTGATGAAGCGACTATCATTCAGTGGCTGACTACAGAGGCAAACAACAAACTCAACAGTCCTGTCTTCTTCTGGAATCTGGGAGTATCAACCCTGGAGCAATGTTTAATCGCAGCAGATGGAGGATTAATATTTAAGCCCGTTGCGGAGTATAAAAGACCTCTTCAGGCTGACCCATTGTTATATGTGTTTGATTACATTGCGAATTTTAGTGGTGATGGAGTTTTCATATTAGGTGATATTCACTCATTCATTGGTAAGAATTCACCTCAATTGAGTTGGGAGATTTTAAGCAAGGTAAAAAACCTTTATCACAGGTTAAAACCAACTGATAAACGCATTGTACTTTTAGGACAGAACATACAATTACACGAATCACTAGTCAGACTGATTCCTTATTGTGAAGTCCCTTTACCTAGTATTGACCAAATACTTGAGCATATCAATGCTTACTTACATGACTTACAACAGTCTGCTATTGAGCAAGAACTAACTTTTGCTATTTCCCTGGAACATGCACAAAAGGAAACTCTTTCTCGTGCAGCACTGGGTTTAACTTTAGAAGAAATCAGCGATTTTCTGCGGTTAACTGTCAAAGAAAACTTAACTAATGATGGTGTCGTCGTTGACGCTGATTTCATTCCCAAAGCTGTCGAGTACAAAACTCGGTTACTGTCTCAAATGGGTATCGAGTTGGGTAAACCTGCGACAATCGCATTCGGCGGTTTGGATAACTTGCGCGAGTGGTTAAATCGGCGGCGGCGTCTGTTTACGCAAGAGGCACGAAGTCTTAGCTTACCTCAACCCAAAGGGGTGTTACTAGCTGGCCCACCTGGAACAGGTAAGAGCCACTGCGCTAAAAATATTGCTAATATTCTCAATTTACCACTCTTACAGTTAGATATTGCATCTCTTCTAGGTTCACTAGTTGGCGAGTCCGAAAGCAATGTCAAACGTGCTTTGAAAACAGCAGAAGCGATCGCACCTTGCGTTTTGTTCGTAGATGAAGTGGAAAAAGCACTTTCTGGTCAGGGTGATACTTCAGGTGTTAGTCAAAGGATTCTTGGAACCTTGCTTACGTTCATGAGTGAGTGTACTGCTGGAGTATTTATTGTAGCTACCTGCAATGACCCATCAGCACTACCAACTGAATTTAAACGCAAAGGTCGCTTCGATGAATCCTTTTTTGTGGATCTGCCCACTGAACCAGAACGGGTACAGATTTTAGGAATTCACCTGGAACGATTCGGTATTCAAGTACAGCTTGAATATCTCGAAGCAGTTGCAGCCAATACTGCAAAGTTTTCGGGCGCAGAATTAGAAACGCTGGCTGCTGAAGCTGCACTGCTGGCATTCGATGAAGGCAGACCTCAGCAGGTAACTTTGGGCGATCTGGAAAGTTGCCGAAAAACCATCACGCCACTGGCCATTCAAGATGCGGCGGCGGTAGAAAGAATGAGGGATTGGGCTAGCACTGCCCGAAGAGCTAGTAGTCCTGTTGTCGCAGCGAAAACTCAATCTTTGCGTACTGCTAAGTTTCGCAACATGAACTGATGCTGATAGCGGTCGTCCTATGAAGGGCGATCGCTGTTTTAGTAATATCAGCAGTTTTTTAATAGTTAATAAGGCAAATAAACATGACAACAGATTTAGTGACTTATTACGGGCAAACTGAAAAAATTAACGAACTGGTTGATAATTATGGTGCTTATCTAGAGAAGTTAGACAGAGGAACCAAATTGTTACTGCGAATGACTTTAGCTTACTTTGTTTTCATACAAGAGCAAAAGAGTAACTCTGGTGAATATACACTAACTGATGCTTTGAAAGAAGCATTGTTCGTGAGATTTCGCTCTGATTTTATCCCCAAAGATTTATCCAATGTCTGCTCTGTCCTAGAAGGACTAACGGCAGACGAAGCTGAAACATTACTTGAAGCATTACAACACCAAATTCGATGGGGCAATGCCCAAAAATTAACGAGTTAATTGGATAAGAAAAATGGAAATCTATTTAGTTTTCGTTAATGCAATTCAGAACAGTAATAAATTTTGGAGCGCCAAAGTTGAAAACAGCACTTTGACTGTGCAGTGGGGACGTGTTGGTTATCAGGCACAGATCAAAGTCCACACATTAAGAAGTTATGAACAGGCTGTTAACAAGTTCCATAACTTGGTAGCCGAGAAGAAGATGAAAGGCTACAGCGAAACTCAGCCACAAATGGACGGCTTACGCTGCGTACAAGATATTAGACGAGCTATTCAATTATTAAGTTATATCCGCACTTGTATTGCTAGTCATATCTACCATGATGGCTATATTGCTGCACTCAATGAGTACCTAAAAATCGTTCCCACACCTCTGGGAATGCAGATAGATTATCACGGAATTTACAGAAGTGTTACTGATGTTGACTATCAAATGGAATTGCTTAATTCTCTGTTAGTTACACCTGTACCACTTCCTGCTCCGGTGGCTGTCGCTTCTACTCCTGAAACAACAACAGAACCCAATGTAGTCAGTCTCAAAACTATCAGTAAGAATTTCTGGCGGCATTTGTGATTGTAAAGGTGCAGATGTAAACTTTTGGTAAAAGTAGGAGCAAAAAACAATGCCTAACGCAGAAAAACTACATTACGATTATGGCTCTGAATTTGAGGAGGGCGAAGAATCAAGTTGGTTGTGGATAGCAGAGATGAAAACCCCGCACTGCCTGAACCTCATTGCTATTGCCTGCTTCTTAGTGCGCGAGGAACTCGTGCCGCAGCGCTAATTAAAAATTTTCAATCCTTATCCCCAGATGAAGCACAAGAGTATGCAAGAAAATTAGTTCTTGGCTAAGTAAAAAATAGAAACTCCAGATTAAAAAGCGGTAGATTTTTAATTAATCTACCGCTTTTGTATAGATTTAATACCTTAATAAATAGGTAGATTCTTCAATCAATTCAGGCAAGAGATATGAAGACTCAAAAGATAGTTTACCAATCATCTATGGCTTCAAATAATCAAAGTAAATTAGTTCTTCGTCGGACTCGAAAAAGATTTAGCCCCAGGATTCTCATTGACCTTACTATACAAGCATTTGCAATTGTATCGCTACTCTTCACCGCTTTTTCAGGAGTAGGAGCAATGGCATGTTGGGGGCTGGAAGTTATTGATACAAGTGCTAATCCCAACATAGTTATCTCTGGTTGGCAGCAGCAGAAGAATATTTGCTTGGGAGTAATGCTGGTAAGTTTTTCCGCGTTTTTGGGTACTGCCTTGGTTGGAGCAAGTTTCAGTATTCAGCAGGACAAATTTTAGGAGGTTGAAGAAGTATTCAGCCCCAACTGAATTCAGGAGCAAAGCCGGAGAAGCTCGCGGCTTGGCGTCAGAATGCAATTCTAGGGGGGATTCAGACCCGCCACTGATTTTAGGCCACCAAATTTTCAATTTCATGGAGGTGTAAAAAGGCCGTTTATTCATCTGCCACTCGTACAGAATTTATACTGAATTCTGGCTCATGACTCCTGAATACTGTTTTGATAATTCAAAATTCCCAAGCTAGAAGCCAGAATAAGTTTTTCAAAATTTTGGCTTCTAGATTCAGCTTTTAACAAGGCTTCTTTTACTAGAAAAGTTTTATAATATTAATAATTAATTCTTAAAAATCAACAGCTTCGCCAAGAATTTTTGAAAATCTTCAAAATTTTCCATGTAAATGCTCTGTAAAAAAAGTAGCAATGGCATTGATTAAAGCCTCTGCTTCTCGAATGAGCAAGTACAAATAATATTCACACAATTAGATTCCAGATGAAGGAGGTAATTCTCATGATTAATGAAATTAAATTAGGATTAGGTAATCCACCACTACCCATCTATCTATATATTAAGAACGAAAAAAGGGATAACGAACAATATTGTTGGTATAGATTTTTGCGGGAGCAGGATAAGAAAATTCCTGTTTATGAAACGGAACTAACTGGTTATATTAATGAAATCCGAATTACTCAAAAAGAGTACGAAGGGGAGGACACTCTCAAGTTAGATATTGTCGTTTCTGCTGATGAAATTTATGTCATCAGAAGCGGAATCAATACCAATTTCGCCAAATCTTTCTTACTTACTGCCTCATTAATTGAAGATTTTTCTCAACCGCTAATAATTGCCGTTAATCCTGGAAAGAAAAACACAGTATTTTGTAGTATAAAAGATGCTCAAACAAGGTTTAAATTCAAGCGTGATTGGGACAATAACGCTGATTGGGATGAGCTAATTAAAAGTCTTCAGTTGAAGCTGTCTTCTAATCCAAAGTTTGAACTCGACGAACAAGAAATTGCTCCTATTACACAACCACAGCCACCTCAACCAAAGTCCGCTACGGTTCATTCACAAGACTTGCGAATCAAACAAATCCGCACGCTAACTAATTATCCAGTAGATTTAATCAAAGAGTGGCTCCAGTTTCAGAATGCATCTGCTCCTAGCGAACTTCATGTATCTGTGGTCGATAAACTAGTGAAAGATATTTGCCTTGCCTGGGCAGCAGACAAGATCGATCCTAATTACGCCGCCAGTTCATACCAGCAGCAGGTGTTAGGTGCAGTTGCTAATGGTATGGATGAAGTGACGGCAATTCAGGCTTGGATGAACTACGTTATGGGTCAGAGGGCTACTGTTAGTTCTCGTTAAATTTAAATTTCATAAGACAGTTTGAAACTGCCTTTTTTTCTTCTCAACCAGTAAAGTAAAAATCAGATGTTTTTATTTAAACTTTATGGGCTTAACAATTCACTATAAATTTAATGCTGGTGAACGCAGCACAGAAGAAGTGCGTCAACTGATTAAGTCACTACATCAAGCAGCAAAAGACTTAGCGTTTGAGCAATTAGATGAGGAAATTATTGAGCTAATGGGAGCAGAATGTACTATTCCTAAAGGCTCAATCCCAGATCGTTGGTTTATTTTAAAACTTAATGCAATCAAAAGAGACATCCACAACTTTAATTATGAGGAGTATCCAGTTCATATTATTGGATTTACATCACTGCCAAGACCAGGAACAGAAGAATTAGATATTTTTCTGTGCCGCTACCCTGATTCCCTTGAATGGATGGCGCAGTCTCGGTGCAAAACACAATATGCTTCTTTACCCGAATATGGTGGCGATGCCAATTTCGCACTAGCGCATACAATGATTATTGCCCTACTTGATAAAGCTCAAGAATTAGGAATACTTGAAGAAGTAGTGGATGAATCTGGTTATTGGTCAGACCGGAATCCACATAAATTAATTGCCGAAGGTGAGAAGTGGAATAACTTAATAGTTGAAATTGGCAATATTCTAGGGCGAATTCCTGATGCACTGAGAAATTTTTGGAATTAATTCACCTCAGACAGCATTAGGCACTCAGCGGTTCTGGTTCTGTATCAGCTATTTCCAAAACCCGACGCAACCAATCAAGAGTTGTAACAGCCGCAGCTTGTTTTTGTTGGGTATTAGACCAGATATTATCCCAATCAAACAGCCAACTAGTCAGTAGACGAACTAAGTCAACTAACTCGCAAGCCCGGTCAATGTCATCCGCTTTCACCATGTCTGGTACAGTCCACTCAATAAAGTAGCGACTTTCTTTTACCAGAGGCAGCATTAAATCCTTTGATGAGTTTTGAGTCCATAAAGACTGAATTTGCGACAAGTGACTTGCCAAATGATGTAAGCGGGTGGAAACATCATCTTGCATGAAAAGTTGTTGCTCTGGTGTCGGTTCAATCATAAGTCTCCTAAGAACTCGTTAATCATTTGAGCGACTTTTTCTCTAATACTAGGGTCAATTATTTCCATTTTACGATTTTGACGAGGGCGGAGGTTGACCATCGATTCGTAAATAATTCTTCCCGTGGTAGGCATAAAACTGGCAGCCCAAATATCTTGTTGTCTACTGCCATCTTTCAACAACTCTTTTTCACAATCAGCGTGCAACTCGCCGCCACCAGTCAACACTCGCCGTTCGATATCAACTGCGGTTTTGATGTAGAACTTGTGCTGTTGCAGCATAAGTTCAAGTTGCTGTGGGGTCGCGCGCTCGCGTAAAAGCAAAATCATACAATTGAAAACCTCTGTAATATCATCAAAGCTAACTAGAAGGGCGCTCTGTTTCTTGCAACCAACTTAAAATAGTCAGCGCTAACTCCCAGGATTCGCGCCGCTCCCAATTAGGTAAGTGATTCAGTGCTTTTGCAAGAAATATGGCTGGGTTTTCTAATTCCCCACCACGAGCCGCAACACCATCCCTAACGAGTGCCCCCAAAGTGGCAGCTTGATTCCCTTTATAGTCAGGCTGTCTCTTAATTTCCTCAATAATCCAATCAGGAACTGTTATGGTTTTAAATCCTGGTTTCGGCATATTCGGCAGAGCAATTAGTTTTCTGATGGTACGGTAGTTTACGTCATAGATGCAAATTTTCGTATGGTACAGTATGGTAATAAAATAGGACTCAGGAATCAGGAGTCAGAATTAGGCAGGGAGAATTCAGTCCCACAGATGGGAAAGTTGACCACTAAATATGTTTTTTTTTACTGCGGGTCAAAAATGAGCTTTTTCGGTCGGAACACACGAATCGTATTCTGACTTCTAGTTCCTGGCTCCTGATTGCTGAATTCTATTTCGATAAATTTATTAAGCGATCGCCGTGGCGTTAAGACTGCGATCGCTCATGCCGAAGCACTACCCCCAACAAACCTTGGAGGATTTATAGATGTTACCAAAAACGCGCATTCCAGATATATCTCCATTAACTTTTTGTAGACAAATTAAATCTGCTTATACTGGAATGTCTCTGGAGTCAGTAGAATGCCTTGAGAGCGAACGCGGAATTTTTAAAGAGTACTGTTCAATTCTTTCAAGAGAACTGGATGTACCTTTCAAAACAGTGCA